>NZ_JAJQYA010000002.1 GCF_021729155.1 Membranihabitans marinus | reverse complement strand
AAAACAGGTCCCTCATTTTGTGCAGTATTTTCATAAAATATACTATTCTTCAGTATAGGGGAACTTTCCCCACCAATTCCCACACTATAAATAGCCCCTCCTTGGTCAGCTGAGTTAGACTCAAATACACAATTAACCAACTCAGGGGAACTCTCACCAAATTCTCCATCATTATTAATAGCGCCTCCATCACTTTCAGCGGTATTAGACGTAAATACACAATTAACCAACTCAGGGGAACTTACTCCTTCATTTCCAGAATTATAAATTGCGCCTCCATCACTTCCAGCAGTATTAGACGTAAATACACAATTAACCAACTTAGGTGAACTTACTCCTTCTCTTCCAGAATTATAAATTGCGCCTCCATCACTTCCAGCAGTATTAGACGTAAATACACAATTAACCAACTTAGGTGTACTTACTCCTTCTGTTCCATCATTTAAAATAGCGCCTCCAATACTTTCAACAGTATTAGACGTAAATACACAATTAACTAACTTAGGTGAACTTACTCCTTCATTTCCAGAATTATAAATTGCGCCTCCAAACTTAGCTGAGTTAGACTCAAATACACAATTTTCAATCCTTGGACTGGACACATTCCCCAATCCTGAGCCATCGTTATACCAGCCACCACCTCTATAATTAGCAAATGAACCATCCGCATTTCCATCGGTGATGGTAAATCCATCTACCAGGGTAACATCACTAACATTCTTAGTGTAAACCACGTGACAACTATTGTCTGTACTGTCATTTTGTACACCGATATCTCCACTAAGGATGGTCTTATTCGCATCCCAATCTCTGTTTACAAAACCACCCCCGCCTGCTGGGAATCCTCCGTAAACTCTTACACTATCGGGTATCATAAAGGATACCGTCCTATTCCCTGTAGAAGTTGGATAATATGTACCCTCCGCTACAAAAATGGAATCGGCTGCATTGGGGCATACCTTAAACAATTGAAGAGCTGACTGCAAATCTGTAAAGGCATCGGTCCAAGATGTTCCATCGTTTCCTCCCGTTGCAGATAAATCCACATAAATGATACCCTCTGTAAAAGAATAATTACTGCAACTAAACTCATAGACCCCTATATCGATATCATCCTCTACTCTCGAATTTAAGTCTAAATCAACTGCCATTCCATTGACCTTATAAAAATCAATGATCGGTGTAGTTGGATCACCACTGTCTATAGCGGGAGATATGGGTTGCAAATGAAAATCTCCATTGACCGCATCTATAAATAAAGGATCGGTAGAAAAAAGATTATACCCATCGTCGGTGACATCCGAATTGTGATTGACAACATTATAAGATTCATCAAACAGTGAGTACGAAATAGAAACTGAAGCTTCATCATTATAGAATATAGATCCTTCTCTTTCAGCACTATTATTATAGAATATACTATTCTTCAGTGTAGGGGAACTTTCCCCAAATAATCCACTATTATATATAGCACCTCCATCTCGGGCTGAGTTAGACTCAAACACACAATTAACCAACACAGGTGAACTTTCTCCTATATTTGAGAAATTATAAATAGCGCCTCCATCTCTTCCAGCAATATTAGATGTAAATACACAATTAACCAACTTAGGCGAACATACTTCATCAAAAAATACACTATTATAAATAGCGCCTCCATCCCTTTCAGCGGTATTAGACGTAAATACACAATTAACCAACTCAGGTGAACTTTCTCCTCCATTAACTCCATAATTATAAATTGCGCCTCCATGAACAGCTGAATTAGACGAAAAGACACAATTTTCAATCCTAGGATTGGACAAATTCCCAGATCCTGAGCCCTCGTTATACCAGCCACCACCAAAATAAGGAAGTGAACCATCCGCATTTCCATCGGTGATGGTAAATCCATCTACCAGGGTAGCATCACTAACATTCTTAGTGTAAACCACGTGATAACTATTATCTATACTGTCATTTTGCACACCGATATCTCCACTGAGGATGGTCTCGTTGACTTCCCAATCTCGGTTGGCAAAAACATCTCCACCTGCTGGGAATCCTCCGTAAACTCGTACACTATCCGGTATCACAAAAGATATTTCTTTTTCCATAATCGTTACATTTCCGGGATCTGAGGGACTTACTGGATAATAAGTACCCTCCGCTACAAAAATAGAATCCCCACTACTGGCCGTAGTCAAGGCTTGTTGTAAATCGTCATAGGCTGTAGCCCAAGAACTGCCATCGCCTCCGGGAGAAACACTGACATCAACATAAATCTGTCCATTTGACGGAAATGTCAAGACACCGAAAATTAATATCAACAAACAAACTAAAAAGGTATTTTTTTGAAATAAAGGTTTAACCATAGCAAATTTTTATATTCTACAATCTAACATGCAAATTATAAAATTTATTATTTAATAATTGTAATATTTGAGATAAATTTTTGAATAATAAAGACTTTTATTACAATAAACAAATATAAAAAATTTTAAACACACAATATAATACAAATACATAACAATTTACCCACACACCTTTATGTTGCAGAAATAAACAAATTTATTTTTTTAATAAAATAAAAATTAATGCTTTTATATAATTCTCTATTAATCAAAAAAGAACTTATACCAAACTGATATTAATGTGTAGGAAAATCTCCCATAACTCAAAACATAATTTAGCATTTTATACGAATTACATTTATAATTGGCGACATTCTTTCGATTTATTGTTGTAGAGTCACGACTAAATGAAGTAGTCTGAAAGACTACCAAATGCCCATTGAGGGCATTTGATGAAGGAGTCGAAACCTCCGTGTTTCGGATGGGTTGGCATTGAGACTTTCAATACCGCCAATTGAGACGCAATGCCTTACGTCTCTACATCCTCAAAATAAATTAAAAGATCACAATCAAAACCCAGTGGTTCTAAACCATATCTAGTCCCGTAAAGGACAAATTGAAAAAACCTCTATATTCAATAAGAAATAAAAACCTTGGATTAAAGAATCTTGACCAAAGTCCTTACATAATTTCTAAAGATGGGAATACGGATAATTGAATCTTAAAACGATGGCTATAGTACAACAACACACTTTCACAAAAGTGGTTGCGAAGACGCTGATATCACAATGTATAGAAAAATATAGTTTATCCTATTGATAATCGGCATTTTACGAATGAAAATAAAGAACCAGTATGAAGAAAAACTATGTGTTAGAAATAAAAAAAGAGTTAAGTCGATCGACTTAACTCTTTGATAATCAAGTGACCCCGAAAGGATTCGAACCTTTGACCTACTGATTAGAAGTCAGTTGCTCTATCCAGCTGAGCTACGGAGCCATTTTTTTATTTTATTGCGCCACAAAATTAGAAATTCATTTTAAATTAAAGCATATTTTCGCATCAAATTAATAAAAAAATTTAAAATTTATGAAAATTGCCCCCAATATACCAATGGAAAACACCTGGCGAGAAGTATTGTTTGACCAAATGCAACAAGACTATTACAGAGAAATCATTCAATACTTACAAGGAGAAAAACAACTGGGAAAAACAATATATCCTCCTGATAACAAATTATTTAACGCCTTTAACTCTACTCCTTTTAACAAAATAAAGGTCGTCATCATAGGACAAGATCCCTACCATCGACCTGAACAAGCTATGGGATTGAGCTTCTCTGTTCCCAAACATATCAAAACACCACCTTCACTAAAAAATATTTACAAAGAGATCAACAGAAGTCTGGATATTCCCATTCCCGAACATGGAGATCTGAGTTATTGGGCTCAACAAGGAGTATTTTTACTCAATGCCTTTCTAACTGTAGAAGCAGGTAAACCGGGCTCACATCGAAAAATAGGTTGGGAAAAATTTACCGATGCGGTTATCCAAACCTTATCAGATCAACATCAACACCTCGTCTTTATGTTATGGGGGAATTTTGCCATCAAGAAAAAGGACTTAATTGATGAAAATCAACATTTAATTCTAACAAGTGCCCATCCTTCTCCCCTTGCCCGCAATAGATTTGCCGGAAACAACCATTTTATAGATGCCAATTCGTACCTTTGTACCCATAACAAACAGCCCATTGACTGGGCAATAAAATAGACAGTACCATGTATATTAAAGCGATTATTACATTCATAATGGGTGGTTTGGCAGTTATTATTGGAGCATTTGGAGCCCATGCTTTAGATAAACATTTTGACGATTACGGTAAAGCTATTTTTGAAACGGGAAGTCGCTATCATTTTTACCATGTATTTTTAATGATTGTTATCTTAAATATTGGTTACATCGTTCCCAGTGATCATTCCAAATTCATTGATTACGCTTGGAACGCTGCCTTTATCGGGATTTTGCTTTTTTCTGGTTCCCTATATCTATTGGCAACACAATCTTTACATGGCATACCATCAAAAATATTGGGTCCAATCACACCGATCGGTGGATTATTTCTTATATTAGGGTGGATATTTGTAGTTGTTTATCTTGTAAAAGTCAAGTTAGGCAATTAATAAAGGTTTAAACTGACCTTCTTCAATAGTAAATTATGAAAAAAATTTTACTTTCTATCTTTGCCATCTGTTGTCTATTTATGATGGAAGGGCAAGCACAAGATTATTCTCGATCCTTCGGTATTCGAGCAGGTTTAGGAGCCAATGTTACATACAAGCAATTTATTTCAAATGCTTCCGCATTTGAGGGAATGGCTGGTTTTTATTTTGGCAATCTTTACGCCGCCTTAGTATATGAAAAACACAATAATTTTGCCAACGATGTGGCTGGATTAACTTGGTATTGGGGAGCTGGTGGAAGTATCCTGCTTAAAAGTGGTGAATTGGGTATTGGCATTGCAGGAGCCATTGGATTGGATTATAGCTTTAGAGATATACCACTCAATGTCTCACTAGATTGGATGCCCAATGTATTTATCACTGGTAGCAATGGATTAGAAGCTGGAGGTGGTGGAGTAAGTTTGCGGTATATCTTAGATCGATAAACACGATCCACATTTCACAGAGACCTTATACGAATTACCGTCAATGATAGAAGTAATTCGAATAACCTACACCAATAAACCAAGTAAACCATGTTTATTCTCCTATACCGGAAAATAATTAGTCATTAATTTGATCGATAAGCTATTTAAAAATTATCCTTCTTCGGAAAAATCGGCTACAGTCTTATTTTTATTCTTCCACCATACATAGCCCAGTGTACCAATTAATAAATAGGGTAAACTCAATAAGAACAAGATTCCCTTATTTAAACCCTGACCAGCAGAACCCCCATTTGAAAGATTAGATTCAGCCGACATCTTGCACATCGGACATTGCGCCAAAACTTCAGTAGAAGGCAATAAACATAGACCTATCAAAACTATAACTACGAGTATATAACTATATTTTTTAGACATAATACAAAGATATAATATTTAGTAACAAGGTGCAAGCATTAAATAAACAACTGGACCGGTAATGGCCACATATAACCACAAGGGGAATACCCATCTTGCCATTTTTTTATGACGTTCGAATTGTTCGGTATATGCCCTAGTAAATGTCAATAATATAAAGGGCAAAATAAAGGCTGCCAATACAACATGAGTAATCAATAAGAAAAAATACACATATCGAATGCTTCCCTCTTTGCAATAAAGGGTTTCAGGAGTTGTAAAATGATACAATACATAGGACAATAAAAAAACAACAGAAAATCCAATGGCCCAATAAATATATCTTTGATGCAACGCCGCATTCTTCTTCTTTATCGCAGACAACGCCAAAATTAGCGCGATAGCTGCCGCTGAATTTAAAATAGCATGCAGTGGTGGTAAAAATGAAAAATCTACCCCAACATCGATTTTAACTCTTCGCATCAACACCACTAACAATAAAACTACAGCACTAATCAATATAGATGCTATATTCAATTTTTTTTCAAGCTTTTTATTTTCAACTAGTGTTCGTTCCATACTTATTTATTTTCCTGTTCTATCTTATAATCAATCATCGGCAATGCATAAGAGATATCCTCTAACAGAGCTCCATAAACATTTTTATTTTCGATTAAATCATAGCGCTGTAATATCTGATTTTTCCAATCCAATAATATCACTTCGTTTGGCTTTAAAATATCTTCTGCAGATTTCAAAAATTGGGTGGTATAAATGCGTTCCCCTTTATAAGGACTCACCTCCTCTTCTATTACGAAAAAAGCTAAATCTGTACGATCATTGATTATATGAATTATCTTTTCCAAATTCTCAATATTTACATCATCCTTACCATTAGCTATGACCTTTAATATATAGGGCATATCCATCATTGAGACAGTATCCAACTCATCATTTTCTAAGACGATCAATGATAGATTTTTATCTATCTGACCTTTGGGCTGTAATTTCCCCGAGATTTCCATTCTGTCCTTGGCTCCTTGTTTTAAAACAAAATATCCGGCGATTGGAATAGCAAAGAGCACCAAAACTATAATAAATACTCCTTTTACATTTTTCACAATTGAAATTATTTAGCTATATATACAAAAATAGCGGATGATAACATCCGCTATTTAAAAGTAATATCTGTATTAATGAATACTTTCTCTTTTAGTGATGTCCCACTTGTTTAACATCTTCTTTTACTGGTAGTTCAGGCATAACCCTCTCTGTTTTCTCATGATCCTTCGCCAATATATACGAACGACTGTTGTTCCAGTAATTCCCTTCGTATAAAAATGCAATCACTGCCCAGATTAACAAACACATTGGCAATAATACAGAACGAGCCAAGGTCTTTTTCTCATGAGACATGTGCATAAATTCAAAAATAATGAAAAAAGCTTTATACAGTGATAGACCGATAATGATCAATCCAACAACATATTTTACTACCACGGAATGAGCCGCTCCTTCCCAGATTATATGTCCTTTGCCAAAGAGTGAAAACACTACTTCAATCAAGGTAATAATAGCCAAGAAAACTAATCCTTTATATACCGCTTTTTTTTGCGCTTCGTAACTTTGATGTGCCATCTTAAATTAAATTTTTATAGTAAGTAAAATACCAAGAAAACAAATACCCAGACCAAATCCACAAAGTGCCAATAAAGCCCTATTTTTTCTACCATCTCATAGCCATTCTTGCGTTTGACATAAAGACCACTTGCTGCATTGATAGCAATTATCAATAAAAATAATACCCCAGAAAGTACGTGAAATCCGTGAAATCCGGTAATACAGTAAAACAATGCACCAAAAGCTTTTGGCCCCAGAGTCTCATAAGCTATCTCTCCAGCATTCTCTCCACTAGTTATCTCAAATTTTCTAAAATGAAATTCTCCATCTGTCTTGTGAACTAAATAGGATTGCCCAGCTTTAAAAGCTTCTCCTTTGCTTCCATCATCGTTGATATAAACCCCATCCACAGTATGTGAACCAAATGGATTTTCATATAGAGTCATGTGTTCCACTGCAATAAGATTGTACCACTCATAAGCTTGACAGCTCAAAAAACCAATACCTCCAATCACCGTCATTAACATCCAAAAAACCACTCCGTTTTTGTTCTCTCTCTTACCTTCCTGAACCGCTCTAACCATGGTTACAGAACTGATGATCAAAACAAAACTCATGACCGTTACAAATATCAATGGCATTCCTGTAAATCCACCAGGGAAACTTTGGAATACAAAATCCGGTACCGGCCAGGTAGGTACACTCATTCTCAATGCTCCATAAGCTATTAGGAAACCTGAAAAAGTAAAAGCATCTGATAATAAGAAATACCACATCATCAATTTGCCATAACTAGCCTTCATAGGTGGTTTTCCACCCATCCAATCTCCTTGACCTTCTTGGGTCGTCTTCTTGATTTCTGACAAAGTATCTGTTGCCATTGTTAAAAATTTATCTTTGCAAAATGAAAAATAATAATAAATAAATCCAAAGTATATCTACAAAATGCCAGTATATACTGGTCAATTCTAATCTTAATATTCGCTGCTTGCTTACCTTAAAACTCAAGGTTAAACAATGATATAATGCGACACCGAGAACCGCTATCCCTCCCAATACGTGAAAGGCGTGTAAAAAAGTCAACACATATACAAAGGATCCAGCAGGATTTCCCTTTAAATCGATACCACTGTTATACATCTCCATCCAACCAGCATATTGAGTAAATAAAAACGCTACTCCCAATACACAGGTAATTAGTAAGGATGAAATATAGGCTGTCTTTTTGCCGTTCTTGAAACTGGTTAAACAATATCTTAAACTTACACTACTCAACAAAATAACCACTGTACTTACATAAAACATATTGGGCAAACGGAATTCTAACCAATTTCCTGCCCCTTGTCTAACCATGTATGCGCTCGACAAAGCAGCAAACATCATTACCAATCCAGCAATTCCCAAATACAGGGCGAATTTGTATTGGTGAACTGAATTATTCTTTGCTTTATTTGCTTGCATACTTACTTCCATTGGTTATCCATTCATGTTAAATAAAAGTACACTAAATATGATGGGTAAAAAGTACAAAGATGCGTATAACAACTTTCTTGCTGAAAAATCTGAAGGTTCTTTGAAAAACAAATACGCCTTATAGATAAAGTAGACAGCGCCAACCAACAACAATATCAATCCTATCAATGGTATAAATCCATTTAGATAAAACAATATTGATGCAGGAAGTATCATTATTGTATAAAACAAAGACTGTTTACCTATACCAGCATCAATTTTACCATCAACTACAGGTACTAATTTAAACCCAGCTTTTTTATAGTCATCAAATGATAACCAACCAATTGCCCAAAAATGGGGAAATTGCCAAAAAAACTGAATGGCAAATAACAATAGCGCAAAGGTAGTAATTTCTCCTGTAACTGCCACACAACCAATTAATACTGGTAATGCTCCTGGAAAAGCACCTACAAATACTGCTATTGGTGAATATCTTTTCAATGGAGTATAAATAAAGGCATATGATATCACAGAAAGAGCACCTAGTAAGGCTGTCAATGTATTGAAATAGGCCAATAATAAAAGTCCGCTAATACACATGGCTCCCGCCAGCAAAATCGCAAAAGAAATAGCCATTCTACCAGAAGCTACAGGTCTATCCTTTGTCCGACTCATCAAACTATCGTAATCTTTTTCGATAATCTGATTTAAGGCGTTCGCAGAACCCGTAACTAGAAATCCACCCATAATAAATATTACAAAAGAATGTAACCCCATTCCACTTCCTCCAGCCATAATAAATGCCAAAGAAGAAGTAAATACTACGAGTAAACTCAACTTGAATTTCATCAGTAATGAAATGTCACGAAAGGTTTCCCCTATTAGATGTAAACTATGTTGTAAGACTTTCAAATGCTTTAGTTAAAATATCTTATTTAAATGATCCTGTTCCGCTCTATCAATGTTCTTCTTCACCTTCTTTCAAAGGGATCACCTGAGGAATGTAATCTTCCCCATCTTTTCCATAATCATAAGGCCATCTTGTAACAGTAGGAATTTTTCCTGGCCAGTTACCATGTCCTGTTTCTATTGGAGTAGTCCATTCCAAAGTATTGGCTTTATACGGATTTTTAGACTTCATTTTTCGTCCGTTCCAGATACTGTAGAAGAAATTAATTACAAATAAAATCTGTACAAAGAAAGTTAATATCGCACCGATGGTAATAAATTGATTGATATCACCAAAATCTCTAAAAGTATCAAACTGATCAAAACTATAATATCTACGCGGAACACCAAATAAACCTAGATAGTGCATAGGCCAGAATACCACGTAAGCCCCTATAATGGTACCCCAGAAATGGATACGACCAAGTGTTTCATTCATAAACCTTCCGTACATTTTTGGGAACCAGTGATAGATTCCAGAAAACATACCGAAGAAAGCAGCTACTCCCATTACAATGTGAAAGTGAGCTACTACAAAATATGTATCGTGCAATTGAATGTCCAAAACTGAGTTTCCTAAAAAGATACCAGTTAAACCCCCAGAGATAAACATAGATACAAATCCAATGGCAAATAATGATGCCGGATTAAACCTAAAGTTACCTTTATATATCGTTGTAATCCAGTTAAACACCTTAACCGCAGAAGGTACTGCAATGATCAGTGTAAATATGGTAAAAATGCTAGACAAGAAAGGATTCACACCAGCCATAAACATATGGTGAGCCCATACGATAAAGGACAAAAATGCAATCGCTAAAATAGAATAAACCATGGCTCTATAACCAAAGATTGGCTTTCTACTATTGACAGACAATACTTCTGATACAATACCCATGGCAGGAAGTATAATAATATATACCTCAGGGTGACCTAAGAACCAGAATAAATGCTGATATAAGATTGGACTACCACCTACGTGATCCAGTGCTTGGCCCCCAATAAATATCTCACTCAAATAGAAACTTGTTCCCAAACTTCTATCAAACATCAACAATAAGAATCCAGCCACTAATACAGGAAAAGATAACAAACCAATAACAGCAGTTACAAAGAAAGCCCAGATAGTCAAAGGCATTCTCCACAATGACATTCCTTTGGTACGCAAATTAAGTACGGTAGTAATATAATTGACACCTCCCAAAAGCGTAGATACCACGAAAAGCACCAAACTGATAAGCCATAGCGTCATACCAGCTCCAGAACCTGTAGATGCCTGCGGTAGAGCCGACAGCGGAGGATAGGCAACCCAGCCCCCTGCAAAGGGTCCAGTACTTAGAAACAACGAAAACAACATTACCATACTGGCTAAGAAAAAGAACCAATAAGACAACATATTCATTAGAGGTGATGCCATATCTCGAGCACCGATTTGCAATGGAATAAGTAAATTACTAAATGTACCACTTAAACCAGCAGTCAATACAAAAAATACGATAATAGTACCATGCATGGTTACCAAAGCATAATAAAACTCTTGTGACAATGATCCTATACCGTTATCTACAATGATCCATTTTCCTAAAATAGGCTTTAACCATTCGAGATCTGCTTCAGGAAAACCCAGTTGCAATCTAAATATTACAGACATTGCGGCACCGATGATGGCCCATATCATACCTGTAATTAAAAATTGACGGCCAATAATCTTGTGATCCAAGGAAAAGATGTACTTGCCAAAAAACCCAGACTGATATTTGTCCCCGTGATGATGATCATGAAAATGATCGTCATACCCTTGGGTCTCAATAATTTGTTCTGCCTGTGTATCGTAATTTTTTACTTCTGTATTCATGATTCTTAAACTTCAAACTTAATTTACAGAATTCTTAATTCTACTCTTCTATTATTGCTTCTACCCGAATCTGTATCATTGGTATCAATAGGTTGGCTCGATCCAAATCCTACAGCAGAAACTCTATCTTCTCCAATGCCATGACTCAATAAATAATTTAATACAACGTCTGCCCTAGCTTGTGACAACACTTGATTTTTTTCAACTTCACCTGTATTGTCTGTGTGACCTTGTATTTCAATTTTTAAATCTTTATTTGCTTTCATAAAGTCGGCAAGATTGGCCAACTCATATTTAGAGATATCTTGTAAACTTGCAGAACCAGTATTAAACAAAACATTCTCCAATTTAAACATTCTCGCCTCATCTCCTTCCAACTCTTTGTACATTGTTTCGTACATACTGTTTTCAAAGTCTTTTTTGCGCTGTTCTATTTCGAAGTCAAATAATTGACCTTTAAACGGATCGGCATCTTTTCCTCTTATTGAAGAGAAATAGTACGGTGTTTGTTCGCTCAACCAAGCATCATACTCAGCTTGTTCAACGATTCGCACAACCTTACGCATTGAAAAGTGTCCAGAACCACACAACTCAGCACAAGCCAATTCAAATTCGAAGGTTTCCCATTTTTGCGGACCATTCGGATCCTCTGGATCAGCAGGAACTTGATATTCCGGAAATGCGCTTAATTTTTGACGATATTCTTCAGTTGTCACCTCGGGAGTAAATACAAAATAAGTAGGCATTCCAGGTACAGCATCCATTTTCATTCTAAAATGAGGCAGGAAAAAGTTGTGAAGTACATCTCTCGACAAGATTCTCACCCTTACTTGCTTACCTTTAGGTAAAACAATATCACTGGGCTGTAAATCATCGATATTCTTCCCATCGGTCCAATCTTGACCCAAGGGATTCACCCCTGTAATATCTTGGAAATTTCTAGCTCCTAACTGACCATCTTCACCTGGATATCTAATTATCCAACTAAACTGCATACCAGTTGCCTCAATTTCCATAAATTCCTCATCGGCTTGTACATCGGCCATTACACTATTCCATGCTACCAAACCTTTCAATACTAGGATAACCAAAACCAAACTTGGAATTACTGTCCATATCATTTCTAATTTGTTATCATGAGAAATAAAAGAAGCCTTATGCCCTTTTCTTTCTCTGTATTTATAAGCAAAATAGAATAATAAAATATGGGTAATCACATAGACGATACCAGTAAAAAATACGGTAATATTAAAAATTTCGTCAATTGAACTACCATGTGCTGATGCAGCAACATGGGGTCCGTAACCCAACATATAGTTTTTATAATAATAAGCTGAACCTATAGTTAGAATCAATAACAATCCCATGAAGATCATTAAAAATATTCCGGTACGCTTAGAACTAACCCACTTCCAGTCCTCTTCTCCACGAAGAGACCGAGACACTTCCGTGATTTTACCTATTTGTATCGTGATGATGACAAACAGTGCAAATACTAATATTCCGACCAATAGCGTCATGTCTTATATTCTTTTAATTAATTTTTAAACGTGATGATTCATACTTTCTCCTAAATAAGGATCTCCTTTAGGAACTAAATTGGCTTTACCCAATTGGATAAAAACGAAATATAAAAACAGTCCTAAAAACCCTAAAAATGTTCCAAATTCTAAAAATCCTGGAATGGTGAAGCCCATTTGAAAAGTAGAAGCGTGTTCTGCCCCGTGTGCTCCAGCATCTGAGATTAATTTAGCAGTCATAGATTGATCTGCATTCATACTTGCATGTCCATGTCCACCACCGGCTACTTCGTGATAAGTATGAAGTACACCAGGTTTAATCATTAAGAAAAAGTCCAACCAGTGACCGATAAATACGATAACACTCGCTGCTACCATAGTTCCAGTTTTTCTTTTGGTATCGTTGCGCAAGAGGATGAAAAATGGCAAAACAAAATTGATAATTAATATCCCGTAAAACAGCGCAGGATAAAGATCTTGTCTCGTCTTAAAGTATATCGTTTCCTCCCCAACATTGCCATACCAGATCAACATAAATTGTGAGAACCACAAATAAGTCCAAAATATGCTAAAACCAAATATATATTTTCCCAAATCGTGAAAGTGATCCACAGTCACATATTCAAAATATCCCAAGGTCTTGAAGTAGTGCAACAACAATACTGTCAAAGCCAACATAGATACCAACCAACTAGCCGTTACATACCATGCATACAATGTGCTATACCAATGGGCATCTACTGACATAATCCACAACCAAACCAATGCAGCAGAAGTAAATCCACCGATAGGTAAAAATCCAGCTGACCATTTTTTCAATTTCTGATGGGTTATTCGGCTAAATGTTGTCTGTCCATCTTCAGAGATAGAAAGTGCTCTTATTTTACGTGCAAAGAAATACCATACACCGACAATACCCAAAGTCAACACCGTATATACTCCAGCATTTAAAAACCCAGATTTACCTTGCAATAAAGTATCTGATGCCAAAGATGCAGCATCATTCCAATGATATAGATGATGAAATCCTCCAAACAAACCAACTATAATAATGGCCATTAAAATTAATCCCACTATTAAAAATTGAGTGTATGCTTCCCAAAGTCTTTTAAATACCGTTTGCCAGCCAGAATAGGCTATAAATTTAGCGCAAAGTATAAACAATGCGATAAAAGATATCCCGGTAAAAAATACACTATTAATTAAAAAATTAGACCAAAACCTTGGACGATATGCATCGTCTATAAAGAAGGTGATGATTAAACACAGCAAACCAACGCCCATAAATCCAAATAGTACAGATTTCTGTTTACTCGATATTTCAAATTGCTTCATTATCCTATCTCTTTTTAAAAGCTCTAATTTTATTAATGTGTTCCGTGTTCACTGTGACTGTCTTCATGTTCATCTTCCATAACCACTGATGCAGTCGCCGAATGACTCGCTACCATTTTAGCAGTTTGCGCTTCATTGGGCATAAATGTATTTTTAGTAGGTGAATACTCCAATTTTGCTTCTTTTGCTTGCAAAGAACGGATATAATGTATTACATCCCAACGCTCTTTATAAGACAATTTATCAGCGTAAGAACCCATGGCATTTTTACCATACTCTATGGCGTAATAAAATACACCAGCAGTTGTATCCACAAATTTGGCATCGATTAAATTGGCCGGTGCAACAGGGTATTTACCACCGTCGTCTCTTACCAAATAACCCAATCCATCGGCTTTGTCACCGTGACACAATGCACAGTAAACCGTGTATAAATTTTTACCTATTACTAAAGCTTCATCGGTAATTGGAAAAGGATTTGTTCTGATAGAAGCTATTGCTTCCAATCTACCCTCTTCTGAATTTTCATATTCGGATGGAACTGAACCATTCTCTTCTATATCCATCACAGTAGATGCCATTGCATCACTATACTTTCCGTCTTTCATCGCAAACTGACCGAAAGGAATTGTTCCTTTAACAGGTTCTCTAGGAACCGCCAATTTATAGTAATCTTGGTGATCTCCCCAAGTATTGTAATAATAGTAATCGTCTAGGTTAGCCTCATATGCTATAGAGTGAAACATATCTGGCATATATTCGCTTCCTGGATTATTATCCTTCGCAGGACTACAGCTTTGAAGCAAACCAAGTCCCAACAGGAATAGACTTAATGTATATATTTGAACTAACTTTTTCATCTATATAGTTTTCATTTGTATTTCATCGGCTCCTGTATTCTCCAAGAAAGCCTTGAATTTATTTATTTCATCTTCGGAAGCATTCCCCGCATCAAAGGCAATTGCAAATTTATCATCTGTCAATCGATCGTGTAATACAGGATTGGTTACACCAGGTCCCATACCGTTGATAGCATAATAAGTAATTACCATACCAATAGAGGCAAATAATACTGTCAATTCAAAGGTAATAGGGATAAATGCAGGTACTGACCAGTATGGTTTCCCCCCAAATATCATCGGCCAATCCTTAGTAAAGATCCAAGACATCCCCAAAAAGGCTGTCAATGTACCCACCAAACCGAAACAGAATCCAGCAATATGAAGACGCGATTCTTCAATACCCAACAATGGATCCAATCCATGGATAGGAAATGGTGAAACGACATCGTAAACATCAAGATGCTGACCTTTGGCCTCCTTTAAGGCCTGAAGTACAATTTCTTCGTCATTGTACAAACCAAATAATATACTTTTGTTCGTTGTTTCCATCCCGTATTAATTAATGCTGTTTTACTTTATTGTCTATTGCCTTTTGATAGTGCTTCTCATGTTCTTCAATATATTGATCCCCTGAAGATTTCAATATAGATTTCACCTCTGCAATTGCAACCACTGGAGCAATTCGAGTGAACAACAAATAAAAAGTAAAGAAGATACCAAAGGTGCCTAAATAAATTCCTATCTCCACCCATGTAGGCGTATAATAACTCCAACTTGAAGGCAAATAATCTCTAGCTAGTGTAGTTGCAATAATTACAAAACGCTCAAACCACATACCGATATTCACGAAGATAGACATCACGAATGTCACAAAAATACTTCGACGCATCTTCTTAAACCAGAATATCTGTGGAGACAAAACATTACATGTCATCATCGCAAAATATGCCCACCAATAAACACCAAATGCTCTATTCAGGAAGGCGAATTGCTCGTATACATATCCTGAATACCAAGCGATAAATAACTCAGTTAAATATGCCACACCTACCATAGTACCGGTCAACAAGATTACCTTGTTCATAGATTCTATGTGTTGTAAGGTGATATAATCTTCCAATTTCAATACTTTTCTAGTGATCAACATCAAGGTCTGCACCATGGCGAAACCAGAGAAGATGGCACCAGCCACAAAGTATGGAGGGAATATCGTTGTATGCCAACCAGGAATAACTGAAGTGGCAAAGTCAAAGGATACAATAGTGTGTACTGAAAGTACTAGCGGTGTAGCCAATCCAGCCAAGATCAATGAAAGAGATTCAAATCTAGACCAGTGTTTTGCCGATCCTGTCCAACCAAATGAAAGGAAATTGTAAAATTTCTTACGCAATCCACTTGCTCTGTCTCTCAAAGTTGCAAAATCTGGGACCAAACCAGTATACCAAAACAATAACGAAACTGTAAAGTATGTACTAATGGCAAATAAATCCCACAACAACGGTGAATTAAAGTTTACCCACAATGGACCCCTTGTATTCGGTACTGGGAAGAAAAAGAAAATAACCCACATTCTACCCACGTGTATACCTGGGAACAAGGCGGCACAGATTACCGCAAATATGGTCATGGCCTCAGCGGCTCTATTTACACCAGTACGCCATTTTTGTCTAAACAACAACAAGATGGCTGAAATCAGGGTACCTGCATGACCGATACCTACCCACCATACAAAGTTGGTGATATCCCATCCCCATCCAATGGTTCTATTCAAATTCCAAGACCCTATCCCAAACCAGATAGTCCACAAGATCGAAAAAACACCGAAGCCCAATAGTGTTACGGCTACGATAAAAGCGAATACCCAAGTTAAACTGGGCGCCCTTTCCGATGGGGCACAAATATCTTCCGTAATATCGTGGTAAGATTTTCGACCCGTTATTAAGGGTTCGCGTATGGGTGATACAACTGCACTCATAGTATTATATTCTCAAAATTTATGATTCAATTATTTCTTGCTCAGCAGGTTTATTTAAAACCTTCATTTTATATCCTATCGAAGATCTAGTGTTGACTTCTTCTAAAGCGTAATATGTCAATGGACTTTCCAACAACTCTGACAATTCAGAAGATTTATCATTCATATCTCCGAAAACAATAGCTCCAGTCGGACAAGCCGTTTGACAGGCCGTCTTAATTTCACCATCTTTCAAAGCTCTATTTTCAACTTTAGCCTTCAATTTTCCTTCCTGTATACGCTGTACACACATGCTACATTTTTCTATAACCCCTCTTGATCTAACCGTCACATCTGGATTTAGAACCATTCTCACCAAGTTGTCGGTGTAGAAAGAATCTTCTTCTCCAAATGGATTGTTCTCGTTCACTGGGAATAAATCCGCAGTAGTATAATCCAACCAGTTAAATCTACGTACTTTATAAGGACAGTTATTGGCACAATATCTAGTACCTACACATCTGTTGTAAGCCATTTGATTCAATCCTTCTGAACTGTGATTGGTAGCTGCAACCGGACATACATTCTCACATGGTGCATTGTCACAGTGCTGACACATCATAGGTTGATACACTACATTGGGATTCTCAGCATCTCCAAAGTAATATCTATCTATACGCATCCAAGTCATCTCATGATGTCTATGAACCTCTTCTTTACCAACTATTGGCACATTGTTTTCCGCTACACAAGCTACTTGACAAGCAGAACAACCAATACAAGAAGTTAAATCAACCGACATCCCCCAGTGATGACCTTGTTTGTATTGATAATCGTGATCGGGATATAGTGTTTGCTCATTTAAGTGTTGAGCATGTTCTCTTTCTTTTACTAAATGTTCTACATTTTCTTCCAATTCACTGATGGTCGATTGACGAATGATCGTCCTATCGGTCAATGAACCTTGAAAACCATTGAAGAAATGCATCATTGACTTTTCATCGACATTGATGGTTTTGCCCCCATCAGTTGCATCTTCTCCTCTTACACCCATGGTATGGTGATATTGAACGATGGCAAATTCTTCATCTTTACCATTGGCCTTGCTCACACTTACACCGGGCACATAATATTGTATGTTTCCTTCACCATCAACTGGCAATTGGCTATAGAAATTTTTTCCTACATCTAAACCAGCTTGACCACAAACTTCACGTCCGTATCCCAAAGCTGTAGATACTGTATTTCCTTGTTGTCCAAACTGTTGAACTGTAGGCAATTGAACCGAAGCATCTTTAACTGACACTTCAACCATACTACCATCCTCTTCCAAGTCATTGAATACCTCAAAATGATTGCTACCATCCCAGTGCAAAGGCACTTGTAAAGTATTGTCCCATACTACTCTAGTAATAGGATCTGGCATTTCTTGTAACCAAGGATTATTCGCAAATACTCCATTACCAACACCCATAGATTCAAACAACTTCAATTCTACTTCCTCACTGCTCGGACTAGTAATTTTACCGACTAAGCTTCCCTGAACCGAAGTAGAAACGGATTCCATTTGGCCATTAGTTAAGCTAAATCCATCGTGTACACTATTCTCCCAGAATGATCTGAAAGTATTATAGGTTTGTTGTTTTGGAAACAAATCAGTTTTCCAAGTATCTTTTATAAAACTATAATAAGCTCTTTCGTCTCCTTTTTTAGCATTTTGGATAGCTGAAGCTATTGAATGATTTGCCCACACCAACAATGATTCGGCGGCGCTTCGAGTATCAAACAATCGCTCAATGGTAGGTTGTACTATAGCTAGAAGCCCTTCATTGGGTTGCAAATCACCCCAAGCCTCTAAGTAGTGATCTACTGGAGCCACATAACCAGAACTTTGTGCAGTCTCGTTTATTCTATTACTACAAGAAACTACCAAAGAAACACTGGCCAATGCAGATTGAATTTCTTTACCAAATGGTGTATCGTATACCGGATTGGCATCATCTAAGAAGATAACCGCATCAACCTTATTACCAGCCAATTCGTTTTTGAAATCTTGAATGTCTTTATCTACACCTTGTTTTACATATATAGGTTGGTTTGGTTTTACCGTTTTCCCTATATTCTGTAAACTCTGATTGATTCTATTGATTAATTGCTGCTCTGTAGTATTATTAGAATCAGAAACAACAATTGATGTTTTTGAACTTTTTAATTCTTGTGCTATTCTCTTCAATTTAGCTTCCGCTTTGGGATTGCTAAAACTTCCACCCACTGACACCTTAGGTCCTGCACTCAAGAAATTGTATATGGTGGCTATGGCCATACCTTGCTCTGAAGGTCGAATTAATACTTTTTCATCTGCATTAGAACCGGTCAGAGACATATGTGATTCAACCATGACGAGTTTATTCATCTTGGCACCACTTACTTTGGATATTTTTCTATTTTTATAAATTTCATTGGCAAATTGTACTGGAGAAATCCAAGTACCCAAAACATCTGCTCCGAAACTTAGAATATAGTCGGCTTTAGAGAAATCATATCCAGGAATTACTTTCGCCCCGAAATCCTTTTCACTAGCCAACAAAATAGCAGATGAAGAGATTGGATCATAAGTAACCACCTTAGCTGCAGGATAAGTTGCTTGAAATTCCGCCAACGCTTTTTTATAAGAAGGACTTATGATGGAATTGGTTACAACACGGATATTTTTACTCCCTTTCAATTTTTGTACAACCTCTTTATCCAAATCACTCCAAGTAAGATTTGTCCAATCTTCTCCCGACTTTTTCTTAGGCTGTTGGTATCTACTTCTATCATATAAATCCAACACAGAAGCTTGAACTCTAGCACTGGTTCCACCTCCACAGAAAGTGGAAAGGGCATTCCCTTCTATTTTAATGGGTCTACCTTCTCTGGTTTTTACCAAGACTGGGCAGTAATACCCACCTTGAAAAAACGAAGATGCATAGTAAGTGGCAACACCAGGCACAATAGCATCGGGTTTGGTTACATAAGGAATAGCCTTACGAACCGGAGTCTCACAACTTGCTGCTACAGCTGCTGCACCGACACTAAATCCTACATACTTTAAAAAATCTCTTCTACTGGCACTTTGCACGGGAGTCTGTTGACCACCTTCTTTGCTCAATTCGTTTAAAATTGGAAGATTAAAAAACTCATTTTCTTTTTTCTCTACAAAAGATTCTGAATTCTTTATGTCTTCAGTACCATTCCAAATTTGACCTTTATTCTTTAGACTCATAGTTTGAGTGAATTTAAATTTATTCTTTGGACTATATAATTATGATAAAGCCTAATATATTAATAATGACATTTTTGACACTCAGTACCGCCTATGTCTTCCACGGTAACTCCTCCCCTTGTTCCTGCTTTGATTTCTTCATGATAATGGGTGTACACTTTATAGTACTCATTATTGAAATCAACTTGTGTTTCTCTGTGACAATTGATACACCATCCCATTGACAATGGTGAATGCTGTTTTACAACTTCCATTTCCTCAATGGCTCCATGACAAGTTTGACATGCTACTCCACCAGCCGACACGTGCTGTTCGTGACTAAAATACACGTGATCAGGCAAATTGTGAATTCTCACCCACGGAATAGCGCCTTGTACATTTGGCTTCACATCGGTAGTCAATGAAGACACGATATCATTCCACTGTTGCTGAACCAATTTCTCACCTTTAGAGTCCATACTTCCTTGATCGGCTACGTATTGATCTTCGATCCACGCTGTAAATATAGCCTTCACACTATCTTGAGACAAGTCTTCGTAATCTTCGATATATGCATCTTTCAATGGATCATAACCAATAGAAGCGTAAATTTTTGTAATCTCTGCAGTTCCGTATGTAGAACCTTTACGGATTGCTTTATGACAATTCATACATGTACTTGTGGCAGGGATGACAGAATGCTTACTTCTACGAGCTCCATCGTGACAGTACTGACAATCGATTTTATGCAAACCAGCATGAGTTTCATGTGAAAACTTAATAGGTTGTTCAGGTTGGTAATCTTGCTGTCTATTTAAATCAACAGCACGATTCACGGTAAAATAACTTCCGCATATAATAATAGCAAGTACATATAAACCTATGGCCGACTTACTAGTAAATAATTCTTTCAACGTTGACTTTTGGTAATCCACACCATCTTGTGACGCTTCAACCTCTCTCAGTTTACCCAATATATTCCAAAGGATAAAGACCAATATCAACAATACGAATACTACACCAAAAACCAAATACGTTCTATTGACTCCACTACCACTACTCGCAGTTTCAGCGCCAGCGGCTGCGGCAGCTCCAGCTGGAGGTCCTCCAATCGCACCGCTATACACACCGTCAATATAAGCAAAAATTGATTCAATGTCCGACTCCGTCAAGTTGGGATTCGGTGTCATTACCGTGGGCTTATAGGCATTCCAAAGCTCAACAGCTCTTGGATGACCATTAGCGATCAACTCTTGTGAGTTGCGCACCCAGGCATACAAATCTTCTCTTGGAAATTCACTCCAAGCTTCAATACTAGGCCCCAATGCAGGTCCAGTCAAATCACTTTTCATGTCTTTGTTATGGCATGAATTACAATTTGCCCGAAACAGCTTCTGCCCCAATTGAATATCAACATCCTGCGCAGTAGAAGTCATAGCCCCTAAAAGCAAAAACATGAACACTCCTAAAATATATCTGAATGGCTTAAACATTCTCATATGGCTTTAAATAATTTCTTAAATGTTTTTAACGCTTGGTCAAAGTTTCACAAAAGTACAATTAACTCTATTTTTCACAAACACTCTAGCAAATTCATATTCTATTTAGATTATTTCTAATTAAATAGCCACTTTCGCTTTAATATGTGGATGAAAACGATAGTCTTCTAGTTGAAAATCGTCATAGGTAAATTCAAAAATTGATTTTACCTCTGGATTGATTTTCATCTTAGGTAAACCATATGGTTCTCTTCCCAATTGCAATTTTGCTTGCTCTATATGATTATTATATAAATGTACATCCCCAAAGGTGTGTACAAACTCTCCCAATTTCAAATTTGTTACCTGCGCCATCATCATAGTCAACAATGCATACGATGCAATATTAAATGGCACCCCTAAAAAAACATCAGCGGACCGTTGGTACAATTGACAAGACAATTTGCCATCGGCAACATAAAATTGAAACAAACAATGACATGGACTCAATGCCATTTCTTCCAATTCACCTACGTTCCATGCATTCACCACCAGCCGTCTCGAGTCCGGTTGCTGGTTTATCATATCCACCACTTGAGCAATCTGATCAATTACCGCACCTGTTGGACTAACCCATCTCCTCCATTGCTTACCATAAACTGGTCCTAAATCACCGTTTTCATCTGCCCATTCATTCCATATACGCACCCCATTGTCCTGCAGATATTTTACATTGGTATCTCCTTTTAAAAACCACAATAGTTCATGTATCACAGACTTTAAATGGATTTTCTTTGTAGTAAGTAAGGGGAAACCCTCGTTTAAATCAAAACGAATCTGATGTCCAAACACACTCGAAGTACCAGTACCAGTACGGTCTGATTTTGAGGATCCATGTTGCATAACATGGGACAATAAATCGAGATATTGTTTCATAATGGGGGCAAAGATAATATATATTAATTCCAAAATATGTACATATTGTTAAATAAAATCCAACAATTTTCATTCTATTTTTAAACCAGCTAATTATGTGGAGGTTAGGAGAAAAAAAATTATTAAAATAACTATTTAAAGACATTTATATATTTCAAAATTCAAAATAAAAAGCTGGATAGATGTCATATATATATAAACATAAAATCACAAAAGCCATTACATATATTTCATGACATTCCATATCAATCCGATCTTTTAAATAGATTAAATATCTTTTTGTATTCACTATCATCTTTCCTTCAAGATTTGCACCTGCCTTATTGGTATACAATAGTTCACTCGTATCACTTTCCACAATATTCATAGAATAAATTCGAATACATTGCGATATAGAGGAAAAGATTAGCTTACATCAAAACGATAGTATATATATAACCTTCTAACTTAATGATTTTTGTTGCGTTACAATAAATAATTTTACGGCATTTGAACATTTGAGATATCTGCATTAATATTCTGATTGGAAAACACAAAAACACAAAATAAGTCTAATCTATCTTTGCAATCGATTAGGCAATTTTTATTGATTTTCAAAAATCTTACTGATATTTACCTCTACAAGCAGGGAAATCAAATAAAATTCATTAATATGTTGCCCTAGCTTAAAATTGAACAGATCGGTATGGAGTTACCGAATAAATAACCTTAAAAATTGAAATAAAACAACGATGAAAAAAATTTTATTACTTCTTCTCGTTCTTTGGTCACCATTTAAAATGATGGCTCAGGGTATCGACAAAAAAATCAATGATTTGTTTGCACCTGTTGCCGATGCTTGGGAGACATTTGTTTTAACAGATGTTCCCATTGGGAATGGATTTACGGTTCCTATTGTTCTGATATTACTAGTGGCTGGTGCAGTATTTTTCACTATATATTTCAATTTTGTCAACATTCGACGTTTTCCTTTGGCCATTCGAGTGGTACAAGGAAAATACGATTTTGTTGAAAAAGATGCTCCAGAAGCTCATCCTGGTGATGATTTGGCAACCGTAGATGGAGACATTCCAGATACTATTAAAATAGAAGGCAGACAAGGTGAAGTCAGTCATTTTCAAGCCCTGACCGCTGCCGTTTCAGGAACTGTGGGATTGGGAAATATTGCCGGGGTCGCCGTAGCTATTGCCATGGGTGGACCAGGTGCCACCTTTTGGATGATCATAGCCGGTTTGCTGGGAATGTCATCAAAATTTGTAGAATGTACTCTTGGGGTGAAATACAGAGACGTTGAAAATGGAGTGGTATACGGTGGTCCCATGTACTATTTATCCAAAGGGTTGAAAGAAATGGGTATGAGTAAATTCGGTAAAACCTTGGCCGTTTTATTTGCTGTTCTCGGTGTGGGTGCTTCTTTTGGTGGAGGAAATGCATTCCAAGCCAATCAAGCTGTTGCCCAAGTAGTTACCCAATTTGGATTGGAGTCCGGATTTATCAAAACCGTTCTAGGTTTATTTATAGCTATACTCGTAGGGATTGTAATCATCGGAGGAATTAAACGAATTGCTGTCGTAACAGAAAGAGTAGTTCCTTTTATGGCGGGATTTTATGTATTGGCCTGTGTGATTATCATTGCCATACATTATCAATATATTTTCCCTGCTTTCGGACTGATCTTTAGCGAGGCATTTACCCCAAGTGCAGGATTGGGTGGTCTGGTAGGGGTCTTGATTACAGGATTTCGAAGGGCAGCCTTTTCAAATGAGGCCGGTGTGGGATCTGCCGCCATTGTGCACTCAGCAGTAAAGACCAAGCATCCAGCCAGTGAAGGTGTCGTTTCTTTATTGGAACCATTTATCGACACCGTAGTGATCTGTACTATGACGGCTTTGGTCATTATCCTATTTAATATGGATGGTCAGTTTACTTATGGTGTAATCGACTCGGCTTCAAATGTAATACTCAATGCCGATGGTTCTTCTGTAGGTGGTGTAGATTTGACTTCCAAAGCCTTTGAAGCAGTTATTCCTGGATTTTCCTATGTATTGACCATAGCCATTGTATTATTTGCTTTCTCTACCATGTTGTCATGGTCTTATTATGGATTGCAATCATGGATGTACCTTTTCGGTCGATCAGAAAAAAGTGGATTGACTTATAAAATTTTGTTTTTATTTTTCATCATCATCGGTTCTGCCGCAACTTTAGATGCCGTAATCAAATTTTCAGATGCCATGATTTTAGCCATGGTATTCCCCAATATGATCGGATTAATCATTCTTTCTCCTAAAGTGAAAGTTGAAATGAAAAAATACATTAAAGCAATAAATCAGAAATTTGACAAAGATTTGTAAATATCATTGCTGTGTCCTCGGTTTGGGCTCAAATCTAGGACATCGTTTACAATATTTAACTTCTGCATACAAAGCTATAGAAATGGACCTGGGGAGGATAGTATTATCTTCCCCTGTCTATCAAAGTATGGCTTGGGGATATGAAGATCAAGGTGATTTTTTAAATTCTGTTCTTATGGTGGACACATTACACAGTCCGCTAGAATCATTGAAAATCATTAAAGCCATTGAAAAAAAATTAGGAAGAAAAGTCCGAGATCGTTGGCATCAAAGAGAAATAGATATCGATATAATTTTTTATGACTCACTGGTAATTGAAAAGGACGACCTCATCATTCCTCACCCCCACTACCATTTGAGAAATTTTGTACTCAAACCTTTAATGGATATTCTTCCCAATTATGAAGACCCCCATTTTCACAAACCAATATATCAAATCGATGCCGACTGCCCTGACCAATCGATTGTGGAGCCATTTGCAAAACACTTAGAAGTGTAAAAATCCATTGCGAGAATAATTGATTTTAAAGTCTATCCAAAAATAAATAATGGCTAAGGGATTCATTGATTTTTGAACAAAATATTAAACCGAATTATTTTTAATCAGATAATTATTCTATTTTAATCTAATAGATCACGGATCTGGTCTATTGAATGTTAATAAGTGTTTTTTATTAATTAATATTGCTAGACAAATCAACATAAGAAATATGCGAACTTTCTTTCAATCAGTATTAGGTTCTTGTTTAGGTGTTTTATTGGCCATATTCCTCGTCATCCTCATCGGAATAGGAATGGGATCTGTATTTTATTCTGCAGACAAACAAAAACCAGATATTTCGGCAAATACCGTACTTAAGATAAATTTTAGTGAAGTCGTTCCTGAAAAAAGAAACAATTCAGATGCCCAAGGTTTTGAACAAATCTTCGAACAAGAAGATATTCTCGGCATACACGATTACGCCGCCTTAATCGAGCGAGCTGGAGAAGACAAAAACATTAAAGGTCTCTATCTCAATTTAAAAAATATCAGTCTCGGCCTTACCAAGAGGGAAATCCTTGAAGACGCCATAAAAAAGTTTAAAACTTCTGGCAAATTCGTCATAGCCTACAGTGATTATTATACCAACTCAGCCTATCACCTAGCCAGCAATGCCGATGAGATAGCCATTTTCCCTAACGGCAGTATAGATCTAAGAGGTATGGCTGCAGTAGTGCCGCATTTCAAAAGTCTATCCGACAAAATTGGGGTAGAATTCGAGACCTATTTTGCAGGCAAGTTTAAGAGTGCTACCGAACCATTTAGGTTGTCTAAAATGAGCGAGTCCAACAAATTGCAAACTAGATCTTACCTGGGATCTATGAACAATATTTTATTAGATGATATTGAAGCCAATAGAGGAATAGACAGTATACAACTTCAAAAAATCATCAACGATTACAGCTCTAGAAGTGCTAAACTGGCCTTGGAAAACAATTTGGTTGACAAAATTGGTTATGAGGATGAAGTCATGGCCATGATAAGAGAAAAATTAGGTTTGGCTTCCGATGAAAAAATCAACATGAAATCTCTAGACGATTATTTCACAGCCAAACCATTGACCCATAAATTAACCGAAAAGAATAAAATAGCCGTCGTCTACGCCGAAGGAGAAATCCATGATGGAGAGGAACGCTATGGTAGCATTTCCGGAGACAGTTATGTAAAAACATTGCGAAGTATTAGAGAGGATAACAATGTAAAAGCCGTTGTACTTCGGATTGACTCCCCTGGAGGAAGTGCATTGGCCTCAGAAAAAATATGGCGAGAATTAAAGTTAATTCAGGAGGCTGGCATACCAGTTGTATCTTCCATGGGTACTTATGCAGCATCTGGTGGATATTATATAGCCTCTGGCAGTGAATACATTATCAGTGAACCATCAACAATTACGGGATCCATTGGAGTATTTTTCCTACTTCCCAAAGTCAATCAACTTTTCAATGACAAGTTGGGGATCAATGTAGACACGGTAACAACCAATGAATTTAGTGCATCATTTACGCCGTTTTTCCCATCCTCTGAAAAGGAAAAAGCGGTATTGCAAGATCAAGTTGATGAAATTTATCACACTTTCTTGGAAAGAGTTTCTGCGGCTAGAAAAATGACAATCGACGATGTCAATGAAATAGCCCAGGGCAGAGTTTGGACGGGAATCCAAGCTAAAAACAACGGACTTGTTGATGAATTGGGTGACCTGGATCTAGCCATTGAAAAGGCTGCATCCTTGGCAAATATTGAAAATTATAGAATAAGTGAATACCCAAAAATCAAACAACCACTATACAAGTTGTTAGAAGAATTGACTGGGGAAAATTTCGATGCTAGTATCAACCTAATCAAGGGCAATGCCCATCAACTAATTAAGGATAACTTGGTTAAGGAATTATCTGCCTGGAGCAAACCTCAGGCTCGCATTCCCATGGAAGTGATTTGGGAATAATTCAACGACGGTGACATCTACGTCTAATAGTATTATATAAAATGTAAACCTTGGAGGAAAGAGGCAATCAAGATTCTACCAGCATCAATAAATACATCAGTAGTTCTGGTATGTGTTCTCGAAGAGAGGCCGATGCGTTGATTAAGGAGGGCAAAGTAACCATCAATGGCAAGAAGGCCGAATTGGGGAATAGGGTCATTGACAAGGATATTGTCAAAGTCAACGGTCGAAAAGTAAGCCCCAAGGCCAAAGCCATATATATCGCATACAATAAGCCTGTGGGTATCGTATCGACCACGGATTCCAAAGAACCTAAAAACATCGTCAAGGCTGTAGGTCATAAAGAAAGGTTGTTTCCCATCGGTAGATTGGACAAACCCTCTCAAGGCCTCATCTTTTTAACCAATGACGGCGACATTGTCAACAAGATATTGCGGGCCACCAACCATCACGAGAAGGAATATTTAGTTACGGTAGACAAAGCCATCAACGCCCAATTTATTAAGAAAATGAGCAGTGGCATTCCCATATTGGGAACCACGACCTTGCCCTGTAAGGTAACCCAAATGGATGCCCACAACTTCATCATTGTGCTGACCCAGGGCCTGAATCGTCAAATAAGGAGGATGACGGAGTATTTGGGATATGAGGTGACGCAATTAGAGCGGATAAGGATTATGAACATCACATTGCAAGGTATTAAATCAGGGCAATGGAGGTATTTGAGTTCCAAGGAAGTAAGAGAAATTCAAAATTTAGTGTCCGACTCTACAAAAACGGCCAGTGAAACCCAAGTCGTCACTCGTCCCAAGCGAAAATCCTTGGGTTTTGTGAAAAAATCTGGGCAACAGTCTGGTCGAAAATCAAGCCGACATTCTGGTCGAAAGGTGAATAAAGAAGAAAATGTCCGTTCGAAAAAATACAAAAACCACAAGAAAAAATAAATTATACGAATTACCATGTTTATGGTAATGGATATATTTCGGTAAAGACAATTGTTTATGTTCAAAGGACTGCCTTGAAAGGACGAAATATGTCAGGGCAGGACGAAGTCATGTCTTGTCCTAAAATAGGTTTACACAAAAACAATCAACTGACCACATGAATTAGGGTAATCATGGCGAGAAATAACCATTTTTCACAAAAAATCATGGTTATTTCTGTAAAAAAGACTAACTTATAACTATGGAAAAGGACAATAAAGTAGTCATTATTACCGGAGCTAGCGGAGGCGTAGGTATAGCCTTGGCTCAAGCCCTATCAGAAAGTGGGTACAATCTGGCATTGCAGTACTACAAACACCCCATCCCCCATACCATAAAACTAAATCCTGCTTCCATTATGATGTCCTACAGGGTCAATCTAGAATCTGATGTAGAAATCAAAAATTTTTTAACAAAATGTATTAAAGATTTTGGGAAAATAGATGTATTAATTAACAATGCAGGAGTATATTTGAAAGCTGCATGGCATCATCCTAATAGTTGGATGGATGTATGGAACAAAACCATAAACATCAATTTGAAGGCTGCAGCTTTATTGTCGAGTCTGTGTTTTCTCGAATTTAAAAAACGCGGATCTGGTATCATACTTAATGTTTCCTCTAGAGCAGGCCAACGCGGTGACGACATCGAATACATGGCTTATGCAGCTTCAAAAAGTGGAATGTATGGACTGACCAAAACCATGGCTAGAGCTGGAGCAAAACACAATATATACTGTTATTCCATTTCCCCGGGATGGATAAATACGGCGATGGCTCGACAAAAAATTGAAATAGATGGCCTTCAATCGGTGATTGATGAGCAAGAAATACCAGCGATAATGGAAGTGGAAGATATGATTCCCATGATTCAACTCCTTATCTCTGGACAGGCAGCATATGCCACTGGCAATAATTTCAATATTAATGGCGGAAGTTATATTGTATAATATGAAGATAATTTTAGATATCGTATTAGCCTTTTTGGGCATATCTTATTTATATTGGACCATCCTGGCCGTTATTGTAGCCCTTATTTTCTACATAGTTAATGTGTCTCCCTTGGCCATTCCCAAAAATCCAAATAAGTGGATAATTAAAAAATATATTTTTCATTATGCCCATTGCACAGCATTTTTGGCTATTGGTTGGATGTTTTACAAACTTTGGAAAAACAACTCCTCCAATTGGTTTACTTGGTTCTTGGGTAGCATTGGAATCATTCTTTTCGGGGTATTTATTGTAACTTTGATTTTGGACAGAATTCACATTAAAAAATTAAAAGAATCCAATTCACAAAAAAATTAGAATATGGCGAAAATACATTCTTATGATCTTCAGCTTTCTTGGACTGGAAATCGCGGAGCAGGAACCTATGAATACACAGCATACGATCGAAAATTTACTTTATCAGCCATCAATAAACCAGACATCCTTGGTTCAGCCGATCCAGCCTTTCGAGGCAATAAAGACCGATACAATCCCGAAGAATTATTGATATCCTCTATCGCTTCTTGCCATATGTTGTGGTACCTCCATTTGGCTGCGGCCAATAACTTAGTCGTCATGGACTACAAAGACCATCCCTCAGGAACCATTGAAGTTAAAGAATTTGGACTCGGACGATTTATCGAAGTTACCTTAAGACCAACAGTGACCATTAACAATGAAGATCAATCGGACTTGGCCGTAAAACTACACGAAGAATCACACCAGAAATGTATTATTGCCGATTCCTTTAAATTCGACATCCATATTAAACCCCAAATTATCATCGAAAAATAATCTCTGAAAACCACTATCGAGTCCATGAATCCTATTGAAATTTACGGTGAAAGAATAAACAATCTTTCACAAACCATTGCTATTGCTCAGCGGAAAGTAAACCTCTTTTCTTGGGCTAGATTTATTGTGTTTTTATTGGCAGTATTTGCGTTTTATTACGCCAGTAAACCAGACAACAACAGTTTACTCTATGTTATCATTGGTTTGGCACTGGTGGCTGGTTTTCTATATATAGTCAAAATACACGCCAATGCACAATACGACATTAAAATCCTAAAAAACAAAAAAGAGATTAATGCTGAAGAAATTGAAAGCATTCACCGACGTCCTACAACCTATTTCGATGGCCACATCTATCACCAAGAAGGTAGTTATTCCAACGACCTAGACATCTTTGGTCCTCTATCCCTCTACCATATCATCAATCGCTGCTTTACCAAGACAGGTCAGGAATATCTATCCAATCAATTCCTCAACCAACCATTAGACGACAATACCGCCATGCAAAGGCAGGAGAGTATTGCAGAATCCATCCAATGGTTGGACGTTAGACAATCTTTTTTAGCCCATGGCTTGGAGATACAGAACGACGACAGTATCAAAGCGGAATTTCAGCCAGAAAAGGCTTTAATGTCAATATCTCAAAGCAAAAAAATTAAATATTTAAGATGGTTGCCCATAGTGATTACATTGATTACTATCCTATTTTACACCGTAAATGGAAATAACAATATTCTATTATATGGATTTATTTTTAATATTGTCATTGCTGGACTTTTTTTAAAAAACACTCAGGCTATCATCTTCCGATGCAATGCAGAACTAAAGGGGCTTAAACTATTAATTCCAGCTGTTCAATCCATCTTAAGTCAAAAACCCAATTCGACTGAACTCCAACAATTATTACAATCCTGTTCATCAGGGATGATGGCGACCCAAGAATTGGACAAGTCCCTTAATTTATTGGACAGTAGAAACAATGTTATCGTGGGCTTACTCCTAAACGGAATCTTTGGATTCGATCTTTGGATGACGTATAAAATACACGATTGGCACCGTAAAAACAAAACCAATATCCCTGATTGGAAAGATGCCATCGGTCGATTTGAGACCATATTCTCTCTCGCTAATTTTGCCTATAACAATCCCAGTTATACCTTTCCAAATATTCAGTCGAAAGGACAGGAAATTAAAGGCCACAACATCAGACATCCCTTTATTCCAGACGACAAAAACACTGGCAATTCATTTGAAATAGGTCTTCCTTTTAAAGTAATGTTGGTTACAGGTTCGAATATGTCGGGAAAAAGTACCTTCTTAAGAGCCATAGGGGTCAATCAAATATTGGCCTCATGCGGAAGCGTGGTAGCCGCCGATGAATTCCATACCAGTATTTTGCCCATATACTCTTCCTTTCGAAAATCGGATTCTCTCCAAGAAAACACTTCATTGTTTTTCGATGAAATAAAAAGATTGAAAATGATTGTTGAAGCCGTGGACAAAGTTCAATCAAAGCCTGCACTGGTCCTATTAGATGAAATACTAAGGGGAACCAACTCCGAAGACAAATATTACGGAAGCAAGCAATACATCCTAAAACTTTTGGAGAAAAACGCCTATACCCTATTGGCAACCCATGACTTGGAACTATCCAAATTGGAAGCCAGTCACAGCCCTGGAATACAAAATTACAGTTTTGAAAGTACCATTCAAAAGGATGAACTATTCTTTGATTATAAAATCAAAAAAGGTGTGGCTGTACATAAAAATGCTACGTTTTTAATGGAAAAAATGGGCATTATTTAAGAAAGAACTTAAATAAACATAGAATTATACAAACATATACTTGTATATAAATGCAAAATCCACATGTATAAACAATTCAATATCAATACAAACAAGCGATATCACATCTACATCTAAGTAAAGGATATAATACTGAGGAAATCTAACTTATACTTTAGGTTTTACCGATGGATCAGGTTGATCATCAGCATGGTTTCCCGAATCTGTTGGTGATGAAAGGATTTTTGTATCAAATTTTGTCAACATATACTTTCGCAACCAATGGTAGTTCACACTTACTCCAAATTCTTTCTCCACCCAGTGCTGGGCATCATAATAACTTAAAAATGGGTTTTCGGTATCCTTTAGTTTTTCCTCTAGGCCTTGATGTATTTCTGGAGTAATAATTTTAGAAGAGGTTCGTCGAGGTTTAATATTGGTTAATTCTTCTATTCCATGACTTGAATAAATAGACAACCACTTCTCCAATGTTCTTTTTCCCACACCCAAGTAATTCGCCAGCTGGTTTCGAGTTCCAGAATCACCCCTCTTAATTCTTATCAAAGCCAACACCCTTTTTTCAAACTTTAGGGTAGTTTGAGCACTTTTAATTCTGTTTAAATCCTCTAAAGATTCTTTTATATAAATTTCTTGAATTTTTCCCATGGCGGCAATATACCCTTAAATTCATCGAATACCGCCATTATAGAGTTAAACTTAAAAATCTTGTTGATTTACAGAAAAATATATCCATAATTATATAAAATAATATACATAAAAATAGAAACCTGGTAAGTTTAGATTACATCTTGGCCTTGCGCATGGTAAATCCAAATGTCGTTCCCACTCCTGGAGTAGATCGAACATTGATGGGTTCATTGTGAGCTTCCAAGACATGTTTGACAATAGACAAGCCCAACCCAGATCCACCTTCTTTGCGTGATCTACTCTTATCTACCCGATAAAATCGATCGAAGAGGTGTCGCAAATGTTTTTGTTCAATCCCGATACCATTGTCAGAGACTTCTACCAAGAGATAGCCTTCCATATCGTAAAAACCCACATTGGTTTTTCCTCCTGTTTTACCGTATTTTATAGAATTGCTAATTAAATTATTGAATACCGTTCGAATAGATTCTCTATCCGCGGTTACAATGTAGCCACTACCCGCTCCTTCTTTAAAATTGAGATTAATATCTTTGTTTATGGCCTTCATCTCCAATTCCATAAATACCTCTTCCACTAATTGGCGTATATCGAAATTTTGCATTTCCAAGATCATCTTACCCGACTCCAATTTTGAAATCACATCGAGATCTTCAATCACGGTAATCAATCTTTCCACATTGAGTGCGGCCTTGTTGAGATAGACTTCATTAATGTTTTCGTCTTGTAGGCCACCATCGAGTAAGGTGTGCACATAGCCTTGAATATTAAATACCGGAGTTCTCAATTCATGGGCCACATTGCCAATATATTCTCTCCGATAATTCTCTAACAATCGAAGTTCTTCGATTTCTTTTTGTTTTTGCGCCGTCCATTCCTTGACTTCAAATTCCACATTTTCAAAAACATTAGAATCGACATCGATTTCAGGTTCAATCCCTTTCTTTATTTTCCCCACGCGAAAATCTCGAATGTTTTTATAAATCAATTTTATTTTGCGGAAGATAAACTTCTGAACAACCAATAAAATTATAATGTAGGTAAAAATCAACGACCCAATAAATAAGAAAAGATAATTGACCCAATTGCTGTCGAAATCAAAAAACTGAATGATAAACATCAACAGTAAAGATTCGACAACGGACACAATCAATGCAGTATAAATAGCTATTTGTCTGGGCGTTACATTTTTAAACATACTAAAAATCAAATTTATATCCGATACCCTTTACCGTCTTAATGTATTGTTCTCCTATCTTCTCCCGCAATTTTCGAATATGTACATCTATGGTACGATTGCCCACTATAACATCGGCTCCCCATATTTTTCTAAAAATCACATCGCGTGAAAATACTTTTCCCGGTTTGGACATTAATAATGCCAATATCTGAAATTCTTTTCTAGGCAACTCTAATTCCTCGCCCAATTTTTTAACCAAAAAGGATTCTTCATCCAATTCCAAGTCTCCCAATATAATATGGGCTGGAGCTTCCGTGCTGGCTTTGAATTTAGAGGTTCTTCTCAGAAGTGCATTAATCCTGCTGACCAATACACTGGGTTTAATAGGTTTATTGATAAAATCATCCCCACCTACATCCAAACTAGAAGTGTGAATATAATCTTCACCTCGGGCAGTCAAAAAGGCAATAATGGTTTCATTAAAACGCTCATCTTGTCTCAATAACTTACATACTTCAACCCCATCCATTTCTGGCATCATGATATCGAGGATGATTAAATCGGGCTTTTCTACATTGGCCGTCTTCAATGCATCTCTACCATTGTTGGCTGTGAATACTTGGAAATTTTCTTTCTCTAAATTATAAGAAATAAATTCTAGAATATCCTCCTCATCATCGACGATTAAAATGCTAGGCTTATAATTGCTCATATTATCTGGTTATTTATGTACCAAAGGTAAAGGCTACAATGTTAATTCAGCGTTAATTCTATTTTAAGCAGAATAACCGTAGTTTAAGTCCAGATTATGGGATAGAAAAATTAAATCATTTCAATTTCTATTGTTATTCCAACAATCCACGCCTTTCCATTCCCTCTAATTTCTTATTCATAGAGTCAAAAATTTTTTCATATAACTCTGCATTTTCCATTAATTCATTCATCAATACTTGAAAATCATCATGAGATAAATGATATCGATCTTCTAAAATTTTATAATATTCCATTTTTAAAGAATCGTTCTTTACATCTTGTCGGTTGTAAACCAATCCCAAGGTATGGGCATCCAACATCAAAGACACCAATTCATCATATTCATACCGATCAACCACATATTCATTGCAACTCACCAAGCCACAAAACAAAAACAACCAAGCAAGAAATCGCATATTATCTAAACATTTTGGGGTAAAGATAATGGATTATTTCCGTGTTCTGGACAGAAATATCCTGCCATCTAGTCACTTCGGATTCGAAAAACCCTACAAAGCAAGTCGGTACTCGAATGCTTGAATCCATACTGTGAACAAAATCTTCAATACCAAAATTGTGGGCAAATAGTGCAGGGTGAGATATAGATTCATCAAGGCCTTGCACATGTCGCCATATCGTAGCTGCTGAAGGCAAGTATAGATCGTCGGAAGATTTTCGGATCAAACCGGAATGCCCCAAAATTTCTTCAAAAATATTTTCTGTCTGCTTGGCTCTTAAAGCCGTAGAATAGAGATGCATATCGAATACCACACGGTCTTTATGTAATATATCGGCCATCATATAGGCATCGGATCGACCGCGCTTGTGCAAAGGACGATCAAAATCCCCGTAGGACAGGTGATCTCTATCGGATTTGGCGTGTCTAATTAGGCAAAAATTCTTCATCTGTTAATTTATTTGGCAAGTTTGTGGTTAAATATATTGAAAATTAGTTTCCGATTCCGTAATTTAGCTGATTCTATTTGATTATTAACGATTTATAAGGTAGAATATGGCACTGTCTACATAAAATTTGCGTTAGTAATACAACGAGTAAAAAGCAATATACCATATAGTGACATATACTAGATTCTATAAGGATAGATCTTGCACCATTTATTCTTACTAAAAATTACAAAAACCCATGAAAAAGCGACTGGATATCCAGTCCTTATTGGCTAAATGCAGTAAGGAAGACATCGATTATTTTTTGAAGGCTCATTTCAAAAAGAATAAAGCATTAGAAACCGAGTTTCTCATACATTTTGCTGGCAGTTTTGACCTTGAAGAAGATCAATTTACTGCCATTATCCATAGAATGGAAAAAATATTGCCCAGATATAGTAAGAAAATTAATCTCAAAGCCGAACTTAAGTTGTTGGATTATCAATTCAATCTAATAGAACAAGCTAGAGATTGTCTGTACTCCAAAAATTTTAGTCAATCATTTATCATTCTCTCCCAGAGCAATAAACTGATAGAGAAAGTGTGGCCTTCCATGCCAGATCAACCGAAGATTAAGGAATATTTAGCTGAGATATATCGAATCATGTATTTGGTACACAGTGAATCTCCAGCCCAAGCCTTAAAAGATAAAATTGAGAAACACCTTCTATCTATTATTCATGAAGATGAATGTCATATTTCACATTATGTGCACAACCCTTATTACCTTTTATTTCAAATCAATTCAGTAAAACATGGCAAGACCTTACTACCTGCCATGACTGAAGGACTTAAGAAAGGATTCGAAGATCGAAAAATACTTTTGGAGAGTCTTTGTCATATCATATGTCAACTCAAAGATTGGACATCCTTAGTTCAATTACTAGAAGAATATCCAGACAAAAAGGAGGTATATACCGTTATGGATCAATACAATAAGGCTAAATTTTTTCCCAGCGAAATATTATCGGCACTAGAAAGCAATTATAAGCCCAGCCTACCCAGTAGTATCCAAAAGCAAATCTTTCATCTCATTAGTTCTCAAGCGGATCAATCCGATCAACTGCTAAACCTAGCCATTGCTGAGTATTATAGAACTGGACAAATAGAAACATTAACCTCATTGGCCATATTTAAGAGAAAACCAAAATACTGTATAGGGAAAGCCGTAAAATACTTTAAAAAACAATCCAATATTCGCCCTCAAATCCTATATCAACTGTTGGAAGAACTCGAAGAATTAGATCTTTTAAAGCAGCATCTGGCCAAAGAGGACAACATATTTGTTTTTATCGATCATGCCATTGCCTTGAAAGAAAATGAAAAGACTTTTATTAAAAACAAAATATGGGATTTGACCAATAACCATCTTTCTCAACATTTTGGACGACCAGCCGTTGAATGGTTGGACCAAGTGACCCATGTTTTAATAAAAAACAACTTTTCCTACCTCCAAGATTTCCTTTTTACAAACATTAAGAATAATTTCGGCCATCGAAGACATTTTCAAAAATTAATGAAAGAAATCGCCTAATGAAATTGGGATTGTGGGCTATAGGCAAAATCAAATCATCTTATTTAGAACAGGGAATACGAGATTACCAAAAACGGACATCTAGATATCAAGCATTGGAAATGGTGGATATAATAATCAAGCAAAAATCCAACCAACCAGGATTGGTCAAAAAAATAGAAGCCGAGAAAATATTGGCTAAGGTACCAGCCCAAGCCCATCTTGTATTGTTAGATGAAGGAGGGAAAAAAATGAATTCCATGGCCTTCTCATCCTTTATTCAAGATCAGATGTTGGCCAGCACTCAACATTTAATATTCTTAATAGGCGGTCCATTCGGATTCGATGAATCTGTATACCAAAGAGCCAATGACAAGATTAGCCTTTCTGCCCTAACCTTTCCTCATGACTTAGCCAAATACATATTAGCAGAACAAATTTATAGAGCATACACCATTTTAAATAACACTCCATACCACCATCAATGATTACCATTACCAAAACCTTATGTGTCCTTATTTTTATAATTTCAGTTTGGGCTTGGAATGACCGTAAAATTTTCAATGGTTTTATGCACTTCCCCTTTAAAGAAAATAGAGATCAATCCTATTACCGATTGTTTACGTCCATTTTTCTACATGGATCGTGGTTGCATTTACTGGTCAATCTTTTTGTCCTATATTCTTTCGGCGAGGCGATAGAATATCAATTTATTCAAATATTTGGCCTAACTCAAGGCAGGATTTACTTTTTAATCCTATTTCTACTTTCTGGAATTTTAGCCGATATACCCACCTTGAAAAAGTATAAAGACGATGTACATTTTAGATCGGTTGGTGCTTCGGGGTCAATCTCTGGGATTATGTTTGCCTATGTATTATTCTATCCTTGGAATCTACTCTACCTCTATGGAATTATACCCATTCCAGGAATAGTAGCTGGTATTGGATACATTTGGTATTCTCGTTATGCGGCCAAGAAAGAAGGCGGGAGAATCGATCACAATGCCCACCTATTTGGAGCCATTGCAGGATTGGTTATTACCATTTTAATGTACCCAGCCGTACTGCCGTCCTTTTTCAATCAATTGATCAATGGGCTGCCATAAGAAAAGATTGGAAAAAGGAATATTTGACCACTAACAACACGGTAATTCCCAAGGCGAAAACAATAAATTCTCTACCGGGGATGTATTGACGCCAGTGAATCTGTTTGATATACTGCAAGTAGACAATAGATACCAGTAGCTCTATGCCATGGGCTATCAGTGTGGCCAATATCAACCCTGTGATTCCCCAAATCCTATGAAAAAAATAACTGGCGATAAAGTTGATAATCAATTCCATCAGCGATATCCAAACCAATGGCCTATTCCATTCTTGCCCCATATAAATAGATCGAACAAAGACCACTCGCACTACCACAATCCAGAGGTATAAATCAAAGATAACAGCAGAGGATTGAAATGCAGGGCTGTATACCCATTGGAATAAATAAGTACTGGAAAAAAGTAACAAAATTACAGCTGGCCAAAATCCTCTTATAAACCGTCTACTTCCTTCCTTTATTCTCGATAATTCACTGGTCAAATCTTTGTTATTGGAAGCCAATCCAATAGCAAAGGTAGCAAATGATGATGTGAGTATGATAAACAGAGGAAATTCCCGACCACCATATCGAAAGTAGGTAAACCACTCTCCGATACCGTAGTAATACTGAACCCACCATCCATCTGACCAAATACTTAAATAGCCTATCCATTGAATCAGCACCAACGCAGACAATCCCTTCCAATTGAGTTTAAATTTTTTATCAATCTTCCAAATTTTACTCTCAATTACCCAATACAAAAGAAAGGGCAAAGCGACATAAGCCAGTAAGACAAAAACATCTTCCAATCTATAATCAGTCCAAAACAATGTAGTAAAAGCGAAAATATAGAGACTTACGTAAAACACTCCAAATACATACATGGCTATGACCTTATTCAGTAACATGTATTTATAAACCAACATATAGCTACCACTTAAAACAAAATGGAAGAACAAATAATGAAAAAAACCTGAAGGCATAGATTCAAATTGGAGATAAGCCAACCATGTAGATCCCCATTGATAAAAGCAGAAAAAAAGCAAAATCATACTGAGGATTAACAGCATTGAAAAACGCTGAAAATAATGATTGATCATTTCCACCTCTCCCCCTCTGCTATGTACGACAAAAGATTGAACTATACCATTTAACCATACGCTGGTTAAAATAGAAGCCAAATACCATACATATTCATAAGATCCTATCGTTGATATATCTATGGAGGATTTGACCAATAAAATGGAAACCAAAAAATACCCACTATACCGCATAAGATTTACAAATTGAATAGCAGTTGCTGCTCCTTTCAATCTGGCGATATATTGACGATATAATAGGTCTATTTTTTTCAATCAATAGTTAATTTTCAATTAAAAATAAATTATAATTAATATTAATATATTATATTTGTACAAATAGCATTTACTATGATTTGCCATACAAAAAATATTCTAACCGCATTATTACTCACTATTTCAGTTCTTTCATATGGCCAAGTCGATGGATTAGAAATAAAGGTAAATGAATACCATCAACCTTATATCATACATACTTTGGCAGCTGGTCAAACCCTATATGGAGTCTCTAAGACCTACCAAATCTCTGTCGATGATTTAATGAAGCAAAATGAGGAATTAGAACCAGAAAATCTAAAAATAGGACAAGATATTTTTGTTCCTATTTTTAAAAAAGACATCTGTTACTTATCTGAAAAATGTCAGGGTCAAAATATGGTTGCCCTAAAATACAAAATTTTACCCCAAGATAATTTATTTAGAATAGCGAGAATATATTTTGACACCAGTATCAATCAGCTAAAAATAATTAATCGAATGGACAGGAATCACATTACTCCTGGAGAACACCTTCTCATTGGTTGGATTCCTTATTCTGATTACCTAAATACATATTTACAGCCGGAACACATCGCTGTAGTCAATCAAGTAACTCCTGAAGAAACCGCTATATTGACTGATGAAGAAGATGAGCCCAGCGAAGAAATTAGCTACAGTCCGAAACCACAGAAAGTATATACCAATAGTACCGATGTAGAAACCACAGTTTCTTCCCATAGCAATAACACAGAAGCCATTCTTCCTGCCGAAGAAGACGGCGAAACAGCATCTACATCCAATATGGATATCGTCTGGGACAACAATATAAATCACCATACCGAGGATGCAAGTTCCAATGAAGATGACCATGCGAATATGGTTATCGAAGGGGCTACAGCGTATTGGAATAAAAATAAAAGTTCGAAAAAAGGAAAATTTATTCTTCACAAAACTTTGCCCCTCGATTCGATGGTAGAAATTTATAATCCTGTAACCCATGCATCGGTAGTCGCCAAGGTAGTGGGGAACATTCCAGACAACATCTATTCACCTGAAATTGAACTTGTGGTAACCACCGAAATTGCCAATGCTTTGGGTGCATTAGACAAAAAGTTTTACACCAAAATTAGATACAGTAAGAATTAAGAAAAATTAATTTTCTATTTTAGCGCCCAGATTAAAATCCAACAACAAAGTAATATGGGCAAAAAAGTATTTCAAAACATTTTAGAGACTATTGGAGACACTCCATTAGTGCGACTGAATAAGGTATTCAAAGACTGTCCCGCAGATATCTATGTTAAAGTAGAATATTTCAATCCAGGTCATTCTATTAAAGATCGGATTGGGATTAAAATGATTGAGGATGCAGAGAAGGCTGGTAAAATAGTAGAAGGCGGTACCATCATCGAATGTACTTCTGGTAATACCGGTATGGGAATAGCCTTGGCCTCTATCGTAAAAGGGTATAAATGTATATTCACAACTACTGATAAGCAATCCAAAGAAAAATTGGATCTCTTGAGAGCATTGGGTGCGGAAGTAGTGGTATGCCCTACAGATGTAGAGCCCAAAGATCCTCGATCTTATTACTCTGTTGCTGAAAAATTAAGCAAAGAAATCCCCAATTCATACTGGTGTAACCAATATGACAACCTCAGTAATAGAGAGGCTCACTATCTATCTACTGGTCCTGAGATATGGGAACAAACCGACGGAAAAATCACCCATTTTGTAGTACCTGTAGGTACAGGAGGTACCATTTCTGGTACAGCTAAATATTTAAAAGAAAAAAATCCGAATATTAAAGTTTGGGGTATTGATTCCTATGGATCGGTATTTAAAAAATATTTGGAAACTGGAATTTTCGATAAAAATGAAATTTATCCCTACTTATTGGAAGGTGTGGGAGAAGATATATTACCTGAAAATGTGGACTTTGACCTTATCGACCTTTTCGAGAAAGTATCTGATAAGGATGCAGCCATAATGGCAAGAAAAATGGCGAGAGAGGAAGGAATCCTTACAGGTTATTCTGCTGGCTCGGCCATCCAGGGAATAGAACAACTCAAAGGATCACTTGCAGAAGGCGACGTAGTAGTAGCCATCCTCCACGATCACGGTAGTCGGTATATCAATAAAATATACAATGACGATTGGATGATGGAGAGAGGATTTTTGCAACGCGGCAAGAAATTGCGTCACGTTATAGAAACCAAGATTCAAAAAGATCTGATCTCTGTAGCTCCTAACGACAAATTGAAAAATGTCCTCAATAAGATTACAGAAACTGGGATTTCGCAAATGCCAGTCTTCGAAGATGGTAAGCCAGTAGGATCTATCCATGAAAACGATATATTGATGTTTGTGATGGGAGATCAAAGCAAGCTGGAACAGACTGTGGAGAAAGTAATGCAACCTCCTTTTCCAACCATCGATTACGACAAAGATGTGTCCGATGTGGTTAAATATTTGACCCGCAAAAATCCTGCAGTTATGACCCAAGATCGCAGTGGAAGCTATCATATTGTAACAACTTATGATTTGGTGAAAAATTTAAATGATTGATTTACGTTGAATTCTAAGACGATAAATAGAATCTATGATTAGAATCAACTTAAGTTATATTTTATTTTTTTTAATCTGTTTATATTCGGTATCAAGTAAGGGGCAAGATTTCAGCTATACGCAGTCTTTTGCCCATACTTCTACCCTCAATCCCGCCATGACGGGATTGCACAATGGACAATATAAACTCAGTTTACTCAATAGGAATCAGTGGATAAAAGCAACTGAGCAGCCTTTTAATATGGTGGGAGGTTACTTCGATTTTCGATCGAAACTTCCCCTTAAGGTGGCGAGTAAAGATGCATTTGGTATGGGATTGGGCTTTGTGAGTGAGACTCAGGGTATCCTCGATTTCAAGAAAAATGCATTTCATCTAAACCTCGCCTATCACAAAGCGTTGGATCCTAGAGGAGATCAATTTTTGTCGGTAGGCTTTCAACTCGGGTTTTTACAGCATGCTCTAGGTTATGAAAACGTTACTTTTTTTGACCAATTTGACGGTACTGGATTCAATCTATCTACATCGGAGAATTTACCTCAAAATTCATTTAACACTACCGATGTTTCACTGGGCCTCTCCTATCAAAACAGCATCAGTGACTACCAACTGTTTGCAATAGGATTGGCAATGTTTCACGTCAACGCACCCAATATAGCTTTTCACGGAAACGATATTGCTACCTTTGACGAAACCGAGAACAACCTCTATGCAAAGTACATTTTCTATACTTATTATTCTTGGGCTTTATCAAGTGATCTATCGTTGACACCTCGAATCATTACCAAGGTTCAAGGCCCCAATTCACTTACTTCTCTAGGAGGAACAGCTCGATTAAAATTGAAGGGCTATCAAGAACAAGCCATGCATTTAGGACTATTCTTACATAGTGGCAAGACCATTAATTCCAGTTTTACACCTCATACCCTAAGTTTGTTGGTAGGCTACGAATTGAACAATTTCAACCTTGGATTAAGCTATGATGTCGGTGTGGTTAATAGATATAATTGGTCACAAAATGTTGGGAATTTCGAATTATCCTTAACATATTTTGGATTTTTACAGAATGGTTCTGGGGCAGGATGTCCAATTTTTTAAAAATATATTATAAATTCACGCTCAAGTTGAATTTATGACCATTGATAAAAAGTCTTCTATAATTTATGTGATAGCCATCATAATTGTGGCCATCAATCTCAGGGCAGGCATAACCTGCGTTGGGCCCATCCTAAGCTTAATCAATGAGGATTTACATCTCAGCTATACCCAAATGGGTTTTTTGACTACTCTGCCACTCATTGCCTTTGCGACGGTATCTATTTTGGTTACACAGTTGTATCGAAAACTGGGATTAGAGAAAGTCATTATTTTGGGTATTATTCTCATCGCCTTAGGGACTTATGGAAGAACATTATCTGGCTGGACGCTTCTTCTTATTTGCACTTTTGCCATGGGTAGTGGAATAGCCATTTGTAATGTGGCTTTAATCCCCTTTATCAAAAAACATTTTAAGAATAATTATGCTGAGGTCACCGGTGCCTATACCTTATTTATGAGTGTATTTGCGGCATTGGGATCAGGTTTTTCTGCTCCATTAGCATTGGAATATGGTATGGGCTGGAGGGGTTCTATGGCATTTTGGAGTTATTTTACAATAATAGCCATAGTTTTTTGGATATATATTTGGACTAGGGGCATCTCAAAAAGACCAGAGGCTATGCCTACAGATTATTCTATTTGGAAATCGAATAAAGCATGGCACATTACTATTTTCATGGGACTGCAGTCATTGTTATTCTATTCATTTGCCGCATGGGGCCCGGAAATACTACAGACCAAGGGCTTCTCGATTAGCGAAAGTGGATGGGCCATATTCTACTTACAGATTATATCTTTACCCGCCGTGTTTTTAGTCCCGGTTTGGGCCAAAAACAAGAAGTATTTACCCACCATCGTATGGGCGATGTCCTTTGGATACCTCATAGCATTTACATCGATGTTTTTCAATGAAAAATATATTATTTACTTCGGTCTAACCATTATGGGATGGGCCATGGGAGGCAGTATTAGTTTTGCCTATTTTTTAATCAATACCAAGACTAAAAAGCCAGAAACCACGATTCGCCTATCGGCCATGACACAGTCTTTTGGTTATTTATTGGCCGCAGTAGGACCTTTTATTGTAGGATGGGTGTTTGACCTTGTCCAAAACTGGAATTTCATTATTGTAGGTTTTCTGGTCTTCAGCATAGCCTATTTCTATTTCAGTGTTCGATCTAGCCAACTGGAAGCCATTTAAAGATCACTTTGCAATGGTTAATGGTTAATTGTTAATGGTTAATGGTTAATGTGACTGAGCAAAGTTGTCCTTCGGACAACCAAATGCCGTAAATCGGCATTTGGCGAAGATGACTGAACGAAATACGAAGTATCCAATCGAATAAATGTCGATTGGGTGAAGGAACCGAAACCACCGTGTTTCGGGTGTGACCGAGCGAAATGCGAAGCATCATTGATCCTAAATGGATCAATGGCGAGGATGACTGAATGAAGCTCGGAGAGCCATTGACCGTAAATCGGTCAATGATGAAAGAACCGAAACCTCCGTGTTTCGGGTGGGTAGGCCACTGTGCCGAGGATGGGTAGACATTGCGACTCAATTAGATTGTTTCGGGAGACGCAAGATTTTGCGCCTCTACAATTTGCGTGACTGCCCAATAAATCCTATGGAAAATTCCTTTATATTGAGAATGGGTTGACCTTGCGTCTCAATTAGGTGGTTTCGGGAGACGCAAGATTTTGCGCCTCTACAATTTGCGTGACTGCCCAATAAATCATATGGAAAATTCCATTATATTGAGAATGGGTTGACCTTGCGTCTCAATTAGGTGGTTTTGGGAGACGCAAGATTTTGCGCCTCTACAATTTGCGTGACTGCCCAATAAATCATATGGAAAATTCCATTATATTGAGAATGGGTTGACCTTGCGTCTCAATTAGGTGGTTTTGGGAGACGCAAGGCATTGCGTCTCTACGTTAAGGCATGATTGCCCCGTAATTCGATTGGATTTTAGCAAATGCCCTCCGGCTGTGAACGAATGTAGTTGCTCAAAGAGCAACTTTATTCAGTCGTGCACTTCACTCGTTCAACCTCAGTGTCGTGACAACACTATATGAAAGTTGACAAATATTAACTAGATTTTACCGTAATACTTAAATTGTATTTACATCCATGGCCAAGGCTGTTCACCACAGTGTGGTCACAAAGAACATAAAGATAGTAGTGGGTATTAACCAGTCCACCCTAAGCCTACATTGATAGCGCGATTCTAAATCAATTCAAAGAAGTAATACTCCAGAAATTAACAAATTCCATTGGCCGCCGTCAATACTATAGGTTTGTCATCGGTGATCAGAATAGTGTGTTCGTGTTGTGCCACATAGCCACCGCGATTTCCTACCAAGGTCCAACCATCCTCTTGCTCAATCGCTAGAGAAGAATGAGTGGAAATAAAGGTCTCTACTGCCACTACAGAATAAAAACCAAATTTCTCTTTATTCCATCTATCCTTATAATTTAAGATACTGTCCGGCGCCTCATGTAAACTCCGCCCTACGCCATGACCGGAAAGATTCCTAATCACTCGAAATCCTCTTTTCTTGGCTTCCCCTTCGATGATACTCCCCACCTGTGCTATTCTCACTCCAGCTTTGACCTCGTCTATGGCCATTAATAAGATCTCTTTAGATGCCTCTACTAGGGAATTGTGACCATGTATGTCTTCTCCCAAAACAAACGAACTCCCGTTATCTGACCAGAAACCATCCAACTCGGCAGAAACATCGATATTGATCAAATCACCAGATTGCAATATTTTGTTGGAAGACGGTATACCATGAGCTATCTCGTTTTTGATACTGATACAGGTATAGCCCGGAAAACGATAGGTCTCATAAGGTGCAGATTTAGCTCCATACTCCTTTAATAATTGACCTCCATATTCGTCCAACTCCTTGGTAGACATCCCCACTTCTGCATAATCCCGCATCCGCTTAAGAGTCATACCAACGACTTCACTTATGGCCTTCATTCCCAATAATTCAACTTCTGTAGTGATAGACATAATTATTCATTTATAAAAAAAATAGACAATACTGGACGGACTATAGATCAAAACATCAGATCTTCATCAAAGCTCAACCCAAAAGATTCAACAATCCCTACTGGGCCAATGGGATAAATTCCGTTATTTCCAATCCGTATCCATCCAAGGCAATTCTTTTTCGCGGATGTTCAGTCAATAATTTCATTTTTCGAACTCCCATGTCCAACAAGATTTGCGCCCCAATACCAAAATCTCGTTGATTCTGCATTTCCTTGGCCTCTACTTTATCGTCACCGGCAAATTGATGTATTAAGGAAACGGGATCCTTATCTTTTTCTTTATGCCTCATGATCAACAACAAACCTTTGCCTTCTTCACTGATTTGACTCAATGCCCGTTGGATTTCTAATGGATTATCTTGAAATATTTGATCAAAAATTCCATCTTTCCAATCCGAATGAGATTGTACTCTGACCAATACATCTTCTTCTGTTGACCAATTCCCCTTAGATATTACCAAATGCTCGTCGTTGGTAGTCAACTGATTGTAAACTGAAAAATTCAATGCTCCAAACGGAGAATCGATGGTTTGTCCGTATTTTTTCACGACCAATTTCTCCTTCAGCAAGCGATAAGATACAAGATCTTTTATGGTAATCAATTTGAGATCGTGTTTCTCCGCGATCTTGGACAATTCGGGCAACCGAGCCATGGTACCATCTTCGTTTAATATCTCAACCAATACACCGGCTGGATTAAACCCGGCCAACCGAGCCAAATCAATAGCTGCTTCGGTATGTCCTGTTCTGCGCAATACTCCACCGTTTTTGGCTTTTAATGGAAATATATGACCTGGTTTAGCAAATTCTTCCGGCGCAGTAGATTTATCTACCAATTTACGAATACCAGTTGCCCTATCATAGGCAGAAATTCCGGTACTGCATCCGTGACCAATTAAATCCACCGATATGGTAAAGGCGGTTTCATGCATGGCGGTATTGTTGCCCACCATGGGATATAGATTTAGCTCTTGAGCTCGCTGTTCGGTGATGGGCGCACAAATCAATCCTCGACCATAGGTGGCCATAAAATTTATAATCTCCGGCGTTATTTTCTCCGCCGCACAAATAAAATCTCCCTCATTTTCACGATCTTCATCGTCTACCACTATCACCACCTTGCCCGCTCTTATATCCTCTATGGCTGATTCAATGGTATCTATCGAAATTCCATTGATGGTTTTTTCTTGCATCATCAATTATTAGTTTTAATTTTCCACATTGTATTTCCCATGAAAGTTCCTTTTTTAGAACGTCTAAGTGTAACTTTTGTTCGGAATTAGGTAACGCAGTTTCTTGTAAATTTATATATTGTTTTAAATACTCTTCTTTTGTATCCGCCGTCCTTACATAATTTCTCAACATTGGCATGGCATCTATGACATGACTGCTGCATATTACATCTCGAGAACAAGCCAATGCCTCCAACACCTTATTCTGCATTCCACTACCCAAAAACAAGGGAGCAATAAATACTTTGGCCGAATAATAAGCCTCCCTTATATCTTCATACCAACCGTGAAATATAATGTTGGGATTGGTATTTTTCTCCTTCCACTTTTCGGCCCCCTTCCCTCCTATTAATATTTTTAACTCAATGTTATTTTCTTTAAAATAAGGCCAGAGCTTTTCTTGAATAAAATGTACAGCCTCTTGATTGGGTCTATATTCAATATTTCCAATAAAGGCCATGTCAAAGGTATCTCTATTGACTGAAGAATCATAATTATTAAAATAAGATACCGCTATTCCGTTCCGTATTATTTCCAGTTTATCTGAAGAAATATGTCCAATTTTCCCCGCATCACGCTCTGAAATAATGGTAAATTGACTAAACTTATCCTGAATTTTGGCTTCAAATTCCTTTAACAACTTGGTTTCAGTTTTCCAAAACCATCGTTCTAGCCAATGGCGGGCATTCTGCGATTGTAGGTCAGCTATCGTGCTAAATGAGTCCATAATATCCAATACCTTGGGAGCATTCACTTTATCCAGATATGGAACCATTCTATAAAGTTGACAAAAAATGACGTCTGGATTTTGCATAATCAAATCAGATAGCAATTGTTCCCTTGTCTTTCCAGATAAAAAATAATTTACTTGGCCAGGTAATTTATTAAAAAATCCCTTGACCACCCGGATCTTTCGCTGAAAATTGGATTCGGTATATACCTGAATATAAGTACAGTATTTTTTAATTTCCCGATAATGATCTTCCCCAACCTCATGATCGGATAGAGAAAATAAAAAGATCTCATAACTCTCCGACAAATACTTGATTTGATAATATAGGCGCAACTTATCCCCCTTTTCCAACGGATAAGGAAATCTAGATGCTAATATGGCCAATCGAGGTCGCTGATTCATGATGGCACAAAAATATCAATTCACACGATATTAGCTACCATTATTCTCTAGTTTAATGTTCAGTTCCCAATTTAAGTCATATCAAGGATAAATACCATAACTTCTTTAAACACATTTAGATTAATTCAGAAGACCAAAATATAACTAGTGCCTTGTGATTATATCAACTCTCTAGTGCCATAAATTATCCCCTATATTAACTATGTAAAACAACCAATAAAGATCTATTATCTACTTCAAGACCTAATCTTTCTTTAGGACAGATTCGATCATTTCTTAAGTACAAATACCGTTATATGTTAATTATTTAGCTAAAATATTGCACAACAAGTATCCACTTCAATACTTAATCACCCAAGACATTCGTATTTAAAATAAAAATAACAACAAACACAAAAAAGTTTTAATAAAAACAAACCGTGTTAAATTAATATTTTTTATTCTACCTTTGATTTAATGATTTGTCGAGAAAACATAGCGATTTTGTTTTTTAGCTTATCTGCTGAATGTGAAATTCAACGGAAGACATGGTTAAAAAAGGGCTCTAGGAAAAGTAATCTTTCTATAGCACGCCTGTTTAATACCTACAACAAATCAATACTGAAACAAACAGGTCTTTCCATTCATCACTATGATGAAAGACAGCAAATCGGTCAAAATTTTGGTGAACGATTGGCCAATGCCCATCAAAAAATATTCGATCAAGGCTATGAAGCCATTATTACCGTGGGTAACGATTGCTTAGAATTGAATCGTCTTGACTGGGAAAATATCATTCAAAACATCAGTGCAGGTCGATCTGTCCTTGGACCTTCTTTGAGAGACGGTGCTTATTTAATCGGTTTAACTAAAACCGCTTTTAACTATATAGATTTTCAGATCCTACCTTGGCAGACCAATCAATTGTATACAGCCCTCAATGAGTATATACACGAAAATACTCAACAATACTTTGAACTTCCAAGACTAAGAGATATCAACAATGGTCAAGATCTATGGACAATCACCCATGGCTCAACCATCAGTGTTAGGCTCAAAATCAATCTATTAAGATTATTAGCCGTTACACACTGCCCTCTATTCATTCAATCCTTTCCTCCGACCTTATTCTATTGGTTAAAGGACAATTCTCTCAGAGCACCACCACAGAACTCACTAGTTTGATGTTTTAGAAATCAAACTTCTTCTACCAGCATTTTATATATACTCACTTTGTGATTTGGGCATTCCGTCGATAATTATTTTCGGTAGGCCAACGATAGCATTTTAAAACATATGAAGAAAAATATCTGGTATATATTACTGGTTTTCAGCCTTTGGTCTGCTTGTCAGTCATCACAGGAAAAACCAAGTTTAGATCTATCCAACACCGAATGGTCGGCTATAGTGGAACAAGCCAAAGGTTCCGATCTCCACTTTATGATGTGGCAAGGTTCTCCAGAGATCAATCATTACATCTTGGAATTTGTCAAACCGCGATTGAAAGCCAACTACGATATTGAATTAAATGTCATTGGAGGTCAAGGGCCAGAGATTGTGCAATTGATGATGGGCGAAAAACAAGCCAATGTGGAGTCTGGACAGGTAGACATGGTATGGATTAACGGTGAAACCTTCTTTCAACTTCGACAAATACAAGGACTATGGGGCCCATTTGTCGAAAGTCTTCCCAATGCACAATATGTAGACTTCGAAGATCCATTTATCAGCATAGACTTCCAACAACCAGTCAATTATATGGAATGTCCTTGGACCATCAGCCAATTTGCTATGGTATACGATTCAGCCAAAATAAGCAATCCGCCCACCAACCTCGACGAATTGAAAACCTATGTTCAAGAATATCCGGGAACATTCACCATATCCAATGATTTCTCTGGAATGACTTTATTGAAGTCTTTTTTAGCTGAAATAAGTGGATCTTCCCAAGGTCTAAACGGTCCTTTTAATGAAGATAATTACCTAGAATGGTCGGGAAAGTTATGGGACTTTATTGAAGAAATACGACCATACTTATGGAAAGCAGGCAGTACTTTTCCCAAAGAGCAAACCAAGATGGACCAAATGTTTGCCAATGGAGAAATCTATTTGGGTTTTGGATTTGGCGAAGGTGCTATCGATGATAAAATCCATCAGGGACTTTTTCCCAACACTACTAGAGCATATCCTTGGGCCAACGGAACTATTAAAAACACCAATTATCTCGGTATAGCCTACAATGCTCCCAATAAAGAAGCGGCATTGGTGGCTATAAATTATATGTTGTCGCCAGAAGCACAATTACAAAAAGCCGATCCCAAAGGCATGGATGCCAATACCGTATTGGATATCGACCAACTGCCAGATGAGTGGAAAACCAAATTTCAAAATATAACCCGACGTGAATACGGTATTTCGATGAATGATATGAAAGAATATGCTATCCAAGAACCCGACCCTAGGTATATGATTAGATTGTATGAAGACTTTAGAAAATATATCATTGAGAACTAAATATCAAAATATAGGCTTATTGTTTTTCGCAGTTTTGGGCATCATCCCCTTTGCGCTATCCTTTATCTATGCCCTATTGTATAGTTTGGGACTGGTAGGTGTGGCCAATAGCGGATTCACCATAGAGCACTGGCAAGAAATCCTAGAATCGGGAGAATTTATTAAATCTTTTGGATTTAGTGCCTTTATGGCATTGATAGCCATGGTATTTTCCGTGGGTATTGCCCTATGGTTGACCCTGCTGTTTCACAAAAAGATTCAACATAAGACGATATCATTTTTACTCTACTTACCGCTGGCATTGCCCGGTGTTGTATCTGCCTTTTTTGCCGTTCAGATATTGAGTAAATCAGGTTACTTTTCAAGATGGTTCTACCAAATAGGGTGGATTAAAGATATCCAAGAATTTCCCGACCTCATCAACGACGATTTTGGCTTCGGCATCATACTTACCTTTGTCAGCGTAGTGATGCCCTTTTTTCTACTCTTGTTCATCGGGGTTTTTAAAACGGAACGCATTGCAGAATTAGAATCTTTAGCCGCTTCACTGGGAAGTCGTCCGAATCAAATCATACGTCGTATCACTATCCCATTGCTACTGCATAAAACCTGGCCATTGATAGCCTTGTATTATATATTTCTCTTAGGAGCTTATGAAATTCCGCTAATTCTAGGTCAAGAATCCCCTCAAATGTTATCCGTCCTCATAGTCAGGGAACTCAAACAATTTGATTTAACCAAAATATCAGAAGGTTATGTAGTAGCCGTAATTTATACCGTACTGGTAACCATCATGACTCTTTTTCTTTTTTTAAGACGAAAATCAATACGAATAGATGGTTAAAGTAAAAAATATAGCTTTGGGAATCTATATCGCTTTGATTGCTTTCCCCTTTATATATCTATTGATATTGTCATTTTCTGCAGATTGGCGATTTCCAGAACTTTGGCCTCAATATTTTGGTCTCAGAAACTGGTCTCGAGTCATCAGCGGTGAAACTGGATTGCTGTCTAGTTTTGTCCTCTCTCTAGTGATTTCTCTTTCGGTAGCCACTTCCGCTACCCTTACTGGTTTTTTTATTAGTCGATATGTCAATTATCATCCCAAAAAACGACTGTGGACATTGATCACCTACTTTCCCTATGTATTAGCACCAGTGGTCTTTGGAGCCTGCTTGAGTTTTTACTTCATTAAAGTAGGCTTATTTGGAAATACTGCAGGAGTCATTCTGTCTCAATTTATTATAGCTTTTCCCTACGCCCTAATATTTTTCAGCAGTTATTGGGGAGAGCAAACCCGTGAATACGAAAACCTTGTGGCTACTCTGGGCGGCAATCCTTGGACGACTTATACCAAAGTATTAATCCCCATGGCCGGTCCACTAATGATGATTTGCTTTTTTCAAACCTTTTTAATCTCATGGTTTGAATATGGTTTAACTTCCATTATCGGTGTAGGCAAGGTGGAAACATTGACCATAAAGGTGTTTCTATTTATTAAAGAAGCCAATTTTTACTACGGTGCCATGAGCTGTTGTCTACTTATTCTACCACCAGCCCTGTTAATCTATTTCAATAAAAAATATGTATTCAACAAATTGATATGAGTTTCTTACACATTGAAAATATAAACAAAGCATTTGGCAGCGATTCCATCGTCAAGAATCTTCAACTCACCTTAGAGAACAATCGAACTTTAAGCATTTTGGGTAAATCCGGTTGTGGCAAAACGACAATGCTAAAGATTATCGCAGGTCTAATCAAACCAGATTCTGGAACTATTCGTCTAAACAATAAAACCATTACCGAACAACCAGCAGCAAAGAGGAATATCGTATATCTATATCAAGAAGACTTGCTGTTTCCACATCTCACCGTCTTTGAAAACATCGCTTTCGGCCTTCGGATACAGAAGAAATCCAAAGATGAAATTCAAGACCAAGTGGAATCTATGATCAACAGTTTAGAGTTGTCCGGCCATAAGCACAAAATGCCGCAACAGTTATCAGGCGGGCAACGCCAACGCGTATCTTTTGGTCGAGCCATCATCACCAATCCTTCCCTCCTACTGTTAGACGAACCTTTTGGGAGTTTGGATAGCATGACTAGGCAAAACATGCAGTCATTGTTTAAATCTTTGGCCCAGCAATTTCACATTACCTCGCTATTTGTGACCCACGACCTCAAAGAAGCCTTATTAATGGGAGATGAAATAGCCTATATGGATGCTGGATACCTCAAGGTGTACAAGGAAAAATCTGACTTTATGAAGGACAAATCGACAGGAGTGCTAGCAGAAGTCGAATTCTGGAATGGGATAGCAAGCGATCTTTCATCCAATTTTATTTCATCATAAATAACGGTAAGAGCAAAATAATAAAATACAAATCTATGACTACAAATAAAAAGAAAATCTGGATCGACACCGATTTATCCGTCGGCATGAAAAGGCATCATCGCAGTGGCTATTGCGATGTCGACGATGGATATGCGGTGTGGCAATTGATGCGTTCTTCTAGCGTCCATATTGCTGGCATTAGTGCCGTATTTGGCAATACTCTTATAGACAACGCCTATGCTTTATCTGTGGAAATGAGTGAAAAATTTGCCACTTATTCCATCCCGGTATTCAAAGGATATGGCCAAGCTATAGACTTGGCAAAAATAGAACACAATGAGGCTGTCGACGCCCTAGCTGAAGAGCTTAAACGAGGCCCAATGACAATAATGGCCATTGGTCCAGCGACCAATATAGGAGTCTTATTACTTCAATATCCCGAGCTCAAGGATCAAATACAAGAAGTAGTTTTGGTAGCCGGCAGAAGATCACCTACCGACTATTTCAGCATAGGCAATCGCGGAAATAGAGCTCGAGACCTCAACTTTGATCTCGACAATCAGGCATTTCAAATCATGTTTCAAGCGGGAGTTTCCATTACCCTTTGTCCATTTGAAATATCGAATAAGGTTTGGATTACCGCTCGAGATTTGGATTTATTGAAGACTGGAGATGCGGGCTGTCAATATTTGGAAAAGCACTCTAGAAATTGGTTGGCACAGTGGATCGATCAGGGAGCTGAAGGATTCAATCCTTTCGATGTATTAGCCAGCCATTACATCATTGCTCCAGAAGATATTATTTCGGAAAATTTAAACGCCAGACTCGAAATCCATATAGACGATACCATCGTAGATAATGATAAAGAAAGCTTTAAAAATTATTTACTCTGTGATCATCAACCTGGATATGGGGTAAAATATTGCTACGATGTCGTACCAGAATATCATAGAAACTTAATGCAAACATTATTATAAATTTTTTCAAACCCAAAAAACAGAATCAAATGATTTACACTCACTTAACCATCAACAATTCTGAAATTCAAAATTACTTACAATCACAATCTTGGTTACAAGATGGTGAAACCGTAGATGTGGTAGAAGTACCCGGCGAAGGAAATATGAATTTCACCGCTCGCGTAGTCACTTCTATCCGAACATTTATCATTAAACAGAGCCGACCTTATGTTGAAAAATATCCCCAAGTTCCAGCTCCAGAAGATCGAATTCAATCAGAAGCGACTTTTTACCAACTCGTTCAAACCGATGAAGTACTCAGCTCCCAAACACCAAGCATCCTAGAATCCGACGTTGAAAACAATGTTCTATTATTGGAAGATCTAGGTGCTGCCAGTGATTTTACTCACTTGTACAAGGCTGGGACTAAAATCGACAAAATAGATCTCACAGCCATTGTATCATTTATTGCCAGGCTTCATCAACAATTTAAGGTTGATCATTCTCCACTTGTTATCCACAATAGAGAAATGAGGAAACTAAATCACGAGCATATTTTTCATTATCCATTTATTATGGACAATGGATTGGATTTGGACAACATCACTCCTGGTTTGGCGGAAGTAGCGATGAATTACAAAACCGATACCGCTCTTAAAAGCAAAATTGAAGAATTGGGTCAGCGGTATTTGGCCGATGGCGACACGCTACTCCATGGAGACTATTTTCCCGGTAGCTGGCTAAAGACCAATAGTGGTATTTACATAATAGATCCTGAGTTTTGTTTTTTTGGATTTCCCGAATTCGAAGTTGGGGTATTATTGGCCCACTTAATGATGGCCGATCAAAACCAAGCGACCATCGATGCAGCAATTAAGCTCTATCAAACCGAAGCTCCCCTCGACGTCGATCTCTGTCTGGCTTGTGCTGGAGTAGAGGTTATGAGACGGCTATTGGGTTTGGCTCAATTACCCCTAAATCTTGATCTCAACCGCAAAACCCAGTTGTTGAAACAAGCTTATCAATACATCAATTTAAAATGACGATAACTTTAAAATCAGTTTTTATGAAAACGTATATATTATTCTTGCTCACATTGACAGCAGGTACATTGTTTTCACAAACTATTAACTATCGATCTACCGTAGTCGACAATCAAGGCCAGCCCTTGATTGGGGCTTCGGTCCAGATCGTCGATCAATCTATCTACGCCATCACCGATGATGTAGGACAATTTACCTTGACTACAGATTTACAAGATTTTCAAATCATTGTCTCCTATGTAGGGTACAACAAGGTCCTACTCACTATCGAAAATGGATTGTTTCCCGACCGCTTAATGATGGAAACAGCTTACGGCCAAATTGACGAAATTGTAGTGACTGCCATTGGCATCAAGCGGGAAAGACAAGCCCTCTCCTCATCGGTTGAAAAACTGGGCGCAGAAGCATTTACCCAAGTGCCCATGACCAATATGGTCAATAGTTTGGCAGGACAGGTAGCAGGACTACAGGTAACCAATGGCTCATCTGGAGTAGGATCTTCGTCACGCATCATTATTCGGGGTGAAAATTCACTGAGTGGTGACAACCAAGCCCTCTTTGTAGTCGATGGCATCCCCATCAGCAACCAACTAATCACCAGCGACTTGAGCAATGACGGCGCCCTACAAGAAGTTGACTTTGGCAATGGGGCTGCGGAAATCAGTCCAGAAGATATCGAATCCATCTCGGTGTTAAAAGGAGCGGGATCTGCTGCCCTTTATGGATCCAGAGCAGCCAACGGTGTGGTTGTTATTAATACTAAACGAGGAGGTGAGAAAAAAGGTATGGGTATAACCCTATCCAGTTCACTGACCTTTGAAACCCTATTGACCTTGCCCGATTATCAAAATGAATACGGTGGAGGTTCTGGCGGCCAATACGCCTTTGTCAATGGAAGTGGAGCCGGTATCAGCGATGGGGGATTATCGAGTTTTGGTCCCAAGTTGGATGCTGGTTTGATGATTCCCCAATTCGACAGCCCATCGACCGATATCAATGGCCAAGTAGTACGGGCAGGCGATATTCTCTCTCGACAACTAGCCGACGGTAGTTATACTCCTGTGACACCGACACCATGGATATCGAGACCAGATAATATTAGAGATTTTTTTGAAACCGGAGTCACCAATCAAAATCATATTTCTTTTCAATCTCAAGGTGATAATGGATCAATTAGAGCCGCCTACCACAACTTGCGCAACAATGGGATTTTGCCTAATACCGACCTCAAAAGAGATGGTATATCTATAGGTATTCACCAACAGTTACATCTCAAACTTCAATTTGACAGTTATGTCAGTTTTGTCAATAGTAGAAGCAACAACAGACCGAATCTGGGCTATGGTTATGAAAATGTAATTTACGGATTCAATTGGACGGGGAGGCAGACCAATATCGCCTCAATGGCAAATTACTGGCAAGCCGGATATGAAGGACTAGAACATTATGACATCAATTATCTATGGCTCACCAATCCCTACCTTACGTTATTTGAAAACACCAATAGTTTCAATAAAAATAGAGTATTGGGCAATGGTAGTCTCAACTATGACATTACCGAACATTTGAGTTTGAGAACTAGATATGGATTGGATATTTATCATGACAATAGATATTTCCAAAGGGCAGTCAGTACAAACCGAAATCCATTCGGCAGTTATCGAGAAGATCAGATACAATACCGAGAGACCAATGCCGACCTACTCCTTACCTATGCCAATAATATAGCAGATAAAATCAATTATTCGATTTCCGCTGGGGGCAATAGATTTGACCAAAAAATCGATTATCAATTTGCCGAAGCTTCGCAACTTTCCATCCCCGGTATTTACTCACTGGCCAACTCGAGAAATCCCTTGGTTGGAAATAGTCAATATTTCACCAAAAGAATCAATAGTCTTTACGGTTTAATCAATTTGAGTTATTTATCCTCATTGTATTTGGACATGTCATTGCGCAACGATTGGAGCAGTACCTTACCTATAGATGACAATTCCTTTGCCTATTATTCGATGGGATTGAGTTTTATAGTATCCAATACCTTTGAACTTCCTGAGGATATTTCTTTCCTCAAATTAAGGGTAAATATGTCAAGTGCAGGAAATGATACCGATCCCTATCAACTGAACAATACTTTTTTATTTAATCAAAATTACGGATCAAATTTTAGAGTAACCAATGAGACCATCCTCAAGAATGCAGAGTTAAAACCAGAGCGACTCAACGCCTTGGAAGCAGGGATGGAATTGTGGATGTTTGGCAATCGGATTCAAACCGAAATTTCCATTTATGAAAATACCAGTATCAATCAAATCATCGGTCGTCCCATTTCCCAATCGACGGGATTTGGCAATATTATTGAAAATGGGGGTATTGTTGTGACCAAAGGACTTGAAGCTCGAATTGGTGGTGGCTTGATACGCAACAATGATATTCAATGGAATGCCTATATCAATTTTTCCACATATGAGAGTGTGGTTTCTGAATTGCCCAATGGAGTCGATCAATTTGTCACTGGATCTGCCAAGATCTTCGGAGGTGATGGCGGATCCAACGAGGTATTCTATATAGCCAAGGAAGGAGGACGTGTTGGCGACATGTACGGTACAGGATTTGTAGAAGTCGATGGCCGCACGCTATACGGTAGTAATGGTTTGCCGGTTCAGGATGGTCAACTGCGGTTATTGGGCAATTACAATCCCGATTTCGCTTTGGGACTGGGCAATGAAGTGATTTATAAGAATTTTTCATTTAATCTATTATTCGATTGGCGTCAGGGAGGGACTATCGTATCGCGAACCAAGGCCCTAGGCAGTACCGCTGGTGTTTTGGCGGAAACCCTAGTGGGGCGTGAAAATGGTATTATTGGCGATGGCGTAGTGAATATAGGCAGTGATGAAAATCCCCAATACGTTGAAAACACTACTGTAGTTCCGGCGAGTACATATTACAATAATTACTATGATCGAGGCAATGAAGCTTCGGCTCTCTATGATGCCAGTTATATAAAATTACGGCAAATAGGAATTTATTATAGCTTTTCTGAAGAGATCTGTGCCGCCATTGGATTCCAAAGTTTAAAATTGGGATTTTTGGGCAGTAATTTATGGCTATGGACAGAAAATCCACATTTTGATCCTGAGCTCAATGCTGTACAAGAGCGCAATTTCACCTATGGTGTAGAGGACATGTCTTATCCTTCTACTCGAAGTTTTGGAATTAGTTTAAAGAGTGAATTTTAAAGTTAATACCATGAAAAACCATATTGTATTTCTCATTATATTTTTTGGAATTGGAATTTCTTGCAGTCGTGATTTTGAAAGCATCAATCAAAATCCCAATGCGTCGGAGTCCATCGATCCACAGTTTTTATTATCCAATGTAATATCAGTATTAGCGGATGAAAACACCTATAATCAAGGATTTAGGTTAGCGAGTTATTTAGCCCAATTTTCAGCAAGTGTAGAGTTTGAGCGCATCGATCGATACGAATTGGGAAGTAATGCCACTTATTGGAATTTACTTTACCACTTATTGGCCGATATTGAATCCATGCAGACGGTAGAAGCCAGCAATGAGGCCTATGAAGCGGTTGGGGATATTTTAAAGTCTTATATTTATTCACAGCTTACCGATTTATGGGGTGATGTACCTTATACTGAGGCCTTGAAGGTAGGTGTAGGTATCACCACACCCCAATACGACAGGCAGGAAGATATATATTTAGATGATGAAAATGGGTTATTGGCTATTTTAAATCGGGCGGCCAGCACCCTATCTTCAACTACGGCGCGTATACAAGGTGATGTGATGTATGGCAATGATTTAGATCAATGGATTCGATTGGCCAATGCATTGCAGGTCAGATATTACTTGCGTATTTCCAATAAAATAGACGACTTCAGTGTTTTGGAGGATCTAGCTAATTCGGCTCCACTTATGCGTGGCAATGGGGACAATGCCGTTGTTCCCTATCTCGGAGCGGCTCCGAATCAGTTTCCGTTGTCCCAAGCTGGACTGGGTATATATCAAGAGCATCGGATGACACGAACGGTGGATTCGATTTTACATTCATGGGATGATCCGCGAATGGCTATTTTATACAAACCAACGGCGGCCAGCATCAGTGCGAAGAATCCCCAATACAAGGGATTACTCAATGGTCAAAACAGAGAGACTATAGCGGCCAATCAAATTGATTTAAACGACATATCGTTATTTGGATCTATATACAGGGATGTAGCCGATGGTGTAGACGGTCAAATAATGTTGTATTCAGAGCTTCAATTTGCCTTAGCCGAAGCGGTGGAACGTGGATTAATCGATGGGGATGTAGAGGAGTATTATGTAAATGGGATTACGGCACATTTTGAATATTTAGGAGCAGATATCCCAGAAGATTATTTTACGAGGGAGAATATAGCATTAAATGGAGAGCAACATTTAGACAAAATACTGACACAGAAATGGTTGAGTTTAATCAGCAATGGTCACGAAGCATGGTTTAATGTACGTCGAACTGGGATTCCGCATTTAAAACCTGGTCCTGACAATCTCAATGGAGGTCGGTATCCAGCGAGATATTTATATCCTGAATCTGAGCAAGCCGTCAATCAGGCGAATTATCAAGCTGCGATTCAGCGTATGGGCCCTGACAACATCAACACAAAAGTCTGGTGGATGACCGAATGAAGTTGCCTTTTAGGGCAACCAAAGGTCGTAAATCGACCTTTGATGAGGGAACCGGAGCCACTGCGCTCCGGCGTGATTGCACCGAAAATTGAAAGCAAATCTACCTCCGGCGTGATTGCACCGAAAATTGAAAGCAAATCTACCTCCGGCGTGATTGCACCGTAAATTGTAAGGAAATCTAGCTCCGGCGTGATTGCACCGTAAACCAACAGAGAATCTCGCTCCGGCGTGATTGTACCGAAAATTGTAAGGAAAATTCCAATGTGCCGAGTCGTGATTGCCCTTAAATCGTCAGCGAATCTTATGTAATCTCGTCATGCCAAAGTGGACTTGACTAGAATTTATGAAAACTGACATGCCTCCATAGGAGGGGAATTGTCGTGAATGACAATTAACAATTAACCATTGTCCATTAATAATTAACCAACACTCCTCAATTTCATTCGTTCATGCTCCGGCGTGATTGCACCGTAAATCAACAGAGAATCTCACTCCGGCGTGATTACACCACGTATCAACAGGAAGTCTAGCTCCGGCGTGATTGGACCGTAAATCAACAGAGAATCTCGCTCCGGCGTGATTGCACCGAAAATTGTAAGGAAAATTCCACTGCGCTCCGGCGTGATTGCACCGAAAATTGTAAGGAAATCTACCTCCGGCGTGATTGCACCGTAAACCAACAGAGAATCTCGCTCCGGCGTGATTGCACCACAAATCAACAGTGAAATCTCGCTCCGGCGTGATTGCACCGAAAATTGTAAGGAAAATTCCAATGTGCCGAGTCGTGATTGCCCTTAAATCGTCAGCGAATCTTATGTAATCTCGTCATGCCAAAGTGGACTTGACTAGAATTTATGAAAACTGACATGCCTCCATAGGAGGGGAATTGTCGTGAATGACAATTAACAATTAACCATTGTCCATTAATAATTAACCAACACTCCTCAATTTCATTCGTTCATGCTCCGGCGTGATTGCACCGTAAATCAACAGAGAATCTCACTCCGGCGTGATTACACCACATATCAACAGGAAGTCTAGCTCCGGCGTGATTGGACCGTAAATCAACAGAGAATCTTATGTAATCTCGTCATACCACAGTGGGCATGGCTAGTATTTATGAAAACTGACGGTTTGGTTCGATTGAAAAAAATTAATTTTTAATATTTCCTACAGAATTTCCAAACCACCCCGTCAGTAATCTGACACCCCTCCAAAGGAGTGGAATTGTCGTGATTGAACGAATGAAGTTGCACAAAGGACAACTATTCTCAGTCACATCATTGACCATTGACCATTAACCATTAACCATTAATAATTAGCCACTCCCCTTCAATTATTCGTTCCGCCTTTTATCAACAAAGCCAAATTTATTACCTGCATATTATTTAAAAATAAATAATTATTCATATATTTAAGGATATCTATTCCATTAGATTGAAACATTACTTAATCTTAAATTCGATTTAACATTCAATATCAAAATTATGGGAAAGAAAAATTACCAATGCTACTTCTGCAATGAATTAATTAATGAAAATGATATCATCTGCCAACACTGTGGTTCGGCAGTGGATATAGACAGTTCAGATTACTCATCAAACGCCGATATAGCCATTTCAAAAGATGAAAAAACGTCAACTAAAACGGCTATGCTATTGGCCATCCTAATTCCTGGTGGTGGCTATATGTACTATGGACAATCATTAATGGCATCCATTTGTCTCATTCTGATCATATACCTATTATTTACAATTCCTGTATACGCTATCCTATTGTATTTACTCAGTATAATCAGTGTTGGCTTTAAATGAATCCCTTAATAATTGTTGATTCAATTCGCAACTCGAACAAAATTATACAAAGTATTAAAATACAAACATTGAATACTATTTTAATGGTTAATATTCAATGTTTGTCTCTTCCCCTTTAATAGTTACCTATAACAACTTTTCTATTGATTAAATAACATGCCCAAGGTAATAGCAAAGCTAGACCTACCTTTTTTAAAAGCGATCGACGGTGTCATAAAGAATTTATCTAATCCCAGTGTCCCCCCTAAGGAGAAACTAAGACCACTAACACTTTCTTCTCCATAACCATCTAAATTTAATTGTGATCTAGACCAAGAAAATCCAAAATAAGGAACAAAGGCTATTTTACTCGATGACTGTATTACATGAGAGACGTTACTTCCTAAAGAGAAGGTATTTGCAGTTAATTCATCTAAATCCTTGAAAATATTGTATTGATAGGCTCCTCCAATATATACATTTACCGGCATATCATTTTCTCCTTGTTTGACCACAAGATAGCCGATGTAAGGTCTTACCGCCGTAGAACTTATATCGTACTCATTATTCTCCTCCAATCCAAGAGTAATTCCCAAATCAAGTTTGCCATTGGAAATATACCCTGCACTTACCCCGACAATACTGGATTCATCTGCAGATACAAATTGGGGTCCTAAATAAAAGGCATTTTGTCCTAAATCAGTCACCGTAACCTGTCCATAGCCTAATGTTATACAAAAAGTTACCACTGCAGTCATTAAAAAAGATTTTGTCATTGCTTTCATTCGTATTTGATTTTATATATTTACAATTCATCTGATCCACGTTTTTTCATCAATTTTTCGACACAACCAATAGTGTCGATCTGTTGCGTGAATTAGAATGCAATACTAAGAAGCAAGTCTGCAGCTTTACTGCAGAGAACAATAAGCAGTGAATTTATTTAGATGAGATCGGAATTTTGACCAAGTAATAAAGGGTGCTACCAGTATTCATTATAATATTATTATAGTTGACAACTATACTTGCATAAAATAGAAAAAGAGGCTTACAAATAAATGTAAAACCTCTTCCTAATTATTACTTATAATACCAATGGCTATTTAATATAGTCTGCCATCATGGCTATTACAGACTTATGGGGTCTATTCACTATTTTTTCAAAATCTGAGTTTTTATCATAGGCTCCGATTTGGATACCTTCATATATACCAGCGATGACACCACCTATAAAATCACCCAAAGCCTCCTTCCTATCTTTTTCGTAATCGGCCACCGATACTGAACGATAACTTAGATTGGTAAGATAAGCTTGGTTGAGAAAATCTGCCAATTCAGATTGACTTATAGGCTTACCGGCAAGGTTGTAAATCTGTCCATTTAGATTATCATTGAGCAATAGTTGAGTATAAGCAATGGCCAATTCACTTCGACTGGTATATCCACATTTTCCATTTTCAGCACAATTTACTATCTCTCCCATCCGCTTGTATTCATCAATATACTCGAGGTCTGGCTCAATATATATACCATTTCTACCAATAGCCCATTGAAGTCCAGAATCCTGAATATCTTTTTCGGTTTGACGATTACTTCGTACAATGGGACTAAATGCAGTCCTGTTTTCCTCACCTATTATACTGGTATATACGATCTTCCGTACCTTATTCTGTTTGGCAGCTTCGATAATATTTCGATGTTGTTGGATCCTTTTTTGCGGATCATCCATACCTGAGATTAAAAGCAGAACATCCACTCCTATTAAAGCTTTGTCAAACTCTTGTCGATTATTGTAATCTCCTTGACGAAGTTGAATGGCGAGATGACTTGCCTTAGTCGGCGTACGAGCAATTCCAATAACATTTTCTCTACCAATTTCATTAATTAATTGGTTGACAATGGTGGATCCCAATTGTCCATTAGCTGCAGTAACCGCGACTTTCATAGGTATTATTTTAGTTTGGATTTAATAGCTTCTAACTCCTTTTCAAGTTGTTCGGCTTTTGCTTTAAATTTTTCCATGCCATGTTTTAATTGACCAATTTTTTTAAACGCTTCTTCATCTTGAACCGCCTGATAAGTAATCACACCATCTTTTTCTTTTATTTTCGATTTACTGCCACATTTGGGGCAAAGAGATATAGTACTCATATATTTTTTGTTTTCAAATCCTTATCTCCTATAGAATAACTATAAAACAAGGTATTTTAATATTTTTTTATGGAAATAATTTTAAACAATTACTCTATAAATCTCTAATTTTCAACAGAGTATTTATACATCATATCTGGTAATAATCAAATATGGAGACAATTCTGTTTTTCACCGCTATTAGGTATAACAGTATAGATTTAGAACCAATCAGCCCCTGGATCACCGGGAAAGAAAGCATCGGGAAGGGATAGAAAGAGCCCACCTTCGGAATAATTGGGATAGAGTAAATTCAATTCATCGACAACATCTTGCTGACTAGTAGCTGCATTACCATTTGTCAACATCTGACTGCCGGTAATTAGAACTTGGGCTTGTTGTAAATAATCAATATTTTCATCGATAACACTTTCTATATCAGAACGACTACCATTGTGTCCTACGAATATATGACTATAGTCTGCGAAGTCAGTTTTCAAAACATTTAATCCCGCCAACCAATTATCTATCTCATCTAAACCATCTTTAGGACTGTATTCTCTCAAATAGGGATGGGCTAAATTGTAAATTAGATCACCGGAAAATAAAATCTTATGTTCTTCATTATAGAAATAACCATTTTCCCCTGTTTCGGCATTGGAAACTTTATCAAAAGTAAAATTCAAACTTCCAATTTTCTTATTTCCACTGACAGCAATCACGGTCTTACCATATAAATTGGTAAAATCTTCAGTGTTGTTTAGCTGGTCAGCGACCTCAGATTGTGCGTAAAAATCTAAATTTGTAAAATTACTTGCCCCACCATAGTGATCTCCATGGTTGTGTGTAATAATCACGGATCCATTTTTGTTAATGGCATCAACATATGTTTTTAATTCATCCGCAAATATCGGAGCTGGTCCCAAATCCACGATAACTATGTCGTTTTCAGTTTCTACTATAGTCACGGTATATGGAGCCGAATCAAAATCAATGGTATGGTATCTCACCGTACTTTCTGTTATTACATTGACCCTACCAGTGGTAATGATCGTAGCCGCTGGAGGATTTTCAAAATCTACTACATTGGACTGAATATCCTCATCATCACTACAAGAAACCAATAGAATCACTGCCAAAAAAGTCAATAAACTCATATTTAAGTACTTCATCATTTTCACATTTTATTTTAATGATTTAATACTGCAAATTTATAGGGAGATCTAGGGTCGGAAGCAATACAAATGATGCTTAAAATGGTAAAAATGATACCAGATGGTGATGTTAACAGCAATATTTTTTTGTGGCTGCTATATTTGACTTTACGGATTTGAATCCTCTTTTTTGGAATACACTACCAATCATCAATCTAAAGCGAGAAATTTTAAGTGATGTCCTCCCTTCAGGACTTAATTTCAATGTAACAAAACTACGACAGGACTTCGTCCTGCCCTGACATACCTTGACCCTTCAGGACTTTTTTTATAATATTTGTATTTACACTCATAGTCAGTCGTATTCACCACAAAGACCACGACGGTTTGCACAAAGCTCAGGAGGAAAGCATCGGCTACTTATATAATTGATTATTAATGGGTAAAAATAATAAATCTAGCAAAATCGAACGACCTATCCAAAGCCAAAATTAGATTCGCTTACAAAAGAAAGCCCTGTTCGGTCGGGGTAGTCGAAGGAACATTTTCATCGTCAATCATTTCGAGTAAATCAATTTCTATTCCCCTAGTAATCGATGTTATCGGCACATCGTTGTAACTGCCCTCGAATGGATTCTCAGAATAGTCCCCAATTTTTTCCATTAAAAAAAAGATCCATATGACTAACCCGCTTAAAAATGGCATAATAAAATACCCCAAAACATCGTCATGATCAAACATTGTAGTCATCCCAAATGGAACAAATGCCGCGAAAACAATGGTCAACCACAATGCCGTAGACGCATACTGCCGTGGAAATGGAAAATTTTTAATACGTTCAGCCCTACCTTGCTCTGAATAAAGATTGGCCAATAAACTGTGAAACTCTATATGACGAAAATCTTCGTAATAATCCAAATCGCGCAATTCCTGTAATCTCCTAGATTGATTGGCCATAATATGAACGGCAGAATTGGACTTCGACTTAATACCTTCCAACTCCGACTTTTCAATATATCGCGCCAAATCTCTATCCAATAAATCTTTATAATCAGCACAATTACTCTCTGACACTACACCGGGCAAACGCAATTCAGTATGCTCCCAAGGCCTACTCAATCGCAACTGATGCCGCAAGGTGATTAACCATGCTATATGTCGGTATATCAATTCACGCTGAACATCTTTCGCTCCCTCCCCTTGTACAAAAGAAACTACGGCCGCTCCAAAAGTACGACTGTTATTGACTATTCCCCCCCATATTTTGCGAGCTTCCCAAGTCCTATCATAGGAACTGTTGTTCTTAAAACCCAAATAAAAAGCCACAGCAATACCTATAACACTAATGGGTTGCCAAGGGATGTAAAAACTAAAATTAATTAGTTTTAAACCAAATTGAACCAAAATCGCATAGACAACCCCTAGGATAAATGGTTTTTTGGACCACATAAAGGTTTGAACAAAACCGTAATTTCTTTTTGCGTACATCACTTTTATATTTAAATGGATAAATCCATACTTTAACAATCAAATTTAATCGACTATCATTAATCCTCTAAGTAGCCAAATCGGCCCAAATTGTAATCCTGCATAGCTTCCATCAATTGCTCTCTGGTATTCATCACAAAGGGTCCCTGTGCCGCTATTGGTTCGTTAAATGGCTCTCCACTTAATACCAATACTATAGACTCCTCCTTCGCTTCTACCGTAAAGTCCTCCCCTTGGTTTTCAAATAATACAAAGTGATCACTATTGACGACTTCATCGCCATTGATCAAAACACTACCAGATACCACAACTACAGCAGTATTGTAATGCGAAGGGAAAGAAAATCGACCTTTACCTCCGGTATTCAATTTGGCATTCATTAAATTGACCGGTGAAAACGTCGAAGCAGCACCAGCTACACCATTGTACTCACCAGCAATTACCTCAATGACACCGCCTTCATCGTCCAAGGTTACAACAGGTATATTTTCGTGAACCAGGGATTGGTACTTAGGCGTAGTCATCTTGTCCTTGGCAGGAAGATTGACCCATAATTGAACCATTTGAAAATAACCTCCAGCCTTACTGAAATTGGTTTCGTGATATTCTTTATGCAATACACCTGATCCAGCCGTCATCCACTGAACATCACCTTCTTTGATAATGCCTCCACCACCACTGCTGTCATGGTGAGCTACACTGCCCTGATAAGCAATGGTTACCGTCTCAAATCCACGATGTGGATGTACACCCACACCACGAGGTCGATCTGAAGGTGGAAAATAATGAGGAGAATTGTAATCCATTAAAATAAAAGGATCCATTCTTTTCATATCTAAACGATTAGAAATGGGAATAAAAGTTTGCACTCTAAATCCATCTCCAACATAATGAGGCGATCTAGGACTGACGACCATTTCAATTCTTTTAGTTTTCATCTATTTACACTTTTCTGTTTTACAATAGTACAAATCTAAATCATGTCACCATCCTGTCCATTGATCTATGATAAGATCGACTAATACTACATGAATTATATTGGAACAGGCAAAAGTTTAAATATGAGCAAATCTTAGGAATATCATGTTTATTAGAATCATTAATCGCGGAAGGAAGATACCATCTATCATGTTAGCAAATCTTTTTAACCATAGAATCAAATTATTTCAGTGATGAATACTCTTCATACCCTCCTAAACCACTTTTTCTTCTGCATAAGTTACTAATTTTTAGAATAAAAAATGAAATCATTAGGAGATTGTCTTGATTTAATACGAAATACATTTTCGCAATGATAAAAAAGTTTGAAAAATGACAGAATGAAGTTGCTCTATTGAGCAATCCAATGGGCTAAATGTCCATTGAATGCCTCTCCTTGGGCGAGTCGAAGGGCGGGAACCGAATCTCACGCGTTTTGAGTGAGACCAAAAGTGATACGAACCACCCAATCCGTTGTATTAAGAGTTGGATGAAATTATCTAAATGAGATATAATAATTGCGGTTAAAAAAACTTAGGCAATGACAATCTACAGAACAATCATTGATTATAAACCCATTAAATATTAATAACTTTTAAAATTTCTCTTAGCTAAATCCCGCCTAACCCTACTTAAACTCTCCGGAGTCACCCCCAAATAAGATGCCATCATCCATTGAGGTACTCGTAAAGTCAAATCTGGATAAAGATTTATAAACTCCAAATACCTCTCCTCTGCTGTCTCCGCCATTAAACCGTGAATCCGCTTCTGTAAATGCCGTATATGATTGTGCAACAATCTCTCATTAATTCGTTGAAAACTAGGATTTACTTCGATAATACCATCTACAAAACCCTTATCCAACATCACAACTACAGAATCTTCAATAGCATCGATAAAATAATCAGAGGATTCGTCAAAATAGGCACTAGATCGATCGCTCAATAACCAGTTTTCGCAAGCAAATTGCACAATGTGTTCCTTGCCCTGACCATCGATAGCATACATTCTAATCAATCCACTTTCCACAAAAAAAGTATGGTGACAATGACCTCCTTCCCTCAATAAAAAATCTCCTTTCTTTACTTCCTCTCTGTGATATAGAGACTTCAATGACTCCATTTCCTCCATTGAAATCTTCCCATTGGCTTGAAAAAAATGATAAAAGTTATTCAGCATTGATCGATTTTGATTTTTTTAGAATACATTAATACATACTGTGTTATATTTTTGTCTAGAACCACTTTTTCTTCTTAAAATACCATATACATATTAAAGCCACTACAACCATCAGCCCCCAGAGATAAAAATATCCGTTTTTGAGTTCAAGTTCGGGTATATATTTAAAATTCATACCATATATCCCTGCCATAAAAGTAAGGGGTATGAAAATAACGGAAAATATAGTCAAAGTCTTCATCACTTCATTTAGACGTTGACCCTGATAACTAAACATAAGATTGAGCATAGACTCTTGTTCCTGCAATTCAAAATCTATATCTGATAGCAAATGGTTATTTTGTTCTTTTAATTCTGAAAAATATTTGCCTTTAAAGCCCATGACTTGATTCTTTTCAAGCTTGCTAATGGTGTCCCTCAGACTGCTGGCCGCCTTTTTAAATTTAAACAAATTGTGCTTCCTCATCTCTATCTTTTCTGCAAAAGCAGGACTGGCGTCGGCGGAAAAGATAGACAAATCCCCTTCTTCCTCTTTTGAAAATTTATCGAAGACTAAATTGTAGTTGTCCAAAACCGATTCCAAAATTAAATACAACAAATAATCGGCCTTTTTTTTGCGGGCAATTCCAATATTGTTCTCCAATCGCTCCCGAATCCAATCAAAATAATCTCCTTTTTTCTCTTGAATACTCCAAAGCATATTACTACTGACAATAAAGATCATCTGTTCACTGGAAAAAGATAAATTCTCGTGGATCAATATTCGAGCTGAGACAAAGAGTACGTCTTCGAGTTGAATTACCTTATTGGGATGTTCATCGTCCATCATTAATTTAATCAAAAAATCATCTATTTGACTCTCACTAATGACTTGAAATATTTCACTTTCATAATCCAATCCATAGGTATTGAACCATTTTATTCCTACCCCCTGCTCTACAAGTTTGATCTCAGATATATTGTTAAAGGTAATTTTTTCCACCTTATTAGGCGAATATTGTATTAATGAGGTTTCATTAAGAAATCCAGACTCCATAGTATTGTGTTTTGGATAAAATCGAGGAAGGTCAACCATTCCAACTTATCGTCGTTTTAAAGATAATAAAAATACAATGATAACCACAAGACATAATAATACGTCCATAACGCCTACTTCATTAAGCGCTGATTAAAACAACTTTGGCTAGGGAATATACTACTTTAATTTCTTGGGATATTGAGGAAGAGCATAGGTTATCTCTTCTAAAAATCGAATTAATTTCTCAGAGATTATTTTTGTTGAAAAATTGTCTTCCATAAATGAGGCCGCATTTCGACCGATAATATCACAGCCCAATTGCCCTTCGATAATCCGGCTAAATGAATGAATAAAATCCTCTTTAGTATCGGCAAGTAAAAACTCCTTATCTGCAGTTGCAGGAATTCCCTCAATACCCAAGGAAGTACTCAAAACCACCTTCCCCAATGCCATGGCTTCCAATATCTTAACCCGCATTCCACTGCCGGAAAACAGCGGGACTATAAAATATGGAAACTGATTGATATAATCGATGGCATGATCTACTTCACCGTGAATCACAATGTTGTCACAGGCTTTCGCCTTAATATAATCTGGCATATTTCGACCGGCCAAATGAACTCTAATTTTATTGCCAAACCGCTTTTTCAATTGTGGCAATACTTCTGACAAAAACCAATTTAATCCCTCTACATTGGGCATCCAATCGAGTGAACCTATAAATCCTACTTCAATGTTTTTGGTCTTCCTCAGCCATTTCTTATATGGATATTGAGACAAATCCAATCCCAAAGGCAAAGTTAAGATCCTTCCTTTATAACCGTAGTCAATATATTTTTGATGATCTATCTCACTAATAGGCAATAAATAATCGACATTATTTAATTGTTCTAATTCGTAGTTTTTTAAACTTTTTGCCAACTTCTTGAGATACCAGCGCTGCAGAGGATTTTTATTATTTTCAGCCAATCGATCCCATATTTCAAATTCAATATTATGCGATCGCAATACAATCTTGGCCTGACTATTTTGTTTTAAGACATCTAAATAAGGAATCATATATAGACTCTCCAACAAAATCACATCATAATCATCCCCAAGTAATAATTCTTTAATACTATCGGAAAAATCCGAAGAAATAAATCGTTTGATATGATATGAGCTTCCTTCTATTAAACTGCGCAACGCCTCGATCGGTCGCAGTTGATTGTTAATCGGCACCCATTTCACCTTTCGATATTGGGACAAACAAAGTAAAACATCAGAATCCACCCGCGTAAAATGCTTAGCGGTATTCATAGCCAATAGGTCAATTACGACACCATTGGCAGCCAATCCCCTACTTAGAGTATTGATAGCCACTGATTCACCATCCTTTTGTGGCCATGGAAACTTTTTACACAGTTGTAATATTTTCATATTATAAGAACTCAAAATATAAAAGAAAACGGAAAAACTTGTATTATTATTCCCGAATAGAAACGTTAAATTCTCGTGATAGCAAAAAACATACATAAAAGTTACGGCAAATTGCCTGTATTAAAGGGCGTAAATCTTGAAATCAACGAGGGTGAAATCCTTGCTATTCAAGGAAAATCAGGTGCCGGCAAGAGTACATTTTTACAAATATTGGGCAGTCTCGACCAGCCCGATTCTGGTGAAATTATTTTTCAGGGTCAAAATATATTTAATAAATCGGAAAAAGAATTGGCACAATTTAGAAACCAACACTTGGGTTTTATTTTTCAATTCCACCATTTATTGGATGAATTTACGGCTAAGGAAAATGTTGCCATACCAGCCATGATTGAAGGAAAACAATCGAAAATAGATTTCTATAAAAAAGCAGAATCATTGTTACATTTCATGGGATTGAGTGAAAGACTAGAACATTTCCCCAACGAATTGTCAGGTGGTGAACAACAACGAGTAGCCATTGCAAGAGCCCTAATCAATGATCCTATGCTGATATTGGCCGATGAACCCACTGGTAATCTCGATACAGAAAATAGTCACCAGGTTTTTCTATTGTTTAAAAGACTTCAACAAGACTTCAACCAAACCATTGTCGTGGTTACCCATGATGAAGTTTTTGCTAAAAAATGTGATCGCATCGCCTATATGAAGGACGGTGTTATCGAATCTATAACGAGGAACACAGCAGTTGTCAACCCACAATAATCATATAAAACAAGGACAATATGTGGTATGCATTCTGTAAATATTACTTCAAAGCTCATACTATTTACCAGGTCCACTCACCACTATTGTACGACTTTTGTCAACATGTATTGGAAGATAACAAGGGGATTAATCATCCTCATTTAGAGGTTTTGAAATCAAAACTAAAATCCGATCAACGCATCATAGAGAGAAAAGATTATGGTTCTGGATCCAAAAATATAGCCACGACCACTTCTGTGGCCAAAGTAGCCCAATATGCATTGTCCCATCCCATTGTGGTCAATTGGTTAAGTAGAATGATGACTCATTACCAACCCTCGGTATTTCTAGAATTGGGAACTTCTTTGGGCTTGACGACGTCCTATCTCGCCACCGCTCATCCGCCATGTCGGATAATCACCGTAGAAGGTGATCCGGCCATATATAATATTGCCACTGAAAATTTTAACCAACTTCAGCTTTCTATTGATAGCCATTTGGCCAGTTTTGAAGAGTTTTTAAATCGAGACCACCTCGATGATTCTCCACCCAATATGATATTTATTGATGGTCACCACAATGGTTCAGCAACCTTAAAATATTTTGAAAAACTCAAAACAAAAATGGCCGCAGACGCCATTATTATTTTTGACGACATTCACTGGACGCCAGACATGGAAGATGCTTGGGAAATCATTAAAAAAGATGAATGCGTAAGCTATAGTGTCGATTTGTTTCAAATAGGCATTATATTTACCCAAGCTTTGAACAAGGAGGCCGAACACAGAATCATTATTCCTTGGAAATATAAACCCTGGAAACTAAAACTTAAATAACTCATGTCACAAAATATAGATTTTTCCAAAATTCAACTATTGGTACTCGATGTAGATGGTGTGTTGACCAATGCCGATATTCACATCACAGAAAATGGAGAATTTTTAAGAACCATGAATACCAAGGATGGCTATGGAATGAAGCGACTACTGGATGCAGGCATCCCCATAGCTGTGATTACTGGTGGTACGAGCAAGGGTGTTGAACTTCGACTGCGAGGACTGGGCATTGAAACCATTTATTCCGGCATACACGACAAATTACCCGTGTTAGAAAAAATTGCCTCCGATCTCAATATATCCATGTCGGCCATGGCTTATGTCGGTGACGACATACCAGATCTTCCTTGTATCCAACATGTAGGCATAGGTTGTTGTCCAGCGGATGGAGTCCAAGAAATATTAGATGCCAGCCAATACATAGCGGAAAAACCAGGAGGCAGAGGATGTGTTAGAGAGATTATCGAACATATCTTACGCAGTCAAAACAAGTGGAATTAAAACCAATCAATGAATTTATCCAGATTCCTACAATTAATTCGATGGCAAAACATAGTCTTAATATGGCTTATGCAGATCATCGTGTTCTATCTATATATTAAACCACTTTGCGGACCGCAGACCTATACTTATGATATTTTTATAGTTTTTATCTTGGCCATAGGTTGCAGCATTGGGGCAGGAAATTTGCTTAACGATATTGTCGATCAAGAAAGCGATTCACTAAATAGCAAACGTATTTCTATTGTTGGCCAATCGGTATCTGAGAGCTTGGCATGGCGTTATTATTATATTCTACTTTCATTATCGGTAATTCTTTCGATTACTGGGGTGATTCTCGGATGGCCAATATTGATCTTAGTTTACATAATCATCATTAATATTTTATTATATTTTTATTCCCTAAAATGGCAAAATTCCGTGCTAATCGGCAATATTACCATAGCCTTTTTGTGTAGTTCTGCGATATGGATAATTACTTCACTCATCCCTGATTGTAATCTCTCTTTCAATGTCCATTTTCAAGACAAAACCAATATCATCATCTGGGGATATACGATAATGGCCTTTTTTATCCACCTCATTCGAGAAATCATCAAAGACTTGGAGGATAGAGATTTTGATATAAAAGCAGGGGTCTATACCCTTGCTAGTAAGCCCATAGCCATGGTCAAAATCATCACCAATAGTCTCATTGTTCTATTGGCTACAGTTATACTCGGCCAGCTTTACTTATTAACTCCATTTATCGATAGTCAACAAATGACGGTAGGTCTAGCCATACTGATGATCCCATTGGTTGTCATTACCATAATATTCAACAACCCAGTGCGCAGCAACACTTATTCATTTCTATCGAAGTTGATTAAAGTCTATATTATTTTTAGTTTATTATTACTTATTCTATGGCAGAAATAAACCGGCATTTGAGATTTCAAAAACCTATACTTCTAGCTTCTGGTTCTCCAAGGAGGTTGGATCTTTTACAAAAAATGGACATTGAGGTTCGTCAAATCAAACTAGATTACCATGAGAATATCGAACCGGATTGGGCATTAGAAGAAATTGCAGAATTATTGGCCGTCCAAAAATGGGCACAAGCCTTGCCCAATCTCCGCAATAATGAAATCCTAGTAACCGCTGATACCATCGTTATTCACAATGACCAAGTCTTGACCAAACCGAAGGATGCTGAGGAAGCTCACCAATTTTTATTGGCCATGAGCGACCAAAGCCACGTTGTAATGACGGGGATCAAAATCGGAAATCGAGAATTCGCTTCGAGTTTCACGGATACTACCAAGGTTACCTTCTCCCCATTGAGTGAAAAAGACATCCAATATTATATCCAACATTATTCACCATTTGACAAGGCCGGTGGATACGGTATTCAAGAATGGATTGGATGGACCTATATTCACTCTATTGAAGGTAGTTTTAGCAATGTAATGGGACTCCCTACACAAAAAATCCATCAATGGTTGAGCCAATATGCAGAATAATAGCCCTGTTACAACAACTGTAAAGATTTAATATTACACAATTTTAAATTTTAACCATATTTATACTATATTCATTGACTAAATCAATCATCGAAAGTCCATGAGTAGAAGAAAATTTATCCGCCAAACAGGGATTTCCGCAGCTGGATTGGCACTAATACCAGAACTCAGTTTATCCGAAATTATTCAACGAAAGAGAGCAGTTTCACCCAATGACAAAATCCAAATCGGTCTTATCGGCTGCAAGGGTATGGGTTTTTCCGATTTGTCCTCCATGCTCAAGGTGGATGCCACGGAATGTGTTGCTCTCTGTGATATAGATGATGGTATCTTAGCCAGTAGAACTAAGGACTTAGTAGACAAAGGATTTAAAAAGCCAAAACAATACAAAGATTACCGAAAATTATTGGAGGACAAAGATGTAGAAGTCGTCATTATTGGCACTCCAGATCATTGGCATTGTCTTCAATTTAGCGATGCATTGGATGCGGGTAAGGATATATATTGTGAAAAACCCATAGCCAATTCTATACAGGAGTGCGATATAATGTTGGAGAAAGCCAATGGATCTGATGGCATTGTGCAAATCGGTCAATGGCAACGCAGTCAAAAGCATTTTAACGATGCCATCGAATATGTAAAATCTGGGAAATTAGGAAAAATTAGAGTGGTCAAGGTTTGGTCCTATCAAGGATGGATGCACTCTGTTCCTCGCAAACCAGATAGTCCTGTTCCTCCAGGCGTAGATTACCAAATGTGGTTGGGCCCAGCTCCCAATAGACCATTCAACGAGAACCGTTTTCATTTTAATTTCCGTTGGTTTTGGGACTACGCCGGTGGACTAATGACGGATTGGGGGGTTCACCTCATGGACTATGGAATATTTGGCATGGATGTAGTCTATCCCAAAAGCGTAATGGCGATGGGTGGTAAATACGGATATCCCGACAGTGGAGAAGAGACTCCAGATACCATGCAAGCTATTTATGATTACGGTGACTTTTCCCTAATTTGGGAACACGGAACTGGTATCAATTCGGGAAATTTTGGCATGAATCACGGTATTGGCTTTATAGGCAACAATGGAAGTTTGGCCCTCAATAGACAGGGGTGGAAGGTGATTCCAGAAAAAGAAGGCAAAAACGATAAAATCGAAGCCATAGAGTGGATGCCCAGCGTAGATCGAGGCTTGGATATCAATACTCAAAATTTTATTGACGTCGTACGATCTCGAAATGCTTCCGATTTAAATACCCCATTGCAAGTTGGGTACAATGCCGCTGTTGTCTGTCATTTGGGGAATATAGCCCTCAAATCTGGTCAAAAGATTCACTGGAATCCAGATAAATCTAAATTTAATGAGAAAATAGCCAATCAATACATCAATGCCCAATACCAAAATGGATGGAAATTGCCCAAAGTATAAATCTGGTTTATTTAAATAAACCAACAACTTAAGGAATGTGAAAATAGCTATCTAACCTTCAATAAATATGGCATTGAAGGGACATTAGTTCAACAAGGCGATTGAGGCAATCGTCTTGTTGAGTTAATAAGCTAAACTATTAGCCAAGTCTTATGTCATGGTAATTTATCTTGTTAACTCATTTGAACTTTCTACTTTAGGTACTGCCTTTATAATTGATAAACAATTTATTATAGATAGTGTCTAAGAAGAATCTAACTTTGATATTAATTCTAAATACCTGGATAAATACCCTATCTAAGAAATTAATATTACCCAACTAGTAGACTATTTCTAAAAATTAGTGGAGTTCAATGATGATAAAGAATGAGAACTATCTTTAAGTCTATCCGATAGAGTAGTAATATATCGTGATTTATTATTGAATTTAGTCATCCATTACTATTCCATTTCAATGATTCTACATATTTCGCAATAAAACTATTAATTAAATCACAAAAACCATTTTTTTACAAAAATTAATCTTATATTTAACAATATGTGAAGCACTATAATATAACAATCTAATTTTACTTAATTGCAAGTAAAATTCCCCATAAAAAAATATAAAACATTAGATAATAATATCTTATCTAGTCTAGGTAACCTCTATATTAATAATGGGTTAAAAGTGAATTTTTTCACATTATTGAGTGTTATAATTTTAGTGATGAATACCCTAATATTAGAAGAATAGAATATATGATTAATCTTTCCTTAAATACATGGTGGGATGCTCTATCGGGCGGAGGTCAATTCTTTTGGGCCTTGGCCATAGTTTCGTCCATTGTCTTTATATTGGTATTTGTCATCAGTTTATTGGGAATGGATGCCGATACCGATCTCGAAATTGACACCGATGGTATAGACGGTGATTTTGATTTCCCCATATTTGGGGTAAAATCCATTACTGCATTTTTAACATTTTTCAGTTGGACAGGAGTGATGATGCTCGATGCGGGCAAATCGGTAGCTCAGTTAATGCCATTTAGTATTGGAGCGGGATTGGTGGCCATGTTTACCGTCGTGTTTTTAGTTCGACAATTCAATAAATTTACAGAATCAGGTACGGCCGATTTTCTCGACCTTATCTTTGAAAAAGGTGATGTATACTTAACGATTCCCCCAGACAAGAAAGGCAAAGGCAAGATTCACATCACTTTAAACGACAGCCTCAAAGAAATCAATGCCATCACAGAAGGACCAGAGATTAAAAGTGGAGAAAAAGTGCGCATTTTAGAAATTATGAAAGACAATACCTTATTGGTAGAAAAAATTAATCAGTTAAAATAAAATCCTACACTATGGACTTAAACATCACATTAATATTAATGGCCGGCCTAGTCGGACTGGTCGTCTTATTACTTTTGCTCTTCATCACCAGATTCAAACGATGTCCGTCTGATAAGGTGTTGGTTATATATGGAAAAACAGGCAGTGGATCAGCGAAAACCTTGGCTGGTGGTGCCGCCTTTGTATGGCCTATTATTCAAGATTACGCCTATTTGGATCTTTCACCTATATCGATAGATGTTGATTTGAGAAATGCCTTGAGTAGACAAAATATTCGGGTCAATGTACCTTCTCGATTTACCGTGGCAGTATCCAATGACACAGGGACTATGCTCAATGCGGCCGAACGTTTGCTCGGCAAGTCCATTAACGAAATTCGAGATATAGCCAAGGACATTATCTTTGGACAGTTGAGATTGGTCGTAGCTACTATGGATATTGAGGAAATCAATTCGGATAGAGACAAATTTCTTTCGAATATAGCCTCGAATGTTGGAAGTGAATTAAAGAAAATTGGTCTGGTATTGATCAACGTAAATATCACCGATATTGAAGACGAGTCTGGATATATCGTCGCCTTGGGTAAGGAAGCCGCAGCACAAGCCATCAATGAAGCCAAGGTTCGAGTGGCAGAACAAGAGCGACAAGGTGCTATTGGAGCTGCCTTAGCACACAAAGAACAGCGAATTAAGGTATCGACTTACGAAGCGGAAGCCAATTCTGGTGAAGCCGATGCCAAGCGATTGGAAAGGGTCAGAGTATCTGAAGCCGATGCCGAAGCCATTAATGGTGAAAACTTGGCCAAGATAAAAATCGCTGACTCCGACGCCGTCAGAAGAGAAAGAGAGGCTGAAGCATCTAAAAGAGCCATATCTACTGAAAAGATTCAAGCGGCCAATGCTTTAAAAGAAGCCTACAAAGCAGAGAAAGAAGCAGAATTGGCCAGAGCCGAACGCGAATTGGCTCGCCAAGAAGCTGATGAAATCGTTAACGCGGAAATCGAAAAAAGAAAAATAGCCATTGCAGCCGAAGCCGAAGCAGATCGTCAACGATTAATTGCCAAAGGGGAAGCCGATGCTATATATTTAATGAAGGAAGCAGAAGCACGAGGTCTATATGAAATATTGGAAAAACAATCTGAAGGTTTCAACAAAATAGTGACTGCGACCCATGGCAATACAAGAGATGCTGTCTTAATGATAATCGCAGATAAATTGGAAGACTTGGTCAAAACCCAAGTTGACGCCATTAAGAACATTAAAATAGATAAAGTAACCGTTTGGGAAGGTGGTGATAATGGTAGTGAGAATGGTCAGAATTCAACTTCAAAATTTATTTCTAACCTCTATAAATCCATTCCACCGATGCACGATTTATTCGATATGGCCGGTATGAATTTACCTGAATATTTAGGTAGTCAACAAAAAGCCATTGACCAGTTGTCCTCTCAGGTAGAAAAGAATAGTAAGAGAGACGATACCCCGATCGAAGTCAATGAATTGGAATAAATTACTTTTAACGGTTTAATGATTTACAACATTTTGTTTCTATAATCCATGTTTCCAGTATTGGTCTTTTGCCCGATACTGGAAATTTTTTTAATTCAATCCAATGAAAAGAATTTTCCTAGCATTAACACTGGTATTTGCAACAACTGCACTTCATAGTCAAGATCAAAAAAACGTTGTGGTTATCCTCGTCGATGACTTGGGATGGAAAGACTTAGGCTATTCTGGTAGTCCGTTGTACCTTACTCCCAATATCGATGCATTGGCCAGTGAGTCCGTAATTTATTCCAATGCCTATAGTGCACATCCCGTGTGTTCCCCATCACGTGCGGCATTACTCACCGGTAAAAATCCTATTAAAATCGGGATATCGGACTGGATTCCTGGTAGTGACCCTAAAGATAAGCCATTGCTAGGACCAAAGGACTTACACGAATTGCCTTTAAAGGAAATCACCTTGGCAGAACGATTAAAAGATTATGGGTATTCTACTTTTTTTGCAGGAAAATGGCATTTAGGTGGTGAAGAGCACTCTCCTAGTCAACAGGGATTTGACATCAATGTTGGAGGAATAGATCTAGGCTCACCTCCTGGGGGTTATTATGTCCCCTACAAAAATCCACTCCTGCCAGATGGTCCAGAAGGTGAGTATTTAACGGATAGATTGACCACGGAAACCATAGATTTCATTACAGCTCACAAAGATTCGCCCTTCTTTGCCTATCTGTCCTATTACACCGTGCATACTCCTATTCAAGCCAATAAAGACTTTAGGCCAAAGTATAACGATGTAAGTATCGACCACAAAACAACTAATGAAGGCGAAGGCCAATCCTTGATTTTTCAAGACAATCTAGACTACGCATCCATGGTATCGGCTATGGACAACAATGTAGGGCGGCTGGTCAGACATTTAAAGGATGAAGGTCTATGGGAAAATACCATATTGGTATTTACTTCAGACAATGGAGGTCTATCTACCTTAAATAATCAGTACAAAGGCAAGATACCTACTTCGACCTTCCCCAAAAGAGGCGGTAAGGGTTGGTGTTATGAAGGGGGAATACGAATTCCACTATTAATTCATAGCCCTGGAGATGTAGATAATAAAACCTGTGACAAACCAGTCACTCATATGGATATAGTCCCTACTATCTTGGAGAATATAGATATAGATTCCAAGGCCACTGCAACAATGGAAGGAGAAGATATTCTTTCTAAGCATTGGATAAAATCAACAGCTATCCGACCTTTGTTCTGGCACTTTCCTCATTATCATGGCAGTGCATGGACTCCGGGATCGGCTTTGCGACGAGGTGATTGGAAACTCATATATTTCTATGAAGATGAGCGAAGTGAACTATACAACTTAGCAGTAGATGAATCTGAAAATGTAAATTTGGCGAAACGATATCCGGACAAGGTAGCCATCCTTAAAAAAGAATTATTTGCCATGATCGATGCTTCGAATGGGAAATATCCAAGTAAAAATCATTCCGCTAAAAAGTAATCCGAGAATGGAGAATGGTCAATTATTAATGGTTAATTATTAATGGTTAATGGTTAATGGTTAATTATCAATGGTCAATTATCAATGGTCAATTATCAATGGTTAATTATCAATGGTTAATTATCAATGATTAATGGTTAATGGTTAACGGTTAATTATTAATGATTAATGGGTAATGGGTAATGGAATTCGTATTATACCAAATGAATTTTTAATAATTGATTTTTGGGGCAAACAGTGTGACAAAACCATTGGACAATATCCTTTTCATTATTCCCTATCGTCTTTGAATAATGGCTAATCGAAATCCTCTTGGCTAAACAAAAAAGACCAATTATTGAATGTATTCAATAATTGGTCTTTTTTGTAAAATAATAATCTCTGCTAAATTACTTTACAAACTCAGCGTATTTTGCATTGATTTGGTCGGCACTTAATGCAGAATTGGAATGAACCAAAATATTGTATCTAAATGTCACTGATTGACCTGGATCAAGAGAATAATTCAACTCCTCCTTGCCACCAGACATTGCTTTTTGCCCCAATGGATTGGCCGCAAACAAACCATATCCTCTGGCGTGCCAGTATGTTGGATAACCTACATTGGTAGGGTGGTCCATTACGGTAATCGATACAGGATCACCGTCGATATTACTGTACAACTCCATCCATTTACCTCTCGTCCCCCAAACATCGTCACCTTCAATACCTTCACTTGAAAGATAATTTCCATTGACTCCATCGTTGTTCAATTCTTTAACCTCGGTAGGATTACCTGCAGCATCGGTAAATACAGCTGGCTTATCGGAAGGCAACTCCATGGCTCTGGTTACACGAATACCCAACATCCCCTCTTTATTATCCGTAAAATCTACTTTTTTATCCTGTGCAGTCAATTTTGTCTCTCGATAAATATTTCTGCTATCTCCTTCACTGTCAAACTTGTAAGTAGTCTCTTCACTTAACAAGACTTGGCCATTGATATCCTTCCATTCGGCTTCTACCACTAAGGTATTGCCCTCCATCTTTTTTATCCCTTTGTGATAGATGGTTCCATATTCACTTTTCTTCTCGGCAGAAATTGCCTCTGAATTATTCCAAAAATCCAATCCATTAACATCTCCATAATTTAACCAAATACCTACGTGGTGAGGGTGATCAACTCTCTCCCCCGGCATAGGATCCAATGGAAATCCCCGTGTTAGACTCTTTCCACTGGCCGTCACTATGGGATAAAGAACTGGCTTGGCTATGTTATCTGGATATATATACGCCGTAAACAAGTCGTCCCCCATATATACCTCTACCTTCTTTTCAGCTTCATTGGCCACTAATTTTACTTCATCCTTTGTCATTGTATCACTCATAGAACCTTCCTCAGATTTTTGGTCTCCATTCGAACCGCATGAAAATACCATTCCAGCCATACAGGCAAGACCGATTGAAAAAAACAAACGCTTTATCATTTTATTGTATTTAGTTAATATTTATAATTGTACCTCCTGCCAAAACATCTTGACCGTTTTCTTGAAATGCTTGAAAATTCCCTCTCACCACTAGTCTCGGACTAAAATAATGTAGAATAAAAGATATAAATGACATTGGGAATAAAGGGTATCTAGATTTTCTAAGCCTACCCTCATTACAGCATTTCTTAAACCATGAAATAGCTATTACGGTAGTAGAACCATTGATTATGGTCAATTTCTTTATGAATAAAGACTTGAATCCTTTTATGTTTAAAGCCTTAACATTCAAGATATCTGCTGTTTCATCTAGCAGACAACGCCAAGTCATCCATAAAATATTACCAACTGACCGATTCCAATTTACCATTAATTACACATTCTGTGTTTTACTTATTTTTCACTCACTAATAAGGCTGAAAGCGCTTTCAAAAACTTAAAAATAATAAAATCTCACGGTTTAGACTGCTATTATTTTAACCTTGTTTAACACAATTTAGCGGAATTATTGAAAATTGTCCATATATCCTTGCTATTTCATGGTTTAAATTAATAAAAATATATATTTATAAATACTTTTAGATTTTCGGAGTAGGAACTTTCTAAAAATCGCTCTATTTTGCAATTTGATATCGCATGGTCAAGAATTTACAATTAGTCGTTACTGAGCATTCGAATATCATAGTCTTTAAACCTCTAAACCAATAAAATGTCAACGTCTCCTAAAATTAAATTTGCTATCATAGGTACAGGATCCATTACCAAACTCCACATTCAGTCGATCGAAGAAATCGAGAATGCTGAAGTGGTCGCTCTGTGTAGCTCTTCCAAAGAACGGGCCTTAGAAACTGAAAAAATATATCCTTATCCTTGCTACTACGATATCACCACATTGTTTGATAGCGAGACGATCGATGCCATTTCCATCTGTACCTATAGTGGCAACCACCTCGAATCATGTGTAGAAGCGGCTAAACGAGGAATTCACGTGATCACAGAAAAACCATTGGAAGTTTCTCTCGAAAGGGCAGATGCAATGATAGAAGCATGCTCGAAAAACAATGTCTTATTGGGCTGTATTTTCCAAAGTCGGTTCAAACCGGATTATATTCGATTAAAAGAAGCCATCGACCAAGGTCTTTTAGGTGACATACTCCATGGCAATGCCTATATCAACTGGTATAGAAATGAAGATTATTATCAATCCAGTAGTTGGAGAGGAACATTAAAAGGCGACGGTGGTGCAGCTTTGATCAACCAAGGTATCCATACCATCGATTTGTTGCTCGATGTAATGGGGGAAGTAGAAAATGTTTACGGACAAGTGAAAACAGTGTATCACGATATCGAAGGAGAGGATCTCGGTATGGCCATCCTCAATTTTAAAAATGGACGCACAGCTACCATTCAAGGTAGTACAGCCATGTACCCTGGCTACCCTGAAAGATTAGAAGTATATGGAACCGATGGAAGTATAATCTTGGAAGGTGGACAAATCGTTTCATTTCATTCCAAGAAACAAGAAACGACATCTAACAAATCAAACCATACTGGTTCAGGAGCTTCTGATCCAATGAGCATCAGCTATCTCTACCACAAGATACAATTGGAAGATTTCGTAGACAGCATTATCAACCATCATGAGCCTCTAATATCAGGAGTTGATGGAAGAGCTCCTTTGGCCGTCATTCAAGCCATTTATCAATCTTCGAAAGAACAAAAATTATTGACTTTATAAGAATTTATAAGGAATTTCCATAATACTTTTATAAGTATTGTACGCAGTGCATTAGGGATAAAAATAAAAAGAGGCCGACTTCATTAAGTCGGCCTCACCTATTCTATATATTGAAATTTAATGATCAACCTTTAATTAATTTCTTAAATATTTTTCGTTGTTCCTTCATTGCCTCCACAGTATCGGCTGGTTTAGTACGACACTCTAACAATATCCATCCATTGTAATCCATCTCTTTAAATAGTTTCATCAATTGAGGATAAGGATAATCTCCTTCGTTCATTTCTCTTATGTGAACCGTATCTCCAAACCGATCTTTTACTAAATTGAAATTGTACTCCAATCCACCACCGATAAGATCCTCATCATTTGAATTCCAACAAACCGTAGCATTTGGATGATCTGCCACATCAAATATGGTTTTCATATGCGGTAACTCCTGAGTCCCTCTTCCGTGAACTTCTACTCGAATCTGCTGTCCATAATCGGCGGCGTATTTGGCAACCTCATTGAGCGAACGTCCGATCTGCTCCAATGTTTTTTGCTTCGATACTCCCTTAGGAAAGGCATTCGGTTTAACCTTTACACCGGTTCCACCTATGTCGTGACTCAATTTGATATACTCTTTGGTCTGCTCAATAGAATCTCTTAATTTTTGTGCATCTGTGTGATGGTAATCTTGATTCGTCCCCATGCCCAAACACTGTACCTTAGTGTCTGCAAACCTCATCTTGACTTCCTGTCGCGCTTGAGCCGACATTCCTAGGTGAACATTATGAGCGTGTTCTATCCGCAACTCCACCCCATACAATTTGGACTTTTCACAGTTGGTAATCAATGTTTCTAGATCCCAATCTTTACCCCATAAATAGGTCACCAAACCCAGTTTCATATTTTTACCCTTCTTCATCATAGAAGAATTTAACAGAGAATGAGGACTCAACATTGCACCCGAAGCAGTAAGTGCAAGCGCTTGATTAAATGCGCGTCTATTCATTTGTTTTGACTGTGATTTAGACATTTTACAAATTTAAATTTTTATGAGAATAATGTTTCCAAAAATAATAAAATTCTTGATATATAAAACCAAATATCATTGTCAATCTCAAAAGACTACTTTTTATCACAGAAAACCATAAATAAATACTGCCCTATAAAAACATACACTACAAAACATTACTCCCTCATTTTCAACCAATAGCAGCTTACATTCCTGTCATTAAATACGACTCAATAAATCCACTATAAAAAATGAATAAAAAATTTTCAATTAATTTTCATTGGACTTTACGATTATCACACAACCAAATTAAATATACACATAACCCCAAAACGCCTTCTATTCTATCGATATGCGGCAAATTCAGAAATGGGTTTCCATTCTGGTGTAATCTCTCCTGTAGCAATTCGCCATCCAATATTGTAATACAACTGACCATCTTGTTGAATGCCAGAGAAATCCATGTCCTCTCTATATTCGTCTGAAGGTTGATGATAGTGTTGAGCCGTATATTGATCCATTACCGATTTAGCGTATTCTACACCTTTTGACTGATGCTCATAGGAACCCTTGGCATAGAGAGCGGGAATACCAATTTTTGCAAAATTAAAATGATCACTGCGAAAGAAGTACCCTTTTTCAGCTTCTTGATCAGGGATAATGTATCTATTTTGCAAAGCGGCTTCCGCTTCTGTTATTTCATCAAAAGTAGAGTGTCCATACCCTATCATAGTCACATCCTTCATCAATCCCAGTGGTTCTATAGCGTCCAAATTCAAATTGGCCATCGTAGTCCTTGGGGGATAGATGGGGTGTTCACTATAATATTGAGAACCCAATAAACCTTGCTCTTCTGCAGTCACAAATAGAAAAACCAGCGACCTTTTAGGCATAATATTATTTTCCTTATAAGTTCTGGCTATTTCCATCAAAGCAGCCACTCCAGTAGCATTGTCTACCGCCCCATTGTAGATACTGTCTCCATCGATGGGAGTAGACACACCAAAATGATCCCAATGCGCTGAAAAAATAATATTCTCAGGACCACTTCCAGAAATTTTAGCCACTACATTTTGACTGGTATTGTATGTCAATTTGTTTTTGATCTCTATACTGGCAGTAGCATTTAGAGGAATTGGCTTAAAACCGGGCTGAGCTGCAGATTTAAATACGGTTGAAAAATCCAAACCAGCCTTGGTAAATAACTTCTGAGCAGCTTCTAAGGTCAACCAGCCCTGAACCGCACATTTGTCGCTACCTTTGTTCTCACTCTGAATATTTTGTTGAGAGCCAGCCCATGAATTCCGAACCACAAACCATGGATATCCGGCCATTGTCGGTTCGTGAACGATAAACACTCCAGCCGCACCCTGTCTAGCTGCTTCTTCATATTTATAAGTCCAGCGACCATAATAAGTCATTGAACGACCTTTAAAAAAAGTAGAATCCTTACTACTCAATCCTGGATCGTTGACCAACACAATTATCGTCTTCCCCTTGACATCTACACCTTCAAAGTCATTCCAGTCTTGCTCGGGAGCATTGATGCCATAACCGCAAAAAATAATTTCACTCTTATCGAGGGACACCTCTGTTGCTTCTTGCTGGGTATATGCTACAAAATCCAAACCCAATTCCATATCCATATTGCCGTTTTCCAATTCAATATCCAATGTGTTGGCAGGAAAACCTTCGATATCCACCAAGGGTACCTCCTGAACAAATTGATCGCCATTCCCAGGCTCTAATCCAAATTGCGTTAATTTCTTTTGTAAATAATCTACCGTTATCTTTTCACCAGGGGTAAATGGCATTCGGCCCAAAAACTCATCAGACGCTAGGGTTTTAGTATAAATTCTCAAAGAATCTTCAGAGATTTCTCCAGTGGGTGCGATATAACTTTCTTCGCTGTTACAGGCAATACCCAGATAAAATACAAGAATGTATAAAATGGAAACAAAAGGAATTTTAGTTTTATTGATTGCTGATTTTCTATACATAAAATATTGTTATTCTTATTAAATTAATCATCCTCATTAGAATTGTCAACTAAAAATAAATTAAATTTGTTACCATTGCATATAATCTGATTTACCATTTTTAGTCCTACTACGTGCGATTAAAGGGATTAAACCTCAGTAAGCACACGCATCCAAGGGTAAAAGATAGAAAAAATAAATGCTGTAACCAAGTTATGAATGAGATTGAATCAAAACTAGAAGCAAGAAAAATTCGTCCAACAGCTATGAGGATATTGGTCTTACAATACCTCACCCAACAAGATACGGCAGTATCCTTAAAATCCCTCGAATTAGCTTTTGAAAAAGCAGATACCTCTACCCTCTTCCGCACTCTAAAAACTTTCGAAGATCATAAATTAGTACACAGGATCGAAGATGGCTCTGGCCAAACAAAGTATGCCCTCTGTCTTCAACATTGCCAGTGCAGACCGCAAGATCAACACTATCATTTTCATTGTATTCAATGTGAAGAAACCTATTGTTTGACTGCCAATACCGTACCCCAATTGGACTTGCCTGCCAATTTCACCTTAAAACAGGCCAACTTAGTATTGAAAGGAATCTGCGCCCACTGCCAATTGTAAGTTTGCAAGTCGTTTGCAATCACTATTAACTATCTTTGTTATATAGTGAAAAACATACTAATCATATTATCGCTTTTTATTCTTGGTTTTGGATTTAGTCCATGTGCCGATACAGCTGTAGACCATCAATGGACTACCCTAGATCAACACGACCATTCCATGGACACCGATAAAGAAAGTGAAGATGAATGTACACCTTTCTGTATATGTCAGTGCTGTGGCTTATTCATCACATTTTACGATATAATTCAGGTAGATAAAGAAAAGTGTATTTTTGATTATTCTTATCTATACCACTACGACAATCAATACAAGTGGGAATACCAAACTACCATCTGGCAGCCACCAGCTAATATTTAAACTATAATATAATGGACTTATGTCCATCACTAAACCTATTATATAGTTTAAATATACATCATAAATATGTTTGATAAAATCATTGCTTATTCAGTAAAGAATAAGTTTGTTATTGGTCTATTGGTCTTGGCTCTCATTCTTTGGGGCAGTTATTCCATTAGACAAATTCCCATAGATGCAGTACCAGATATTACCAATAATCAGGTACAAATCATCACCACTTCTCCGACATTAGCTACTTTGGAGATTGAGCGCTTTGTGACTACTCCATTAGAACTCACATTGCAAAATTTACAAAACATCGTTGAAATTAGATCCATATCGAGATTTGGACTATCTGTAATCACCATTGTCTTTGAAGAAAATGTAGATATATACAGAGCTCGTCAATTGGTCAGTGAAAAATTGAACGAAGCAGAAGAATACATTCCCCCCAGCATTGGCAGACCGGAAATGTCTCCCATATCCACAGGTTTAGGTGAAATATATCAGTATGTAGTCCGCCCTGTAGAAGGATATGAAGATCAATACAGTACTAGCGAATTACGAACCATACAGGATTGGATTGTCAAAAGACAATTGTCTGGCATTGACGGTGTTGCAGAAGTCAATTCCATGGGCGGGCATTTAAAACAATATGAAGTAGCTGTTGATCCCAATCTTCTTAAATCCATGAATATCAATATAGGAGAGATCTTCACCGCCCTCGAAAAAAGTAACGAAAATACCGGAGGGGCCTATATTGAAAAAAACCCTAACACCTATTATATTCGTACTGCAGGTCTGGCCAAATCCTTGGAGGACATCGGAAACATTTTGGTAAATAATCGAGGAAATACTCCAGTATTTGTCAAAGATATAGCCAAAGTGCAATACGGTCAAGCTCCTAGATATGGTGCTTTGGTGAGAGATGGTAAAGAAGTTGTGGGAGGAAAAGTTATGATGTTTAAGGGCAGCAATACTGCAAAAGTCACTGAATCCATTAAGGAGAGAGTAATCCAAATCCAATCCTCGCTACCTGAAGGGGTAATTATAGAACCTTATCTGGTCCGAGACAAGCTTATTCATACCGCTATAGGCACTGTTCAAAAGAATCTTATCGAAGGAGGTCTGATCGTCATTTTTATCCTCGTTTTGCTATTGGGCAACTGGCGAGCCGGTCTAATCGTAGCCTCTGTAATCCCTCTTTCCATGATGTTTGCCATATCCATGATGAGGGTATTCGGCATTTCTGCCAATTTAATGAGTTTGGGAGCCATCGATTTTGGTTTAATCGTAGATGGTTCAGTAATCATCGTCGAAGCCATTATTCACAGAATTGTATCGCGAAAAGGGGGTCAAAGATTATCCATTCAGCAAATGAATGAGGAAGTGATCAAAGCATCGCAAAAAATCAGAAAATCTGCGGCATTCGGTGAGATCATTATCCTCATGGTATACATACCTATTTTGGCTTTAGTCGGCATTGAAGGCAAAATGTTTAAACCCATGGCTCAGACCGTAATGTTGGCCATTATCGGAGCTTTAATACTGTCTTTAACCTATGTACCCATGATGGTCGCTTGGCTATTGAACAAAAATGTACAGCATAAAAAGAATTTTTCCGATCGAATAATAGCCTATATCCAAAACCTCTATAGTCCATTACTTCGAATGGCATTTACCTATAAAAAACTCGTTCTCGCTGTCATCATTGCAATCTTCGGTATCAGCATAGCAGTGTTTAGCAAAATGGGAGGGGAATTTATACCCACCTTAGAAGAAGGTGATTTGGCCATGCAACATATTCTTCCACCTGGAAGCTCATTATCACAGAGTATTGCCACTGCAAAAATGATTCAGGAAAAACTGCTCAACGAGTTTCCAGAAATCGAAGACATTGTCGCCAATATAGGATCGGCTGAAATCCCCACCGATCCCATGCCGGTTGAAATCGCCGATTATGTGTTGATCATGAAAGACATGGACGAATGGACATCGGCTAAAAACAGAAAAGAAATTTTTGAAAAATTTGAAGCCAGTCTCCACGACATACCTGGAGTAGGATATGAATTCTCACAACCCATCCAACTCAGATTCAACGAATTAATGACTGGAACCAAAGCTGATATTGCCATTAAATTATACGGAGACAATCTCGACTTATTGTACGATAAAGCAAAAGAAGCTGAATCCATTATTCAACAATTACCAGGAGTGTCTACTGTCAATGTCGAGCAAACCATAGGCATGCCTCAAATAATGATTGAATACGATTACTCGAAAATGGCGCGCTACGGTGTACACGTCAAAGAAGTCAATCAAGTTATTCGATCGTCCTTTGCAGGTGAAAAAGCAGGAGTCATATACGAAGGCGAAAAACGATTTGACCTAGTAGTTCGACTCAATCAAGACAATCGAGTAGACATACAGGATGTACAAGAACTTTATGTACCCTTGGATGATGGCAATCAAGTACCACTATCCTCATTGGCGAAAGTTAGCCTTCAAGATGCTCCAATGCAGATTTCTAGAGACAATACCAATCGTCGAATCGTCATCGGCGTCAATGTGGGCGATACTGATGTAGAAACCTTGGTCAATAACATAGAAACATCATTGAATCGGGAATTAAACCTGCCTGCTGGATATTATTTTAGTTATGGAGGACAGTTTGAAAATCTTAAGGCCGCTACAAAACGGTTGTCCATTGCCTTGCCCATTGCTCTAGGTATCATATTTATCTTACTGTATTTCACTTTCGGTTCGGTAGCACAAGCTGGTCTAATATTTACCGCTATCCCCCTTTCGGCTATTGGTGGTATTTGGGCTCTACAGCTAAGAGATATGCCTTTTAGCATTTCTGCAGGTATAGGATTTATTGCTCTGTTTGGGGTGGCCGTTCTCAATGGCATTGTCCTCATTGGATATTTTAATCAATTAAAAAATGAAGGGATGAAAGACATTATGGACCGTATAAAACATGGAACACAAGTCCGACTTCGGCCTGTAATAATGACGGCCAGTGTAGCTTCGCTGGGATTTTTACCCATGGCCTTATCTACCTCTGGGGGAGCAGAAGTCCAACGCCCCTTGGCCACTGTAGTCATAGGTGGACTGATCACAGCTACTTTTCTGACCCTCATAGCTTTACCGATATTGTATTACTATTTAGCTAGATGGCAAGAAAAAGGATCTAATAAAATTTTATTGCGAAATATATTATTGCCCATCCCCATATTGTTTGCCAGTCAATGGACACAAGGTCAATCCATAACCTTGGGTCTCGATAGTGTTATAACATTATTGCAGCAAAACCATCCTTTGATGGATCAATTCAATTTATCGGTGGACCAATACAGCAGTTTACAAAATATGCCCTACAGTTTGGGTAATACTCAAATCCAATATGAGGGCGACGGTCTTTTTAAAGAAAATGGACAATTGGTCAATCAACTTACCGTAAATCAATCATTGCCTCATCCCCAAAAAGTCAAAGCCGCCAACGCCGTCAATGCCGGTTTATTTGCATTGGCCAAGACGAGAAGAGAAATAAATATTCAAGAACTCGTCCTCTCAGTAAAACTAATCTACTATGAGGCCCAATACCAAAATGAATTATGGGATGTCTATGAAGATTTGATTAAAGTATACCGTGAATATCTTAAAAAATCAGAGGTTCGACGATCTGCTGGTCTCACACAGCCATTGGAAGCTATACATATTCAATCTCAGTTAGAAGAATACCAAATTCAGCAACGAGGTACTCGACTAGAAATTGACTATTTAGAAGAGCAGTTGGCCATATGGACAAATCAAAATCTCCCTGTCCATCCTCTGCCCGCTGTGGATACGATTACGTGGTCACCTAGTGCTCAACCTTCTAGTCTTTGGACAACAGAAAAGACGCAATCAATTGATATACAGCTACATAAACTCCATCAACTAAAGACGTCTATGAAACCAGATTTCAATATTGGATATGGCTTACAAAACTATTTCGATGGCGGTCAATTACACGGCTTACAATTGGGGATGACCTTGCCACTTATGCGGTCTCAACAAAAACGTTTGATAGAATCCCAAAACATTGAAATTAAAAAAAGTGAATTAGATGTTGAAATTCAATCTCTAGAAATAGCCAATAAAATAGCCAAAACCATTAAAGAGATCGAACAATATCATGCTGGATTTTCATACTACAAGACACAAATTGAAACCATTAATCCGATGGTAAAATCTATGTCTGAAGCTATTTATGATGCAGGAGAAATGGATTATTTAGACCTGCTAAAAACCCTTGACCTTCTGTTTCAGAAACGGAAAGGTTATCTAAATCAACGTTTGGGTTGGCAAAATGCTATAGCCCAATACCAATATTTTACTCAATATCAATAATTAACAAAATGAATTTAAATATCATATATAGTTTTTTCTTCGTCCTATTGTTTGCCTGTCAAAACACCTCTCGATCCACTGACGAGGATAATCATACTGACCATTCAACCGACAACCATCTACATGAGGATGAAACCTCAAGTGACCATCATAGTGAGAAAGCGATGTCATCCGATCATGAAGTGATATCTCTCACGCGTGATCAAATGAATACCATTAGCATAGAATTTGGAAGTTTTTCCGAAATGAAAATAAACGATTTTATCAAAGCTACTGGAACTTTGGGATTGCCTCCGAATGCCTATACCAGTGTCAACACAAAATTTCCTGGAGTTATATCCAACAGTATAAAAATGGTAGAAGGGGAATATATTCAAAAAGGCAAGATCTTGGCCTATATCGAAAATCCCGATCTAATTCTCAAACAGGAATCCTATCTCACCTTACAAGCAGAACTGATCTATCTTCAACAATCAATTGCCAGACAGGAAACCCTAGCTAATGCTAAGGCAGGTATTGAAAAAAATAGACAGAGTCTAGAATCAGACATTGCCATAAAAAAAGCACAAATACAGTCCATTGAAAAACAATTGACCTATTACGGAATTGATGTAGGTGAGATCGAGAAAAATCCATTTGTTGACAAAATACCACTTATTTCACCTAGTTCTGGTTACATAACCGCAGTAAATATACACAACGGACAATATGTCAATCCTCAAGACCAACTTTTAGAGATTATAAGTAATGAACATTTGCATTTAGAACTGGATGTTTTTGAAAAGGATATCGCTCTAATTGAAAAAGGGCAAAAGATCACCTACACTATTCCCGCCTTGGGAAGTAAAATGTATAATGGAGAAGTCGAAATTATTGGAAAAGAGTTTAATTTAGAAAATAAAACGGTGAGGATCCACGGCCATCTCGATGAAGAGATTCAGCCTTTTATTAAAGATTTGTTTATTGATGCTAAGATTTGGCTTAACGGGGGGTCTGTTACAGCATTGCCTGAAGAAGCCATTATCCAAGATGGTGAATCGTCCTATATATATACTGCCAATCCCGACTCAGAAGGCAAGTCAGTAGAGTTTAAAAAAATAATGGTAATTCCAGAGTCTACATCTGGAGGATATACCAGTTTACGAATGCTAGAAGACCTTCCTTCGGGACATAAAATTGTAATAAAGGGAAGCTATTATATATATGCCCATTCCAAATCGGGAGAACTAGAACACGAACACTAAAAATTATTAAAATGTCAAACCTTCAACATACCGACAAAGAAATCAATCCAAAATGTTGCTCAATGGATGAATCTTCTTCAAACATAGAAGTTCAACCCATCACAAACTCAACCAATAAAAGGGGGCTATCAGATTACTCCCAAGATTCGAGTAGATTTTCGTTTAATTGGCCACTTTACCTTCCCATTATTACAAGTGGATTACTCTTGCTGTCTGGCTTGGTTTTTGAGTTTTACTTTAAGGCATCTTTTTTCATAAATTGGGTCAAAATCCCTTGGTATTTATTGGCCTACCTCATCGTAGGTCTACCGGTAATTAAAGAGGCTGTGAAGGCTATAGGTAAAAAGCAAATTTTCACGGAATTTTTCTTAATGAGTATAGCTACTATCGGGGCCATTGCTATTGGTGAATATCCCGAAGCTGTAGCCGTGATGTTGTTCTATACTTTTGGTGAAATTCTTCAATCCAATGCATTGCGCAAAGCCAAAAGAAGCATTTCCGCCTTATTGGATATTCGCCCCAAGATAGCCCATGTTGCCCGATCTAATACCTATGTTACCGTAAGCCCTGAAGAAGTGAATATTGGTGACATGATTCGAGTCAAGGTAGGTGAAAGTATACCACTAGATGGTATTTTGCACAGTGCCAGTGCCCAATTAAATACGGCAGCCATTACTGGTGAAAGTAATGTACAACATTTTGACAGAGGACATAATCTTATGGCTGGATCCATCAATCTAAGTAATGTATTAGAAATAGAAGTGACAAAGTCATACAAGGATAGTTCAATTTCTCGGATTTTGGATATGGTTCAGAATGCCAATAGTAAAAAAGCAAAATCAGAATTACTAATTAGAAAATTGGCAAAAATATATACCCCAATAGTATTCTATCTAGCGGTTGCTCTATGCCTCGTCCCAATGATTTTCCTAGACCAATATGTATTTAGTGACTGGCTGTACAGAGCATTGGTGTTTTTGGTCATCTCCTGCCCTTGTGCCCTCGTTATTTCTATTCCCCTCGGTTATTTTGGTGGTTTGGGTGCTGCCTCTAGAAATGGTATTTTATTTAAGGGCAGCAATTATATCGACCAAATTACTAAGATCAACACCTTGGTATTGGATAAGACAGGAACAGTCACTACTGGCAAATTTGGCATAAAGTATATAGATGCCATAAATGGCTATTCTGATCAAAATATAATGGCCTATATCCAATCTATCGAATCTCAATCCAACCATCCATTGGCCCAGGCTCTACTCGATTATTCGGTAGATCATCCCCTGCCTCAAGCCCAAGATGTAGAAGAATGGTCTGGCCGTGGATTGTCTGGTCGAGTCAATGGTGATGAAGTTGTTGTGGGTAATGAAAATTTACTATCAATGAAAGGAATTACTCTCCCTCAGAATTTGAATCCATTATCCGGTACGGCAATCTATATTGCTATCAAAGACGAATATGCGGGTCGAGTAATTTTAGCCGACCAAGTCAAAGAGGATGCCGAAGCTGCGATTTTGGGAATTAAAAACCTAGGTATATCAGAAATATATATGCTTTCAGGGGACAAGGACAGTATTACCCAAGGCATCGCTAAAGAATTGAATATTCCCTATGCCCAAGGTGATTTATTGCCAGAAGATAAACTGGCCTATGTTGAAGATTTAACATATCAACAAGATCGCATCACTGCATTTATGGGTGATGGCATCAATGATGCACCGGTGTTGGCCGCTTGCGATATTGGTATTGCAATGGGGGGAATGGGTAGTGATATTGCGATAGAAACTGCCGATGTTATTTTGCAAAACGACCAACCGTCTAAACTTATCACAGCCATTAAAATAGCTCGATCAACCCAAAGAATTATTTGGCAAAACATCTACCTTGTCTTTGCTGTAAAGATCCTTGTTTTGATTTTGGGGGCTATCGGTTATGCGTCCATGTGGGAAGCAGTATTCGCAGATGTAGGATTGGCCTTAGTAGCCATAGCCAATGCAATTCGACTACAGAAAATGAATTGGGACGGAACTAATTCTTAAAGATTTAATTACCTAAAATCTAAAACAAATCACACCGGCCAGGTTCTGGAATTAGAAGTTGTTTTTCCACATCATCGACTCTACTGGTCGAATGGTTCTTTCGTTGTATTTGGCGTTGGCTTTTTTATTGTAATAGTTTTCTATTTCACCTTCCACCATAAAATAGATCAATTGACCTATGGGCATTCCTGCGTATACCCTTACCGGGTGGGTACATGAGATTTCCAATGTCCAAGTATTACAAAAACCTACATCGCCTTTACCGGCAGTTGCGTGAATATCTATACCCAATCGCCCCACACTGCTCTTCCCTTCCAAAAATGGTACAGAATTATGAGTCTCAGTATATTCTTCTGTCACTCCGAGGTATAGGGTATTGGGATGTAATACAAAGCCTTCTTCTGGGATTTCTAAATGCTCAATAGTGTTATGTTTCTTAGCATCGAGAATATGATCCTTGTAATAGGCCAACCACTTTCCAAGGTGAACATCGTATGAATTGGTTCCCAAACAAGAAGGATCGAAAGGTTCAATTACTATTTGTCCATTATCGATGGACTCCAATATTTTTTTATCACTCAGTATCATAGGCTATTCTCGTAATTGCGACACAAGGTAAATAGTTTTTTTAAAACAGCATCATATATCTCATACCACATTATCAAAAGACGGAGCGAAGAGATCACCAATTAAAGGATGTATAAAATATTTTAAATTTTTAATAACACTAGCATTTGCAAACAATTAAACACACAAAGGGAAATAGTCCAAATATTTTGTTTTATTTGTTACACTATTTCAATATCATTAGAAAAATAAAAACATAAATTATAAAACATGGCAACAACCGATTTATATACTAGAGATGAATCAGGAATTTTAGAGCCACCTACTACCACTATAGGTAAAATCAAACAAATCGGTCCAGGTTTTATTTTATCGGCGGCTGTAGTTGGCTCAGGTGAACTTATAGCAACCACTGCATTGGGAGCAAAAGCAGGTTTTATTGCATTCTGGGTCATTTTGGTCAGTTGTTTGGTAAAAGTTACCCTGCAAATGGAATTTGGTAAACAAGCCATTTTCTCTGGTAAAACGGTGATGATGGCCTTTAACGAGTTGCCCGGTCCCCGGATAAAAAAAACCAATTGGACGATATGGAGTTGGTTATTTATTCAACTTTTCAAATTGCTTCAGGTCGGGGGAATCATTGGTGGTGTGGGCATCGCCATCCATATGTTACTGCCATTTTTCCCTATTTGGGTTTATGTGTGTTTTGCTGCCATCGTAGCTGCATTATTGATAGCTAAGGGGAATTATGGATCTATAGAAAAATTGGCGTTATCAATGATCCTATTTTTTACTTTACTGACCTTTGCCTCATTAATAGCCGTTCAATTTACCGAATACCAGATTCATTGGGCCGATATTCGCGAGGGTTTGTCCTTTTCACTTCCAGCGTCTGCTGTAGCTGTTGCCATTGCTGCATTTGGAATAACCGGTATTGGTGGTGATGAAATCATGTATTACAATTATTGGTGTATAGAGAAAGGCTATGCGAGATTTACAGGACCCTATCAAGATACAGAAGAGTGGTACAATAGAGCTCGTGGATGGATACAGGTCATGCATTGGGACGCTATTTTATCTATGGTAGTATACACCATTGTAACTGCGGCTTTTTACCTTTTGGGAGCATCCATCTTGCATTCACAGGGATTGATGCCTGAGGGTTATGAAACCATTAAGACGTTGGCATTACTGTATACTGAGTCATTGGGATCATGGGCAAATGTGATGTATTTACTAGGTGCCATAGTTGCATTATTTTCCACAGTTTTTGCCGCTCTAGCCAGTTGGACAAGAATATTCACCGATGCATTTGGCCAATTGGGATGGATTTCTTTCCACGATGTCAAAGTAAGGGCGAAGAGTTTTAAAGCCATGGCATGGATTTTTCCAAGTTTATGGGCCATCCTGTATTTCTTTATAAAACTACCTGTTTTGATGATTTTAATTGGGGGTTTTTCAACTTCTATTTTGCTGTTAATCGTTGTATATGCCGCATATCATTTTAGATACAACAACTTGCCCGAACCATTGAAACCCAAACTTCTATACGACATCTTTCTATGGATAAGCATCATTGCCATTATGGGCGTAGGTCTTTATTCCATATATCAGGTAGTCTAATTGTACTTATCGTAAAACCAGGTTATAAAAATATATTCATTGAGACCAAGTCTGATTGAATGAGTGAAGACGCAAGGCATTGCGTCTCTACGGTGCTGCGCACTTCACTCCTTCACCTCCATGTCGTGTGGGTTGGCCCTGCGTCTCCTAAAATCAGGCTCAAGCTATAATGACCAAATGCAGTATACGACCGAATGAAGATCCAAGATCCAAATGTCTTAAAATAGGCATTTAGTAGTCTTTCAGACTACTTCATTCGCTCGTACTCTACAGAAATCGAAAGATTACCGACAATTATAAACTCATTTGGTATAATTTAAAATCCGGAATAAATAACACTTTGCAAAACCATTTAAATAAAAAACAACAAAAAAATAATCAACTAAATATACTTATACTAAATTAATATCGTATATTAATTCATATAATTTTAATTAGATATTCAACTCACTGAATAGATCAAATAATTTATGAATATACTCATCGTCAAAAACGGTGTCATTCCATTTAAACATTATGGTGGCACGGAACGAGTAATTTGGTATTTGGGAAAAGAACTAGTTAAATTAGGCCATAAGATAACTTATCTAGTTGAAGCGAATTCCACTTGCGATTTTGCTAAGGTTATTGTATTGAATCCTAATAAGGACATTAGATCTCAAATCCCCAAAGATATCGACCTTGTCCATTTCCATTATTTCCCCGACAACTATACGTCAATCGACCGGCCCTACGTAATCACCCTTCATGGAAATCCCAACCATTCTAATCCCCTCGATCTCAATACCATTTTTATTTCAAGTAATCATGCGAGTAGATTTGGTTCTCAAAATTTTGTATACAATGGTTTAGATTGGGAAGACTACTCTAAGGTAAACTTCCAAATTAATAGAAAATATTTCCATTTTTTAGGAAAGGCAGCCTGGAGAGTTAAAAATGTTAGAGGTGCTATCAATGTAATTAAAGCCAGTCCAAAGGAAAAAATAAAGATATTAGGTGGACGAAGGTTAAATTTTTCCATGGGATTTCGTTGGACACTGAGCCGACGAGCTGAATTTCACGGCATGGTTGGAGGTATTAAAAAAGATGGTTTAATTCAAGGCTCTAAAGGATTAATATTTCCAGTTCGATGGCATGAACCATTTGGATTGGCTATAATTGAAAGCATGTATTTTGGTTGTCCAGTATTTGGAACCCCCTATGGATCTCTGCCGGAATTGATCCATAAAGAGGTTGGATACTTAACCATTGAAGGTCAGGAGATGACAGAGGCTATATTGAACAGTGACCAATACAATGCGCGATTTTGCCATGAATATGCAAGAGAGAGTTTTCACTCTAAAAAAATGACTGAAGCTTATTTAGAGAAATATCAACTAGTACTATCCGGCCAAAACCTAAATACCAGTCCTCCCAAAAGGATAGAATTAAACACAATCAAGTTATTACCATGGAATTCGTAATGTTGAATTACAACTTATAATTAGATTTAGTAATAACTGATATTTAATTTTAAAATATTATGTTTTTACTAAAAAAACCTTTATTATAGTCTGTCAAAATGATAAATACAATGAGACTTATTGGAATATTATTATTTTCTTTCAATATTTTATTTGGACAAAACGCCTCAATAACTATTAAGATAACAGAACCCTATATAAACCTCCCAGTAGCCCAAGACCAGGAACGAGGCAAGATGACTATTCGCGATAACAATGGTTTTCAACGGGAATTTGTTATCCGCCTAAGTGATGATATAGTTGACTATTGGGTATACACCGATGTTTCGGATTATATAGGCCAAACCCTCACCTTAGATTTTACAGAAGCCCGCAACGGGTTAAAAAATATTTACAATTCAGCGGACATAGCAGATGCCGAGGACCTCTATCGAGAACGGCTTCGGCCTCAGGCCCATTTTAGTACTCGACGTGGATGGATCAACGATCCCAACGGATTGGTCTACTACGATGGAGAGTATCATCTTTTCTACCAGCACAATCCCTATGAGATCCACTGGGAAAATATGCATTGGGGACATGCAGTCAGCAAAGATCTACTCCATTGGGAAGAATTAGGAGAAGCCTTATACCCAGATGATTTAGGAACAATGTTTTCGGGCACGATTGCTGTAGATGAAAACAATAGCAGTGGATTTCAAACCGGAAATGAAAAAACCTTGATTGCCGCATACACCGCTCACCAATCACATAAACAGGTTCAATGTATAGCATACAGTAATGATAGAGGTCGTACTTGGACCAAATACGAAGGTAATCCCGTCATTGATAGCCAAGACCGCTGGCAATCAAAAAACCTCAGAGATCCAAAAATATTTTATCACCATCCCTCTGAAAAATGGGTCATGGTTCTGTTTGAAAAGGATGGTTTTTCTATTTATCAGTCAAAAGATTTAAAAGATTGGGACTACAAAAGCCACGTCGAAGGATTCTGGGAATGTCCTGAATTGTTCGAACTACCTGTGGATGGCGATCTCAACCATAAAAAATGGGTAATGTATGGTGCATCAGGAACCTATATGGTCGGTGATTTTGATGGCGAAAAATTTACCATGACATCGGGCAAACATCAATACTATAGTGGTAAACAATTCGCTTCACAGACATTTAATAATATCCCTAAAGAAGATGGGAGAAGAATCCAAATTGGATGGGGTAAAATCAATTCGGAAAATATGGCATTCAACCAGATGATGCTCTTCCCTACCCAACTTACTTTGCGAAATACCGTAAACGGAATTCGATTATTTAATCAACCTATTCGAGAAATTGAAAATCTTCATATCGATAACTACAGTTGGAAAAACCCATCAGTAGATGATCTCAATACTGAATTATCAAAAATAGAAGGCGATGCTTTTCATATTGTAATGAAAGTGGAAATCATCGAAGGAAATCGATTCATTTTGGAATTGGATGGACAGATCATCGCTAATTATTCAATGAATTACAACACATTAAATGATGTGTTTTTTGAAGATGACCAGATCCAATCGCGAACCATGGATTTGGAGATTATTGTCGATAGAACTTCTGTTGAATTATTTGCTCAAAATGGAAAATTCACCAAAATAGATGCGAGAAAAAGTCCAGTTAATGGCAAAAAAGGATTCTATTTTAACCCTCATGGATCAAAACTCAAAATACATGAATTTGAAATAGCCCAATTGACTTCCATATGGAATTCATACACCAATGACAAATAAACTACAGCGAAGAATAAAAGTATTTAAAAGAAATCTATGTCGACATTCTGCGAACCAAACTGATATCAACCACTTTTTTGGTCAAACTTCCCTCCGTAGTTACATTTTTACCTTGTACAACCAATTCAATAAATGCTTGTACAACAGCATCAGCCATTTCGGGGATTCTCTGATCAATGGTAGATATAGAAGGTGTAACAATAGATGAACGAGGATCATTGGAATACCCAATAATTTTTAATTGACTGGGTACATCAATTTGATTTTCTTTAGCATATTGAAGAACGGTAATGGCTGTGGTATCGTTGGCAGCCAATATCCCATCTGGAGGTATATCAAAGTCGTTAAACAAATGTCTACAATCATCCCAAGTCAAATTATTATTCAATGGATGGGAAAAAACATAGTTTTCATCGTAGATGATATTGTTATTTTTCAGCGCTTGTTGAAATCCTTGTAGTCTATCGTGATAAATCTTACAGGAAGTTGGGCCATTGATAAAGGCCAAGGTTTTGCAACCGGTCTCAATCAAGTGATTGGCAGCCAAATATCCCCCTCTGACATCATCACCTATTATAACATATGCCGGCAAATCAACTTTGGGAACCCTATCATAGAATACCACAGGAATCCCCCTGTCAATAAAGGGTTGAAAATGACTGTAATCTTCTGTATAAAGTGAAAGTGAAGTAAACAAAGCATCTACTCGATAAGAATACAATGTATTCACCAATTGACGTTCCAGCTCAAAGGAATCATTGGATTGACAAATAATGACATTGTACCCGTAATCATGCATTTTGTTTTGAATAACGGTCAACAATTCAGTCTGAAAATATGAAGACAAACTCGGGATAATAAAACCCACGGTATATGACTTCTTACTTCTCAATCCAGAGGCTATTTTGTTGCGTCGATAACCCATTTTTTGAGCCATTTTACGCACCTTTTCCTTGGTAGCCTCACTGATATCACTATGATCGTTTAGAGCACGAGATACAGTGGCCGCAGATATATTCAATTCATTGGCTATATCTACGATGGTAAAATCTTGTCCGTTTTTCTTTTTCTCCACTGCAGATCATTTAATCTTTTAAGCTTCTATTCCTCTGTGAAAATAAAGCTAATTGTATTAATTTAAATTCAATAATTTCTATTATTTAAGAAATTAAAGATTCAAATATTGTTTTACATTATTGTAACAAATATCTTCAACCATTTGTCCAATAAAGGCAATTTCTGAAGCTGGGAGTAAACCCTTCTCAATATCATTCCCCAATAGATTGCACAATATCCTTCTAAAATATTCATGCCGAGGGAAGGAAAGGAAACTGCGACTATCGGTCAACATCCCTACAAAGAGAGACAAGATACCTACACTAGATAATAGGTTCATCTGATCTTCCATTCCATCTTTTTGATCTAGAAACCACCAACCAGATCCCCATTGAATCTTACCACGGGTTATACCGTCATTAAAATTCCCTATCATGGTTGCAAAAGTGGCGTTATCTTTGGGATTTAAATTATAGATTATGGTTTTGGTCAGTTGATCTGTTTGATCTAATCGATTAAACAATCTCGACATATTCCAAGCGTGATTTTCATCGCGCATAGAATCAAATCCGGTATCCGACCCCAATTTATTAAACATTCTAGTGCTGTTGTTTCGCAGCGCTCCTACGTGAAATTGCTGTACCCAACCTTGCTGGTGATACATACAACATAAATGATACAACACATAAGACTTGTACTTATTGGATTCCTGCTCGCTAACTTCTTCTCCACTCAATCGCTTGACAAGGATAGCTTCTGCTTCTTCCGGTGTACAATCTTCTGAATAAATAGTATCCAAACCGTAGTCAGAAGCTTTACAACCCAATGAAGTAAAAAACTTAATCCGGGCTTCCAACACTTCGATCAATTGACTTACCGACTGGATATCAACACCTTCCGAATTACCCAATTTTTCAATATAGGCTGGAAATTCACTTTTTTCAATATTAAGTGACTTGTCAGGTCTAAACGTGGGGAACATTTTAAAACTCCCGCCTGGATCTTTTCCATATGCAATATGTTGATCTAAAGAGTCGGCAGGGTCATCTGTTGTACAGACGACCTCTACCTTCATTTTCTCTAATAAGCGAACAGCGGAATATTCAGGTGAATTTATTTTCTCTGAAACAGCGTCGTATATCGCCGATCCAGAGTCCGCATTCAACAATTGGTTTACACCAAAATATCGCTTTAATTCCAAATGCGTCCAATGATACAATGGATTACGCATAGTATATGGTACTGATTCAGCCCATTTCTGAAATTTTTCCTTTGGCCCATGGTCACCAGTTATAAAGGATTCATCAACACCCAAGGCCCTCATTGCACGCCACTTATAATGATCACCTTCCAACCATGCCTCAGTGATATTGGTATATATTCTATTATCTTGAATATCCTTCGGCGGTAAATGGTTGTGATAATCAATGATGGGCTGATGAGCAGCATGGTCAAAATACAGCTGCCTTGCATAATCGTTCTCCAGTATAAAATTCTCCTTTATAAAATCAGACATAGTATAGTAATTTATAGGCTTGGGGCCAACAAGTAAGTATTTAAATTATCTTTAAAATTCTCGAATCTTGATGCTTCTATAAGCAACTCTGTTTCCGTGGTCTTGCAACAAGATATGTCCTTGATCTAATTCTCCGAAATTAGGCCATTTTTCATATTTGCTATAATTTACAAGAGCTCTAAACATTGGGGTTTTGCGCTCGTATTCAACCACTTTGTAACCGTTCAACCAATGTTCTACGTGATTGCCTTGAACCACTATTCTAGCTTGGTTCCACTCTCCTACTCCACGGAAAGTCTTTGATCTACCTTCAATAGACAAATTGGTAGCAGCGATAAGATCGTACAATGAACCAACAGTTCTATTTCCCTTTACACCTTTCTTAGCGTCAGGATGTTTCTTATCATCCAAAATTTGAAATTCCAAACCAATTGACGAACCCGATCCTTGATTGATATCAGGGTCTACAAAATACTTAATACCAGAATTGGCACCTTCGGTTATTTTAAATTCCAATTGCAATTCAAAATCGGAGAATTTTTCTTCAGTGATAATATCACCACCGTTTTCAGCTTCTCCTCCGTTTCCTTCCAATACTATTAATTGGCCATCTTCAACCACCCAACCATTCTTAGGAAAGGTTTTGGACTTGGCACTTCTCCATCCGTCAGTGGTTTTTCCGTCCCACAACATTCTCCATCCTCTTCTTATTTCTTGCTCGCTAAGATTGTTGGCCAAATAATTCAGTTCAACAACATCGGGATCCATGGCCCATCGATTGTATTCCAAATTCTCTGTAGCAATACGGATATTTCTCCATCTAATTTGTTTGCCTTCTTGGAATTTTTTACCGATACCGTGAACTTGTAATCCGATAAAACCACTAGCGGTTTTGTCGTCCAACATATTGGTCGTATTGACACCATTTACCCAAATTCGAATACTTGGTCCAATGGCTTCAATACGGTAACTGTTCCAACCAGAAACGTTAAATGCTGCTCTTCCTTTGGGATTACGAGACAAGGGATATAACCATCCTCGACGACCTTCATCATAAACACCTCCACTATAAGCCCGACTACTGGGATCGATTTCGCATTGGTATCCGTGAACTCTTCCGTCTTTATAGCTTTCGATGCTATTGGATCTAAATTGAACCCCGCTATTTAAACTAGGGTCTACCATTACTTCAAATTCCAATATAAAATCGGAATACATTATATCAGTGGTCAAAAAAGTATTCGGTGTATTTAATTGAGAAGTACCCACTATTTCATCTCCTTCTATATGGTATTTAGCCTTACCATTCAAGATAGTCCAACCGTCAAAATTTTTTCCATTAAATAATTCTTTCCAGTTGAGATCTTGGGCTGATAACGCTTGCGCGCCCAAAATTAAAAGTGTTAATAATAAAAATTTGTTTTTCATAATAAAGTTTTTAGTATCCAAATAACCCAGGTAGCCACATGACCAACGCTGGAACATAAGTTATAATAAATAGTACAATGACCATAGTCAATAAAAATGGAAGCAATGGCTTAATCACCTCGGTTACCTTTACATGGGCGACCCCACTACCGACAAAGAGCAAGGTTCCCACTGGAGGTGTACATATCCCAATACATAGATTGAGGACCATAATAATCCCAAAGTGTACGGGGTCCATTCCCAACTCAGTAACTAAGGGCAAAAATATAGGCGTAAAGATTAACACCGCAGGGGTAATATCCATAAAGGTACCCACCACTAAGAGCGTTAAGTTGATAATCAAGAAAATGACAAATGGGTTACTTATATTACCCAGTACCAGATTGGTGATATACTGTGGGAAGCTTTCAAAAGAAAACAACCAAGACATGGCCATAGAGGTACCGATTAAGAAAGTAACGATAGCATTGGTTTTTGCACTATCTAGGAATATCTTTTTGAAATCTTTTATTTTGACTTCTTTATATGCCAAAGCCAAACCTGCAGCATAGAGTACTGCAATAGCAGCAGCCTCAGTGGCAGTAAATACACCAGCTACAATTCCGCCAACAACGACGAACAACATCAATAAACTTAGGAATGCACCTTTAAAGTCTTTCCACAATGTGGTCAATGAAGATCTGTCCCCTCTTGGCAAGTCCATTTTACGCGCAAAATAAGAAGCGGTAATCATCAATGCCAATCCGGTAAGAATACCTGGAATATATCCAGCCAAAAATAAGGCAGCTACTGATGCTGTCCCCCCACTGGCCAATGCAAAAACGATAAGGACGTTACTGGGTGGAATAATCAATCCAGTAGTTGAAGCTGTTATATTTATGGCCGCCGTATATGGTCGAGGATACCCCTCTTTGACCATGGTTTCAGTCATAGTCCCTCCAATAGCAGAGGCCGCTGCAACCGATGAACCAGATATTGCTCCAAAAAGCATGGCCGCTAAAATATTGACAAATGACAAACCTCCTGGCAGAGCTCCGACAAGAGATTTTGCAAAATTAATTAATCGCCTTGCAATACCTCCTTGGTTCATTATTTCCCCTGCTAATACAAAGAATGGAATAGCCAATAAAGCAAATGAATCCAAACCTGTCATCATTCGCTGACTAATGGTCGTAACAGCTGGCAAAAAAGGAATGCTCAACAATAATGTCAAGGTGGTGGATATACCAATACTAAAAGCTACGGGAACTTTTAGAAACAACAATATAAAAAACGATAAAAATAGAATCGATATACTAAATAATTCAGGATTCATGCTCAGGATATTTATTAACACTAATTTGCTTCAAGTGAATTAGGGAATAGAATGTAATCAATACGCCACTCAAGGGCAATACAGAATACACCGCCCCCAAAGGAACCTGCAAGGCAGGAGACTTTTGATTCAAATAAAAGGTCATATACATTAAATACGCACCTCCAATAACCAATACGGCTACAGAAAATACGATGATCAATATTTCTATGAAATAATCTAATCGACGCTGATTATCCGGTGAAAATTTTTTAAACAAGTAATCGATAGATATGTGCCCCCGCTGACCTGTCATATATGCGGCGCCTAATATGGCCAACCACATCAAACAAAATCGAGCCAATTCTTCTGTAAAAGAGGCGGATACGTTGAAGATATATCTACTCAACACTTGCCAAGTAACGCTCAGTGTCATAATAATAAATATACCTATCAGTAATCGCTCTACTGTTTTGTTTATTAAGGTTATCATCAATTTGTATTTTCTATTCGTTCCAATAATTCACCTAATTTGGGATCGGCTCTCAGCCTATCTTTCATTGGTTGAGTAGCCACTCGAAAAGATTCGGCATCAGGCTCAATAATTTCAACACCTTGTTCTCTTAAGAAAGCCATATCTTTTTCTACCGCTTCATTCCAATATTTCTTTTCTGCCACTAAAGAAGATTCAGCCGCCGTCATCAACCAACCTTGCTCCTCTTCAGTCAGTTTATCCCATACCTGAGTTCCAACCACTACTACGTCGGGCAAAAAAGTATGCCTATCCAAAGAATAGTATTTACAGATTTCATAGTGATTTGAGGTCACCACAGATGGAGCGTTATTTTCTGCTCCATCCACAACCCCTTGCTGCAATGCAGTATAAAGTTCTCCAAAAGACATTGGCGTTGCAGATCCTCCGAGCAAGTTGACCATTTCAATGGCCATATTGTCGTTCATTACACGAATTTTCAAGCCTTTAACATCTTCAGCAGAATGAATGGGCTTTGTTTTGGTATAAAAACTACGACTCCCAGCATCGTAAAAACATAGTCCTTTCAATAAATATTCTTTTCCGCTATCTAATATCTCTTTGCCGATCTCTCCTTCTAATACCCGCCAACCGTGATCGGCATCCTTAAATAAATAAGGGACGCCAAGTACGCGATATTTTGGAGAAAAATTGGCCATGGTTCCCGCACTGACCTTAGTCATTCCTACGCTTCCTATCTGGATAAGCTCCAACACTTCTCTTTCAGACCCCAATTGGCCATTGGGATAGATTTTCAACTCCATTTTCCCATCAGAATTTTTAATTAATTCCGTATTTAAAAATTCTAAAGCCCGATGCACTGGGTGACTGGTGGGCAAAGAGTGAGCTAAAATAATAGTGTTTTTGTCTTTTGCCCCACCGCAAGAGGTCAACAAAATGGACAATACAATGAAAGCACTATAGAACCAAGAGATTTTCATATTTTAAGAGTTTTGAAGTTGGACAATGGCTCTTTCTATTCCTAATATAGCTCGCAATCCTTTCATTCTTCCAATACATGTATAGCCTGGATTGGTGGTTTTGTGCAAATCGTCCAACATGGCATGACCGTGATCTGGTCTCATGGGAACTACTCGATCCGAACCTATAAGTGTTTGTATAATGGCTACGAAATCAGCATTACCCGCTAAGTGATCGGCCTCATAAAAATGGCGTTCGCCAACGACTTCAACACTTCGAAGATGGTAAAAATGAATTCGCTCTCTAAATTCCTTTACCATGGCCACCATGTCGTTATTGGGATTGGCCCCGAAAGAACCCGTACAGAAACAAATACCATTATTCATAGATGGTACTTTGGTCATTAGGTAATCTAAGTCGTCGCGATTGCTGACAAATCTAGGAATTCCAAATATAGAAAAGGGAGGATCATCAGGATGTACAGCCATCTTGATACCATATTCTTCAGCCGTAGGCATAATCGCTGACAAGAAAGCTACCATATTATTTTGCAAATCTAATTTCGATACTCCATCGTAGAGTTTCAACTTCTCCTTAAAGTCGTCTAATTCATAACCAGATTCAGAACCGGGTAAACCTGCCAAAATATTTTGTTGCAATTTCAATCGTTCTTCTTCCGACATTTGATCGAATAAAGCTGTTGCCTTTGCGATTATTTCATCGTTGTAATCTACTTCCGTACCCTCTCTTTGGAGAACAAAAAGGTCGAAGGCTGCCAAATCGACTATATCAAAATACAAGGCCAGGGTTTGATCTTCCAAGGGGTGATAAAGCCTCGTTCTAGTCCAATCTAAAATGGGCATAAAATTATATGTAACCGTTTTCACACCCAATTCTCCCAAATTGCGAAGAGATATTTTATAGTTTTCAATGAGTTGTTCACTGGTATCCAACATCAACTTGATATCTTCATGCACTGGCAAACTCTCAACTACATTCCATGTAAGTCCAGCGGCTTCAACTTCGTCAATTCTCTTTTGGATTTCTTCCTTAGTCCACACTTCTCCATTGGGAATATGGTGCAGGGCAGTTACGATTCCGGTAGCACCAGTTTGTTTTATATCGAGTAAAGTTACTGTATCTGCAGGTCCATACCATCGCATCGAAGGTTCGAAGAAATTTTTATTTTTCATATTATTTGAATTACAATATCAATTTAAAATATAGATTAAACACCACTAAAAGCACTAAAACCACCATCGATAGGAATAATAATTCCCGTAGTAAATCGCGAAGCTGGACTACATAAATAATGAATAATACCATTGAGTTCATCAGCTTGGCCAAATCGACCATAAGGTGTATTCTGAACAATTACTTGTCCTCTATCAGTCAGGCTCCCATCTTCATTGGTGAGCAATCTTTCATTTTGTTCGGTTAAAAAGAAACCAGGAGCCACAGCATTCACTCGAATTCTCTCCCCGTATTTTTTAGCAAATTCTACAGCCAACCATTTGGTAAACACATCGATGCTTCCCTTGGCCATGGAATAACCCAATACTCTGGTAATGGCTCGATCGGCGGCCATGGACGAATAGTTGATCACACTGGAATGTCCATCCTCTGGAAACAAAGCAGCCAACACATAGGTAGGCAATAATGTACCTAGGATATTTAAGTCAAATACCGACTTTAAGTCCTCTATACTTGCATCAAAAAATTGACTATCTGGCTGAATAACCGCACCGGGCTTATTCCCCCCAGCAGCATTGATAAGCACATCAATACCACCCCATTGTTCTTTTAATTGGTCTCTCACATTTTCGAGAAAACCTTGATCTAGCACATCTCCAGAGAAGCCACAAACTTCTCCGACGGCCGACCATTTGGTCAACAAAGCTTCTAATTTTTGAGGGGATCGATTAATTACGCAAACCTTTGCGTTGTTTTCTAATAAATATTGCACAGCTGCTTGTCCGAGGACACCTGATCCTCCGGTAATTACAACTCGTTTATTTTCAATACTAAATATTGACATTATTTTTTCTTTAAAACTTATATTTCAAAATTAAACTCAGTACTACTTTTAAAAACGCTAAAACTACATTAAAAAAGGGGATATGTCAAAAATATCTAAGGTAATTTTCCACAAGAAATTAAGTTAGTTTTGCGGTAATTATTGAAAAAATTAATACCGTCAAAATCGCAATCGATTGCAATTTATTCTAAATCATGGACTTTGGATTTTATATTAACTTAAAATTTAAAGCGTTTGCATAGTAAAAAATCTTGATTTAATAGAGATAATCAATTCCGATGACCACTGCAGGATAAAGATATGGCATTCAAATAACTGTATTACCAAATACTTTTTTTAATGACCGAGCATGACAGAACATGACCGAATGTAGTTGCTCGAAGAGCAACCCAATTGATTAAATATCAATTGGATGAAGGAACCGAGGGATCCATCCATCGGGTGTGACCGAGCGAAGTGCGCAGCACCATTGATCCTAAATGGATCAATGGCGAGGGAACCGGAGCCACTGTGCTCCGGCGTGACTGAAATATAAATCGATAGGTTTTTAGCCGCTGTGCTCCGGGTGGGTGAGCCTAGGTGAAGGAGCCACGACCACAGTGTCGTGGATGGGTGAGCCCGTAAATCGGTATTTGGCGAGGGAACCGAGAGCTCCGCCTCTCGGCTAAGAAAGATCCCATGCCGAGGCGTGACTGCAACGTAATTCGATAGGTTTTTAGCCACTGTGCTATGACGATGCTGCATAAAATTAGAAAGCGAAATTCCCCTCCAAAGGAGGGATGTCTGACTTGTCAGACGGGGTGGTTCGATTGAAAAAAGATAAATTTTAATAATTCCTACAGAATTTCCATACCACCCCGTCAGTAAACTGACACCCCTCCAAAGGAGGGGAATTGTCTAGGATGACTGAATAAAGTTGCTCAAAGAGCAACCCGATGTCCTAAATATGACCGAATGTAGTTGCTCTTTAGAGCAACCAGATGGACTAAATGTCCATCGGATGAGGGAACTGGAGCCACTGCGCTCCGGGTGGGTTCGCCACTGCGATGCGACAAGAACACATAAAATTCGACAGCAAATTCTCACTGGCTCCAGCGTGGTATAAATAAAATTTCATAATAATCTTTACTGTGCCGAGATGACCGAGCATGACAGAACATGACTGAATGTAGTTGCTCGAAGAGCAACCCAATTGATTAAATATCAATTGGATGAAGGAACCGAGGGATCCATCCATCGGGTGGGTGGACAAAAGCATCTGAGACTGTAAATCGGCATTTGGCGAGGGAACCGAGAGCTCCGCCTCTCGGCTAAGAAAGCTCCCGGCCGAGGCGTGACTGCAACGTAATTCGATAGGTTTTTAGCCACTGTGCTCCAGATGGGTTTGCTAGGCGAAAGAAGCCACGACCACTGTGTCGTGACAAAACTATATGAAAGTTGACAAATATTAACTAGATTTTACAGTAATACTTAAATTGTATTTTGGAAGACGCAATGCCTTGCGTCTCTACGTCCTCAGAATGAATTTAAAGATCATGCCTAGGCACAATATAGTCAGGTCTCTTCTTTCAGACATGACGACTCAAAAATAGTAGATAACAACTAAAAAATGTACCAGGATATTACTTCAATAGCCCATTCCGACAGCCTTCCATTAGGATTTTTAAAAATATTCCTCCTCATCTAATAGGGCAATAGCCATGGAATAAAACAATGAGTATATCTAGATTGACCAGCCTACTGGCTTACTTTTCTAATTTTATCTTAAATGTTTTCACCTCTGGAGGTAAACATCTCGTATTGTCACAAACCATAAACTCTACACTACCCATTAGGTAGGTAGTCACTGGAATTTTCAACTTCACCGATTGCTTAAAATCCACACTATTGGCATATGATTTAACTTCAACACCAAACATTTCATCCATCTTCGCTTCCATTTTGCCCTCTTCTCTTACCTCCCCAGTAATTTCTACAGCCCGATTCGCTACAAAGGTCACTTCAGTAGGTATAGGTCCACCCTCTGGTGTAAATTGAGAATAAATATGCCAGCCCGGATCGATGTCAGCTGTAAGAACAACATCAATACTATTATCTCCTTTTTTCACAGATGAAAATGACCAATCTACAGGCTTCACAATCTGAGCCATGGTTATATTGACAAATCCAATGGAGATCAAGACAATTAATAAATGTTTCATATATCAGTTAATTTATCTTCTTAAATATTTTTTTTCTCAACTCTATAAGATGACTTTTTTCATCCGATGCCAAGGTATTCCAACGCAATTTATACCAAGCATCCAATATTGAATCATAATATATAACACTTAAACGAATGAAAAGAGGGATAAGTACCCATAAGGCCATAGTCCATATACCCAAAATGGGGTAAAATATTATCGACCATATGATAGAAAATAATGGAATTAATACCAAAAACCCAGCCATCCTCAATCCAGATACATATTCTGCACTTGAATTTAGTTTGTTTTGAACTGTATATACGATATACCTCGGCACAAATAAAAATAATCCGCCCAGCAATGCAAAGGGAAAACCCAGTATCAACCAAAGGTATTCAACAAAAGGTTGTCGGTATTTTTTAAAAACGCGATCGTCTAAACCCTTCTTTTTTAATGCCTTTTTATATTCCCGATTAATTTTTTTAACATCATCAAAATCACTGGACTTCATTTTGCTGATCTCATGTCCACATTCGTCTACGGCTTCAAAAAAATCTTCATTATTTCTTTCAGCTACGGGATAAGACCTCATCTCCACATCATTGCCCCTATATCTCAATATATCATCAGCTACTCGCAGTCTATCATCTTGCTTGATATTGTACATTAAATCGTACATCCGCCGACCGATCTCATGGGTCAATTCTCGAATAGCCGCGCGATCTTCACCATCTTCTACCTTGGAATAATAATCTTGGGTCGATATCGGTTTGCCAATTTGAACCGATACCACCGTCCTGGGTTGTGGTGAACTTTCAAAATTGACCCCAACCGGCACTATATACACATCGTCTAAATCTCTATTTTCAATGCCACCAAAAGCAATTCGAGCGATCCCCTTTTGAATAGGTCGCGTACGCTTTATATGTACCGTACTGCCTTCACAAAAAACGGCAATACAACCATTTTCTTTCAATAAATCAAAACAGTAACTAAACTGTTTTTCATTTTGTCTCATATTTGAAAATCCATCTCGAAACCTGTAAATGGGTAATTGATTGGTCTCCTTAAAAAACCACTTCACCTTATCACTAACCAAATCTCCGCGAACTAAAAAATGTAATTCTCGATCCAAATGGGTGGCCAATACACAGGGTTCGGTAAAAGATGATGGATGGTTTACAGCCAATAGAACAGGCTTGTCTTTTGGGATGTTTTCCATACCATTGACTAATATCTTGCGATAATACCCCCTAATTACCCATCGTGTCGTAGGCCTTAATATATCATATAACATTCCTCCACATATTTTTTTTGTAATTTCGGCGCCGTAAACTTAGTGCATTTTGGTAGAAAAGGAAAATAAACCGTCGATATTGATCATTAGTGGCCCCACAGCCTCTGGCAAGTCTTCTATTGCCGAACAATTAGCTATAGATTACAACCTACCCATAATCAACGCCGACTCAAGACAGATCTATCGCTCTATGAATATTGGCACAGCAAAACCACCGCCAACTATTTTACAAAAAATAGATTACCACTTAATCGACATCCTCGATATAACAGAAAGATATTCAGCGGGTCAGTTCTGTCGAGACACCGGCGATTTATTGAAAAACAAACTCTCACATCACCCTATCATCATTATCTGTGGAGGAAGCGATTTTTATATTCAAGCCTTGATCAATGGTTTGGCTGAGACTCCTGCCATCTCAGAAACCATAAAGGAAAAATGGAAAAAAGATTACAAAACAAAAGGGATAAATTTTCTCCAAGACCAGCTTCAGGAATTAGATGCCGCCTATTATCAAAAAATCGATACACAGAATCCACATCGACTACTGCGAGCGTTAATGGTAATAGATCAAACTCAAAAATCACTATCTGAATTTGAAACCAGTCCATCCATTCTCGATGATTATAATGTAGGTCATTTTGCCGTTCATAGAGACAGACCAGAACTCTACGAAAGAATCAATAGTAGAGTCGACCAAATGATTGATCAAGGTCTTATCAATGAAGTCCTACAATTGTTACCCTTTCAACACACTGTAGCTCTGGACACAGTAGGATATAGAGAAATCTTGGATTATTTCGATGGTCAATACGATTTACTCTATGCCATAGACAAAATAAAACAACACAGTCGCAACTATGCCAAAAGACAATTGACCTGGTTGAGAAAAAACCCTAACTTACAAGCCATCAATCCCAATGACATCCAAATGCTTAGAAATTGGGTTGAAGATAAATTACAATAAAGTCAATACATTTTCTGGAGGTCTACCAATAACCGCTTTGTCGCCTTTGATAAAAATGGGACGTTCAATTAATGATGGATTTTCTGCCAAAACATCCAACCATTCATCGTCACTGAGCTCCTGGTCCTTATACTCTGTTTTGTACAATTTTTCATTCTTTCTAATCAATTCCAAAGGTCGAATTCCCAATTTTTTGATCAAAGAAGCCAGTTCTTGTTTACTAGGGTGATCAACTAGGTATTTTTTAATTTTAACCTCAACTTTATTTTCTTCTAAGAGGGATAATGCCTGCCTAGATTTCTGACATCTCGGATTGTGATAAATTTCCATATATTGCAACACTTATTAAAAATTTGAAATATAGGAAAAATGATTTGGAAGCAAGAAATAACATTGTCTGAATTAAATGCCCTCTCTAAAAACACCATGGGTGAAAACATGGGCCTTTCTTTTACACAAATTGGCGATGACTTTTTGGAAGCCACCATTCCTGTAGACGAAAGAAACAAGCAACCCATGGGATTATTACATGGTGGTGCATCAGTGGCACTTGCAGAAACCCTGGGGAGTGTGGCAGCCAGTCTATGCATCCAAAATCCTAAAGAAGAAGCGGCAGTGGGTATAGAAATCAATGCCAATCACCTCCGTTCGGTGAGATCTGGCCTGGTTACGGGAAGAGTTCGTCCAGCAAAAATCGGGAAACAGCTTCAAGTATGGAATATCGAATTATTCGACGAGAGACAAAACTTGGTTTGCACAAGTAGATTGACGACAATGACAATAAAAATATAACCTAGGACTACTTAACGAACTCTTTAAAAATTCATATCAGTTCGACTATTAATATATTTTATCCAATCGGCTTCATAATCGATATCGTCGTAGGCCGGTAAGGTATCATAGGATAATTGAAGAGCTTCCAATCTAGAGATGGTATCTTGATACACCGATGACGATGACCATTCTATATTAGAAAACACATCGATGTATTGGCTTAAACCCAAGGAATAATAGCCTCCATCATTGGCTGGTCCTACTACAGCAGCATTCGAAGACAATAATTTACAAGCATTTAAAATATTATCGGATTTAAAGTATGGACAGTCTGTGCCCATTATGAGAACTCCATCGTGCAAAGGCAAGACCTTTTGAAAAGCGTGATCCATCTTCTGGCCCAAATCTTCTCCTTCTTGAATGTGGTAGACAAAATTTGACCGACCATATTGACTCACAATATCCTGATCCACATATTGATTAAAAAAAACATGAGTCGGCAAACCTGTTTTCGCTAGTTCAGTCAAAGTAATATCTACCAATTGTTTATAGATAGAAAGGGCTTCTTCATCCCCTAATCCTTTAGCCAATCGAGTCTTAACCGTACCGAGTTCAAAATTTTTAATAAAGACAATTACTCCTATATCCTTCATCGTTCGAAGATATTATTCTTTCATAAATATTTCCAAACTTTTTCTTCGAGCCAAATAATCAAACTTTGATATAATTAAATTAAGTTCCGCTTGTTCTTTGCGATTTTGGGCGTTGATCAATTCAAAATTATTGGAAGCTCCCAAGGAATAACTCATCGATATATTTTCAAAAAAACGAGTAGATGCTTCCACCGACTTCAAAGCTGCCATATAGCTTCGATGGGCAGATTGCATATCGAGTAAGGTTTGTTCATATCGCTGTCGTTGGACCTGAGTTACTTCTTCTTTATAATTGACAGCGTCCTTATAATATATTTTAGCTCTTTCCACTCCCGCTTTGAGTTGGCCTTGGGAATAAATGGGAATGGATAATGACAACCCCAGTCCCAAACCCCAGTTTTCATTCAGTTGATCGAGATAGGGAATCGAATTAAATTGATAGATAGGGCTTTCCAACCCCACAGTAAAGGCCTCCCCATTGATATAAGCCTGCTGTTCATTGATTTGAGTACCTGTCAATACCGAACTCCTCCTCACCGATGAAAAGTTGGTATTGAAGGAACCACCCAAGCCAATAGACGGAGAATACCTTGATTTGGCGATGCCTATATTTAATTTTGCCCGATCCATCTGAAGATCTGCAGATTGAATTTGCGGTGATATTTTCAATCCTTTGGTAACCAATTCCTCTCGTGGCATAACTTCCCAGTTACGCATAGCTTCATCATCTATGTCGGGATAAGCCAATGCCACATCTTCTTCAGCAGGAAGACGCAACAGTTGTTTAAATTGTAATGATGCCAATTCCAGTTGATTTTCTGCAGAAATCAATCGCTGTTCAGCACTAGCCGTTTCAGCTTCTATTTCCAATAATTCGTTTTGGGGCATGGCACCGGCGTCTACTTGTTTGGCCGTTCTAGACCGCTGCTCTTCCAAGAGACTAAGATTGGATTCTGCTATGGTTACATTTTCTTTTGAAAATAATACATTAAAGAAAGATTCTACTACTCTCAATTGTATATCTTGAAGGGTTGCATCCTTATCCAGCATAGCAACTTCCCGACTCAAACCCGCATCCTGAACCTGTTTATGGATTCTTCCCCCACTGAACAATTGCACACCGGCATTTATTCCCGCACTTTGACTGGTATTACTTTCTCCAGTAAAATTATTTGTAGTAGGGTCGATTGTTCGTCCATAATTAAAGTTGTAATTACTTGAGGCAGACAGTGAAGGTATTCGCTGTTGTTTGGCCGCACGGTAATCGATATCAGCCTGTAATATTTGATGTCTTGCTTGAATTATGGCAAAACTATGCTCTTCCGCATGTTGCAATGCATGTTCAATAGTCCATACATCTTGTCCATAAGTAAATATATAGCAGAAAAAAAATGAGAAAGATAGAACTGATTTCATTCGACTAAATTTTTCCTTAAATAAGTCAATACTTTAAATATTTGAAAAAGATTTCTACAAAACCACTATATCGATGGATATACACAGGGTTTTAAGGTTTAATGTATTGAACATGATCGCTTAACAGTATAAATATAACTTATTTAATGAATCCATTCTTTGAATAAGTTATATACCTCAAATCCCTCACTACAAATAATTGTATTTAAAGTGAAAGACCATCCATACTCTTATCCATACTCGGAATAATTCAAATACCATTAATATGACCGAGCATGACCGAATATGACTGAACGTAGTTGCCCTTTAGGGCAACCAAAGGTCGTAAATCGACCTTTGGTGAAGGAACCGAGGCCTCCCGGCCGAGGCGTGACTGCCCTGTAGTTCGATAGGTATTTAGCCACTGGCTCCGGCGTGATTGCACCGTAAATCTTCAGGAATTCTGCCTTCCGACGTGATTACTCCCTATATCAATAGCCAATTACCAAAATGAAGAGAGAACATTCTAATTGTTAGGTATTTTGGAGACGCAAGGCCAACCCACCAGATACACGAAGGTTTCGGCTCCTTCATCCTGGCATCCCCACCCACGACACAGTGGTCGTCTTCCCTCGCCATTGATCCATTTAGGATCAATGGTGATACGCACTTTCCTCGGTCATCCATTAAGGGCATTTGGTAGTCTTTCAGACTACTTCATTCAGTAGTGTCTCTATGCCGAGGCGTGATCACATTTCAAATTAGTAGCGAATAGCCACTGCCCCTCTGCTGGGTTCGCCACTGTTTTTCGGATGGACTGACCACAGGATCCGGCATAATTCCTCCATAATTCGATAGCGTATTTTGAACACAACTCAATTACGTTATTCTAAATGGATGATATTGAAGGACATTAGGCATTGGATCTCTACGTCTAGCTGTGATTGCATAAATTATTTTAAATATTTTGGCCTCCGTAATCCTAGCTTTTCAGACTATCTTATAGAAAATATATTCTTCTACAAATCAAACCCCAAGTATTCCATGACGGCCTCATCTCCTTTCAAAGCATTGGAAGGAATTGATTGTCCATCACTAAACACTTTCAAATCGTCCATAGACAGTATGGTCACAAAGCTTTCGTCTACACTTGGATTAAAACCCAAAGAACCTTTATTGAGTTTTAAATAGTGATTCATAAACATATACATTGGAGCGCGCTTTGTATAACCGTAATCGTGCTTTTCTGCTGGTAAGTGAACATTCTCCACTTTGTGTTCTTTGTCATACAACTCATAGACTGATCGAATATAGGGATACTCTATACGAGGTGTATTATGGGTCCAATCTCCGCCATTCGAAATCAACAACAATGGTCTAGGTGCACACAATGCAGCTATTTCGACATTATTGGTTTGATGTGTAGGTCTTTTATGGATTGGCATACCGCTCTCACATACACATCCCCCAAAGAAATGCGCAGAGACCTGAACAGTTGGAGCTGATACGGTTATTCGATCGTCGATAGCTGTTAATATAAAAGTTTGAGTTCCACCACCAGAACCACCAGTCATTCCGATTCGACTGCCATCTACATCCTCTCTTGACAATAAATAATCCAGTACTCGCTGGCTGTTAAAGGTCTGAAGTGTCAAAGCAATCGGAATATCGTGACTTACTTGATGAGATTCCCCTCGCCCCACCATATCATAGGCGAATACTATAGCACCCATTTTTGCCAACACCGCACATCGATATTGTACATCTTCTTTTAATCGTTTGTCCATCATATGACCGTGAGGACTCAATATCGCTGCATGTTTACCTTTGGACTCTATGGGGCGATAAAGATTTCCTGTAATATAAAAGCCTGGGAAGCTTTCTATAGCAATATTTTCAACGATATACCCATCCATTTTTCTAGTCTTGCGAATAATTGGATTAAAATTGCCTTCAATCTTAGGCATTTTTTCCCACTGCATACCATCCAATATCCCTTGTTTAATCTTAGCTGCTCTATGCTCCCATGATGCAATATCATCCCATTGTTTGGCAAACTCTTTGAGCTTTAAATTGGCTTCATCTTCTGTCCAATAATAACTTTGACAAAGAACTTCGGATTGAGCCATCATCAGATGAGTATTGAAAAAGAGAGAGAGAAAAGTGATTAGCAGGGTGGACTTTAAATATCTCATAGGTGTTTTTTAAAAAATTAAAGGAAATAATACCAAATACGTTTATTATTGTCTATTATACTTCGTTTTACTACATAGACGCAATGCATTGCGTTTAAAATATTTCGGATTGCGATTTATTATTTTGTTTATATCAGCAATAATTTAACTTACTATAATGATGCGTCGTCTTACCACAGAGGACATGAATTCCTTCATCCCCAGCCCTCCCGAAACGCGGAGATTTCGGCTCCTTCACGGCTATTTTATTATTACTTCAATTATAGTTTATACTTGTCAATTTTAATGTATTGTTGTCACGACACGGAGGTCGTAACTTCTCTCACCCAATGTCCATTAAGGACATTGGATACTTCGTACTTCGCTCGTTCACACCCACGACCCTGTGGTCGTGGTTCCCTCCTCTAGGCTCACCCACCAGGAGCACAGTGGCTAAAAACCTATCGATTTTTATTGTAGTCACGCCGGAGCACAGTGGCTCCGGTTCCCTCGCCATTGATCCATTTAGGATCAATGGTGCTGCGCACTTCGCTCGGTCACACCCGATGGATGGATCCCTCGGTTCCTTCATCCAATTGATATTTAATCAATTGGGTTGCTCTTCGAGCAACTACATTCAGTCATGTTCAGTCATCCTTCGGACAACTATGCTCAGTCATATTCAGTCATTCAAAATCTTAACCGACATCATAAAACTTAACAATTATAAAAGGCCTATATCCTTATCTCAATCAACGATAAGCCGGTTAAAAGTAAAAAATTTAAAGCGCTTTCCAAACTTATATTTCAAAGAAATTAAAGAAAATATATAATCTTACGATGTAGATGGGATAAGGCATATACCGATATCATAAAGAAAAAACCACTAGAAAAGACAAAGAGAGTAATAAGACATGAAAAAATCTATAATAAATCGGTTTATTGCACCGTCCAATCCCCTAAATATTTATGGTATATTTTCTGCATATTATAGGTGTCTGGATAAGCCCGATGTGCTTGACCATCAAAATCGAGTTCTTCAAATTCCAATGCTTTCTGCAGTCCAATTCTTTCTGAAACTCCTTTTAATTCTGCATACTTTTTTCGAAGATCGATATGATTATCTATTCCATAAAAATAGCCAGCTCTTTCGCATTCTATATTAAATATATTGCGATCAAAATCACCCCAAGATACAAAGTAGGTATCTTGGTTGATATCTGCCCAATCCATAAAATCTTCATAGACTTCTTCAAATACTGGGGCTGCATAAATATCGGATTGTCGAATTTGAGTTAAATTCTTACAATAAAAAGATAGTACTGGATTGATTACGGGTTGAACCAAGGATGTAAAGGTATCGACGGTTTCTGAGAAAGCATTTAACTTAATACCTGCAATTTCTATAATCTCTTGTTCGCTATTGCTGTGATAACCATCCCAACACGTAGCCTCGATATCTATTAATATTCTTTCCAAAATATAGAGTCTTATTCTTCTTCCCTAAATATATCTATAATTTGATCTTGATCGGTAACTTTAAATATATTTTTAAAATGATAACCATCCAATCTATTGTGATAATAATACAACAATTCTAAATCATCACTGGCCAAAAAATTATCTTTAATTAATTTTAAAGGCTTTCGACTGTGGTATAAACCTATATGAGAAAGTCCATCCATCAATACCGTTTCTGAGCTTTCCTCAAAAATGGAAGAAAGTCGAATCGCTCCCTCCTCTTCCATAGTTTTAAGCAAAGTGATAAAATGATCCATTTGTTTAATAAAATATTTCTTGGGGATAATAAAATCTCCCATAGGCATTTTCAACAAACCAAATAAATCTAAATTTGGATGAAAATGTTTAAACATCTCAAAGGCCAAATAAGCTATCATATGACTAGACAATACTACATTGTCACGTTTGAAGCGTTCCACAATTTTGGCGGCCAATAATTTGGTGTATTCCGACTCTCGTTGAACGTCGGAAGCTAATCCGTCCTCCGAAATAAAATATTCATTTATATTGATGACCTTTCCATTTCTGTCCATACTATTGCCATCAAAATCTACTTTATTGCCTATAAAGTCAATAGGATCACCAAAGGAGCATACGATTTCTGAGCTTTTGGAATAAAACTCCCAGATAAATTTAAATATTTTGCGTTTACTCTTTCCTAAGTCTCTGATTGCACTGTACTTTTCTCTTCCTTGGATGGTAAGATGTTGTCGAATTAGTGATTTTGCCTCTAATACAAAATGGTAATCCAAAATCAAGGGTACGATAAACACTTTTTGATCCAAATTATTGATACAAATATCTCGCTGTGCCTCAATAATGGAATTTAACAATCCCAATTTCAATTTTTCATTGGTACTGCCCGATCGACTCCGAGTACCCTCTGGAAAAAACAAATTATTGACCCCAGATTTAATGGACAATGCCGACATCACTTTCAAAGTCTCTAGATAAATGGCATTCTTCTTACGTCTGTCCACTCGATAAGCACCCAATCGATTCATAAAATAAGCCGCTGGACCAAAATTATACAAGTTCAAACCCGCTCCATAAGAAAAAGCTGGAATGCCCAATTTGGTGTCCACTACATAGCCTATTAATATACTATCCAAATTGCTAAAGTGTGTAGGTACTATGATGACAGTTCCCTTGTCTGCTAGGTTTCTTATTTTATCAATATCGCCATAAACCTTCAATGCATTATATAATGACTCTCTTTTACCCCATATTTTCCACGACTTTTTAAAAAGATTTTCTCCCAGCAACATATTGAACATAGCGGTGAGAAATTTACGAGCAAACAAAAAAGTTTTAGGAACGAATGACCCCACTATTTCTTCAGAATATTTTTGAACTATTCTATACACGGATTTGCGCTCAAATTCTTCTAACTTTTTATCACTTTTAAACCGTTTAGATTTTCCAAAACGATTCTTCATTTTATTCCAAAATGCTTCATCGTTGGGTGGGTCAACCCTCCATGGCGTTCGTTTAATTCTTATTCGTTCTTGATAAATGGTTTTTTCCAAAATATCTTCAAAATCGCCATCGTATTTTTGATACAATTTCTTATAGCTGTTATTAACCAAACGATCAACAAAATTTGCTCGATTTTCACTGATGCTATAAATTGGCCAATCTTTGAGATTGGGTTTTATATGTTGATATACTTTCTTATTTTCTTTCATAAGTTTTGCCAGTGAGCCGCCAAATTACTTAAATAATCTAAAACCTCGTCCCGACCACTGCCATCAATTGAAGAAGTTAAAAAAATAGGTGGCAATTCTTCCCATGTTTCTAATAATTTATTTTTAAAGATTTCCACATTTTTATCGACCATCCTATCCTTGCTTTTATCTGCTTTAGTAAAAATAATTCCAAACGGAATACCGTGTTCTCCAAACCAATTGATCATGTTGAGATCATTGACTTGGGGAGTTAAATTAATATCCACCAATACAAATACACTAACCAATGGCAGGCGCTGTAAAAAATAGTCAGAAGTCATTTTTTTCCATGCACTGCGCTGTTTTTTAGAATGTTTGGCATAGCCATAGCCCGGCAAATCGACCAAATGATACTCACCATTGACTATAAAATAATTAATGGATTGGGTCTTCCCCGGCTGTTTGGAAACATGAGCCAGATCCTTGCGATCAAATAACATATTGATCAATGAAGACTTTCCTACATTTGATCGACCGGTAAATGCAAATTCAGGAATCTTGACATCGGGACAATCCGAAACTTTAGAGTAACTTTGCGAATATTTTATATCAATGGACATTCTGTAAATTTATGTTAATTGTGTCAATCCGTAAATAGAACCTACAAAGTTATTAGTTATATAAGAAAAACTAAGAAATCTTGAGAAATTTAATTATCATTTTGACTTTCCTTACTCTGACCCAAGTAGGATATAGTCAATTTCAAATTGGTGTAAAGGGGGGTATTAGTGCATTGGATATCGGTGTAGATTCTTTAAGAATAACCGATCCCAACTCCGTGGATCGATTCGTCCTCAATATTGAGAATGCCAATTATGGATTTTTTTTCGGACTCGTCTTTCAGATGAGATTCGATTGGTTCTTAATTCAACCCGAAGTCATATTCAACTCCAATAGTGTCGACTTTAGACTTCAGGACAATGCAAGTACACAAGCATCCAAAATATTAAATGAAACTTATCAAAACCTTGACATACCTTTTTTGTTAGGGTTGAAAGCAGGGCCATTGCGAATTCATGCTGGTCCTGTAGGACATGTTTTTATTAAATCCATATCTGAATTAAAAGATTTGGAAGGATATAAAACAAAATTTAATGATTTGGAATATGGATATATCGCCGGTGTCGGTATAGATTTTTTTAAAATTATGATAGATGTTAGATACGAAGGAAATTTTAGTCGTTTTGGCAACCATTTCAATTTCTTTGACAAACAATACAATTTTTCACAAAATCCTACTCGACTGATGGCTAGTGTAGCTATTATTCTTAACTAAACACCCTACTTTACTAACGCTTAAAGATGTTTAATGACGCAAATAAACTTCGATTTTAAATCGCTTGAAAAATTTAGCAAAAACGATATTGCCTATGCTGTGCAAGATGAAAAATTGAAACCATTTTACAAGTTCGAACCCAAAAGTGACAACCTTTTAAAGGTCGTAGCACAAAGACAGAAAATGGTAGTCGATCGCCATGTCTTAGTTGATGAAATAAAAAGTCAGTATTCTCATTTCACCGATTCAACTGAGATTTTTAATCGTATCGACTTATTAAAGGAAGAAAATGTTTATACCATTATTACGGCCCATCAGCCCAATTTAATGACTGGGCCTCTATATTTTGTTTACAAATGTTTGTCCGCTATCAAAGTTTCTTCTTCTTTCAATGAGGCAGAAAGCAAATATCAAACCATCCCTGTTTTAATCTTAGGAGGTGAAGATCACGATTTCGATGAGATGAACCATTTTAAATTGTTTGGAAAAACCATCACTTGGGAAGACGAACAAGGGGGTCCTGTCAGTCGATATAATACAGACAGTTTATTTCCCCTAATTGAGGAAGTCAAAAACATATTGGGAGATAGTGCCAATGCACAAGCCATCGTGAAAAAAATCGATGCCGCCTTCCTACCCTCATTATCCTATGGTGAGGCCATGCAGAGATTTGTACATAGTTTGTTGGGACATTTGGGCATATTGGTGGTCAACATGGACAACAGGGCTTTTAAGACAAGGATGGTGCCTTATATGATAGATGATGTAATGAACAGCACATCATATCACATCGTTAATCAAACCAAGGAAGCTTTTGCTTCTGCTGGATTTGACCCTCAAGCCCACGTTCGTGAAATCAACTTTTTCTACTTTACCGAAAATGATCGACTTCGGATAGAAAAAACCGACAAGGGTTACCAACTCGTCAACGGTGAAAAATCATGGACAGAAAAAGAATTAATTGATGAAATTCAACAACAGCCCGAACGATTTAGCCCCAATGTAGTACTTCGACCCATCTATCAAGAAATTATTTTTCCCAATCTTGCCTACGTAGGTGGAGGTGGAGAAATAGCCTATTGGTTGGAGCGAAAATCGCAGTTTGAACACCTGGAGGTTTCCTTTCCTATGTTGATACGACGAGATTCTTTTCAGTTGATTTCCCAGAGAGATATGGATACTTTAAAGGAATTTGAGTTTACTCTAGAGGACTTATTTCTCCCCGATCATCAATTGACAGAAAAATTCTTAGTGAAATACGGACGCGACGAAATTGATTTATCAGAGAATATCGGAGCTTTGGACGATATAGAAAAAATCATCCAACAGAAGGTGGAGGTCATAGATAAATCCTTGGTCGCGAGAATTGGTGCTCAATTTGCAAAATTCAAGAACGATCTCAACGGAATTGAAAAAAGATTAAAGAAAACGGAAAAACAATCTCACGAGAAAAACCTAAACAAGATCCTCAAAATCAAAGAAAAGTTATATCCAGGAGGTGGACTGCAAGAACGCTCAGACAATTTTATGACTTGGTATATTCTTCAGGGCGAAGAATTTTTCAATGTATTGCTTGCTGCGGTGGATCCATTTGATACTAGAGTTAAAACTCTGGTACTGTAATCTGGTTATCGGTTAATCTAAGGATTGCAAAAATAATACAACCAAAAAGGCAGGATTCGACTCAATCGGATCCTGTCTTTTTTTTATTTAAAATGGATAAGAATCCATACTTATTTCCCTTCTGCCTTTACCACCTCTGTGTCTAGCACAGGGCTTTTTGATTTTGGTTTGTTCTGAAAGAAATCTAACAGGGTTTGCAATTTCAATTTTAAGTCTTTACGATGAACGATAAAATCGAGAAAACCTTGTTCCAATAGAAATTCCGCTGATTGAAAACCTTCTGGTAATTCTTTCTTTATGGTTTCCATAATGACACGAGGACCTGCGAATCCAATTAGAGCTTTGGGCTCTGCAATATTGAAGTCCCCCAACATCGCAAAACTCGCTGTTACCCCTCCAGTTGTAGGATCTGTCATCAACGAAATGTATGGAATTTTGGCATCTGCCAACAATCCCAGTTTAACCGAAGTTTTGGCCATTTGCATCAAAGAAAATGCAGATTCCATCATTCTGGCACCACCGGATTTGGCAATAATCATTAGTGGAATTTTATTGACCAAACTATAATCGATGGCCTTTGATATTTTTTCACCAACTACACTTCCCATAGAACCTCCAATAAAAGAAAAGTCCATAGCTGCGATCACCAATGGTTGACCAGGTGCTATTTCACCCACAGCCACTGATATAGCATCCTTTAATTTAGTCTTCTCTTTGGCGTCTTTTAATCGATCTTTGTACTTCTTAAGATCCTCAAATTCCAGCATATCTTTTGCCTCGTAATCATCAAAATGAATCTCATATTTTGAATCTTCAAACAAAATCTCGAAATATTCGTAAGAACCGATTCTCAAATGATGATCACAATGTGGACAGACAAATAAATTATCTCTCAAATCTCTGGTCAGAGTTGCTTCTTTGCAACTCGGGCATTTCGACCAAATACCGTCAGGAATTTCTTTTTTATTACTGGTAGCTGTCTGAATTCCTTCTTTTAGTCTTTTAAACCAACCCATAAATAGTTTTTTTATATGATATCGAGGATTATTTTTAATGAAAATTATTCATCTAATTGTCCTCCATAAATCAATTTATTCTCGAACAAAACTTTAAGATTTGCTCTGGTTTTATGATTAAAATAATACTCCTATCACGCAATATAGTAAAATCAATGATTAGTATCGAAAGGATTTAACTTCGTCCACAAATTTCTTCACCCCAGATAGTGGTGTATCTGGATATACCCCATGACCTAAATTGACAATATGTCCGCCCTTAAAAACAGACAATAATCGCTGGGTCGAACGTACTATTTCTTCATTATCAGCATATAATACACAGGGATCTAAATTACCTTGTACCACTTTTTGTCCATTGACCTGAGAGGCTATATACTCAGCTTCAATTTGCCAATCGAAGCCCAAAGCTTTACAAGGCAGATCCAATAATTCCTCCATTGAGGCATGGGCACCTTTTGAAAAAACTATGGTTCTAGTATTTTCTGGTAATTGCTCCAAGATCCAACGAATGTATTTCAGACCAAATTCATGGTATTGCTGGGTTCCTAAGCATCCCGCCCAGCTATCGAATATTTGGACACAATCCACCCCTTTTTCAATTTGAATCTTTAAATATTCAGCTACTGTAGCAGAGATTTTTTGCAACAACTTATGAGACCATTCTGGATGTTGGTATAGAAAACGTCTAGCCTTAGAAAAAGTCTTTGACCCTTCTCCTTCCAACATATAACAAAACAAAGTCCATGGCGCACCTGTAAATCCGATTAATGGAACTCGATCATTGAGTTGATCTTTGGTTTCGGTGATGGCATTGTATACATATTCCAATTTTAGGGCGGCTTCCTCACCGTCAATCAAAGCGGCAATATCATCCCATGATTGAATGGTGGTTGGAAACATCGGTCCTTTCTTCTCGACCAAATTGTAATCCAAGCCCATGGCTTCTGGAATCACTAAGATGTCTGAGAACAAAATCGCTGCATCTACACCCAACTCATCTACAGGTTGTATGGTTACTTCTGCAGCCTTAACTGGATTTTTGACCAAATCCTTGAATGATTTCATATTACTTCGAACGGCTCTATATTGAGGCAATATCCTTCCAGCCTGTCTCATTAACCAAACAGGTGGTCGCTCTACCAACTGTCCATCCAAGGTTTTTAATAAAATGTCATTCATTTCTTCTTATTGGTTTTTTTATGAATATTTTTGCAAAGGTAAATTTTTAAAAATTATAACTTATGAATATTGCAATTATTGGTTACGGAAGAATGGGAAAAACAATTGAAGCCATTTGCCAGAGTAGAAATCATAATATATCAGCCATTATAGATCAAGACAATAGCGACGAAATACAGAAATTGACACCAGAGACTGTGGACGTGGCTATTGAATTTACTCAACCCGAATCGGCTTATAAAAACATTCAAACCCTCATCCATCAAGACATTCCAGTAGTTTGTGGGACCACTGCTTGGACAGAACACATGCCTCAAATACAGGAATTGGTTAAAGAAAAACAAGGGAGTTTCTTTTACGCACCCAATTACAGCATTGGCGTCAATCTATTTTTTGCCATCAATGATTATATTTCAAAACTGATGAATTCATTTAATGACTTTTCGGTTCGAATGGAAGAAATTCACCATATTCACAAATTGGACAGTCCCAGTGGAACAGCCCTTCACCTTGCCAACACTATATTGGCCAATACGGACAGCAAAGATAGCTGGGTTAATGAGGTGACTGATAAACAAAATGAATTGGAAATCGTTTCCAAAAGAGAAGTTGAGGTAGCTGGTATCCACAGTGTAATTTATGAAGGAGAATTCGACACTATGACCTTTACCCACGATGCCAAATCGAGAAAGGGATTTGCATTAGGAGCAGTTTTGGCTGCGGAATGGTTATACGGGAAAAAAGGAATTTATTCCATGACTGATCTATTAAAGGAACATTTACCCGCAGAAATATAAAACAATACCAGCGGACTATACATATATTATATTTTTATTTAATAAATTTACTACGATCTATAGACTTTTTGAGCATAGGTAAAATATGATATCAAAAAACACCATTGCAGAGATTTTCGATAAAATGGCCATCGAAGATATCGTCGGCGATTTTGTTAGCCTGAGAAACCGAGGGGTTAACAAGTTAGGGCTTTGTCCATTTCACAATGAAAAAACACCATCCTTTACCGTATCTCCCGCCAAAAACATTTTCAAATGTTTTGGATGTGGACGCGGTGGTAATGGAATTGATTTTTTAATGGAACATGAAGCCCTGTCGTACCCAGAGGCATTGCGATACGTAGCCAAAATGTATAATATCGATGTTGAGGAAGATGTAACGAAGGCAGAAGATCGCACCGAATCCCTTTATCGAGAATCATTGCAAATCGTCAACAATTTTGCTCTGGATCACTACAAAGACGCACTACACAACACCGACCTCGGCCGCAGTGTAGGTCTTGGCTATATGAAACAACGGGGATTTACCGATAAAACTATAGCCACTTTTGAATTGGGATTTGCTGCTAGAAGTCCGCGAAATGCCTTTACCCAAAAAGCTGTTGAGGCCGGATATAATGAGGATATGTTGCGAGCCCTTGGGCTTACCAATAAGCATGGATCAGATTTCTTTTTCGATAGAATAATGTTTCCTATTCACTCCCTCAGTGGTCTCGTTTTAGCCTTTGCCGGACGAATTCTCAAGAAAAACGACAACGCCCCGAAATATCTCAACTCTCCAGAAACAGAAATATATCAAAAAAGGAAGATATTGTTTGGCATGCATCTGGCCAAACGAGCGATTAGAAATGAAAATCTATGTTTTCTTGTAGAGGGCTATACCGATGTGATGATGATGCATCAACACGGTGTTGAAAATGTTGTAGCCACCAGTGGTACAGCATTAACTCCAGATCAGATACGAATCATAAAGAGATATACTGAAAATATCTGTCTAATATTTGATGCAGATCAGGCTGGAGTCAAAGCTTCTGTTCGAGGTATTGACTTGATCTTAGAAGCCGACATGAATGTTCAAATTCTAACTTTACCAGAAGGCGAAGACCCCGACAGTTTTGTCCAATCAAAAGGGCAAGCAGGTTTTGCTGAGTATTTTGAAGAAGAAGTCAAAGATTTCCTTTTATACAAAGCGGAGTTGGGCAAATTGGCGACGGCCGATGATCCAGTCCATAGGGCTCAAACTATTCAGGAACTCGTTGACAGTATTTCCAAAATTCAAGATGGTATTAAACGTCACCTCTATGTCAAGGAGACTGCAGCCTTGATGAATATACCAGAATCTGCTCTTGTAGAAGAATTAGAAAAGAAATTAGAAAAAAATCATCAGCGATCTCGAGCTGCTGAATTTCGAAATGCTCAAAAAGAAAAAGAAAAACCGAATTCCGAAGTAAGTCCTCAATCGGAGAAAAAGAAAAGTGTAGATTTACGATTAGAGGAAAATATCATCCGCATTTTAATCCAACATGGGGATAAGCCAATCGATGAAGAACAAAACGTCACAGAATTTGTCATTGAAAATTTAGAGGATGTTGTCGATTTTTTTGAAGACGAAACTCTAAAAGCCATATTGGAAATATACCAAGAATTCAATGAAAAGTCTGAAGTGCCAGACCTCCACTATTTAACTCACGAAACATCGACTGAAATACGCAAAACCGTCATTGATCTCCAAGAAGGTCGGTTCGATAGTCATTACAGTGAAAACTGGGTCAAGATGTGGGATATGGATTTACAAACACAGCCGGCTCCTCAAAAAAATCAGAAAAGGGACGTGCAAGAAGCCATAATGAGGTTTAAGTTGAATAAGGCGACCAAGTTATGCGATTTAAATAAGCAAGAAATTCAAAAATACGAAGCGGAGGACAATATGGTGGAATATTTAAAACACCTTCAAATCCAGCAAAAGCTCATTGAAATGCGCAATGTTTTTGCCAAAGAATTTCAAACCACGGTTTTGAAATAAACTCTTTCTAGAGACACTTACCAAAATATTCTAGCAGCTTCAAGTAATCAATATTATTGATAAACATTATATTTTGAATTTCATAAGAAGTAATTATTGTTTATATTTTTTTGTAAAAGTGTTATCATTACAAATTCAAAAATTTATAGCCCAAAACCTAAGAACAGACAAAATGATAATACCGATTAACCATATTAAAGCCCTAGAAGAAAAACGAATTATTATAAGTAAATGCCAACACCGAGTTCCAATTATTGGCAAAATACAATCCCTCTCCAGATTAATACGAAAGTTTTAAATACCTACAAATTAGGCAGCAACTAAGACTCTATTTTTTTACTTAATGATTCATTTAAAAGACATGAAATCAATTTTTACCGTTCTCATAATCTGTGGATTATATAATGTATCACATTGTCAATCTAAGGACAGGAAATACTATGCAGATATGTCTAATGCATTGGGATTTGCATATGGCATAGAATTGAATAACCAATACATTCAAGAATTCTTACCAGAACTAGCTGCAAAAGCGAAATTAGCCCAAGGCGATTTTATAATGGCACACGGAGAGTCCATTGAGTCTATTGAAAATGAATTAGCTACATTTCAAGATATTACTCCTGCAACAATAAAGACCCAATATACAAATCCTATCATTAATCAAATTGAACCCAATAGCTTAACCCAAAAAGAATCATCAAAGTATTTAGAAAACTTTAATGATGAAGTAATTATGGGTCGTAAAGAGGTATTCACTCCCTTTGTCAAAACCTTATTACGTAATAATCCAAGTTACAGAAAAACTCCAGCCAAAGAATTCCTAAATAATTATAGAGAAATATTCTATTCCAATGGCCACTCCAAATCAAGTGGTGTAAACTTATCCATCGAATATCCAACAAGTTGGATATCTGAACCTGGAATAAAATCTAATCTCCTACAAAAATTTAAAACTGACAATAATTTATGTATAGCTGGTATCACTATTCAAAATCGGTCTATTGAGACAAATAATCATTCATCGAATATGACGAAAGAAGAACTTGAGTATATATTATCTATGGATTACACCAATGAATTAGTCAAAGAATATTTCGCTCTTGAATTGGGAAGAAAAAATATTGATGAAGTAAGACTAAAGAATATAAACGATTTCAATTATGAACACACTGTCATTGATGGTCAATCAACAATGATCATGGAAACTACAGGCGAAATACAGAACGAATATCACGAATCAAGAGTTTATATTTCATTCTACCATATTGTATACAAAAATCATCTTATTACTTTATCCTATATGATTAATAGTGCAATCGGTGATTTGGATAGCGAAATAGAAAAATATAAACCACTATATCAATTGATGGCATCCAGCCTAAAATTTACTGATTAACTATAGGTGATATCATCTCTACAATTTTTTTTCAAAGAATGCTAGACTATGGTTAGGTATTTTTTAATCAATTCATTGCCAGGCGGTCAAATAATAATTATTCATTTACTTACCCTTATTCCCTTTTAAACACATGTTCTTTTAGTTCCAGGATTCCATCGAATATTTTGTTCTATTTCGATAGTTGAGACTCATATTTTAAGTTTTGACACAAGGAAACCTCTTACAAGGATTTGGTCTTAGACCATAGAATAGGGATATTCTGAAGATCATTATATAGCATACTAGGAATATTGGTAGTGGAATAAATGTTAATTCCGCAATACCATAACCTTGTCTTATTATGGTTTTGTAGAATGCAAATTTCAGTAGATAAGTTTCTGGATAGCCGTAATATTTTTTAGATATATAAATATCCTAAATATTGAAAAATTATTGACACTAATAAGACACTAATCATAAGTGATTTCAAATATATGTTTATCGCTAGCTTTTAGACAAACCCAATCTACAAAAAGATTACCCATTGATTTTTTAATCTCAATTTCATCTCGACGAAATACAATCACTTGGTTAAAGTTGTGGAGATATAGATCAATACATTAGCCGATTGGGGTAATAATAAATTTATTAATAATTCTTCTAGTCAAAACCACTATGGTCTATTAAAAGGTTAGCGAGCTGATATTTTAGTGATAAAATTTTGATTATAAAATGGCTAAATTAAAAGTACTTACGGGTGATAATATTTTAATGTAAAAGTGGAAGTGAGTGTAAGAGTCATATAATTAGGCGGTTATGGAATAACCTATGTTTTCCGTATATTAAGGAAAATTCATATCGCTATGGAAGAGAAATTCAAAAGTGTGTCAATTTATGACTTATACAAGCGTTTCCCTAGCAGAGAAAGCTGTCTAGCATATTTGGCCAAAATAAAGTGGGAATCGGGATTTACTTGTAAACATTGTGGACATCATCATTATTGCAGCGGCGGAAAGCCGCATTTAAGGCAATGCAGTCGATGTCGATATAAAGAATCAGCTACGGCCAACACATTATTTCACAAAGTTAAGTTCGATCTGGTCAAAGCATTTGCCATTGTCTACTTTATAGCGACCAATAAAAAAGGAATCTCCTCATGTGAATTAAGTCGAACTTTACAGTTGCGACAAAAGACTTGTTGGCTTTTCCGACTCAAGGTATTGTCGGCCATGGAAACTCAACGCAATGTCGGGCTAAGTGGGAAAGTAGAAATTTCTGATTTTGAAATCGGAATGAAGAAGATGATGAAAAAAGGCCAGGAAGTCCGTTTTAAAAAGAGAGTAGTCCTCACAATAGAGAAAAAAGGCAAAGGAGTATCTCACGTTTATGCCGACGAAGTAAAAAGTCGAGGGTCCAATCAAATCAATTCAGTGGCTAAACGGACAATAAATCAAGATGCGTTAATTAGCTGTTATAAATGGCATGGATATGACCATATTTGCCAGAATTACCAAGTCATTTCCAGAGTAAAAAAAACTAAGAAGACCATTATGCCATTGTCTAATAGAATTGAAAACAGTATAATTTCCTGGTTGAGAGGAATTCATCATCACGCTGAACTATTGCAGTATTATTTGGATGAATTCTGTTATAGATTTAATCGCAATCAGATGAAGGAGGGTATATACGACCACCTATTAGAACGCATGGTACACCATCGTCCGAGGACATATTTAGAACTTATCAGCTAAATAACTAATTATATAGCCCTTCACCATACAATACAGGACCCATTTAAAAATCATATACCCCTTTTACATTATATGTCCTACAACTCAAAGTCCAAATCCATTCATCTCTACCCCCACATTTAATCAGGAGCCTGTATGAGTTAATAGAACCAACTATTAACTCAATAAACGCTGTAAAAAAAATTACTAGCAGAAAAACCTTGTCATATAATACGAATTACGTTTTACGATGACAGATAAAATTTTGAATGTCTGAAAGTACTTGCCCTTTAGGGCTTTGGATACTACGTATTTTGCTCGTTCACATCCGGAGCGCAGTGGCTAAATACCTATCGAACTACAGGGCAGTCACGCCTCGGCCGGGAGGCCTCGGTTCCTTCACCAAAGGTCGATTTACGACCTTTGGTTGCCCTAAAGGGCAACTATGCTCAGTCATATTCAGTCATGTCTCCACATTAAATCGAATGATTGTCGTCAATTTAAAGGTATTTCGTATAATATCTATCCTGTTCAACCCTACCTTTACCCTACCTTTACCATAAAAAAAGCCCCCCAGATTGGAGAGCTTTATTTTCTATTGTAATATTTCTCATCGATACATCAGCAATGACTATCCCTCTATATAATCAAGATATAGTCAACTGAATATCTCGGCTATTATTTGTTCTTACCCACAGCATTGAGATCTTCAAATGCGCGTTGCAACCTCAACACAAAAGCCTCCTCTCCTGCACGCAACCACTTTCTAGGATCGTAATACTTTTTATTGGGAATATCCGCACCTTCAGAATTTCCGATCTGGGCTTGTAGATAATCGTGATATTTTTCGTCATATCCGCGAACTCCATCCCAAAGTGCCCACTGCAAATCAGTATCGATATTCATCTTTATGGCACCGTAATCGATAGCCTCTCTAATTTCTTCAAAAGAAGATCCACTACCACCGTGGAAAACAAAATTAATCGGTCGATCACTAGTTAATCCAAACTTTTCCTTTACAAATTCTTGCGAATTCTTCAAGATAATGGGCTTTAAGGAAACATTACCCGGCTTGTATACACCGTGTACATTACCAAAAGCAGCAGCAATGGTAAATTTATCTGAAATAGCAGATAACTTCTCATAAGCAAATGCAACCTCCTCAGGTTGAGTATATAATTTAGAACTGTCTACATCGGTATTATCTACTCCGTCTTCTTCCCCACCTGTTACTCCCAATTCGATTTCAATGGTCATATCAAGCTTCTTCATTCTCTCCAAATACTGACACGAGATCTCAATATTCTCTTCTATGGGCTCCTCAGACAAATCCAACATATGTGAACTAAATAAAGGATGTCCATTGGCAGCGTGATATTTTTCACCTATATCCAACAATCCGTCTACCCATGGTCTCAATTTGTTGGCACAATGATCGGTGTGTAAAATCACCGTTACACCGTATTCTTTGGCCATTAAATGTACGTGTCCAGCAGCTGATGCAGCACCTTGAATCGAAGCTCTTTGGCCTTCATTACTCAATCCCTTACCAGCATAAAAGGAAGCTCCTCCATTGGACAATTGAACGATAACAGGAGATTCCAATTTTTTCGCAGTCTCCAAAACAGCATTAATGGTATTGGTTCCTGTTACATTAACAGCCGGCAATGCAAAATTCTCCTCATTTGCATATTGAAACAAATCAGAAACTTCACTTCCATATAATACGCCTGCTCTAAATTTTGTATGTGCCATACTTCTTTTTAATTTAAAATTATATAATTCCTTTTTCTACTAAATATCGTTCGGCATCCAATGCCGCCATACAGCCCGTTCCAGCAGCAGTTACCGCCTGTCGGTATATATGATCCTGCGCATCTCCACTGGCAAATACACCTTCCACATTAGTCTTGGTACTCTTGCCTTCAGTTACAATATAACCATTCTCATCCAAATTAATAAAATCGGCAAACACCTTTGTGTTCGGCGTATGACCAATAGCTACAAAAAATCCGGAAATTGCTATCTCAGAAACCTCTTGAGTCTTGTTATTAATCACCTTCATACCAGTAACTTCACTTTCAGTCCCCAATACCTCTAACGCCTCAGTATTCCAGTGAATTTTAATTTTATCGTTATTGAGTACACGTGCTTGCATGGCCTTACTCGCTCTAAATTCATCTCGTCGAACCAACAAGTGAACTACAGGACAAAGCTTAGCCAAATAACTGGCCTCTTCAAGAGCAGTATCACCCCCTCCTACTACAGCAACATCCTTTCCGCGAAAGAAAAAACCATCACAAACCGCACAGGCCGAGACCCCTAGATTCATATACTTTTTCTCGGAAGGCAATCCCAACCATCGAGCACTTGCCCCTGTAGATATAATAACAGTATGGGCATGTATCGTCTCCCCATTATCTAAAGTAAGACTGTGAACACCATTGGAAAAATCAACCTTATTTACCAAATTATAGTGAATCTGAGTGTCGAAACGCTCAGCTTGCTTTCTAAATTCCTCCATCATTTGCGGTCCTTGTATTCCCTCTGGGAATCCAGGATAATTTTCCACTTCCGTGGTAATCGTCAATTGACCACCCGGCTCCCCTCCAGTATACAAAATAGGATCCATATTTGCTCTCGCTGCGTAAATAGCCGCTGTATATCCAGCTGGGCCTGATCCAATAATTACACATTTTTTAACGTCCATAACCTTATTTTTTTCGGTTGTAAAAATATAATAAATCGCAATAAACTTGCCGTTTGTCGAAATTTTCCTGTTACTTTTCTCATTTTTGACCCAAAATTGAATCTATTTTGATTTACATTGTTTAAATATTAAGTTTAGATACACTCAATATGATAGATTTCTTAAGTCTCAATATAATAACCTTTGTTTCTACCCTCGTTTTTCTAGGGCTTTGGTTTATTTTCTCTAGCAACAGAAAATGGAACATAGTATTGGGATTATTGTTCTTTATATCCCTTGCCTTCAACCTAGGAGTAAATTATTTATTCTCAATCGGCCCTTTGAAATATTTTTACTTCTCTAAAAATTTACTGCTCATCGGTTTTTTTGGCATGGTGTTTAACTGGGTAAAACACAATAAAATTGCCTTATTTATAGCCGTTGCCGCTTCCATCGTTCTCTCCTTCCCCCTCTTCAATCTCCCCATACCCATCACTTTGATACCAGAAGATATTCATCAAATGATGGAAGAAGGAGAATTAATTATTGAAATAAATGAAGATCAATTAAATGATGTTCAAAAATTAATAGAACCATATGACGGCAAAATAGTCAAGGCCTTTCACCCCGACAAAGCCAATGAATTCCTCAATCGATTCTATATTGTAGATTTGCCTAGTGAACAAGCTCACGCCGCCTCGAAATTACTCCAACAACTTGAGGATGAATCCATCATCCTATATGGAGAATACAACGATGAAATATCCATTACCCCAATTGAAAGCAATCAAAAAATTAAGGAAGATCGAGACTATGGAACCAATGACCCCTTGGCAGAAAAACAATGGGCTATGAATAATCTCAATTTTCATCAACTACACGGCCTTATCATTAATAATAAAGATAAAATCAAGAAAAAAGTTGTCGTAGCCGTACTCGATACAGGTATTGACGCCCAACACGAAGATTTAAAAACAGCCGTCCATCCAGATTTTCAAAATGTTAAAGACCCAGTAGGTCATGGCACTCATTGTGCTGGTATCGTCGCTGCCATTACCAACAATAAAAAAGGGATATCATCCATGGCCTTCTATGACGACCTCATCGAAATCCAACCCATAAAAGTGCTCAATTCCTTTGGTTTCGGTACTCAAGCACAAATCATAAATGGAATGATTGAAGCCGTTGACAATGGAGCCGACGTTCTGTCTCTCTCATTGGGAGGATTGAGTGACAATTACAAACAACGTGCTTATAGTGCAGCAGTAGCCTACGCCAATGATCAGAATCGCATAGTAGTAGTAAGTGCTGGCAATAGCTCTGGCAATGCTTCAGATTACAGTCCAGCCAATGTAGACGGTGTCATCTGTGTGGCGGCGACCAATGAGACCAATCAGATGGCCAATTTCTCAAACCATATCGATGATATCGACTGGGGTATTGCTGCACCAGGTGTAAATATCCTCAGTACCTATAAAAACAATTCCTATAAAGCCCTCAACGGGACCTCTATGGCAGCCCCATTTGTAGCCTCTACAGCAGCATTGATCAAAGCATTTTATCCCGACATCCAATCACATGAATTCTATGAACTTATTCGCTTCACAGCCATCCCCAGCAACGATGAAGCTTTTTGCCCCATTTTACAACCAGCCTCTGCATTAGAATTGCTATTGGACGGGTGGGAATCATCGCGGTAATAGAAGATTTAAATAGAATTGATCTGCCGTTGAATTAATTTTTTTAAGAACAAAATATTAGAAGTCTTGCTTTTAAATACTGGATTAAAGATCCAATCCCCGCCCTTGTAATATGGCTCTCGAATGGTCAAGGTATCTCGAATATAGGTACGCAATTCATTTTCCGTCTTCCCTCTAAGTAAAGGTCTATGATCCATACCATTTACCAATCTCGATAAAAGAATATCTTCTGAGGGACGAATATACACTACCACCCCATTTTCCTTCATCCGCTGTAAATTGTCATTAAAACAGGGAGCTCCTCCACCAGTAGATACAATAATAGTATCTTTAGCCTCACTTGCCTTATCGATGATGTCATCCAAGATCTTTCGTTCAATAGATCTAAAATACGCTTCTCCATCATGCTTAAAGATGTCTTTAATTTCACATCCTGCTTCTTTTTCGATAAGTTCATCCATTTCCATAAAAGTGACATCCATCAATTGGGCTACCTTTTTCCCCAGCAAAGATTTGCCTGACCCCATAAAACCTATTAGGAAAAAAATTGTTTTATTATTCATAAATGAGCTAAATTTGAACTATGAAACCAAAACACAATTATATATCAATATTTTTAATATTAATGCTAATATTAACTTGGGAAAGTTGTGGTTTGGGTGACCAAGATACCAAAGAAAATGAAATCGATACCAATATTTCCGCCAGTATTGCTATTCCAGTAGAAGTTGACCATGTTATCGATACCGCAAATGTGGCCAAAATTAGCTTCGAATATACCACCACAAGTTTTGATACCATCCCACAAGGAACCATAGTCACCAAAACTTATCCTTTTCAAAATACTGGACTGCGACCACTTATTATATCAGATGTCACTACTTCCTGTGGTTGTACTGCAGTGGAAATACCTGAAGGCATCATAGAACCTGGACAATCCAGTAGTATTACTGTAGAATTTGACAGCAGCGATAGAAAAGGCTATCAAAATAAAACAATAAATATCATTGGAAATACATTCCCTACCAGAACCTTATTATATTTGCAAGGTTTTGTAAATTAAAAATAAAAAACATGCTAATACTTCAAGCTGAACCTAATCCTATTATCTCTATGTTGCCATTAATTGGAATGGCCTTAGTATTTTATTTCCTTTTTATGCGACCACAGCAGAAAAAAGCAAAAGCCCAACGAAATTTCTCAAATGAATTGGAAAAAGGGAAAGTAGTGGTAACAGGATCAGGTATTATTGGAAAAATAAATAAAATTGATGATGACAATGTGGTAACCCTCCAATTGTCAGAAAAGACCTTCATCAAAGTGGTTAAATCGGCTATTTCTAAAGAAATGACTGAGTCTATAGACGCAACAGAACACGCTAAGTTTTAATATCCCACAAACCGAATAAAGTATTAATGCCACTACTAAAAATCAAATTTTAGTAGTGGTATTTTTTTATCTATGCGTTTAGCTCCCGAATGATGTCCCACAATACGATACCCCCTGTAATAGAGACATTTAACGAATGCTTGGTACCAAACTGCGGAATCTCCCAAACCGTATCCAATAAAGGCAATAAGTCTTCTGAAAGTCCATGTACTTCATTGCCAAAAAACACAGCAACTGGTTGCTGCATTGGACTGCGTTGATGCAAAAACTGTGACTGACTGGTCTGCTCGATGCCCACACATAAATAGCCTTTCGATTTTAAATCTATCGCACAATCTACGGTATTATCCCATGACTCCCATTTTACAGATTCGTGGGCTCCTATCGCAGTCTTGAAAATTTCTTTATGAGGGGGATGAGGTGTGAATCCACACAAACACAACTTCTCTATTAGAAATGCATCAGCTGTGCGAAAAAAACTACCTACGTTTACACCAGAACGTATATTGTCCAATACTACCACTACGGGATATTTGGGCGTAGATTGAAATTCATCTACACCTATTCTATTTAATTCGTCGAGTTTAAGCTTCCTCATTGACAGATTGAACGATTTCTTTTTTATTATTTTTTCTATTTTCTATAGCAGCGCGTACAAAAGATGTAAACAAAGGATGAGGATTTTCAACCGTACTCTTCAATTCCGGGTGAAACTGGACACCGACAAACCAAGGATGATCTTTGAGTTCAATTATTTCAACCAAATCTCTCTCCTTGTGGATACCCACTGGCATAAACTGCTTGCTAATAAAATCGGCCTTAAATTTATTGTTAAATTCAAATCGATGCCGATGTCGTTCGTAAATAACATTGGTACCATAAGCTCTTCCGACAATGCTATCCGGCTCAATTTCACACTTCCATGCTCCCAAACGCATCGTCCCCCCCTTATTTTTTACCTTTTTCTGATCTTCCATCAAATGGATGATGTCGTTCGGAGTTTTGGAATCCATTTCAGCAGAATGGGCATCAGCTATCTTCAACACATTTCTAGCAAACTCCACAGCTGCACATTGCATTCCTAGACAAATACCAAATAAAGGTATCTTATTCTCTCTCGCATACTTAATGGCCACCAGTTTACCCTCTATTCCTCTTTCTCCAAAACCTGGCGCAACCAATATTCCATTGAGTGATTCGAGTTGCTTAAGACTACCCTCTTCTTCTAAATCTTCAGAATGTATATTAATTACATTGACTATGGTCTCGTTTTCTGCTCCTGCATGAACGAATGATTCATATATGGATTTATAGGCATCTTGCAATTCAATATATTTCCCCACTACTCCTATCTTGACTTCGTGCAATGGATTTTTTAACTTTCCTAGGAAATTTTTCCACGCCGTCAAATCGGGTTCATTTCTTTTATCTAATCCCAACTTCCGCAGTACAGTAGTATCGAGATTCTCCTTCAACATCAACAAAGGTACATCGTATATTGTACTCGCATCTCTGGATTCAATCACGGAATTGATATCGACATTGCAAAATAGCGACAATTTTTTTCTTATATCTTCAGTGATGGGATGCTCAGATCGGCAAACCAATATCTCTGGTTGAATACCATAGGTCAACAACTCCTTTACGGAATGCTGTGTGGGTTTGGTCTTCAATTCCTTAGCCGCACTTAAATAAGGAATCAAGGTAAGATGTATTACAATACCGTTTTGTTTGCCTAAATCGTTCCGCAATTGTCTAACCGCTTCAATATAGGGCAGTGATTCAATATCCCCTACCGTTCCACCAATTTCTGATATAATTATATCGTATCCCTCTACTTCCAACCCCCTGATATACCGCTTGATCTCATCTGTGATATGAGGAATAACCTGAACCGTCTTGCCCAGATATTCACCGGAACGCTCTTTGTTGATTACGTTTTGATAAATCTTTCCCGTAGTCACATTGTTGGCTTGGGAAGTGGGTATATTTAAAAATCTCTCGTAATGGCCCAAATCCAAATCGGTTTCTGCACCATCGTCAGTTACATAACATTCCCCGTGTTCGTAGGGATTCATTGTACCTGGATCGATATTGATATAGGGATCTAATTTCTGAATCGTTACTTTGAAACCTCTAGCTTGTAGAAGCTTGGCCAATGAGGCAGAAATAATGCCTTTACCTAAAGAAGAGGTTACGCCACCCGTAACAAATATATATTTGGTCATAGTATTGTGATTATTACGTTACGGAATGCAAAGTTATAGAATTTTTGAAGAAAATATAATTATCTATTCCTCAATTATTACAACCCTCATACCTACATCGCTTTTTAAGCTATGAATTAGTACTTTATAGAAAAATAAAAAATATATGAATTACATGAAGGTGGATATTCGAATAATATCCACTGGAAAAAATATTCTTATTCCCATTGAAAAATTAGAAAAAATTCTGCCATAATTGCAAATCAGGTGGATCTGATTTAATTTGTACACGAACCAATTTAATGGGATGAATAAAACTCAATTCGTAACAATGCAGTGCTATTGACCGATCAGGCATTTTGTATTCTGCTCCATACTTAATATCACCCAGTATCGGTGTGCCCATAGCAGACATTTGCACCCTAATTTGATGAGAACGACCAGTGTGAGGAGTAATTCTCACAAATGACCGATTGTTAATTACCTTCTCAACCTTGTACTCCAATACACATTTCTTGGCCGTTTTTATTTTCTTTTTGGCAATATAACTGATGTTTTTTGCCCGATTCTTCACAATAAAATCCTCTAAACGCCCCTCAAGTTCTTCAGGGATACCTTCCAAAATGGCATAATACGTCTTATCTACTTGATTCTTTTGAAACAAATCATTGACTCTGGTTAGAGCTTTGGAAGTCTTACTAAACAGTAATGAGCCACTGACTGGTCGATCCAATCGATGATTGGGAGCTAAAAAAACATTACCAGGTTTATTATCCTTAACCTTGATATAATCTTTCATCATCTCTACTATAGGTAGGTCACCTGTGTCATCTCCCTGCACCAAATAACCCGCAGGCTTATTGATAGCAATCAAATGATTGTCTTCATATAAAATTTCTGCTGTATTCACTATCTAGTTGTTATAGGTAAAAATCGGAAACCAAATTAGAATAATCCTCAGTCATTTGCCCTGTTTGGCCATCCCTCAAAATCAATTCCGATTCAACAATACGGTCTACCGGTTTAGTCCTAAAGTTGATCAGCAATCGTTCGATTTCCTTTTCAGCCGTTGGTTTAACCATGGTTATTTTGGATTCGTACAATCCGTATTGTTCGGCCAATTCAATAAAACGGTATCCTTCTAATGTAGGTAAGATCACAGTAAATCGTCCTTTAGGATTCAATAATCGTTTTACCGATCTCAATAAATCACTATGGGGCAATTTGATGGTGTGACGGACATTGTTTTTTGTTTGAGATTCGGATAAAGTCCCCCCCGTAAAAAAAGGTGGATTACTAATGATGAGATCAAATCCAAAATCTACCTCGTTGGCAAAATCCTGAATAGATTGATGAACAATATTTAAGCGATCTGCCCAAGGGCTCTGTTCAAAATTTTCCTTGGCCTCATAATAAGACCTTTCATCAATCTCCACTCCAATGATAGGATCCAATTGAGAGGCTCTTTGAGCCAGCATTACCGAAAGCAATCCAGTTCCCGCACCTATATCCAATGCAGAATTTACACCATCAATAGGAGCCCATGCCCCCAATAATATTCCATCCGTACCTACTTTCATCCCACATTGGGATTGAGAAATGGCAAATTGTTTGAATCTAAACACGTCTTTTTGCTCAATAATATTCATGGCGCTTTTGCAATATTTCATGCAAATATCTTAAATTTCAATGAAATACATTTCTTATTCTCCGTATTTCCCATCTATTTTTATTATTCACCTAATAATACTAGCCTTTTTATTGAAGGTTAAAACCAAATCAATACGGGATATCTCCACCCTTCTAAAGCATGTGAATGACGAATATTAATCATTGAAATTTTTAGTAAAAAAAATATTTATCTTAATCCACTTCATACCTTCCTACCAAAATCAAGGGTAAATTCACTTTTTGCTTCCTCAATACCATAGAATAAATCCTCCTCTCTTCGCTCTGGAATTTTATCGATCTATTTTAAAAAAAGATTAAGACCGGTTATTCACATAAGATGAAGGACATTATCTTCTCAAAGTAAAACCACAGTTTATTTGAAATTTCACATATTTATTTATTTTTGCAAGAATAAAACACATATACAATGTCAAAATCAAATTCAGATATTCAATTTAGCAAAGGTCAATCAACTTTATTCTTTCTAGTGTCTTTGGTGATCACCTTGCTTCTTTTAGTATTTGCTACTTCGTGGTTTTGGGTTCCACTCCCTTTTGTAATTACTTTTGCAGTAGTTGCCCTCGACAAAATCTAAGAGTATAATATACAGATTCCTAGACCATTGGAATGCTTGCCCAATTTACAATGGTTAAATACCTAAATTTGGACCCCGTATATTAGTAGCCTTTATATTGGCCAGATCTATATTTGATTTAATTCCTGTGTTGGTATTATTAACTCCTTATTTATGATAGAACTCAGGAGAAATAAATCTAGAATTATAATGGATTTAGGCTAACTCTGTCATTGTCGAAACCTAGACTTCACATTTTTCGACAATGAGATTCACAGCCATAAAAAAAGCGGATCCCCAAAAAATAATAATTGTGAATCCGCTAATATTATTCTATTATCAGTTATTGATCTTTATATCCCAATATACGCAACATATCCTGGGCCGTTTGTTCGTCTCTAAATACGTAATCTACATAATTACCAGTACTATCCCTGTCGATGACTATAGTTTTGGGCGATGGGATTAAACAGTGTTTTATCCCCCCATACCCACTGATGGCATCTTGATAGGCTCCTGTGTGAAAAAATCCTACATAGAGGGGCTCTTCAGCATCGTTGGACGTAGCGGGAAGAAAGACCTGTTGGTTGAGATCTTCAGAGTTATAGTAATCAGAATGGTCACAACTAATTCCTCCGATATTTACATTGCGGTATTCTTCGTTCCATTTATTAATGGGCAGTAAAATAAATTTCTCCAACAATCCCCATGCATCTGGAATAGTATTCATTAAACTATTATCTATCATATACCAGCGCTCTGCATCATTTTGTTTTTTCTCTTCCAATACCGTAAATATGGTAGCTCCACTTTCCCCTACGGTATATTTTCCAAATTCTGTAAATATATTGGGTTCCTCGATACCTTCACTATTACATGCCACCTTGATATTTCGCACGATTTCATTCGTCATATACTTGTAGTCGTATTCAAAACCCAAATTATTCCGAATTGGGAAACCACCACCAATATTTATATTATTCAAGGTATCACATTGCTTTTTCAAATCGGTATACAATCGAATGGCCCTCTTGAATTCACCCCAATAGTAAATATTATCCTTGATTCCAGTGTCAACGAAAAAATGCAACATGGTCAATTCAATATTCTCCATATTGGCAATCTCCTTGGAATAAAAATCTATAATTTTAGAAGATCGAATACCTAAACGCGAAGTGTAATAGGCTGATTGTGGCTCTTCATTTATAGCCATACGTACACCTATTTTCATCTTTTTGGTCAACATCTTATTCAATCGATGCAATTCCTTCATTGAATCCAATACCACAATGGAATTCTTAAAACCGTCGTTTTGAAGTTGAATGATTTTACTTAAATACTCATCAGTCTTATATCCATTGTGAACAATAATAATGTTGTTCTTGATCTCACCTGCAGTATAGAGCTTATAGATAATATCGACATCAAATGCAGAACTAGTTTCTAAATGGATGCCAAAATCTAAGGCCTTCTTGATCACATGTTCAAAATGACAACATTTGGTACAATAACAAAAATAATATTTCCCCTTATATCCATTCTCTCGAATACTGCGATTGAATAAATTTTTGGCCTTCTTGATCTGTTCTCCTATACGCGGTAAATAGGTCAACTTAAAAGGAGTGCCATATTTTTTTATCAAATGCATAATTGACACGCCATGAAAACTCAATTCCCCTTCGTGTAAATCAAACCCCTCTTGAGGGAAATAATAAGTCTGATCAATGAGATCAAAATAGGTACTTTTCATTCATTTAATTAACAGATGTTTACGATTAATATTTCAAGTGCGAAAATAGATAAATGATACGGAGTCCAACAAATAAATTTTCAAAAAACTAAAACTTTTAATCTGCGGATTTTCTATTCAAAAATATATTCTGGAAAATAAATCGACAATACACAAACAACCTTGACTATACTCTATTATTTACCAATGATTTATATCCAAAAAAGTTCGATTCCTCAAAAATATTTCTTTTACAAAATTGACTTGAGCTGTTACTTCTTACTCAATCACAGATATTATTCTAAAAAATTATCGAAATAATAACCAAATAGCAAAATAATCAAACTACAAACTATAGATTTCTCAATTATACATTTAAATTTAACATTTAATACCAAAAGCAAAATTTAAAATCAAATGATTGCATTATTAACGAACCTAAAAACATGGGCTCTGATTCTTCTGTTTAGTCAGATCACATGGGGGCAAAATAAAACCGTAGTCAGTATTGTTGACGACGCCTTCTATATCAATGGAAAAATAACCTATTCTGACAGATATTGGCAAGGAAACAAAATAGAAGGATTGCTGCTCAATTCTCGAATGGTTCAAGGTATCTTCGACGATCTCAACCCCGAGACCAAAGACAATTTCATATATCCAGATACTAAAAAATGGAGTGCAAAACGAAATAATAAAGAATTCGTCTCTCAAATGAAAAATTGGAGAGACCATGGATTATTGGCTTTTACCCTTAATTTACAAGGAGGGAGTCCATTGGGCTATGGAAATAAAGGATGGATCAATTCTACATTTACCCCTACAGGTGATATAAGAAAACCCTATCTAAAACGATTGAATAAAATCCTAAAAGAAGCCGACAAATTGGGCATGGTCGTCATATTGGGATATTTCTACTTTGGTCAAGATGAATGGTTAAAGGATGAAGCTGCCGTCATCAATGCCGTGGATAATATGAGCCATTACTTACTTCGAAAAAAATACAAAAACGTAATTGTAGAAGTAAACAACGAATGTAATATTAAGTACGATCACGATATTCTCAAACCAGAGCGCGTTCACGAATTAATAAAACGAATTAAAGACATTGAAATAGATGGACACCGATTGCTGGTCAGTACCAGCTATGGAGGGGGCACATTGCCCAAAACCAACGTGGTCAGCCATTCGGATTTCATATTATTACATGGCAACGGAATCAAAGATCCTGACAAAATCACTCAATTGGTCAATAATACCAGAAAAGTTGAAGGCTACCATAATCAACCCATTGTATTCAATGAAGACGATCATTTTGATTTTGATAAAAAGAACAACAATTTCGTAAACGCTGTCAAGTCATATGCCTCATGGGGCTACTTTGATTATAGAATGAAAGGTGAGGGATTCGACGATGGTTTTCAAAGTGTACCTGTCAATTGGGGCATCAGCTCACCTCGTAAAAAAGACTTCTTTATGAAATTAAAAGAAATCACTGGCTATTAAATAAAAAACACCCCCTTAAGTGGACTTAAGTGGGTATTCTGAATAAATGCAATATGATGTTTTCTTTATTTAATAAGGTATAGCTTTTTGTTGATAAAAGATGATTCAAAATTAATTCTCACAGTATAAAAACCATTTCCTCCTAAATCCGTGTTGGACAAACTGAATTCTGTGATGACTTGATTTACATTATTCTCATATACTCTTCGTCCAGACAAATCAAACACTTCCACACTCTTGACATAAGATCGATTTCCTTGAAAATCTATCTTGGTTATATCACTAAAAGGATTGGGATAAAAATCTCCTACATTTGGCTGAATTTCAGCATCCGTTTGCTGTGGATAAACAATACTTATATCGTCCTTTAAATCTTCATCGGCAAACACTTCAGATTCCAAACCATGGCCCAACACGAGTTGAGTCACATCAATATCACTGGGATCTTGGCTATCGAATACTAAGTAGAAATGTGGAATTTCTACTGCATCGTCACTTTCACTTTGCTCTATCCAAACCAAATCCAATTCCTCACCAGAAACCTGGTAGTCGTTTTCACTCAATTTCAATCTCCCCGACTCTATTGCCAAAACTGCATTCGCATTTTGATTAATTAAAGACAATTGCAAAGCACTTACCTCTGTAGCTCGATCTACAAAAACGGGCACTTTCACAAAGCCTCCATCGAGAATAGGTCTTTCCAATCTAATATCTTGATTGCGATTACTAGATCTACTATTACTTCTCAATTTGGCACTGCTGTTTACATCTCCCTTCTTCACCCCGACGAAGTGCAGCATAGATTTGTATTCCGCAGTAGGATCAATTACAGATATTTGCTTCATTTCACTATTAAAAAACATCCAATTATTACCCGGTAGTTTCTGAATTCTATCCAACAGCAAACTCTGCAAATACAATACATCAAAAACAGATAGATTGCCGTCTTCATTTACATCTGCAGCTATGGCTTCATAAGGTGAACTTGGTTGGATCTGACCTTTAACCATACGGTTGATCATCAACACATCCAAGATTGAAATACCATTGCCATGGGAATCCTCTTTTTCAGGTTTTACCATATATGATTGGACAACATTGGGGAATATTCCCAAATCGTATTGTCCATCATCGCTGGTAATATTGTCCTTGATTTCGGTATCATTGACCATCAATTTGACCATAACATTCTTTATGGCTTCACCATTGGACGACCTCACCGTCCCTGCTATTTTTTCTACTGCATTGGGGCAGAAATTATATGGGTCTGCTACATTGAGGGTGAACTCTTTTTTCACTCCTACACCACCTTCATCAACTACCCATAGCTCTACGACATTATTCCCGATTTGATTACAGGTATATGGCAGTGATTCACTCCCTGATTCCGGAGGTAAAGATTGGCCATCCATACCTACTTTCCCTTGACCTTTGTATTGTAATCGAACATCATAACTAGCTAGATTACAAGGTAGAGAAATGGAATAATCAAGATCATCGATACTTAGATTGCCTTGACTAGCAATTATATTTCGATTTACTACTGCCGGTATGGTAATGGATACTGCTGAACAGAAACTTACCCCAAACTCATATTCCTTTATTAATATGTTGTTACAGTGATCTTCCACTTCCAAAACTACACTATATTTACCAACTTCTAACTCAGTATTGGGTATATCCAAACTAATACCACTGGCAACTACCGATTTACTACTCCCTGACCATTTATAAAGCCTCCAATTAATATTTAATTCATCAATCGGAGTACAGTCATCTGAAACACTAAAAGTTTTTGAGAAAATAGTTGAGCAACCCGTATTGATACAGATATCTTCAATATCAGAACTCAATACTTTTGGCCCTTCGACATTCTTAATATAAATGTATTGATCATATTTGGGAAGATAGTATGGATCATCTGCACACCAATCCCCTACCGTCCATGATCTCAAAATTTTATGGCATAAGCCCGGCACTTTATCTTGTGGATACAATTCCACATCTTTATGTGAAATCCCTATGGTTCTCCACAATTTGTCATATACCAATATAGGCGAATCCAATGCGACCTCTACCTTATCACAAGAATAAATAGTAGTATCAGAAGAAGGCCAAATAAAATCTTCAGATCTCAATTCACAATCGGCCTCTATGTATATTTTCTGAACCAAAGTTAATATTGGATCGTGTTTATCCGCATCCATACAAGGATTACTAATGATGAAGGTACGCTCAATCCAGCCTTCTCCACAAGAACTTATATTTTCCTTGATCCGCTCCTCCACAACCAATTGACAATTTTGCAAAATCAAACCATCAGTGATAGAATCCGTTTTTTCTATATAGGGAGTACGGTATTCACTGCTACATTCATAGGTTTTCAAAGCTCTTCGTTGGATATCGTCCACACTAAATACATAGGCTCCGAAAACGTCGTAATTCCCTTGATCGATTTCCGCTTTATACAATTGATTGTAGGTGTAACAATTCATCGTAAGATCGGGAAGTTTAGTGACTACCTCTGGTACGCTTTTATCCTCTACTTGAATCCGCGTAACCAATTTGGAATAATTACAAAACTCATCGATGGCCATAAATTCGACCCAAATCCCACCGTCTACACATACATCTTCACAACAAATAGGAAATTGCTCCGACCAACCGTATTCTGCCAAACTAGCAATACAATCTCCCCAATTGTTTTGGTAATAATCGAAAGATTCATCGTAATACTCTCGCACTACACTCCCCTCTTCATCAAAACCACAAGCCGTCTTCCAATCCACCCTTCTAGCCATTAGGAGTTTCATACCGCAGTTGTCCTTGGTTCCCTCATCAAAATCTTCAGCATTGGCCCATATTATAGGGTCATTACCAGTAATTGTGACAATGGCCTGTAAATCCAATACTATGCTCGGAGGAGTTTTATCTTTTAAAACCAATACTATGGTATCTAATCCTGTATTCCAACACTCATCGTAAGAAGAATAGACAATCATATGTTTTCCAACCAATAACCCACTATAAAAGAGATCTGGATTTTCTTCATCCATTGAAAAACCATTTACCCTTTGATTCCCCCAATGAATCTTAATATTCGCACTGGGATTGGGAGAACAATCTTCCATCAACATAGGCAGAGGAAAATCTCCTGATGCCTGACAATTGTCTTTAACATCATTTTTATAAAAGGTAGGATATTCTTTATTGCTGTTTAGCTCTGGAATATCATCGTGCATTTCAGATACATAGGTTTCCGGGTCAAAGAATAATTCTGGTCCCGTAGTATCCACTACCGATATGATTTGAATGCATTCCTTTTCTAATTTTTGTCCATCTTCCTCAAACGAAATAATACGCCATACCCGTTCTACCTCTTTTCCGCTACCACAACCAGGAGTTTCGTAGTCTTTATAAGATACATAAACTTTACAATAAGGATCGTCTGAATATATCGACTGACCGTCAAAGGTAGGTGTCCCCGTCAAAAAAGGATCCAATAGTGTAAGCGTATCGGTGCACTCTATCATAGTATCCCTAGGACAAACAATGTCATCAAATACAATGCGCTTGAGGAAAATAGTATCACAACAATCATTGGTATTGCCTTTGGCATCGGTTACACGCCATGTACGTTTAATATAACCAGTAATCACAGTATCTCCTTCTACATTCACCCATTCGTAGTCATTGACTTCTAGCGTATAAGATTCATTACAGCCTGCTATTACCTCTGGACCGCCCAAGGAGGGATCGGTCGGATCATAGGCCCGAGGATCACTACATAATATAGTATCGTTAGAACAAATAAGATCAGGGGGGCTGCCATCGACCAATATTATGGTAGAAGAACAACTCGTCCCTGTTTCAAGATGCCTTATAGTCGCTATTATTTCCTTGTTTAAATAATTTTGCGGAACGGGATTGGGAATCGTATGATTGTCTACCGTTAAAATAAATTCAAAGTCGCCCTCACATTTTATGGTACCCGTACCGATAACTTCATTGATGTCAATATATCTTTCGCAGTCAGGACCAAAATCCAGTCCGACGAATCCTTCGCAATTGAGGTCTAATCGATTGAGATCTTTATCCACATGTATGGTTATCGTATCTTGAATAGTTACGTTCAACATAGGCATCATAGGAATGGGAATATAAGACCCAAAAAGGATTAACCTAGTATATCCACTTGCCCCTTCTGACCATTCAACATCAATAGAGGTCTGATTGAGAGGATTTCCTATTATCTGACCGCCTGCATCATTAAAATTTTCATCGATATACCAATTTATAGCTGTCCCAACAGGTAAATCGTACTTTATGAAATAATTATTGGACAATTCCGGACAGGCCTCGTCGTCACCAACGATAGCATCATCGTAAAAGACTTGACCAAATCCAGAACCTATGGCCATCATAAACATTAAGCACAGTAGCCAGAGTTTTGATTTTAGTCGTATTAATTGTAAAAGTAAATTGACATACATATCGATTGCGTTTTATTCATGCGAATAACAACAAATATTATGCCAAATCATAATATGTATTAAATTTATATACAGATTAGAATAAATAACGTAAAAATGAAATACGAATGGCTTTTATCGGCAGAAAATTCAATAAAAAAAACCATTCAAAAACCTAAAAACCAAATATTTACAACGGAATATTACCGTGCTTACGCACAGGTCTCAACACGGCTTTATCCTTGAGTTCCTTTAAACACCTAATAATTACCCTTCTAGTATCGCTGGGCTGAATCACTCCATCTATGTATCCCAATTCAGCAGCTTTGAAAGGATTGGCAAACAAATCGTTATACAATTCTTCTTTTTCTTCTGCCATTTTTTCGGCATCATCACTAGAGGCAATATCATTTCTAAAAATAATTTTTGCAGCTCCCTTAGCTCCCATTACTGCCACTTCCGCACTAGGCCATGCAAAATTGAAATCGGCTCCAATATGTTTTGAATTCATTACACAATAAGCACCTCCATAGGCTTTGCGGGTTATAATGGTTATTCTAGGTACAGTAGCTTCACTAAAAGCGTACAACAATTTAGCCCCCTCTGTAATGATTCCCTTCCATTCTTGGTCAGTTCCAGGCAAAAATCCAGGTACATCTTCCAGTACCACTAAAGGGATATTGAAAGCATCGCAAAAACGAACAAATCGTCCTCCTTTTTTGGAGGCATCAACATCTAAGACACCAGCGAGGTTGGCGGGTTGATTGGCAACTATACCTACACTCATTCCCGCGATTCTACCAAAACCCACCAATATATTTCCACCGTAATCGGCCTGTAACTCAAAAAAACTATCATGATCTAATATTGCTTCAATGACGGTGTGCATATCGTAGGGCAAATTGGGGGATTCCGGAATTATGTCATTCAAGACAGGACGAACCTCCTCGTTTAAAGTATAGGGAAGATCTTCAACCTTGCTCTCATTATTGGCTGGAAGATAGGTCAATACATGCCTGATGTCGTCTAAACAGTCTGCATCAGATTTGGCTATATGGTGAGCTATTCCTGTTTTACTCGCATGAGTTTTAGCGCCCCCTAAGTCATCGGTACTCACCTCTTCATTGGTTACTGTCTTCACTACTTCAGGTCCAGTCAGAAACATGTAGGAAGTATCTTCCACCATAAATATCATATCAGTCATAGCCGGTGAATATACAGCTCCCCCTGCACATGGCCCCATGATGGCTGAAATTTGAGGAATCACTCCCGAACATTGAACATTGCGATAAAATATATCAGCATAACCACCTAGAGAGGCCACACCTTCTTGAATTCGAGCTCCTCCACTATCGTTGAGACCGATAATGGGCTTTTTATTTTGAAGAGCCAAATCCATGACCTTGCATATTTTCTGTGCATTGGTTTCTGATAAGGTTCCACCAAAAACCGTAAAGTCTTGAGCAAATACATAGACAAATTGACCATTGACTTGTCCACTTCCCGTTACTACTCCATCTCCGGTAATCCTCTTATCTTCCATACCAAAATCCGAAATCCGATGAACGACCAATTGGTCTAATTCGTGAAAACTTCCGGGATCTAAAAAATACGATATCCTCTCTCTAGCTGTCATTTTTCCTTTCTCGTGTTGGGCTTCAATCCTCTTGATTCCTCCTCCCATTTTAGCAGCTTTGATAGCATCCTGCCATCGCTTAATTATCTTTGACATCGCGTTGAATTTTAATTTTTGTAAAAAATAAGAGAAATATTTAGAAAGCCATCTATCTCTATGGTAATTAGCTCAATTATTTTCACTTATTTTGTGCCAGCATTTAATAAAAAAATAATTGTACATACATGAAAAAGTCCTTTGATGATATGATCTCGCATAGAGTGAAAAATATGAATGAATCTGCGACTATTAAAATGGCGCAAAAGGCAAGAGACCTAAAGGCTCAAGGACATCAAGTCATTGCGTTGAGTCTTGGTGAACCTGACTTTGATACTCCAGATTTCATAAAAGAATCTGCTATTCAAGCATTGAGAGATGGAAAAACTAAATACACTCCAGTCCCAGGTATTATGGAACTGAGAGAAGCCATCGTCAATAAGTTTAAAAGAGATAATCAACTCGAATACAAACCTTCACAGATTGTAGTATCCAATGGTGCTAAGCAATCAATAGCCAATGTATGTCTTTCTCTTCTAAATGAAGGTGATGACGCTTTGGTATTTACTCCGTATTGGGTATCTTACTATGAAATCATTAAATTATGTGGAGCCAATCCTATATTGATAGATGCACCCATCGACCAAGATTTCAAGGTAACTCCAGCCCAATTGGAAGCCGCCATTACCCCCAATACAGAGATTGTAATATTCTCATCTCCTTGTAATCCTACAGGAAGTGTATACAGCAGAGAAGAATTGGAAGGACTGGCAGAAGTATTGAGAAAGTATCCCAACATCATCATTATTTCTGATGAGATCTACGAATATATCAATTTTGGAGAACCACACGTAAGTATTGGCAGTTTGGAAGGGATGATTGATCGAACCGTAACGGTTAATGGTTTTTCTAAAGGATATGCCATGACGGGATGGAGATTGGGTTACATCGGTGGACCACAATGGTTGGCCAGTGCCTGCGGAAAAATCCAAGGTCAAATCACCAGTGGAGCCAATTCATTCAGTCAGTATGCAGCAGTAGCTGCCCTTAATCAAGAATCGACTGAAAGACAAGAGATGGTCAAAAAGTTTGAGAAAAGAAAAGCTTTGGTTATTGAAAAGCTTAAGAATATACCCAATATTAAAGTTCCAAATCCAACTGGGGCTTTCTATATTTTCCCAGATGTAAGTGCTTATTTCGGAAAATCTGACGGCAGTCAAACCATTGAAAATGCAGATGACTTTGCAGAATATATTCTAATGACAGCTCACGTTGCCATAGTATCTGGTTCTGCTTTTGGAAACAATGATTGTGTAAGAATATCTTATGCAGCGGCTGAAGAAGAATTAATAGAAGCTTTGAGTAGAATTCAAACAGCCCTAGCCAAACTAAGCTAGTAAATAACATAAAAATTACTTCAAAATATCCCTTGGCCCATTGCGATCAAGGGATATTTTTTTGCCCCAAAGATTATTTAAAACAATAACCCCATCAACACCAATACCACAATAATATTATTCGCCAAATTGAATTAGAGCAAAATTATTGCAAAACGAAAGTTTGCCTTTCAATTTACAATTTGTAAAAATTAATACTTTTTTTAACAAATCTAATATTATTCACATCTTATTAATACCCAATGAAAAAGAAATTATTTACAAATAATTATAAAAATTATAAGGGTTAAATTTTGGTTATAAAAAATATATTGTAGAATTTAATTGCTTAATTAGATGAATATTAGAATAAATAATTTACAAATACTAAATAAGCGAGTAAAATGCAAATCAGGAATTGGGATGATTATCAAAATAATTACCAAAAAAGTGTAGAGGATCCAGAAAAATTCTGGGGTGAGATTGCGGACCAATTTATATGGAAAAAACCATATAAAAAAGTCTTGGATTGGGATTTCGAAACACCCAGTATTAAATGGTTTGAAGGTGGAAGTTTAAACATTACCGAAAACTGTTTGGATCGACACGTAAAAACTCATCCTAACAAAAAAGCGATTATTTGGGAACCCAACGACCCCAACGACGATGGGCTTACATGGACTTACCAAGAATTATACAATGAAGTATGTAGTTTTGCCAATGTATTAAAAAAACACGGCGTGGTCAAGGGAGATCGCGTATGTCTATATATGCCTATGGTTCCTCAGTTGGCTGTGGCCGTTTTGGCTTGTGCCAGAATAGGGGCAGTTCATTCTGTTGTTTTTGCTGGTTTCTCTGCACAATCTTTAGCCGATAGAATTGACGATGCCAAGTGCAAATTGATTGTAACTACTGACGGAGCTTTTAGAGGTCAAAAAGAGATTCCAATTAAAGGCATTGTAGATGAAGCCGTCAGCAAATGTGACTGCGTAGAAAAAATCATAGTATTTAAAAGAACGGAGCAATACGTCAGCATGACAGCTCAGCGAGATGTTTGGTGGCATGAAGAAATGGAAAATGCCAGCACCGACTGTCCTGCCGAAGAGATGGAATCAGAAGATATGTTGTTTATTCTATATACTTCGGGAAGTACAGGCAAGCCCAAAGGGGTAGTACACACCTGTGGTGGCTATATGGTGTATTCTCACTACAGCTTCACCAATGTATTCCAATATGAAGCCGACGACATTTACTGGTGTACCGCCGATATTGGTTGGATTACTGGACACTCCTATATAGTATATGGTCCATTGTTGGCTGGAGCGACCACATTGATGTTTGAAGGCATTCCGACATGGCCAGATGCAGGACGATTCTGGGCCATCTGCGACAAATACAAAGTCAATCAATTCTATACCGCTCCTACAGCGATTCGATCCTTGATGAGTAAAGGATTGGAACCAGTGGCGAGATATTCACTGAACTCATTAAAAGTAATTGGTTCAGTAGGTGAACCGATTAATGAAGAAGCATGGAGATGGTACAATACTTATATCGGTAAAAATAAATGTCCTATCGTGGACACTTGGTGGCAAACGGAAACCGGAGGTATCATGATATCCCCTATCCCCAATGTCACCGACATTAGACCTACTTATGCAACCTATCCCCTACCGGGAATTCAACCTATATTGTTGGACAAAGACGGCAACGAAATTAAGGAGAACAATGTCGAAGGCTTACTTTGCATAAAATTCCCTTGGCCGTCTATTGTAAGAACACTTTATGGAGATCACGAAAGATTAAAGCAAACCTATTTCTCCACATTCAAGGGATATTATTTCACAGGGGATGGAGCCAAGCGCGATACACAGGGTCGATACAGAATCATTGGTCGTGTAGATGACGTAATCAATGTATCTGGACATAGAATGGGTACCGCAGAAGTTGAGAATGCCATCAATGAACATCCTTGGGTGGTTGAATCAGCAGTAGTCGGTTATCCTCACGATATCAAAGGTCAGGGAATCTATGCTTACATAATCCCAGACCGTCATATTGAAAGTGAACAGGCTTTTATCGATGAAGTAAATGAGACTGTTCGCAAAGAAATAGGCCCCATCGCCAAACCCGATATTATTCAAGTGGTATCAGGCCTACCTAAAACCAGAAGTGGTAAAATTATGCGTCGGATACTGAGAAAAATTGCCAGTGGAGACATATCCACTCTAGGAGATACTTCAACCCTTCTCAATCCCGATATTGTGGAAGAGATTATAGAAAAATCACCGATGATTAAAAAATAATCAGTAAAAGGTGGCTTATCCAAGCCACCTTTTTTTATTTCATGCCCAATGAATTCAATTGGTGTATTATTAAACTCAATCAAGTCGAATTGACAATCCGCTTACGACTACAGTACAGTCTCGTCAGACACAATATAAGCATTCCTGTTAGTGCAATATATGTCAGCTCATGACGTAGTCCTGTTTAAAGATGTATTCTATACCCAATGCATTTAATAACAATCGATTATAGAAAGACCTTTGCTTTAACGAGCAATTGCATTCCATCATCTTCAATCAAAAGATTAAATAATGTCCGACTCTATCATTATTTTTTCAAAGCCATATAGAGGATTTCCACGGGATGTAGGGCCGTTCGATTGGTACCGTCTTTTATTTGATGTCTACAACTCACTCCTTGAGCCGCAATTAGATATTGTTCACTGGCATTGCGAACCTGAGGAAATAGCACCAATTCTCCAACTGAGGTTGACAACTCAAAATGCTCTTCTTCAAAACCAAATGACCCTGCCATGCCACAACAACCAGACTGAATATATTCAATATGGTGACCGGAAGGTATTGACAAGATACTTTGGGGCGCTGTCTTATCTCCTAAAGATTTGTAATGACAGTGTAAATGCAATTTTACCCATCTTTGTACATCATCGAAATCACTACTACTGATATTTCCAGTTTCAAATTCTGTCCACAAAAATTCTTCAATGGTAAATACAAATGGTTTTATCTTATTGGCCATGGTTTTCAACTCTCCTTGAACCACATCTGGATATTCATCTCTAAAACTGAGTACAGCTGAAGGCTCAACACCAATCAATACCGCGTCCTCGTGAATCAAAGGACCGAAGGTTTGGATATTGGATGTGGCCATCTCTACCGCTTTGTCCAAAAATCCTTTTGAAAATGCAGCTCTACCACTTTCACCATGTGATTGAAAACGCACATCATACCCCAATTTACGCAACAATTTAGTGGTTACTATTCCCAATTCGGCTTCATTGCGATCAACAAATTCATCGACAAAGAGATATACTGCCTTTTTTTGATGAGGTTGAATTGTACTTGGATTTTTCTGTAGCCACTTTTTCCATGAAGTTTTAGCGACCAGGGGAAGTGATCGCTCAGGAGCAAACCCAGCCAACGATTTAATAGTCTTTCCAAAATTTTTAATAATAAAATTGGAAAAAGCAGGCCAAATAGAAGCCCATCCGTACATGGAATAGAAATTAAGCACCAAATAATCTCTATATTTTCTTGGATTATTTTTATAGTATTTATGGCTGTACTCCGCCTTTAGCCTTGCCATATCCACATTGGAAGGACACTCTGCTCTACACCCTTTACAAGAAAGACATAGATCCAGCACTTCCATCACTTCAGGACTGTTAAAACTTGTCTCCTTGCCATTGCCCTTCATATACTCTCTCATTACATTGGCTCGTCCTCTAGTGGTATCCTTTTCCTGACGAGTAGCCATATAGCTCGGACACATTGTCCCCCCAGACTCAGCAATTCGCCGGCAATCTCCTGTACCATTACATTTTTCAATAGCACGCATCATTCCACCACTTTCCGAATAATCAAATACCGTATCAGTTGACCAATCTGCCTCGTTGACCGTATATCTCAAGTCCTCATCCATGGGAGGACTATTGACTATTTTTCCAGGATTAAATATATTATTGGGATCCCAAAGATTCTTAATATCTTTCCATATATCATATACTTTCTCTCCTACCATAAAGGGCAAAAATTCACCACGAAGACGACCATCTCCATGCTCTCCACTCAAAACCCCATTATATTTTTTCACCAATCGGGCACTGGCTTCACTAATGGCTCGCAACCCTTTCACATCTTTGGGATCTTTAAGATTTAGGATGGGACGCAAATGCAATTCTCCCGCTCCAGCGTGAGCATAAAAAACAGCTTTTTGATGATGCTGTAGACATATCTCTTCAAACTCAGCTATATATTCTGGTAAATCTTCGATTCTCACCGCAGTATCTTCAATACAAGCCAAAGGTTTGGCATCTCCTTTCACATTGGACAATACCCCTAATCCAGCCGATCGCAATTCCCATATTTGATCGGTTTGTTTCCCCAAGACAATGGGATTGGCAAAACCCAATTGCTGATTTTGAAGATCAGTGGCCAAAAGGTCTGCTTTTTGCTTGGCTTCTTCTATAGTACTGCCCCTAAATTCAACAGTCAAAATAGCTTGGGGATCATCGACAACAAAAAACATATTTTTGAGTTGATCGGGATTCGTTCTCGCACAATCGAGAACAGTTTTATCCATTAATTCACACTTCGAAGGCTGATGTTTCATCGCTACTAATGTAGCTTTCATTGACTCTGCTATGGAAGAATAATGTCCGCACAAGACGGCTACATGTTCAGAAGGAAGATCTACTAAATTAAGAGTGATGGCCGTAGTAAAAGCCAGTGTACCTTCTGATCCACAAAGTATTTTACTGAGATTAAAAGATTGACCATTATTGGACTCAAAAGGCACCATATTCAATAAAGCATCTAAGGCATAGCCTTGATTTCTACGCTTGATTTCCTGATGGGGATAAGAGGACAACACCATGTCCCGTACTTCGTTCTGAGAAAGTAATTCTATAAAATATTCATAGACCTTTTTTTCGAGTGGATTTTCAATTCCAGCAATATATTCATCTACCTCATCAATGGGTTTCACCTCCATTGTACTTCCATCGGACAAGACCACGTCCAATCCAATAACATGGTCTCTGGTATTGCCAAACTCAATAGAAGTAGAACCACAAGAATTATTGCCGACCATACCTCCGATCATACATCGGTTGGCTGTAGAGGTATTGGGACCAAAAAACAAACCAAAGGGTTTGAGATAATTATTTAATTCATCTCTTATCACTCCTGGTTGCACTTTTATCCATTTTTCTTCTTGGTTAAAAGCAATAACTTTATTCATATGCAAAGAGATATCCACTACCAATCCTCCCCCTACACATTGACCTGCCAAAGAAGTCCCCGCCGCTCTGGGTATTAATGGAACTCCGTGATTATTGGCTATACGTACAATTTGTTGTACATCTTCATGATTTTTAGGATAGACCACACCAATGGGTTTTTCCTTATATATAGAAGCATCTGTAGAATACAAGGTTTGATGTAAATCATCGACCCGTATTTCACCAATAATTCCATTGGTGAATTCTCCTATAATACTCTGTTTTATTTTCATCTGTTCTCTTCGTTTTGGTAAAGTTTTAATGTAACTTTACACTATTAAAAACTAATTTAAAAAAAATAATGGACGCTTTTTACAATATTTTGACTCATGCTCACTCAGGCCTTAGATGGTTAGTATTAATTGCTCTTTTCATAGCTATATCACAAACTTTTGCAAAAAGAGGTAAATTTGGAAATATCGGTGAGACTAAAGCAGTCCTCATTACTTTTATCCTTACAAATTTACAATTTTTAGTAGGATTGATACTTTATTTTATTAGTGAAAAAGTACAATTCGGAGCCAATACTATGAGCAATGATATTATTCGATTTTTCACCGTTGAACATGCATTAATGATGTTTATTGCGGTAGCCTTAATCAATATTGGTTACTCTAAATCTAAGAGAGCCACCAAACCTTTTAATATTTCTTTTAATTTTTATTTGGTTGCCCTTATCCTCATTCTTATTAGCATTCCTTGGCCTTTTAGAGATTTAGGTGGTCAGTGGTTCTAAAAATTACTCCACACTTCAGTCTACATTGTCGATATTACTAAATCTTTGTCTAGAATTATTTAGAGTAGTGAATAATATATTGCGTAAGTATATTGTTGTATCTGCAAAATAATAGATTTAGAAATAGGTCAAATAATTAATAAGACCATAAATCATAAATGCCCTTTACCCATATTATCCCCTATACGGTATGGAATGTCCTGTTATACTCTTGATTCATTTTTCTTATGGTCTCTTAAAATAGGGAGCAAGGGAATGTCTAGGGTTCTTATTATACTATCACTATTTCGACGCTAGGACAATCTCTAACCAAACAATAACTAAATACCTTGATTTTTTAACTAAAAAATCACAACAATTAATAAGTAAAAAATAATTTTAAAAAATATATACAAAGTCTTTGTGATCTCGTTTGAAGTATTCAAATTTGCAGAAAATTTCAATAATGGAAGTAATCACTAGGGATATTATATCGGTAAGCCTGGTTTTGTTTTCAGTAATCGACATCTTGGGATCCATTCCCATCATTATTTCGATGAAGAAAAAAGGTATTAAAATCGAATCCAAGAAGGCGAGTATCGCCGCTTGTTTGATAATGATATTGTTTTTGTATGCGGGCGAAGAAATTCTTAAACTTTTTCACGTAGACCTTGCTTCATTTGCAGTAGCTGGATCCATTATTATTTTTCTCATCGGTATAGAAATGATATTGGGAATTCATCTTTTCCGAGAAGAACCCGATAGCAAAAGCAGCAGCATCGTTCCCATTGCATTTCCTTTAATCGCAGGTGCAGGTACATTAACCACCATCTTATCTCTGAAATCTGAATTCAATAATATCAATATATTCTTAGGCATTATTATCAATATTCTATTGGTATTTTTAGTCCTTCATTTTTCAGATTTTATCGAAAGAAAACTGGGAAATAGTGGAGCTGAAGTATTGCGTAAAGTTTTTGGCATTATATTATTGGCTATTTCCATCCGTCTTTTCAAAGAAAACATCTACGGTTAATCACTGATCAATCTGGATTTTTAGAATTCAGCTCTGTTGACTGGATACGGGCTGCGTAGTTTATTGTATAAAAACAAAAAATCATCTTGTAATCATAGACACTGGAATACTTTGTCTATGAATAATCATACTGCCATTTACATGGTCATGAGGAGCAACTATGTCCTATCCCCAACCCAGACTTTGATCAACTTTATAGCTTGGTTGTAATTGATTTCATTCCACAATGGACTTTTGACATTAAGTCTCACAACCATCCATTCTCTATAATCTTCTACTACAACGAAAACGAAACTTTCTAAAAATTTCCCGAAATAAACAATACTAGAAATATTCCACGGCGGGAATATAAGAACAACTCATTCAATGCACTGTCTAAACCATGGAATAAAATTCTAAAACACGACTAATAAATACCCATACACCAAATTAACGCAAATCAAACAATAACTTAATACAGTAAAATTTAAAAATCAATCAGAATCAGATTTCTTCATGGCTTATTTTAATGTAAAATCAAACAAAAAAATATTTTCAAAATCAGCAAAAGAGTAATTTAATTTAGAAATTTTTTGTATTTATATTTTTCTTTTAAAAACAACCCGTCTATATGAAGGAAACAGAGATAATAAATAGAGATATTAGTTGGTTATCGTTTAATGCGCGCGTATTACAGGAGGCGAAAGACCACCTTAATCCCTTATTCGAACGAATAAAATTTTTAGCCATCTACTCCTCTAATTTAGGTGAGTATTTTGCAGTGAGAGTGTCACAACATAGGAATTTACTAAGACTTGGAAAAAAAGAAAAAAAAGAGCTTCATCTAGAAACCAAAGATATTTTGGAAGAGATGCTCCATATTGTCAAGACCCAACAAATAGAGGTAAGTCGCATCTTTGACGAAGAAATCGTTCCCCATTTAGAAAAAGAGGGAATTCGTCTATTGCGACGTCTAGACCTAAGCGCATCTCAAAGAAAATATGTAGAAGATTATTTTCATCAGTTTTTACTGCCCTATGTCCAACCCGTACTATTGGTCAAAGACAAGGTGAGACCTTTCCTCAACAATGCCGAGCTCTACTTAGTCGTGGATATGATTGAAAAAATGAAATCCAAAGAACTCGGCAAATATCAGTATGGAATTGTAAAAATCCCCTCTGATCACATTGATAGATTTATTCAACTGCCCTCAGACAAAGGGACTGAAGATTTAATCCTTTTGGACGATGTCGTTCGACACAGTATATCATGGTTGTTTCCGGGTTACGATATTATAGATACTTACTCAATAAAGTTGACAAGAGATGCAGAATTATATATAGACGATGAATTTTCTGGTGATCTTGTTCAAAAAATAAAAGACAGTTTAACCAAACGAAATATAGGTCCGGCATCGAGATTGGTCTACGATCGGGAAATGCCCAAACGACTGGTTAAATATCTTCAATCGGTCTTGGAAATTGAAGATCTCGACCTGATTCCAGAAGGGCGGTATCACAACAATTTTGACTATTTTAAATTTCCTCATTTTGGAAAAACTCATCTTCAGCAAAAGCCACTTCAACCCTTGGTCTATAGCCCACTTGAAAACACTGAAGATATTTTTGAAACGATAAAAGAAAGAGACCATCTTTTGATGTTCCCATTTCACGAATACGAATCTGTTATCCGAATGTTTGAAGAAGCGGCTGAAGATCCCAATGTGACCCACATTAAGATCATTCAATATCGAGTCGCCAAAGAAAGTAGAATCATGAATGCTTTGATGCGAGCAGCCAAGGCCGGTAAAAATGTAACGGCTTTCGTTGAAGTAAAAGCGCGATTTGATGAAGAAGCCAATCTCAATTGGGCTGCGAAATTGGAACAATCCGGGGTAAAAGTTCACTACAGTTTTCCCGGTTTAAAAGTGCATTCCAAAAGTGCTTTGATTAGACGAATCGAAGGCAATACCGCCAAATTATATACTTATCTCAGTACGGGGAATTTCAACGAAGACACTGCTGAAATATACAGTGATTTTGGCCTTTTTACCGTTCACGACGATTTATGTCAAGAAATTTCTCGCCTATTTTCCATCTTAGAAACCGTTCAATTGCCCAATCGCTCTTTCAAGCATATATTGGTAGGTCAGTTTAATTTAAAATCAACACTAATTGATCTTATTCGAGTGGAAATCGCCAATGCCCTAAATGATCTACCCGCAGAAATATTTATTAAAATAAATAGCATTCAAGATGAGGAAATGATTGACCTCCTCTATCAAGCTTCCCAAGCGGGAGTAAAAGTAAAAATCATCGTCCGAGGCATATGCTGTATCATCCCCGGTCGACCGAATTTAAGTGAGAACATCGAGATTATCAGTATAATAGATCGATACCTAGAACATGCTAGGATATTCAGATTTCACAACAACGGTCAACCCAAACTCTATTTCTCATCGGCGGATTGGATGACTAGAAATTTAAATTATAGAATTGAAACCGCCATCCCCATTTACGATGAAAATGTATTCAATTCTATAAACGATATTATGGAATTGCAGTGGAAAGACAATGTTAAGGCCAGAAAAATTGATGAAGCGGCTACAAATTCTTACATTCGCCGCGATAATGATGTCCGAATTCAAAGTCAAATTGAAACATATTATTATTTCAAGAGACAGGAAGAAGAATATTTAAAAGAAATAGAAGTAGAGAATGACGAACAATCTAATTAACATATCCCCTATTGATGGCAGATATGGCAGTAAAACAGAAGTGCTACAAGGTTATTTTTCAGAATATGCCTTGATTAAATATAGAGTAGAGGTAGAATTGAAATATTTTATCGCTTTAAGTGAAATTCCTTTGCCCGGATTGGAGTCCTTTAATGAAGCAGATAAAAAGGTAATCTTATCTTGGTTAGACGATTTTGACCTCGAGCAAGCTTCCATGATTAAGGACATTGAAAGAACGACGAATCACGATGTAAAAGCCGTTGAATATTGGATTAAATCAAAATTTGACCAACAAGGCTGGGAAGATTGGAAAGAATATATTCATTTTGGTCTGACTTCACAAGACATCAACAATACAGCGATTCCTTTAATGTTGCAAGGCGCCATGAATCGAGAAGTTATTCCGATGATGGAATCTTTAATCACTCAAATCGAAGCTTTGGCCAGTGAATGGGCCAGTGTTCCCATGTTGGCGAGAACCCATGGTCAACCCGCTTCCCCAACCAAACTCGGAAAAGAGATTCAAGTCTTTGTCTATCGATTAAATCGACAATTGTCGGCAATTAAAGAGACTACTATTTCTGGGAAATTTGGAGGTGCCACGGGTAACTTAAACGCCCATAAGGTAACTTTCCCCGATATCGACTGGATTGAGTTTTCAAATCAATTTCTAGTGGACAAATTGGGCATAGAAAGACAAACCTGGACTACCCAAATAGAAAACTATGATGAAATGGCTGCACTTTTTCAGGCCATTGCTCGATTCAACACCATATTGATCGACTTAGCCAGAGATATGTGGCAGTATATCTCCACGGATTATTTTAAACAAAAAATAATAGCGGGAGAAGTGGGTTCTTCAGCTATGCCCCATAAGGTAAATCCTATCGATTACGAAAACGCAGAAGGGAATTTAGGTTACGCCAATGCCATATTTAATTTTTTGGCCGGCAAATTGCCCATTTCTCGACTGCAAAGAGATTTGACCGATAGTACGGTAACTCGAAATATTGGCGTTCCAATCGCACACACCGTAATCGCCATCCTATCCTTGCAAAAGGGATTGAACAAAGTCGTCCTCAACCCAACAGCTATTGAAAAAGATTTGGCAAACAATTGGGCGGTTGTGGCAGAAGCAATTCAAAATATTTTGCGTCGTGAAAAATACCCCAATCCATATGAGACCTTAAAAGCCCTTACCCGAACAGGTACTGCTATCACAGAGGAGACCATTAAGACCTTTATTCAAGATCTCGACGTCTCGGAAGATATTAAGGCCGAGATGATGAAAATATCTCCTTTTACATATACTGGATACTAGCAATTCTAGGGTAAAATTAAACCGACCGAATTCTATAAATTCAAAAATTGTCCTATTCAAATAGAGGCTAGGTTTGAGTAATGGAGAATTGTTAAATCTACATTTGGAGGTATTATTCTACATGCGCTCCTCCCCATTGCCGTCGTACAACAACATATCTCGTATGGCATCAAACATCGGGATCATAGAGATAAAACAATCGACTACCTCATTTTTGAAGTCTGGCTGGATTGAATCGGCTATTGTAAAATTTTGACTGACTAAAAACTGTTTCTTTCGCAATAGATTCACTTCGGGATGATCTTTGGAATACCCTCGAGGTGAAGATTTCAACTCATCCCCTGCTAATGAGGAAAATCGCTTTACAAAGTTTTCGTCATTGATGGCTGCCTTCAAATCTTCTGCATCTCTAGCTATGCCTTCTCTTATATATTGCAAATCCTTGGACTCGGGATTCCAAAATCCCCCCGCTACATGGAACTGCCCGGGTTCCAACATCAAATAGTATCCACCCCTACGATGTTTACCCGCACGTGTAAATCCTGCAGAAAAATTAGTTTTATATGGAGTCTTGTCCTTACTAAAGCGAACATCCCTGTATATGCGAAAAACTTTTGTCTTTTCGATTACATCTTTCTCCTGCAATGCCAACTCCACAGATTTGACAAATGATTTAAAATTATCCAAGGCTACTTCGTATTGAGATTTATTGGCTTGAAACCACTCTCGATTGTTGTTCATCGATAAGTCTTGTAAAAACTCTAAAGTAGAGGTTTGTAAGGTAGAATTCATTGTTTTACCATTTTTAGATTTAACTCAATATAAATCAATAATATATTATATTCATAAATTCTACCAATTCTTCATATAAAGGATATTGTCCATTAGGTATTTAATTCCATATTCAGAGCTGTTCATCACTGAGGACACAGAGATTTGCACAGGAGATACAGAGATTAGCAAAGGGGATACAGAGATTAGCACAAAGGACACAAATAGCGTAGCGGCTATTCTTTCATTCATGCTTTATGTTCGGTCATCTTCATCACTGACCAATTTCCAGGTTCTGACAGAAATATTGCCCTAGTCTCCACTCAAACACCTCCAGATTTTTCTACTTTTTTATAATACTAAAATAAAGACAATTGATTTTAATTTTCAATTAATAACAAACGGCCTAAATATTTTAAAGGAAGTAGAAATTCAATTAAATCGAATGATTCCCCTTAATTATTAAATGTATTTCGGAACAACTTCTCTCCTCAGTCCATGTGGAAAGAATAGGACGTAGAGGCCACCCTAGCAGCGACCTAACAAAGCAGTAAATAGTGGACAATAAATTCCCACTTATACGAATTACATTTTATAATGACGGAAAAGATTTCGAGACAACTGAGCAGGATGGGTAGCATTGAAAGTCGTAAATCGACTTTCAGCGAGGGAGCCGTGAGCTCAGTCTCACGGGAGGGTTGGCCGTTTGACGAGGCTACGACTGAATGAAGCTCACGACCGAATGTAGTTCGAAGAACCGTAGACCTTAAATAGGTCTACGATGAGGGAGCCACGACCGCTGTGTCGTGGGTGGGTAGGGAAAGACCGTAAATCGGTCAATGATGAAGGAGCCGAAACCTCCGCGTTTCGGGAGGGGGGCTGCATAGCCGTAGCTACGGCGTGATTGAGTAAAGTTGCCATAATGGCAACCAAAGGTCGTAAATCGACCTTTGACGAAGGAACCGAGGCCACTGTGCCGAGGCGTGATTGCCCTGGAATTCCTTGTTAAGATACTACTACCAGTATAGCATTACGTCTTAATCTACAATATTTAAGCCGCAATGCATTGCGGCTCTACAATAAATCGAAAGATTACCGTTAATTATAAATGTAATTCGTATTATACACTAGAATGAGTATTTTGGTGATTGTAACTCGCTATAATTTCACCTATGCCTACTTCAATTGAAGCCATTTTTAATAATCATCAATATCCGTCCATTTTATATAAAAATCCAAAATATATCCATATCCATTATTGGATATTGAAGATATTATACACTCGATCTCGAGTTACTTCTAAAAAATTGTACGCTGTAATCAATCAAATCCAACATCGGGGAAATATCCTAGATATAGGTTGTGGAGAAGGTCAATACTTAATTCCCCTAGCCAAAAAATTTCAATCTCATCAATTTCACGGTATGGATTTGCGATCTGACCACATTGATTTTTTAAAAACCTATATCAATGTCCAAAACATGGACAACCTCTTCCTTAAAGTAGCCGATATTGAGACCTATAATCTGGACAAATCTATGACCTTTGATTGTATTTACCTCATCGGCATATTGCAATACCTTCATCAACCAGAAAAATTAGTTGCCCGCTTAGCTAATGTCCAAATCCAGGGACAAAAAATGGTAGTATACAGCCCCATTGTAAATATAGGCCCCAGTTCTTGGTTTAAAAAATGGCAGCAAAAATTTAAACATTACGACAATAGCCAACAGAATTACAGTGAATTTGACCTAGAAAAACTCATAAATTTTTGGGGTGAGAATGGCTACAACATTACTGAAAAGCAATACTATTACGGCCCTATAGGTAGACTGGGACGAGAAATATACAACGCTCTCTTACTGGGATTTATCCATTCCCATATCACAATAAAAATATTTGCCTTACTTTTCCTATTACTTTTGAGTCCTATCTTTGTAACTTTACAGGTTGTAGATAGCTATATTCCTAAAAAATCGGGAAACAGTATTTTGTTCATCGCAGAAAAAAAATAACATTGGCAGCAAAATCCAAATCGAAAACCAAAACGCCTTTGATGGCTCAATACGGAAAGATAAAATCCAAATATCCCGATGCCATCTTATTGTTTAGAGTGGGTGACTTCTATGAAACTTTTGGGGAAGATGCCATTACCACAGCCAATGTATTGGGTATAGTGTTGACCAATAGAAACAATGGCGGGGCAAAAATTGAACTGGCAGGATTTCCCTATCATTCCCTAGACCTCTATTTGCCCAAATTGATTCGGGCTGGATTTAGGGTAGCCATCTGTGAACAACTGGAAAAGCCATCAAAAGAGAAAAAGATTGTCAAGCGAGGAGTCACTGAATTAATCACTCCGGGAATTGCCGTAGACGATAAATTATTAGAAAATAACGCCAATAATTTCTTGGCTTCTATCTACATCGAAAATGATGAATACGGCCTATCCCTATTGGATATATCTACCGGTGAATTTTATTTGACCGAAGGCAATCAATTCCTAATCGACAAATTATTGGAATCATTTTCACCTTCAGAAATCATCTATTCTAAGGACAATAAAAAGGAAATCCAGGACTGGATTGGCGAAGAATACTATATCTATGGTTTAGAAGATTGGGTTTTTAATTGGGATTATACCAGAGAAAAGCTCTTAAATCACTTCAAAACCATGAATCTAAAGGGATTCGGTGTAGAAGAGGACAGGTTGGGCCAAACGGCAGCAGGAGCCATATTGCATTATCTAGAGTCGACCGAGCACAACGACACCAGTCACATATTCAAAATCCAACGCATACAAAAAGAGCAGTCTGTATGGCTGGATCGCTTTACCATGCGCAATCTCGAATTGCTATCTAGCAATCATCCTACGGGAATTTCTCTTTTAGACGTTTTGGACAAATGTAAATCCCCAATGGGTTCTCGGTTAATGAAGAGATGGATATCCTTGCCGCTCACCGACATCAACGAAATTGACAAGCGATTGGAAACAGTAACCGTATTGCGTGGCGAAGATAATTTTAGAAATCATGCAAGTGATTTTTTTAAGCGAATTGGCGATTTTGAACGACTCGCTTCGAGAATAGCAGCTTACAAAATCAATCCAAGGGAGATCAATCAACTCAAGTTGGCGCTAAAAGCCATTCCTTCTCTCATAGAATTTTTACAGGATATCGGATCCGACCTCATAGAAGGAATTAGAGATCAACTCAATCCCTGCACTGACCTCGTCACTCGATTGGATCAACAGTTGAATGAAGATGCACCAGCAGTTGTCAACAAAGGGAATATCATCGCAACAGGTTTCAATGAAGAATTGGACGAATTGAGATTTCTTATTTCCAACAATCAAAACATTTTGTTGTCCATACAGGAAAAAGAAGCAGAAGCTACCGGTATTGCCAGTCTAAAATTGGGATTTAATAATGTTTTTGGATACTACCTTGAAGTCACCAATAAGTACAAAAACTTAGGTCTGATTCCCGATCATTGGGTTAGAAAACAAACTTTAACCAATGCTGAACGATACATTACCAGTGAACTCAAAGAGATAGAAGACAAAATATTACACGCCGAAGATAATATCCTCGTTATTGAAGAACGGTTGTATCAAGAATTGGTCTTACACCTCCAGCAATATATAGAGACCATATTGACCAATGCACACATGATTGCTCAACTCGACTGCCTGCTTTCCTTTGCTCAGATTAGTTTGTCAAATCAATACAATAGACCCAATATCAACGACAGTTTAAGTATCGATATCAAACAGGGCAGACATCCAGTCATTGAACATCAGTTACCACCTGGAGAACACTACGTGGCCAACGATGTATATTTGGACAACGACGAACAGCAAATCATGATGATTACCGGGCCCAATATGTCGGGTAAGTCAGCCATACTTAGACAGACTGCATTGATCTGTCTAATGGCCCAAATGGGGAGCTTTGTACCCGCTGAAAAAGCCGACATCGGTATATTAGACAAAGTTTTTACCCGTGTAGGAGCCTCAGACAATCTGTCTAAGGGAGAATCTACCTTTATGGTGGAAATGATTGAAGCCGCCAATATTATCAACAATCTTTCCAATCGATCTCTAATCCTTTTGGATGAAATAGGTAGAGGAACCAGTACCTATGACGGGATATCTATAGCCTGGGCCATCTCGGAATACTTACACGAAAATACCCTGGCCCACCCCAAAACCTTGTTTGCCACCCATTACCACGAATTAAACCAATTGGAACAACTATACAGCAGGATCAAAAACTACCATGTTTCCACAAAAGAGATTAACGAAAAAATCATATTTTTAAGGACATTGCAATTAGGTGGTAGCGAACACAGTTTTGGTATCCATGTGGCACAAATGGCAGGACTGCCCCAACCCATTATTACAAGAGCAAAAGATATTCTTGAAAAAATGGAAACCCATAATCTGACCAACGATTCGAAAAACAAAATGCCCATTGTTGAAAAAGCCAATAGTCCATCACTACAATTAAAAATATTTGATGCTGTAGATGAGAAAACTTTGCGACTCAAAGAAACTCTAGCAACATTGGATATCAACAGTTTATCCCCTATTGAAAGTTTATTAAAGTTAAAGGAATTGAAAGAAATGGTAGATTCCTAATTGAGAATATTAATCGATATTTTGGTCATGGGGTAGAACTTGACCTGATTCATTTCGTCGGTATGTTATTCTCAATAATCTATGGTTATTGAGAAAGAAATCGATGACTCCTACAATTCGATGAATGGGTATTTTTTATTCACCTTGCCTCATCGCGAAACCAAAGAATACATAATCAAAGGATGGGAGTCTGAATTCCTCCAAGGCAATTTCTTTATAGCGATAAAATATGGTTCTTAAACGAAATGAAATCTATAAATATAGGTTTTTCAGTATTGTAGTCACAACATATTATATCGCCCAATTGAAGTCTAGTGACAATGTCGAGATTCCATAGTAACCGCTGTCGATTTACCATGCATTACGTCTCGGCGTAGAGACACGACTGAATATGACTGAGCATAGTTGCCCTTTAGGGCAACCAAATGCCTTAAATAGGCATTTGATCAGGGAACCACGACCTCTGTGTCGTGGGTGGGGAAGCCAGGGCGAGAGAAGTCACGACCTCCGTGTCGTGACAACAATACATTAAAATTGACAAGTATAAACTATAATTGAAGTAATAATAAAATAGCGGTGAAGGAGCCGTAACCTTCGTGTTTCGAGTGTGACCGAATTGCAACCTTTATTTGCCCAAAAACCAACTTAATTCACTGATTTCAATATTATCACTTATTTTCACAACGACAACCCATCGTTAATACTGAATTGTTCTACATATGCAACATATTAAAACTTTGACAATTACCATTATTTTAATCATCATCATACAACCATTTAGTCAGGCTCAAGACATATCTAGACAAAGACTGAAGACGAGTTTAAATGCATATTCCTTTCACAAGGACCTTATCAATTCTCATATGAATATTGAGGACTTATTACAATTTTGCCACGATGAAGGATTTGACGCCGTAGATCTAACTGGCTATTATTTCAAATCCTACCCTCTGCCTCCCCATGACAGCATATTGTTTCAAGTCAAAAGATCGGCATTTGCCAAGGGGTTGGCTTTTAGTGGAACTGGTATACGAACCGACTTCACCAGCAGCGATATTCAACAAAGAAGAGCCAATATAGACTTGGTCAAACAATGGATCAAGGTAGCGGCAAAACTGGGCGCACCTGTTCTGCGTATATTTGCTGGCAAATCTGTAGATGATCCTGTAGAAAGACAAAAAGTCTTAGTTCACATGATATCTGACCTCAGAGAATGTATTGATTACGCCAAATCTCATGGCATCATCTTAGGCCTGCAAAATCACAACGAATTTTTAAAAAATTCAGCTCAAGTTATTGAAATAATGGAAGCCCTGCCTTCCCCATGGCTAGGGCTGGTATTGGATATAGGGAGTTATCGACAAGGCCAACCCTATCCGCAAATTATTGAAACCATTCCCTATGCCGTCAACTGGCAACTCAAAGAAAATATGTATATCGATCAGGTGGAGGTTAAAACGGACTTAAATAAAATCTTATCCATCATTCTCAATAGCAAGTATCGAGGCTATATTCCAATTGAAACACTGGGACCAGGCCATGCCCCCAATAAGATCCACGCTATGATTGAACAAGTTAATATGATTTTAAAATCCAATAAATAATGATTATCTTTTATGACTTCACTTAAAGTCAACTCGATATGAAAAATATTACAAAACCCAATCAATGGCTATTTATTACTCTTTACTTTCTGCTGGTATCTTGTACTGGCAATAGCCAACCCCATACTGAACCAGATTCTGACTTTGCCTCCTATTGGTACCAAAATCAAGCGGAAATCTCTAGTTTCGAACTCAACCAAGTTCAGTATGGTGAAATCAGAAAGGGAGAAGCCGTCCTTATATTTGTGACAGAACCCTTTTCTTCAAAAGAAAAAGTAAAAGAAGATCATCCAGAGAAAAATGATTACACCAATGTTTTAAAACTCAATTTTACAAAAAAATTCAATACTGGCTTATATCCATATTCCATGATGAACAGCACATTTCTACCCATCCAAGGTCCTCCACATTCCCTAAAAATAGCAGCCTCAGTCCAAGAGTGGTGTGGTCAAACCTATATGGAATTAAAAAACAATTCAAAATACAATGTAGTTTCAAATTCCTATTTTCAAGGTGAGGGAGGAAATACAAAACTTCCCAAAAACTATCTTGAAGATGATTTTTGGTCTCTGATTAGAATCAATCCACAATTATTGCCCACAGGCGAACATCAAGTAATTCCCAGTTTCTTTTTCTTTCGAATGAAACACAAGGAGGTCAAAGCTTATCAATGTGTTTTGACCAAAGAAATAATCGACGACGAAGTCCTATATCAAATAGAATATCCTGAATTAGATCGCAAACTTAAAATTTATTACAATCAAGAGTTTCCCTACCGCATTCTTCGCTGGGAAGAATCCGATGGCAAAGATGGCTTGTCCACTACTGGGAAATTAAAAGCAACTCTGTTGGCTCCCTATTGGAAATTAAACCACGTAAACGACGAGCATTACAGAGACTCTCTGTTACTCGGTCAATAATAAAAACCAGCAATACCAAATTCTTCAATCCCTATGATTCTTATCCTAAGCTTCTATAAATACGGGTGAATTATCAGAGGGTAAAGGAATTAATAGCTTGACTTCTGTAGTATAATTGAAATGAACTGTACATCCATCTCCTACAGCAGCAGACTCTATTCGCTCACTAAAATACTCCTCTCTGCCATTGTGGTATAGAGGTATATTTACATTAAATACAATATGATCATTGAACAACCAATCGTATTCTGTGATATTAAACCTAATGGATAAAAAACTAAATTCTCCCAATCTTGGCACTTCATATTCTACACTGTGTTGACTTCCCAATAGGCGAATACCTTCAAATCGACCGAGGAAACTATTAGACGGTCGCCAATCCCAGTTGTGATTCATCCTACCCTCGATCATTTGAATAATTCTAAAATGATGAAAATCATCTGTAAAAGAATCACACGAACTTTCTAACCAAAAGAAAAATGGATACACTACTAGTTTATACCTCGGGGTAATAATGATTCGCTGTGATGAAAAATCAACTAATCCATTAACATCATCACTCCTTACAGAGACAAGATACTCTCGTGGAGCTGGGATCACAGAATCTCCGAATCCAGGAGTGTAAAACACCTCATATCGATGGTACAATTCATAGCTTCCAGGGGCTAATGGCTGTCCGCCTAATACGGGTTGAGTAACATTATTAAATCCAGGACGTCGGTTAATCACTTCTATATTGCCATCGCCCCAGTCAATCTCCAATCGTCGACTGGATGCATCTGTAATTATTATGGCCTTAGCAACCACACTGTCGGCAATCACGGAAAAATTAATAATTCTCTTAACCGTACAATCCTTACTATTAGGCTTTACATTTACTAACTGAGTCGAAGAACTTCGCTCAACATCATTCATTAATCCAGAATTTTTCATAATTAAAATTTTGCGTTTATTAATTAAAATTCAGGGATAGCCATTTTGTAATTTACAAAAATTAGTAACTTTTAAGATATATTTCACTTAAATATAAATAAATTAACACAAAATGACAATTACAAACAATAACAAATCATCAACAATAACAAACTCCACAACTAGCAAGTGCATACAACATACATTGACATACTCACAAACACATAACAACACACTTAATTTAAATTACTAATTAATACATTTATTATTACAACACAACCATATTAAATCCAACTATTTATTCCAAAATTTTACATTATTAATAAAATAAAGCCTCAATTCTCAGATTACTATATTAATTATCTTATTTTAGCACAATGGACAGAAGACAAGTACTCCAACAAACAGCAAAAATATTAGGTATCGGCTACCTGGCACCTGGTGTTTTTATAGCTCTACAGAGTTGTGAAAACAAGGATGTAAATGACGATTGGAAACCAGCAGTATTGAGTCAACAACAACTGGATATTCTCACAGCTACAGCAGACACCATAGTTCCCAAGACGACTACGCCTTCGGCTACTGAGGTTAAGGTGCATGAATTTATCGACCTTATTCTCAGTGATGTTTTGAGTGATCAAGAAGTAGACAAGGTTATGCGTGCCCTATCCGACATTGAAGCTATTTCGATATCAAAGGCAGGTAAATCCCTTTCAAAACTCAATGATGAAGATAAAACAACAGTCATTGGAGGAATTGACCAAGCTGCATATGGCAATACCAGCCAAGATAAAAAATCAATGGATTACAAATATTTAAAATCCCTGATCTTACTCTCATATTATTCCTCTGAACAAGGTGTAAAACAAAACTTAGATTTCTTGCCCCTACCAGGTAATTATCAAGCTTGCATCGATATTTCATCTAACCCAACCATTACCATAGGCCTTCACCTCTAGAATAAAAATTATGAACACAACCTACGACGCAATAGTTATTGGCTCTGGCATGACCGGAGGCTGGGCTGCCAAAGAATTAACTGAAAAAGGATTAAAAACACTGGTATTAGAAAGAGGTCGAGACGTCAAACACTTAGAGGATTATCCGACCATGAATCAGCCACCATGGGAATTTAAATATCGAAAGTTCGATTCAAAACAAGACCGCCTTGAATACCCTATCCAATCAAAAAAATACAACTTTAGTGCGGCCTCCAAGCACTTTTTTGTCAAAGACAGTGAACATCCCTATTCCCATCCTGAAGATAAACCCTATTTATGGTTTAGAGGATATCAAACTGGAGGTCGATCACTACTTTGGGGACGGGGTTCTTACCGATGGAGCGATGTAGAATTTGGAGCCAATGCCATAGATGGTTATGGTACAGATTGGCCCATTCGATACAAAGATATCGCACCTTGGTACGACTACGTAGAAAAATTTATTGGAGTAAGTGGATCTAAAGAAGGCATACCTCAATTTCCCGATGGACATTTCTTACCCCCTGTGGAGATGAATTGTGTGGAGTTAGAAGTAAAGAAGCGAATTGAAAAACACTATCCCGATAGGAAATTAATTCCCAACCGCATTGCCCATTTAACCCAAGTGGAACCTGGGCAATTTAAGGGGCGCTCCCAATGCCAGAATAGAAACCTCTGTCATAGGGGCTGTCCATTTGGAGCTTACTTTAGCAGCAATAGTTCAACCCTACCAGCGGCTTATGCCACGGGCAATCTTACCTTGCGTTCACATTCCATCGTAGAATCCCTAATCTATGACGATATCCACCAGCGATTATCTGGGGTTAGGATCATCGATGCGGAAACCCATAAAGTAGAAGAATTCAAGGCTAAAATAATATTTCTCTGTGCCTCAACTCTTCCTTCTACCGCTATTCTCATGAGATCGACTTCAAATAGATTCCCCAATGGACTGGGCAATTCCAGTGGAGTTCTAGGACATTACCTAATGGATCATCACAAAAATGTCAGTGGTTCTGGTGAATTTGAAGGGTTTGAAGACCAATCCTATAAAGGTTTTCGACCTGGATCCTTGGCCATAGCTAGATTTAGGAATATAAATGGTCAAGATGCCGACTTTCTTCGCGGTTATGGTCTATGGGGCTCAGCCTCTCGAGCTGGCCTCAATTTCAACCAAGCAGGTATAGGTAGCGACCTCAAAAAAAACATCGTTCAGCAAGGTTCATGGCGTTTTAGTCTTTCTGCTTATGGTGCCTGTTTACCCTATTATGAAAACAAAGTAGAACTAGATAATGAAAATAGGGATCAATGGGATTTGCCACTTCTTAAAATCACTGCTTCGTTTAAGGAAAATGAAATGACAATGCGCAAAGATATGAAGGCGGCAATACAAGAGATATTGGAAGTTGCGGGATTAAAAAATATTAGAACCCATGAAGGTTCTGCCATCCATGGTGATGCCGTCCATGAAATGGGAACCGCTCGAATGGGCTCAGACCCTGAGACCTCTATATTCAATGCTCACAATCAATGCCATGAAGTACCCAATCTATTCCTAACCGACGGTGCATGTATGCCATCATCAGGACATATGAGCCCTTCTCTCACTTATATGGCCCTTACAGCTAGAGCATGTGATTATGCAGTAAAACAACTCAAAGAAGGCAAACTATAAAAAAACACCTATCTTTCCTGAGAAAGATAGGTGTTTTCTTTTTTTCTACAATCTATTTTCTACTATAATGGAAGTCAAACATTTAAAGATGCCTTCAGTCTAGGAACAATAGAATATTCAGTTATCGGTTAAATGATACCAAATTCATTTTATAATGTTGGTGTATCCAACATAGCCAAAGAGGCATCAATTTCCGCCGAAGTCAATTCGTGATCTACTATTTTACCAGCAAAATAATCTTCATAGGCCTTCATATCCAAATTGCCATGTCCACAGAGGTTAAATAAGATAGTCTCTGAACGTCCTTCTTCCTTACATCGATTGGCTTCAGCAATTACAGTGGCTATTCCGTGATTGGCTTCAGGAGCAGGTATAATACCTTCCGTTCTCGCAAAAAGCACACCTGCTTCGAACACCTCTTTGTTCATATGAGCTCTGGCCTCAATCAAATTGTCGTGCAACAATTGGCTGACAATGGCACCGGCACCATGATATCTCAACCCACCTGCATGAATAGGGGCAGGAACAAAATTATGCCCCAATGTGTACATAGGTATTAACGGCGTCATCCCCACGGCATCACCAAAATCATATCTAAATTGCCCTCTCGTCAATTTGGGACAAGAGGCAGGTTCACTGGCTATACATCTTATTTGTTTGCCTTCTTCCAGATTCATTCTCAAGAACGGGAAAGTCAATCCCGCAAAGTTGGACCCACCACCAAAGGGTGCTACCACTATATCAGGCATATCGCCTACCTTTTCCATTTGTTTTACCGCTTCTAGTCCTATAATGGTTTGGTGGGTCAAAACGTGGTTGAGTACAGAACCCAAGGCGTAGTTGACATCGTCATTTTGGGCAGCCATTTCTACGGCTTCAGAAATCGCAATACCCAAGGAACCCGGTGAATCTGGATCCTTAGCTAAAATCGAACGTCCAGCCTCTGTTAAATTTGAAGGTGAAGGAATCACATTCGCCCCCCATGTATTCATCATCGTCTTGCGGTAGGGTTTGTGATGAAAAGAAATTTTCACCATATACACTTCGCACTCAATTCCAAATTGATTGCAAGCAAAACTCAAAGCACTTCCCCACTGTCCTGCACCAGTCTCGGTAGTTATTTTTCGTATCCCTGCTTGTTTATTGTAATAAGCCTGAGGAATGGCAGTATTCGGTTTATGAGACCCCGATGGGCTCTGGCCTTCGTATTTATAATATATTTTAGCTGGCGTATCTAAAGCCTTCTCCAATCCCAATGCGCGAAAAACCGGTGTTGGTCTCCAAATCTTATACATATCGCGTACCTCTTCTGGAATGTCGATCCATTTTTCCTGACTCACTTCCTGTCGTATCAACTCTTCTGGGAATAATGGAGCCAACGCCTCACCTGTGATTACTTCTCTAGTACCCGGATGCAAAGGGGGCATAGGCTTATTCTCCATGTCGGCTACAATATTATACCATCTTTCAGGAATATCCTTCTCCTCTAATAAAAACTTTTTTGTTGTCATAGCTTTGGTTTAAATTAAAATAACTCCCTAATATATTTAAAATATATCATTCGTAATAAAAACCTTCTCCGGCTTTACCCAACAATTAACATATAATACCAACCCATTTAACTACTTACACCAACCTATATAACTATTTATACCAAATCAATGGGGTAGATATTTCGCTAGGATTCCATACAAAAATGCACCTGCTAAGGCAGCTAATAAGACAATAACATAAGATGAGTATCCGTATCCGACCAATATATAGATAGGTCCAGGACAGGCTCCTGTAATGGCCCAACCCATACCAAAAATCACTCCACCGAATATATACTGTTTAAAGGCGATGGGTTTCGGAGCGGGGATTAAACTTTGTCCATAGGCATCTTTAAGATCCAGTTTTTTAATTATTTGTAAACTAATCACCCCTAATACTACGGCAGAACCAATAACTCCATACATATGAAAATCATCAAACCGAAACATCTCTTGAATTCGAAACCAGGAAATTACTTCTCCCTTGGCCAAGATGACGCCAAAGACTATGCCCAGAATTAAAAAAGGAAAATTTTTCATCATTGTCATATTTAAATTAACCAAGGCAATAGAAAATAAGTACCAATCAGACCGCCAATAAAAAATCCGACTACAGCAATTAGAGATGGCCATTGTAAATTAGACAGTCCCATAATGGCATGACCAGATGTACAACCATTGGCATAACGGGTCCCAAAACCTATCAGCAATCCTCCGATGATGTACAGTGGCAGGTGAGACCAAAAGCCATCCTCTCCAAATATTCCAATAGGTGCATAGTGGTCAAAATCCCTCACTCCTATGTCTATCAACGCCATCTTGGTTTCTTCAGCAATAGCTACATAATGATCACCGTCCAGAAATTTCACCGTCAATATTCCGCCTACAATCAATCCTACAGTAAAAAATAGAACCGGGGCCTTTTTCTTCCAATCATATCTAAAATAGTCAGAGAACTTGCCAGCTCCAGCCATACTACAGATATGTTGTAAGCTAGATGATATTCCAAACACTTGTCCCAAATACAGAAAGATTACCATGACTATGGTAATCAATGGTCCCACCACATACCACGGCCAGGGATTCATTAAAAAATCATTCATAAAACATTATTACTTGAAAAAAATATTCAATACACGGCACAAAGAACTACTATACTCTCCATATTCTGTGTATCAATTGTCACACAACATTGAATACCTCAATACTGTTTCTAGACATAGCGATTTTATTTTGACCTTCTAGTTTCTTTAACAATCGAGAAATGACCTCTCTACTGGTTCCCAATTCTTTGGCAATCTCAGAATGGGTAATATCTAATTGACTAGCTTGCAATACTGTAGTTCGATTCACGAGGTAAGACCACAGTCTCTCATCCATTTTGTTAAAAGCCAATTCATCAATGGTCTCCAACAATTCTTCAAAACGGTCTTGATAAGTTTGCATTACAAAACTTTTCCAAGTCGGGAAAGATTGTACCCATTCATCCATTTTCTGAATGGGGATAAGAATGACTTCAGCATCATCCTCCACTACTGCTTTAATCGAGCTCACCTTAGATGCCATACAACAACTTAGACTTAGAGCACAGGTTTCTCCAGGATAGAGGTAGTACAGTAAAATTTCCTTACCCTCTTCGTCTTCCCTCATAATTTTAATAACACCAGTCAAGATTAATGGAAAATTTCGAATAAATTCACCGGCATTGATCAAATTGTCTCCCTTATTCAATTCGACAAACCTACCCTCTTCCACCATTACATCGAGTAATCCATCTTCGAATTCGTTCTTAAATTTGGCTTTAATTAAGTTCTTTATCATGATTAGGGCTTATATAGCATTAAATTTCTCAATACGAAATACATTTTACAAAGACGGAAAAGATTTCGTATAATATGGACACATACAAAATAGGCCGACAAAAGCCGGCCTATATCAAATTCTTATTTTGGGATAGGATTAATTCAATCCAAATGCTTCGTAAATTCTTTGTTTTGGATTATCGGGATAAATACCCTCTAACATTACACCAGAATTTTTTCTTTCTCGAAGAATAGACTCCAATTGGTCTACACTTTTGATCTCTTTGTCATTGGCTTTCAAAATCACAAATCCCGGCTCAAGCTTTGTATTTTTATAAAGGATTCCACTCTGGGTCATATCTTCGATCTTAACCCCGTAGTCTAGATCTAGCTTTTCTTTTTCTTCAGATGTCAATTCTACCAACTTGGCACCGAGTAACCTTTCCATATCAGAATCCATGGCAGCTACTGCACCTGTTGTATTTTCCAAACCTTTGAGAACAACATCTTTATGAAGGATTTCACCATCTCTATTAATAGTCAATGACACCGTTTCTCCAGGACGAGTTCTAGCTATTCTTTCCTGTAAAATAGGAACTTCAAATACATCTTTACCGTCTATTTGTGTGATCACATCTCCGGCCTTTAAGTCGGCATCAGCTGCAGAAGATCCCTCGATAACAGATTGGATATATACTCCATCTTGGGTCTTAAGGTCTTTTTCTTTAGCAAATTCAGGATCAACATGGCTTATTTGCACACCGAGAACCGCTCTTTTTACTTCTCCGTATTTCAATAAATCATCCACTACTTTGTTGACCAAATTGGAAGGAATCGCAAATCCATAACCGGCATAATACCCAGTAGGGCTGGCAATAGCGGAGTTAATTCCTATTAAATCTCCATTCAAATTGACCAATGCACCTCCACTATTCCCCTTGTTGATAGCGGCATCGGTTTGAATAAAACTTTCGATGGCGTAAGGAGTTTCTTCTTTGTCTAAAATATCGATATTTCGACCTACTGCACTGACAATTCCCGCAGTGACAGTACTGCTAAAACTCAAAGGATTTCCGATGGCCAACACCCATTCTCCTACTTCCACATCATCGGAATTGACCATATTGACAAAAGGTAAATCCTCAGCATCGATCTTTATCAAGGCAAGATCAGTAGAAGGATCTGTACCTATAACCTCTGCGGAGTATGAACGATTGTTATTCATGACAACGTCGATCTTAGTGGCATCTTCTACCACATGGTTATTGGTAACGATATAACCATTGCCATTAATAATTACACCTGATCCCTTCCCTCTTCGAACTTGATTGCTCTGTGGGCTTTGACGTTGTTGACCTCGTGGGAAAAAGTCCTGAAAAAAGTCCTGAAAAGGATCTTGATATTGTTCCTGAACTCTTCCTCCTCTTGAAGAACTACCGATTTCTACATTGATTAACACCACGGCTGGCATTACCTTCTTTGAAGTAGTTGTAAAATCTAGGGGTACGGCATTTCCTTTACTATCCATGGTAAACAGAACATTGTTGACAGGAGTCTCCAATTCTGTGTTAAATGTAGGAATACTTTCTTTCGCCTTAAACTGGTCATATATACCCAATGTCAATGCGGTAACGACGAGGGCGACCAAGGCTGGTATGATTAAATTCTTTTTCATTGTTAATTATTTTTCTGTTTGAAATTAAAATACGTGTAAAATTTTTTAATCATATTTTCTTTTGTGCTCAAGATATTGATAAAATCATTTGAACAATGTTATAAATATAATGCATTAATCTCACAAGTGTTTCTTAAGAAAAATTTAAACCCTGAAATTCTTCGACAGAGACAAACAATCTATCTACAAAATAATGCCCTATGGCGCTAATCTTTTTAAATGAAATCCACCTCTATCTACATTCTTTTGGTATATGAGTCTATCGTGCAATCTATTCTTTCTTCCCTGCCAAAACTCAAAATACTCGGGTTTTACAACAAAACCACCCCATTGATCAGGTCTTGACAATTCCTCCTCTGATTGCATTTTCTCCCATGCCGATTCCAATTCATTATAGCCGGACACTTCCCGACTCTGTGGAGAAACGATAGCACTGATTTGGCTCCCTCTTGGCCGACTGTAAAAATATTCATCGGAAGCTTCACTCGAAACCTTCTGGGCTATACCTTCTATGCGAATTTGCCGGTCAAGGCCGGGCCAAAAAAACAAAAGCGCAACTTGGGGATGAGATAGAATCTCCATCCCCTTTTTGCTTTCGTAATTGGTATAAAACATAAATCCTTCTTCACTTACTCCCTTCAGCAATACCGTCCTACTCGACGGTTGACCAGAAGCGTTGACGGTGGACAAAAACATAGCGTTGGCGTCCAATTCATAAACTTGGAAAGCATCGTCAAACCAAACTTTAAATTGCACATAAGGATCTTCATTCATCGATTCCTCCAACAGAGGAGGATGATCGTATTCTCTTCGTATTTTATCTAACCTATTCATTGCCTTTTATGCTTTCTTAGATTTTCTATTTTTAATTATATACATAAATCTATAGGCCAACCAGTACATGGCCGGAATCACAACCAAGGTAAGGAAGGTAGAAAAGGTCAAACCGTAGATTACCGTCCAAGCCATTGGGCCCCAGAAATCTTTATTATCACCACCGATAAAAAACTGAGCATCTAGGTCTGAAATTATAGTAAAGAAATTGATATTCAACCCAATAGCCAATGGAATCAATCCCAAAATAGTAGTAATTGCCGTTAGCAATACCGGTCTCAACCTAGTACTTCCCCCTTTGATAATCATTGATTTCACATCGGACTTGTCCAACATCCACATGTTTTCAAAACCCAATTCTTTTCGGCGTCTGGTCACCAATAGGTTAATATAATCCACCAATACAATGGCGTTGTTTACCACAATACCAGCCAGCGATATAATACCCACACCGGTGAGGATAACTGCGATGTCTGACCCCGTCACTACGTAACCGAGGAATACTCCAATGGTACTGAAAAACACTGACATCAAAATTATAAAGGGCGATATTATCGAATTGAATTGACTCACCAAAATTATAAATATCAAAAATATAGATAATATAAAGGCCCCACTTAAGAACTGCATATCCTCAGCTTGCTGCTCCTGCTCTCCTGTGAAAGCATAGGATATGCCATTAGGCATTTTGTAATCGGCAAAAACCGCCTTCACCTCTTCTACAATTTCATTGGCATTGTAACCATCCAATACATTGGAATAAATCGTAATTGCACGCTCCAAATCCTTTCGATTGATCGAACTATAAGTAGAAGAATATTCCACGGTAGCTACTGCTGAAATCGGCACTTGAGTTAACTGTCCATTAGCCGGATTTCTAAAAGTGATTTTTTGATTCATCAATGCTCCCACATTATTGCGGTACTTGGGATCCAATCTCAATTGAATGGGATAATCGTCTTCCCCGTCCTTATAGGTGGATACCTCTTTACCGTAGACTGATGTTCTCAAGGCATCGGCAATAGCATAAGTCGACAATTCATATCTTCGAGCAGCCTCTCTATCTATGTGAATCAGCAACTCGGGCTTACCGATTTTTACATCGGCCTTCAATTCCTCTATACCCGGAATATTTTGTTTATTCACATAGGCGATGAGATCTTCAGACAATTGAGCCAATTCATCAATATTTTCACCTTGTATCTCTATATTCACAGGTTTACCTGTCGGAGGTCCAGCAGCATTTTGATCCACCACAATCTGAACTCCAGGCATATTCTTTAGATTGGCCCTTATATCCTCCATAATCTTTGAGGTCTTCACCCCATTTCGCTCATCGGCAGGCACAAAGGTCACAGTAATTCTAGCCTTATTGGGCGAAGCTCCAGGCTCTGGAGTACTATTGGGATCAGAGGTATTTTCCCCAATTTGGGTCAATACCGATTCCACTACGTCTTGATAGGGTTCCAATACTGTAGTTATCTGAGATTCTACAATCCTCACAGCTTTATCCGTCGCTTCAATGTCTCTGCCTATGGGCAATTCTAAAAACACATTGATATAAATGGGCTGGGTATCGGGAAAGAAAACAACTTTCGGTGATTTTACCGCCAACAACATAATAGAACATATCATTAAGACAAATGTGCCTACAAATACCACAATTGGCATTTTTTTGTACAATGCCTTTCCTACAAACCAATCATATCCTCGCTCTAATGCCGGCATCACCTTGTTCTGAAAATAAAAACTAGCCGGTCGCAATGCAAAGAAGTTTATGGTGGAAATCACAGCAGTTATACCCAATAAATTTCTAGCCCAATCCAATCCAATAGAATGAAAGACAAATCCAAAAACTATGGCTCCTAATATAAATATCCCGATGTTTCTGGTTTTTTTCTTGCGCTCCTCAGCAGAATCAGCTTTTTCATCCACCTTCATAAAATAGGCGGTAAACACTGGATTAATAACCAGGGCAACAATAAGAGACGAAGACAAGACCAAGATCAGGGTTATCGGAAGATATTTCATAAATTCACCGACAATACCAGGCCAAAAAGCCAAGGGCAAAAAGGCTGCTAATGTCGTAGCCGTACTGGCGATAATGGGAACTGCGACCTCTCCTGCACCAAACTTGGCAGCATCTTTGGCCGAATATCCCTCTTGAAAATAACGATATATATTCTCTACCACCACAATGGCATTATCTACCAACATCCCCAATGCCAAAATAAGGGCGAACAACACCATCATATTCATGGTCACTCCTGTCAAATACAGCCACATTATCCCAGTCAACATCGATAAGGGTATGGCCACACCAACAAAGGTTGCATTTCGCAAGCCCATAAAAAAGAGTAAGACCAAGATCACCAATATCATACCTGATATTATAGAATTTTCAAGGTTTGAAACCTCTCTCTTGGTATTTTCGGATTGATCATTAAAGATACTGACCTTCAAATCAGCGGGAAGGACATTATTCTCCGCTTCTTCAACAATGGCTTTGACCTTATCCGCTGCTGCTATAAGGTTTTCTCCAGATCGTTTAATGATATCAATCGAGACAACAGAGAACCCATCCGATCGAGCAATACTTTTGAGCTCTTCATAACCATAGGTCACTGTAGCTATATCCTTAAGATAAATGGGCCGTTGAGACTCACTCTTAACGATCATATTGCGAATCTGATCCATATTGGTAAACTCTCCAATAATACGCACACCGCGTCTAAAGTTATCACTGACGATTTCTCCTCCAGACATCGTAAGGTTTTCTGCTTTAACCGCGTTTTCTATATCGGTAAAAGAAACCTTTAAAGATTCCATCTTCGGCAAATCTACATCTATCTTCACTTCTCTGTCGAGTGCACCTTTAATATCAGCTTCTGATACTTCAGAGAGATTTTCAAATTCCTCTTCCAAATATTCAGCGTAGGTTTTTAACTGATCTATGGTATAATCACCAGATACATTGACCGTCATTATGGGAATCTGAGACAAGTCGATCTCCAAAACCTGAGGATCAGTCGTCAAGTCTGTAGGCAATTCACTCTTAGCCAAATCAATAGCATCCTTTACTTTGCGCACAGCCTCATCAATATCTCTATCGGCATCAAACTCTACAATGATTACAGAAAAATCCTGTACAGAAGAAGAAGTGATATTATCTACACCGACAATAGATTGCAATTCTTGCTCGATAGGCCTGGTAACCAAATTTTCTATATCAGCTGCAGTATTCCCAAAATATGGGGTATTGACATATACGGTAGGAAAAGATACTTCTGGATATTGCTCTTTTGGCATACTGTTGTATGAGTCAAGACCAAAGATAAATATCATAACCGTCATCAGGAAGATACTCGTGGCATTATCCACAGCAAAGGACGACAATTTAAACTCTCTTAAATTGTCTTTTATCTTGTCAACTATCTTACTCATTTATTATTTTTTTCGCTTCATCCAATTCCTTAGTACTTATGACTTCCAAAGCATCTTTATCTACCAAGTTTTGAGCTCCTATATTGACCAAGACTTGTCCTTCTTCCAAACCCGATGTAATCACCACTTCCTCATTGTTAAATGGACCTCTGGTAACATATTTTTTCTCAGCAACTGCTGTACTTCCAGACTGATTGACCACCATTACATATTCTTTCCCACTTACTTCTTGCAGTACACTGTTTACTGGAATACTTATCACATCGGCAATGGTTTTATCGTTAATCTTAATTTCTGTCAAGAGATTAGGCTTTAAATTTTTAGTAGTTCTCGCTACCCTCACTTCTATTTTAAATGTCCTATTGGCCGCATCAATGGTATTTCCAATTAAATTGATCCTACCTTCCACTGAATAATCTATAGAAGGAAAATTAAGCAGGACTCTATCGCCTACCTTCACACTACCCAAATAATTCTCGGGAACATCAGCCGTGGCAATAAGTCGACTCACATCTAATATATTGGCTATAGGCATGCCTGGAGAAACCATTTCTCCGGGGTGAATATTGATTACATCCACTACACCAGATACAGGGGCATATACTTGACCTTTTGTTTGTTGGAAGTCTAAAGTCTCCAGACTTTTTTCCATTCGCTCTACATCATTCTTAGATTGTAAATATTCGATCTCAGAACCTATTTTTTGATCCCAAAGTCTCTTTCTTCTTTCGTATACTTCTTTAGCCAATTCCAAAGCCTTAAGAATTTCATCTCGCTGTTTGTCAAAATTTTCTGTATCTAATACTGCTACCAAATCGCCTTTTTTTACATAATCTCCTTCGTCGATCTTTAACTGCAGCATTCTTCCCCCAGTCTCAGCATTGATGGCGATTACATCATTGGCTTCCAATAGGCCTTGTACCGAAATAAAATGTTTAAATTCTGATTTAACAATGGGCAAAGTCGTTACCCTTTTGGCCACTTTTTGAACCGAAGTAGGATCGAGTTCTGCCATTCTATCCTCTATATTGGCAATCGTAGATTGAAGATTTTTAACCTCATCTTTTTTAGTTTTTAGATAAGACTTCAATTCTGAAAGCGCCATGTCATTGACATTGATTTCACTCACCTCTGAAGTAGTGCTACCACATGAATACAGAAGACTAAGTATTAGTATTAAATATGCGTATTTCATTGTTATATTGTTTTATAATTTTCCTAATGCTTTTTCCAAATTAGCTTTGGCTACTGAAAAGTCATACAAAGCATTGATGTATTTTGACTGTGCTTGATACAATGCCGATTCTGCTTGACTCAATTCCACGCTGGAACCAACCCCTTCCTTGTATTTAATTTGGGTCACTTTGTATATATCATCGGCTAGGGTCATATTGTTCTTACTATCATCTATTCTATTCAATGCCGAACTGAGATCCCTTTTGGCATTGTCCACTTCTACCTGCATAGATCGCTCGATATTTTCCATATCCAATTGATGCAACTTTAATCTCACGTTGGCGCGCTCAATTTTCATAGCTCTGTCTCTTCCATCAAATATGGGTATGGCCAAAGAACCGCCGACTATGGAGTAGGGAAACCATAAACCATCCTTCAATTTATTCGCTTGTAATTGTTGATTGTAATTGGCAAAAAACGACAAGGTTGGCAAATATCCAAAGCGAAGTTGTTTGACATCCATCTCTCTCAAATCCTCTGTTATCGACAATGTCTCATATTCTGGTCTATTTTGAAAACTATAGGTTTCTGAAAGAAGGTTGACGGCTTCATCAACTTGAATATAATCTTCCAATTTTTCACTAACTTCTATCTCTTCATCCATGGGGTATCCCATCTGTAGTTTAAGTATATTTTTGGCAGCATAAATCATATTTTCATTGTTCTCCGCTTCCATTTCCAGATTAGATATTGAATATTTCAGCCTATCTACGTCCAGTTTTTCCAAAAATCCACTTTTATACATTTCATTGGTCTCAAAGTAGGTCTGCTCTAGATTCTTAATGTTCAAATCAATAATCTCACTCATGTGATCGGCGATTAGTATTGCCAAATACGATTTAATAACATTCTCTCTTATATCCCTTTCCACTACATCAATCTGTGAATTGGCCAAGGAGCGTGCCAACCTCGATGCTTGGATTCCCACAAAAACACTTCCGTCAAACAGCAATGCATTGAAAGACAAACCAGCCGTTAGTGAATTATTGACACCAAATTGCACTCCGATATCTTCCGCTGGATTGGGGGGATTATTTTGGTCTCCGGCAAAAAAGGCTCCCTGCGGGATAATTTGGGTAGGCAATTGCAAATACCTTTGGTAATCCACATTTCCTTTTAGGGTTGGAATGGCTAAGGCCAATATTTCTTTAATCTGATAATCGGCATCTTCAATGTTCAATCGCGCCTTTTGAATCTCGATTTGGTGCTGCAGGGCATAATCCATCGCCTCTGAAAGGTTAAATGAATTTTGAGCCGTTACAATCCCCATAAAACTAATGTATAAGCAGAGGAGTAATCTATATTTCATAAAAATAATTTTCTTTACTTAAACGGTTGAATTTGACAATAAATCGAATTTCAATATCTAAGGATGAGTAATAAATAGATCAACATATTGTTTTCAATACCTAGGTTTTTATTTCAAAAAATAAAATTAAATACTGGCATTGATTACAAGGATCAAATTTAATAAATATTTATCTATAAGGCTATGTTAAATCGTCATTAGATTGAACCCATATACAATAATTTGATCAATCCCTTTTATTGATCTATTGAATGGCAGTTTTTCACGACAAGAATTACAGTAACATAGAGATATGAGGGATACCATCCTCCAGATAACTTTCTCCCACGGCTTTAAATCCCAGTTTTTCATAAAATCCTTGCAAATGTAGCTGAGCAGATATATAAATAGGATTGTGACCATATAATGTACGACAGTGTTCAATAGCTGACTTCATCAATTCTTCTCCTAAGCCAATTCCGCGAAATCGGGAATCTACCACTACTCTGCCTATAGAAACATAGGGACTTTCAGATATTTTTGTAAGGCCGGGATTTAATATCCGACAATAAGCCAAAATCCCGCCATCATCTTGCCAAATTAAATGATGAGCCAACTGATCTCGACCATCTGCATCCAAATATGCACATGATTGCTCGACCACAAAAACCTGCTCACGCAATTGACTTATGGCATACCACAAGGAAATGGGTATAGAATCAAAAGCCAATAATTGTTTATTTAATTTCACGTTTAGGATTCTCAATAATATGTACAAAAACCAAAAATCATTACTCTACTAATCATCTTGACTGAGATCAACAAGAGATTCGCGACTTTTTAATTGATACTGACCTCTAATGGCAATGCGTTGATTATTAGCATTTTCCACCTTTTTAAAAGCCAAGCACTCCAAATATTCGTTATAAAAAATATGATCAACGGGATAATCAAAAAAGGAAGTTCCCGCTCCGTATAAGGTGGGGAAAAAACCCTTTCTACTGTCGTTTAGAAATCCAGAATATCTAAATTTCACCATTTCATTGTCCCAGGGAGCATAATTGATCGTTCCCACATATAAGGTAGGAATCTTCTGTTGTCTTATATAATTGGACAACTCGGAAAAAACCTTTTTAGAAGTCGATCGATAATCTTCTGTCAAAGGTGGAAGGTTGTAATGTCCTATTATATTGATATTTTTCTCCTCGGATAAAGCAACGGTAATATTGGCAATTGGAACCCCGTTAAACTCCATAGTATCCCTCATGACAATGGGATATTTGCTAACTATTAACTGACCGTAATTATCCAATCTCAAAAACTCGTATTTATACTGGTATACAGAGTCAAATTCAGGCAATATAATTTGTTTCCACTGCGGAGTATACTCTTGAAACACGATAATATCATTGTCCAACTTGAGAAGACTTGAAAAATCAAAAGTGGATTCTCCTTGAATTTCAGACATGGTGCAATGCAAAAGTGAGATCAATCCATCATTTCCATTTTGAGGAATAACTTTTAAGGAGAGATTCGATGCATTTTTTAAAAACAAACACAAGAAAGTACATGCTCCAAACGCCACAAAGGACAATAATCTACTTTTTAATAGCAAAAAACAAACTCCTAAAAAAAGACAAGCAAGCAAAATCTGTACGGTCTGAGTAGATATCCATCTGAAATACTCCATATCTGGCTGTAGGATACAAACTGCAGTAAGACAGATAATACCTGATACCATTAGCCATTGAATCCATTTTATATGTACCAATTTTACCAAAAACAGGTAAAATTCTCCTACTGTCGAGACAATGCGCATGTTAATTTATGTGTTTTTTCATAACCTAATTCATCAAAATGGTAAGCCCAGATTAAGTATAATCCCGACGGAGCTGGATTATATCGACTATCTCTTCCATCCCAAATAATAAAATCACCCTCTTGTATGGGGAGATTATTTGCTAAGGTATTTATTTTTTTCCCATTCAAATCAAAAATATTAATCGTGAGACTGCCGTAATTGCCTCTCCCTCCGATATAAATTATCAACCTATCATGTTGACCGTCTCCATCGGGTGTTATCACCTGAGTAGACAAATACAATTCCGGTTGATCCGCCCTCTTATTTTCCTCCGGAATAAATGATGCACTATTGAAACCGTATTGCCTATAACCGGATTTCCACACCCTATCTGCCGTTCCAAACAATCTCCTCTCCAATGATATTCCATGACTATCTAGCCAAAATGGGTGAATGTCATCAACTCCATAGCTAGCATCGTCCAACACTTCGTTCTCGCTGTTGGTCAAGGACATAGTCAATCCCAGATTATTCAATGTATACAAGGAATACTCAAATACGGCCTCGGATTGGGCACTGTGGTAGCAATCTAACAATTCTTCAGGATGACGGGTCAAAATCCACACCCCATAGGGTGGCATATCATTGGTCAGTGACAATTTCTGATTTTGATTTCCCAGTTGCAATACCACTTCTTCAAGATCTAGATAATCTTTTGTCGTATTGTACAATTCTATATATTCCGGACAACCAGGATGGGGATTATACATGATTTCCGATACCAATAATTCGCCCCGATGGGGTAGTCGACCTTTGACATAATATACTACAGTGTCCCATACCACTACATCTCCATTACAGTTCACATAAGTACCCCCAAAACCCAATGAATCACCATGGCTCCAGCCTTTGTCATCGTCGATATTTAAAGTCATCATATTGCCACTATCCGAGTTTTCTTCTACATTAAATGGCAATTGGGATTGAATCCAGGATGCCATTAATGTGAGATCCGATATCCAATATGGCCACTGAATCGATGCCTGATTAGACGTCAGAAATACCACAGTGGGCTGATGGACAGGTACCGTGGTTTCAAATATAGTATTATCCTGACCTGGACTTCCCAATTCATCTGCTGACAACGCCCAATTTCCGACGACGAGACAGGATTGAAATATAGATTTCATTTCGACACTGCTCCGAGGATGAGGATAGGATAATAAGGGTAAATATTGGATACTCCCATTGTAATTTTTCAGCCATCCATTGGACTCTATGGATTCCACCCTAGGCAATTCACCAATAAACAATGGTTGAATATCTCTAGATGACCAGTAACTAGAACTATCGTCAGACAATACCGCGTATTCATAGGGGGCAAGGACTAAGTTGGGCATTTTTATCCATATTCCCCCTAAGATGAGATCCACGGCATGTAGGCAAAGAATTTTATCGCTGTAATTCAACAATTCAATAAAGGCTGGCAAATCTCCATCTAACATCCATTCTGTGACTATTAATTCACCTCGATCCACCTCGGAGGATAAATGATTAATACCTAAACTGTACTGAGTCAATTTATGAAGAACCCATTTGTCGGCTCTAGACGTAGTGTAAACTATCCGAAAAAAGAAGGTTAACTCGACCTCATTCGTCCAAGGTAGGGCTAGGGAAGTCTGATCATGTCCATTTAAAGTCATCAGTATATTGGAACCGACAAATGACAAATCCAAATAAACATTTACACCTCCATCTTGAAATTGACCTTGGAATATTTCATCGACATTATCCATATTTTCTTCCTCATTGATAATCATAATTCCGTCTCCTCGTCCTGATCTACCAATTCTAAATGTAATCGAGCTGGTATCGCTAATGTCGTTATACATCCACCCAAACTCAAAATAATTGTTATCTGAAGGTGGAAAATCCATAGTAAAATTTAAAGATAGTCCCTTCCTATCTATGGGCCAATTAATATCCATTCGGCTTTCTTGAGCGTTTTTATCCGCTAAGATCCACTGATGACCCTGTCTATCAAAATGTTGAAGGTCACCATGCCATGATTCTTTATCTTCCAATAGATTTACGCCAGAACAGGGAACAGTCCCAAATATCGAATGGGAAATCCCCAATATGCAAATAATAACACATAGTAAGATCTTCAAATCAACTAATAATAATTTGAGATTTGGACGCTGCTGACGGGAATGAATCAAAGAAATGTACATAAGAATGCAGCCTTAATTAATAAATACCTTATCTTTACCGTTCTTTTAAATATAACGTAATAAACCGAAATAATAAAATGAAATTAGCAGTAGTTGGAATTACAGGCATGGTTGGTACAGAGATCTGTAAAGTACTGGAAGAATATGACTTCCCATACAGTGAACTTTTACCAGTAGCCTCTGAGAAATCGATTGGAAAACAAGTGGAGGTAAAAGGAAAGTCTCATTCCATCATTGGGTTGGAAGAAGCTGTATCTTTGAAGCCGGATATTGCGATTTTTTCAGCTGGAGGTCAAACCTCTTTAGATTGGGCGCCCAAATTTGCAGAAGTGGGCACTATAGTTATCGACAATTCATCGGCTTGGAGAATGGATCCAACTAAGAAATTAGTCGTACCAGAAATCAATGCAGACACCATAACTGCAGAAGACAAAATAATAGCCAACCCCAATTGCTCAACCATCCAAATGGTTCTAGCTTTGTCTAATCTTCACAAGAGATTCGGGATTAAAAGATTGGTTATCTCAACCTATCAATCCATTACGGGAACAGGAGTTAAAGCCGTTAGACAATACGAGGCAGAAAAAAAAGGAGAAAAGGTAGCTGATCCAGCCTATCCACATCCAATATTTGACAATTGCATTCCCCATTGTGATGTATTCTTGGACAATCACTACACCAAGGAAGAAATGAAATTGGTCAATGAAACTCAAAAAATATTAGGAGACAATAATATCAAAATAACGGCAACCGCTATCAGGGTTCCAGTACACGGAGGACATTCCGAATCGGTAAATGTAGAATTCAATCAGGGATTTGAAATCGATGAAGTCATTGATATTCTAGCTCAAACCGAAGGTGTAGAAGTTCAAAATGATCACGCAAATCAAGAATATCCCATGGCCTTATACGCCAAAGGTAAAAACAGTGTTTATGTAGGTCGAATCCGAAGAGATGATTCGATAGAAAATGGATTGAATATGTGGATCGTAGCCGATAACTTAAGAAAGGGTGCAGCCACAAATGCAGTTCAAATTGCAAATTATATATATAAAAATAGTTACGTTACAGTATAATCATTTGACTTAATTAGTAAGTCATATATTAAAATACAGTGAGTTTATGAAAGATAGATTGGTATTTTGGGGAAAGAAAAAAGAAGGAGAAAAAGTGCTTATAACCATCGACCTAAATGAAGATGAAGGCACTTACGAAGTTTCTGTGATACGAGGAGATTTAGTTACCGAAGATTTTGACAATTTAGTTCGCAATCAATGGCGAAATGGGGCGGAGGAAGTCGTGTTTCCTGAAATTGAGGAGACATTTGTCAAAGAGCTGTCACTTACCCATCCCCTACTTCCTATAGAATATGAAGTAGAAAGAGAAGATCTCATCAAGATGGCACAAGCAGAATGGAATTTCTTAGTCCTCTCCAAAAGATTGAAATCCACCTATCAACATGAATTAAATGAATTAGAAGAGCGCATTGAATCAATAGAAGAATTCAGTCAAGATGTTTGGTCGGAAATGAAAAATTTCTGGAATAAAGTACAGAGTCAAATCAGAGAAAACAACTTGGCTCGTCGTCACGGCAATGAAATTCGCAAAAAGACCAATGAGCTCTTTAACAATCTCAAGAATTTGAGAGCCAAGGCAGAAGATTCATTCAATCAAGATTCACAGGCCAACAAGAAGAAGTTTCAAGATAAATTAGACGGCATCAAAGCCAAGATGGAAAGTGGAAAATCTTTGCGTCCACTCTTTGAAGAACTAAAAAATCTTCAAAGAGATCTTAAGAAAGTAAAATTTACTCGAGAAGATCAAAATACTATTTGGAACCAATTGGACGGTCTATTTAAAGAAATTAAAGAGAAAAAATATGGTAGTGCTGGAGGTTCATCCAATTCTCCTCTTGAAAAGACAACTCGTCGGTTAGAAGGATTGAAGTCTGCCATAGAAAAAATGGAAAGTTCGATTGGTAGAGATAAATCAAACCTTAATTTCGAACAAAATAAAATCCAAAATGCTGGTGGACAGCTCGAAGCTCAATTGAGACAAGCCAAGTTATCGCTTATTGAAGAGCGCATCCGGTCTAAAGAGTTGAAATTAGAGGATATGTTGAAGACTCAAAAGCAATTAAATAAAAGGATTCAAACCCTGCAGAAACAAGAGGAAAACAACAAGAAAGAAGCGGAGCGAAAAGAAGCAGAAAAGGCGGTTAAAGCTAGAATAGCTGAAGAAATCAAAGTTTCTCAGGCCATCACCGCATCAGATCCTACTGTTATCAAAGCAGCAGAATTATTGACAGACAATGAATCCGATAATAGCGAAGTGAAATCTGAAGTTGAATCAGGAAAATCAAAATCCGAAGACGATTCTAAGCAAAACGGGAGTGATAGTACAGCTATGGTCATCGCTAGTCTTGTCAAAGCCGCAGAATAAAACTGCGTCATGAAAGAAAAAACAGACTTAATTGTTGGGCGAAAGCCAATCTTGGATGCTATGGCTGCTGATTTACCCATAGCCAGTATTTGGATAGATACAGGACTAAAAGGAGGGGTAGAAATCGAGATCAGGAATGCAGCTCAAGAAAGAGCCATTCCCATTAAGAGGGTTCACAAAACCGTTTTAAACAAGAAATCACAAGCCAATCATCAAGGCATTATCGCCTATACCTCTCCTGTGCGATTCCAATCCCTGGATATGGTCATTGCCCAAGTGTATGAGTTAGGTGAAGTACCGTTTTTTATATATTTGGATCGAGTACAAGATGTAGGCAATTTGGGTTCTATAGTTCGGTCGGCAGAAACTCTTGGAGTCCATGGTTTAATCTTACCTACAAAAAAAATGGCACCCATTAATGATCAAGTAGCCAAGATTTCTTGTGGAGCTCTACACCATATATCCATAAGTAGAGTAGCGACGGTGCAAGAGGCAATTAACACCCTCCAGAACAATGGCATCCAAATCATCAGCTCTTCATTGGAAGCCAAACAACCTCTATCCAACATCGATCTCAAATCTCCGATTTGTATTGTAATAGGATCGGAAGACAATGGAGTATCACCTGTATTTATATCCCAATCAGATCAACTATACATCATACCCCAGCTGGGTCAGACAGAATCATTAAATGCTGCTGTGGCAGCAGGTATTAGTATGTATGAAGTACAAAGGCAAAGAAAATACGCCGATCTACCATCACTCTAATCCGCTATTTTAGGTTATTAACCTATAAGCTGCTCTAAAATCAAAATTAAAGAGATTCCAGCACCAGCCCCAGAAAAAAACAACTTCCATTCGCGATGCAGTATTTTTGTAAAAACAGAGAGTAAGGCATAAAAGGCGAAAAAGATAACCACTATAATCAATTGGCCCACTTCCAAGCCCACGTTAAAAGCAAATAATTGACCTAACAACTCACCGGCATCATCGGTTAATGCCCGCAAGTAATTTGAAAATCCCATACCGTGAATTAAGCCAAAGACCAATGCAAGAAAATAATTGAGATAAATTTTTTTATCCCCCTTTGATCGAGCCACAATATTGTAAATAGCTGTCAAAAAGATGGTTACCGGAATTAGAAATTCAATTATCTCTGCAGGAGCCACCAAAATATTCATTACAGACAATGCCAAAGTAAGAGAATGACCTATGGTAAAGGCAGTAACCAAAATCAATAGATTACGCCACTGACTGAGATTGTAGAAGGCACAGAGGGTAAGAATAAATAACAAATGATCATATCCATTGACATCGGTAATATGATCTAACCCCAATCGAAAAAACACTAAAAACTCTTGCATAGTCAAAACTTATTATTGCGCTGAAAATACTAAATTTTAGGCAATATGGATTCACTTAATCTATAAGATATTATTAAACTTATAATTATATAAACATAGCCCAGTTACCCCATGTATTATTACAAGAAATGCAACATATATTCAATTATAATTTACAAATCGCCACAAAATCCAAAGAATCACTAATTTCAAAAATCTTAAGACACAATATTTACATTAATTCATATTATTGATTTAAATTGGCAACATTGATGATTAAATACAGAAAGAATATGTTTGTTGATGCAGTATACAGGAATAGAAGAGGACAATTGAAAAACCATATTGATACCGGGGTTATTTGGTTGCAGGGAAATCGAGAAATTGGTATGAATTATCGCCACAATGCCTTCCCGTTTCGCCAAGATTCCAATATTTTATACTATTCAGGACTAGACTTACCTGATATTCATATTATCATAGACATCGATAAAGACAGAGAAATACTATTCGGGGAAGATTTATCTGTTGAACAAACCGTATGGGTGGGACAACGTCCATCCTTAGCTTGGTATGCAGAGCAGTCGGGGATATCTGAAGTATTGCCACTGAGTCAATTGGAAGAATACTTATCCAATGCCCTTCGAAAAAATAGAATCATCCACACCCTACCGACTTATCACGCCTATCACGATATTTTAATTCATCAATATATCCGGAGTAATCATCGCCATAGTGTGGATTTAATTAAAGCCATAGTAGCGCAGCGAAGCATAAAAGAAGATAGAGAAATACACGAAATCGAACAAGCCCTTTCGGTCACAGCCAAAGCACATAAAGTGATAAGAGAAAATGCCAACGCCGGCATGACAGAACAAAGTATTCTAAGCAAAGCCATGGAAGTAGTTATAGATGCCAATTGCAGATTGGCATATCCAGCCATCATCACCGTCCACGGAGAAATCTTACACTCTAATAGATATGAAAACATACTGTCAGAGGGACAGCTATTGCTTTGTGACCTCGGCGTAGAAAACCAAATGCATTACGCCAGTGATATTACTCGAACCATTCCTGTCAATCGAATCTTTACAGGCCGCCAAAAAGAAGTCTACGATTTGGTACTGAAAGCCAAAGATGAATCTATTGAGAGATTGCGACCAGGCATCGCCTACAAAGAAGTACATACTTTAGCCTCTGTGATCCTCGCTCAAGGTTTAGTAGACATAGGACTACTCAAAGGTGATGCAGACGAAATAGTAGCTAAAGGAGCTCACGCTTTGTTCTTCCCCCATGGACTGGGTCACATGATGGGTATGGACGTCCATGATATGGAAGGCTTAGGAGAAAAATATGTAGGTTATAATAAAATAATCGAAAAATCAGATCAGTTTGGCATTAACCACCTTCGCTTAGGTAGAAATCTACAAAAAGGCAATGTCATCACGGTAGAACCGGGGATATACTTTATTCCTGCATTGATAGATAGCTGGCAATCACAAAATAAGTTCCCTGAGCATATATCGTATTCAGAATTGAAAAAATGGTCTTCCTTCGGAGGTATTCGCCTAGAAGACAATGTAGTCATCACATCTAAAAAAGGCAAAATCCTAGGACCAGCTATTCCTTGTTAGCTATAATACCATATGAAAAATCTTTATTTTCTAGGCTACTCTTCTATTCCCAAATTAGAAGTGATCAGGTTGTGGTATAAGTAGTATAATAAATAATCCCAAACTGAAAGAGATAGTGATATAGTGACCAAGATTTTGATCCGGTTTTATAAATATATTTCGTATATATCTAAATGGTTTGATAGCTAGATTAAAATCAGGGAATGACTACCTAGTTTATCTTTGGCGAAATAGATCTTTTCCCCAAAAACACAGTACGTTCTCCTTCTGATAGACCATCAGTGGGATAGACCATCAATCATTTGAGGTCTGCTCCTGATCCAACAAATGTATGGGAAAGTTTTTTTCAAACTCAAAGCCAAAGCTTATCATGGTTTCCGTTTGTTGAATCTCCTTTAAATTATCCAATCGCTCAAATACATCTCTCAAATGCTCATTATTACGGACAATGACTTTCAACAGGAAGGAATAATTCCCTGTCACATAGCTGCATTCTATGATTTCTGGAATCTCTTTTAATACTTCTATGATTTCTTTGGACTTACTGGTGTCTTTCAATATTATACCCATATAGGCAAAGGTCTCAAAGCCCAACACCTTAGGATTTAATTTAACTTCCATTTTATCGATCACCCCAGCATCCTTCATCTTCGATATACGTTGGTGAACCAAAGTATTGGAGATGCCCAAATCCTTGGCAATTTGGGTATAGGCTTTTTTTGCATCCAATATCAATTGACTCAATATTTTGATATCTATTTCGTCCATCTTTGTTGCCATGACTCACTATTTTTTCGGACTGTTATTTACTATTTTCATAACGTCGTCAATCGTCCAATCTTGTAAATCTTCTTGGGTGTACTTCGTGCCATCTTCCTTCTTAGGCAGTGAGATACTCTTTTTATTGAATCGAATAAATGGTCCCCAACGGCCATTTTCCAAAGCCAACTTTTTATCTTCCCATCTTTTGATATATCGATTGGCTTCCTTTTCAATCTTCTTTTCTACAAGGTCAAAAATTTCATCTTGACTTAAATTATTGGGATCGTATTTCTTGGGAATATTGACAAATAGAGATTTGTATTTAAGAAAAGGACCAAACCTCCCCTTCCCTTGGGTAATGGGTTCTCCCTTGTAGGTGGCCACTGGTTCGTCTTCCTTTTTCTTAATTTTAATCAATTCTATCGCTCTCTCCTCATCTACAGTATAGGGATCCTCGCCCTTGGGCAGTGATATAAAAGAATCACCCCATTTGATATATGGCCCAAATCTACCGACATTAACCGACACCTCCTTGCCTTCGAATTCATCGAACTGTCGAGGCAAATCAAACAATTGCAGAGCTTCTTCCAGAGTAATGGTTTCGATGCTTTGATCAAACTTAAGATTGGCATAAGCAGGCTTAACATCTTCTCCCAATTCTTCAAAATTCCCTTTTTGGATCAGCGGTTTTCCAAACCTAGATATTCGAGCAATAATGTCGTATCCAGTTTCGGGATCCTTCCCCAAGACGCGTTCTCCTTTAAAACGATCTGCCTCTTCCAATGTAGTATTGACATCTTTGTGAAAAGGTTCGTAAAAATCCTTTAGCATCGACTGCCATTGCAATTGCCCATCGGCTATTGTATCAAATTGTTTCTCGATACTGGCAGTGAAATTGTAATCCATTACCTTATCAAAGTGATTTTCGAGAAAATCAGTGACCACCATCCCCATATCTGAAGGATACAGACGGTTACTGGTTTTTCCCGTATTCTCGGTTTCATCTTTGGTTTTGATGGTACCGGCCTTTAGTGAGAGTACACGATATTCTCGCATTTCCCCATCTCTACTTTCCTTGGTGACGTATCCCCGCCCTTCTTCCATAATCTTACTGATGGTCGGAGCATAGGTCGATGGTCTCCCGATACCTTGTTCTTCCAGTTTTTTAACCAGGGATGCTTCCGTATATCGCGCTGGCGGTCGAGTAAAACTCTCTTTGGCCAACATCTCCTTTAGCAGTAGCTCTTGTCCCACTTTAAGAGGTGGCAACATTCCCTTAGCTTCTTCCTCTTCATCCTCGTCGTTGGATTGAATATAGAGTTTGAGGAAACCGTCAAATTTGAGCACCTCCCCTTCTGCTCTCAACAAATCGCTGGGACGAGTAGAAATAGAAATATCAACATTGGTTTTTTCCAATACTGCATCGGCCATTTGGCTAGCTACCGCTCGCTTCCATATCAGTTCATACAATCGCTTTTGATCGGAGTCAGTGCCCATAGAGCGATTCTCAAAATAAGTAGGTCTAATGGCTTCGTGAGCTTCTTGTGCACCAGCCGACTTACTCTTATAATTTCTCGTTTGCAAATATTTTTGTCCGTAATCTGCAATTATAGTTTTAGATATATTTTGAATAGCAGTCTCACTCAAGTAAGTGGAATCTGTTCTCATATATGAAATATGACCACCTTCGTATAGTTTTTGCGCTGCTATCATGGTTCGCTTTACCGCAAAATTCAATTTCCTACTGGCCTCTTGTTGCAAGGTAGAAGTAATAAAAGGTGGAGAAGGTCTTCGCTTTAGTGGTTTTACTTCAATATTGTGAATCTTGTATTCGGCATCAACACAATCCTTTAAAAAATCCATAGCATTGGTTTCTTCATCAAACCTGCCTGGATGGACGGCCTTTAATTCAACCATTTTTCCACTTTCATTGCGAATTTGGAAAAAGGCAGTGACCTTAAAAAAGTTTTCTACAACAAAATTATTAATCTCTCTCTCCCGCTCTACTACCAATTTAACCGATACCGACTGGACTCGACCAGCACTCAACTTCCCCTTAATTTTTTTCCACAACACCTCGGACAGCTCAAAACCTACCAGGCGATCTAAGATCCTTCTCGCTTGCTGAGCATCCACAAGATTTTTGTCCACGGTTCGAGGACTTTGCACTGCTTTGAGGATGGCGGGTTGGGTAATTTCTCTAAATACAATCCGCTCAGTCTTCTGGGGATCCAGTCCCAAGACCTCACATAAATGCCATGATATGGCTTCTCCTTCGCGGTCTTCATCCGTCGCGAGTATCACTTCGTCTACTTTTTTCATATTGTCCTTCAACTCCTTCACCACCTTCTTCTTGTCGGGAGACACAATATATTTAGGTTTAAAACCATTTTCTACATCGACTGCTCCATTGCCCTTGTCCAAATCTCGGACATGACCATAACTGGATTTAACCGTATAGTTTTTACCTAAAAATTTTTCAATGGTCTTTGCTTTTGCCGGGGACTCTACTATTACTAATTTTTTAGACATACAGTGCTAAAAATAATTTGTTATAAAATATTTTATTAAACAGTCTCTTCTTTAAACCCACACTCCTAGTCTTAGATTACAATACCAGATACTCAATACCCTCTTAATGTAAAAAATAGTGGTTGGTTTTAAAGGCATTTCCCTATGAATACAACTGTAATAAGCAATCGATAATCTTCAGTTCTACAGCAAATTACATCACGTAAAAACAATAGATCCACTATTCCCAATAACTGTATCCATAGCCCCACATTAGGGTGCATTAAAGAAACCAAATTTGGTCAAAGATATAAATTGCGAGAATACATTAATATAATATCTAGAATAAAATTAAAATTTCTCAGCCTATACCTTGAATTTCATCATTTAAAATAAGGGGAAACAAATTCTCAAAAATAGTAAGTATTATCATTTTTACTTTTAACACAAGAGCTCTGCAAGTGCGAGCCTCAACAGAAGATAAGGCCTCAAAAAATAGGGAATTAAAATTGATTTGAACATAGGATTGGCAGCTGAACTGACAAATAGGAAAAAACTATACCTTCCTCATTGATTGGAGATAAATCACTGAGATTCTGAAGACTCTGATGTCTTTTGCAATCTGTATTCCACAACTTCCTCTACTATTTTTTCAATATCCACTGGTCTGCGGTTAAGTTTGCGATGGTAGCCCACCATTATAGCCCTCACCATATCATCTGGGAAGGTAAGTCCGAGTTTATTTAGAGAAACCGTTAAACGGCTGCCTTCTTCTATCCCCCAATTAATAAGCAACCATCTGCCAAAACTAAAAAAAACATTATTGACAGCGTAGTCTTCCGGCTGTTCGCTGTATTTCATTTTTCCTTTGGGTTCTATAATCTCATCTAACAATTCCAGTGCAGAGGAGTAATCTGGGGGGATAAACACACCATTAATATGAGACTTGACTATACGTTTTTGATATTCAAGTTGTATTTTCTCTTCCAGGGTCATGGAATCTACTTGCCCATAAACCACCATACTATGCATTAAAAGGCAAGACCAAAAAGCCATCCATTTAATCACCATGATGTTTAGTTTTCGTAAATTTCAGTATAAAATGAGTGTTTTGAATCCAGCCATTGAGATGCATATGGTTGGAGTCAATTGATTCTATGTGAAAAGTAAGTGGGTTGTCTGCTGAAATAGATATAGTATCCGACTGAATCACATAAATATTATTGGGAATTGATTCCATATTCGAAAATACGGAATCGTTCTTAAAGGTAAAATACAATCCATTAAGGGTATTCGTCGGTTTTCCTTTCCTGAGGGCTGCATCGATGACCCATTGTCCCTGTACCAATTCTTCATAAGGTGGTCGACGATCACAGGAAGATAATACTATGGTCAACAGCAAAAACAAAAAACCCAACTTAATATCTGTCATGCTTTTTTTAATTCAATGAATGTAATTTCTGGCAATATCCCTACTCTTCCGGGATACCCCAATACACCAAAACCTCTGTTGACATAAATATATTGTTCATTTTCTCGATATAATCCCGCCCATTGTTTATAAATATATTGACTGGGACTCCATCTAAACCATTTTGGAATTTCAATACCAAATTGAAAACCATGGGTATGTCCAGATAGGGTGAGATTAATATCTTTGTATTTCGTCGTCACTTCCGCATTCCAATGCGTAGGATCATGAGATAACAAAACCTTAAAATCTGCCATATCTGTATTCTTTATCGCTTCGTCCAATTTCCCCTTTCTGGGAAAACGAGCTATGGTGCTATAATTCTCAACGCCAATAACAGCTATTTTAGCATTATTCACCTCTATTATTTTAGATTCATTGCTCAACAACTGCCAATTGAGTTGCTTGTGCTTGTCTTTGAAATCAATATCATTTTGCAATTTATCTACTTCCGAATCCCACTCGTGATAGTCTCCATAGTCGTGATTGCCGTAGATACTATAGTTGCCATAAGTTGATTTTATTTGGGAAAAATAATCGATATATGGATCGATTTCATCGGCAACGGAATTGACCAAATCCCCTGTAAATACAAATAAATCCGGCTTTAAATCATTGATCATTTCAATGCCCTTTAATATGGGTTTCTTTTGAGGAAATGTACCCGCATGTATATCAGAAATCTGAACTATTCTAAATCCTTCCAATTCCTCGGGCAAATCAGCTACGGGGAGTTTTACTTTTCTAATTTTGTATCGGTATATATTTCTCACCACTCCAAATCCCAAGACCAATAGGGGAATAGACCCCATCAGAATAGAAAAATTGCGAATAAACTTTGACCTAGATATCCCATCCACACTGTCGTGTTGAGGTCGCATTCTCATAGATAGGTATCGTATACCACGCCCTACATCCTCCAACAAAAGGGGGATTAACAGGAATAATTTTGATAAAAGATATATAAATATGAAAGCGCGAATATAGATCGATGCCCCATCGGGTAAGGATTTAGCACTGCCTAACAGGACGGCCATAAAATACAAATAAACCAATAAATTTAAACCCCAAAAAATTGGAGACTTTGAATTAAATCCGGTATATCCATTTAAAGCCTTATATACATAAGCATCCAACAAAACCAAAACAATAATAAACAACATCATTACTTTCATAATCTTATAAATAAAAAAAGCTGTGTCTCAAATAGAAACACAGCAATTATTCTTAAACATTATAATATAACTAAAGTTCTATTTATATGTTCTTTTCTCTTTAATTTTAGCACGTTTACCTACTAATGCACGTAGATAATAAAGTTTAGAACGACGTACTTTACCTCGCTTCAATACTTTAATCTCAATAATATTAGGAGTATTAATAGGGAAGATACGCTCAACACCTACACCGTGAGAAATTTTTCTAACGGTAAATGTTTTGGTAGCGCCTTCGCCACTCCATTTTATAACATCCCCTCTAAAGGCCTGAGGTCTTTCTTTTCCTCCTTCCACGATATTATAGACGATCTCTACATTATCTCCTGCTTGAAACTCAGGAAAATCTTTCTTTGTTATATTCTGCTCTTGTACAAATTTTACTGCATCCATTGCTCTATTAGATTACTTGGTGACTTAATAGCGGCTGCAAAGATAATCTAATTATATTAAAAAAAGAATCCATAGCTTAGTTTATCAGAAAAACTTCACCAAAAAATGTCTTTGGTCGGTTTCTAGCGTCCAAATATTCAACCACATACACATATGTTCCTGGCAATGCGGCACGATTTTGACTCCCCATACTGCCATCCCATCCTTCCTGTGGATCATTGCTGGTAAAAACTTGGCTACCCCATCTATCATAGATTCTAATTCGAAAATCCTTCATGCCTACAAATACACCCAAACCTTTAAATTCATCATTTGTCAAGTCGTTATTAGGTGAAAATGCATTGGGCACGGTATAGATCACTATGGGTTCGATATCTACTGGCCTGAATGCGGTATCCATACATCCATTTTCATGGATGGCGGTCAATGCCACTAAGTAAATACCTGAATCAGGAAAATTTATAACAATATTTTCATCGGTATAACTACCTACATTGGGTATATCCCACACATATGAAACCGCATCTGTAGATTGATTCACAAAGGTCACTTCCTTGTCCAAATTAGTGGGTTTTAACGGACTGTAGTCGAAATCAGCTATTGGACTGGGCTGAGTCACTACCATTCTAGGGAAAAATACAGATGTACTACAACCGATAGGAGATATTATGTCCACTCCCACGTCATATACTCCTTGTCCCTCGTATATGTGATAGGGTTGATACCCCGTTCCCATTTCACCATCTCCAAAATCCCATGAGATATCGTACTCCCCATTGATGGGTGGTGGAAGATTATCAAAAACTACTCCAGCCGGCAAACAGGCTATCTCTGTATTCATAGGGAAGGCATCCAATGGAGGTATAGGATAATATGATAATGTCTGAACCATGGTGGCCATACATTGGTTTTTATCGGTCACCAATAAAGAGACCTCTTTTAATCCTGGACTTTGAAACAAATGCTTGACATCTTTGAGGGTGGATTGTGAGCCATCACCAAAATCCCACTGGTAGGACGTTATCCCTCCATCGGCGTCGGAAAAACTAAAATTGTTAAAGGTCACATCACCAGCCACACAGGTATCATAGAAAAAATCAAAACTCGCTTCTATATTGGGTAGGACAGAAATCACAATATCGGTACTATCACTACATTCCGTTCCTTCATTGACGATGAGTTGCCCCGTATAATTTCCCAAAGCTGGAAAGGTTACATCGACATCCTTACTGTTATACACTTCTTCATTGCCATTGATATCAAATTTCCAGGCCCAGGTTTTAATAAATCTTTCTTCATAACTAGAATCCCTAAAAGGGATGGTAAACTCTCCACAAGATCTTAGAAATACACTGGACTCATCGATGGTAATGGCCGATTTGACCTGAGCCACTACCGTAGGATCGCATTTGGCCACATTAAACTGAAAATCTCGAATGATTTCTCCAATTTTCACTCCAGCCCTAAATTCCTCTGCGATAACAGATATTACAAATTGTCCTTGTACCGTTGGTGTTCCGGTGATTACACCGGTTTGAGGATCGATGCTAACGATGGGGTCTCCCCCCATCGGATTGTTAGTAGAATACAATGGCGACTTAAAAGTAGCCTGCCTAAATGGGGGTGGACAAGGTGGAGTTGGTTTTACCCCATTACATCCAGCTGCATTACCGGGATTGTTCTGAGAGCTTCCTTCCATCCCTCCTCCTTCCAATGGAGTTCCAAATTTATAACTGATAGAATCTGCTTCTGTATCGGTTACAGAGTGGTCAAATACAAAGGCCTGCCCCACACAAACAACTGTGGGTGGAAAATTTTTAAAAACCGGACTATTATTGCATTCCGCCTGTGATTCAGGTGAAATCTGGGTATAAAAGGTCGCCCCAATAGATCCTGGATCTACGATATTGGAAATGGTATTATTTCTACAACATCGCTGATAAACTATGGTATAAGTTTGAGTCGATGGCCAGGCAGGTATATTAATTTCAAATTCGTATTTTCCGCGTTCAACACATAATCCCGGGGGCAATTCTACACAGGGGTAGTCGGGAGGATTTATATAATCTCTACTTCGCAAAGGAGTCATAAAGGATCCCACTAAACTATAGCGAGAATCCCCTCGATATATGGCTATAGAGGCATCGGAGTCCAATGCGGCGGCATTTTCTTGAGGCCTACAGTCCCTATACACATACATGGTAACCAAATACCTGCCTCCACCTAGACATTTATAGGTCACATCTCCTCCTATAATATGTCGCGCCGACAATGAGGTCGTGACTAGAGTTAATAGAAGGAAAAATATTTGTCTTAATGAAACCATGAAGTCATTTAGATTGAGGCTATTTTTTAAAAATAAAATTTAAAATAGTACTTAATTGTCTTTAATTTGCGTTTTGGGATCTGAATTAATATAATTTTATGAATAGAGAAGTACTCAATGTTGTCGAACAGCTAAATTCTGGTCGGGTTATTCTTTACCCCACCGATACTATATGGGGCTTAGGTTGTGACCCTAGTGATCAAAACGCAGTTGACAAAATTTTCGCCATTAAAAAACGCAAGCACAATCAGCCTTTAATAATATTGGTGGATGACATAGCTATGCTCAAAACCATTGTCCCTAATATACATCCAAAACTCGAAAATATCTTATTTTATAACACAAGACCATTAACTATTATTTTTGACCATCCGGAAATAAATTATGCGAATGGTATAACGGCTGAGAATGGTTCCATTGCCATACGCATTGTCCAAGATAATTTTTGCAAAGATGTAATTAAGACATTTGGCAAACCCATAGTGAGTACTTCGGCCAATATTAGTCAACAGCCTTTCCCTCAAAAATTTGAAGACATTTCCCCGGAAATTTTACAAAGTGTGGACTACATCGTCGATTACAAACCCGAAAATAACGGAGATATCCTACCCTCTTCTATTGCCAAATTTTCAATTAGTCAAAAGGAATTAATTTTTTTGAGAGAGTAATTCCAGAAAATCTTTCATTGTTGTTTTTAACTGTTCTTCCTTGTTTTCCGTAGAAATAGAAAACAACAATTCAGACATTGATTTATAATTTTCTATCATTGCATCATTAGAAATGGACTTGGCCTGGTATTCTTCGACTTGACTGTTGTCTGTCAATACAAAGTCGCAAATACTGTATCTTCGATCTTCGATGGAATAAGTCTTTTCAACGCATAGTCGTGAAGGAATATTCGGAATTTGACCGACCATATGGTAATCAGAGTGACTGGTCAATCTTTTCAATAAATGCAACAAGGGTAAAGGACTGTGAGAAGAAACCAAAAAATAATATTCATCAGCTTGAAAAAAAGGCTTACCACTCGAAATGATTTCCCGATCTCCAACCGTTGACTGAATACTGTCCAAGGTAAAATTTTCCAAGGCACACCATTGGTTCAGCATGCGAATGGTTAAAGGAATGTCTACTTCGCGAATAAATCTTAAATCGATCACCATATTCTCAAAATGACTATCCCGATATTCATCCAATGCTTTAAGAAAATTCGACACCCCTTCAACGTCAATTTTATCTACCAAAACATAGACATTGTTGGCCAACCACTCATAAGATAGATAGCCTTCAACATTGACTTCCTCCTCCTCGATATCTTCCAGTTGGTTTTTTACATCTGTTGAACTATAGGTTTCATCGATGACAAGATTGGTTTTCAATCCTCCTTTATACTTATAATTATCTCCTTGGCTATCAAAATATCGAGATACTTGAATACCGTTGACCAACCATTCCTCTTTCAGTGGAAGTGAGGGATCGAATGAAGTTTGAACCAGCATTTGGCGTTCAATATCAAAATAATCTTCTGAAGAAATCTCATTTCGACTATAAAAATACCCGACAAGAATGGCCGCCAATCCCAAAATGAAGAAAAGTAAAAAAACAGTGTTCTTAAATTTCAAATTGTATATTTTATACATTTAAAAAATGATAAATATTCTTATAAATATTTTAATTACTTTAAATTTATCAAGGATTTTTTTAAAAAAACCCATTACTACCAATGACAAAAATACAGGATTTAGACAAATTGGATAAGGAAATCTTATCTATACTCATGAAAGACGCCAAAATACCCTATACCGATATTGCCAAACAGCTTTTTGTTTCTGGCGGAACGGTTCATGTTCGCATGAAAAAATTAGAAGATTTAGGTGTAGTCAAAGGATCTAGATTGGAAGTAGATGCCACCAAACTAGGCTATGATATTACCTCATTTATTGGTATTTTCTTGGAAAGAAGTAATTTATACCACAAAGTCATTGAAGAGGTCAAACTTATACCAGAAGTGGTAAGTGCCTACTATACAACAGGAAATTACAGTATTTTCGCTAAAGTATGTTGTAAGGATACCATGCATTTAAGAGAACTATTAAGTGAAAGAATCCAAGCCATTGAAGGCATACAACGGACAGAAACACTGATTGCATTAGAAGAAAGTATCAATCGCCCCATTACTTTGACCAAGGATTAAATCACTTACAATATAGCATTATTCCCCCTCCTATTGACCTAGAAGATCACAGAACTTCTAAAACCTCTCTCTTTCAAATTATAGAGAATACATTCCAATTTTCTCAAATACCATAGAAGTCCACAAAACATCTTTTCTTTCTCACAACTTCTTCTCCTCTCACCAATACTTAGAAGATGGTAGCCATCATCACAGTCTCGGTGAGGCATCCGTACATAAAGGTGATTTACGACCATAGTAATGACTCTAGATAGATCAAAAGCGTAACGATAATAAGGCCCTAGGCTAAGATTCATCATCACCAAATAATGAATCCCATAACTATAAAATATAAACGGCTAACTTCGATCACAAAGTTAGCCGTTTAAAATATTTATACCCTTAGGAAACTAGCTCCCTAAGTAATGTTTCAACAATTTACTTCTAGAAGCCGATCTCAATTTATTGATGGCTTTGTCCTTGATTTGTCTTACTCTCTCTCTGGTCAATCCAAATTTGTCGCCGATATCTTCCAAAGACATTGGGTGCTCTACACCAATACCAAAATACAATTTCACAACATCACATTGTCTTTCTGTCAAGGTGTTGAGGGATCTCTCTATTTCAGTTTTCAACGATTCATTGTATTCCAAAGACTTATCGGTAGAATTGATATTATCGTTTTCCAATACGTCCAACAATGAATTGTCTTCCCCATCTACGAAGGGTGCATCCATAGATACGTGTCTAGCTGCAACACCTAAAGTTTTTTCAACTTCATCTGGGGCTATTTCCAATTGCTCGGCCAATTCTTCAGAAGAGGGCTCTCTTTCAAATTCTTGCTCCAACTCGGAAAAGGCTCTATTAATTTTATTTAATGAACCTACTTTATTCAAAGGCAATCTCACAATTCTCGATTGTTCAGCCAGTGCTTGCAAGATAGATTGTCTAATCCACCAAACAGCGTATGAAATAAATTTGAAACCTCTGGTTTCATCAAATCTTTTAGCCGCTTTGATCAAACCCAAATTTCCTTCATTAATCAAATCACTTAAGGATAATCCTTGATTTTGATATTGCTTAGCTACAGAGACCACAAATCTAAGGTTGGCCTTTGTCAATTTCTCTAATGCTTCTTGATCACCTTGTTTGATCCTTTTTGCCAAATCTACCTCCTCTTCTGGAGTTAACAGATCAACTTTACCTATCTCTTGTAAATATTTTTCTAGTGATTGACTCTCTCGATTGGTAATCGACTTCGTGATCTTCAGTTGCCTCATGTATTATTTTTCTTATCAACAATGAATAAAATGTGCGCAAAGTTAACCATTTGCTACTTTATAACCTAGTAGTTGTCTACTATAAATTGGAAATGTTTTAAATACAAATTTAGTTCCAAAAACTAAAAAAGGATAAAATAATTTGGTTTTTCCAATAAATTAAATTTTCTTTTGCCTCAATTTAAAACAACAACCCATGAAAAGAGTTTCATTTGATCTTGAATTTTTATTTAAAGCTTCACCTACAATACTATATAAATTTCTAACAACACCTTCTTGTCTTGTACGATGGTTCTGTGATGCTGTAGATATTACGGGCGACACATACACCTTCGAATGGAGTGGTTTCGAAGAAACTGCTTTTATGATTGACGATTTTGAAGAAGAACGCATTCGATTTCAATGGGAAGAATATCCCGATGAATTCTTTGAATTTAAAATTGACATTTCTCCCGTGACCAATGAAACCATCTTGACCATCACCGATTATTGTGATAGCGACGAACAAGATGAACAAAAAGAATTGTGGAATTCTCAAATCACTAAACTAAAAAGAGAAACCGGAGGTTAATTATTCTGCCTCTGGTGCCAATTGAACGATCAAGCCATCCATACTGTCAGTTATCTGTAACTGGCAGCCAAGACGACTGTTTTCCTCCACAAAAAAGGCTTGATCCAACATATCTTCTTCCGCATCCTGTAATTCGGGAAGTTCAGTATTGCTCATCACATATACATGACATGTCGAACACAATGCCATACCTCCACATGTCCCTTTAACTGGCAAATCTGAGGCCTTGCATACTTCCATGAGGTTCAACCCCATATCGGTAGGCACTTCAATATTATGATTATTATTTTCGCGATCTATTACCGTAATCTCTATCATTTCAATTAATTTCGACTGCAAATATACAATGCTGATTGATTTTCAGAAACGAAACAAAATAATAGTTATGAAAAATATTCAAATGGTTGATCTCAAAAGTCAATATCTCAAGATAAAATCTGAGGTCGATACTGCCATTATGGACTGTTTAGAATCCACTCAATTTATACATGGCCAACCGGTCAAATCCTTTGAAAATAATCTTGCCAGCTATCTTGGCGTCAAACACGTAATCGCCTGCGCCAATGGTACCGACGCATTACAAATAGCCATTATGGCTGCAGAATTGCCCTTGGGTTCAGAGATTATTGTCCCCGATTTTACCTTTATAGCCACGGCAGAAGTCATTTCCCTATTGGGTATGGTTCCCGTATTTGCCGATGTCGATTACCACAATTTCAATATTCTTCCCCAACAGATCGAATCCTTGATCACCGACAAAACCAAGGCCATTATCCCCGTCCACCTATTTGGACAAAGCGCACCGATGACAGAAATATTAGACATCGCCCAAAGACATCAATTATTGGTTATTGAAGACAATGCGCAAGCCATTGGCGCCTCGTATTCCTCAGACCACAAAGCCGTTAAATTGGGAGGTCTGGGTGATATTGGTTGCACTTCATTTTTTCCATCCAAAAACCTAGGGGCATACGGAGACGGTGGTGCCCTGTTTACCAACAGCGACGATCTGGCTCATAAGATAAGAATCATCGCCAATCACGGCATGGAAACAAGGTACTATCACGACGAAATAGGGGTCAATTCAAGACTGGATAGCATCCAAGCCAGTATTTTAAATGTAAAACTCCGTCATTTGGATGAATACAACTCGGCCCGATATACTGCCGCTCAACGGTACAAGTCAGCTCTAGAGGATATCCCTCAAATCGTATTGCCTACAGAAGAATCCTACTCCAATCATGTCTATCATCAATTTACCCTTAAGATAAAAGACAATCACAGAGATGGAGTCAAAGCAGCACTTGACCAACACAAAGTTCCCAATGGAGTGTACTACCCCGTTCCCCTACATCAACAAAAAGCTTTTCTTAAGCATCCTTCTAAAGTAGGTGATTGTACCAATACCATTCAATTGTCCAATGAGGTATTGTCCCTGCCCATGCACAGTGAACTCGATGAAGAAACTCAAAAATTCATTTGCGATATTATTGTAGAATATTTTAAATAAAATGAAATCAGGCCTGCCAACATGGATTACCATAGACCTAGCTCCAGATTTGCAGCCAGTAGGCAGGTATATGTGGTCCTTGTTTGCAGACAGCCAAAACATTGATTACGAGTCCATTGACCATAATGGATTTGAGTTAATTATTGATCGTAAAGGTTTATTTGCCATTTCCGATAGTTTCGATCTATTGTTAAATGGCAAAATCGCATCGGTCTGCCAGCAATACAATTTACCAGAGGGACTAGATGATTTTGCTAGAACAGAGCCTTTGGCCTGTTGCTTTTACCTCATCAATAGTCTGCACGAACACTTGCTCCCTCCATCGCAAAGAGATCGATTCGACAGATATCCGTTTAAAGCCTCTATTCAATATAAGGCAGATATCATCCATGTCAATTACTGTCAGAAAATTTTCAATCAAATCTATTCCAAAGTATTTGGCAAATCACATCGGACTAGGACATCGGAAGTTTTTTGGTCTCACGACATCGACTTTCTCTACAGCGATTGGAAGGTCGATCTATTGCTGGGCTGGAGGTTGAAAAAAATAAAATTACTTTGGCAGGGCCTGCTTAAAACCCTTGACAAAAAATCAAAATGGGACAATATTGAAGATATTTTGGCCATCGAAAAAACCCATGGCTTGATATCTACCTTCTTCTTTTTAACCGAAGAAGGCAAATTTCAAAGTGATCGCATCGACAAGATCTCTCATGCCGATTATTCAATTAGCCATGCCGGTATCCAAAAGAAAATTGACCAGATTTTAGATTCCGGTTCCCAAATTGGATTGCACAAGAGCAGTTTCCCCTATGATTACCAGACTGAAATAGCTAAAATTCGCCGTCCAATTACTTCCAACCGCAATCATTTTCTACAATTCCACCTCCCCCATCACTATGAAAATATCCAAAAGTCAGGTCTATCTATGGATTCATCCCTCGGCTTTGCAGAACAATACGGTTTTAGAAACTCTTATGGCCGACCATTCCACCCCTTTGATTTAAAACGAAATAAACCCTACTCCTTTATAGAAGTCCCCCTCCACCTTATGGATGCTAGCTTTACCGACTACCTCGATTTTTCGGAGAAGGAAATGCAGAACAAAATCATATCCTTTCTTCACGATCACCGTGAGGATTGCGTCATCAGCATACTGCTCCACAATACGCGAATGGACTTAAAAACCGAAGATTCACTTGCCCAATGGAAGGAATTTTATCGCCAAATTCAATCCTTGAATTTGGCAGTCTTTAAGTAATTTACTTTCAATATTTCACAAACACTTGTTTATATTTTTCAATAAATCCATCTTGATATTAATCTCATACGAGTTGTCTTAAATCAACGGTATGTTTGCTTTCCACGAGATCTGGACGAGAAATTGGTTCGAGAATATGATCGGACTGAGATTGATCTACTACGAACCTCTTTATGCTGTCACCCTGATTCATGCTATCTTGAATGATATCGTTTGGAATAGCACTGTGGGTATTTTTAAAGAATCGAGTTATCCTTCTTCCTTCAGCTTCCATGGTATTGATAGGGAAGGTTTCATAACTCCTACCCCCTGGGTGGACTACGTGGTACACACATCCCCCGATAGAGCATTTATTCCAAGTATCATAGATATCGAAGGTCAGTGGAGAGTTGACGCCAATAGTAGGATGTAATGCCGATGGTGGATTCCAAGCCTTGTACTTGACACCCACGACGTAGGTATCTGGCTTCTGGGTTGGTTGAAGAGGTAGCACTACTCTATTGCACAACAATTGATAGCGCTCTTTCTGAATCCCTTTGACCAATATCTCAATTTTTTCTACAGAACTATCGACAAAGCGAGCCGTACCTGAATTTGACATTTCTTCTCCCAATACATTCCAAGGTTCGATTCCTTTTCTAATCACGATCTCTATTCCCTGAACAACGGTTCGACCTAAGACTGGAAATCTAAATTCGAAAAAACAATCTAACCACTCCAATTCAAATCTATCCCTGCCTTGATTGAGATAGCGAACGACTTCTTCCATATCTTGCTTTACATAATAATGCAACAGATATTTATCGTGGAGGTCAGTTCCCCAGTCAATGAGGGGGAATCGATAAGGACATTCCCAAAAGCTAACCACTAGGGCACGAATCAATAAGATTTGTACCAAACACATTTCTACATTGGGTGGCATATCAAACCCTCTCAATTCGAGAATTCCCATTCTACCCGATTTAGAATTGGGATTGTACAATTTATCGATACAAAATTCAGCACGATGAGTATTTCCCGTTATATCGACGAGAAGGTTTCGAAATATCCGATCCACTAACCAAGGACTTGGATTGGGATATTTATCTAGTTCTTTAAAAGCGATCTGCAATTCTAATAAGATATTTTTTCTACCCTCATCTACCCTCGGTGCCTGACTCGTCGGACCGACAAAGGCAGAAGAAAACAAATACGACAAGCCGGGATGGTTTTGCCAAAAGGAAACCATGCTGCGCAACAAATCTGGTCTTCTCAACAGTGGACTATCATAGGGCATATGCCCTCCAAGGGTGATATGATTTCCACCCCCAGTACCGGTGTGATTGCCATCAAGCATAAATTTCTCTGCACCTAAATTGACTTCTTTAGCCGATTCGAATAAATATTTATAATTGCGAACAATTTCCGACCAACTGCCTGCCGGTTTCATATTTACTTCAATCACCCCTGGATCTGGAGTAACCGACATCTGTTCCAATCGATTATCAGAGGGAGGTTGGTAGCCCTCGATAATAATGGGAATTCCCGTGGCTTCACAGGTTTTCTCTATTTGACCTATCAAATCAATAAAGAAATCCAAATCCTCCAATGGCGGTAGAAATACATAGAGTATTCCATTTCTTATTTCAACACTTAAGGCCGTCTTAATAGAATTATCTCCTTGAATATTATCCTTCAATGAATCATAGGATGAATTATCTTTCGACAATGGAGGCAATTCCTCCATTGGACTCGGGGCATACAATACCTTTTGTTCTTCGTCTGAATCGGTCTCTGCAAGTGAGGAAAGCGGAAGTCGATACCCCAATGAAGAATTCCCGGGAATAAGATATAATCGATCCCTACCGGTATTCCATTTACAACTTACCCATTGTTTGGTAAACGGGTCAAATCTTAGAGGTAAGATAAAGCCCACTTCATTTTCCAAGCCGTGATTCAAGAGTTCGGCCAACTTTTGCTGTTCCAAACTACCCTCTTTCGGCATAGAAAAAGGATCTGTGCCCAAGGGGAGCTTACTTTGTTCCCATAAGAAATAATAGATATCTTCATACACCGGTTGGACAATAGACTCAGTCAATCCCAAATGATGCGACAGTGTATTTAAAAACTTGCGACCTTCTTCCATTGACGTATCCAATTCTCGATTGGGATTGGCCAACCATTTATCGTTTTTCCAAAGTGGATATTGATCTTTGCGCCAATATATTACATATTGCCATCGAGGGATGGGTTCGCCTGGGTACCACTTGCCCTGTCCTTGATGAATCATGCCTTTAGGAGCCATTGCAGCTTTCATCTTTAAGGCTAGATTATAGCCTTTTTCCCTTTTTTCTTCTCCATCAGCGGATTGATTCCACTCTTCTGCATCCATATTTTCAACAGACACGAAGGTAGGCTCACCCCCCATGACCAACCGTATTCTCTCTTGTTCCACTCTCTCATCTAGCCGTTTGCCATATGCCAATATGTCTTCCCATTGTTGGACTTGATATGGCTTGGTCACTCGAGGTCCTTCATTCAGTCGTTTTACCATGTTGGTAAATTGAAAATCCACTTTAGTTGGCCCTACAAATCCCGAAATAGCTGCAGCACTTGAGGGCGAAGGAGTACAGGACAAGGGGATATGACCTTCACTGGTAAACAGGCCAGAAGTAGTATCTAAACCAATCCAACCCGCACCTGGAATATATACTTCGGCCCAGGCGTGTAAATCGGTAAAATCCTCAGATGGCCCATCGGCTCCGTTATTGGATTTTTGATCCGGTGTTAACTGGACCAAATATCCAGAGGCAAATCTAGCTGCCAGACCATGACTTCGCAAAAGCTGCACCAATAGCCAAGCGGTATCGCGACAACTCCCACTGCCCAATTTCATGGTTTCCTCACAGGTTTGAATCCCCGGCTCCAATCGAATGGTGTAATCTATGGATTTGTACACACGCTGATTGAGATCTACCAAATAGTCGATGGTCGACTGGGCTTCCGACAACTTGGATTCTTGTTTTAAAGTATTAAAAAGTTCCCCATTTTCTTCAACTTCAAAATACGGAGCCAATTCCTTTTTAAGACCTTCTTCGTACTCAAAGGGAAATTTATCAGCGTAATCTTCCAAAAAGAAATCAAAGGGATTTATATGAATTAAATCGGCTATAACTTCAACTTCGACGAAAAAATGATCCACTTTTTCGGGAAAAACAACCCTAGCCATATAATTCCCAAATGGATCTTGAAGCCAGTTGATAAAGTGATTTGAAGGAGATATCTTTAAACTATAGCTCAAGATTTCAGTTCTAGTATGAGGAGCTGGCTTCAAACGAATGGTTTGTGGCCACATTTGAACAGGGCTATCATATCGATAGTAAGTATTGTGTTGAATGGCAATTTTTATGCTCATAATCTACTTGTGCTGTTGATGAATATAAGTTGAAAATAACAATTATTACAGATTATGAATAGTCCACAAAATTAGGTTTTGTTATTTTCAAGTATTCTTTTTCAATTTTCATGTAATTATTCCTCTCATATAAAGGAATTATTATTCTTCATTTTTAAAAAATACAAGGCATGGAGCAAATAATCTTTGATAATTACAATTTTAGACCAAATTTTATTGACGAGGTCATGTGTCCAAAAGAAGGAGTAAAATCTTTGTATAAAGATATACTCAACACCTTTGAATCCCTCGGCCCTTTGGACTTCCAGCGACTCAACGATTCCATAAAATTATCCTTTCTCAACCTCGGAATCACCTACGCAGTATATGGTGAAGACAATGTAGGTGTAGAAAAAATATTCCCATTTGACTTAATCCCTAGAATCATCTCTCTCAAGGAATGGGAAATTATAGAAAAAGGTGTAATTCAAAGAAATAATGCCATCAACTTGTTTATTAACGATGTATATAATAAACAATCCATTATTAAGGACAAAATTGTCCCTTTGGATTTAATAGAAAGCTCCAAAAACTTCATACCCCAAATGCGAGGATTTACACCGATCCAAGGTATTCATACCCATATTAGTGGCACCGACCTCATTCGACATAGCGATGGAAAATTTTATGTATTAGAAGACAATTTAAGAAATCCTTCAGGAGTGAGTTATGTTATGATGAATCGCAAAATCATGCATCGAAGCTTTACATCGATATACAAAAGCAAGGAAATTCTTCCCGTATCTGACTATTCCGATGAACTTTTAAAGATGATGCACAGTGTAGCAGTGACAAAAGTCGAGAATCCCAATTGCGTTCTCCTCACTCCTGGTCAATTCAATTCTGCCTATTACGAACATTCATTTTTAGCACAGGAAATGGGTATTGAATTGGTTCAAGGTGATGATTTATTTGTAGACAATGACTTTGTTTATATGAAGACCACAGCTGGTCCAATTCGAGTAGATGTCATCTATCGACGTATCGACGATCATTTTTTGGATCCTGAAATATTTAACAAAGAATCACTGTTGGGAGTCTCTGGGTTGATGAATTGTTATTTCAAAGGCAATGTAAATATAATTAATGCCCCGGGCAACGGTTTTGCTGACGACAAAGCCATTTGTGCCTACGTGCCCAAAATCATTAAGTATTACTTAGGAGAAGATCCCATCATTGACAATGTCCCAACCTATATCTGCAGGGACCCCAAAGACCTGCAATATGTATTGGAAAATCTTGCCAAACTAGTGATTAAACCAGTAGACATGGCCGGTGGATACGGGGTAATGATCTGCGATCAACTCAGCGAAGAAGAATTGGGCGTAGTTAGAGCAAATGTGATGGAAAATCCCAGACAATATATAGCACAACCCAAGATGTATCTATCTACTCATATGACATATATAGAAGAGGAAAAGAAGTTTGCAGCTCGTCATATCGATCTTCGAACCTTTGCCCTTATGAGTGGTGAAGACACTTACGTTTTGCCGGGAGGATTGACCAGAGTGGCCTTAAAAGAAAATAGTCTAATTGTTAACTCATCTCAAGGTGGAGGATCAAAAGACACCTGGGTTTTAAAAAACAGCTGATATGTTATCTAGAGTAGCGAACAACTTATATTGGATGGGACGATATCTGGAGAGGTCAGAACACTTGGCTAGGTATACCAAAGTACAATATTTTTCAATGTACGATGCGCCCAACTTACAAAACAAAAACTTCACCCTAAGATCCATTATACATATGACTGGGATAGAATACGATACCCAGACAGATCATCTCGACGAGCAGGACATTATATTAAAGGTGGGATTAGACCCAGCCAGTTCGGCTTCTATATATACCAGTGTTTTCAATACGAGAGAAAATGCCAGAAGCTCAAAGAATATGTTGAGTGAAGAACTATGGGAAATGGTAAACACCTATTACAGATTTGTACAGTCCTTCCCCGACACATATTTCAAAACCCGGGGATTATATGAGTTCACCCAAGAAGTCAACAGACATTGTTACAGCATTAAATCCTGTATCAATCAAACCCTCATTCACGAATTTGTGTGGGCCATTATCAATCTGGGAATTTACATTGAAAGGATCATACAAATCCTCAGAACGATTAGGAGTAAACTCACCGACATTGAGATCCTCAGTCAAACCAGTCAGAATGGAGTTTTACAGGAATACCAATGGACGACAACCCTAAAAATTCTCAATGCTTTTGACATCTATAAGCGCTATTACAAAAATCAAAACGCCGCGGAGACATCATCTGATTTTATTCTCTTTCACCGCACATTTCCATGGTCTATTTTATATAATTTAAGGAAAATTTATTCTCTTGCCGATCGCATACCCAATTGGGAGTCTGGCCACGAAAAATTAATCTTCTTTACGGGAAAACTATACAATAAGGTAAAATATACCACATCTGTGGAAGTAGGGGATCTCAAAGTTTTTTGCGAGGAATTATTAATCGATTTAAATAATCTAAATGAATTAGTCACCGAAGAGTTTTTTGAATAAAAAAATAGCTTTCAAGATATTTCATATCTTTGGGGGATTTTTATCGATAAAAAGAAAATTTCGAAAAATCAGTTTTGAAATAGATTACCCATAAATACCTATTATGACCTATTGTCTAGGAATTAAAGTTAAGGAAGGCCTATTGGCCATTGCAGATACTCGGATTACTTCTGGTACAGAAACCACAAATGCCAAGAAGATATCAGTCTTACAATCGGGCAACAACAAATTATTTTTAATGACCTCTGGTTTGAGGTCGATTAGGGATAAAGCCGTCACTTATTTTGAGGAGATACTGGATGGCCCCACTCTCCCCTTCACTAAAATGTATCAAGCCGTCAATGCATTTGGCGAGCAGCTGAGGCGGGTCAAACACGAAGACCAGGAGGCTTTAATGACGAGTGGCCTGGTATTCAATCTGTTTTCTATCGTCGGAGGCCAGCTCGAAGATGACAAGGAACATAAATTGTTTTTACTCTATCCCGAAGGCAATTGGATAGAGATTGGTCAGGCCACGCCATTTACCATTATCGGGAATTCCGGTTATGGCAAACCTATATTAAACCGGGTTATCAATTTTGAATCCCCCTTAAATGTGGCTCTAAAAACAGGACTACTATCATTTGATTCAACCAGGGTTAGTGCCAACGACGTGGGTTTTCCTATCGACATTGTGATTTTTCAACAACACAATGGGGAATTAATTGAAAAGCGCTTATACGAACAAGACATTTCTAATATCACATCGAGATGGGCGGCAGAATTGAAAAAAGTCATTGATAAAATACCTCAAGACTGGATAAGTAACTTAATTGAATTGGACAAAATTCCTGTTGATCAATAACTACAATTTAAATAGCTATCCTAAGATTAAAAAATCCCTTAAAACATCAGTTCTAAGGGATTTTTTTATTGACTCTATAGAAGAGATAGATCTAGTGACCTACCACTATTTTCTTTACTTTGACACCTTGGTCAGAATCTAATCTAACGAAATAAGTACCTGCAGGGTATTGGCTTACTTCAAAACGGACCGTCCCTTGAACAAAATTGTCATAGGATTTTCTAGCCAATATTTTACCAGTCACATCGGTCAAATAAGTAGATATAGTCTGAGGATTGTTTAATGTTAAATCTACATTGATGAAATCAGTGGCTGGATTAGGGAAGATAGTCACTTCGGCTTCCGACAACTCCAACTCATTGGCTGTCATTACATCGGCTTCTATATCCAATCCGATGATGGCTACAGCACTACCAAATGGATTGTTCATACTCCATGTATTGTTGTCAAATATTACAGTGGCTATTTGGCTACTTCCCAAACCTCTGTAATAAGTAATTCTTCTACCTAAATGCTGACCTAATTTTACAGAACTACCGGCGTATTGAATCGCTGCGATATACCGACTACCTGGTTCTAAAACAACGGCAGAATCCAGATTGGTAAAACTGTATAAATCCGCAGAAAAACGATCCAATGTACTTACGTCGTCATCTGCACTAGTATAAGTATAAGTACCAATTCCTATGGTTTCAATGGTTGCATTATTTTCTGAAGTAATATCCAAATCAGATAAATCATCTTTGACATCATCAGAGATCTTATACAATTTCAATATAACTTCCTTCCCTGCTAATGTTGAATTGTCAGGCGTAAAATTGGAAAAAGTAATCTTTTTGGCTACAAGACGGCCGGTGTAAAAAGGATTGGTCTTATAAAAATTTCCAATAATAAATGGTACTTCATCGGGATTGGTATAAAAGATATTATCTCCTCTATCCGTCTTTCGATAATTTCCTTCAGATACTCTAAAAAAGTCTGCAGCCAAATTATTAGTTTCATTAATTTCATCAATGTCCTCCACATTTCGGAAACTATAAACAAATAAATAAGTACCTTCTGTCAACTCATTGGGCACATATATATTCGGTGTACTTACCTCTATAGTATCTCCAGGCATTAAGTTTTCTACTAAAACACTATCGGTAAAGTACAATACTGAATTGGCGGTATTTGATCTTACCGAAACTCTAAGATAAGCACTATCCACTACAGCTGAACCGTTGTTCGTTACATCGGCGATAAAAGTCATGGTATCGGAGGTAATCATAGACACCGGAGTTTCATAATTACCTACAGGGTATTTAAAAGCAGATATAGCCAAGTCATTGACCTTGCTATCAAAAAATCTAACATCATCTACACCCCAAAAATAATAATCTCCTCTCCACAAGAATTTAACCTGAACATTGGATTTACCGGCCAAATAACTGGTCAAATCAAGAGTTACCTCATTTTCTTCAATGGTATTCGTTCTTAAGATAGCTACTGTTTCATTGATGGGAATCTCAGTCCATGTGGTTCCATCTGTAGTTACCGCTACATAGGTAGATGTTTCGGCAAAAGCATCGGTATACCCTTGAAATCGCAAATACAATTGGCTAAAAGACATATACACCTCAGATTGATTAGTAAAATCCAAAGATGGCGATATCAATTCCGCCACTTGAGGAGACGGACATGGTCCATTGCCAATATTATTGTCCAATCCCATATTATCCAGAAACTCTGAATTCAATATGACGATACCATTGTCTGGAGTTCGACTATCCAATTGACCAAAACCACTGGAATATATGCCTTGGTCAGTACTTCCATCGGCTACCCAACTCCATTTGGCCTCATCACTTGTGACTCCATTACACTCAACACTGACTGGGACCCAACCCTGAAAGCCTCCATCAAAATCGAAATTTAATAGAGGTGTTTGCGCCCAAGATAATATAGGCAACATAACTAAAACCGCAAAACCGTAAAATCTTTTCATACTTGTTTCTTTTAATGCATTTTTATAAAAGCAATAACCATTAGATTCAATGCTTAAATTACTGGAAATCTATACAGAACGAAAAATCTATTGACTAGATTACATCCATCCTATCAAAATCTATCAACTATTTAATATAATCTACGCGAAAATAAAACTTATTACCATTATATGAAATAAAGTTACCAATTGTATTTTGGTATTTATATTTTAAATAAAAATCATTTCAGATTTTAACATATTTACATCAATGGGTACCACTCCGGGAAACCGGCATACAATGTGACCTGCTAGATTGGAGATCAATCCCAATTCCCGATCTGAATATCCGCTTAAATAGCCGATGGTCAAGGTACTTATTACCGTATCCCCAGCTCCACAAACATCAGATACTTTTTGCTTTATTGCATCGATATAGATTCCTTGACCTTCTTTTCTTTTTAAATACATACCTCTGTCAGAAAGTGTGATCATTGTCAATTCGTGGATTGTTATTTTTTGTAAATCTTCAGCAGCCTTGGACAATCCCGCTTCATCCAATTGAATAGAATAACCCAAAATAGTTTCCGCTTCTTTGAGGTTGGGTTTAAATACCGTACAATGACTATAACAGGCAGTGTTGGCCGTCTTTGGATCTACAAAGACAGGGATATTATTCTCCTGAGCCAAGGCTATAGAATACCTAATAACCTCAGGAGTTAACATGCCTTTGTTGTAATCCTGTAACACAATTCCATCCGGCTGCAGTATCGAAATACTTTCTTCTATCACTGATTTAACACGTCCTTCGTCTTCTACAGACAGAGGGTCTTTATCCTCCCTATCTACTCTCAACAACTGATGATTGGAGGCCATTACCCGGGTTTTTAAAGTGGTTCTTCTGGTATGAGATTCTACTAGATAGGTTGTAGGAATATTGTTATCTTCAAGTATTTTTCTTAAAATATCGCCTTCTTCATCCCTTCCCATTATAGAAATCAAAAATACATCGGCGTCAAATCCCAATAAATTCAGGGCCACATTGGCCGCCCCTCCCAATCGATGATCGGTTTCTCTATAGTCTAAAACTGGAACTGGTGCTTCCGGTGAAATTCTTGTAACCGTCCCAAAAAGATAGCGGTCCAACATTATGTCACCGATAATCAATACCTTTTTTCTAGTCTCAAATGATTTCATACCCAATTTAATTGATAATTTTTTTTGATATTTCCGCCAATATTTTCTTTGATGCTCCAGAATTTTCATCTATATATTCTGAAATTTTTGCCTTCACTCCCAATAGAGTCTCTTCTCGGGCAAAGTGTGTAAGACCATTTATTAAGGTTTCTGCAGAAGTAATACTTCTTCCCATTTCACCTTCCACTATCGCTATTGCTTCTGGAAACTTGGAATACTTAGGTCCAAATAATACCGGCAACCGATAGACCAATGGTTCTAAAGTATTGTGAATGCCAGCACCAAAACCACCTCCAATATAAGCCAAATCACCATATCTATATATTCTCGAAAGCAATCCCACACTATCCACTATCAGAACCTGAAATTCTTCTTCAACATCTATTTGGGACAGCAACTGCATCCTCGAACCCAATCGCTTGCTCAACACTTGAATGGCTGTCGGTGAAATTTCATGAGGGGCAAGAATCCATTTCCAATCGGGAAAGTGATCTATGGCCTCTAATAAGACCTCTTCGTCGCCAGGCCAAGTACTTCCAGCTATAACCGTAAAATGGCCTCGGGTAAATGCTGCGATTTCCCGATGATCAAAAGCTTGATCCACCAACTCCAATACCCTATCTATCCTAGTATCTCCGGTCACCATTACATTTTCAATACCCTTTTCTGCAAGTAATAATGCAGAAGACCTATTCTGAACAAAGAGTTTTTCCGCCCCAGCAACTAAGGACAAAAAAGGCCTACCCCAGGATTTAAAAAAATATTGATTTGGCCTAAAAACAGTAGATATAAAATAATAATCGATCTGTTTTTGTTTTAGTATAGATAATGCATTGAACCAAAATTCGTATTTGATAAAAATAACAGCCAATGGTTGTATTTTTTCAATAAAGGATGTCATAGCCCTACCAGTATCATAGGGCAGATAATATACCGCATCAGCCAATTCATAGTTTTTTCTCTTCTCATAGCCTGATGAGGAAAAAAAAGTCAAAACCAAGGGGATATTGGGGTATTTTGCCTTGATAAGATCGAGTACGGGCTTGCCCTGTTCAAACTCACCTAACGAGGCTGCATGGATCCATATACACCGATCCAACTCCTGTACAGACTGAGTCTTAAGTCCTTGATTCCTAAGATTTAACTTATTATTAAACCTCCCTAAGTTCAATAAGACTACTTCCAATATTTTCATTAACACACGATACAAAAACAACATCTCATCTATATTTGGAATGTAATCTTAATCAAAATTTTCTTGCCATCTACTATCATAGGTCATTTTTTCAATTCCATAAAACACGGAATTCAACCCTTTGTTGAGCTGCTGACCTTTTGGCCATTTAGTTACATGCTTATGTAGTCTGATACAATTTCATATACCTCATAAAATATTTCCCAAAAAGATCGTACTCTACATTGATTAATTGTCCAACTTTCCAAAATTGAACAGTAGTATGTTGATAAGTATAGGGGATGATGGCGACCTTTAATCGATCTTCTTCCAATGAAGCAATGGTTAAACTAATGCCCTCTAGGGTAATCGAACCTTGAGCCACAACAAGGGGAAGATCCTTCTGAGGTATGGTGAATCCATACAGGCGACTCCCTTCTTTTTCCTCAATAGACACACATCTCAAGGTTCCATCCACATGTCCTTGAACCATATGTCCATCAAGGCGATGTTCTAAAGTAACAGAACGCTCCAGATTCACCTTTTTCCCCACTTTCCACTCCAAGAGATTGGTCTTATTCAAGGTTTGATCAATGGCCGTTACACGGTATTGATTCTTTTGTAGATCTATGGCTTCTACAGTAAGACAGACTCCATCGTGAGACACACTTTGGTCAATTTTAAATTCTGGTGTCAATGTGGATTGAATCCAATAAACAATGTTATTCTGCTCTTGCTCAGCCGACACAACCTCTCCGAGGTTTTCTACTATTCCAGTAAACATAAGGGTATTTTTTAACGAATTAGATCGATGGTTCCACTCAATGAATTAATCAATTGTGAACCACTTTGCGTACCCACAAATATATCACATCTATAGGTATAAGTACCAGTTTCCGCTTCTTTTCCATCTAAATTAAATCCATTCCAATTGATTTCTGGATCGGCGGTTTCATAGACCAAATTGCCCCATCGATTAAAAACGGAAAACTGAATCCTATCGACAAAGGCTTTTCGCAATGGAAAATATAGATCGTTGTTACCATCACCATTGGGAGTAAAGACATTGGGCAATATATATAGTGGACATGCGTCCACACAAATGGTATCACTGGTCGGACCTAGATTGCCAAAATCGTCGGTAAATCGAACGGTATAACATCCTGCAAAACCATCGGTACTGCTGTGATTGGCCGTTTCATTATTGATAAAGGACAACGGATTGCTATCTGTAATATCGACAAATTCATCGCTGCCAAACGGTCTAAAGTAAACGGAAGTAAACAAATCATTGATTTGGTCACTACAGGTATCGGACAAACCAAAACTCAAAGTATTGGAAAATATCGTTGCATTGGGATTGTCCATACAATTGGACTCCACCGTCAATATAGGCTTACAGGGAGGAATCACATCATCGGGAATGACGCATAACTCTTGTGAAAAATTATAGGTAGTATCTGGATATGATATTCCGACGAATACACCAGCACCCTCGACTTTATAACAATACTCAACCCCATTTTCGACATCGTCATCTGTAAAATTAGGTAAGATGGATTTTCCAATTTCTACAAACTCGCCGCCCTCTTCTCTGAATATCGTATACTCGTAATTCATCCATGGAGTCAATGAGTTCCACGTCAAGTTTACTCTCTTGTTGGCTACCTGGGAAGTCAATACAATCGTCGATGCTATCGAGGAAAATCCAATATCTCTACTCTGTGCTTGTAATATGACCTTGTAAAAAGATTGCTCAGTCTCTGTATTCAACCCAGTATGTGTATAGAAATACTTGAGATCAAAAGAATCTATATTGCTGGCCGTAACCAATGCATCCGGGATGGGGCTATACACACCATCAAGACTATAAGAATGATACAATTGCATTATATAAGGTCCATCTACATTGGCCGAATCAACATTAATTTCTGGCTTTATCCATTCAACATCAACGATACCGGCAGTAGTACTGGTCTGACTGATATTTGCCCTTGTCAATAAAGGCAAATCCCTTTGAATCATGATACATACTTCTTCACTAGGCCTACTTTCCACGATATTGTAAGGATTATTACCTGCACTTGTTTTAGCAAATCTTGCTGTCACACGGTAACAATAGGTCACTCCATTCTGCACCGTCTCATCTTGAAACATTTCGGGACTGTCAGCATCCACAAAACCCGCAATTTCATAGCCATAATTTTCCAGAGAAGGCAAACACACATCATCGGGCACATTGCTACTTCCTATCCTTCGCCATATCGTATACCCTTGAAAATTATTGGCCATATTACAAGAGTATTCTTCATTCCAAGTTAAAATATTTAAGGTTCCCGTTCGCTCAATAGCCAACCCCTCGGGTGCAGGACCTACTACGGTAATATTCAATGTTTTTAAATCTACCAATCCGCCGGTATCCTGAAAGAAATCATCGACGGCCTTAAAAACAACGGTATAGCCTTCTTTCTGAATGTGTGAGCAGTCGGTCTGCCAAATAAAATCACTTTCTCTTGGCACGGGTTGAAACCCGGGATCGCTAATGAATACAGCTGGCGAAACATCTAGAGTCAACGGTCCTCCCAAAGCCGTCAATCTTACTTGCTGAGTTTCAAATTCAGGATCGTTCACACCGACCTTGAGATCAATTAAACTTCCCGCTTCCACACATATATTAGTTGCGACATCGATACTGGGCGGATTGTTATCGCAGTCCAAGATTTGAATCTGCATATCCCTAACAATAGTACCGATGAGAACGCCTTGTCGATATTCTTTTATCCGAATAGCGATATTGTACTGCCCGGCTCTCTGGGGTGAATTCCATATTAATTCTCCCGTCCTTTCATTTAGAGAGAGCTGATTATTATCTCCTGGGGATATTTGATCTGGATATAAATAATTGGGTACTTCCGTTCCCACATCTTGCAATGGAACGATTAACTCATAGGCCAAACTATCGCCGTCGGGATCATAGGCATTGGGATTGTGAATAAAAGGTTTACCTACACAGCCCATATCTATTGGCGGTTGCAATAATATGGCAGAACTATTCTCTCCTTGAAATTGCTGACTTAGAAAAGAAAAGGAAGTGGTAATGTGAAATCGTATCCGAATAGAATTGGGATAGTTTACATTCAATATTCCTCCTATCCTATTGGGATCGGTCATCCCTATAGTATAGGTACCTCTTCCCGGATAGGTGTGTTCTTCTACGTAAAAGTTCTTCTGAATATCGTTCTCCAGCATTTGTCCATCGCCATTGGTACGGGCAATAGTCTGAATACTGCCATCTCCCCAAAATACGATTAAACTATCTCTATCTACGTGACTACTGGACTTGGTATAAGTAACAATGGTTATTCTAATGGTGAGTTCTCCTATCTGTTCATAAGTAATTTCTCCCGCTCTATTATGAGTTGCATAGAGGGAAGTATTTGCCAATAAATAGCAAATCACAACATAACCTAATATTATCCATTTTTTTCCCACCTACTAAAGATATTAAAATCGGAGAAATTATATAAAATTAGAGTGTTAACCTTTATAAAAATATAGAAATTCTATCGAAAATACGAAAGACCTATTTGGTGATAATACGACCACACCTATAGTCTTATTTGCTTTTACTCTGTCTTATTTGATCCAAACAAATAGATAGTGAATCCTTCCAGGGCAGTATTTGTACCGAAGGGCATTTTGCTGTTATCTTGCTGCTATCCAGAACAGAATAACTCGACCTTTGAGCTTTGGTTGAATATTCGGCAGAAGTAATTGGCAATACCTTACAATGGGGATAATCCTCGGCCAATATTGCCTTGGCAAATTCCCACCAAGTAATACTCCCCAGGTTGGCGTAATTAAAAATATCAGAATCCATTGGAAACCGGTTATCTGTCTCAATGAGGGCAACTATGGCCTTTGCCAAATCACCGGCAAAAGTAGGTGATCCTACCTGATCAGAGACTACAGATATTTCGTTGCGAGACTGAGCCAACCTCATCATGGTCTTTACAAAATTTTTCCCATAAGAAGAATACAACCAAGATGTTCTCACGATAAAATAATGAGGTTCAATGGTTTGAACATAATCCTCACCCCTCTGCTTGGACTTACCGTAAATATTGATGGGTTTTATAACACCGTCTTCTATTATTGGCTTATCCGATACCCCATATACATAATCGGTCGACACGTGAATCAAGGTAATTCCAGCTTCTTTGCAATACTGGGCCAAATATTTCACCCCTTCTGCATTAACAGCAAAAGCTTTTTCCTCTTCGTCTTCAGCAGCATCAACTGCGGTATAGGCTGCAGCATTAACGATGTAGTCCAAATCGTAAGAAGACAACTGCCCTATTGATGCTTCATCGGTGATATCTATAGTTTTTCTGTCGAAAAAAGTCCACTTTATTTCGGGATGATCATTGTGCAAATCATATAATTCTTTACCCAACTGTCCTTGCGAACCGAGTACTCCTATCTTTATCATATGCCTATCGGTGTATGTTGAGCAAACTTGGGATGTTTTTTGTCTTTATCGGATAGACTGACTGAGGCAGCTCCCAGTTTCCAATCGATATTCAAATCGTCATCGTTCCAGATAATACCACCTTCCGCTTTGGGATTGTAATAATTATCGCACTTATATTGTATTATAGCCTTCGGAGATAGAACTGAAAAGCCATGGGCAAAACCCGCTGGCACCCATAATTGCAACATTTCTACATCGTCTAATTCAATTGAAAAATACTGCCCATAAGTCTTCGATTCCGGTCTAATATCCACCACTACATCCAGGATCTTGCCCTGTACGGCTCGAACCAATTTTCCTTGAGCATCCTTCCCCCTTTGGTAATGAAGGCCTCGGACCACGCCATAGGAAGATTTTGATTGGTTTTCTTGAACAAAGTTTACCGCAATTCCATGGTCATGAAGTAGGTCTTGTCGATAACTCTCAAAAAAGTAGCCTCTATCATCTTTAAACACGCGAGGTCTTATTATTCTAAGCCCCTCTAGAGGTGTTTGCTCTATTTTCATAATTACTTTTGTTTAAATACAACACCAATTGGCACTCCAGTAAAATCGAACTCTTTTCTAAGTTGATTCTCAATAAAGTTTTTATAAGGCGTTTTAATCTCCCTCGGATAGTTACAATAAAATGCAAATGCCGGGTACGACAAAGGTAGTTGAGTGATATATTTAACTTTAATAAATACTCCTCTATACGCTGGAGGTGGCGTTTTTTCCAAAATCGGCAACATCACCTCGTTGAGGACAGAGGTCTTAATCTTCTGACTTCTATTATTATACACCTTAATACTCTCGTCCAATACCTTCATGATTCTCTTGCGATCTATGGCACTGGCAAAGACGATAGGCACATCATTAAATGGTCTCAATTTGTCCCGCAATTTCTTTTCGTAGTCCCGGGCCGTATTGGTTTCTTTTTCCAATAAATCCCATTTATTGACCACCACTACTACGCCTTTCTTTCTTTTTTGTATTATTCTGAAAAGTTTCATATCCTGGGTTTCTATTCCCATCTGAGCATCCAACATCAGTATACACACATCGGCTTCATCGATGGCTCTAACCGCTCTCAACACAGAATAGAATTCCAAATCTTCGTGCACCTTTGATTTCTTCCTGATCCCCGCAGTATCCACTAAATACAATTCCCGATCGTACTTATTGTAATAAGAGTGAATGGAGTCTCGTGTCGTCCCAGCGATATCGGTAACTATATTGCGCTCTTCGTCGAGTAGGGCATTGGTCAATGACGATTTTCCCACATTGGGTTGACCAACGATGGCCAGCTTGGGAATATCTTTTTCCATTTCCTCCTCTTTTTCGGGCAATATGGTTATAATCTCATCCAACAACTCTCCACTTCCACTTCCAGACAAAGAAGACATAAAATAGGTGCGTTCAAATCCCAGGCTCCAAAATTCATTGGCCTCTAATTGTCGATTAAAATTATCGACTTTATTCACGACCAATATAATGGGCTTTTTAATAGGGCGCAGCATTTTTGCAACGTCCTCGTCCAAATCCGTTATTCCTGTAGACACATCGACCATAAAGAGAATAACATCGGCCTCATCGATAGCCAATTTAACCTGACTACCTATTTCGATTTCAAATACATCATCTGTATTTTTCACAAATCCACCGGTATCTACCACGGAAAAAGACTTGCCATTCCAAAAACTTTTACCGTAGATCCGATCTCGAGTCACTCCACTTTCATCATCTATTATGGCCATTTTTTCACCCACCAATCGGTTAAATAGGGTGGATTTCCCAACATTGGGACGTCCGACTATCGCAACTAAATTTGACATACTTTATATTGTTAATATCCGAACCTTTCGAGGAGATTATCATTATCCCTCCATTTTTCTCGGACTTTTATGTGTAGTTTTAAAAATACTTTTTTACCCACGAATTCCTCAATTCGCTTTCTCGATGCTATGCCGAGGTTTTTTATAGACTCTCCCCCCTTTCCTATGAGGATAGACTTTTGTGTTTTGCGATTTACATAAATCATGGCTTCTATGTGATGAATATCTTCTAGCTCTTTATAGCTCTCTATATCTACTTGGCAGGAATAGGGAATTTCTTGTCTAAACTGCAAAAATATTTGCTCTCTAATCATTTCGCTGACAAAGAAGCGCACATCTTTATTTGAAATTTGATCTTTGGGAAAATAAGCTGGTCCTGGAGGTAATGCCTCCAACAAATCTGGGAACAAATCCTCTACTCCCTTCCCCTGCAATGCAGAAATCGCGAATACGGCCTTAAAATCAACTTTTTCCTTCCAATCATTTATGACTTTATCGACGTCTTCTTCCTTGTATTTATCGATTTTGTTGACGACTAAAAATTTGGGAATTTCTATGCCGGTAATTTTATCGATCAAATCGGATTCCAACAATTGCCTATCACCGGGTTCTATCATAACCATTAACACATCGGCATCCTGAAAGGATTCAGAAACATAGGCATTCATTTTTCTATGCATCGAATAACTTTCATCTTCAACGTAGCCGGGCACATCAGACAGTATCATCTGATAATCATCACCAGAAAGTATCCCCAATATCCTATGTCTTGTGGTCTGTGGCTTATGTGTTACAATGCTCAATTTGTCTTCTAGCAGAAAATTCATTAAGGTAGATTTACCTACATTGGGCAATCCTATAATATTTACATAGCCAGATCGATGTTCTTCATTATTCAGTTTCAATAAAATTCTTTTTTAGAATCAAAGCATCAAAGGTATTAAACAAATTGGGAGGATCATGCTTTCGCCATTCAAAATTCATTAAATGAGGCAATATATTTACGTAGTGATGCAAATGAGTATTGATCATTTCTTCGTAAACATGTTGATACAAGTTGAGATACAAAATCCATCCCCCTTCTTCAATCACCGACTCATACCATTCCTCGTAATAATCTTCATCACCACCGTGAAAATTAAGAACATTTTCACCGATAATAGCAAACTTAAATATGCCATTATCCATTAAGTGATTGAGAACATTTTGTTTAAAAAACATAATGTCGTTGTGCAGACAATCATTCCATTCACCGATCATTTCTATGATGGCAAAGCCCATATCATAATCTGCAAATATTATTTTATGATACAGGGTATCCGAACCAAATTCATCCCACTGAGGATGGATATAATAATTATAAACCCTGTTGGTAAAATAAAATTCATCGTAATTTTTACCATAAAGTAAGGATTGAGGATCATCCTCAACGGTATATAAATTCCTCCAATTATAATATGGTTCTATATCGTGCAATCTCTAATGTTTTAATTTTTTAACTCAGTTATTTCACCTTTCTATACTAAATGATTAAATAGACCTCTTATTAATACAACTAAAATTAAATATATTGTGTTCTAAAAGTATTCAAAAGCCCAAAAGATTCTCATGAAATTCATTGTCTACAAATCTATAATCTAATGCTGCGCTTAATATCAAGTATAACGCTCGTTCTTTGCGCACATATATTTACCTTTGCGCAAGAATGTAAATTTACCAATAAAATAGCTATTCCCGATAATGGTTCTATTCAAAATATAAAAATTGAAGCCGATACCAGAAATGCTGGCTCTAATATTCTTTGTGGTGTCACACTAAATTTTGAACACGATTTTATCGGCGATTTATTCGTTGAACTTATTAGTCCCGATGGGCAAAGATTAACATTGATTCAGAGTTCAGCCTCATCGGCCAATACCGACAATTCAACCTGGGATATTACCTTTGTTCGCGATCTCGCTTCTACAGCCCCTGATCAATTTAAATTGCCCGAATGGGGAAATAACACCTGGTCCAAAAACCAATCCTATACTGGAGCCTATCTCCCAGAGGACAATAACGGACTCAGTGTATTTGACAACAGTCAATTACTGGGCACTTGGAATCTCAATATTGCAGACAGTACCGAAGGGGGCTTGGGTAGCTTGCTTTCTGCCGCCTTAGTTTTTTGTAATCCAACAACCAACTGTGCCCCCTGTACAACCTCTTCCGATCTGTTAAACAACACTGATCTGGGATCGTTTTGTGGAGGAGATCCTAGCCTTGCTTCTATTCGACCTACCATCCTCACAGCCAATACCACTACCGATCTCGAAATCACTTACGTCGTCCTCGATCCGTCCAACAATATTGTCCTTGAAGGTCAATCCCTTGATTTCACATCGTTGCCCAAGGGCAAGTATCGAATATATGCCGTTCAATATCGATCGGAAAATTACCCCTTGATTCAAACCGCAGTCAATTGGAATATTTTAAATAATTTATTGGTCGGAAAAAGTTCTAAAATATGTGGATCAATTTCTAACCAAAATTATACGATTGAGATTTTATCTGACCCCTTTCCCATCCAAGCTAGTCAAAAAGTATTTGGGCGAAATTATATTGATATCGATGGTCAAAGAATAACCTCAGATCAATTATTGATTAGAGATTTACTCACCTCAGATGGATGCGATAGTACAGTACACCTGGATATTCAATTTTTAAATTATCAAACCAATTTTTCACAAGATAAAAACTACGACTGCAACAATACCAGTATTGAATTGTCGGTGAGTAATTCCGAAAATTTCCCCGTGCATAGATGGTTTACAAAAACGGGGTATATCGATGCTCAATCAGATGTATTTTCCAATAAAATCACTGTGGTTTCTCCTGGTGAATACTTCGTTGTATTTGAAATCGAAGATTATCTAGACACGGTAGCTTACACCCTGCAAAGTATGGCCGACGTCCCTTTATTTACCCTAGACAATGAATATACCATCTGTGGCAACAGTTTCGTAGAAGCCAATATAGGAAGTAATTACGATGGCATGCCCACTGTCATCCCTTCTGATGGCGTAGTGATTACCGGCAATACCATTAGGTTTACTACCCCTAGATCTTATACGATAAGACTGCAAAAGGGATCTTGTTCCATCGACAAAACCATACTGGTAACCAGAGACAACAGTTTAGCCTCAGTGACTATTCAAGGAGGGCTTTTGTTATGCGAAGGCAGTACGACAAACTTGATCCCCGACTTAAGTGAAGAGTATGACAACTATCGATGGATTTTAAATGGCAATGTAGTCAGCACCAGTAAAACCTATAGTACAGATATTATTGGAGATTATTTATTCGAAGCATACAATGACAACAGTTGTGGTCTTCAGGGAAATGTAACTGTGCTCAAATCTCTGGATGCGGGTCAAATAACCATCCAAGGACCAGATTTAATCAACTGTAATAATCAATCAAACGACAATTATCTATATGTAAACATCGATTCTGATTTTTCTGCGGTTTGGACCAGACCAGACGGCTCACAGATAACCAATGACTCCGTCCTCATCTTAGGCGACGGGATGTATTCTGTAGATATAAGTACTCCTTCTGGATGTAATTTTACGGAAAATAAAATGGTCTCTACCAATCTATCTACCATTGATTTCACCGTACCAGCCTCATTGGCCTTGAATTGTTCTTCTCCTCAAACTAGAATTACAGCCACAGGATTTACAGCAGCTAATTACAGTATATCTTGGTCGGGAAATGGATTAACCAGTAGTCAAAATTACATAGACGTGGACAAATCCGGAGTCTACAATGTTACCGTAACCCATACCGACTCCAAATGCAGAACGAATAAATCGGTCTCCGTCACCGCCAATACTGACAAACCCATTGTAGACTTCTCTCCCAGCCAAGCATCGATCACATGTGAAAATATCGCAACCGGCAATAATTGGCCGAAAATACAAGCCAATATCAGTCAATGTGCCAATTGTAGTGTAAGCGTTCTTCCTGGCATAGACGCTTCATGGGATGATGCCAGTCAAACTATAGAAGTTAGAGAACCAGGCCAATTTACACTTCAAGTAACCAATACCGACATCAATTGTGTTACGGAAGCCAGCTATACTGTATCTGCCGATACTACAGCCACACCTCCGAATATAACTATCGATCATATCGGTTGCGGAGATACCCAAGGCGGATTTACCATTTCCGATGCCGTGGATTATTCATCTTTATATCTATACGACGAAAGCAATAATCCCATATTATCTTTTCCTGGCAATAAATTAGACACCAATCAAGCTGCTGTATTTACTCTGTCCTATAGACAAGATCAAAACAGTTGTGCCAATCTTATTCCTATAGAAATCCTAAACACTCAAAATCCTCCACAACCTCAATATCAGCCCACGGCCGAAATAGAATGTAGTTCTGGTTATGCGACATTGATTATCACAGAACCCACTTTGACGACCATTGACTGGACCTTCGAAGGAGGAAATTTGCCTCAAAAAACCAAAACCATACAGGTAGACAAAGCTGGAGTTTATTCTTTTTCTGCCATCAACGACGAAAATTGCATGGTTCAAGGTCAAATAACGGTTATAGATGGACGACAACCTCCTCAGATTACACTTTTATCAGAATATGAACTGTCTTGTAGCAATCCCTCTATCACCATAAATTATACTCGTCCCAGTAGTATAACCCAGCAAACATGGTTAGGTCCCAATGGATATCTGTCCACCGAACAATTTCCAACGCTAACCACTCCCGGCAAATACTTGGTGAATATTGAAGACAATAAGGGCTGTATAAACACTCAAGAATTTTTCGTTACAGAACAAAGTTTTACTTTAAACCCCAGTATTGAATTTGATACCATTACCTGTGATATCAATCCAAGTATAGCTCATTTAGACAGTTATAATCAGATAGCCTCAGTTACTTGGAGTGACGAAGGAGGGCGTATCTTGACCAGTGATAGTTTCGCGCTGTACAATACTGGTCGTGTTTCTGTATATATTGAAGATATTAATGGATGTTCGCAATCTACATCCATCGAAGTTTTCAATGATTTGGAGAAAGTGAATACCTCTGTAACAGCTGCAACCATAAATTGTGAAATGCCCAATCCAGTGCTCACGGCTACCGTAATAGGGAATCCCAGCCGAGCGGTAAATCACAATTGGTATTTCAATGGCAATCTCCTATCTACGAGCAATAATCTAACGGCCACTGATTCTGGCCAATATTTACTGGAATCCTATTTCGATAACGGCTGTAGAGACAGTGTATATACCTTTGTCAATTTGGATACTGTTAAGCCCATCATAAGTTTGCCTGTAGATACAATATCATGCTTGAACTCAAAAATTAAAATGCCCATAGAAATCCAAAAGCAAAATTTGAGATCGGCATCGTGGACCTCTGATAATGGATTTACTTCCACAGTCTTCCAACCCATATTTACTGAAGCGGGCACATATGATTTAACCTATACCGCCAAAAACGGTTGCGTGGGTACAGCGACATACCAACTCTTTGCCGACCTGGAATCGCCCACTATTGATTCGGTAGGTTATTTATCATTAGGATGTAATGGACAAACTGTTCCTTTGGGGTATTACAGTTCTGATTCCATAGTCAACCAGTTTTGGAAGGATCCCAACGGCATTATTCTTCCTAGTCAAGTGACGACCATCCAAGCAGCTGGTGAATATATTTTATATTTAGAAGGCCCTAATGGCTGTGCGATGATCGACACCTTCGATATAGTAGAAACCATTCATCCAGAAGTAGAATTGGAAGTAGAACCAGCCAACTGCAGGGACAATGAAGGGGAAGCACTCGCCGTATTAGAACAGCCTTTTTTTGGTGTTGAATGGCGAAGTGGTGGAAGCAACAACGTGGTCGGTAATAATATTTCAATACAGAACCTCGCCATAGGCATGCACAATGTAACGGTCACCAATCCCATCAATGGATGTTCCACCGTTGTAGATTTTGAGATTTTAGATGCATCTAGCCAATTGGGAGTTAGTCTTATGTTAGACGATTCTCTTCGCTGTGAAAAAAATACTGCAAATATCATTTCCCAAATGATGACTCCATCCAATCACTATACATATCAATGGACATCGGTAAGCGATGGCTCTATTTTGGCAACCAGTCCCAACTTAATGGTTACCGGTGAAGGGCAATACCGATTATTGGTTACCGATACCAGTAATTTTTGTACCATCACAGAAGATTACGATGTAGTGAGAGCCTCCAGCTCCTTACGGTCTATCGTTCTGAATACCACAGACCCAGCTTGCTTCTTGGGCGCTACAGGATCTGTAGAAATACTCGATGTAGTGGGGGCCAATAATATCAATCAAATTCAATCGCGAATCAACAATACAGAATTTGCCTTTGGCAGTTATTATTCTCAATTATTACCCAATCAAACCTATCAATTGACGGTAAAAGACGAATATGGATGTACCATATCTACTAATTTCTCCTTGCAATTGGTCGGTCTCATTGAACGAGATAGAAGCTTGAGTGATTACGATCTGATCAAGGGTGACACCATAGACCTCAACTCTCATCTATATAGTGTGAGAACTAATTTACTCGAATCAGAAATCAGTGAAAAGACCTGGACCATTGATGGATCCACCTATTCATGTGATCAAGGCTGTGAAGAACCTGCCAATATCGTACTGACAAACAGCAGTTATGTATACACCTCGGCTTCCAATGAATTTGGTTGTACCGTAAGAGATACCTTCCATATCAATGTGCGAGAAGGCGATCTACTCGACATCCCCAATGCATTGTATTTGAATAGTAGTTCCGAAGACAATAGACACGCCTGTATCTATACCAATAAATACATAGAAACCATTCACCAATTTATTGTATTTGAAAGAAGTGGTGCCATCGTATTTGAACGAAAAGAATTTAACCCTCGCGCTTCGTCCAATTATGTCAATTGCTGGTCGGGACTTGTAGAATCCTCCCAAGAACCAATGCCAGCAGGCAATTACACCTATTTCGTAGAATATTCAACCAATACTGGAGAAAGAAAAGAAAAATTTGGTTCAATATTTTTGATAAGATAATAGATGAAAAATACTTCATTAATATTTTAATAAATAAAAAATTAAAGAATAAAAGAATTAATTAATTGTAATATATTATATTAGCTTGTAATAGTCTAAATATCAATAGGCTAATCCATGGCTAATGAGCTATAGATAATATTCTATTTACTACCAATTGCAAAAAATTAATTCATGGGAAAAAAAACACTGTTTTTAATAGGCATTCTATTGACCATAATTATAGGTAGTTACTGTTATTGGGTTTATTGCTGTGGTTGTTGTGTGAAGGAGGAAAAAAGCTCATCGGTAATGGCCCAATCTAATCGACCTCTTCTCGAAGAAGAAGGCTTTCCATTTAACTGGTCAGACAATTTATCAAATAATGAATACCATTGTACAGATAATTTTATTTTTAAACAAGGCCAACCTATCATTGTAGAGCCAATTAGCGATTCGGTTGACATAGGTATTGACAAACTGAGGCAACATCTTGTAAATAATTCAGAAAGAGATTTATTGATTACCGGGTATTATGGTGAGACGGAAGCCGAATCCATGCCTAATTTGGGACTTAAAAGAGCAGAAGCCATCAAAGAATACTTAGTTTCCAAAGGATTGAATCCTGCTAAAATATACCTCGCCTCTCAGTTAACTGACCAATTGAATGTCAGCAATAATAATGTTATGAAGTCTTCAAGTTTGAAAATTGGCAGTAAAGATGAATTTGGTGATGTGCTATTGGATTTAAATTACGCTAGGTTAACTACAGGACTAAAAGCCCATCCTTTAAATATTTATTTTGATTACAATAGGGACAAACTGGCAATCTCTCAGGCCAAAACCGACAGTTTAAATAATATCATAGATTATCTTAAAGAAGTGCCGGGGTCAAAAATAAAACTGGTTGGCCATACCGACAATAGGGGGAATCCCAACTACAATATGGTATTGGGTAAGAAACGTGCAGAAATTTTGAAAGCATATTTAATTAATCGCGGCATTGACTCCTCAGTCATAGAAGTAGAATCGGCAGGTCAAACTAGACCCATAGCCTCCAACGACAGTTCTGCTGGCAGATCTCTTAATCGAAGAACCGAAATAACTATTCAATAAATAACGACAAAAAATAACAATATGAATCTGTGCATCCTAATACCACTTATCGTTGGCTTAATCTGTGCTTGGCTTGGCTATTTGTTAGGTAAACTATTATCCAAAAACAGCAACAACGACCAGGAAGTCGAACATTGGAAATCACAATACAATAAGGTTTCTCGAGAATTACAGATTTGCAAGGATAAGAATATCGAATGGCAAACCAAGGCCAAACACAGTTCTCAGAGTCTCAAATCACAAGCCGACATTAGTTTACCCTTTAATGCCGTATTAGCTCGTACTGTATTTGGAAAAACCATTAAACAAGACGATTTAACCATCATAGAAGGAATCGGTCCCAAAATAAGTTCCTTGTTTGTGGATCACGGAATTACAACTTGGAAATTGCTTTCTGAGGCCAGTGTGGAAAAATGTCAGAAAATTCTAGATAGTGAAGGCGAACGATACAGTGTACACAATCCCGGCACTTGGCCAAGACAAGCCAAATTGGCTTATGAGGGTAAATGGCAAGAATTGTTGGATTGGCAGGACATTCTCGACGGAGGAAAAGAATAATACTTTATTTAAACCATTTTTTAGAAATAGTAATAATTTCACGGGAAATCCAAAAATCAGATATCTGCTAATCAATAAATTCGGTGACTAGCAGGATTGGCTGCAAATTGGTCTTTAGGGAATTTAAATTTGCTTTACTGAAGGGGTTGTCTGTATTTGGGGATATTATTTTCTTCAAACCACTGACTGGCGCCTTGGGCTGAGATGGATTTCATTTCGACTTTTAACAATCCTTTTTCAATCATTTTTAAAGAACTGGCAGCAGCCCAACTCAAATCAATTAAACGAGTAGAGCTCTGTGGTAGTCGATCATTCACTTTGACCACTATCGACTGCTTGCCGATGATGTCATTGACCATAACATAACTCCCTAGCTCAAGTGATTTATGAGCCGCAGAATAAACCGCGGTATCATATACTTCCCCTGATGCTGTAGGAAGACCGTGTAAACTATTATGATAATAGCTGGCTATTCCCTCTACAACATCATCATCGCCGACAACTTCTTGATTGACAGATGTATATACGAGTGTAAAAAACAAAACAGCAAAATAGGTTAATCCCTGCATATTCTAAATTTTGACAAAGATAAGCGGATTTTTTAAAAACCATTTGATTTAACCTCATGAGGAGAATTTACAATATTTTATTTAATTCATTAGCAATCAACATACTGCCTGTCCAAGCATTTTGAAAATTAAACCCGCCAGTTACCGCATCTATATTTAGAACTTCACCAGAAAAATAAAGACCAGGATAATTTTTACTCTTAAAGTTTTTAAAGTTTAACTGTGACAATTCCATTCCACCTGCAGTGACAAACTCTGATTTGTAAGTGGTTTTACCATTGACCATATAACGATCTGCAGTCAATACTTGATAAAGTGACGTCCATTCATCCTTATTGAGGTGGCTTACTACTTTTTCCCCATCAACCTTAGATCTCTGCAATAGATAAATCCACAAGCGAGATGGAATTTCTACTGGACGAATCGACTTCAGTCTTTTTTTACCGTGATTTAGCCTCATTTCTTCTACAAATTCATCCATGGTATTGAGCAAGAGCCAGGAAATACTAACCACAAACTTATAATTTAACTTGGCTAAATCTATTGCCGCATGGGCAGACATTTTTAATATTGCAGGACCACTCAATCCCCAATGTGTAATGAGGATGGGACCTTCACATTCAGAGTTATCGGTAGAGGGCAAAAACACCCTTCCTTGCTGAACCGAAATGCCAGCCATAGAGGTCAGCTTTTTATTATCTATCCGAAAGGTAAAAAGTGAGGGTACTGGTGAGACACAATCAATATCCTTACCTTTTAAAATATTCCAGTTTTTGGGTTGACTCCCCGTTGTGACCACGACTATATCGGCATGGTAGTCCGGTTTTTTGTCGAAGTGCAATACATATCCATTATTTTGATCTCTAGTCCAATCTATCCACTTATGTTGCAAGCGCAGCGAAACATGGTTCTTGGCAGCTTCGGCTTGTAAACAATCGATAATGGACTGGGACTGATCACTTACGGGAAAAACTCGACCATCTTCTTCAATTTTAAGAGATACACCTCTAGACTCAAACCACTCCATAGTATCTCCACAGGCAAAATGATGAAAAGGCCCCAACAATTCTTTCTTTCCCCTCGGGTAGTACTCTACCAAATCAGCAGGATCCCAACAAGCGTGGGTAACATTACATCTTCCTCCCCCAGATATCCTCACTTTTTGCAAAACTTTGGAAGTCTGCTCAAATATGGTTATTTCGTGTTTACCGTCTGTGTTATGTAGATTGGCAGCGAGAAAATATCCAGCTGCTCCCCCACCTAAAATTGCTATTTTCAATGTTGAATTGATTTCAATAATTCTTTATAATATAGAGTTTCCTCCTTCATGTCTATCTCGGGATAATGGGACTTAAAATTTAAAATTTTATCCAATTGCTTTTTAACAAATAACTGACTCGCTTCACTATTTTTGGATTTAAACCGGTGCGAAAGCCCCGACAGAATTGGTTGAATGGCATGCATCATTTGAATAGTCTCATTTGAAAAACAATGATCTCTAAACTTTTCTTGTATATATTTCACTGCCATATTATTGGGATGAACCAAATCCTCATCGACATATCGATAATCGCGTAAATCATCCATAAACAATTCATATGCGGGAAAATAGTCCACTCCAACCATCTCCGTCAATTCCTCTACGGCCAATATCAAACGCGCCTTACTGCGTTGATTTTCAATAAAACCATCCCTTAAATACCGTACTGGACTTATGGTAAATACAAATCGAATCTCAGTATTCACTAACTCTTTCAGTCTGATTACAATTGACTTAAGTTTTTGGGTAATAACCTCGAAACTCAAAATTTCCTTACTAAACTCGTTATTGGGCATACCGTGACAATTGCCCACTATATTCCCTGTATCTTTTCGACGATAGACCCAAGCTGTGCCAAGGGTAATTAAGACTATTTTGGGCCTGTCACTGCGACAAAAGATTTTAAATCTATTTTGTTGTTGGTTTATGGATTCGACCAAGTCATCTTCAGACTCCCCATACATATCACTGTGTAGATCCCAATGGAAATAATGAAGATGCCTATGTTGGCGTATAAGACTTTTATCGACACCATCACCAGACAACAAGGATATTTGTTTGCCTATGGATACTGGATTGTAAACATTGCCAAAGGGATTGATCCATGTAGACAACTTATAATTATCGAGATACGAAGACATATGATTGGAAAAACAAGATCCCAAAAAGAAAAAATCAGAACGGTAGTCCATTTTTTCTAACCATTCAATGTTGTCAAAACTCGTCGTCCGTTTCATAGCAATCAAAGGTATGAATAAAAAAAAGGATACCTTCAAATACTGAAGATATCCTTTTGTTTGTATGCAGTAATAATATATACATTTCTCACTGACCCAATTTGGCCTTAAGAAATGAAATATGATCCAACTATGGATTAATATTTTTTGAAATAGAGATCAAAGGTCTAACATCTGGAAGGATGATAAACTCTGTTCTTCTGTTAGGTTTCAATTCGTCGATTGACAAGTTATCACCTTTTACAACAGGATCAAATTCACCTTTACCTGCAGCCAACAATTGACCTGGCTCAACACCATTTTTAACCAAAGTTCTAACTACATTGGCAGATCTAGCAACAGACAAATCCCAGTTATCACGGTATGCAGCACCGTCCTTAATCATTTTATTATCAGTGTGTGACTCGATAATAACTTTTACATCAGAATGCGCTTTAAGAATATTTCCTACACTTCCGATCACTTCTTTTCCAGCAGATGATACATTTGCAGAACCAAAGTTGTACAAAATATCATCACCCAAAGTGATGTATAATTTACCGTCTTTTTCTTCTAAATCGATATTCTCATCTTCCAATAAGACATCGGCGATTTCGTCTTTAATGGTTTTGATTTTATTCACAGCAGCATTTCTTTCAGATTCTACTACTTGTACTCTTGTCTTTGTTTGGTCTAGGGTTGAAGACAAATCGGTCACTTGACCTTTCAATTTAGAAGCTTGACTTTCTAAGTCTTGATTCGCAGATTTCAAATCACTAATATCAGATTTAGCCTGATCTAGTTTATTGTTTAGTTCCATTTTTTGTGCTTCTAATTCGGCATATTTCTTTTTAGAAACACAGGAAGTCATTACTGACAATCCCAAGAATACTACTGCTGCAAACTTCACGTTCTTTCTCATAACAACATTTTTAATTAAATAATCCATTAACAATAATTTCAGTTTAAATTTCAATTTATTCGAAGAAAAGAGTCAGAAAAAACTATCACTTTTACACCTTCCTTACAAATACCATGCGAAGTTAGTATTTTAATTGTAATACATTTATCTTTTCATATACGTAATATATAAAAAAACTGTAAAAATTATTTCTTTTACGTAATTCTTCTACTCAATTTTTTTTATGAACATAGATTTATCCCAGTTCTGGCCAGATTTAACCATTAATAAAGGCAAAATATTTGATCCCATACGAAAAAAGTGGTATGTCGTCCAGCCTGAAGAATTGGTTCGTCAATGCATGATACAATATATAACAAAGTTCTTAAAATGGAACCCTCAATTTATAGCAATTGAAAAATCTATAGCAATTGGCACGCAAATTAAACGATTTGACCTCGTTTTATACAATATTCATCACCGCCCTATCCTACTGATAGAGTGTAAGGCTCCCGACCAACATCTCAATGACAAAGTTCTCGAACAAGCTATTTGGTATAATTATGAATTGGCCGCTCCATATTTAATGCTTTCAAATGGACAGGATCATCAATTGTATCAAGTCGATAATGCAAATAAAACATATGAAATATTAGAACAATGGCCGACAATGACGCAAAACCATAAATAAAAGGATGTCTACTTTTTTACAATAAAATATTAATATCTAATTATAAATATTCGTTGTCATTTTTTAAGAACAACTTAGGATTTTCCTTTTCATCATTGTTGCTCTCGCAATCCCTATATTATAACCTTTGATTGTTTTAAAAACTAATTTGGTTCAATTACCCCATGATTTGACAGGTAAGTTTCACTAATCTACAACCACACTACATGGATATCGATAGTAAATCTTATGCCTTCCACTCAGCTCAGTGCGCCGCTATCGAGATTTATTTGCTCCGCAAGGTCTCACTTATAAATTACTCTCTCCAATGATCAATAAAAATCAGACATTAGATTAAGATGTTTCTTCCCAAAATACTTCTATTGTCAATGCTTACACAAAATCGAGATTAGTACCCAATTGTATTGTCTGTATATTTATTTAAAATGATCTAAGCTCATTGTATTGAGCTTAAAAAATGCTCTTCATTTCCCGAAGTTTTACCAACTGGTTTATTCTTAATAGAATATAGAGGTATTTGATAACCACCTCGCATTTTTAGGTAAAATTCCCATTTCATTTATATAGGTGTGAGCTGAAATTCTAATGCTTTTTTGTCTGTGCAGATATTAAAGGCTTTTTCTCTTATAGCCCAGATGATTTTAATATTTTTTGAGATGCTATGCATTATATCCTTGAATTCTTGAGATTGGAATCGATGATTCAATTAAAGGATTGCCTAAATTCATTGGGGGAAGTATTGGTTTTCTTCTTAAATAATTTACTGAAAGAACCAGGATACTCAAAACCTAATTTAGCCAAACCACATCGTCTTCTGCTGGTATAGAAATAAAGGATGGTTTAATTTTGGTTTTTAATTTAGAAGTAATTGGAATCCCTACTTTTTGAATAAAATCTTTTTTCCCCATATAAATTCCGGAATAAGGTCAATTCCCAATCACCGTCCATATGACATCCTAGGCTAATAGGTCAATAAAACTTCTTCCTGAGGTTGTCCATTTCTCAAATGCTATTTTATACCAAATCCGTTTATAATTTTGATGTTATTAAAGTTTTCATTTAATTAAACCCTGTTGAAGTAGCTAAAGTTTTATTTTCTGCCATGGCACTCTGCACCGTTTCTATTTTAAGATTTGCATAATGATAGGGCGTCTTCTCCAATAAATTAAGTGTATGGGCGGTTGCTCTTGTTTGCTTAAAGCGATTAAAACTTTGGCAGCCTTTTTTGGGTCATTGGGTTGATTACCATTAATAACTGTTAAGTGCGCTTCTTCCATATTACGAGCACTTATATAGTCTTCAATGGGTTTAGCAGGTGTTTGAACAGAGTCCTCAGCTAAAAAATTAGTTCTAAAATAACCTGGATAAACTAAAGTTGTATGTACGCCAAATGGTTTCATTTCTTTTGCCAATGTTTCGGTAAAACCAGCAACCGCAAATTTTGTTGAACAGTAAACTCCGAAACCTGCAAAATTACCTGTATAACATCCAATGGTTGCGATATTGAAAATATGTCCAGAGTTTTGTTTGCGTAGATCCTGGGTAGCATTTCTAATTACATTTAATGAACCGAATCCATTTACTTTAAAATTCTTTTCTTCTTCATCTTCGGAAAGTTCCTCTAATGTCCCAATCTGACTATAGCCCGCATTATTGACCAAAACATCTAACCGGTTAAAATGATTAAGAATAGCTTCAATAGCTTTTCTAACATCTTGGTTTGGGGTTAAGTCCATTTCAGTGGGTAAGAATGTTTTATCCTCTTTTCCAATAGCAGCAATTAAGGATTCTTTATTTCTTGAAGTAGCGGCTACATTTTATCCTTCTGCTAATAACTTTTTGGCTAATGCCCATCCTAGACCTTTTGATGCTCCAGTAATAAACCATACTTTTTTTGATTCCATTGTTTTTGTTTAAAATTAGAATACAAAGTTGGCCCTATATATTTCCATTCCCTTTTCCAAATCTATGAAAGCTATAGGCAAATCTACTTTTTGCCTTGCAACTGGATTTATATAACCTTGAGAAATTTCGCAAGTAGTAGTAGTAGTAGTAGTAGTAGTATACCAAATGAATTTATTATAAATCATCAGGCAACTGCATATTGTTTCAGTATAAAAAGTTATGATTTTCATTCAAAAGGAAGTAAATCAATGTCCAATCTTTCTTTCGTAATAAATGTTTTGACTGGGTAATAGATCTTCTCCAACACCTGAGAATTGAGACAGGATGAGTGCTTTGAATAACTATTACGGTTAGCAAACTCAGACTTCGAATTCCACCTCGACCATCAACTTCTTGCAATTGTATTAGTTAAAAGAATTTTCCACACTTTTCTCTTTAACTAACTTAGATTCATTTTATATCGGCCTACCCAAACTCTTTAATTTCTCGACAATGGCCTTCAACACAATAAAGATGAGGAGGAAAAGACTAAAACGACCGAGGAAATCTCCCCATTTTGCATAAAAAGTAAGTTCGCTATTCAGAGGTACAATTTGAGTTAATACCGCCTGTTCATCGTAGTCATTCGGAGCTTGCATTTCCAATCCATTGGGATCAATAAAACCACATCTACCCAAATTAGCCGATCTAACCACCGATCTTCTCAATTCAATAGCACGTAATTTGGCATAATCATAGTGTTGTTTATACCCTTCAGTGTCACCCCACCATCCATCATTTGTGACCACGCCTAAGACATTACTTCCCTGCAACACATATTTCCTACAAAAATCACCATAGACTGACTCATAACAAATAACAGGACCTATATTAATATTTTGAAAAGTAAATACATCCTTGGATTGGGGACGACCATATCCGTATATCGAACCACCTAAACCATCCACAATAGGTTTAAAAAAGAAAAGCAAATTGCGATAGGGAAAAATTTCCGCACCAGGAACCAATTTGCGTTTGTGATAAAGGTCTATCTCATCAGGTTGAACCATTAATGCCGAATTGTACACCTCCCAATGGTAGTCTTCACCAAGTCTATCTGTCGAAGTACGAATAGAGGATCTATCGGGCAAAACTTCAGTTTGGCCAAAAATTTTCAGCGCAGTGATACCAGTCAGTATAGCGGTATTTTCCCGACTCTGCTCTACCTTATCTCTGAGAAATTTAACTGCTGATTGATTGTCTAAATCGTGAATATACACCCTGTCAAAACTAGTCTCTGGCAGTAGTATAAGATTGGGTTGTTCTTTGAGGGCTTCATCGATAAGACCATCAAAGACCTTAAACTTATCGTTGGCATTGGCCGAAAATTTCTCGTAATGGGGTTCAAAATTAGCATTGATGACCGATATCTTGCCTGAATTGGAAGAATATTCACTTTGAGAATAAATCCAAAAAGATCCAATCATCGGTATAAATAACCACAATGCGACTGGGATCAATTGGGTAATTGCCAATTTTCGTCGACGAATAATATTGATATAAAACAATTTAAACAAAAGTACATTTCCTCCCAAAAACCAAGCGGATCCACCTAAGACTCCGGTGAATTCATACCACTGTGCCAATAGAGGTGCCGAAGACATGGCATTGCCCAAGGTCAACCAAGGCCAAGAAATATCCCATCTCAAATGGATAAACTCAAACAACAACCAACAAGCTGTCCAAATAAGTCCGTAATATTCTTTGATCGTAACGGTTCTATACAACCAATTGGCCAATATAATAGGTAGGGTCATCAACAAACTGTTGAGGACAATAGCTACTATTCCAGCAGCCAAAGCAGAGTTGGCAACCCAATAAGTAGCCACAATATTCCACAATACAAAGGCATTAAAGAGAAAAATAAAAAATTGGCGACCAGAGATACTGCCCTCCTGCCTTTTTTTATCGAGATATAAGATCGGTATAAAACACAGAAAAGCAAATGGGATTATCCCGTATGGAGGAAAACTAAGGCCTAGTCCTAGACCACTAGCCATGGTCAGCAATATATATTTAAAACAGACATCTTTGTTGGAAGTCTTCACAAAAGTCAATACCAAGCCCAGAACTGTGAAATAAAATGACAGGAATAAGTATTCGGGCAACCTTTCCCACAACAGTTTTTCCGACATTTGTTGTAGGGAATAGGCCATACCGCATATCCCGAGGACAATCATACCATACTGGATAAAACGATATTTTTGCTGGCTGAGCTTCATAGCAATTATGAGATTTTACTGCCTGACGGTATATGGGCTGGTGGTGCTAAAAACCCGAGCTTCCCATCTCCGTTTTCGGCCATTAATATCATGCCCTGAGACATTACACCTCTCAATTTTCGAGGTGCCAAATTAGCCAAATAGGTTACCTTTTGACCTATGATTTCTTCAGGCTTGAATTGAAGCGCTATCCCGGAGACAACCGTTCTTTCTTCGCTGCCTACCTTTAATTCTATTTTTAATAATTTATCTGCCTTGGCCACTTTTTCCGCCTTGGTTATTTCTGCTACTCTTAAATCCATTTTCACAAAATCCTCATACTGGATTTCTGGTTGAAAGGTCTCGGTTTTGACCTCATCAACTTGTTTTGTTTCAGCATCTCTCGATTTCAATTTCTCAATTTGCTGATCGACAACGTCATCGTCAATCCGAGAAAACAAATGACTTGCTTTTCCGATTTGATGATCGAGATCTATAGCCATTTCACCTTCGGCAATCAATCCCAACAAATCCAACAACTCTCCTTTGCCTTTTAATTCCTCTAATCCGAGAATATTTCTAAGTTTTTTAGAAGTATAGGGCAAAAACGGTTCCATGATCACACTTAGGGCAGTCACGTATTGCATACAGATATTCATGACGACTTTGACGGTTTCAGGATCTTCTTTGACCAATTTCCAAGGTTCATTCTGTTGCAATATTAAATTGCCGGCAGAAGAAATATCCATGATGGATCGCAGTGCCGATCTAAAATCGTATTGTCGGACATATTGACAATATTCATCCATCTTGTCGAATAGAGTAAGCATCTCAGAATCGTGCCAAGTCGGCATATCTGGACCTTCGCTACCGATAAAATCAATATCTGGGTCAAATGAGGGGACTACACCGTTGTAGTATTTATTGGTCAACACCAAGACCCTATTGACAAAATTACCGAGATTATTGACCAATTCGTTATTATTGGCCTCTTGCCAGCCTTTCCATGTAAATTCCGAATCCTTCTGTTCCGGCATATTTTTATACAGGGAATATCGAAGTTCATCTACCCTATTGGGGATATCTTCAATATATTCATGAACCCAAACAGCCCAACCTTTGGAAGTAGATAATTTACGTCCCTCCAAATTCAAAAATTGATTGGCTGGTACATTTATTGGTAAATTAAAATCCCCGTGAAGCTTCAAAATAGCGGGAAAGATTACACAGTGAAACACGATATTGTCCTTGCCTATAAAATGGATCAATGCTGCATCATCTTTTTGCCAATAATCTCTCCAATCTTTCTGATTATCCTTGGCCCATTGTTTGGTGGCAGATATGTATCCGATAGGAGCATCCATCCACACATATAATTTTTTGCCTTCTGATCCTTCAATTTCTTGAGGTACATCAACCCCCCAATCCAAATCTCTGGTCATCGATCGAGGATGTAGTCCCCCATCTAACCATGACATACACTGCCCTACCACATGTTTTTTCCACATATTGGGATCGTGGTGGAAGGTCTTATCCAATTCACCATTCTTTATCCAATCTCGCAACCATTCTTCATTCTTTTGTAGGGGTAAATACCAGTGTTTGGTTGATCTCATCACTGGAACGCTACCAGAAATGGTTGACTTAGGATCAATTAATTCATTGGGGCTTAACGAATTGCCACAATTTTCACATTGATCACCATAGGCTTCTGGATGACCACAATTGGGACATGTTCCCAAAATATAGCGATCGGCCAAAAACATATTGGCCTCTACGTCGTAATATTGCTCCGATTGGATTTCTTCAAATTCTCCTTTTTGATACAGGGTTCGAAAAAATTCTTGAGAAGTCTCAGCGTGAATATCGGCAGAAGTCCGATGGTAAATATCAAATGAAACACCTACTTTTTCAAAGGTTTCCTTAATTAATCCGTGATATTTATCCACTATTTCGTGTGGACTTACACCTTCTTTTCTTGCGCGAATGGTAATGGCGGCGCCATATTCATCCGACCCACATACAAAAACAATGTCCTTGCCCATAAGGCGTTGAAACCTCACATAGGCATCGGCAGATAAATAAGCTCCAGCCAAATGACCTAAGTGTAAGGGACCATTGGCGTATGGAAGTGCCGCGGTAACCAAATATCGTTCAGGGTAAAATGTGTTCTGCATAGAAATAATGAATTAATGCACGAATATAATGGCTTTGCATTAATTAAACTACTACATTAAAATATAATCCTCGATTCTTTATTTTTACATTTTAACGAGATCAGTCTATACCACCTTCATTACATTATATTTTAAACCATTACAATAAAAAATTAGAGATTGCTAATAATGATATTTTCTAAAAATAATTTATCCACAGTATCCACTGCAATTTTTGCCTAGGATTCTATTTTTACCATTTTCTCCAACTCTTTCAACCTTTTTTTCAATTTTTTGATTTCTGCAACCACTTCTTTTTCAGAGGTTGGCAATGATTTACTCGACTCTATTCTTGCAATTTCATCTTCTACCCTGGTCATAAAGTCAGATAGCACATTCATATAGTTGATAAATGCTTCGTAGGGTGAATCATAGGGATTAAAATATTTATGTACATCGCCATCGCTAAACCATTTGGTACATTGATAATAAAAATGATCGCTGGTTTGCAATAGATGCCAATCGTGTCTCAACTTGGGATTGTCAATTTTTTCAATCATCTCCTCTAGGGAATACAATCGATCAAAAGCTTCGTCTTGCATTTCATTGCCCAGCCAAGCCGTTAAGTCTCGCTCTTCATCTGCCCAAGATATGGGATATTGGACGTTCATTGGAGCTATAGGCTGATAGGTAGCGGCAACTTCTGATGGTGTTTTAAAAGTGAAATTAGATTTTTCAAAAACCTGCTCAGGAAGCTTTCTCATAAAATCAAAGATTCCGGTTTCCGCCCATTGATGTTCACCAAAAGTTTCATAATCCATAAACAAATTGACTACTTCCTCATTGTCGTCCATTTGATTTAACCAGTCCACATATTTTTCTGTGGTTAATGGCCATTCTTCCCATGCGCGATTTGAAAACCGAAAAGCGATATCATCACTCATGGTAAAGTTCTTCAATAACAATTTCAATTTTGGAGATGTCGCACTGTTGTATATAAAATTGGGACTTCTCCATCCCAATACGTGTTTGGCTCCTTCAGTCAACATGGCTTTATATCCCATTTCATATACCATATTACTTATTTCATCAGAATATATAAGTTCAGTATTTCTAAACACCTTCGGTGTCTGACCAAACAATTCTTCGACCATAGTAACCTGGGTTTTTACTTGGCGTTCAAATTCCTCCTTGCTCTTCAGCGCACTAAGGGAATGACTATAGGTTTCTGCTAAAAATTCAACACAACCCGTATCTGCCAAACGCTGGAAACTCGCCAACACATCTGGTGCGTACTCTTTGAATTGAGTAAGCGCTGTACCACTTATTGAATATGAAATTTTAAATTTATCTCCGTGTTGATGAATGAGGTCCAACATCAACTGATTGGTGGGCAAATAACACTTTTCAGCTACCTTTCTCATTATCCTCTCATTGGCAAAATCATCAAAATAATGATCGCTTTTTCCTATATCAAAAAATCGATACCGTCTTAATCTATAGGGCTGATGTACTTGAAAGTAAAAACATATCGCTTTCATATATTGAAATTTTTATATTCATTTATTTTTTGATCATATAATTTTTTCACCTCTGCGGCTGCATTTTCCCATTTTAAGTTAAATACTTCTTCCTGCCCATATTTTTTAAAGGTGGAAGACAGGGCATTATAATTTAAGATACCATAAATAGAATCAGCAATGGCATCGACATCCCAAAAATCTACTTTAATGGCGTGGTTTAAAATCTCCGCCACTCCAGATTGCTTGGATATAATGACAGGTACGCTGGATCTCATGGCTTCCAAAGGACTTATGCCAAATGGTTCTGAAACCGATGGCATAACATAAACATCGCTCATAGCAAACATCCGAGGCACGTCATCTCCTTTGAGAAATCCGGTAAAATGAAAGTGAGTACTGATATTTAAATCGGCCACCCTTCGGATCATTCTATTCATCATATCTCCATTGCCAGCCATGACGAAACGCACATTTTTATCTCTGGAAATGACTTTATTAGCCGCCTCAATAAAATACTCCGGTCCTTTCTGAAAGGTTATTCTTCCCAGAAAAGTAACAATTTTTTCCCGAACTGATTTATTGACCGAATTCATTCCATCTGCTTCTGAAAAGTCCACTGCATTGTGTACGGTAAACACCTTTGCGGGATCAATTCCGTACTTACTAATCACTATTTCTCTGGTCCAATGACTCACCGCCACTACGGTGTCGGCCATTTCCATTCCCTTTTTCTCGATTTCAAAAACGGCGGGATTTACATTCACTCCGCTGCGATCAAACTCTGTAGCGTGTACATGAATAACCAAGGGCTTTCCCGATACTCGCTTAGCCGCAATTCCCGCGGGATAGGTCAGCCAATCGTGAGCATGAATGATATCAAAATCGTTGCGTTCTCCCAAACTGGCTCCGATAAGAGCATATCTCGACACCTCGCCCAATAGATCGAAACCGTATTCTCCTGAAAATGTCAATGTCTGATTGGTTGTTACTACATTGTCCCAGCTGTATTCACTAGAACCACCGTCCTTCCATTTTTCGTATTCTACTGGATCTACGTAAGGAACCAATACCGATTCGATTTCAATATATTGAAAATATTCTTTAAAATATTTGAAATCTTTTTCTTCAATGGACAATGGAACTTCTTCGGCTGAGACCAACTTTATTTGAGATTGATCTTCATCGCCATGTGACTTCGGGACTACAAAAATAATTTCTACATCTTGCTTTAGCATTCCCTTGGTCAATCCGTAACATGCTGTACCTAAGCCACCGCTAATATGGGGTGGAAATTCCCAACCAAACATCAGTACCTTCATATTAATTCTTATGTTTTTGAATAAATTTTAGAATTCTAATGACTTCAGCCACACTCCATGCTTGGGAAATAGCCCCCCTCGAATAATGTGGCGGATCGCCTTCGTATATTTCTGGAATCGATCCTATTCCGTATTGTACCATATCGTCTTCAAATCGCTGTAACACTTCCTCTGCCAATGGAATAGTAGCAGCACGTCCGTGTACTTTGATATACGATGCAAAAAAATGGCCCAATAACCATGGCCATACCGTACCTTGGTGATAGGCATTGTCTCTGGTCTTTTGGTCGCCATAGTACTTGCCTTTGTATTGAAAATTAGACGGAGACAAGGTTCGCAATCCTTTTATGGTAAAAAGATCTGACCTTATTCGGTCCACAATCCTGCGCTGTCTATCGGGATCTACGACAGAAAACGGCAATGAGATAGCAAATATTTGGTTGGGTCTAACATCTAAATTGCGTCCATTTTCATCCACATAATCGGCGAGATATCCCCCTTTCTCCACATAAAACACATCCATAAAATGTCGTTCAATCAAGGACGGAATATCTTTCCACTTTCCTACTTTCTTTTCTTTTCCCACTTTCTTAGCCAGGGATAGGGTAAATCGCAATGCATTGTACCACAAAGCACATATTTCGACTGCATACCCCCTACGAGGAGTCACAGGTTTTCCATCAACCACAGCATCCATCCAAGTCAGTGCATATCCCTCTTCCCCTTGCCAGATCAATCCGTTTTCCTTCATTTGGATATTATATGGTGCTTTGCCATTGGTATAGGCATCTAATATCTCCATCATGGTCTTGCCGTATTTTTTCCACAACATAGCCGAACCATCTTCATCCACTTCTAAATATCTCTGCAATACCCAAAAAAACCACAGTGGTGCATCCACACTGTTAAACAAGGTCGCATCTTCCAAATCGGTATTGGGAAACATGCCATCCTTCATTTCTCCCACCAGAGAATCCAACACCTTTAAACAGGTCTTAGTGTCCCCCAAACTCAGAGTCAATCCCGGTAATGCAATAAATGTGTCTCTGCCCCATCTGCCAAACCACGGGTATCCGGCAATAACTTGAGTCTTCTTTTTATTGTGGACAATAAATTGAGAAGCCGAATTGCGCAGACAATCTTCAAAAGAAGCCTTCGAAGGTCTGCGCTTGGTTTCTTGATTAAACAATCTCGTAAATTGTTTCACATTGCACACCTCTGTCGATGCAGAAAAAATAATTTTGTCTCCCTCTTTTAGACTGGCTTCAAAATATCCAGGCATAAATAAATCTTCATGCCCCTCATATCCACGATCTACTTCCTCTTTGTATTCGACATTGTAAAACCACGATGGATTAGCCACCCAGTCACATTTTTTATTTACTTGCATATACAGGGTCGGAAATCCCGCATACAACTGGTAACCTGCCCCTCGTTCGACTTCTTCATATTTGGTATTGGCTACCAAATTGGCATGGGTCAACGCATGGGCATTTCTAAAAGCCAACAAAGGATTTATTTCCAACTTTATCGGATAGGGAGATTTTTCTACCGTATACCGAATCATCACCTGTTCCTTGTTGTGAACGAAGAGCAATTCTTTTTTCAATTGGATATTGCCCACTCTATACCACAATGTCGGCGTCGGTGAATACTTGAAATCTACTAAATATTTATGGCCTTTTGGACTATATTTTTCTGGGAATTTGTGAATTCCAAGATTGAAATTTCTTTCATGAGTCACGATCTTATCATCCACACAGGACAGCAACACATGATTTTCACCATTGAACTCGGGCAATGGCAAAACCATTAATCCATGGTATTTCCTTGTGTTGCACAGGGGCAAAGTCGTACTCAAATAGCCACCGGCTCTATTGGTACTTAAAATTTCCCTATTGAGAGAATATTCTAAGTTCACCAATGACTCCTTATTAAAAGTCAAATACTCCATATAATATATTGAATTTTTTGTTGGTACCAAAAGGTAATCATTTTAATAATGATTGCCAATAAAATAGCATTAAAAAATTCTAAAGTTTTTGAATTTCAACAAGAAATTTAATACAAAAAGAATAATTATTCTTTTATATACACAAACTAGGATATGATTACATCAAAACATAACTATTTAAAATACAACAAAGTAGGATTTTTGTTAGATATTTATAAGGGAAAATACTATTTAATTCAAAATAGTAAATAAAAAAAACATATTTATCTTTTCACTATTTCTGATGATGCCGCTGACCTAGCAAATCATAAACTTCACCAAGGGGAATATTTTTCTCCGCCAAGAGTACCGTAAAGTGATACAACAAATCGGCAGCTTCACCCAAAAACAGATCTCTGTTGTCATCCTTGGCTTCTATTACCAATTCTACAGCTTCTTCACCTACCTTCTGTGCAATCTTATTGATACCTTTACTGAATAAATGATTGGTGTAACTCCCTTCTTTGGGGTTTTGTTTTCTGTCTAACACAATGTCCTCTAATACCGAAAGGTTAAAGACTTTGGCTTCGGGATCTAAATCAAAACAAGTAGATGTTCCCGTATGACATACTGGGCCTTGAGGTCGAACCCGCAATAATAGTGTATCATTGTCGCAGTCCATATACATTTTAGAAAAATGTAGAAAATTTCCCGAGGTTTCCCCTTTAGTCCACAAGCGATTCTTAGATCGACTATAAAAAGTGACTCGACCGGATTCAAAGGTCTCCAATACTGCACCAGCATTCATATAACCCAACATTAAAGTCTCCTGTGTAACTGAATCCTCTACTATGGCAGGCACCAAGCCTTCCCCCTTATCAAAATCGATATCTGCGATGTTCTCTTTGCTTATTTCTTTCATATTAACGTACGGTTATATTATTCTGTTTTAGATAAGTCTTTAATGTTGGTACTGGAATTTCACCAAAATGGAAAATAGAAGCTGCTAAAGCAGCATCAGCAGCATCGCGATCGAACAACTCCTTAAAATGTTCCTTCTGTCCTGCCCCACCAGAAGCAATCAAAGGTATGGTTAAAAATTCATTCATCTCGGCCAAAGCTTCTATTGCAAAACCCTGTTTGGTCCCATCGTGATCCATGGAAGTAAACAGAATTTCCCCTGCCCCATTGGCCTCAGCACGACGAACCCAAGAAAACAATTCTATATCGGTAGGTTTGGTGCCACCAGCAGTGTGTACCCACCACTGTCCATCGATATTTTTGGCATCCACCGCTAAGACAATACACTGAGATCCATAGGCATTGGCTGCATCGGCTATTAGTTCTGGCCTGCGCACAGCAGCCGAATTGATGGCCACCTTGTCCGCTCCATTCTCCAGCGCTATAGCAATGTCTTCGACTGAAGTAATTCCTCCTCCTATAGTAAATGGAATATTGATCTCCTTGGCCACACTGCGGGCTAAAGCCGCCAATGTTTTCCGTTTTTCTAAGGTGGCAGAAATATCTAGAAAGACCAATTCATCAGCCCCCTGTTCACTGTACAACTTACCCAAAGCTACTGGATCCCCAGCATCTCTAAGCGACTTAAAATTGACTCCTTTTACGGTTCGTCCGTCCTTGACATCCAAACAAGGAATTATTCTTTTTGCAACCATTAGGCTATTTTAATTTTTTACTTATTGCTTACTCCATTGGATAAAATCCAATTTTCAATCTCCTTCAAGCTTATTCTATTCTCGTATATGGCCTTACCCACGATGGCAGACTCACAACCTATGGCCTGCAGTTCTTCGAGATCATCTAAATTGGTTACACCACCGCTGGCGATCAAATAAGCCTTGGGACAGACCTCTAAAATTTCCCTATACAAATCCACAGACGGTCCCTTCAACATCCCATCCTTCTCAATATCAGTGGACAAAATGTATTGTACCCCTCGATCAACATAATCTTTAATGATTTCGATTACATCCATATCGGTGCTTTCCAACCATCCTCCCACGGCTATTTTCCCGTGATGGGCATCGGCTCCCAAAATGATTTTATCCGAAGTAAATTGAGTCAATATACTAAAAAACAAATCCGGATTTTTAAACGCTAAACTACCCACTACAGCTTGACTTCCCCCATAGTCAAATATTGTATCGATATCTTCGGCCGCTCTGACACCGCCCCCAAAATCTACGGACAATCCAGTCTGACTGGCTATTCGATCCAAAATGGAATAATTGACGACCTTGCCCGCCTTGGCACCATCCAAATCCACTAAATGTAAATATTCCACACCGTGATCTTCAAATGATTTGGCCACTTCTAACGGATCTTCATTGTAAATGGTTTTTTTCTGATAATCGCCTTTTTCTAGACGCACACATTTACCGTCAATAATGTCAATAGCTGGAACAATTCTCAATGTCTATATATTTATAAAATTTTTCAATAATATTTCTCCTTGCAAGCCGGATTTCTCAGGGTGAAACTGTGTGGCCATATAGTTGTCATTGGCCAATACAGAAGTAAATGGAAGTCCGTAATTACTTTGCCCTATTGTCACATCGGACAACTCTGCATAATAACTGTGAACAAAATAAAAATAGGGATCAGTTTCCAACCCTTTAAATAACTCATGACCGTTGCCATCTACGGTATTCCATCCCATATGAGGCACTTTCAATCCCATATCTCCGGGAAATTTCACAACCGACAAATCAAAAATACCCAAGCATTCCGTATCGCCTTCTTCTGAGTGTTTACACATCAATTGCAAACCTAAACAAATACCGAGAAATGGCTTTCTATAATTGCGAATTAAATCAGCCAATCCAGTTTCCTTTAAATAATTCATCGTCGTTCCCGCCTCTCCCACTCCTGGGAATATAATCTTATCCGCTGCATTCAATACATCAGCATCCCTGGTCAATATTGGCTCGACACCCAATCGCTCCAGAGCAAACAGGACCGATCTTATATTGCCTGCATTGTAATCTATTATGGCTATTTGTTTCATAATACTCCTTTTGTACTGGCCAAGGTAAGATCGTTGACATCGCGATGAATAGCCGCTTTAATAGCTCTGGCAAAGGCTTTGAATATGGCCTCTATTTTATGATGTTCGTTATCTCCTTCTGCCGTGATTTGAAGATTGACTTTTGCAGTATCCGAGAATGATTTAAAAAAGTGTGAAAACATTTCAGTAGGCATTTGCCCTACCATTTCTCGAGAAAATTCAGCCTTCCAAATAAACCAAGGTCGCCCTCCGAAATCGATTAATACCTGTGCAGCAGCATCGTCCATCGGAATGGCAAATCCGTAGCGCTGCATTCCTATTTTACTACCTATGGCCATATAAAATGCCTCTCCAAGCGCCAAGCCCGTATCCTCTATGGTATGGTGTTCGTCGATATCCAAATCTCCATTGACTTGAATGTCGAGATCTACTCCGCCGTGTTTGGCTACTTGATCCAACATGTGATCGAAAAAACGAATACCTGTATCTATATTACTTTTGCCTGATCCATCGATATCCAACACTATATCTATCTTGGTTTCTTTGGTATTTCTAACATGGTGGACTCGTCGAGGTAATCCAATGAGAAAATCTCGTATTTCCGTCCATTTTTCAGCTTTTTTGGCAATCACTCCCTCCATATCCACACCGTTCAATACATGGTCTTCTTGTGTATCGGTAGACTTACCCAACATTATACCTCGGCATCCCAAATTCTTTGCCAAGATCATATCGGTATATCGATCTCCTATGACAAAGGAATTGGCCAAATCATAATCCCCAGTAAAAAAGTGTTTTAACATACCAGTGCCCGGTTTGCGCGTATCTTTATTGTCGGCTGGAAAACTGCGATCAATATGTATTTCGCGAAATTCAATGCCCTCATTTTTCAGACATTGCAGCAGTAAATTATGAGGTCCCCAGAAAGTTTCTTCTGGATAGGATTCCGTACCCAAACCATCCTGATTACTGACCATGACCAATACATAGGTCTGGGTAGCCACTATATCTTTAAGAGCCGAAATACACCCTGGGAATATTTCAAATTTTTCATAGGAGTCCACTTGATAATCCCCCAATGGTTCTTTTAGCAATACCCCATCTCTATCTATAAATAATACCTTCTTACTCATTGATTATAGTTGTTCATTCTTTCTATAAATATCTTATTTTCTTCTGGACTGCCTACAGTCAACCGCAAACAATCTTCACACAATACCACATTGCTTCGATCTCTAATCACTATCCCCTCTGTACGCAAATATTCAAACAATGACTTGGCTCCAATACATTTAAACAACAAAAAGTTGGCATCAGAAGGATAAACCTCCAAAACACTAGGATGGTTGACCAAAAAATCCCTCAATTGATTGCGCCCTTCTATAATGGTTGCTATTTCATCTTGAACCTCCTCTAGTTTGGACAGACTTTGCAAGGCGATTTCTTGAGAATAACTGTTGATATTATAGGGCGGTTTAACCGCATTCATCAATCGGATAATCCAAGCCGGACCAAATGCCATTCCCATTCTCAAACCAGCCAACCCCCATGCCTTACTAAAGGTTTGGAGAATCACTAAATTGGGACAAGATTCTATATATTGTATCATTGAAGGTTGACTTGAAAAATCAATATAAGCTTCGTCTATTACTACAATACCGTGAAACCCTTTTATCCCCCGCAACAACACATCGGCATCGATGGCATTCCCTGTGGGATTGTTGGGACTGCACAAAAACAATATCTTATCGGCCGAAGTAGTGTGAGCCAACACAGTATCGATATCCAAACTATAATCGGGATTCAAAGTCTGACGATTGACCGCTACATTATTGATATCAGCGGCTACTCTATACATTCCATAGGTAGGCTCCACGGTCACAATCTGATCGACACCGGGTTCACAAAATATTCTAATAAGCAAGTCGATGGCTTCATCACTGCCATTGCCTATGAAAATTTCATCGACAGCGCACTTTTTAATTTCAATCAACTTATTTTTTAAAGCCGATTGAAAAGGGTCTGGATATCTATTCCACCGATGATGCGAAAACGGATTTTCATTGGCATCTAAGTATATGTCTGCATGTCCAGTAAACTCGTGTCTAGCAGACGAATATGGTGTTAAAGCAGCGATATTGGGCCGCACCAATTGGACAAAATCTTTTTCTTCCATAGTAATTACTTTGTATCCGTAATTATTGTTTATCTAAACGTATTAAAACCGCTCTTCGGTGTGCTTCCAATTCCTCGGCAGCAGCCATCGGGGAAATAATCTTCTCCAAATGTGTCAACCCAGTTTTAGATATCTCTTGAAAGGTTATTTTCTTTACAAATGAGTCCAGTGACACACCAGAATAAGCAGTGGCAAATCCATTGGTAGGCAGGGTATGATTGGTACCTGAAGCATAATCCCCTGCGCTTTCCGGAGTATAGGGACCAATAAATACCGATCCCGCGTTTGCGATGTCAGCCAACTGATAACTCTTCGTATTTCGCTGAATGATTAAATGTTCAGGGGCGTAAAAGTTGATCACTTCTATGGCCTCCTTCTCATTGGCCACCACAATACTGCTGTTTTCCAGTACTACTTTGATTATATCTCTTCGAGGGAGAAATTCCAATTGCCTTTCCAACTCAGCCTCTACTCTAGCGCCGTAATCGGGAGAATCACAGACCAAGACTACCTGACTATCGACACCGTGTTCTGCTTGAGCCAATAAATCTGCCGCTACAAAATCAGGACGAGCCTCATCGTCACACCACACCAAGACCTCTGACGGACCGGCTGGCATATCGATGGCCACACCTTCTTGTTGAGCCAAGACCTTGGCACAAGTCACATATTGATTGCCTGGACCAAAAATTTTATTGACTTTGACTACGGTATCAGTACCATAAGTCATGGCTGCTATAGCTTGGCTTCCTCCCACCTTATACACAGCATGGACTCCACACAAGGAAGCCGCATAAAGAATGGCTGGGTGAATCTGTCCCGACCGATTAGGTGGTGAACAGAGTACTATTTGAGGACATCCTGCCACTACAGCGGGAACTGCCAACATAAGTACGGTAGACAGCAGAGGTGCTGTTCCTCCGGGGATGTAAAGGCCCACAGTATCTATGGGTCGGCTTTCACGCCAACACTGCACTCCGGCTTGGGTCTCTATTTTTTCAACCTCTACTTCTTGACTGCGGTGAAACAACTCAATATTTGCCTTTGCTTGTTTTAAAGCAGCCTTTAATTCGTCATCTATTAAGTCAACAGCCCTTGACATTTCTTCTTGACTTACCTGAATATCAGTCAAGGACACCCGATCAAATTCTTGGGTGAGGGCCAAAAGACCACGATCACCTTCATCTCTGACCCGATCCATAACCTTCCTCACTACAGTGGACAACTCGGCCATATTCTGCAATGGTCTAGCCAACTTTTCCGCCCAGTTGGACTCTTGATTAAAATAAATGTATTTCATTTCTTTTGTAATTGTATGATAAACTATTACAACACCATTTTCTCAATAGGCACTACCAATAAGCTCTCTGCACCTTGCTCTTTTAATTGGTCTATAACATCCCAAAAATCTTCTTCTTGAACTACTGAATGGACACTAGACCATCCTTTTTCAGCCAAAGGAAGGATGGATGGGCTCTTCATGCCTGGGAGTATAGATATGATTTTTTCTAAATTTTCATTGGGTGCATTCAACAAGATATACTTGCTGTTGGAGGCTTTTTGAACGGCTTTTAATCTAAACAAAAGTTTGTTTAACAAGTCCATTTTTTCTGCAGACATATTGGTATTGTTGATCATGACTGCCTCCGATTTCATGATTACCTCAACCTCCTTCAAACCATTGCTCAACAGTGTAGATCCAGTACTTACGATATCGCAAATACCTTCGGCCAAGCCAATACCTGGAGCTATTTCCACAGAACCAGAAATGGTTTGAATCCCTGCATTGACATTGTTCTTCTTGAGATATTCCTCTAAAATCACCGGATATGATGTGGCAATATCCTTGCCAGCCAAATCTTGAATTCCTTTATAAGCTTGATCTCTTGGGATGGCTATTGACAAACGGCACTTTGAGAATCCGAGTGGCATGGTAATCTCGGCTTTTTTCATGGATTCTTTGATCACATTGAGGCCTACAATACCTACGTCGGCGATTCCATCCTGTACATATTCAGGAATATCATCATCTCTCAAATAATAGATATTGGCAGGAAATCCACTGCTGGGTGCTATTAATCCCTTCCCACTTGAACTAAATCTCAGTCCACAATCTCGCAGCAGTTTGATGGAATCTTCACTCATTCTGCCTTTTTTCTGAATTGCAATGTTTAGCATAGTCTGTTTTTTAAATAAAAAATGGCTTACCAACAAATAGTGATAAGCCTCAAAATCTTTATAATATATAAATACAATTGCTTACCTCCATTCCTTATAGGAAATGATGGATATGATGATGCAATGTGTATTTGTTTGTATTCATAACTTGTGCCAAATATACAAAGTGAAAATTATATAGCTGAATTTTTCATATAAAAAAACCTATAATTTTAAAAATTCTACCTTTCTCCTTTTAAATCCATCTAAAAAACCGTGAAAAATAAATTCTCAACATCTCTTAGATGGACTAATATTTCTACACTGTTGTACTAGCCGCGAATAGGTTCCAACTCCAAAACCAAATCGTCCTGATGAACCATGGTCTTCTCCTCGAGTACTATATTTTCAACTACTCCAGCCATAGGTGAAGTGATGGTCGACTCCATTTTCATAGCCTCAATGGTAAATAGTGGTGTATTCTTTTCGACCTTGTCCCCTACTTTTACAAATATCTTCGACAGATTGCCTTGAAGCGGAGAACCAACATCGGTCACTCTTTCAGCCTTTTTATGTTTTACTTTTTCGACATTTACCGAGTTGTCTACTACTTTAACCGTTCTCGCTTGGCCATTCAATTTAAAGGATACAAAAACTTCTCCCATCTCATTGGGCTTAGAAAGATTACTGTATTCAATCAACAGTGTTTTGCCCTCATCCAACTGAACCAAGATCTCCTCTCCTTCTTTCATACCATAGAAGAAAGGCCAGCTCGGCAATGTGCGCACTAAGCCATATGACTCATAGTGACTGTGATAATCTTCGTACACCTTGGGATACAAACTCCAAGACAAGAAATCTAAATAATTGACATAGGGACCAAATTTTTCTTTAAAATCGGCAAATCCCTGTTCCAAATCAATGGGTTCCAAATGTGCATTGGGTCGCTCTGTGTATGGCTTCTCATCCTTTAATACCGCTTTTTGTAATGCCGCAGGGAATCCTTGATAAGGCTGACCCAAATCGCCCCTAAACAAGGCTTTCACACTTTCTGGGAAGGATATTTCATCCCCTTTTTCCAGAATGTCTTGAGCTGTGTATTGATTAGAAGTCATAAACATAGCCATATCTCCAACTACCTTGGACGATGGAGTTACCTTTACAATATTGCCGAACATTTCATTGGCAATGCGATAGTTTTCTCGAATGGTATCAAATTTGTCTTCCAATCCCAATCCTCTCGCCTGAGGTTTTAAGTTGGAATACTGACCACCTGGGATTTCGTGGCGATATACACTTGCCGTTCCAGCTCTCAATTCGGTTTCAAATGGATAATAGTAAGATCGAACGGTTTCCCAATAATCAGAGTATAAATTCAAACTTCTCAGATCGATATCGTTTTTGCGATCGTGATCTTGCATAACAGCCACCATTGAATTGAAATTGGGTTGACTAGTCAATCCAGACATTGCAGACAATGCTACATCTACTGCATCTACACCAGCCTCTATAGCTTTTAGATAAGTAGCAGATTGAACCGATGATGTATCGTGAGTATGAAGGTGAATCGGCATGGAAGTCGATTCTTTTAAAGCCTTGATCAATGTCTCAGCGGCATAGGGTTTCAACAAACCAGCCATATCTTTAATGGCCAGTATATGAGCACCTTCTTTTTCCAATTCACGCGCCAAATTTACGTAGTATTCTAGATTGTATTTTCCTTTTTGGGGATCGAGGATATCTCCAGTATAACAGATACATGCCTCTGCCAGAGCATCGGTATTGTCCACCACTGTGCGAATACTGGTACGCATATTTTCAATCCAATTCAAAGAATCAAATATTCTAAATAAGTCGATTCCCGTTTCTGCTGCCTTTTCAATAAAGGATACGATGAGATTATCCGGATAGGCCTTATAGCCCACTCCATTGGATCCTCTAAGCAACATTTGTAAAACAACATTAGGAACTTTTTCTCGAATCAATCGCAATCTAGCCCAAGGATCTTCCTTCAAGAATCTCATGGCCACATCAAAAGTAGCCCCACCCCATACTTCCATGGAGAACACATCGGCACCATGGTTTTTGGAGAAACTTTCTGCCACATTTAACAAATCTATGGTTCGCATTCTAGTGGCCAACAAAGACTGATGAGCGTCTCGGAAGGTAGTATCGGTAAAATGAATTTTCTTTTCGTTTTTCAACCAATCCGCAAAACCTTTCGGGCCTTTTTCGGTCAAAATTTGTTTGGTCCCATCGGGGAAGGAGGCATTTTTATCAAATGCTGGCACTTTGGCCGGCATCCATGTTTTGGTTGAATCGATATACTTGACATCTTCGTTGCCATTGACAATGACATTGGCCAAATAGCGCAACATCTTAGTTCCTCGATCTCGTCTTCGAGGTACTTTCATCAATTCCGGCATGTCTCCTATCATATTGACGGTAGCCTTACCCGCTCTAAAAGTTGGATCTTTTAAAAGATTAAGCAAAAATCCAATATTGGTTTTTACCCCTCTAATTCTAAACTCCAATAAAGCCCGGTAAAGTCGATCCGCAGATCCGTCCAATGTTCGTCCCCAAGCTGTTACTTTCACCAACATACTGTCGAAAAAAGGACTAATGGTAGATCCTGGATAGGCACTTCCCGCATCCAATCGGATCCCAAATCCACTGGCCGATCGATAGGCCACCAAAGTTCCGTAATCCGGTTTGAAATTGTTCTCTGGATCTTCTGTAGTCACCCGACACTGAATGGCAAAACCACTGATCTTGATATCTTCTTGTGATCGGATAAAAATAGTTTCATGGCTGAGTTCAAATCCCATAGAGACCAAGATTTGAGATCTCACCAAGTCAATACCTGTAATCTCTTCTGTAATAGTATGCTCTACCTGAATTCTTGGATTGACTTCTATGAAGTAAACATTTTGTTGTACGTCGACCAAAAACTCGACGGTACCGGCATTGACATAGCCCACATGACGCGCGATTTTCAATGCATTGTCGTAGAGTTGATCCAATGTCGATTGGCTCAATCCTGTACTTGGAGCCACCTCAACTACTTTTTGAAATCGACGTTGTACGGAGCAATCTCTCTCGTAAAGGTGAACGATATTGCCATATTGATCTCCCAATATCTGGATTTCAATATGTTTTGGGTTTTCTATAAATTTTTCTAAAAATATGGTATCGTCGCCAAATGCTGATTTGGCTTCTCTTTTGGCTTCTCTATAAGCGGCTACGATTTCCGAAGCCGAACGAACGATTCTCATTCCTCGGCCTCCACCTCCAGCGGCAGCCTTGACCATTATGGGAAATCCAATATTCTCAGCTTCACTGAGCAATATCTCTTCAGAGGTAATATCTTGCTGACTGTCCTTAATCGTAGGGACATTGACGGCTTCGGCGATCTCTTTGGCGCGAACCTTATCACCCAATGCCATCATAATCTCAGGAGTCGGTCCCACAAATATTATTCCTTCGGCCTTACATCTTTCTGCAAAACGAACATTTTCAGATAAGAAACCATATCCTGGATGAATGGCATCTACATCGTTGGCTTTAGCGACCTTGATAATTTCATCTATGTCGAGATATGGACTTAATGGTTCATTTTCCGGACCAATCTGATACGCTTCATCTGCTTTGTATCGATGGAGAGAATATCGATCTTCAAAGGTATAAATAGCTACCGTTCGAATGTTTAATTCCGTAGCTGCTCTAAAGATCCTAATAGCAATCTCACCTCGATTGGCTACTAATAATTTTTTATATCGGTTATGAACATATTCCATTAAATCAAATCTTTAATATTGTTAATCAATCGAAAACCTCAAACGGGGCATAATCGAAAAAACTATAATTAAGCCTCATTCAATATTGGTTTTCATTCCATCTTTTCCGTATCCCTTATTGAAAAGCGAATTTAATACATATAGTACTAAAATTTCACTGGACTTCACTCATTTTTAAACAAAGTCGTAAAATATGCGAATCGAGATACATTAAATAACAATAAAAAATATATGTTACCTATTAATGTACAAAACCTAACAATAAAATATTGAGAAATAATAAGAAAATTATAACATTGATATTATTCCGACTATTTCCAAAAGTCGGTTATCAACCTTTCCAAAAGATCCCATTCAATCAAAAATCCATCGTGACCATAGGGTGTAGAGATTTCTTTGTATACACTATTGGGTATATGGGCTGCGATTCTTTTTTGTTCAACTGGGGGAAATAAAAAATCTGTATTAATTCCAACGACTAAAGCATTGGCGGTAATAGTAGACAAAGCCTCTTCAACACTGGATCTATTGCGTCCGAGATTGTGGCTATCCATTGCTTTGGAAAGATAATAATAAGATTTGGCCTTAAACCTCTTGCTCAACTTACTCCCTTGGTATTGTTGATAAGAACTCGCTCTGAAATTTATTATTTTATCGGGATCGTCTTGTTGGGTCTCATCAAAGGCGGTATAATTTCTATAAGACAACATGGCGATAGCCCTTGCCGCCTCTAATCCCTTCTTTCCGGCATCTTCACTGCCATTCCACAATGTGGGATCAGCTTCCAAGGCCATTCTCTGAGCTTCGTTGAAAGCGATGCCCCATGGTGAATGAACGGCATTGGTGCCAATGGCAAAAATATTTTTGAATACATGTGGAGCGTAAATATTCCACTCCAACAATTGTTGACCACCCATAGATCCACCTGCACCCATCTCAATCTGATCAATTCCCAATGAAATCCGCAACAGATCCATTGATCTAACCATATCTCTAATGGTTACCATGGGAAAATCGGCGTGATAAGGCTTTTGAGTGACTGGATTAATAGAATCGGGATTGGTACTCCCATAGCATGAAGCCAACATATTAACGCAAACTATAAAGTGTTTTTCAGGATCAAACACCTTTCCAGGCCCTACCAGTCCGGGCCACCACTCTTCGGGTTTGCTGTTGGCGGTCAATGCGTGACAAATCCAAATCACGTTGGATTTGTCCGCATTTATCTCACCTAGGGTGGAATATCCCAACTCAAATCCTACTAACTCCTCCCCATTTTCCAATGGGAACGTTTCATTCCATTTAAATACCTCTACACTCATCTATGCTGATCAAAAATTTAAAATATACTTTAGTCTCATTTCTTTCTTTTACCTAACGATTCTTTGACTAAAGCGCAACAATTATTATTTCCACGAGAAGACTTCGTCTTACAATTGATCAAATGCCTGTTGCAAGTCTGCTTTAATATCATCTATATGTTCTATTCCCAATGACAATCTCAATGAAGATGGCAATACTCCAGCATTCAACTGTTCGTCTGCGCTCAATTGTTGGTGAGTCGTAGCAGACGGCTGAATAATCAAAGTTTTACTGTCACCCACATTGGCCAAATGAGAAATAAGCTGTAAACTATCTACCAATTTGGTAGCTGCTTCGGCACTGCCTTCTAATTCAAAAGACAAAACACCTCCGAATCCATTTTTCAAGTACTTTAATGCCCGTTGATGAGAAGGATGACTTTCCAAACCAGGATAACTCACGCTTTTCACCTTTGGGTGTTTTTCCAACCACTGGGCCATTTCCAATGCATTGGCACAAGTTCTTTCCATTCTAAGACTCAAAGTCTCCACCCCTTGCAACAACAAGAAGGAATTAAACGGACTCATTGCAGGCCCCAAATCTCTCAATCCTTCTACCCTAGCTCGAATAATAAAGGCAATATTTCCAAATGGTCCTTCCGATCCAAAAACATCCCAGAATACCAATCCGTGATACCCCTCTGAAGGTTCAGAAAATTGAGGGAATTTGCCATTACCCCAGTTAAAGTTACCACCATCTACGATGACACCACCGATAGAATTACCGTGACCTCCGATCCATTTGGTTGCAGCTGAAACAACTACATTGGCTCCGTGCTCTAATGGACGGAACAAGTAACCTCCAGCTCCAAAAGTATTGTCAACCACTAAGGGAAGATCGTGTTTTTTGGCAACGGCAGCAATGGCTTCAAAATCTGGAATATTAAAACTGGGATTCCCTATAGTCTCTACATATATAGCTCGAGTATGTTCATCGATTTGATCTTCAAAACTCGTTGCATTCTCTGGGTCAGCCCATTTTACGGTAATCCCCATTCTTTTAAAAGCTACCTTGAATTGATTATAGGTTCCTCCGTATAAATTTTGCGAAGCCACAAAATTTTGACCCGATTCCAAGATATTTGTCAATGCAACCAATTGAGCCGACATTCCGGAAGCCGTGGATAGAGCAGCTACACCACCTTCGAGGGCAGCGATTCTTTTTTCGAATACGTCATTGGTGGGATTCATGATCCTCGTATATATATTGCCAAATTCCTTTAAGGCAAATAAATTGGCCCCGTGTTCAGAATTATTAAACACATAGCTAGTAGTTTGATAAATCGGAACCGCTCTGGAATTGGTATTGTCGATGTCGTGACCGGCGTGTTGTTGAAGTGTTTCAAATTTAAGTTTAGTCATTGTATTCCATTATTTTTGGTTATCGAATCATATAAATAGTCAAAATATAAAGTTGCCTATTTTGCCAAAGATGTTGAAAACTGAGAGATCAAACTTAAGGATAAAGATGATGCTTCTTATATCTCCAATTACTTGGCAGGAATTAGCACCTTTCCATTTTGGCGGTTGCTAGGGTTTCACAGAGCCTGTTCTCTCCACCCTTCTTTATAAAAATCATTCTAAGATTAGATTGATTTGCCATGCAAATGTAAAAATAAATTTAATAGTTTTGTGACAAGATAAAAACTAAAGTTTAGAAATATTTTTAATATTACCATTTTGTCGCCGACTAATTACCTTCTTTGGAGCGAATTATGTAGGATACAATTTAGAACTGGCTTTGGTTACAAATAAAATAAATTTTATGAAAATTTCAATAGAACGAGCCTCGGGTAAGTATCATTTAAAATCTTCAAATGAAGACGGCCTCTATGTAGAATCAGATGCCTCGGAATCCATAGGAGGTACTAACAAAGGAGTCCGACCTATGCAAATGGTCCTCATGGCATTGGGCAGTTGTTCGGCCATAGATGTAGTTTCGATATTAGAAAAACAGAAACAAGTCTTGGACGATATCAAAATCGAAATAGAAGCCGAACGCGAGAAAGACAAGGAGCCCTCTCTGTTTACCGACATCCATATCCACTTTAAATTATATGGTGATATTGCAGATAAAAAAGCGGCTAGAGCAGTGAATTTGAGCATGGACACCTATTGTTCTGTTGCTCAGATATTGAAGAAATCGGCCAATATAACTTTTGAATACACCATTTATAAATAAAATAATCTTGAAAAAACAAACTCAACTGGTTCGCAATCAGGTTCAACCAGCTTCTGAAAGATCACATAGTGTTCCGCTTTATTTGACCAGTAGCTTTACTTTTGAAAGTGCGGAAGAAATGCGTGACACCTTTAATGGTGAAATCGATAAAAACATTTATTCAAGATATTCCAATCCCAACCTTCAGGAGTTTATAGAGAAGGTCTGTCTACTGGAGAACAAACCGGCAGGATTCGCTACGGCTTCAGGTATGTCAGCTGTATATCTAAGTTTGGCCAGTTTTTTAAAAGCTGGGGATCACGTTTTGGCATCCTGTGCCCTATTTGGTTCCTCTCACCAAATACTCAATAATATTCTATCCAAATTTGGCGTCACCACTACCTATGTAGATCCAGAAAACACCTCGACTTGGGAAGATTCCGTCCAAGAGAATACGAAATTATTCCTCATTGAGACTCCGAGTAATCCAGGGTTAAAAATTATTGACCTCGAATTTTGTGGCCAGTTTTGTGAACAACACGGATTAATCTATGTGGTGGACAATTGCTTTGCCACCCCAATTCTACAAAAACCTGCTGATTACGGTGCTCATATCATTGTTCATTCAGCCACCAAATACATGGACGGACAAGGTCGTGTTTTAGGTGGTGTACTGGTGGGCGATAGTGAATTAATGGAAGAAGTCATCTTCTTTGCCCGTCATACCGGCCCCATAATGTCACCTTTTAATGCTTGGTTATTGAGCAAAAGCTTAGAAACATTATCCCTTCGGATTAAAGCACACTCGAGTAATGCATTAGAAGTAGCACAATTTCTTACTCAAAGAGATGAGGTCACTGTAGTACATTATCCTTTTTTGCCGAGTTTCCCTCAGCATGAATTGGCCAAAAAACAGATGACTATGGGTGGAGGTATCGTGACTTTTGAATTGAAAGGCGACATTGAAAAAGTGTTTTCGTTTATCAATCATCTCAATATGATATCAAAGACTTCCAACCTCGGTGATACCAGAACCATCGTCACCCATCCATCTACAACTACACACAGCAAGTTGTCGGAGGAAGAAAGACAATTAGCCGGTATTTCTAATCAATTGATTCGAATATCTGTGGGTCTGGAAGACGTGGAAGATATTATTGATGATTTAAGACAGTCCTTAGATTTGCTTTAACATTTGGGAGTAGATAGAACCAAATGTAAATTATTATCTTTGCTAGATATCAATACCGATTTATTATGGCAAAGAATTTACTGTTATTTTTATCATTATTTACCTTCTTTATTATATCGTGTTCGGACGATGTAATGCACGTTAGTGACTTAGATGTTAAGTTAGAAAAAAGTGTTAGAGATGCTGCTCCAGATAATTCATTAGACTATTGGGTTCTACACAATTCCAAAGACTTAGAAAACATTCCACAAGATCCTAGGAATCCGTTGACCCCATCGAAAGTGGAATTGGGAAATTTTCTATTCTTTGAAACTGGAATTGCATTAGACAACAAATTTGATGCTGGTAAACAAACCTATTCTTGTTCCAGTTGCCATATCGCAGAAGCCGATTTCAAACCGGGAAGGATGCAGGGAATTGGAGATGGTGGATTTGGAACAGGCAATGTAGGTGAAACGCGTTTGAAACACGAATCCTATCCAGGTGCTGCCGACTTAGATGTTCAAGGGATAAGACCACTTACCGTACTGAATGTAGCTTATTCCGCCAAAAACACGCAGTGGAACGGTTCTTTTGGATCTGGCCATGCCAATGAAGGATTCGAACATCGTTTTTCTGATGATGTAGATGCGGGATTGGCATTAAACAATTTGGGCTATGAAGGTTTAGAGACCCAGCTCCAAGAAGGATTTAGTTTACATCGTTTTAAGATGGACCCTGCCATTGCCGACAGTTTGGGATATATAGAGCTTTTCGATGCTGCCTTCCCCGATGTCCCAGTTGAGGAGAGATATTCTCCCTTAAATGTAGCTCTTGCCATGGCTGCCTATTTAAGAACCATCAATACGACTGAAGCACCATTTCAAAAATGGTTAAAAGGCGACAAATACGCATTGACCGACCAAGAGAAAAGAGGAGCATTATTAATGTTTACCAAAGCCAATTGTACTTCATGTCACTCCGGTCCTGCATTTAGCGACACTCGTTTTTTTGCGATAGGAGTCAATAACTTAGACGAATTGGCCACCTTTGTCGATGAACCGAGAGCGCTAAATAAAAACTTTGGACGAGGATTTTTTACTGGTAATGCAGACGACTTACACAAATTTAAAGTACCTACCTTATACAACCTTACCGGTACACCGTTTTACTTTCACGGCAGTAGTAAACGCAGTCTAAGAGAGGTAGTGGAATATTTCAACGATGCCATTCCTGAAAATCCTGATGTACCCACAGAATTAATCGCATCTAATTTTAAGCCCTTGGGCATGACGGAATCAGAAATCGATGATTTAACTGCATTTTTGGCCAATGGATTAGACGATCCAACGGTTGAAAGATATAAACCAAGCTATCTTCCTTCTGGTCTGTGTTTCCCCAATAACGATATTGTTTCGAGAAGGGAACATGGCTGTGATTAAAGAGGAAGTATTAAAAATAGAAAACTAAACTCCATTAAAAAGTCAAAAATCAATACTTTTGCGAAACAATTGTCATTTCAATTGTTTGTATATAGAAACATAAAAAAATATTGATATGTATCCACCCAATTTAGTGGCTCCAATGGCCAAAGATTTAACGGATTTTGGATTTGAATCCTTAAGCAATCCCGAAGAAGTCATAGACGCAATAGAAAATACAGAGGGCAGTCTTTTGTTGGTTGTCAATTCTGTATGTGGTTGTGCTGCAGCCAATGCAAGACCAGGGGCTAAACTGGCATTGACCAACGAAAAAAAACCAGACCGATTGGTCACTGTATTTGCAGGAGTAGACCGTGAAGCGACAGGGAAAGCTAGAGAATATCTTCTTCCTTATCCTCCATCATCACCATCCATCGCTTTGTTTAAAGATGGGAAATTGGTAAAAATGATAGAACGATTGCAAATCGAAGGTCGTTCGGCCTATGCTATTGCCGATGACTTAAAAGCGAGTTTTGACGAATTTTGCTAGTGTAGAATAAAGATTATTTCAAAAGCCACTTCGACTTAGAGGTGGCTTTTTTTTGTCTAATACCATTCTTAAAACTATAATGTTTTGTTAAGACTTTGGGATAATCTGTATCTTTTTGTGTTCTCTCGCGTCACAATAAGTGAAACAAAGATATTGATCAATCAATATCCTATAATTAATTCAAGATTCTAAATAAACCCTTATGAAACAAGTATTTGCCATTTTCTTTACATTATCTGTTGCTTTTTCAATGAATTCATGTAGCATGGTCAAAGGACTCGACAATCCATTGGAATTATTGACGAATAACCAGTGGGTATTGTCCACCCTACTAGGTAATGTTATCGGTGAAAGCGATTTTGCCCAACAATTACCTTTCTTAAATTTCGGAGATGATGGAAGTATCAATGGATCTACGGGTTGCAACAACTTCAATGGTCAGTTTAATTTAAGTGGAACTTCATTGAGTTTGGATCCAGGAGCGATGACGAAAAAAGCTTGTCCTGGTGAAGGGGAATCCAATTTTCTATCTGCCCTAAACTCTGTGAAAAATTTTAAAATAGATGGAAACACCCTCAAGCTACTCGATGGCGCTAAAGAAGTAATGTCATTTATTAAAAAATAAGAATTCATAACATTATCCCTTTGATTATATCCTACTCAGAGATATTGTTCAAAGGGATTCTTTTGAATTTAAGAAAAGTTGTATGACTAATCTTATTGATGCCATTTAAAATATACGAATAGAGAGTAGATTTCCATAATCTAATTGTCCACTAATTGATAGTATATTTTGCACTCGATCTCAATAAAGTTTGGGATAATTCGTATAAAATAATTGTTCCTTAAACTATTCCCCAATAGATTATTTCAACGATTACGTACTAGATGTCGACCACAGCAAGATTGATGTTAAATAATAGTGCGTGTTTTGAAAATACATTAAATAAATTTTAAATGTATAAGTTATTTTTAACTTTAATTATTGGTGTTTATTCTTTCCATTTTCTATCGGCCCAAACCGAAGTTGGTATAAAGATAGGATATAGCAATGCATGGGTAGATTTTCTTGATTTCCCACCACCGCTTGGCCGGCCCACTGCCATGCATGGATATAGTATTCATTCCAGCATCCGTCATCACCTGACCAAAAGATTCAGCCTAAGTGTAGAACCCGGCTATGTACAGCGCGGTAGTGGCTACCTTCCCAGCCTCCTATCAGATGGAGATAATGGGGAACAAAAAGCCCATTACTTTAACCTTCCCCTGTATTTACAAATAGAAAAACCTGTCATCAATCAACTCGGCATTGTCGGAAAAATCGGCTACAGTCTATCTCGTTTATTGGGAGGCCAAAGAAAGATCTACAACTCAGATCCTCATCAACCATCACAGACGGTTAAACTCAATGCTTGTAGTCCCTATCCTTTAAACAAATGGGATCACGGATTACATACCGGATTTGGCATATTTCACGTACTACCCTTTGGAAGGTTCCAAATCGAAGGGGACTATTATTTTGGTGCCATGGACAGCATACAAGAACTGGCTTCTAAAAATAAAAACATCAACTTCAGCCTAAGCTTTACCAGATTTTTATAGATCATCGAGCAATACCAAATAGAGATAAATCATTTCCTCCCATATCTCACCCATTTTAGAATATCCTTCATCGATATATCCAGTATTGAACAGTAGCCTTATGCCTTATATTCAGTAGTAATATCAAATGGATGAGGTATAATTTCAAAAACTATTTTGGAAATACCAATTATTTACAGTACTATTATAATATCAAAATAATATCATTATGAATAATAACGAAGTAAATATCAAGCCTACCAACGGTTATACGGTTTTAACAACTCTAATCGTCCTTATTTTAATCACCATCATAGCCCTATTGGCCACGAAAAACGCCCTTTTTATTATTACATTTTTAATAATTATTTTTGCGGTGAAGGGATTCTTCATAGTCAATCCCAATGGATCCAAGGTCTTAGTATTATTTGGTGCTTATAAGGGCACGGTAAGAGAAAATGGATTTTTCTGGGCCAATCCGTTTTATACTAGGCAAAGAATATCACTTCGCGCTCGAAACTTTGATAGTGAACGAGTAAAAGTAAATGACAAATTGGGGAATCCCATTCTCATCAATGTCATCTTAGTCTGGAAGGTAGAAGATACTTACAAGGCAGCATTTGATGTGGACAAATACGAAGAATTTGTCCGTGTGCAAACCGATGCCGCCGTTCGAAAACTGGCTGGCTCCTACCCCTATGACAATTTTGATGCCGATGAAGGCGAATTGACCCTTCGTTCTGGCATGGATGAAGTCAACCAAGCCCTGGAAGAAGAAATCACGGAAAGATTAATCATTGCGGGCATCAAAGTATTGGAAGCTCGTATTGGATATTTGGCCTATGCGCCTGAGATAGCCAGTTCTATGCTTAAACGTCAACAGGCAGTAGCCATCGTTGCTGCGCGAAAAAAGATTGTCGAAGGAGCTGTAGGCATGGTTGAAGATGCATTACAACAGTTGTCTGACGACAATATTGTTGATTTTGATGAAGATAAAAAAGCATCCATGGTCAGCAATCTTATGGTTGTTCTTTGTGGAGACAAGGAGGTGACTCCAGTTATCAATACAGGAAGTCTGCACCAATAATACGAAATAATAAAAACTGAATTTTCTACTTATAGAGATAAATTACAGTTTTGTAAATTGTGATTATAAAAAGCGAAATTCATATATAATACTATATACTTAATATACATTATGACGAAGAAGAAATCATTTGCACTGCGCATCGATCCGGAAGTTTTCAAGATGATTGAAAAATGGGCCGACGATGAGTTCCGCAGTGTCAATGGTCAATTGGAATATATGTTAACCAAATCCCTCAAAGACGCCAAAAGGTATAAGCGTTCAAAAGATGAGGAATCAGAATCGTAAATCAAGGGGAAATCTCGTATTAAAATTAATGTTTTGTTGATTTAAGATTGAGATCTGTATCCATTTATAAGTTGATCTTTAAACTCCTTGTAGAATATTTCTACAAAAACAAAAAGATCAATCACTATATGGATAATAAGTCACTATCGAAAGTCATAATATTTCTCACCTTATTATCTTCATGTACCGAAAAATCCGAAGAAGACAATGGTCTATTTCAATTATTAAGAAGCGAGGAAACAGGTATCGAGTTTTCCAACGAACTCTATGAATCATCTGAACTGAATATCATAACTTATGAATATTTTTTCAATGGAAGTGGTATAGGCGTAGGTGACATCAACAACGACGGCCTGCAAGACATATATTTCAGTGGCAATATGACGAATGGAAAATTATACCTCAATAAAGGAGATTTTAAATTCGAAGACATTACTGAATCTGCAGGTATTAATACCCAACTCAAATGGGGAACAGGAGTAAATATGGTCGACATTAATGCCGATGGGTGGATGGATCTCTATCTATGTTTTTCAGGCCCTTACCATGCCAACAATAGACGCAATCAGCTCTACATTAACAACAAAGACAACACATTTACCGAAAGGGCGGCCGAATATGGATTGGACAATACGGGATATCAAACCTCTGCTGGATTCTTTGATTACGACAAAGATGGAGATCTCGACGTATACCTGCTCAATAACACCACCGACGAAATGGGACCCAATGTATTGCGCCCCAAACGCATCAACGGTGAAATGAAAAACACCGATCAATTAATGCGCAATGACAATGGTTATTTTCGAGATGTGTCTATTGATGCAGGCATCAATATAGAAGGCTATGGTCTTGGCCTAGCCATAGGGGATATCGATGGCGATGGTTGGGAAGACATCTATGTTTCTAATGATTATGTCAGTAATGATATATTGTATATCAACAATGGCGATGGCAGCTTCACAGACAAGGCAGCTGATTATTTAAAGCACAGCAGTTATTCCTCTATGGGCTGTGATTTAGCTGACTACAACAATGATGGTAGGCCGGACATTATCGCAGTAGACATGTTACCTCCCGACCACAGACGGAGAAAATCCATGATCAATTCCATTAACTACAACCGTTATGCCTCAGAAATAAAACTGGGATATCAGCCTCAAGTCGTCAAAAACACCATCCAGCTAAATAGAGGACTCGATGACAAGGATGAAGTAGTATACAGTGAAATCAGCAATTTGAGTGGAGTATCGAGTACCGATTGGAGTTGGTCACCACTGTTTTTTGATATTGACAACGACGGGTTCAAAGATTTGACCATTACCAATGGCTATCCGAGAGACAACATCGACTTAGATTTTATTCATTACAAATCTGGACTCGTAGTCGGCGGTCAATTCGACAACAACAGCCAATCCCAACTCATCCAATACATAAGCCAACTTAAAGGGGTGTATTTGCCCAATTATTCTTTTCGAAACAATGGCGATTTGAGATTCACCGATTCATCTGCTGATTGGGGTTTTGTGGACTCTTCTTTTTCTTCTGGATCAGCTTATGTCGATTTGGATAACGATGGGGACTTGGACTACATTACCTGCAATTCATTCGACAAGGTATTTGTTTACAAAAATACATCTAGACAGCGGCTCAACAACCACTATATAAAAGTAAAACTGAGAGGAACGGATGAAAATATCAATGGCATCGGTAGTAAAGTCTACGTTTACGGAGAATCCATTTTCCAATACCAACACAACTACCCCTACCGCGGTTATCAATCCTCCGTAGATCCCATTCTTCACTTTGGATTAGGAAATATTGACAAAATCGACTCCATCGTTGTGATTTGGCCTGACTTCAATAGACAAGTCATTGAACACCCCAATGTGGATCAGTGTATCACTCTTTCATATGAGAAATCATCCATAGAAATACCGACAAAGAAACAATACAATACGCCCTTAGAAAAAGTAACGCAAACTAAACCATTCATTCACAAAGATATAGAGTTTGCTGATTTTAATATACACCCCTTAATTCCGCATAAATATTCCATTCAAGGTCCGAAAATATCGATTGGCGATGTCAATGCCGATGGTTTAGACGATTACTTTATAGGTGGTGGATACAATCAATCAGGTCAAATCTTTGTCCAAATGCCCTCTGGACAATTCAAATCTCAAGAAATAGACCAACAAGAAGATGGCTACGAAGACCTGGGCTCGGTTTTCTTCGATGCCGATGGCGATGGCGACCTGGACCTATATGTGACCAGCGGCAGCAATGAATTTGAAAAAGATCACCACCTCTATCAAGATAGACTATACTTAAACGATGGTCAAGGTAATTTTCAAATGACGACGAATTGGCTCCCCCCCATGAAGACCAGTACATCATCTGTGGCCTCTGGGGATTTTGACGGCGATGGCGATCTCGATTTATGCATAGGTGGGTACGTCGATATGCAGTCCTATCCCCTCCCTGCTCCATCTTATATTCTAGAAAACAAAGGTGGATATTTTGAAGATGTTACCGACTCTCTATACCCCAAACTCAGGAAGATCGGTATGATCAAAGATATACAATGTACTGACATTGACAACAATGGCCACATCGACATCATTTTGGCTGGAGAATGGACTCCCATTATCATCTTAACCAACGACAATGGTCAATTTCGAGATGGTACGACAAAATTCAATATGGAAGACAGTCGAGCTTGGTGGAATACCATCCTGCCCGTTGATATCGACGGAGATGGTGACATCGATCTTGTCGCAGGCAATCAAGGTCTCAATTCGTCTTTCACCACTTCTGTCGACAAACCACTTACAATGTTCGTCGATGATTTTGATGGAAACAATTCCATAGATCCCATCATAGTGCAATACCGAGGTGACCATAGGGCTCCAGTGGCCTTTAGAAATGACCTTTTGGCATGGATATCCCCTCTTAAAAAACGATACCGAAATTACAAATCCTACGCAGAGGCGAGTTGGTCTGAGATTTTCCCAAATCGCAATAAAGGACTAGAATTTCAGGTCGATGATTTTAGGACTCAATGGTATGAAAACATAGGCAACGAAACATTTAAACCCCACATCCTACCTATGGAAGTTCAATTTGGTCCAGTACACGGTATAACGACAACGGACGTAAATGGAGACGGTTATATGGATTTGATATTGGTGGGCAATTCCGAAGCTCCAGACAGCCATCAAGGGCCATTGGATGGACTCAATGGGCTCATTCTTACTGGCAATCGAGATAAGAGCTTTGATGTATTGCCGATGGATGAATCTGGTTTTCATTGCCCAGCAGACAATCGAGATATAGGTATTGTCAAAAACAAAAACGGCCTAACCCTCATTGTATCAGCCAATAATGCCGAGACCATGCAATTTACGGTAAAATAATTAGACAAATTCATTGAGTCCTTGCACAAGTGTTAAAAATAAAAAAAAGCCCTAAAGGCGTTGAATTGAATCGAAGTGGACTTAGTCTAATAGCTGTGACTGACCATGACCAAATGCAGTTGTCCATGACTGAGTATGACTGAATGGAGTGCTGTAAAGCACCGATGTTCCTAAATGGATCATCGATGAAGGAACCGAGACCACAGGCTCGGATGGCAAGCCAGCGAACCTCCCCTAACCAGTCGGATTTGTCACACTTTTTGCGGATTTGAGAATTACGATTACGTAACTTGAAAATATGTTGTATTAAAACATCTAGGTTAAAGCAAAAAGTCCGCCAAATCTATATTCTGCCACAATGCTATCCGTGTATTTTCAACACTCGGCTATGACATGTGATCCCTTTAGGATGATAGATAATGCCAACACGACCTCTGTGTCGTGGGTGGGTGAACTTATCAATCTTCAATGCATTTGGCAATATATTCTCACAACACTACCTCGGATCGACAAATGGGATAATTTCTTCACTGGGAAGATTCGTTCTAGACATATACCTAATCTCGTATCGTTCACCGTCTATTTCAGAAAAAAGTCCTCGCTTAGTCTTTTTAAGAATAAGTTGCTCTTGAGTCAGCCCCAGTAATTGGTAATAGATCGGCTGCCCCCCTGAGGTAGAACGAAGGACGATGGTGTCCAATCCCTGCCAAGAATAGTGATAGCTTTGAAATGTTTGGTATTTTACTTCCTTCATCAATCCATCTTCACTGTAAATATTTTTAGCCCAATCCCCTCCAGACTTGCGTTCTGTATAAGAGAATCCATTGTAATAACTATAGGTGGAATCAACCTTCCACGCACCGAGTAAAAAAGGTTTATAGGGCTTTTGCTCACAGCCCCATAAACCAATTAATATAATATAAAGAACAAAGGATTTTTTCATTCCGCCATCCTATTAACGATATTAATAACCCTCATTTTGCATCAAGATTCCGTTGGACAAATCAATTTCATTTTGAGGAATGGCAAAATAATAGTGCTTAGGACGTTGAAAATTTCGAGCGGGTTTATATTGCCCTCTATCGATATTGTAGTGTTCGACGATATCCACCTCGTTGGTTTTGTCCCAACGTACTAAGTCGGCATGTCGTTGATTTTCACCGGCCAACTCTACTCTCCTTTCATGAATTACATCGGCCATAGTTGCATTAGACTTTGGTGTTAATCCAGCACGAGTTCTAACGGCATTTAGCTCTACATCTCCACTTTGCCCTGATCTAATTTTGGCTTCAGCCACCAATAAATAAACATCAGCAGAACGGAGAATAGGAATATTTTGATCGCTATCCAATCCGCCGGCTTCATTCCACGAGGCAAATTTTCTAAAGTGATAATTAGTTTGAGATAGTCCTTCTACATATTCTGTCAAGCCTTTATTACCTCCCAAATCGACCATGTCTCCTACTTTAAACACTGTGGCATCTAATCTAGGGTCATTATCCTCATATTCATCGATCAAATCCTGAACGGGTTCGTGAAAATCCCAACCACCCCAAGGTCTAGGCGTAGTATAGACTCTATATGGTGCAGATGTCCAACCATCTAAACACTGTACGGCAAACAGAACTTCGGGATTATTCTCTGTCTCAATCGTAAAATTATCGGCAAAGTTATCTGCCAATCCATAGGGGCCATTGATAACTTTGTTTCCAGCGGCGATGGCCTGATCTAGCTTGTTCCAGTAAACATATAATTTTGCCAAAAAACCGTTGGCTGTTCCACCAGATGGGCGACCGATATTATCTTCGGAATGGCTTACAGGCAACAATTCTGATGCTTTTTTCCAATCTGCTTCTATGAATGCTCTAAATTCCTCCACACTAGGTTTCGCAACGTTAAACTCATTGTTTCGATACCGTTCTACATCTATAATGGGAAGAGATCCATAAATGACATGTTGGCGCCACATAGCAAAGCCTCTCATAAAGTGTGCTTCGCCCAAGACTCTGTTTTTAATACCTGCATCCATATCTATATCTGGAACATTGATCAAAATAGCATTGGCGCGATTGATAATTTCATATTTCCTCGTATAACTCTCTCTCAATTGTGCATTGTTGGCATCAAAGGTAAAGTCTTCAATTGCTTGATCCTCACCGTGATCACCTGCTCGCCAAAAATCATCGGAACATATCTCAAAGGTTTGCTCAGTATGTCCATAAAAACTTTCGTCATCGAGTGGCTCATACAAGGCATTAGATGCCGATACTGCATCGTCGGCATTGCGCCAAAACTGGTCAGAAGTCGACTGGCCGTAAGGCTCTGTATTTAGAAAATCCTGTGAGCAAGAGCATAATCCAGTCAAGGATATAAAGAATAAAATATAATGTCTCATTATAGTTTAATTTGTGTGTTTGTTTTTAAAATTTAATGCTAGTTCCGAAGATAAATGTCCTTGCCTGCGGATATTGTGCGTAATCTACATTGGCTTGGAGATTGCCATCGACGTAGCCCAACTCTGGGTCCATACCGGAATATCCTGTCAAAGTAATGACGTTTTGGCCCGAAATATAAAATCTCCAACTCGCCATACCGATTTTGCTGGTGATGGCATTGGGCAAACTATAACCTAGGGTTAGATTCTTTAAGCGTAGAAAGTCTCCCTTCTCTATAAAGAGATCTGAAGTTCGGTGATTGACATTATTGCGTTTGGTCGTCATCCTAGGTATAGAATTTGAGGTATTTTCACCCGTCCATCTATTCAAGGTTTCTGCATACATATTAAATGAATAGGTCGGGTCAAGGCCCTGCATTCTATCAGCATTGAAGATTTCCACTCCGGCAACACCGAGAATGTAAACATTAAGGTCAAAACCCTTGTAATCCAATGAAGTATTTAAGCCAAATGTCACATCTGGAAATGGATCTCCGAGTATGGTTCTATCTTCTGCATCGATCTGTCCATCGCCATTTAAATCTAAAAATCGCACATCTCCTGGCTGGATTAACTCTTGGTCTCTGCGTTCGTCATTGGCCAGTGCAGGATCGGTATCAATCTCAGTTTGATTCTGGTATAATCCATCGGCCTTCCAACCGTAAAATGTACCGATTGGAGTTCCGACATAGGTTCTCGCAATCTCTTGATTCGGTCGACCGTAAAATTGAGACCCCAAAAATTCCCGTCCTCCCAAATCTAGGACTTCATTCTTGATTAGAGAAGCGTTACCCGATAAGGTTAATCCAAGTTCCCCGATCTCATCTCGATAAGTCAATTCTATTTCTATTCCTGAATTTTTTAGTGAACCAATGTTTTGATCTGGAATACTCGCTCGCCCAATCGACCCAATCGTCGGTGGCGCAATCAACATATCTTCCGTCTTTTTATCAAAATAATTAACCGTAGCCAACCAGCGATTGTCAAACAAGCCAATCTCAACACCAAAATCGAGCATTTCAGTAGTTTCCCATCCAATGTTTTCATTGGGGATTCTAGATAGGGAAGATCCTGTGGCTTGATTATTTCCAAATGCATTTTTCAGCGTACTGCTGATCAAGGCCAAATATTGGAAAGCAGATACCGATTGATTACCTAAACGTCCCCATCCTCCATTGAGTTTTAAAAAGCTAACAACCTTGCTATCGCCAAACCAGGATTCTCGGTTCACCCTCCATCCGGCAGAAATAGCAGGAAAATTACCCCATCGATTCGCTTCAGCAAAACGCGATGTACCATCTCGTCGCAATGTAGCCGACAATAAATATTTACCTTTATAACTATAGTTGACACGACCAAAAACCGATGCTAGGTTAATCTCAGACTGCGATCCAGAGATAGATTGAAAGGTCCGACCAGCATCCAGCACCCGTTGGGTCAATGATTCATTGGGATAATCTTGCTTCCATGCAGAAAAGTTATCATACTGAAAAGTTTGTGCAGTATACCCCCCTACCATATCGATACTGTGGTCTTTTGCAATCACCTTATTGTAATTGAGATAATACTCTGCCAACAAGGAATAGTTACTAGAATATCCTCTTCCCAAATCGGCCAATGCATTTTGGCGAATTTGATCCGTGATTTGAACCGAAAAATTATAAGAGTCCGATAGATTGCCGTCTAAGGCATAATTGGATTTAAATTTTAATCCATCAACGATTTTCATTTCCAAAAACACATTGGTTAACAACCTATTCCTAGTGTTTTCACTATCCTGGTGATCAACGGTGTATATAGGATTATTGATATCTCCAAACTCACCACTGACTTGTGAAGAGCTATAACTGCCATCGGCATTGATAATTGGCAAACCAGGGTGAAATCGAATTGCAGACCACAACAATCCTGTTTGTGCAGAACTGGTATTCACACCAAAGCCTCTCTGTCTGGTTATCTGAAGGTTTTCACCAATGGTTAGCCAGTTACCTATCTTGTGATCTGAATTGATACGAAAGTAGAATTTTTGAGAAAGTGAATGATTAATTACCCCTTCTTCGTTGTAGTATCCACCGGAGATGGCAAAGGCTGAGTTCTCACTCCCTCCTCTTAAAGTAAAGTCAAGGTTTTGAGTCAGGCCTGTTCCCAATAATTCATCTTGCCAATTGGTCTTTTGAGTCAGATAGTTAGGGTCTTCCCAAATGGGATTAATGGCTAATCCGTCATTGACATATCGCTCTCTTTTCAACTCTGCCAATTGAGGTGCTGTCAAAACGTCGATGGTATTGACCACATTGGAAGTTCCGGTATAGCCATTAACCGTAAAAGATAAATTTTCATTGAACTTTCCCCTTTTCGTGGTAATGATTACTACTCCATTGGCTGCACGCAAACCGTATATAGCCGCTGTGGAGGCGTCTTTTAGTACTTCAATGGATTCGATATCGTTGGGATTGACATCGTTCATCGAACCAGCGGGAACTCCATCGATGACAACTAGTGGATTGGCGTTATTGACTGTTCCCGTTCCCCGGATTCGAATACTTCCACCCGAACCAGGCGCTCCACCATTTCGTACGACTTGTACACCGGCAGCTCGACCTTGAAGCGCTTGCGAAGCACCAGCTACTGGCAAATTCCCCATATCCTCTCCTTTTACCGAAGAAATAGACCCTGTCACTTCACTTCGCTCCTGGGTTCCATAACCAACGACGACAACTTGGTCTAAGGTTTGTTTGTTTTCCGCCAATACAATGTCGAATGACGACTGCCCATTTACAGCTACTTCCTGGCCTTCATAACCGATATAACTAATCAATAGCCTACCAGTCTCAGACACATTGTTCAATTGAAAACGACCATCAAAATCCGATGAAGTACCATTACTCGTTCCCTTTTCTACGATATTAACCCCAATTAAAGGCTGATTATTGACATCCATTATACTCCCCGAAATCGTCAATGGATTTTGTCCCTGTAACTGCAGAACAAAGATGAGTAAAATAGAAAGTTGTAAAATTTTTAGTTTCATAATTGAAGGTTTTTTTAATAAAAATTATATTTCAGATAAGTAACTTATACTTCGACTAAACCTGAGTTAGAATGGCATCAAATCCGCTTAGGAATCTAATTTCTCTACCAAATATTAAAAATATTAACCTCTATCAATAAAAACAATTACACATAATCAGACATTCATAAATAAATCACAATTAATCAACATAGAAAATACACATATTTAATATTAAATTCATGTATTCTATTTTTATACAAATAATTGTATGTTTTTCTAATACTCTTCTCTATTATCACCGGTCCACCGAATTAGACATTCTCTTAATATCATTAATGCTAAAAACAGTAGACATAATCACAGAGAACAGACAATAAACCTACCAGAGTACATCATCTAAAAAAGTTTTGCAGCCCAATCACTTAATCATATTTAGAGGGATTAGTTTTTTAATTTTCAAGTTTAAACCACTTCACAGTGAAGGGTGATCCAGCATTTATTCACTGAATATTTAGCTTGCCTACATGATTATTGAATATGTTGCAGGGTTTTCATCATTTAAACAGAGTGGAGGTTATAGTCTTTTTTGAAAAAACCACTATTCATTATAAACGCTTATTACTCGATAGAGACATTGGGGAGAAGCAAAATAGATTGATCTATAAAATTTTAAATCCCAAATTGACAATCCAACTATTCGCTGTGCAGTGAACAAGGAGTAAAACGGAAAATATTCCACACAATAACGGCTCTGAGGACTCAAAAAAACAATGACATTTTGAATTATATATTCAATTAAATTCCTTAATTTTTAATCCGTTTTTAATCACGACCTTCTTTTTTTCAAAAAAATTATAGACCTATATCACAAAGATATTCATCATGGAAACTATATTCTTAACCTCTAGTATCAAACAATTTAAGTATTATAGACATTTGGGACGGGCGACCATAGATCAATTATCCGATGAAGATTTATTTAAAGAACTCACAGTCGACAGCAATTCTATCGCCATTATCGTCAACCACCTTCACGGAAACATGGTGTCGAGGTGGACTGACTTTTTAACCACAGATGGTGAAAAAGAATATCGGAATCGCGATGCAGAATTTGAAAACATGTTACAAAATCGTCAGGCTGTCCTCCAAGCTTGGGATAAAGGTTGGGACCTCCTTATAGAAACCTTGGAATCCTTACAACCACGAGATCTTCACCGCACTATATATATTAGAAACCAAGGACATAGTGTTGTAGAAGCCATACAACGTCAGTTGTGCCATTACAGCTACCACGTTGGCCAGATAGTATATATAGGCAAAGTAATAAAGGGCAAAGAATGGGTGAGTTTGTCCATCCCCAAAAATCAATCGAAACAATACAATGAAGAAAAATTTAATCAGAAAAAATCAAATGTTCATTTCACCGATGAGTATATCAACAATCCCGATCCACAGTAAATTCTTTCTGTCAATATCCAAAACACAGGATGATCAATAAAAAATTGTCCCCAAAGACTATTTATCGAACATTGTATGGATAAAAGAAAGGAAAATAGGATAAATTGCTATGTTTTTTTATAATTCCAATTGAATTCTAAGTAATCTTCTGTGGAGTTTTATAATTTTAGCCAAGTAAAATCAAATTCACAATAAAATACGTATAATGAAAAACATCTTCTTTCTAATGGCTGTCTTATTGAGTTTCGCAGCCTGTAACTCATCATCATCGGAATCCAGCGATCAACCGGCAACTGCGGAATCAAAAGTCCACATAGGAGCCATCACGTATAGCTGGAGGAGCATGCCGAGCTCAGCAGCCGATATTATCAAATATTGTAAAGAGACCAATATCCACACCTTGGAACTCATGGGCAATGTGGTGGAATCCTTTGCCGGCATACCTGATGGACCACCGAGAAAAAACCGCAATCAAAAGATGACAGCGGAAGAGGAAAAAGAGTTTAATGCTGTCGTAGAAGCGGCCAAAGAAAAACAAAGAGAATGGAGAACTACGGTTTCCATGGACAAATTTAAAGAATTGAGAGCCATGTTTGACGAAGCTGGAATAGAGATCCATATCGTAAAATTTTCTCCTGCCAATTGGACGGATGGAGAAATCGATTATGCCTTTAAGGTAGCCAAAATAATGGGGGCTTTAGGTGTCAGTAATGAAATAGGTCATGAAGCTGCCAAGAGACTGGGGCCATTTGCCGAAAAGCACGATATGTTTGCTATTTTTCACAATCACACCCAACCAGGCGATCCCGGATTTGATTTTGCCGACTTCCTCGCCTATTCACCCAACAATCGTCTCAACTTTGACGTAGGGCATTATGTTGGCGCTACGGGAAAACACCCCAATGAAATTATCGAAAAATTTCACGACAAGATAGTCAGTCTCCATATCAAGGATAAAACCAACAATGTCACCAATCCCCCCAATACCAATAGACCATGGGGAGAAGGAGACACACCACTTGCCGACATCCTTCAGTTGATAAAAGAAAACAACTGGCCCATCTATTGTGATATAGAATTGGAATACGAAATACCAGAGGGCTCAGATGCGGTCAAAGAAACGGCCAAATGCAATAGCTTTTGCATGGATGTCATCGGAGAATAATTCCGAAATGAAGTAAAAGACTTACCTGAGGCTATCTCTTTCTGAGATAGCCTCTTTTGGTTTTAATACGAATTACATATTAAAATGACGGATAAGATTTTGAATGACCGAACGAAGTTGTCCGAAGGACAACCCAATCCACTAAATGTGGATTGGGTGAGGGAACCGAGAGCTCCGTCTCTCGGGTGGATGACTGAATGAAGCTCGGAGAGCCATTGACCGCAAATCGGTCAATGATGAAGGAACCGAGGGTTCCATCCCTCGGGTGGGTGGCCAAGAGCATCCAATCGACTAAATGTGACTGAATAAAGTGCGAAGCACCAAATGCCGATTTACGGCATTTGACGATGGAACCGAGGCCACTGTGGCGAGGTATGACTGAGCTTATAAATTATAAATGTAATTCGTATAACTCAATAATTATCTTCCCTTCCCTATAGCTAAAAGTGTGGTCGGTTTTTACCAATTATAAATCTCATACTATATTGATTTTCCTCAAACTCCCACTTCTTTTATCAAAATTGCCATCTATGGACTATATTAAAACCATATCCTTTATCATTGGAAAAATATTCAAGGCTGGGGGCAATTTGGTCTGCATTGGAGGATTTACAATTTCGCTGGGATTTAATGTTTTATATTGAAAATAGCGATAACTGTAAAATGCCACAATAAGGATAAAGATTACCGTTAATATAATATTCAATCTCTTTATAAGGGACTCCTTACTTCTAGACACGATGTAAAAAGCAAAGACAAGTCCAACAGCCGTAGCTATAAGTCCATAGAAAAGTACGATAGCTCCTCCTGCCAATCCCTGTCCGTTAACTGCGCCAGACCATTTGGCAGTAAAACCACCTAGGATAAAAGAATAAAACATCGTTAGAAGATAAAATAACCAAGCACTAGGGCGAAATAAATTTTTCATTGTGACTTTCATTATTGATCATCTATACAAAATACTAAATTAAATTGACAATCAAGCTCTAAACACAGGAGTATTCCTTTAATTATCAAGGCAGTAAACAAAAAAATCCAGATTGTAAATAATCATCTATATCGTATTTTTCCAAGGTTAGATCACAGCGTTTTTTGATTGGAACCTTCCATAATCAATCGCCTACCTTCCAAAGAACTTTCCCCCTCCCCTATGAGGCATGATAAATTAAATTTTATTTTCGCTTAAATCAAAAAATAAGGACAAAACAGATCAAAAAATGAAAGAAATGAAGTAGATTTCTGCACTATTGCTTTAATAGAAAGCGTAGGTAAATATCAACGAGTGATTGAAACCTTTGAAACGATAATTAACCGGTATTTAACCAATAAGATTGGTACAACCTCTGGTTTTTTAAATAATAAATTGGCTGTAAAATTGCGAACAGCATTAGTCGATTTACACGATGGTGAATTGTTAAAAAGAGCGGGCATCGGAAGCCAAGCTAAATTAACAACCAACCAAGCCATTCGAGGCGATAAAATATATTGGCTCGATCGCAGTCACCAAAATGACACGGAAAACCTGTTTCTAGATATCATCGATCAATTTGTAAGCCACCTCAACACCACCTGTTTTGCGGGGATTACCGGCTACGAATTTCATTATGCATGGTATGAAGCCAACAGTTTTTACAAGCGTCATTTAGATCAATTTGAAAATGACAGTGGAAGGGCGTATTCGATGATTATCTACCTCAATGAAGACTGGAATGAAGCCGACGGTGGCCAACTCTGCGTATATTTAGACGATAGACGAGAATTAATTCCGCCCATCAGTGGCTCTTGTGTGTTTTTCAAAAGTAGTGAATTGGAACACGAAGTTTTGCTTTGCCACAAACCAAGACTCAGTGTTACGGGCTGGCTCAAAACCCATTGATCAGGCTGTCTAACCTAGATTTATACGATTTACATTTTATGATGACGGAAAAGATTTCGAATGACCGAACGAAGTTGTCCGAAGGACAACCCAATCCACTAAATGTGGATTGGGTGAGGGAACCGAGAGCTCCGTCTCTCGGGTGGGCAGACTTCATCTCGTCATCGAATATAATGGAATCTCGTCATGCCACAGTGGGCATGACTTCACTCGCCAGAGCCCCATTTACGGGCTCTGGTGCAAGCACCTTGCTCGTTCACCTCCGTGTTTTGGGAGGGATTGCCAGCATAGCCGTAGCTACGGCGAGTATTTTAAACGATGTAAAACTTCAAATAAATCGAAAGATTTCCGTTAATTATAAATGTAATTCGTATTACTGCCTCTATAGCGCCTATGAACTACATGACATAGGGCAATGATTCCGTCTGAAGTATTTGGGACTAGGTTTTCTTTTTGCTGTGAGTGACGAGATCGAGATACAATTCTTCAACCTTAGCTCTGGCCCATGGTGTTTTTCTCAAGAATTTTAAACTCGAATTTACGGATGGATTATGAGTAAAACATCTCACTTTAATCCTCTTACCTAGACCTTCCCATCCATATACAGCCAATAGATAATCGAGAATTTCTACTAGTTTGACTCCGTGTAAAGGATTATTGGGTTGAAAGTCGGTTTGCTCCATTTTCACTAATTGTTTTTATATAATCACAACATAACGATAATTTTAAAATTTGGTAGAGATATTCCTATAATAAACATTAAGCTATATTGACCAAATAGACAAAATTTAAGTGAGTAGTAAATAAAAAAAGGGATTCATCCGACAAAATCAGATGAATCCCCTATATTTCTATTGATCATCAACTTGGTCTAACCAAGTGATATATGTTCAGAATAATTAATATGGCTTATTCGTGCCTTGTAATAGCCAAAATTTTGACCAAGCAGAGTTGTTACTCACATCAATACCTTTGTACTCCGTGGGCTCTAATTTGGCAATGGCTGCTTCGGCATTCTCAGTATTTTTAGAGATTTCATCGTTGAAATGATAATAAAATCTCAAAGGAAGAGCCTGTCTTTTGGCCAGTTCTCCAGTCTTCAAATCGGGCAATCCAGTTCGGCGGTAATCAAACCAGGCTTCGGCAGCCGCTGACCAACTGGCGATCCATTTTTGCTCAATAATACTTTCTACACCGTTATAAGGTGCTCGATCCAAATAACCATTAAAACTTCCACTTATGCCCCAAGCAGAAAAAGATCTACTGATAGCTGTTGCATAATATTCACTAGCTTGTCCGCTAATCCAGCCCTTTTCAGCTGCTTCAGCTAAAATAAAGTATACCTCAGAAGAAGACTGCAACCTCATCTGAAGCAGATCTCCCGCAGACTCTTTATAGATGTCGTTCAGTTGAGAAGCATGAGGATTGTAAACCCCTTGATCTAGATTGGGATTGAGATTGTAGAAAGACGCAGCTTCTGTAGAAGGACGCAATCCCACATATAGAGAATCAAAATCCAAGGGGAAGCCCCAACTTTTTTCATACCCATCAACTGTATCTTGGGATATAAGTCGATAGCCGTCTTCTATTTGATCCACCTTAGTACCACTCACCACTTTTAATGGAATTTCTATGGGATTGGCCCACACTGTCAATCGAGGATCTTCATACTCTTGAAGCTTATCCACCAAGGTAGAACACATTTTCAATCGCATATAACTACCACTTGGATCGTTATTAAATGCTGTGGTGGTAGGCCAAGAATCAGAAGATGAATTTCCTACATATCCGATATTAGCATCATCGGCAACGTTGACCATTATTGGATAAGTAGAAGGATCGCTCACTATTTTATTGATGCCCTGCTGTGCTACTTGAGGCAACTTTTCAGAGATTCGCAAATAATATCGCAATGCCAACGAATTGGCAAATTTCTGCCACTTGCGCACATCGCCGTCAAATAACACATCCTGAACTGGATCAATATTGTCATAACTAGACTGGCTACCTGACAACAATGTATTAGCCGTTTCCAATGTAGCTAAAATATCAAGATATATATCTTCTTGACTATCAAATACAGGCTTGAAATTTTCTGACCCTTCCTCTGCTTTTAAAGAAGCAAAATAAGGTGCATCACCCCATAGATCGGCTATTAAACCAAATACATAGGATCTCATAATCAGAGCCACTCCTTCGTGAAAAGTATAGTCCCCTTCGACTGCTTTTCTGTGCAATTCGTCATTGGTTCTCAAAATACCATAATACCCTGACCAGCTTTTATTGTCATTATCCCAATCGTAATCGTTATGGCCACTGGACCAACCATCCTTCTGTGTGTGTTGCATTACTCCTGCAATATCGCCAAAGCCCAAGCCTACTACATTTTTCCCAACACTGGTTAGTACCGTAGGCATTAAGAGGTTAAGATCTGCAACTTGGGGATCTATACCATTTGGATTTATATTTAACTCGTCCAAATCCTCACATGACATCAATGAAATCAATGCAATAGAAAAAATTAGAGACCAGTTTTTTATGAATTTATTCATGATTCTAGTTGTTTATTATTGTTAAAATGTGAGACCTAATTTAAAACCGATTGGAATAACCCATGGTTCGACGTTGTATCTTTCGACACCTTGCTTAAACGTACCATTGCTTTCTGCTTGATAGGCGCGTTCTGGGTCAACACCTAAAGCGGCATCTTTAGTCCACAACATTATATTTCTACTATAAATAGAAAAATTAGCTCCTTGAATACCTATTTTTTGCGTAAATGATTGAGGCAGAGTATAATTTAGCGAAATTTCTCTCAATTTCACATAATCGGCATCAAATAAATTGGCTTGACCAATATCCCATGGATAACTCACTACGTAAGGTAAAAATATGGTTCCTTCATTTCCAAGGTTCTCACTATGCAAAATAAACTTGCCATTTTCATCGTATTCTCCGGTAACACCTGGTGCAAAAGTTCCATCATAAACCGTTACTCCACTAAAGCTCTCTGGGAAACCACCATACTCAGGTGTTGGACCACCAATTGGGTGGACATCTTCTGTAAAAATAAATTTATCGGCATTTGCGACAACCCAATCTCTGAGCTCTTGGCTGGGTTTACCCCCCAACTCTCCTGGATGAATCAATTCGTCTAACCAGGTCTGGGTATGAACAGATTCTGATAAGTATCTAGATGTTTGAGAAACATATTGTCCCCCAGACCTCCAATCAAAGGTCATGTTCAAAGTAAAGTTTTTATAAGTCAGGGAAGATTGCAAACCGAGAATAAAATCGGGATTGTAATTACCGACTTTTGAATACTCCTCTTCACCTTGCCACTCCGCATCGGTTCCGCTACCCAAAATTGGATATCCGTAATATGGAGAAGTTTCATCGGTTACTCTCAACACCTTGCGTGAGTATAAATTACCCACCATTCCGTCATGTCCATTGGCCTCGTCTTTTGAGAAACCAATACTTTCTACACGAGCCTCACTCCAAAACTCAATAAAATCAATGTCATCTGCCAATTCTACTATTACCGTTTCATTTTTGGTATAATTAAAGTTGAGATCCCATGACCAATTCTTTGTCTGAATCGGTGTAATGCCCAACATAAATTCATATCCTTTACTTTGCAATAAACCGGCATTAATTTGAACCCCACTAAAACCAGTTGAAGAAGCCAATGGAACATTCAATATCTGATTTTCATTATCTACCACATAATATGTTCCATCTAAGCGCAAGCGATCGGAAAACATAATGATGTCGGTTCCCACTTCAAACGATGTAGATTTTTCGGGAAGCAATTCTGCATTCAACAAATTGCTCTGCTTACCCAACTGAATGGCATCTCCCCACTGACCAGCGTTGGAATAGGTGGCAAACAATCGATATGGGCCTGTGTCATTACCCACTTGAGCAATTCCTCCTCTCAACTTAACCATGTCTACTTGATTGCCAAAATTAAAGATTTGGTCAGCCAAAATACTCAATGAAGCTGAGGGATAAAAATACGATCGATTAGAAGCTGGCAAGGTAGAAGACCAGTCATTCCGCGCAGTCACATCTAAATATACCATATTGTTCCAACCAAAATTACCCAAGGCATATACACTATTGATCGCTCTACGACTTCTTGAGTTGGAGTAACTCAAAGAACCTGCGCTAATATTCTGGACGGTAAACACATTGGGAACAATGATACCTGAACCCGACTTAGACGAAGTACTTTCACTCGCTCCTTCAGAATACAATAAATTCCCCCCTACTGAAGTAGATAAAGTAAACTTATCCCAATCTTTGTGGAAGGTCATTAATGCATCGATATTTCTTTCCATTCCCGTACTCGAGGCTATACCATAGGCGCCATTATTCGGCTCTTTAGTATATCCTGGAGACAATTTACTTTCTTCTATTTGATCGTTTTTATTGATGGACACTCTTCCCATCAAATCGAGGAAAGATGTGATTTCCCAATTGGCCGACACATTACCATAGATTCTATAGCGATTAAAACTGTTGTTGACCCCATAAGCTAGGTAATATGGATTTTCATAATTGTCGCCCACAGATAACACCGAATTTCCTCGCTGATAGTCTTCCAATTTTCGAATATCAATATTTGTGGGAACACTATAAGCCCATTGTAGCGGATTGGTTCCTCTATTGGAAGAGGGTCTATTATCCGCCCATGTATTTCCAAAATTGATATTGGTAGCTATGGTCAATTTATCTTTCAAAGTTGAAGACGCGGAAAGAGTTAAGGTATTTTTATTGAGGTCAGAGTTGGGCACCAATCCCGTATGGGTCATATTGGTAAATCCAAGTCGATAATTCAAATTATTATTGCTATTGGATATGCTGGCACTATTGGTCGTCGTCAATGCATAATCATTGAGAAAATTCCTAATGTTGTTTTTATAGGAAACCACTTCTGTAGGAATTGGAACTCCATTGGCATCCAATGGTGCATCCCACTGTACAGCCCAGAATCCTTGATCATTCTGAGGGCCGGCTCCTGTACCTTCAGTTGGAGAGATATTAGGCAATACACCTCCTCCAACGTTTTCTGGTCTAAATGAGAAAAAACCAGTTGAAAAATCCGTTTGCGTATTTACATATCTACTCGGAACATCAAATACGGTATTCGATGATATCGATACTCTCATAGGTTGACCTTCCTTGGCTGTCTTAGTAGTAATGAGAACAACTCCGTTACCGGCTCGAGTACCGTAGAGGGCTGCTGCACTAGGCCCCTTAAGCACTGATATACTTTCTATATTTTCGGGATCCAAATCCGCAATAGCATTCCCGTAATCCACGCGGTTGTCGTTTCCAAATCCACCGACGTTGTTGACAGAACTAGACAAAGGCACTCCATCGATGACAAAAAGAGGTTGATTGTCTGTGCTGAGAGAACTCGCTCCTCTAATGACCATATTTACTGAAGATCCAGTACCCCCGGTAGAACTAATAGATACACCAGATACTTTTCCGGCCAATGCATTGAGGACATTCTCCTGGGCTACTCTGGTCACATCGGCTCCATCCACTTCCCCAACAGAGTATCCCAAAGACTTTTCCTCTCTTTTGATACCCAAAGCCGTAACCACAATCTCATCTAGAGCAGAGGCACTTTCTTCCAAAATTACATTTATCACCGTTCGGCCATTTACAGGAACCTCTTGAGTCGTAAAACCGATATATGAAAAAACCAATACATCATCGGGCTCAACGCTCAATTTGTACTCCCCATCAAAGTCGGAAGTAGTTCCATTCTGACTTCCTTTCACTAATATGGTCACCCCTGGTAGTGTTAATCCATCGGCACTAGAAGTTACTACCCCGGTTACTTCAATGGCATCTATTCCGGCTTTATCAACAGGCTCAACATTATTCGTATGGCCTATCGATATATTCAACAGCAACATCATCCACAAGGACAGCGCTATCTTTATAAAACCAGATTTATTCTTTATTGTATACATTTTATTCATGTCTTATTTTTTATTTTACAACTTCAAAACTTAGTAATACAGCATTGGTATTAATGCTTGGATAGTCAGGAGATGCGGCCATAAACATAGCTAGTTGCATCTTTTCATTAGATATTTGTTTCACAATTACCTTTCTTTCAAAATCTCTAAATCCAATAAATTCTGTCCCTGAAAAATCTAGCGTAGACACATCTTTATACGTCAATTGACCTCCAGGTCCGTAGACAGATGAAACGGTATAATCTTCTTGGGGATTAAACGTAAATGTAGCGTTGGCCTCAGGTGTATACTTAGCAATGCATAATCCAAAATCTTGACCATTTGCATTGACAATATCAGCACCACCATTGGTCAAAAGTTGATATACAATTCCCCCAAAACTGGCATTGTCTTCTTTGACGTCGTGCTCATAACTACCATCAAAATGGAAGGTAAATTCATCTTTGTAAATTGCCCCCATACCAAATTCTAAATCAAAAATTCCAGTAGGCAAAGGTACTGGGGTGCCATCTACTGGAGAGAATCCAGCATCGGCATTTGCAAAATAATCGCCAGAATTACTGTGATTGGCCGTCAACTTCCAGGTTTTACCCTGATATCCTTCGGCAGTATAATCACCGGTCAACATAGCATACGGTGTCAATTCTAGAGCAAGGGTAACTTCTTTAGTCACCGAATTACCACCAGCATCCTTGGCTGTCAATGTTGCCAAGTAATAGCCTCCATCACTATATACATGCACAGGATTTTTTTCGGTACTTGAGGAACCATCTCCAAAATCCCACTCCCAAGAGACAGCACTATGCGTCAATGCTGTAAAAGCCACTTGCTTCCCATCGACACTGTGAAAAATTTCAGCAGACAACGGAAATGTCTTCCGCTCCTCCTCTTTGGTACACGATATCGCCGAAAGCAATAACAGACCAGGTAATAAAAATGTAAAAATTAGCTTCATAAATAAAAACATTAAATTTTTGCAAATACTTCCACGTCAATCGCTAAATTTTTCACTAAATAACAAACATTTATTCACACTCACTTAACATTAAAGTAACCTTAAATACAAGTGCATGCAGAATAATCGGTGTTAATACAGTAATAAAACACAGCGACTCCAAGGTAAAAATAGTAATTATTTTCACCAAAAGTCAATAAAAACAATGTAAATTATATGTTAAACAAAACCCAGTCAACACAACACATACTATTATACACAAGGGATTATATAAAAGATGGTAAGGACGAATAGAATTTTTATAAGATTTTATACGCCGAACATTTCTAACTTTTAGTCAAGTTAATTTAACTTTAAATTTAATCTTTAAACCCCTTACCTTATAGATTAAATAAAAACATATATATTGACTAGCATTTTAACACAGATTAATACAAACCAACTTTAATATCTTGAACAACATCATCTAAAAAGCCAATAACATGATATATTGGATAGATTTTGTACTAAAGTGGTAGTTTTATTCCATTTTGCAGGAAAAATTCACAATAGTCGCAAATTCAGGATTGATTCAATTTTCACACCTAGAGAAGTTTTATTATCCGGAGAAAAAAAACCACAATAATTATCCTAAATCGAAGTTATAATCTGATTTTGTGATCCGAAATTAACCGTCAAAACCATTCAAAATGAATATCAAGTATAAATTAGACCAATATCCTGTAGCCCAAAAAATCAACTACCTACCCCCACCTCCTTATAAAGAAGGATTAGATTATTATCATTGGATGAGATTGCACGACGATCAAAAAAATGCAGAAATCAGTGATGATCATACCAAACAAGTACTTGAATATCTTGAATCAGAAAATGAATACACCCAAAAAGTGCTGAACCACACCAAAGAATTCCAAGACCACCTTTACAATGAAATGGTGGGCAGGATAAAACAAACCGATATGAACGTACCTTATTACAGCAATGGCTATTTTTACATTACAAGGTACGAAGAGGGCAAAGAGTACCCCATCTACAGCAGGAAGAAAAACAACCTGTCGAATCCGGAAGAAATCATGCTCAACGTCAATGAATTGGCCAAAGACCACGCCTATTTTGTGGTTAAAGGTCAATCCGTATCACCGAACAACCGATACCTGGCCTATGGGGAAGACAATTTGAGTCGTCGTATTTATACCCTGCGATTTAAAGATTTGGAAACCGGGGAATATTTAGTCGACACCATCCCCAACACATCGGGAGATGTAGTATGGGCCAATGACAACAAGACTGTTTTCTATTCCGTAATGGACGAAACCCTGAGACCATATAAAATATTTAAGCACATTATAGGTCAATCTTCCGACAACGACGAGGAGGTATTTCACGAAGACGACGAAACATTCTTAACCTTTGTCTACAAAACCAAATCTCAGCAATACATTGTCATCGGTTCCTATGCCACCTTATCGCAAGAATATAGATACCTCAATGCCAATAAGCCAGAAGGTGATTTTGTGGTTTTTCAACCGAGGATTCGAAATCTTGAATATTCAATCTATCACTTCCACGACAAATGGTATGTGAGAAACAATCAAAACGCCAAAAACTTCAAGCTTTCTATAGCGTCTGAGACCAATACCAGGATAGAACACTGGCAAGATTTGATTCCTCACAGGTCGGAGGTTCTTCTGGAAGATGTTGACGTTTTCAACCGACACCTCGTCCTCTCAGAACGCATAGATGGCTTATCTAAATTAAGAATAATTACATACGACGGTGATGAACACTACATCCCCTTTGACGAAGAGGCATATATGGCCTATACCGGCATCAATCGAGATATGGATACCGATGTATTGAGGATTGGCTACACCTCACTTACTACGCCCAATACCGTCTATGATTACAATATGAAGGAGAGAACCATGACGCTAATGAAACAGGAAGAAGTCGTCGGTTCTTTTTCCAGCGAGGATTACCACTCTAGTCGATTGATGGTAAAGGTGAGAGATGGAGTAACTGTCCCCGTTTCCTTGGTACACCACATCGATACGCCAATAGATGGCAGCGCTCCCTGTCTGTTGTATGGTTATGGATCTTACGGTCACTCTATGGATGCTTATTTTAGCTCTGTTCGACTAAGTTTATTAGACCGTGGATTCATTTTCGCCATTGCCCACATTAGAGGAGGAGAAGAAATGGGAAGACACTGGTATGAAGATGGCAAATTGCTCAAAAAGAAGAACACCTTTTACGACTTTATCGACTGTGGTCAATATTTAATTGATGAAAAATATTGCGCTCCAGACCAATTATTTGCTTTTGGAGGTAGTGCTGGAGGATTGCTCATGGGTGTGGTCATCAATGAAGCTCCACAATTGTGGAAGGGTGTGGTAGCTGCCGTTCCCTTCGTCGACGTCCTCAATACCATGCTGGATGAATCCATCCCCCTCACTACTGGAGAGTTTGACGAATGGGGCAATCCCAAAGATGAGATTTACTACGATTATATTAAAACCTATTCTCCCTATGAAAATGTCAAAGCACAAGACTACCCTGCCCTATTGGTCACCACTGGGTATCACGACTCTCAAGTTCAGTACTGGGAACCGGCCAAATGGGTGGCCAAATTGAGGGAATACAAAACTGATAACCAACCACTGCTATTACATACCAACCTTGAAGCCGGTCATGGGGGCGCGAGTGGACGATTTAGAAAATTTAAAGAAACTGCACTGGAATACGCTTTTCTATTGGACTTAGCCGACAAAATAGACCAAAGCTTTAAGCAGAAATAAGAGCTCAAAACCCTAATTTTTATGCCATCTATAATGAATTAATATAGTTTAATACTGTATTAATTCATTATAGATGGCATTTTACATTAGCATTCAGATATATTGACAGATATATTGGCTAGGCCACCTTCCGATGTTTCCTTATACTTGGTATTCATATCCAATGCCGTTTCCCACATGGTCTTTATGACATTATCCAAACTCACTAAGGCGGTTGGAATATCTAGTCCCATGGCTATATTGGAAGCAGTAATGGCTTTAATCGCCCCCATACAATTGCGCTCGATACAGGGAATCTGAACCAATCCTCCTATGGGATCACAAGTCATACCCAAGTGATGTTCCATTGCTATTTCGGCGGCTTGCAAGACTTGAGCTCTACTCCCTCCAAATGCCTCTGTCAATCCACCAGCAGCCATCGAACTGGACACGCCTATCTCAGCTTGGCAGCCTCCCATCGCAGCAGATATGGTCGCTCCCTTTTTATACAGTGTACCGATTTCTCCCGCAGTAAGAATAAACTTGATTATCTCTTCCTCTCCAAAATGAGGAGTAAAACAATACGCATACATCAACACCGCTGGGATGACCCCAGACGCTCCATTGGTAGGTGCGGTAATAATGCGACCAAAATCGGCATTTTCTTCATTGACAGCCAATGCAAAGGTGCTCACCCACTTATTCACAGTATTGAAGTCGTGAGATCCCAATCGGATGGCTTTAATTAAATCTTCCACGGTGAGAAATGTCTGGCCTGGCATCAATTTTTTAACCATATCTGCAGCTCGACGATGAACTCCCAATCCTCCAGGTAAAATACCGCGCTTTGAAATACCTCTAAAAATGCATTTCTTAATTTCACTCCATATCGTCAATGCTTCTGATCTAGTCTCCTCCTCATTTCTCCACGCCATTTCATTCATCATCACGAGTTGAGAAATAGATAGATTCAATTCTTCGCAGTAAGACTCTATATCCTGGGCACTGTGACAGGGATATTGAGTGACGATGGGATTTTGGGCCACATGATCGGAGTCATGGGTCACCACAAATCCCCCACCCACAGAAAAATACTCCCGAGTTATAGAAGTGCCATCGGACAATTCAGCCACGAAACGCATTCCATTGGGATGAAAGTCCAAACTTTGATCAAAATCAAATACCATGTGATCTTTATAATTAAAATCAATGGTTTTATGTTTATCTATGGTTATTCGACCACTTTGAATAATGTTATCGGCTTTTTGTCTAATCGCTGTGGTGTCAATGGTCAAGTAATCTTCTTGTGACAAGCCCATTAATACGGCCACATCGGTTCCGTGCCCCCATCCCGTTTTGGCCAACGAACCGAATAAATAAGTGGTAATACTAACCACCTCTGTAATTTTTTCTCTTTTCTTTAAATATTCTAAAAAAAATGAAGCCGCTCTCCACGGTCCCATGGTATGGGAACTAGATGGCCCTATCCCTACTTTAATTATTTCAAATACACTGATTGATTCCATTTTTCTTTGATTTCTTTACAATACATACTTCTTCCCTTAGATTTCATCATTGATCAAATCTCAATCTTTCCCATTATTATAAACCGTGATGGATGTAAAAGTCATTTTACAATCCCAGATGCAAGCCCGCAATTCCAATCTATTCATAAAAAATTCCCCTTTCAAATGGAATATATGCGGTGAATCATTCTTAACGAAGAGCAAATCTACATTTTTTCAACATCATTTGCCATGTAAATTTCATTATATAAATTTCGAATTCAAATATGCAAACTCCTTCCGCATTTAAATTAACTCCCCTTTATATTAAAGTAAATTTAATCTAATAGAAACCATTTCAGAATACGGGCTGTATACATTTGATTACAAGATAGGACATAATCCGATGAAGTGCAGACATAGAATATATTACGACGATGTATACAATGCTGGAATTGTCCATATTAAATCAACAGTACGATCTAGGTCAGAGGAATATTTATCATGATTTATACGAAATGCATTTAACAATCTAGAAAGTAGAGACCTAATTCTCTATGTATCAATCGATGGCATTAGTAGATGCTGACCACCTCACCCACAGCACGGAGGTAAGCGAGGGAAGTGCACGACTGAATATAACTGAATATGACTGAATATGACTGAGTGTCGTTTCCCCAAAGGATAACCGAATGTAGTTGCTCAATGGAGCAACCCGATGGACTAAATGTCCATCGGATGAGGATGACTGAACATGACTGAATGTAGTTACTCGAAGAGTAACCCAATTGTAAGCCATCAGCTAACTACGTATTGATCAGGGTATAAAAAGACTATAAATTTGCTTCAAAAGAAGTAAATGAATAAATACGAAGAATT
>NZ_JAJQYA010000029.1 GCF_021729155.1 Membranihabitans marinus | reverse complement strand
GGCTCCGGTGCAAGCACTTTGCTCGTTCACACCCGAGGGATGGAACCCTCGGTTCCTTCATCCAATCCATATTTAATGGATTGGGTTGTCCTCCGGACAACTTCATTCAGTCATGCTCGGTCATCCTAGACAATTCCCCTCCTTCGGAGAGGTGTCAGTTTACTGACGGGGTGGTTTGGAAATTATGTAGGAAATATTAAAATCTATTTTTTTTCAATCGAACCACATCGTCTGACAAGTCAGACAATCCTCCAAAGAAAGGGAATTTCGCTGCCGATTTGAAGTATAATCATCCCGGAACCAACTTAATAAAGAAGTCTTGAAGGGACGATATAATATCAAAAAGTAAAATGCTAACGATTTATGCAGCAATCAAGCCTCGGCACAGTGGAATTTTCCATAGGATTTACAAGATTTTCACGCCGGAGCACAGTGGCTAAAACCCTATCGAATTACAGACTTCGATGATATACACAAGTATCCTATATGCTCTTCTTCAAAACTTCAATGGCATAATCCACTTCAGATTGCTGATTCATAAAGGAAAACGAAAACCGAACCGATTTATCAGTATTTTGATTTCCCAATACATTGGCTATAACATGGGAAGGCTTTTCTGCTCCAGAGGAACAGGCACTTCCCCCTGATGCTGAAATACCAGCAATATCGAGATTCATCAAAAGCAATTCCGCCTTATTCGAATGAGGAATTAATATATTTAACACCGTATATAGACCATTTTCACTAGACTCAGGTGATAAAATAGACACTTGAGGAAGTTCACGGTGTAGTTGATCAATAAAGTACTGACGCAAAGCCACAACATGATTTCTTTTCTCTTCCATATGGCGAATACAATAATCCAAAGCATGCGCCATACCTAGAATACCTGTAATATTTTCTGTACCAGCTCGCACATTCCTTTCTTGACTGCCCCCTCTGATAAACGGTTCTATAATATTATCTGAATTGACATACATAAAACCGATGCCTTTGGGCCCGTGGAATTTATGGCCTGATGCACTTAGAAATGAAATATTAAGCTCAGAAACATCGATATTCAAATGTCCGACAGTTTGCACGGCGTCGGTATGATATAGGGCTTGATATTCTTTACATATTTGACCTATTTCAGCAATGGGATTAATAGCGCCCGTTTCATTGTTGGCATGCATAATACTGACCAATACTTTGCCCTCTGTAGACTTAAGACGTTGCTGTAAATCGTTTAAGTCGATTTTTCCTTTACCATCTACTGCCACATATTGTACATTCACTTTTTTGTATTTCTCAATAAAAGTCAGTGGATTTAATACACTGGGGTGTTCGATAGGAGAGGAAATAATATGAGTTACTCCAAGTTGATCGACAGCACAATTCAAAATCGAATTATTAGATTCAGTACCCCCTGATGTGAAAAATATTTCACCAATGGAAGCCTTTAAATTTTGAGCGATGGATTTTCGAGCTCGCTCAATGGCAGCTCTACAAATCCGACCGTGTTTATGAGTACTAGAAGGATTTCCTATGAATTCTTGTGATGATTTCACCATTAGTTCAGCTACCTCATCCAAAAGAGGAGCAGAGGCGGCATTATCAAAATATATAGAAGCCATTATTTTATTTATTTACTAAGATTCTTGAATAATAGATACAAACTTCTCTGCCAATTGATCAGCAGCCAATTGGGTCTTTGCTTCGGTGTAGATTCGAATAATAGGCTCTGTATTTGATTTTCTCATATGAACCCATTCATCGGCAAAATCAATCTTTAATCCGTCTATGGTATTGGTTTCTTCATTGGCAAATCTCTCTTTTAATCCGTCCAATACATCGTCGGCATTGATTCCTCCATTTAGACTCACCTTCTCCTTGGCCATAAAATAGATAGGCAACTTGGCTTTCCATTCAGAAACCTTATAATTGAAATGTGTTAGCCCACTTAAAAATAAAGCAGCACCAATTAAAGCATCACGACCATAGTGTAAATCAGGAACAATGACACCTCCATTGCCTTCACCACCAAAAGCGGCCTCCACAGCCTTCATTTTCTCTACTACATTTACTTCTCCCACTGCACTGGCAAAATACTCTCCTTTATATTTCAAGGACACATCTCTTAATGCTCTACTTGAAGACAAGTTAGATACAGTTTTATCAATCAATGAATTATCCATTAGATAATCAGCAATAGCTACATTGGTATATTCTTCACCAAACATATGACCTTCTTCACTGACAAAGGCAATTCGATCAACATCGGGATCAACGGCAATACCTAAGTCTGCGTTTTCTGCCTTAATGGATCCGATCAATTCTTGGAGATTTTTTTCTAAAGGTTCTGGATCGTGAGAAAACCTACCACTAATTTCAGTATTCAATCCCACCACCTTGCAATTGAGTGCTTCCAATAAAGGCAAAATAGAAAGTGCTCCGGTAGAATTAACGCAATCTACAACCACAGTAAAATTAGCTTTACGGATGGCCTCTGTTCTCACCCAAGGATGATCTAAGACCTCATTGATATGATAATCTATGGCATCATCAGCCTCTGTAAAACTTCCCAAATCCTCGTGACCAGCAAAGGTAAATGCCTTTTCTTCGGAAAATTTCATCAGTAATTCTCCTTCCTTTTTGGAAATAAATTCACCAGCGGAGTTCAATATTTTTAATGCATTCCAATTCATTGGATTATGACTGGCCGACAAAATAATACCTCCTGCAGCACCGACTTTTGTAACGTACATTTCCAATGTGGGGGTAGTGGTTAGTCCGATACTTATCACATCAATTCCCATAGCTATCAAAGTATTGGCCACCAAAGATGCAACCATTGGTCCAGTATTGCGACCATCCATCCCAATTACAATACTCGGTTCTGTGTGTGAAGCCAATATCCATTGACCGTAAGCTGCAGTATTCTCTACGATGTCCAACGGTGTAAGATTCTGTCCAACTTCTCCTCCGATAGTCCCTCTAAAGCCTGAAATAGATTTGATAAAAGTCACTGTCTTTATTTACTTTTGTTAAAAATTGAAACAAAGGTAATGGAAACTCTATTAAATTTCGATACGGATTTATTTAAATTAATTAACGGACTAGATCTAGGATTTTTAGAGACGGTAATGGTCTTATTCAGAGATAAATACACTTGGATACCTCTCTATCTTTTGATTATTGGCTACAGTATATGGCGATGGAAAGGAAAAGCTTGGTTTCCAATAGCGATGATGCTAGTAACTTTAGCTTTTACCGACACAGCCAGTTCTCAACTGATTAAAAAAAATGTGGAAAGAAAGCGACCTTGTCAAACTATGGAGGTGATTTCACGAGCAAAATGTGGATCGGGATATAGTTTCACCAGCTCTCATGCCACCAATCATATGGGTTTAGCGGTTTTCTGGTTCAATCTTTTTGGTCAATGGAAGGGGAAGAGATATCTATTTATATTATGGGCTTTGCTAATTGGCTTTGCTCAAATATTTGTTGGAGTCCATTATCCTGTAGATGTTTTCTGTGGATTTATATTAGGAGGATGTTTAGGTTGGCTTAGTTATACCCTATATCAAAAACTGTATCCAAAATTCATGGCATAAATTTTACTCTGATACATATCCATTTTATTGCCAAAAGAAATTAAATTTCCCTCAAGGGAAACGGCAATTTTTAATCTTTTAATAAAGATATATATCTCCGTAATATTGGAAAGATATTGCAATTCAATGCTGTTGAGGAATTCTAAATAACTTTCATCTTCATCGTAGAAATTAATATTATATCCTAAACTATTGTTGACTCCCAATTTTAAATAATCAAAAGCAAAACATTGTAGACCCACTCCACCAGATAACTTTAATCGTTGGAACCTTCGACCCGTAGTTTCGATATTCGCGATTACAGAACTTTGTCTATTTTTAATATCTAATATTTCATGAAATTGATATGAGATTCCACCTTTATAATAAAACTTCTGTTTAGTAGTCGCCTCTAATCCAAATTGAAAGCCCAATGCACTCTTGGGAATAATTTCTTCTCTATTGGAGTTTTGATCCAATGCATTTAGGCCGGCGAATGCCACTACATCCCAGTCAGCCAAGAGAGATTGGCTCTTTGACATGGTAAGAATTAATAAAAACGAAAGTAGTAGTAAAACCCTTTTCATGCTTTAGTGTTTTTATAGAAACGATTGAACTTGGGAATTGTACCAGAAAAATCAATAAAATTAAATAATTTTGTAGCTTAAATAATAATTAAATGAGCAAACACGGCAAGGTATTGGTCGCTATGAGCGGGGGAATAGATTCTACAGTATCGGCAATGATATTACAAGAGGAGGGTTATGAAGTAGTGGGCATCACTATGAAGACATGGGATTATGCCAATTCGGGCAGTTCCAAGAAAGAAACCGGCTGTTGTAGTTTAGATAGTATCAACGACGCCAGACAGGTGGCTGTTGACCGAAATTTTCACCATTTCATCATAGACATTAGAGATGAATTCGGAGATTATGTAATCGACGATTTTGTCAGTGAATATATGGCGGGACGAACTCCGAATCCCTGCATATTGTGCAATACTCATATCAAATGGAGTGCATTGTTGAAAAGAGCTGATGCCATGGACTGTGAATTTATTGCTACTGGGCACTATGCAAGAGTAAATAGCAATAATGATCGCAAATATATATCTCGTGCAGCTGATCTCGGAAAAGACCAAAGTTATGTGCTTTGGGGATTGTCTCAAGAATGCTTGAATCGAACCTTATTCCCTTTGGCCGAACTTCAAAAACCAGAAGTACGTCAAATTGCAGCTGACAATGGATATACCGATCTTGCCAAAAAAGCAGAATCTTACGAAATATGTTTTGTCCCCGATAACAACTATCGCAACTTTCTTAAAAATAGGGTAGAGGGCTTAGAAGAAAAAGTAGCCAATGGAACTTTCGTCAACGTAAAGGGCGAAATCATCGGCCAACATGCCGGATATCCTTTCTTTACCATCGGTCAACGCAAGGGATTAGGCCAAGCATTTGGTACGCCAATGTATGTCACCGATATCATACCGGAAACCAATACTGTAGTATTGGGAAACCCCGACGACTTAATTAAAAACGGTATGCAGGTAAATAAAATCAATTCAATGAAATATGAAAACTTTCCATTGGAACAAGAATTATTTACCATGGTGCGTTACAATGACAAAGGTTCATTGGCCAAAATAACTAACGACGAGAACGATAGCTTAAATGTTGAGTTTTTATCCAATGTGAGAGGAATCGCCCCAGGTCAATCAGCAGTATTCTATGAAGGCGATGACGTTGTTGGCGGTGGGGTTATTTACAGTGGTATATAAAAATGTAAAAATGGATTATTTCTACAGATTGTTTTACACAGCATTAGTCAGCTTGATTTTTTTTAGCTGCGGAAAAAATGAAGATTTAGCAATCCTAGATAATAAAATCCAACAATATTATCCATTGGAATTGGGTCAGCAAAGGTATTATGCTGTGGATTCCATTACCTATGATTTTGATGGAAATACATCGAGCATAAGAATCGACACTCACCAATATTTTCAAAAAGAATTAGTGAACACAGTGATTCAATTTACCAATGCCATTTGGTATGTCGTTGAAATATCGACATCAGAGTCATTAGATGGAGATTACCTCGACCATTCCATAGTGCTCGAAAGAATAGAAGATAATCAACGACTGTTGGTCAAAAAAGGGAATCTGACCTTTATACCCCTTGTTTCTTACATTTCACTCTACGATGAATGGGATGGTACTGCCATGTTCAACAAAAGTGCAGTAGAAATCTTTATTGAAGGAGAGAAAATTAAACCTTACGAGAATTGGAATTATCAATTTATTGAAATTTTGGAGACCGTCAAGATAGACCAAAACACTTATAACAACGTATGGCGGATTAATCAAATAGATACCTCTTCTATAAACACTACCGATAATGGAGGCAATCCCATTCAGGTGAAGCCAGAACAACAATTGTTTTATAATTTAGCCAATGAGTGGTATGCACCGGGCAGGGGTCTTATTAAGAAGGAGGAGATTCAATTGATCTCAATATGTGCTTCCTCTAGCGTAAACGAATATATTGATTTTTGCGATACCACTACAATATTTGAAAATGCTGAGCAAGGTTATATTTACAGAAAAAAATTATTGAAATTTGAATAAACTACTTACCGCAGAAGATTTTGTAGAAGTTGGATTTATAGCAGGACTATCTGGTTTTAATGGACAGTGCAAACTCGGTTTATCTGAAGATGTGGAAGATTACTTCCTCAGTGAGATCAAACACTTTTACTGCATTCAATCAGGTATGTATGTTCCGTATTTTATAGAAAATATAGCCGAAAAAGCGGGACAGTGGTTGTTGAAAATGGAGTCTATCAACGATAGAGAAACTGCGGTTGACATGACAAATCAACCCATTTACATCAGAAAAGATCAACTCCCAAATGATTTACTAGCCACAATTGAACAATCTATTCTCCTACAAACAGCAGTGAATTTTTCAATTTTCGATATTAATGCCGACTCCATCATAGGTCAAATCATTGAAATAAATGAATATCCATCTGGACCTATAGCCACATTACAGTTACAAGATAAAGAAGATACAACATTAATACCACTGGTAGAATCCTTTATTGTAGATATTCTAAAAGAGGAAAAAATATTAAAAATGGATTTACCCGATGGTCTAATCCCCTAATCACCGACCAGTTTCGTAATCATTTTCATTATAGTTGGGATACCAAGACTCCAGCTATGGTTGCCGTCATTAAACAAGCTATGGTTCCACCGATAAGAGCTTTTACACCCAGCTCTGTCAACGTCTTCTTTTGGCCAGGTGCTATGGCTCCAATACCACCTATCTGAATACCGATGGAGGCAAAATTGGCAAAACCACAAAGGGCATAGGTCGCTATAATGATGCTTTTATCTGAAATCAAATGTTCATTTTTAAAATCAGTTAAAGTCAAATAACCAAAAAACTCATTCAAAATGGTTTTTTCTCCCAACATTTGACCAACAGCCAATATATCGACACTTGGGACACCGATTAACCAAGACACAGGGGAAAATAACAATCCAAAAACGTACTCTAAGGAAAATCCACTAAACTGTCCCTCTGTATTAGCAACTATCCAGGCATTGAGATTGGTCCAATCCCCAATTGCAAAAAACAATTTATTAAACATAAACACCAAGCCCATAAATGCCAATAACATGGCCCCCACGTTCACCGCCAACTTGAGCCCATCAGTAGTTCCATTGGTCAAGGCTTCTAATACATTGGATCCAGCTTCGGTTTTGGGAATATCCATGGTAGTGTCTATTTCGCTGGGATTGGATTCGGGAACCAACAATTTTGCTGCCACTATGGCTGCTGGAGCAGAGATAATGGATGCCGTCAATAAGTGCATTCCGAATATCGATTTTTCAGCTAGGGAAGCTCCTCCGAGCATACTCATATAGGCACCGAACACCCCACCTGCAATAGTGGCCATTCCCCCTGTCATTAAACACATTATCTCCGACCTTGTCATTTTTTCTAAATAGGGCTTAATGACCAGTGGAGCTTCGGTTTGTCCGATAAATACATTGGCTGCTGCTGCCAAACTCTCACGTCCAGACATCTTCATGGTTTTGTTCATCAACCAAGCAAATACATAAACCACCTTTTGCAAAATCCCTAAATAATACATTAAAGAAGAAAGTGCAGAGAAAAATACTATGGTGGGAAGTACGGTAAATGCAAACCCATATCCACTGCCTGGTTTGGCCAAATCACCAAATAAAAAAATGGCTGATTCTTGGATGGAGTCTATCATAATGACGAAAAAATCAACAATTAATTGAAATATCTGCCTTACAAAGGGAACGTGAATTAGCAATATGGCCAATAAAACTTGTAATCCCAATCCAGTAGTAACCAGTTTCCAATTTATACTTCTACGATTGCTACTCAGAAGATAACTAATGCCTACTAAAAAACACATCCCAATAATCCCTCTCAACAACGATTCAATATCCATAAACTACAAATTGTAAATTTAAAATAGATGGCAGCAATATTATTAAATTGAAATAAATGTAGCATTAATTTAATTTTTTCGAAGATGGAATTTCTATAAAATTCTTATTTCTAAGCAATTGCAACCCACACAAAAACAAATCACCTAATATATATGTTGCTACAAATCTGATACTTATGAATATAAACCCCTATATATATTATAGATTCAAATATTTAAAATTTTATTCAAATTAACAGTTTGGAGAAATTGTCAAACGTAAAACTTATTTTTGTAAAAAAATTCTCGAATGAAATCAACCATCATTGGGGTCTCTGGAGGCAGTGGATCAGGTAAAAGTGTGTTTATAAGGGACTTACAAAAGAAATTTAATAAGGAACAAGTCTGTTTTATTTCACAAGACAATTATTACAAACCCAGAGAACTTCAAAAGGAAGATCGCAATGGGATCAAGAATTTTGATTTACCCACGAGTATAGATTTAGAAAAATTTGCCAGTGATTTAAACGATCTACAACAGGGCAAAACTGTAATTCTAGAAGAATACACCTTTAACAATCCTTTGGCAAGTGCGAAACAAATCGTTTTAGAGCCAGCTCCAGTAATTGTCGCCGAGGGTTTATTTTTATTTTACTACAAACCAGTATGGGATTTATTGGATCTCAGTGTCTTTATTCACGCATCGGACAGCCAACGATTGTCACGTCGTATTATCAGAGATCAAATGGAACGAAATTATCCTTTAAAGGATGTGTTATATCGATACGAACACCATGTCTACCCGGCCTATAAGGCCTACATTGAACCCTATTTTGATCGGGTAGATGTAGTCATCAACAATATGTCAAGTTATACTGCTGGATTGAGTTTACTCTGTGGTTATCTAAACCAATCCATTATAGAAAATAAAGAGTGTATTTAAATTTATACGAATAGTAAAATGCCATCAATCATGGCCGACTTGTACTATTCACCACATGTCAGTGATATAGGGGAGAAGTAAAATAATATTTTTATCTCTGATTTATTGTCATTATCTTTTGATCCTGAAATATATCACAATACAAATACACATGAAACATATTACATCTAGGAGAAATTTTTGTATAGATAGTGGGAAGCTATTTTTGACAGCTTCCGTATTACCCATGTTTAATATAATACATAAAAAAAATAACATTATGTCTGAAGTCATATTGGGACACGGTTCCCATAAATATAAAGTTGTCCAAGGATGGGGAACATTAGATGCCGGTAAGAATCCTGTGAACGATTGTCACGAAATGGTAGAAGATGCCAAAGGTAGGTTGATATTGCTAACCAATGAAACCAAAAACAATGTCATTATTTATGACAAATCTGGGAAACTCTTAGATAGTTGGGGCCATGATTACCCAGGAGGTCACGGTTTAACACTGGCTGACGAGGGAGATGAACAGTTTCTATTCCTTACAGATACCGACCGCAATCAAGTACTAAAAACCGACTTAACAGGACGAGTCATTATGAAATATGACTATCCCGCAATGACAGGAGTTTACGATTATCCCGGACAATTTAGACCCACTGAAACTGCGGTAAATCCAAATAACGGAGATCTGTATATTGCCGATGGATACGGCAAGAACTATATAACACAATACAACCATAAGGGGGAATACATTAGACATTTTGGTGGCAAGGGAACAGAAAATGACAACTTCAACTGTTGTCACGGAATATTGGTGGATACCAGAGATAGCAGCAATCCTACATTGTTGATTACCGACAGAGGCAATATGCAATTAAAGAGATTTACCCTAGATGGTCAATATTTATCGACTATTCCCTTACCCGGCTCTTTTATCTGTCGACCAGTTTTGAAGGACAACCATATATACGGAGCAGTATATCGAAGTACAACCCAAGCATATCCAGATTCGGGTTATATTACCATCCTCAACGAAAAAGACCAAGTGGTATCTACTCCAGGCGGAACGGCTCCTATGTATATCGGAGGTCAGTTGCAAGAACAGCGAAAAGATCGGTCGTTTTTGGGTTTTATGCATCCCCATGATGTGTGCATAGATGGCGATCACAATATCTATGTTCCACAATGGGCTTCTAAAAAAACCTATCCGGTGAAATTGGAGAGAATATAGTGAAGGAGAAATAAAACCGATAATACTTTAGCTTTCTCGTTGAATTGTCATAAGGTATTTTACGCATACATTTTATTTGACCGAATATAGTACGAAGAGCCAAATGCCTTAAATAGGCATTTGATGTGACTGAGCATAGTTGTCCGAAGGACAACCAAATACCGTAAATCGGCATTTGGCGAAGGAACCGAGGCCACTGCGCCTCGGGTGGGTAGGCCACTGTGCTCCGGCGTGACTGCAACGTAAATCGATAGTTAAATACCCCTCAAATGGAGGGGGTGTCAGTTTACTGACGGGGTGGTTTGGAAATTCTGTAGGGATTATTAAAATTTAATTTTTTTCAATCGAACCACATCGTCTGACAAGTCAGATACCCTTCCTTAGGAGGGGTATTTCGCTGCCGAATTGAAGTGTAATTACGCCAAACCAGCTTGATAAAGAAGTCCTGAAAGCGGCGCACTGAGCTTGGTCGAAGTGGACGTAGTCTAATAGCATAGGGTGAAACCCTATGAAATGGATGCCTTCCTAGAAAAAAGTCCTGAAGGAACGAAGGAATTCATTTCTATTGTCATTGTCAGCAAACAACATTTTTCTATCAAATTGAATGATTGATGTGAATTGAATGATAACATAAATGGTGATGGTCATGGATTTGTCACACTTTTTGCCCAATCTATCCTATTATAATATTACAGGGAATGAGAAGATATGATCTATTTGTGACAGAAGATTGACAATGCAAAAAGTGCGCCAAATCAATTTAAGATCATATCCCATCCGTGGGTTGAAAACCCACGGCTATAACATATCATCCCTTCAGGATGACTGAACATGACTGAATGAAGCTCACGACCGAATGTAGTTCGAAGAACCGTAGACCTTAAATAGGTCTACGATGAGGGAGCCACGACCACTGTGTCGTGGGTGGGTAGGGAAAGACCGTAAATCGGTCAATGATGAAGGAACCGAAACCTCCGTGTTTCGGGTGGGTAGGCCACTGTGCTCCGGCGTGACTGCCCTGTAATTCGTAAGGATTTTAGCCACTGCGCTCCGGGTGGGTGAGCCACAATAATATATTATAAAAAATTTTAATATCGTAATGACGTAAGGCATTGCGTCTCAATTAGGTGGTTTTGGGAGACGCAAGGCCACCCCACCCACGACACGGAGGTCGTGGCTCTTTCATCAGATGAACATTTAGTTCATCTGTTTGCTCTTTGAGCAACTTTATTCAGTCGTGTATTTCATTCGGTCGTGTCTCTACGTTAAGGCGTGACTGCAACGTAATTCGATAGCGAATTTCATGGAATTTCGTCATGCCGCAATGGGCATGACGACGCATCATTATAATAAGTTAAATTATTACTATTGGATATAGTATAATAAATTGTATAGGGCTATCCCTCCATTAAATAATATCCAAAAATTCAGGATCTTGAGGGGGAAGTGGTTCTAATTGATTACGATAGATCAATAAATGGTCTAACTGTTTGACAATTGAAGCAAATTGGGTTTTCTCCATTTCTTGAGTGAGATTCTCCATCACCACAGATTGATCCTCTTTAAATTTTAGGATAATCTCCGCCTGACCTTTCTCAAATTTCACCGACAACTTATCATTGTGGGTAAACAGAGTTATCTTAATCTGAGGATGATGTATTTGACCTAATATTCTCATCCCTTCATATGTTTGGTTATATAATCTGCCATTTCTCGATAGACCTTTGCTATGGGGATATTATACTCATTTAAGAAATCTTCGTGTTTGTAGACAATATCCCAGTCCCTTCTGATGGCAGGTCCAGTTTGGGCCTCTGAAGGTGGAAGTGTCTCTACCTTGTGAGCTGTTTCACGAATCAATGGAATTAAATGATCAAAGGGAATATCAAAATCCTTACAAAGTTTATGACTTATGGCATATATAGCATTGACATAATTACATGCGAATACAGCGGCTATATGCATAGACATACGCTGTTCATCACTAATACTAGATACCTTGGATGATATAGATGATGCCAACTGTGTCAACAATTCCTCCGTTTCACCGTCGGCAGAAGTTACAAAGAAAGGTATACTATGGTAATTGATCTCTTTATTCTTCGAGAAGGTTTGCAAGGGATATAACACGGCATATCGTTGAAAATATGGCGCCATTACCTCTGAAGAAATACTGCCAGAACAATGACAAATAATTGCTTGAGGTGAAAACAAATTTTCGGTTCGCTCCAGGATTTCAATAATGGCATCGTCTTTAATAGACAAGATGGCCAGGTCCGAATCTCCCAATTCAGACAAATCCTTGGCATAATGGATATTTTCTAATCGATCTTCAGCCTTTATAGGACTGCGATTAAATACTGTAACAACATGATCCTGGGTTTCAGCTATCGCTTTAGTTAAATGCTTACCTACATTTCCATAGCCAATAATACCAATATTCATTATGCCGACTTTTTAAATTTTCTTACATAAAGTGAGGCAAAAAATCCACCCATCATTAAGATAGTACCTAACCAAAACAAGTTGATGCCTGGGAATACAATAGCTTCCAATACTATAAAGTCGTTTCTCGGAACATCTTCAGCTATTCTTATTTCAATTGGGTTTTGTGCCCAATGATTTTCCCCGATGGCAAACTCCATTTTACCACTTGCTGGATCGATATGCACAAAATTAGCGGCCAATCCTACCCGTGGCTTATAATCTCTGATGTAGTGAGGACTATTTCCTCTTATGATAAATACTGGCTCCAAGATCTCCACGGGATCGCCATTGCTATTGCGAATAACCAATTCAGCTTGGACCGCTATATCACCTTCTTCAGCCGTATATTCAGGATGTGTAATCTCCTTATTTAACTGCTGTAAAGTAATAGTATAAGGCGCAAAATTAATTTGTTCCCCGTTCTCCAATACTACTTTATGATATTCCAATTTGTCATCGGAAGGGTAGAGGATATCCAAAAATTCATCTCCCAGTTTGGCTTTCACCCTAAATGGATTGTACCTGTCGGGATAATCGGCTATAAACCGATGCTCTTTGATCACCTTAGTCGGTCGGCCAGAGTACGAAGTTCCCGTTTTGGGATCTTGAAACACCAATCCAGCACTTATGGCTATATCAGTAGAATCGGCTTCGTAATCCTTATGGAAATTTGACATAGACACATCTTGAAGAATGGCTATATGATTTCTCAAAAAGATGGTATCTCCTATAAAGATTTTATATTGTTCATAGTGCAAGCTATCTTCCATTTCTTTCGCTTGACTGGCCTTCATTACGTCACCGGGCAATGCAGAAATAGAAGTAAATATATCTTTACCCAAACGTCGGTCCGTAGAAGGATTAAAGGATACTATATTTGTAAAATCGTTGTCGTATACTGCAGACGGACTAAGATTAAATGAATCTATAGGATTGCCATCTTTGTCTTTTTCTACAAATTTGATATGATATTTTCTTTCGTTTCTATCCAATTCACTATCGAAATATAATGCATCAAAATTGCTCATCTGCATGGGTATACTGTCGAACAACAATATGTTTTTTTGAGCCATTTCGTCGTCTTCAATTAATTCCCTCATAAGGAATGGATTGGTTGATATATAGTGTTTTTTAAGACCTGAAGCCATGACGCCCCATATCATAATAGCAAAACCTATATGAGACAACACTGAGGACAATCGCTTAGCGTTGTAGTGAAAACCGGTGAATAGGTAGGATACATTTGAAAAGAATCCATAAGTGGCCGAGAAGATCAATAGAAAATATCCGACGCCGATACCACCTACCCATTTAATACCAATAATAGCGATAGGTATAGATATTAGAAAAGCGATACCCAATGATTTGCCAATGGATTTCCACCGAGCCGCAAAGTTACTCTCTTTGTAACGGAGATATTGAGCGGTTCCCGACATAAATCCAATCAATATGGCTATCCACATTTGATATTTATTATAGTGGGCTATAGGATCCAATGGAGTTTGCCGGTGTAAATCGGTTAAATCTTGATCAGTTATACTGCCGACAAAATCAATAATTTTATTAAATACCGGAATACTGGTGGTAAATGTGATCAAGATAGTTGATAGGATTAAAACAAATGATCCTAAATACAACCAAAATTCTCGCGACCAAAAAGCTTCTTCTTCTTTGGGTGACGGAATCTGATTTCGCTTACTGAAGTAAGTAAACAAGGCCAAGAGTAAAAAGAATAATATAAAAGCCAACAATTGAGTTTCCATACCTAGAGAAGTAAAGGCATGAGCAGAACTTTCACTGGTCAAACCACTTCTCGTTAGAAAAGTAGAATACAATACCATTAAAAAAGTAAAGGCATACATTAAGAAACTCAATTTATAAGATCGCTTCACACTCCTCGATACAAGATTGGCGTGAATACCAGCTACGACCAATAACCAAGGAACCAATGAGGTATTTTCAACCGGATCCCAAGCCCAATATCCTCCGAAGGAAAGGGCTTCATAAGCCCAGGCACCTCCCATAAGAATACCAATACCCAGGATTCCTCCAGCCCATAGGGCCCATTGCAATCCTACTGAGACCCATTCTGTGACTTTATTGTTGAGGATGGCACCTGCACTAATCGCAAATGGTAGACTACACAGGGCAAAACCCAAAAACAAAGTAGGTGGATGTATGACCATCCAATAATTTTGCAACAATGGATTAAGGCCTCGACCGTTGATGAGTTCTAAGTAATTGGGATTTGAAAAAATAGGAGCTATGTTTTCCTCTCGCAACAAATTAAACGGAGTGCTACCAATTCTTCCATCACCTACTACAAAGCCCAGTACCATACTCGACAAAAACACTTGGATAAGTGCCATAATCCACATGGTAGACGATTCCCATTTAGGGGAAACTTTAATAAATACTATCCCTACAATAATCTGCCAGAAAGTCCACAAAAGGAAACTTCCCTCCTGATCTTCCCAGAAGGCAGAAAACATATATTTAAAGGGTAAATCATCGGAAACGTGTTTGAATACATAATTGTATTCATAATGACGTCCCAACATTAAGGAAAAAAGAATAACCATGGCCGTGATAACGGAAAAACCATGAATATAGAACGAATAACGCCCCATTTTTTTCCAACTTAAAGCATCATCGTTATCTTTAGTAGATAGATAATATGATATCGCACTAATTATGGCAGCTACAAAAGCAGTTATTAATAAGTAATGCCCCAGTTCACCTGGCCAAAGTAGTTCACCTACGTACTCCACATTTTCATTCATAAACCTTAAGATTGGTTTTCGGACCTAATAAATATTTCCTCTTCTTTGTATTTAGATGGACATTTCAATAAAATGTCATCGGCTACAAAATCATTCTCTACCATTTTTCCAGTAACTACTATTTGCTCAGACATTTCAAAGTCTTGAGGTTTTGCCTGGTGCATAATTACCTTGCGCACCTGACCTTCGTTATCTTCCACAAAGAAGGAGAAGTAATTAGGATTTTCTTCAGGAGAATAATAGATTTCTTTATCTTTTACCAATTGCCCTACAATTTTCACAGTACTCGTTTGTGCATCTGTAAAAGAAGCATAAGACGCAAAGTCTTTCGAAGCAGAAAAAATCAAGGCCATGGCAACAACCAGAACCCCAATTCCTATTATATGTATTTTTCTCATATTTCTAAATTCGTTATACAAGCACAAAGGTACGATGAATTACACAATTGCGTTACAAGTATTATCAAAATGTCCACGTAAAATACGTTAATATGGTCTTAATCTATGTTTCCAAGATCTTTGAAAATGAAATTAAACATTCATCCTTCAATTCTGAGTTATTTTACAACATCTCTTCAGTATTCAATTTCTTCAATTAACCTTTTTAGCTCAACAATGTTTACTTTTATCGAGAAATTATATGAGTTAAACATAGAACACATTCAATGGTCATAAGTAAATTGGGATTAAAAATTGATTTTAAATTATTTTTTTCATGGTCAAGAGAACATTTACTGGGCAGGAAATACACCATACCCCATATAGAAGGTCTACCATGTCAGATGGTCATTGAATTGAAGAGTCTAACTCCAATACAATTTCAGGGCGATACTATGGCATTCGCATCTGGATTTATCCTATATTTCCAAAACCCTGAATTATCAGCTTCATTGAATCTCGAATGTGACTTAAATATTGGACTTCTAAATATTGAGAATACCGAAATTTGGACTCTGCCCATAGAAGTTCAATCATTGGAATTGGAAAAAACAACATCCTTACAGCTCCTATCAAATCCTTCTGTCACCATTGCGTCGACGCTAAACTCCACAATCACTTCTCATTGGGCAAAAATTAAGGTGGTTATTAAAGAACAAATCAATTTAAAAATCAAAGAGGAATTAACGAAAGTAATGATTCCTGATTCTCTTCCTAAGGTTATGAACTGGAGATGGGAAGACCATTCCGAAGGAGTAAAGATTTTAACTTTTAATTATATCAACCCAGAAGCTAGTCCATTAAATACAACAACCATAGCAGCCAATATCAAAACGGAAGAACTCCTTAAAAGAATATCTGATATTGGATTGCCGAGTTTTCACATCCAAAATACCGTAATTCTATTAAAGCAGATTCACGTGATAGATGAAAATAGAATCTCTATTGATATTGAAACAGAAGATGGCAAAATTCAATTGTGCGCATATATAAAACTATACTTGACAGGAAAACATATTTATCAAAAAGTAGAAGATATTCAATGGATTGAAGGAGGATTTATTCAAAAGACATTGTTTCGAATGTTGAGAGAATTAATTATCAACAAAATTGAATCTCGTCATCTTGACCTAGTGGATGCTTGGACGACAGCTCAAAATAAATTAAAACCCCAATATCCATTTATTGATCTAACAAACCCTCATCTATCAGAAATTTCTACCTTAAAAATCGGCAAACAGGTGACCACAATACATTGTAGCTTTATTGCTTAATAAAGATCACCTTTTTCTGTTCTAGAGAATCTTTCAACAACAATCCTAAAGAGTCCCCTGAAAACTTAAATATTTCTATCTGTCGAATCTTAGAAATCGAATCTTCTTGGAAGGTCAATTCCAACATATCGTCCACCACTCTGTACTGACCTTGTTCAGATAAATTGGCGTTATTAAAAGAATAATCAGGCTTATCAAATACGAATTCAATATCGCTTTGGATTTCGTGTACTACACTATCACCCACCTGATGTATTGATTTGCCCTTCCACAGTCCATTTAATTCTTGTTCGCGCTTACTATTACTACAAGAAAACCACAATGATATTGTCACCAATATCCACACCCAATGTTTCAACATAATCAATGAAATAATGCAGATAAGAAATGATCTTCAATTAATATAAAAGCACAACCCGCCAGAAAACCGACTAAAGCCAACCAAGATATTTTTTTCAAGTACCATATAAAATTAATTTTTTCCATGCCCATAGCGGCAACCCCAGCAGCAGACCCGATAATCAACATACTTCCACCAGTACCTGCGGCAAATGCAATGAAATGCCAAATATCGTGATCCATAGGAAGAGTATACATACTCATAGATGCTGCTACCAAAGGTACATTATCGATGATAGCAGAGAATACCCCTAGCAAGATAGCCACCATCTCTCTGTTGGGGATGAGGGTATCCAACCACTCGGCAAAGTGTTGTAATAATTCTATGGATTCCAATGCACCAACGGCCATTAATATACCTAAGAAGAATAATATGCTCGTCATTTCAATTCGAGAAAGAGCCTTGTGTGCAGAATAGAGGTGTCTATTTTTTTCATCAAAATTTTCTTCGGGGTGGATATATTCTGAAACCAACCAAACTACACCTAAAGACAACATCATACCCAAATAAGGAGGAAGGTGGGTAACGGTTTTGAAAATAGGTACAAAAACAATCATCGACAAACCTAGGATAAGGATGGTTTTAGAGGACAATAGTTTTTGTCTGTTTTTATCCTCTAAATCTTCTTCCTCATCAGCTTCTATTTCTCCTTTAAATGTGGGTAAAAATGACGCTATATAAGTGGGAATAATCATACATATTAGAGAAGGAATAATCAGTTTTTCGATCAACATTAAGGTGGACACCTTTTTACCAATCCAAAGCATGGTCGTAGTTACATCACCGATAGGGGACCATGCACCACCGGCATTGGCGGCAATGACTACCATACTGGCATACCAGATACGGTCTTCTTTATCTTTAATCAACTTCCTCAACAAAGTGATTAGAACAATGGTAGCGGTCAAGTTGTCTATGATGGCAGAAAGCACAAAAGCAAGGATCGAAATTATCCACAACAGCTTTTTCTTACTTTTAGTAGTGACCATATTTTTCAGTATATCAAAGCCTTGATGTAGGTCAATGATTTCAACGATAGTCATGGCACCGATAAGAAAAACTAATATTTCCGCTGTCTTACCCAGGTGATACAATAGAGATTCTTCTAGGCTATGGGGCTCAGAATGAACATATGTTTCCATATGACCTAAAGACAATAAAGCCCATGTAATAGAAGCCATCAATAAGGCCGGCACGGTTTTATCCAATCTCAATGGATGTTCAAAAACGATAAGCATATAGCCAATAACAAAACAAGCGATTACAGCTGAAACCATTGGTTTATATATTTAGAATTTAATATTTATGCTAAAAAAAGAAAATAAAATTACATTATTATAATTTCATCTTAGAAATTTCACCTAAAAATTATATTAAAAAACAAGCACTTTACTTTAATACTTTAATTTTCAATCAAATATAAGCTTTCCTTAAATACCAATATTCCCCCAGGATAAACAGAGGCTAGGGGTTTAAGAAATGCTGACCAATATAATAAAATATATGATAATAAATTTCAACTTCTTTAACCATGTTGAAGAACAATTCATTCAATAAATGCAATGTAATGGCCTCATGGTGTGACCTGTTCTACAAAAACTCACAGAGGAAGGGAATCACAATATTTTAATAAAAGTAGTTTAAATAAATAATTTGACATTATATTATAAGGATAAATAGTAGAACTTTACACCGAAGACCGAATATGTTCTTTAAAATATTTACTTTTGCATTTGCAAAAAAATGAATATGGTAAAAATTGGTAATATAGAAATACCAGATTTTCCTTTACTCCTGGCTCCAATGGAAGATGTATCTGATCCACCTTTTAGAGCATTGTGCAAGGAACAGGGTTGTGATTTAATGTATACAGAATTTATATCTGTTGAGGGATTGGTAAGAGATGCGCGCAAGAGTGTTCAAAAGTTGGACATTTACGATTATGAGCGTCCAGTTGGTATACAGATCTTTGGAAGTGACATGGAAAATATGAAGCAGGCGGCTGCCATTGTTGAAGAAGCGCAACCGGAAATATTAGATATCAACTTTGGTTGTCCTGTTAAAAAAGTAGTAGGAAGAATGGCTGGTGCAGGGATTTTACAAGATATTCCTCGAATGGTGGCTTTATCCAAAGCCATGGTCGAATCCACCAATTTACCGGTAACGGTTAAAACGAGACTGGGCTGGGATGACAATACCAAATACATTGTAGAAGTTGCTGAACGGTTACAGGACGTAGGAGTTCAAGCCATCAGTATTCACGGTCGTACTCGAAAGCAAATGTATAAAGGGGAAGCAGACTGGACTCTAATCGGTGAAGTAAAAAACAATTCTAGAATGCATATCCCTGTATTTGGCAACGGCGATATTGATTCACCTGAAAAAGCGGTCTTATACAAAAACAGGTATGGTGTTGACGGTGTTATGATAGGAAGGGCTAGTATTGGCTACCCTTGGATCTTTAGAGATATTAAACATTATATTGCTACCGGAGAACATCTAGCGCCACCCAATATTAACGAACGAGTAAATGCAGCTATAAAACACCTTAAATTCAGTATAAGTTGGAAGGGCGAGCGTTTGGGAATATTGGAAATGAGAAGACATTACACTAATTATTTCAAAGGTCTACCTGGGGTGAAAGAATTTCGATCGAGATTGGTCAATGAAATGGAGCCTGAAATTTTATTTGAAATTTTAGACGAATTGAGAACGACTTACTCTGATCATACCGTAAATATTTAATCTTGAGAACTGATTTACTAAAAGAAATGGTAAAAACACTTCCTAGTCAAGACATCGATCTATTTTGTAATCTAGCAGTGACTGTAGAGGCTTTACAAACAGAGGCCTATGTTATTGGTGGATACGTACGCGATCATATTCTGGGAAGACCGTCAAAGGACATCGACATTGTATGTGTAGACGATGGGATAGTTTTAGCCCGAGAATATGCCAAAGCACACAATATATTACATGAGTTGAAGACTTATAGCCAGTTTGGAGTGGCAATGATAAAAATAGGAGATTACGAAATAGAATTTGTCAGTGCACGAAAGGAGTCCTATACTCAGGACAGTCGCAAGCCCAAGGTTGAAAAAGGCAGCATTTCGGACGATCAACTCAGAAGAGATTTTACCATCAATGCTCTGGCTATTTCACTTACGGAAATTCTGAAGAAAAAAGAAGCCCATATAATCGATGCCCAATCTAATCCATTGGGTTTTGATGTAATTGACCCATTTGGCGGAATCGAAGATTTATCCAAAAAGATTATACGGACCCCTACCGATCCGGACAAGACTTTTAGCGATGATCCACTACGCATGATGAGGGCAGTTCGATTTGCCAGTCAATTGAATTTTGAAATTCAACCATCGACCAAGGAATCGATCAAAAAGAATGCCCACAGGATAGATATAGTAAGTAAAGAAAGAATAAGTATTGAGCTCAATAAGATCATGGCTTCCAAACAACCTTCCATAGGATTGAGTTTAATGGAAGATTTGGATCTAATGAAGCGGATCCTACCGGAAATGTCCATTATGAACGAGGTGGATATCAAAAATGGCAAGGGGCATAAAAACAATTTTTATCACACCTTAGAAGTCATTGACAACGTAGCAGAAAATTCTGACCATCTATGGTTGCGTTGGGCAGCCTTAATGCATGACATAGGCAAACCAAGAACCAAACGGTTTGAAGAATCCGTTGGTTGGACATTTCACGGACACGAGGTAGTGGGAGAGAGAATGGTCAAACAAATTTTTCGACGCTTAAAACTTCCCTTGGATCACAAAATGAAATTTGTTTCCAAATTGGTCAGACTGCACCTGCGCCCTATTGCTTTGGTCAATGAAAACACTACTGATTCGGCCATTAGACGATTGCTCTATGAAGCCGGAGAAGATATTGACCAATTGATGTTGTTGTGTGAAGCTGACATCACTTCCAAGAATAAAGACAAAGTCAATCGCTATCTTCAAAATTATGTAGAAGTTCGCAGAAGGATCAACGAAGTGGAAGCAAGAGACAAACTACGCAACTGGCATCCACCCATTGATGGAGCTATAATAATGAAGACCTTTAATTTAAAACCTTGTAAGACCGTAGGTGTCATAAAGACCGCCATAAGAGAAGCCATATTAGATGGTGATATAGAAAACACATTTGACGCTGCTTATACGTTTATGATAGAACAAGGTAAAATCTTGGGATTGGAACCTATAAACTAACTCTAAAAAACAACTATGAAATTAATTCAGATTTTAAGCTTAGCCTGTTTGGCTTTTATTTTTGTATCATGCGGAGATGATGTAGAACAAGTGGACCGCGTGGCAGTAGATGACCAGCTCATCCTCGACTATTTATCTGCCAATAATATTACGGCGACTAAACACGAGTCGGGATTATATTATACCATCGAAGAAGAGGGTAGTGGCTCTCATCCTACAGCCAGCAGTATTGTTTCTGTAGATTACAAAGGATATTTACTCGATGGAACCGTGTTTGAAGAAAATACTATAAACGGAGGTTCATTATCTGGTTATATAACTGGATGGCAAATTGGTATTCCTTTGCTTAAAAAAGGCGGATCTGGAACCTTATATATACCTTCTTATTATGGATATGGCAGTAGATCTGGCAATACCATACCTGCCAATAGTGTGTTGATCTTTGAAGTTACATTAAAGGACTTTAAATAATCATAATATTTTTAGAAATAAAAAGGCCAAATATAGAATTTACATTTGGCCTTTTTTATTTTACATATTACCAAGGTCTAATCAAACAAACCTTCGTATTCATTGCTTTTATCATCGGAATCCGATTTGCGTTCTATCTTAACCCTTTCATTGGGTTTGGCATCTAAGTCAAAAAAGTCATCAGCCATATTGGATTGACCATCACCCAAAAGCATTATCGTACTTTTCTTTTCCCATTCCTCCAACATTTTCAGTCCTTGTTCTTCGAACACCCCATTTTGAAGGTCGACAGAGTCCATAACGGAAGAAGACATTTCCATAAATTGTTCCATTTCTCCAACTTTATTGGCCAAATCATCGGCAATATTTTCTAGAGCAGCATCAAACATTTCTCTTTTATTCCCAGTTCCAGCTATAATATCCATAGCACTTTTCATAGCACCGTAACTGGTTCTGATAGCTTTTCTTTCTTGCTCTTTGAGTTTGACCTGATCTTTGGTATCTTCCAACAGTACTTCTGAATTGGAATACATCTTGGACAACACCTTGTACAAGACCGTCATTTTATTGAGCAAGGAGGCGTACTTCTGATTGCTCTCTTTGAGTCTAGCCGCTTTTCTAGAAGCAAGGAGAAGTTGATTGTCTTGGCCTATTTCTTTGGCTTTTTGAGCCAACAACATATTGTTGTCAATCTCTTTGACATTGTCTTCCATTAATGTTTTGATCTTTCTCATTTGGCCGCGCAAAAGACCGATTTGTTTACTCATCTTTTTGAGATTGTCCTCTAGGTCTTGAACATAGCTTTTTAGGATACCTATTGGATCGATCTGAATAAACATCCCAGTTATCCAACGCATCACACTTTTGTACATATACCATACTAGGTTTCTCATTCTAGGATCTAAGACCATATACAGAAGAACTGCAAAGGCTACGATAATCAATGAGAGATAAAATACATTGGCCATTAGACCAATAATGAAACTTAGATTAGAGACGATTAAAAAACCGGCGCCCAACAATATTCCACTGATAAATAAGGCACCCACTACTCCTTCTGGTTTTTTCCAAAAAGATTTTGGTCTCGCTGATTTAAATGATTGTAAATCTGACATATTCTATTAAAATTTTACCTCGTAGAGAGAGGTCATTTAAGATGATATATGGTTATTAAATTGTTCAATATCTTGTTGAATTCTTTCGGTAATGGTTTTCAAGGTAGCCTGAAATTTCTCACTGGTATCTTCAATTTTTTCTTTGGCTTTGAGGGCATCCTCATCCATTTTTTGAAGTTTAGTTTCCAAAACTTTTTGTTCTTTTTGCAGATCGGCTATTTTCTGAGTAATGGTTTTTAATTTTTCTTCTGCTTGCTCTTTTTGCTTTTGTTTGGAATGCACTTTGGCTTCCATTTGTTTTTCTAAAGCACTGTTAAACTGATTGTATTCTTCTTGTAATATAGCCAAATAAAAATCAGCGCTTTTCATTAGCATGGACTTAGTAAGTCCTACGGTAGAAGCAGTCGCATAAGCAGATTTAATAGCGGTCTCCTCATCTAAAGCCATTTTCTCCAACCGAATCATAGCTTGTTTAAATTCTAAATAATCAAATCCCTCCTTATTATTTCTTTCAATGGCTTTAAGCAAAAATTCACGCGACTTTTTATCTAAAGAATTTTGATTATCGAAGATTTCTACAAGATTTATATTCATTCTGTTATAGTTGGAAGATTTAAGTAAAAAAAGTTTTATATATTCTCTATAAAACATTAAACCCTAAAAATACACATTAGTTTCAGACTATTTTACCATGACTTAATTTCGAATAAATTTTTCGATAAATCCATGGTAAAAGTAGATGAAATCCAATCATCATAGGTTGTCAAAATAGAAAGATATTATTTTTATTTGTTTTATAGATATTTATATAGAAGATTTTCCAGAGGAATTATAGAATCCGAGAATTCTATAGATCTGGATCGAAATATATAACAGAGGTTCTGTCCATATTCTATTAAAAAAGTGACGATATGTCAGTCTGTCACATCAAACCTGTCATTAAAAAAAGGACTTTAATAGATAAAGATGTCAATTTGTACGAAAATTGTGGATGGCACTCATATTGTATAACATTAAGTAACGTATTAAAAAAAATAAAATTAAATATTGATATGGGAAAAATTATCGGAATAGATTTAGGTACCACCAATTCATGTGTATCCGTGATGGAAGGTAATGAACCTGTGGTTATTCCTAATGACGAAGGTAGAAGAACAACTCCTTCAGTAGTTGCTTTTCTAGAAAACGGTGAGCGTAAAGTAGGGGATTCAGCAAAAAGACAAGCTATTACCAATCCCCATAAAACGATCTCATCTATTAAGAGATTTATGGGGTCACGATATAGTGAATCATCTAAAGAAATTTCAGATGTACCCTACGAAATCGTAAAAGGCGACAACGACACAATCAGAGTGGCTATCGACGATCGCAAATATTCACCACAAGAGATTTCTGCGATAGTATTGCAGAAAATGAAGAAAGTGGCTGAAGATTATTTGGGCCACGATGTTACTGAAGCAGTAGTCACTGTACCTGCTTACTTTAATGATTCACAGCGACAAGCTACCAAAGAAGCTGGTGAAATCGCTGGCTTAAGTATAAAAAGAATTATCAATGAGCCCACAGCTGCTGCTTTGGCTTATGGATTGGACAAAAGTCACAAAGATCAGACCATCGCTGTATATGACTTAGGAGGGGGTACTTTTGATATATCTATCCTAGAATTGGGTGACGGTGTATTTGAAGTAAAATCTACCAATGGTGATACTAGATTGGGTGGAGATGATTTTGATAGAGTAATTATCGATTTCTTGGCTGATTCTTTCCAAGAGCAAGAGAATATGGATTTGAGAAAAGATCCATTGGCTTTGCAAAGATTAAAAGATGCAGCTGAAAAAGCGAAAATCGAACTTTCTGCATCTACAGAGACCGAAGTGAATTTGCCATATATCACTGCCAAAGACGGTGTTCCTAAGCACTTAGTGGTAAAAATATCTAGATCAAAATTCGAGCAATTGGCCGATAGCTTGATCCAACGTGCATTGGAACCATGTAAAGCCGCACTTAAAGATGCTGGTCTTTCTACCAGTGATATTGATGAAGTGATTTTGGTAGGTGGATCTACACGAATTCCTAAAATCCAAGAAACCGTTGAACAATTTTTTGGTAAAAAACCACACAAGGGAGTAAATCCAGATGAGGTTGTAGCCATCGGTGCTGCCATCCAAGGAGGGGTATTGAGCGGTGATGTTCAAGATGTATTGTTGTTGGATGTAACTCCACTTTCATTGGGTATTGAGACCATGGGAGGTGTATATGATGTAGTTATCGAGTCTAACTCAACCATCCCTACGAAGAAATCAAAAGTATATTCTACTGCAGCTGACAATCAGCCTTCTGTGGAGATACACATATTGCAAGGGGAACGTCCTATGGCCAAAGATAATAGAACGGTAGGTAGATTTATCCTAGACGGTATTCCACCTTCACCAAGAGGGGTACCTCAAATTGAAGTTTCATTTGATATGGATGCCAATGGTATATTGAACGTTCACGCCAAAGACAAAGGCACAGGTAAAGAGCAAAAAATCAGAATTGAAGCCTCAACTGGATTATCTCCAGAAGAGATCGAAAGAATGAAAAACGAAGCTCAAGCCAATGCCGAGTCTGATAAATTGGTAAAGGAAAGAGTGGACAAATTGAATGCTGCTGATGCAACCATCTTTAGCACAGAAAAACAATTGACTGAATACGGTGATAAAATTCCTGCTGACAAAAAAGCAGCCATCGAATCTGCATTGGCAGATTTGAAGGAAGCTCATAAAAAAGAGGATTTAGATCAAATCGATAGCATTTCTGAAAAATTGACTGCAGCATGGACAGCAGCAAGTCAAGATATCTATGCCGCTACCAATGAAAATGGTGAAGGGGCTAGTGCAGGAGCAAACGGTAGTGCAGGTGATGCCGGCAACAACCAATCAGATAGCGACGATGTAACCGATGTTGAATTTGAAGAAGTAGACGAGAATAAATAATCGTAACTTTATATATAGATTTATAGAAAAGCTGTCTCATGTTGATGAGACAGCTTTTCTTTTTTAATATCACTTCTATTTAAATATACCTAAACAGCACGATGAAGGATCCGAGGGTCCCATCCCTCGGGTGGGTGGACAAAAAGCACCAGAGCCCGTTAATCGGTCTCTGGCGAGAGAAGTCACGACCTCCGTGTCGTGACAACAATACATTAAAATTGACAAGGATAAAATTTCATTTTACATCAATAATTTAATAGCATTGAAGGAACCGAATCCACCGTACTTCGGATGGGTTGACCTCCATGTCGTGGGTGGGGTGGCCTTGCGTCTCCCAAAACCACCTAATGGAGACGCAAGGCATTGCGTCTCTACATCTTCAAAATAAATTAAAATAATCCCTACAGAATTTCCAAACCACCCCGTCAGTAAACTGACACCCCTCCATTGGAGGGGAATTTGACTATCGATTTACGTTGCAGTCATTCCTCACCGTAGAGACGCAATGCCTTGCGTCTCATTCGACCCTGTTGGGAGACGCAAGGCATTGCGTCTCTACTGCCAACATTGCAATCACGCCCGGAGCGCAAAGACTAAAAACACAATCCAATTCATGGCTCCCAAACTGCTTAAAAAATAGATAGTCAATTATCTATTGAACCATGAGGTACAGCAATCAATCCAATAGCTATATTGAGTAAACAGTAACTAACGGATAATCAAAAATATCCCGGAAATAGCTAGCAACAACAAAAGGATGTTTTTAAATGAATTTTCATTGAGCTTGCCATAGGCCTTAGTGCCCAAAAACTGAGCGGCAAAAAAGAAAGGTAATATAATAATACTGTGTTGTAAATGGGACTTAGTCAATATTCCATTGATACTAAGCATAGGGACGCGCACCAAGGACACCAAAGCCAATATACCTATCATGGTGGCGCGAATAGATTTTGAATCCGTCACCGTGTTGCGAACGGACATCACATATAATGGGCCACCTGTCGAAAATAACCCAGAAAAGAATCCACCTAAAAACCCGAGGGGAATGGTCAATTTGGGCAGTCTAATATCTTTGGAATATTTTAAAAGAGAATAAATCACATACATTAAAATAAATACTCCGAGGATTTTCTTTAAAAACAATGGCTTGGAAAAACTCAAAACGTAAATACCCAAACCAATACCCACTATAGAAACTAAAGTCAACTTTAAAATGATCTTAAATTGAATATTTTTCCAATTCTTAATAACCATTTCTACACTGGAAAATAAATAAAATAGAGATATGGTCGCAATGGCATCGGGCATAGACATCACAGTCAGCAAAACAGGTAATGCAACCAGAGCTCCAGCAAAACCAATCATAGATTGAACGAAAAAACCTAAACATATTCCCAAGGCTGTGATCAACAATATGGTATCCATAATCTATTTATTTTATACTTACAAAATTAAGATTAATTACCTTGTCAAGAATGTGGAATCTGCGTCAAATCTGTTATATTCCCGTGGAATCATCAATATAATTGTTAAAAATCCTAATAAAAATGATAAATGCCATTGACTTAAAGTTAGTTCGAATTTTGGAACAAAACGCTAGACTGAGTTACGCCGAACTCGGTCGAAGATTAGACCTTTCTCCATCAACAATTCGGGAAAGAATTCAAAAATTAGAAGATAGGGGAGTGATTAAAAATTATACCATCTCGGTTAACTACTCTCTATTAGGATATGGCCTTGAAGCTTTTATAGGCCTAAAACTGCATTCTGGAAAACTCAAAACCTTTATGCAAGTCATTCATACCTTCCCAGAGATAATAGAATCCTACCGGGTCACTGGTCCACAAAATATTCAGATGAAGGTAATTCTTAAAGATCAACTTCACTTACAGTCTTTTATCGATCAACTCATCCTCTATGGCGACCCAACCACTTCACTGATACTATCTAAAATTAAGGGATAAAAAAAGCTCCCAATTCTCTTCAAGAGAATTGGGAGCTTTTCTTTAATATCCGTTCTATAATAGCATTTCTTATACCTGAATTATTCTACCTGAAAGACGCTATCTTCCATCGGAGTATTAAACTCAATCTTTTCTACCTTTTGAACCATTTCAAACGGCATACCACCGCCTGAAAAAGTAATAGTATGTGGGACCTTAATTCCATCCACTTCTTTGTAATCTCCCAATAATTGCTGGGTCACGATCTCTTGACCATTACTGCTCACTGTGTTTACCATCTTTTGTTTTAACCCAGTTTTAATGTCATAGTATTCAGTAGTAACGGTTCCGTCCATGGAAGTCAATCGGATTTTATAAGCTTGTCCCGTTTCCAATTCCTCTGTTCCTTTTACCTCTACTTGATATTCCCCTGAAGTAAAATAATCAGATTCAGGACAAAATTTAGCCATGGCTTTAAATCTGGAAAACTCTTTGGGATCATCGATGATCTGATTGCCTTGCATGCCACCTACCTTGGCTTTAAATCCATTGAATATAATTTCTTGAATAGTCATTCCTTGACTTTCCATTTTCATGTTGACTTTGCTATTGTCTTTGGTCTTAATAGTCGTAGATAGATTCCCCATTGGTGTTTCCGCTTTGGTAACCATGACTACACTTTTGACATTATCCAACTTATCCTGCCCTCCAATTACTTCGATATAATGTGCAATAATCTCTTCGGCAGTCACTCCCAAGTCTTCAGCTGACATCATTGGCTTTTTGTCAACCTTCTCTGCAGCGATATCGTAATAATCGATATTACCATCACCGTCGAAAGCCACTAATCCCTCTGAGATTTCTTCATCATTTCCAACAATTACAATCTGCAATTGATTGGGGTTGAGATACTTTTTAGCTGCTGCCAATATATCATCTGCCGTTAACTTTTCCAATCGACTGAGATAGGTCTGATAATAATCCTTCGGCAAATCGTATCGAGCAATATTAAGCGCATTCCTAGCAATAGTTTGTGGAGATTCCAGTCCTCGAGCAAATTGTCCAGTTAATACATTTTTTACCAAACTAAGCTCTTCTTCTGAAACCTTTTCGGACTGCATTCGCTTCATTTCCTTTAAAATTTCAGTAATTGTACTATCGGTCACTTGATTTCTTACACTAGCAGAAGTAGAGAAATTCCCCACATATCGATCCGGTGAAAGCCTAGATCCAATACCATAAGTATACCCCTTGTCTTCTCTTATATTTTTATTTAACCTAGAGCCAAAATATCCTCCGAGAATGGTATTCATTACAGAAGCCGCCAATCGATCTGGTGAATTGTGTGGAAATCTTATGGTCGAAGAAATATCGATAACTGATTGTACCGCACCTTCCTTGGGTACTATACTTACACTATTTTGAGCAGGAGGGGATGGGAATACAGGTTCATGTACTTTAAAATTGGGATTGCCTTCCCAATCGCTAAAATAAGAAGTAGCCAATTCTTTGGCCTCTGCAACGTCAATGTCCCCTACCACGATTAAATAAGAGATATTGGGTATCAAATATTTACTGTAAAATTCTTTAACATCTTCTAATGAAATATTTTCAATGGTTTCTTCAGTCACAAACTCGCCGTAGGCGTGATCTTTACCGTACAAGATAGCACCGCTTACATTGGAAGATATGGTATTGGGATCCGATTTAGAAAAGGCCAATCCAGATTTGGTTTCCTGAACAATTTTGTCAAATTCTTCCTGAGGGAAACTGGGTTCATAGATAAGTTCTGTAGCCAAATCCAAAAGCTTCTTTGTATGTTTTTTCAATGCCGAAGCGTAGAATCCAGAGGAACTAGTACTTATAGTAGCTGCGATAAACTCTATCTCTTCATCTATTTCCGCCTTGGTTTTGTTCACAGTACCCCGTCTCAACATTTGACCGACAATAGATGTCAATCCCGTCTTATCACCCTCTAGGATAGCACCTCGGTCGACGAACAACTGAAATGAAACCACGGGCAATTTATGATTTTCTACTACGATGACTTTCAATCCATTGTCTAGGGCAAATTCTTCATAATCGCCCAGATTGAAGTCTGGAGCCGGACTAGGACTGGGTGCTTGAGACCTCCAGGCCTCAGTATCTACTACTGGAACATTTACTTCTGGAGTAGTAGTCTCTACAGCCATTTTGGGTGTACAAGACACTATTACTGCCATACAAAGTACAGCCCAGATATATGATTTGAATGAAACTATATACTTCATATCTATTGATTTTGTTGTTTTGGCAAGTAATATAAAATGACTCTATTGGCTGGGTCGAAATACTTTCTGGCAACCTCTCGAATATCTTCTCGACTTACTGCCATATACTTCTCGATTTCCGTATTTATCATATTGGCGTCTCCGTAATAGGTGTGATAATTGGCCAGAGACTCGGCAATAGACACCATTGAAGAATTGCCTCTGATAAAACTGCTTTCAACGTTATTGAGCAATTTTTGATATTCTTGTTCTGAAATTAACTCGTTCTGTACTTTTTCTATTTCGCCATCAATTCCATCTAACAAATCATCCAAACTTCGTCCCACATTGGGAAGTGCTATAATAAAACTAACACCGGGGTCTTCCAATTCCATCGGAAAATTGGATACTTGGATGGCCAATTGCTGCTTGTCTTTGAGCTCTTTGACCATTCTTGAACTTTCCCCACCGGATAGGATGGTATTTAGCATTTGAATGGCATATATATCGTCATCGGTCTGTTTCGATATTCGGTAGGTTAAGAACATTGCCGGTAGAGAGATATTGTCGTATACCGTATCAATAATATTACCCTCTAAAGGTGGTTCTACCACTGCTGGTCTACTCGGTTCTTCCCCTTTCGGAATAGTGGAAAAATACTTTCTCACCAGCAATTTAGTTTTCTCAATATCTATATCTCCGGCAATAGATAGCGTGGCATTATTGGGGATATAGAATTTTTTATAAAAATTTTCAAAATCCTCATTTGAAGCGGCATTTAAATCATCCATTGAACCGATAACACTCCATTTATAGGGATGCTCTTTGTAGGCATATTCAAAAGAATTATTCAACCAAGTCCCATAAGGTTGATTGTCTACTCGCTGCCTTTTCTCCTCTTTGACCACTTCTCTCTGAGTTTCTATACCCTTTTCATCAATTTTGGCGTGCAACATTCGCTCCGATTCCAACCAAAGCCCCAATTCCAATTGATTGGAAGGAAATATCTCATAATAAAATGTTCTATCTTTAGAAGTATTGGCATTATTTACTCCACCGGCATTAGATATATAGGTATCAAATTCACCGCGATTTACATATTTTGAACCTTCAAACATCAAATGCTCGAAAAAGTGAGCAAACCCAGTACGGTTGGGTTCTTCATTTTTAGATCCGACGTGATACAGTACTGAAACTGCTACAATAGGAGTGGATTTGTCTTGATGGAGTATGACATGTAGACCATTGTCGAGATCGAACTCCTCAAAATCAATTTTGTTCATTTGAGCTTGAACTATCCCAGCCATACAGCATGCGAACAGGCAAGTAATTATACATTTTCTCATAATTCAACTTTTTAATATATTGATCGAAGCTTAAATATTAATATTTTTATCAATCTTCACCTCCAATTCCCTCAATTTATTCTGACAAAATTCGATAAGTAGTTTGGCTCTATCGATTAAATCTTCCAATTCATCTACTTCATACTGATTTTCTGCCAAATTGGTTTTTAATTGTAAAAGTTCTGTTTTCGCGGCACTATAATTTTTAGGCAACTTTTTACTTTTGGTCATTGATTTCTAATTTATCTGTATTGATTTGTATCGTAAATGGCTTCTTTTGGGAGAGGTCGTTGAGATTTTTTATCCATATACGATCTTGGAACAACATGGCATAACCTTGTTGCATTGCTTCATTAGGAGTTAAGATAGTAAAATTTTGAAGAAGTTGATTAATTTCTTCGTATTCTTTTTTCCAAATTTTATTAATTCGACCATAGATCTGACCATCTAATTTTTGCAATTGCATTTCCTCTGCTTGCATATACCGTCCTATTTGTCGGGTTAGATAGGGATAGATCTGATTAATTTCATTAATATAAATGGATAGATTCTTTTGCGCCAGATAGGCGATGTCGTTATAAATATCTATAATTTCGGATTCAAATTTCTGATTGTGATACAAAATAAATTCAGCGACAGCTGTAGGCGTTTTTACACTTTTGTATGCCACCATATCAGTTACCGACATATCTTTATCATGTCCAATACCACTTACCACAGGTAGTGGGGCCTTGGCTATGGCTTCCGCTACTTCATATTGATCAAAATCGCTTAAATCCATAGATCCACCACCACCGCGAACCATGACTATAACATCGTATTGTTGGGCAATGGCGTGAATTCGCTCCATGGCTTGATTCAGGGTAGAGCTTACTTCGTCTCCCTGCATTTTGGAAGCAAACAAGTCATGAGACACCTTATAACCCAAACTATTGTGCTGTAATTGATGGACAAAATCTTGGTATCCTGCCGCGTGCGGAGATGATATCACTGCTATGCGTTGGATGACGTCCGGCAAAGTCAATTGTTTATTGAGATCGAACAATTGATTGGATTCGAGTTTTGCCAAGGTTTTTTGTCGTTCTAAAAACAAATGCCCCATTGAATAATCCAAATCCACATCGACTATATGGAGCTTATATCCATATCTAGGGTGAAACTTGACATCACAATACAGTCTCACCTTACTTCCAGGCTGAAGAATTTTGTTAAAATGATTCCCCAGTTTCTTTTTGATAGCTGTGGCATGATTCCGCCATAAAGCAGCAGAGGCCTGCGCTAGCAGACCTCCGGTTTCTGTTTTTTCTATCAGTGATAAATAATAATTGCCATTATTGAGATTGTTTTCCGCTATTTCAGCCTCTATCCAAATACATTCTTCAAAATTGAGAAGAAAAATTCTCTCGATATATTGATGTAAATCGAATAAGGAAAAATGCTTCATAAACCATCCTCAATAAAAAACAAATATTCAAATATTAAGCTTCGGCTCCGTCCAAAGCTTTCTGTACTAATTCTGCTGCATCTTGCAACATAATAGCTGATTGTACTTTTAATCCACTTTCGTCGATCAATTTTTTGGCGATATCGGCATTGGTTCCCTGTAATCTTACGATAACTGGAACATCGATTGAAATATTTTTAGCGGCTTGAATAACACCATTGGCCACACGATCACATCGAACGATACCTCCAAATATATTGATCAAAATCGCCTTTACGTTGGGATCATTTAAAATAATCTTAAAAGCTTGTTCTACTCTCTCTGCATCAGCTGTTCCTCCTACGTCCAAAAAGTTGGCAGGCTCACCTCCGTAAAGTTTAATCATATCCATAGTGGCCATCGCTAATCCAGCTCCGTTCACCATACATCCTACATTGCCATCTAATTTTACATAACTCAAGCCATATTTTCTGGCTTCTACTTCCATAGCATCTTCTTCGTGCTCGTCTCTTAAAGCTGCGATATCTTTGTGACGGAAAAGTGCATTGTCGTCGATAGATACTTTGCAATCCACTGCCAAGATCCGATCGTCACCAGTTTTCAATACAGGATTGATTTCAAACATTGACGAATCTGTTCCTGTAAATGCAGCATATAGAGAAGTCAAAAACTTAACCATTCCTTTAAATGCAGTACCAGACAAACCTAAATTAAAGGCAATTTTTCTGCTCTGAAAAGGCAATAAACCCAATTCTGGATCAATAAATTCTTTAAATACTTTTTCTGGTGTTTCTTCTGCTACTGTTTCTATGTCCATTCCACCTTCAGTAGAGTAGATAATTACATTTCTCTTACGCTCTCTGTCGTTAAGAATAGAAACATAAATTTCTTCATTGGCATCAAAGTCTGGAGCGTAAACATCCTCAGCAAGAAGGATTTTTCGAACCAATTTACCTTCACCATCCATACCACCTGGAGTCTGAGGGGTTTTCAACATCATACCCAATATATTATTGGCATGTTCCTCAACTTCAGAAAAATTCTTGGCCAATTTGACACCTCCGCCTTTACCACGACCACCGGCATGAATCTGTGCTTTTATTACAGCAAAATCAGTTCCTGTACTGTCCTTTAATTGATGATATGCTTCTTCCAATTTTGAAAGATCGTCAACTACCACGCCTTCTTGAACCGTCACACCGTATTTTTTCAAAAGTTCCTTTCCTTGATATTCGTGTAAATTCATTCTGTTTTGGTTTATTTTTGCCAAATGTAAGAATAATCCTTTAAAATCAATTCATCAAATGGTGTTGATTCACCATATATTCTAGATACTTAGATTTATCTTTTGACTAGGATAAAGCATTGTAAATGGTCATTGACTAGAATTATTCTTTATTTATTGAATAATTATTTTCTGTATTAAATAATCTTGACCATTGGAAAATTTAAAGAAATACATCCCAGCCGTTAAATTGGGCAATTGAAATGGCTCCGTAGTATCTCCTAAAATATGTGAGTCTTGACTGAGGACAACTTTACCCTGAAGATCAATTAAATCAATATGGAAGGTCTTGGCCTGCTGAACCATATATTGAATATTGATATTTCTATCTTGGCCAGACAAGACATTTGGAAAAATCGTTACTTTTTCTCCGTTAGAAAATTGTTGAGTATTGGTCTGGGTTCGAGTTGTAAATTTTTGTTCCGTTGATGAAACAGGACAGAGGGTAAATGGATTTAATGGATAAACCTTCCAGTAATATTTAGTATCCAATAAAAGATTATTGGCCCCCACATCGACAAAAGAATTCGTGGAAACCAAGGTGATTTTATTGGGGTCTTCATTAAATAATATACCAGGGAACCTTGAAATTTCAACGTAGTACTCTGTACTTCCCGCCAATGCTTCCCATTGCAATCTCACATTGAGATAATTAACTTCTGCATCTTGAGCGGGTGCAATCGGTACAATATTTTCACCAGAAACCAATTCATCGGCCACAAATTGATATTTTAATCCAGAGTAAAGCCCATTTCTAGAATCCAATAAATTCACAAGCATCTTATTGGATTGTTCGGTGGAAAAAGTCTCCTGACAGCTATTCAAACTATAGGACATAAAATTCCTTCCATCTACTTTAAACTCTACTCCATCGGGATCCACATAAGTATCTAAACTGTATCCATCCCGGTCGCATGACCATCGAAAACCGAGATAATCTGGTGGAGTATCGCAAAATCCATCACTGGCTTTATCACAATATTGACCAGATACTCTTTCGGTATATAAGGTATCAGATCCTCTTATACTCAAAGTTCGAGGTACTCTTGTTTGATTATAGGTAAGGTTTTCCCATCCGAAAAAAGTATGAGGGAGACCGAGATAATGCCCCATTTCATGGGTCAGCGCATGAAGTCCACCCTCGAAACAATTCTTGGCAATGGCTATCGCGGGATTGGTTTGATTAAAATATCCACAGGTAGAATCTGGATTATCGACTATATATACATTGAAGGCATTGCGATCATTATTATTTCTCATCATTTCAAAACCACTATTCTTATCGTGGTCATAATAAGAAGTCCTATTGAGATATTTTATCTCATCTTTTATATAAAATTGTACATCGAGAAATTCAAAATCTTGGTTGAGTGCACATAGACTCGATCTAATGGTAACAGGGTCGAGATGACCTTGGCCCTGATCATTGCCTACAGAGACAACATTTAAAGGGAAATAGCTCGTAGTACTGCTTCTAAGTTGAATATCAGAAGATGAAAAATTCATTTGAGCGAAATAAGTTGACAGATCTCCGGTACCACAAGGACTATTCGGATCAATAGTAGGACTTTGAGAGAAACCGAATTCAACAAAAATCAATAACAAGATTACGGGAAATATTCTTACATTCATGTTTTCAAATAAAATGGGATGCGAAAAAGCCGCGACCAAAATTATAAATTATTTCATATTATACTAATACAACATCAGTATTTTGTGATATGTTTTGTAAACTAAAAAAAAATAATTAGAAAATGCGTAAAGTAACCGTCGTAGGAGCCGGAAATGTAGGAGCCACTGTAGCCAATGTATTAGCTCACAAGGATATTGTTAAGGAAGTCGTACTACTTGACATTAAAGGCGATTTGGCCAAAGGAAAAGCTTTGGATAGCTGGCAACAAGCACCTATAGATTATTACAGCACTACTTTGAAAGGATCAGAAGATTATGCCGACACAGCCAATTCTGACATTGTAGTAATTACCGCTGGTATTCCTAGAAAACCAGGAATGAGTAGAGATGATTTAATTTCTACCAATGCCAAAATTGTTAATGCTGTAACTTCTTCAATTCTTGAATATTCTAAAGATCCTATCATTATTGTGGTATCCAATCCATTAGATGTTATGACTTATGCAGCTTTTGTTCATTCAAAACTACCTAAGACTAAGGTATTTGGAATGGCAGGTATTTTGGATACAGCTAGATATAGAGCTTTTTTAGCTACTGAATTAAATGTATCACCTAAAGATATCCAAGCCGTATTGATGGGTGGCCATGGAGACACCATGGTTCCATTACCTCGATATACTACAGTAGCAGGTATCCCTGTCACTGAGATGATAGAGTCAGACAAATTGGACGCCATCGTAGAAAGAACAAAGAAAGGAGGTGGAGAATTAGTCCAACTTATGGGTACTTCTGCTTGGTATGCACCTGGTGCAGCAGCCGCTCAAATGGTAGAATCTATCGTAAAAGACGAAAAAAGAATTTTCCCATGTTGTGTATATTTAGAAGGAGAGTACGGTATCAATGATATTTTCTTGGGTGTACCTGTTCAATTGGGTGCCAATGGGATAGAAAGAATCATTGAATTGCAATTGAACGAAGATGAGACTGCTTTATTGAAACAGTCGGAGTCACATGTAAGAGATGTAATGGACGTTTACAAAAAAATGTCTTAACCTAAACACAGGTGTTAGCCTAGATATTTACCTGTTTTAGGTCTTAATAAATATATGTGGAGATTCAATTTGTGTTGAATCTCCTTTTTTTATCCAACTTTTCAGACTAAATTACGTTTAGTGTTTATTAGAAAATAATGTATATGAGAGGATGGCTAATTTCAGATTTAATTCCAGAGCAAGAAGAGAAGACACTTTTTGATGCACTTTTAAAAATATTTCAAGAATTATTAATGCAAACTGGTGGCGATGTAGCCGAAGCTTTGTCTTGGTTGACTCAGCTCGATAACACCTATAAAATCACCAATGCAGATTATTCAATATCTGATTTCATAGAAGAACTTAAGGAAAAAGGATTAATATCTGACAATCCGACACAAGGTGGATTTCGGCCTACAAATAGGCTGAATATCAATATAAGAAAAGCGGCTTTTAACGATATTTTTGGCAATATTAAAAAAGTCCAAAAAGGCAACCACAATACCAAAAACAATGGGAGGGGAGAAGATTATATCTCTGATCTCAAATCCTATGAATTCGGGGATAAAATAGAAAATATAGCCATCACCGAATCCCTTAAAAATGCCCATGTCAATCACGGATTAGACAACTTCATGTTGACACCCAATGATTTGGAAGTCCATGAAACTTTCTATCAAAGTAAAATGAGTACAGTATTGATGATCGACATTTCTCACTCCATGATACTATATGGTGAAGATCGCATCACACCAGCTAAAAAAGTGGCCATGGCCTTGGCTGAGTTTATTCAAACCCGATATCCCAAGGACAGTCTCGATGTTATCGTTTTTGGCAACGATGCTTGGCCCATCAAAATCGAAGATCTTCCCTATTTAGAAGTCGGACCGTATCACACCAATACCGTAGCTGGATTGGAACTGGCATTGGACATATTGAGAAAACGACGAAATCCCAATAAGCAAGTTATGCTCATTACCGATGGGAAGCCAACTTGTATTAAAAAAGGTAAAAAGTATTACAAAAATCCTTTTGGCCTCGATAGAATGATTATCAATAGAACCTTGAATTTGGCGACTAAATTCAAAAAACTCGATATTCCCATTACTACCTTTATGATTGCTTCTGATCCCTATCTTCAGCAATTTGTAGAACTCTTTACCCAAACCAATAATGGGAAAGCATTTTACTCCGACCTTAATCAACTCGGTGAATTTATCCTACGAGATTATAAAAACAGAAAAGACAAACGCTATTAAATCAATAGAGCTTGCAACATGGAAAAATATCCTATAATGCGAAATTATCTCATTTTTATCATATGGTTATCAATGTCGATAACGGTATACGGTCAGTCCCCTAATTGGGATGAAATGATCGACAATGCCAGTCGTTTAGTTAGAGATACCAATGTCGATGAAAGAATAAAAGCATTTGAATTTCTAAATCAAAATCTTGGCCAATACATGGTAGATTATGATGAAGAATTAGAAAATATTGAGGGCTTATCTATTCTTAATTTACCGGAACAGGATATCAAAATCATATCTTATCAACTCTACATAGACACATCGACCTATCAATATGGAGGTTGGATTTATGCACCATTGCTTTCATCTCCGATATTCCTAAACGACCAGTCCCCTTCATGGGAAATGGACGCTGATTTGGATTATTTGTCCTTTACACCAGATCAATGGTATGGAGTACTCTACTATCAAGCCCTACCATTAACCATCAGTGAAGACCAAATTGTATTGGCTTTATTTGGCTATGATTCATATAAATTCTTTACGAAAAGAAAACTAATTGAGACCATAGCTATTTCCAGAGACAAGATTCAGTTTGGTTTACCATTAATCCAAATGGAAAAAGACCTGCCCAAGGTGTATTTTAAATCTCGCTTTATTTTGGATTATGCTGTACAAGCTGCGGCGACGATGAGATACGATATACAACACGAAAAAATCATATTCGATCATTTGATGTTTATGAAGAGTGATATTCCTCAACAAAATGTAATGCGGGTTCCCGATGGCACTTATTCAGGATTTATTGTTCACCCTGATGGCATTTTAGAATACGAAGATAAAGTATTTCATGAAGTCCTCGACGAAGCACCTGGAGGTAGAACTGAAAAAGGAGAAAATACTAAGGAAACTCTTTTCGGGGAAAATTTGGACGATAAAACTCATACCAAAAAGAGGGGGAGTAAATTAAATAAATAAAGTCACGACTATTGAGGGAGGTTTGATATCCGCTTTTATAGTTTGGTTGGAGAGCATCGTTATCAACTTCTGTTTTGGATTTTCCTTCGGTTAACACCTCTATTTTTTGCCATATAGAAGAACTGGACCTCAGCCCCAAAATAGATTCTATTCTACCATTATGATCCAATAACCAAATGCGATTTTTAAGAAACAGAGGAATTTTTTCATCGGCAAAATATTTTTTAATTTTTTTAGAAAACGTCTTACCTTCTTTAAATTCAATCCTATCACCGGGCAACCAACTCCTCAAAACCATCGGCCACACGACCTCGGATTTAGGGATGGCTACAACAAAACCATCATGATCAATTATGGGATAATCATCGGAGATCTCCAACTCATCACCCCATGGCAATCGATGTTTACCCAGCCCTGATAACTCCACAGATTGTTTAACCTTCAATTCTTCGTTCACTGAAGTTGGAATACAATACCATTTTCCTCTATCGATGTATATGGTTCTTTGATCCGATGAAATTTCAAAGGAATTTGAACCCATTTTCTTAGCCGCCATTATATCCTCATATTGGGAAGGACTAAATCCCAAATTCAATAAATACAATTTAAATAGAAAGTAATCTTCAGGCTGTTTATCTATGTCTTCGTGGGATATAACCTCTATTCCATTCCAAAAACCTTTGATATAACTCTCGATAAACTTATTTAATTTAACGTATATATAGTTCTGATATTCAATTAAATACGATATACTACTTAAAGTGTTGTTGTAATATTTTTCACTCCACGACCTAATCAATGGTGACAACAAATGACGAATTTTGTTTCTCAAATATTTAGTCTGAATGTTAGAACTATCTTCCCGATAAGGAATCTGATGACGATCCACGTATTGGGCTATTTCTTTTCTCGTCCGCTGCAACATGGGGCGTAATATATACTCCGAACGCAAGGTGGGAATTGCCGTAAGTCCCTTGAGACCAGAACCTCGAAACACATGCATAAAGAAAGTCTCAATATTGTCATCCCCATGATGTGCTGTACATAAATAATCATAGTGGTGATCTCTCTTTAACCTATCGAAAAAACCATATCTCAATTCTCGAGCTGCTTCTTGAATACTTATTCTTTGACTAGATGCATAGGCTTCTGTTTCAAAAGAGGTAACATGGAAGGTAATATTGTGAACTTCGCAATAATTTTTCACGACCTCCTCATCTAAATCGGAATCATTTCCTCTCAATCTAAAATTGCAATGAGCTACTGCTATTCCAAGATTTAATTGACGAAAGAGATCCAACATACACATGGAATCAATTCCTCCACTCACGGCCAACAAAAAAGATTTGTCCTTAAAAGACAGATTGTATTTGTCTTCTATGGATGATAGATCCGCTTTTAATTTGTCGAGCAATAACATTATCTAATTCCTTTTGCATCGAGCCATCGTCTATATGCATTGGCATTTCTATTGTGCTGACTGAGATTACTGGCAAAATTATGTAATCCACTGTTGTCTGGTTTCGAACACATATATAGATAATTGTGATCTACAGGATTTAAGACGGCATCTATTCCCGAGATAGAAGATATACCTATAGGACCAGGAGGCAAACCTGGATAGACATAGGTGTTGTATGGGGAATCTGTCTTTAAATGCTTATACAAAACTCGTCTGGTTTCAAATAATTGGTTGGCGAACACCACTGTGGGGTCGGCTTGTAGCAACATACCTTTTTTTAATCGATTTAAATACAATCGAGCCACGATGGGTTTTTCCCTGCTGGCTAATGTTTCGCGATCAACGATAGAGGCTAGGGTGTAGACTTCGAATGGACTTAGTCCTACTTCCTTCGCCTTGGTCAATCTATTTTTTCGTTCCCAAAACACCTTGTTTTCTCGCAACAATCGATTGACCAAAGATTCACCAGATATAGACCAGTACATTTCATAGGTATTGGGTATAAAGAGGGCCAAAAGATTTGGACCGGAAAATCCAGCCTCAGCCAATGCTTCAGATTGCATAACATATGACTCTAAAGATACAGAATCGATATACAGGTATTTACTGATTTTGCCTACTACATCGGATACGGTATTTTCGTTATAAATAACGACTTTAACTGGACTCTGTCTCCCTCCTTTAAACAAATTGATGAGGTCGCGATTGGATTTCACAGTTTTTATGTCGTATCGCCCCACTTTTAGATCCGAAGTTTCAAATGACAACACACGTCGAGCTTTATTAAAACTTCCTCGATGTACAAAGTATGGTTCCAATTCAGTGATTAGGGAATCGACGCTGGAACTGGGATAGACGTAGACAATGTTGGTACGATCACCGACGTCGACGTTGTCGTGGAATAATGCACTATAATATTGATAGCCTATATAGGCAGTAACACAACTTGCTATTAAGAAAAATGAAAGAATAATGGCCCATTTCTTATTCATTAGTACTGCTCACTTTGATTGGGAAAATCCTTGCTTTTTACGTCTCTTAAATACTCTTTTGAAGCATTGTAAATATCTTCGTATAAATCGCGATATCTTCTGAGAAATCTCGGTTTAAAATCCTTAGTTATGCCCAACATATCATGGGTTACCAAAACCTGTCCGTCTACTTGATCGCCAGCGCCAATACCAATGATAGGAATGCTTACCGTTTGGGCGACTTTTGCGGCCAAAGGAGCGGGTATTTTTTCCAAAACAATACTAAAACAACCCAATTCTTCCAATAGAATGGCATCACTGAGCAGTCTTTCTGCTTCCATCTCTTCTTTTGCACGGACGGTATAAGTTCCAAATTTATAAATAGACTGAGGGGTTAGGCCCAAATGTCCCATAACGGGTACTCCAGCCGATAATATCCGAATAATACTTTCCTTTATTTCTAGTCCTCCTTCCAACTTCACACCATGAGCGCCCGACTCCTTCATAATACGAATGGCTGAATCCAATGCATTTTTAGAGTTCCCTTGATAGGTACCAAAAGGTAAATCTACTACTACTAGGGCTTTGTTAATCGCTCTGACAACACTGCTGGCGTGATATATCATTTCATCGAGGGTAATGGGAAGAGTAGTTTCATGTCCAGCCATAACATTGGAAGCGGAATCGCCTACCAACAATACTTCTATACCGGCCTCATCGAGAATGCGTGCCATTGAATAATCGTAAGCCGTAAGCATAGCGATTTTTTCACCGGCCTCTTTCATCTGGCGAAGTGTATGTACTGTAACACGTTTTACTTCTTTGGATATCGACATATATAATTATTTAAATATTTCTGCCAAGTTAATTAAATCTAGGTTACCACCAGTAATAATAATACCAATTCTCTTGTTGGCAAAGACCTTTGGATATTTTTTAATTAGAGCTAGGGGGAGGGCAGAGGATGGTTCGATCACTATTTTTAAATATTGGTACACATCCTTCATTGCCATTATGGTTTCATCGTCATCCACAGTCAATATATCAGTGACATGACGTTGGATTATTGGAAAATTTACATCACCCAACTGAGTTCTCAATCCATCTGCTATGGTTTGAGGTTGAATCGAAGGCTGAATGAGACCAGTGGCTAAGGAAGCCACGGCATCTGCAGCTCCACTGGGTTCGGCTCCATAAACTTTAATATGAGGAGCAAAATGATGAGCAGCCAATGCTGTACCTGCCAATATTCCACCGCCACCCACCGGAACGATGACCATATCTAAATCACTGTTTTCAGACAACATTTCAAGAGTAATCGTGGCATTGCCAATAATCATACTATAATCATTGGAAGGGTGTAAGCCTTTGTAGTTTTTGTGAGTGGTTAGAAATTCATTAATTGCATTTTCTCTGTCGACGATGGTATTTCCAGTAAATACAATTTCCCCGCCCGCATAACGAACACCATCGACCTTAGTTTGAGGGGCATTTTGGGGCATAAATACGGTGGCCTTTTTCTGATTAATTTTTGCAGCCATGGCAAGAGCTTGGGCAAAATTGCCAGAAGAGTGGCCGCAAAATTGACAATCTTTATCTTCCTTTATACTCTGTTTTATACCATAAAGTGCGCCTCTAAATTTAAATGACCCTGTTCTTTGAAAATTTTCGCATTTGAATATAACCTTTACGCTATATTTATCGTTTATATATTGGGATTGGAGTATTGGGGTATTTACCACATCACTCTGAATAGACTCTGCTGCGTGCTGTATTGATTCTTTCACTTTAATGGTATCCATCTTCATTGGGCTTTAGTGTAAATTCTGATGCACAGTAGTTTTAATTTTTTTAGACAAATTTTTATAAACATCCTTAAAAGACAAATTTAATGAAATTAGATAACGGGACAAGAAACTTTATTAAAACCACCATCATTGGTGGACTTGTGGTGATATTACCAGCAGCGATTCTTTATCTTGTCGTCACATTTGTTTTTTATACCGTATCTGGCGTTGTAAAACCATTGTTGGGACTTTCAGATGCACATGAAGTATTTAAATATCCCTTATTAGTTGATTTATTTGCCTTTGTTTTCCTTGTCTTATTCTGTTTTTTAATTGGACTTTTTGTCAGTACAGCAAAAGGGAAGCGGATGATAGAGACCATGGAAAATAGGTTGCTTAAAAAACTACCGTATTACGGAATGATTAAAGAAGCCGTTCAGCAGTTAATGGGCAATTCCAATATGAATTTATTCAAGGTTGTCCTCATTGACCTTTACGGCACTGACACTCTAACTACGGGTTTTCTAACCGATGAAACCACGGGAGAGTATTGCACTGTTTTTGTACCTACTGGGCCCAATCCGACCAGTGGTTTTATATACCACGTTAAAAGATCTCAGATCAAAGTGGTCGATGTAAAGGCAGAGGAAGCCATGAGATCGATAATTGGTGTGGGTACAGGTTCGGCTAATATCCTCAGCAAACATTTCCCTTCCGATATTCCGGACAATACCGACATCAATAAGCCAAGTTTTGAGACATCTATAAATGAACCACAAAAAAATTAATATTTTGTTCTTTCAAAAGAAGAATAATATATGAAAATTGGATTGCTCTCAGACAATCACGGTTATTTAGATGATCAAATAAAATCACATTTACAAGATGTAGATGAAATCTGGCATGCGGGAGATATAGGTGATATTTCTATTATAGATCGATTAACCACCTTGGCTCCAGTTGTGGCTGTATATGGGAATATTGACAACCATATCACTAGGTCTGAATTTCCAGAAAATCAAATTTTAAAACGTCACGGTATGACTTTTCTCATTCGTCATATTGCAGGGCGAATTGAACGGTACAATGTAGGTACACGAGAGATATTGGCGGAACAAAAATTCGATGCATTAATATGTGGTCACTCACATATACTCAAGGTACAATACGACAAGCGATATCAACTCTTATATATCAATCCCGGTGCTTGTGGACATCATGGATTCCATTATGTGAGGACATTAATTACATTCCATATTGACGATGGAAAGATTCATACTATGAATGCCATTGAACTGGGCAAACGCGGAGCTATTGAACAATAATCCCATTGATAATCAACCATTAATCATTAACCATTAACCATTAACCATTGATAATCAACCATTGACCATTAATAATTAACCATTGATAATCAACCATTAACCATTAACCATTGACCATTAACCATTAACCATTAACCATTAACCATTAACCATTAAAATTATGTCTCTTGTGGTGAATACTCTAAACATTGTGACAAAAAACATCCTATACCGTGGACATAGCCCCGCTATTCCTGTGTATCTCTTTCTATGATTTGGTAGGCTTTACCGAGATGTTCGATAATATCCGAACTTATTAACGAGGTTTCTCCCCAGTCTTGTTTTGCAAGATCTCCTGCCAGTCCGTGGACATACACCCCCAACAAACAGGCATGAAGCGGAGTCAATCCTCGAGCCAACATAGCTGTAAGTATCCCTGTAAGTGTATCACCACTTCCAGCTGTAGCCATTCCAGGATTCCCTGTTGAATTGAAAAAAAGTTCTCCTTCAGGGCTAGAAATACTGGTATGAGCTCCCTTAAGGACGATATACAATTGATATTTAACCGATAGATCCAGCTGTTTCTGTAATTTTTCTTCATCGTTTTGCCAATCGCCAAACAATCGTCTAAATTCTCCAGGATGGGGAGTCAAAATACTCTGAGGAGGCAATATCGACAACCAATTTTTCTCACCAGCGATAATATTTAGAGCATCTGCATCTAATACCATTGGTTTCTTACAATTCTTCAACAAATAGGAGAGGGCTTCTTTGACACCGGATCGATGATCTATTCCCGACCCCACACCTATGGCAGAATAAGGAGAGGTATCTATACAAGAGTGAAAATAAAATTCGTGTTGGTCGATGGATACCATTGCTTCTGGCACAGAGGTTTGCATAATCGGATAACCTATCCTCGGCACATGACAGGTCAATAATCCCACACCGCTTCGCAAACAAGATCTGGCGGCCAAAATAGCTGCACCCATCTTTCCATAGGAACCATTGATCAACAATGCATGACCAAAATTTCCTTTATGAGCAAATTTTTTCCTAGGACTAATTTGGATAGATTTCAAAAATGATGGAAGTAAATAGGTATCGTTACATTCTATAGAATCCAAGGATTCCTTATCCCAACCAATATCTACAATAGACCAATCGCCTAATACTTCTTGATTTTCGAGGAAAAAAAATGACTTTCGAGGACAACCAATGGCTAGGGTGCGATCCGCATGAATGGATAATCCTCCTAGGTAGCGATCTGGGTGTAAACCAGAGGGAATGTCAACACTTATAATATAGGCTTGAGACTTATTAATATGTTCAATCAGAGACTGCCATATTCCACCGACAGTGCGATTGATACCATTGCCCATGATGGCATCTATGACTATGTCTTTTTTATTTATATCGGGAAAGGAATGGATATCTGCAATTTCGCTACTCTGTAAGTATTTATATTGGGGTAGGGTATTCCGCATAGCGAGATTCTCTGAAGATACTGCACTGTAATTGCAATAATACAATCTGACCTCTATCCCTTGTTCTGCCAAATGAGCTGCGATACCTATACCATCACCTCCATTATTTCCAGATCCAGCAAATACGTGAACTATTTTATCCGTAAAGATATATTCGTCATCAATCCTCAGCATTAATGCTGCAACTGCGCGTTCCATTAACTCTATACCAGAAAGTCCCTGAGACTGTATGGTCTTTTGATCGAGATTGCGTATTTGTTGTTGGTCCAGTATTTTCATAAAAAATAAAACCTAAGGTATCAATTATACTGGAATAATCCAAGTAAACTCCTTGACAACTTAGGCTTTATTGTAACAGGCTATAATCTATTGATTACAGTGTTTTTATAAGAGCTAAAGTATCGGCCACTTTTTGTTGCAAAGCAGACCAATCTTTAGATTTCAATAAATCTTTAGACAACAATTTAGAACCAATTCCCACAGCACTTACGCCGGCAGAGAACCATGTTTTCAAATTGGATTCTTCTGTACTGACTCCACCAGTTGGCATAATTTTAGTCCACGGATTAGGACCTTTAATAGCGCTTACAAAACCGGGACCGTATACACTGCCTGGAAATAATTTCACAAATTCACAACCCATTTCTTCTGCGTTGCCAATTTCTGTTAAACTTCCACATCCTGGCACATATAGTACTTTACGACGATTACAAATTCTTGCTACGTCTTCGCGGTAGGAGGGACCTACTATAAAATGTGCTCCCAATTGCATGTATAAACCAGCAGTTGCGGCATCGTTTATAGAACCAATACCCAACATCATACCAGGCAATTCTGCCAATGCGTATTTATTGAGTTCAGTGAATACTTCGTGAGCAAAATCACCTCTATTGGTAAATTCCATTAATCTAGCGCCACCATCGTAGCATGCTTTTAATGCCGCTTTTGCCAATTCGGCATCGCTGTGATAAAACAGGGGCATAAGACGTTGTTCTTCGATTTGTTGAACAACTTGACTTCTTAAATATTTAGCCATTGTATTAAATTATCTAAATTAAATGATCGTTTAGTTTCAAAAATCTTATCTGCTCACTCGGCCACTGGCATCTCCGCCCATAAGTTTCTCAACTTCGTCTACGGTTACCAAATTGGCATCGCCTTTAATGGTATGTTTTAGACAGGATGCTGCCACAGCAAAATCCAATGCATTTTGATCGTCATCAGGGTACTGCAACAAACCGTATATCAATCCTCCCATAAAAGAATCACCTCCTCCCACGCGATCTACGATGTGAGTGATTTGGTATTGACGGGTTTCGTACATTTTTGATCCGTCCCACAATACACCAGCCCATGTGTTATGGGAAGCGGAAATAGATCCTCTAAGTGTAGTGATAACTTTTTTAGCTTTGGGAAATTTCTTCATCATTTGCTTGCAAACTGATAAAAAGGCTTCCGCTTTGACATTATGTCCATCCTTGTGCACATCGAGGCCTTCGGGATGAATGCCAAAATGCTTTTCTGCATCTTCCTCGTTTCCGAGTATAATATCACAGTAGGAGGTAAGTTCTGTCATTATTTTTTCTCGATCCCCACCGTATTTCCATAGTTTGGCTCGATAATTCAAGTCTGTAGAAATAGTGACGCCCATTTTATCTGCTACTTTCAATGCTTCCAGACATACATCTGCAGCACTCTGGGAGATAGCAGGAGTAATTCCCGTCCAATGAAACCATCCAGCACCTTCGAAAACCTCTTCCCAATTAATCATGCCGGGCTTGATTTCTGAGATTGCTGAGTGAGCTCTATCGTATACCACCTTACTACCTCTACTTACTGCTCCTGTTTCTAGGAAGTAGATGCCTAATCGATCTCCTCCGAAAATAATATTATCGGTGTTTACACCTCTTTTTCGCAATTCCATAAGAGCGCATTCTCCTATATCGTTCTTGGGCAATCTGGTAACAAAATCTACTGGTATTCCGTAATTGGCAAGAGAAACGGCTACATTTGATTCACCTCCACCATATACAACATCGAAGGAAGATGCTTGAGAAAATCGCAAATATCCAGGAGGACTCAATCGCAACATGATTTCTCCAAATGTGATTACTTTTTTCATAGTGTTATATTTATATTTTAAGCCGTAAAAATGAAAAAAAAATATGTGGTTCTAAAACGTTTGCGGCAATAAAATAAAAAAATAATGATACTATAATATTTTGCATAAAAAAACTCCGACAATAGACATTGTCGGAGTTTATAAAATTACTTTACTATTGTAACGTTATTGTCTACCAAGCTGCATCTTTCGGTCTAGCTTTTTTAACAACAATTTTTCTTCCATTTACTTCGCTTTCGTTCAATTCTTCAATTGCATTATCTGCTTCTTGGTTATCATCCATCTCTACAAATCCAAATCCCTTAGAACGTCCAGTAAATTTGTCAAAAATAATTTTAGCTGAAGATACGCTTCCGTAATCTTCAAAAAGATCTTGTAGATCTTCGTTGGTCATGCCATAGTCTAAACTGGCTACAAAAATGTTCATAAAAAAAAATATAAATTAATTAATAAAGTTCTAACGAAACTGGATGAATCGTAGTGATTCACTCTGATTCGCTAGTCGAGGCAAAGATAGATAATTATTATAAATAATAGGTATATAATTGAAAAATAATCTATTTTGACTAGACATGTTAAAAAAATATGATTCTAAATCTGCATTTCTCAAGTCCAGTAAAAATTATGATTTAATGGTTAAAACAAACTTCAATCTGACAAAAAACATTGCATCTATATTTAATTTACTCCAAGGCTTAAAATATATCATAAAATAAATAGAAATTTTGACTTCTTAAAAAATACAAATTCAATATAACAACCTATGAAATTTTTAATAACTAGATGAATTTGTCACAATACATATCCTGTAGTTTTCAGATAAACTTATACTAATATGCTTTTAGTGATTTGACGTCAGAATTTCTCCTGGATGTACAATGAAGGATGAAATTTCAAGTAATCTAAGAAAGCACAAAAAACCTCCAACATATATATATCAATAACATCATACATTCAATTATTGGGCTGAAAATTATTACAAAGCACAAGTTCAATTACACCTTATATATAATGGAGAGGTTTTTTATAATAATATAGCCAATGAAAGGGATATAAATGAGAATTGCTGTTTTAGAAAGTTCTATTTAACATAATATATATTATAGGCAAAATAAAAGATCTTATATAGTATATGATGGATTTACAAGTCTATAAAACTATAGTAAGAACTGTGGGCATAAGACTGAATAATATGATAGCCAAAACTAAGAACAAGGAAAATTTAGATACTTAATAATAATATGAAGTGTAGTTAACATTTAAATTTATGATAAATCACAATAGATATTTAGAGCAGATTGAAATTGAGATATACGGGATTAAGCAATCAATCCATATCCAAAATTATTAAGTATGAATAGCTAAATATATCAATAATCTCATATAATGGTAATTTAGTCGAAATCCATCCGTTACAAATGAAAGATAATTATATAAAATCCATATAAACATTATATATTTATCATTGTTTGATTTACTATACAATACAATAAAAAATGAGCATACTTAACGACATTAAAAAATTGGTCTTTGGAGCTAAATCTATGGCGAGATCAGCTGGCCGCAAACTGACCGATGAGTCAGACGAAATGTTGGAAGAAATTAAAAACACCGGATCTAAGGTAGCCAAGGATGTAATGGTTGGTGCTGAAATCATCGGAGAAAAAGCCTCCGGAGAGCTTAAAAAGATCCAAGATAAATACATGAATTTTCATTCTGAAGTAGAAAAAAGTGGAAATGAATTCAAAACCAAAGTAGATGCTGATGTTGCCAATGCGGAAACAGCGGCTCAAGAGAGAATGGCTGCATTAAGAAAGCGAGCAGAGGAATTCAGAGAAGAATTAAAATCTGCTGACAATTTAGCAGATCAGGATATAGAAAAAACTATATCAGAACTAAATGCTGAATCTTCGGCCATTAAAGAAGATTTGGTAGATACAGCTGAGACAATTCGTCAAAAAGCAAAGAACTTTCACGATGAGGCAACTGAATCCTTTCAAAAAGAAGGTAAAAAAGCGACTTCTGGCTTAGATCGATTAAAAGAATCTACCGAAGCCATTGGAGAATCCATATTCGGAAAAACATCAGACGTGCTTAACGCTGCAAAAATTCACGCAGAAAAGATGGGCGAACTTCTAGAGAAAAAAGGTGAAGCACTATATCAATCCACTCAGAATTACCTCAACGAAAAGGATGAAAATGGTATGAGTATCATTGATCGGGCTAAAGCCAGTTTGGACCAGATCAAAAACAAATGGAATAAAACCGTTGACGATGCACAGAAAATGGCAGAAGAAGAAAAAAATAAGGGCGAATATGTGTCGAAAGATCCCAATATGGAAAATTTGAAAAAATCAGAATTAGACGACAAGGACAATTTTTGGCGTAAAGCCGAGGCCTTTGCCGCTGGAGATTTTGACAAGGTAAAAGATGTCAGTATTTCAAAGATTGAGACTAAAGATAATAGGCCAAAACCCAATGCACCGGGCTTTGAGGACCAAGATGGAGATGGAGATGAAATCATAGATGACGCCATAATAGTGGACGAAGACTAGCTTCTCCCCTTCCTTCTTAATTAAAAAAACCAAAAACAAGGACATTGAAACACTTTTTAATGTAAGATTTAGTAGTTTTGTGCTTTGTTCAAAATTTAATATAACAACTATATATAATGGCAATTTTTATAACCGATGAATGTATCAACTGTGGAGCTTGCGAGCCTGAATGCCCAAACAATGCAATATATGAGGGTGGTGTAGAATGGAGAGTCGCAGACGGAACAAGTGTTACTGGAAATTACACCTTAGAAACGGGTAAAGATGTAGATGCAAGTGACGAAAACGAGCCTGTAGAAGAAGATTTCTACTATATCGTACCCGATAAGTGTACAGAATGTGTTGGCTTCCACGAAGAACCACAATGTGCTGCAGTATGTCCGGTTGACTGCTGTCTTCCAGATCCAGATCGAGAAGAAACAGAAGAAGTCTTGTTAGCCCGTAAAGCAGCATTACACTTATAAGAAAAATTAAACATATTATTTTTATTAAAGCCATCTAAATTAGATGGCTTTTTTTTTAATATTATTTGACTTTTGTTCAATAAATGCGTATATTTATTGGCATATTACAAAACACAAACTACATAATAATGAATACTACATCTCAACAATTAGATCGAATCAATGGAGGAGACTTTATTGTAAATCAAGAAGATACAAACGTTTTGTTTTTTCCTGAATTTGCTAGTGAAGAACAATTATTGATTGTTGAATCCCTGTCTAATTATATTGACTCTAAGATTAAACCTAAACTAAAGCTAATAGAAAAAGGAGAATTCTATCACTCGGTTAATATCTTGGAAGAAATGGGTGAAATGGGATTTTTAGGAATCCATATGCCAGAACAATTCGGGGGGATGGAAATGGATGAAAATACCGATATTTTGGTCAATGAATTATTTGGCCCCCTTCACTCCTTTAATGTAAGTTATTCAGTACAAGTAGGTATTGGGATGTTGCCTATATTGTATTTTGGAAGTCCCGCTCAGAAGCAACACTATCTCTCCAAGATTATTTCTGGTGAAATGAAGTCGGCATACTGCTTAACAGAACCAACTTCAGGATCTGACGCTCTCTCCGCTAAAACCAAAGCTGTATTATCTGAAGATGGTAAACACTATGTCTTAAACGGTCAAAAAATGTGGATTTCCAATAGTGGATTCGCCGATGTGTTTATTGTATTTGCTCAGGTCGATGGGAAACACTTTACCGGCTTTATAGTCGATGGTCATACCGACGGGATTACCTTGGGAAATGAGGAAGATAAAATGGGTATTCACGGATCTTCTACCAGACAAGTATTTTTTGAGAATGTAAAGGTTCCTGTCGAAAATGTATTGGGAGAAATCGGTCAAGGTCATAAAATAGCCTTTAATGTACTCAATATAGGTCGGTTAAAATTAAGTGTGCTTTGTGTGGCTGGGTCAAAAAATCTGAATAACCTATCGATTCAATATGCCAATGACAGAAAACAATTCAATACTCCAATTTCCAATTTTGGGGCGATTAAAAATAAAATTGCAGAACAAGTTATTCGCACCTTTGCTGGAGAATCAGCCATATATAGAACCTCTAGTGCCCTCAATGCAATGGCAGAATCGTTGAAATCTTCAGGTGTTTCTTATGGTGATGCCAAATTACAGGCTGCACAAGAATATGCCATTGAATGCGCCATTTTAAAAGTATATGGATCTGAAGTAATTGATTTTGTAGTAGATGAAGCCGTACAAATTCATGGAGGTATGGGATTCTCTGAAGAATCTGAAGTTTCTATGGCCTATCGAAATGCTAGAATAAATAGAATATTTGAAGGTACTAATGAGATCAATAGATTGCTCTGCATCAATATGTTGGTTAAGAATATTCAAAAGGGGGATATAAACTTAGGTGCTGGAATAGAGAAACTAACCCAATCATTGACCCAAACTACTGACAACAGTGCTTCTCTCCCCCACTTAAAAGAGGAATTTAACGGGGTGCAAAGCTTTAAAAATCAACTTATGTTGCTGATTACAGCTTTGTTTAAAGAACAACAAGAAGGTCGATTTGATCTCAATGATTCCCAAGAAGTAGTCATGAATTTAGCCGATATTCTTATTGACATATACGTAGCTGAATCACTGGCTTTGCGTGTTTACAAATTAAAATCAAGTGGTATCGATACGGTAGCTGGTCTCCAAGAATCCATACTTAAAGTATTTTTACACGATGCTAAATTTAGAATTGTAAAGAATGCCATCGATGCTGCCGCTTCTGTTTTCACTGAAGAAACATTTAAAGATATACATCAAAAAATCGTTAGATTAGACTCATATAGTATTCAAAACGTATTGAGCCTTAGACGACAAATAGCTGACAAAGCCATTGAATTGAATCATTATCCAATGTAAATATTCATCATTTATATAAATATCATTGGGTCAATATTCATCCTTATTGATCCAATGATATTTTTCCTATCTCACTCCAGTGTCTGTAAAAGAGCATGACAATCTCCCAGTCTGCCAACCAATTCGATAACGATATTCTATATTACCTTGCTCCCACCACAGAAAACCACATAAATTCACACACCTATCATTATGGTAATAGAATCTCAAGTAAAGGTCTTGGCTGGCACTTCCCTGCGACGAATTCAATAAAGATCGATATCCGATCAGAAATTAAATGCTTCTTACCAACATTGGGTTAATCCAACCTCGATTGGACGTATTTTTGCTAAGTTGCAGTTAATTATTTTTAGATCTATAGATAATATTACCGTGCTTTTCAAATTATTTAATGGCAAAAATCATGACAAATCCATGAAAAAACAACATTGATTTACAGCCATATAATATCCGATTACTAATTTTATGGTAATTTCTCAACTGAAAAATTTATTTTAACTTACCAATTTATATATGGCAAGTCTATATAGTTATACGAATTACATTTATAATTAACGAAGACAATGGCTAAGAAAAATATTTTGCGAATCATCAGAATAGCCTTACTGACGGGAACTATAGTATCATTGTACTATGTGCCTTGGATATTGGTTAAAGCTTGGATAATGCCACTGCCGGATACCGTTCAAGAACAACTTGAAGAAGCCATTGATCATGGATTTGAAGGAATTGTGGTATATATAGATCAAGCTGGCATGACCCCAGAAATATACACTGCAGGATACCACGACAAAGCCAAGAAAATTCCAGCACGTCCCAATGCCTTATTTAAAATTGCCAGTATTAACAAGCTTTATATAGCGGTGGCCATTGCCAAACTCGTTAAAAATGGACGACTATCACTCGACCAAACCCTGGCTGAGTTTTGTCCAGAACTTTTGGGAAGAATTGAAAATGCTGATAAAATCACATTGAGAATGATGGTTCAACATCGCAGTGGCATACCCAATTATACCAATACCCATAACTATTGGGCCGCACCCAAAGAAAACAATCATGAAAAACTGGAATTAGTACTCGATTTACCCGCTAGTTTTGAACCCGACAAAGGTTACGAATACAGCAATACCAATTATTTATTACTTTCGGAAATTATGGATAAGGTATTGGGTTATGATGATTTTCTCTTCATTCAAGAAGAAATTTTAAATCGACTTAATCTAAAAAATACTTTTAAATCTTTGAGTCAAGTCAATATTGATGATGTCATGAGTGGTTACCACGTGGGACATCCAATTGATTTAAAGACAGACGAGGTAGGTATGATTGCTTCTGCAGAAGATGTAGGTATATTTTTAAGGGCATTAAATGACGGTTCATTGTTCGATGAAGGAGAACAGGAAATCTATTCCTCCATATATGTATACGACCATACTGGTTTAGTTCCAGGCTATCAAAACATTGCCCAATACCACAAAGAAATAGATGCTATCGTCATTCAATTTACTAGTCCAACTAATTTTGAAGGATACAATTGGAATTTGTCAGAAATTGTCTACAACCGAATTGTCAAGATCATAAAAACCCCAAAATATTAGACGATAAGAGTTTAAAGCACAACATCTTACACATCTTACCCATTACTAATTAAATATATAGAAATTTAGGTTTTGTTACTTATAATAAATTATCTCAAATTGATTTATCTTTGTCAATTACAAAATCGATTGGGTATCGCAACAACCTGATGAATAATCAACTGCAATGAGTAAAGAAAAAGACAAATTAGAGGGAGGAACAATGAATCGAGATTCTAATTCAGAAACTGATATAAATAAAGAGTTAACAACCAATTCTAAACCTTCAAAAATAAACTTAAACAAGAAGTGGCGCTCGCAAGATTTGGTACGTGAAGCCTACAATGAGACAGCGGAAAAGGGAAAAATATTAGTTAAAAAAGCGCTTAAATTATATCCGAATAATGTTGATGCATACTCGTATTTGGCGAGTATTGAAGACGATATAAGCAAAGCAATTATGCTTTATAAAAAGGCCATACAAGTGGGTGAAATAGACCTTGGGAAGGAAATGTTTATTGAAGATAGAGGTTATTTCTGGGGCTATGTAGAAACTAGACCATACATGAGAGCCAAAGCAGATCTTGCTGATTGCTATTATTCAATTGGAGAAGATGAAAAAGCCATAGCCATTTACGAAGAAATGTTGGAGTTAAATACTATGGATAATCAAGGAGTTAGATATATGCTATCTAATTTATTGTTGGCTTTAGATGATTTGTCAAAATATGAATCGTTTACGGAGAATATGGAAGATGAGAATTGTGCGGTATTGAATTTTAACAAGGCTCTATATGGTTTTAAGAAATGGGGAAATACATTAGAAACGAAAAAATGGTTATCAGAGGCCAATAAGAATAATCCCTATGTAATTGACTATTTATTAGGGGCCAAAAAAATGCCTGATTCACCTCCATTGTATATAGGAATAGGGGATGAAAATGAGGCGATAGCCTATGTAAATGATGCTTATGAAGTATGGGATGAAACGGATGGAAGTTTTAAGTGGTTAATTGATTTTAAAAAGAATAGATTGAGAAAGAAAAAATAGAATTCTGAGCTAAAACTTCACTATTGGAAAATTGTGAAAATACATAATTCAGTTTCCAGTTTTTCTTCAGAAATACCAAAATATATTGAAAACTGGCAAGTGAGTTTTTTACAATGTCTTCAGAAATATGGAAATGTAGGTATCGAAATTTAGGTGTATAATATTAAAAATTAATTATGTTTGCCCCTAATGAAGAATTTGAATGCCCATGAGTGAAAGATTAATTGAATTGCAATTTGCTCCCTCCCTACTCTACTTTTTATTGCTCAAGGAAACCACCTTTATAGAAGCACATGAAAACTACAATAAACGGAGTTTTAGAAACAAATGCTATATCAAGGGCAATCGCGGCTCTCAATGGATCATCCTTCCACTGGTTAAAGGCAAAAACAGACTACCTATACAAGAAGTCGCCATTTCTTACGAACATCGATATATTAGTAGTATCAAACACAGTCTTCAAACAGAATACGGCAGTGCGCCATACTATATGCATTATATAGACGATATAATGAATATCCTTGACCGAAACCATCAGTACTTATACGACCTCAATCTGGACATCTTGTCTTATTTATGCAAACAACTTGATGTTTCTATGCCCCAACAAACTACCGAATATGAGCATCAACCCAATCAAAAGGTAGACTATAGAGACCAAATCAAACCCCAACTCATGGACAAAAATCCTAGGCTATTAGAGGAACACGAGGTAGAATTTTATCATTTCGTACCTGGTCATTCCATCCTTGAGGTGTTGTTTAACTATGGTCCCGCCTCTGCTAACATAATCCAGCGTTTAACGCTTTCCGAATTTATAGGTGAATAAAAAATAGCTATAAAGCTAAAATATCAGCATTGATCTTATACTGCTTAATCAAGCGCTCGGCAAAGGCCTTGTGACCCCGGGGAGCAAATAAAATAAGTTTACTATTTTTGACATCGGCCAAATGATTTAACAACTTCCACTTGGTCACTAGAGGTTGTATGGAATCGGTTTTCATTGCAATATCAAAATAGTGCTTTTTCCCACTCCTTTTAGCTGTAAAATCGGGTAATACTTCCTTGTCTTTTTGTTTCTCTAGAAAAGATTGGGGATTTTCATAATCTGGTAAACTGGATCTAAAGTCTTTGAATCCTTTTCCTTTCGCTAATTCCACTGCTTGTGCAATGTACTTTGCGCGCTCTTCTGCAACTTCCATATATTATTCAATTTTTATTTTCACTAGACGAGAAACCAATCGGCAACTGTGTATATCAACAAAATATTGAACAATTAGTTCACAAAAAACTTTAATTAAAATATTTTAAAACATTGTAAATAAAGATGTTAAAATACGTAAAACATCATAAAAAAAAGGTATGTAACACAATATTTGCATTACATACCTTGTCAATATAGTGTGTCAAAATATCCTAAACTAAGTCGGTCACATCGATAGTAACTCCTAATCCTACTGCAATGCGTTGGCCCAATTCTTTGTCAGCGCGATAAAAATGCGATAATTGTCTTTCTATAATTTCGCTACGTCTTTCCGTTCCAATATTATTCATAAAACCAACGGTATTGTTTACCAAATGGGTTTTTTCTTCATCACTCATCAACCGGTATAAATTCCCTGGTTGAGTATAATGATCGTCGTCATCGTGATTTCTATCGAAATAAGCCACTGTATTCGATTCCAATTCATAAGGGATACCTTGTGCCCCTTCATCAACGGTCATTCCGTCAAAGCTATTTGGCCAATAATTAGGCGAATCACCTCCATTGTCATCAAATCTCATGGCACCGTCTCTGTGATAATTTTTAACGGAAAAAGGACATTTGTTTACAGTCAGGTGTTCGTAATTGACTCCTATTCGATACCTATGGGCATCGGGATATGACAATATTCTTCCTTGCAACATTTTGTCAGGCGAGAATCCAATACCATCGACCACATTGGTAGGAGCAAAACCAGATTGCTCAACATGGGCAAAATAATTGTCGGGAACTTCATTCAATTCCATCACCCCAACATCTATTAATGGGAACTGACCATGTGGCCATACTTTGGTCAAATCAAATGGATTCCATCTAAAGGATTTAGATTCTTCATCTGTCATGACTTGGATTTTCATAGCCCATTTAGGGAAATCTCCGTTTTCTATCGATTCAACCAAATCTCTTTGAGCGTGATCAGGATCTTTTCCTTTCATTTCCCCTGCTTGAGCATCGGTAAAGTTTTTAATTCCTTGAAGCGTTTTCATATGAAATTTGACATATACTCTTTCGTTGTTCTCATTGACCATAGAAAAGGTATGACTACCGTATCCATTCATATGGCGATAACTCAATGGTGTACCTCTATTGGACATAAGTATCACTACTTGATGGAGACTTTCCGGTGTATGAGACCAAAAATCCCATGCCATAGTTGCACTTTTACAATTCGTCTTAGGATCTCTCTTCTGTGTATGAATAAAGTCGGGAAATTTCTTAGGATCTTTAATAAAGAAAACCGGTGTATTATTTCCTACCAAATCCCAGATTCCATCTTCAGTATAAAATTTTAAAGCAAACCCTCTTGGATCTCGTTCGGCATCGGCAGACCCCTTTTCTCCACCTACTGTCGAAAATCGAGCAAACATCCTGGTCTTCTTACCCACTTTCGAAAAGATCTTAGCACGTGTATATTTACTTATATCGTGGGTTACCGTAAAAGTACCATAAGCTCCAGAACCTTTTGCGTGTACTATTCGCTCTGGAATTCTCTCTCTATTGAATGTAGCCAATTTTTCATGTAAGAAATAATCTTGTAATAATAATGGACCTCTTGACCCTACGGATTGAGAATCGTCGTAGTGACCAACCCTTGCTCCCGCCGCTGTACGTATCTTTTTATCATTAGACATAATATTAAAATATTTTTAGTGAATTAAACTAATGCAAGGTATAATATGCTAAAGATCTAATCAATCGAAATAATTTATTGGGCTATAAATATTGTTGATATTGTTATTTTTATATAAAATATGGAGTATTCAAATATCCAAAACCAATAATTTCTGGGATTTTCATTAGATTGGTGATTTTGTAATAAATAACTATTTATACTAGACCATATACTAATTAAACTATGAAAACTTTTTACGTATTTTTATTATCATTCATCATCAACACTCCCTTATCTATGGCTCAAAAAGCTTCTATAATTGCCCATAGAGGAGCTTCCTATATAGCTCCTGAAAACACCATGGCAGCCGCTCAACTTGGCTGGGAATTGGGTGCTGATGCCGTTGAGGTAGATGTGTATGTTACCGGCGATGGTGAAATAATTGTTTCACACGATAAAGATACCGAGCGAACTACAAATAAAAAATTGAAAATATCGGATACCGATCTAAAAACTCTCCAATCTTTAGATGCTGGGAGCTGGAAAGATAGCAAATATGCTGGAGAACCTATGCCCAGTCTAAGAGAGATAATGGCTGTCATCCCTTATGGCAAAAAATTAGTGGTAGAAATAAAATGTGGTGTAGAAATAATAGAACCACTAAAAGAATTAATGTCAGAATTAGAAGATCAAAGTCAAATTGTATTTATTGCCTTTGGTTGGGACGTCATCCAAAAGACCAAAGAAACCTTCCCCAACAATAAATGCTATTGGTTAAGCGGTAGAATAAAAGAAATTATGGCCAAGTGGTCTGATATTTTATCTTCAGGTTTGGATGGCATCAATGTACATTACAATGTTATCAATGAGGACTTTATGGCACAAGCCAAAAAAGATGGGATGCCGGTTTTGTCTTGGACGATTGACGATTTCACCTTGGCTAAAAAATTGACCGATCTTGGCGTTGTAGGTATTACAACCAATAGACCTGGAGTTATCCGATCTCAATATTTAAACGAATAATAAGGTTGCCGCGTTATTAGGTATGAAGTCAATAAGCTACCTTTGCAGTAGAAAATTGTATTGTATATTGAAGAATTACCTATTCTGTGGAACCATTATCTGAGCGAGTACGTCCTGAAAATTTAAATGATTTTTATGGCCAGAGTCATTTACTCGGTCCTAACGGTATTCTTCGTCGAAATTTAAAGGAAGGATACCTACCATCTATGATATTATGGGGACCTCCTGGTGTCGGAAAAACCACCTTGGCCAATATAATTTCACGAACCCTCAATCGGCCATTTCACATACTCTCCGCCATCGATACTGGAGTCAAACAACTGCGTGAAGTAATTGAAGCTGCCGCCAAACAAAAATCATATGATAAGCCAGCCCCCATATTGTTTATCGATGAAATACACCGATTCAGTAAAAATCAGCAAGATGCATTGCTCAAGGCTGTAGAGCAAGGAACAGTTACCCTAATTGGAGCCACTACAGAAAACCCCTCTTTTGAAGTGATCTCCCCCCTCCTCTCTCGTATGCAAGTCTATCGAATGTTGGAACTGGAGGAAGACGATATGAAAGCCATCATCGAAAGGGCTATTGCCATCGATACCACCCTTCAATCCTTAAAAATAAAAGAGATTAACTTCCATTTCTTATTTCAATACGGTGGAGGTGATGCTCGAAAAACACTGAACTTACTAGATCAAGTCGTACATAGCCAACCCCATGATACAGAATTGGTTATCAATCAAGAGACTATTACTCATGTGGCTCGACTCAATCCCTTGAATTACGATAAAAAAGGCGACCAACATTACGATATCGTATCTGCCTTTATCAAGTCGATTAGGGGCAGTGATCCCAATGCCGCTGTATACTGGCTAGCGAGAATGATAGCTGGAGGTGAAGATCCATTATTCATCTGTCGTCGCATGATCATTTCGGCTGCGGAAGACATCGGTCTGGCCAACCCCAATGCTCTTCTTTTAGCTAACAATTGTTATCAAGCGGTACACCATATCGGTATGCCTGAAGGACGAATACCCATGTCAGAAACAGCCATATATTTAGCAACTTCAGAAAAAAGTAATTCGGCTTATACTGCCATCAATGACGCATTAAAAAAAGTAAAAGAAACAGGGGCGATTCCCGTACCTTTACATTTGAGAAATGCGCCAACAAAATTAATGCGGGAAAATAATTTTGGAAAAGACTATCTTTATCCACATAATTTTAATAATCACTTTATTCATCAGGATTATTTACCTGAAATAATAAACGAAGAAATATTTTATACCCCACAGAATAATGCGACAGAATCCAAGTTAAAAAATAGACTAGAGCAATGGTGGGAAAAAAAACAGAAAAAATAGATGATTGACATATTAACTGAAGAATTTAATCTTATTGTTAATTCTGTAAAGCAATTCGCCGCAGAACATATAGCACCTCACGTATTAGAATGGGATGAAACCCAACATTTCCCTACCGAACTCTTCAAAAAAATGGGAGACCTCGGATTACTCGGTCTAATTGTTCCTGAACAATATGGTGGATCTGGATTGGGATACCACGAATATGTGGCTGCTATCAAAGAAATAGCCACTGTAGACCCCTCAATTGGACTATCCTATGCCGCTCATTGTTCCTTGTGTACCAACCACATCCTTATGTTTGGCACCGAAGAACAAAAGCAAAAATATTTGCCTGAACTTACTTCTGGTGACGCCATCGGTGCTTGGGGATTGACAGAAGCTACTACTGGTAGCGACGCTATGAGAATGTCGTGTACAGCCACTAGAGACAACGATTATTTTATCCTCAATGGGACCAAAACCTGGATTACCCACGGAAAATCCGCTAAATATGCTGTAGTAATCGCCAGAACTGGTGATTTGTTAGATAGCAGAGGAATGACGGCTTTTGTAATAAAACGTGGCACCAAAGGATTCACCGCTGGAAAGAAAGAAAATAAACTGGGGATGAGGGCATCTGAGACAGCCGAAATGTGTTTTGACAACTGTCGAATCCACGAATCACAAATACTGGGAAAAGAAGGCGAAGGTTTTATTCAAGCCATGAAAATCTTAGATGGAGGACGTATTTCTATAGCAGCTCTAAGCTTAGGTGTGGCCAATGGTGCTTACAAAGCAGCTTTAGCCTATGCCAAAGAAAGAGAACAGTTTGGAAAACCCATCATTGATTTTCAAGCCATAAGTTTCAAATTGGTTGATATGGCTACCCAATTGGAAGCTTCACAACTCTTAACCGATCAGGCAGCAAGTTTGAAAAATGCCAATAAAAGTGTAACCAAAGAATCGGCAATGGCCAAATATTATGCTTCTGAGGCCTGTGTGAGAATCGCTGAAGATGCAGTTCAAATCTTTGGAGCCAACGGATACACCAAAGATTATCCAGTTGAGAAATTCTACAGAGATTCAAAACTATGCACTATAGGAGAAGGAACCAGTGAAATTCAGAAAATCGTTATAGGTAGATCCATCATATCTGAATAAACTTTTATTAAACAAAGTCTTCCGAACGACGTTGATTCAAGATTATATACATTAACAGCTGAATATGACCATCATAGATCCTGAAAATTTTGAATCAGAAGTTATTCTCAAAAGCTATACTCAACCTGTAGTATTGGACTTTTGGGCACCTTGGTGTCGTCCTTGTTTACAGTTGATAGACAATATTGACCAAATTAAAGATAAATGGAAAAATGAATTCCATTTTTGCAAACTCAATGTCGATCAACATACAGACTTGGCGTTAGATTGGAAAATAAGAGGAGTTCCCAATGTAAAAATCTGGACCAATGGTTATGTTCTTTCTGAATTTTCAACAGCTTTGACCAAGGCCGCACTAAACCAGTATTTACATACGATAAAAGAAGAAATCCATCTATTAAACATCTATAAAACCACTACAAAATCACTGTCCTTACCCAATACTCCACACATTGAAACAGTAATAGATCCCGACAATATATCCACCGATAATCTGCTTCACCTATGTCGATGGTACCTGGTTCACGATACAGTACAAGCCATTCATTACATGGATCTAATGAGTAATGAGAATGAATTATACGATGCATATTTGTATTTAAAAGATCTTCTTGAAATGGTACAAATGCCCTATAGTGATCAAATAGTAGGCAGAAAAGTTTGGGCAGCCAAGAATGCTTTTCAGAAAAAAGATTACAAAGCCACCTATCAATTTTTATTACAAGGTCATCAAACCGCCAATACAACCCAAAAACAACAACTCACCAATTATATCATTGCACTAGGTCAATTTTTAGGAGATCAACATCAAGTACTGTCAATCTATAAAGTACAAATAGATAAAATATTTCTCCAGTAAATTTATTCACTCCGAAATAGCTCAACCTATCATATTGTATTAAGTATTAATATTACTAGTCCGAACTTCAAACAGTACAGAAGAAAGTCATATATAGACTAAAGACGGTGTTTGATTTAATTATTTTTCACTATTATTACGCCACGAAAAAAAACTTAATACATTGATACTTAAAATATCTTGTGAAGATCAAAAAGGTCTTGTACATAAAATAACTGGAGTACTATACCGATACGGATTAAATGTTTTACAAAACGATGAATACGTAGACAAAAACCTCAATAGGTTTTATATGCGAACAGCATTTAATTCTAAAGTCAATAAGGATGAATTGATGAAGGAAGTTAAAGCTTTGCTTCCCGAAGATGCTTACTGTGAACTTTTGGGTAGCCAACCACAGAAATTAGTGTTGATGGCCAGCAAAGAATATCACTGCCTCAGCGATATCATCGTTCGAGCAGAGTCTAAAGATTTAAATGCTGAAATACAATGTGTAGTATCCAATCACAAAGTATTATTGGATTTCGCAGAAAAATTTGACATTCCCTATTACTATGTAGATCATAAAGATATAACTAGGGAAGCTCATGAAAATAAAATCATTGATATCATCAAACAATATTCACATGATTATATTGTTTTAGCCAAATATATGAGGGTTTTAACCCCAAACTTTATTCATACTTTCAATAAAAAGTTAATCAATATTCACCATTCTTTTTTACCAGCTTTTAAGGGTGCCCGCCCCTATCAGCAAGCATATGAACGCGGAGTAAAAATCATTGGTGCCACAGCCCACTTTGTCAATGAAGACTTGGATGAAGGACCAATTATCGAACAAGATATAGTCAAGGTAAACCACGGCTACAGCGCCAAAGAAATGGCTAGATTCGGTAAAGATGTAGAAAAAATTGTTTTGGCTAGAGCACTGAATTTGGTATTGGAACACCGCGTATTTATCAATGGTAATAAAACCATTGTTTTTTAAGAAGTTTAATGAATTGTAACCTTATAACATCCCTTTATTACAGATACCTCCATCTCACGAAATAAAAAAACCTCTGTGGGATTACTCCCGCAGAGGTTGATATACTTTATCGACAATTTGGCATTAATTTCTTATTATCAATCCACTACGATCATCTTCTTCGTCGCTGTATGCTTATCTGTGGTCAGCTGGTAATACAATACTCCACTGCCTCCAATCTCAGTCGACCTAATTCTCACTTCATTGTAGCCCGCACTGTAGTCTCCCTTAACCGTCTTCATCAATCGACCCGATACATTGTATATCGTCATTACTGCCTCTCCCGACTCTGGCAATACAAATCCAATGATGGTCTCTCCTTTGTACGGATTCGGCCTGTTTTGATATAAGGCAAACTTGCCCCCATCTCCATTGAATCGCAAATGAATGTCTCTTAATTCACCCGCATCTCCATAGGCTTCCGTCTTCGTTACCAAGTCGTTCAAAGTAAGGATATCTCGCAATAAGGCCTCACTCTTAGCTTTTACCACTATGGTAAACAATACCTCATCTGCACCTGCACTCATTCCCTCTGAATCATTCCAACTCGCCGTCAATACCCCTGGTCTATACTTCAGATAATTGTCTTCCGTCATTTTCAAGGCCCCTGGCAATATCGATTCTACCGATACATAGGCATCAGCATAGTTCAATGTGTACTGTAATCCTCTGATGGCATCAAAATTGTCAGATCTCACATCGATATGATAGATCTCTCCACCCTTCAATCTCTTATCTGACATATTCAAATTCAAATTACCCGTTACACTTCTATTGCTGCTCGCAGGATCACTCGACAAATTAACATCACCGACCTTCACAGCGGTAAAGTCCACTCTTTCATCTCCAATCAATGGATTGATTTCGTAAACCTCATTATCTGTCTTCGATTCAAAGAACCTCCAACTCGTATTGTTGGCAAAAACACCTCTTGGATTCAATACCAGTTTTCGCAATTCCAATACATCTAAGGCTTCTATCTGACCATTGCCATTCACGTCTGCTGCAATACGCTTGTACTTGCTGTCCAATTCATTCTTCTGCAACACATGACTCAATATATCTATAATATCAGCCGTACTTATTCCATTCGAAAATCCAGTATTCTTACTCGGTACTATAGTCAAATCAGAGCCCTTCTCTAAGGAGAAACTATAATCCCCAGACTCTGACGTAGATAGCTTGATTGGACTCCATTGTCCCAATACCGCTTTGACATCTACTCCGCTAACCGCACTTCCCAACTCCGTCTTGATCTGACCGGATACAAGACTTACATCGCCCGTATTATCATCTACATTGCACGCAGGATCTATCGTCGCTACCACTACTTGGGTATAGGTCAATTCCTTCGTACTCGATGTCTTCGTGCCACACCAATCACTCATGATCCATGTAATCTCATACTTCTTCATCGTTGGGGCACCCACTACATCGTAGGATTTCACTTGCTTTCCTATTGCTACCAAGTTGCACAATACGCCTTCCAATTCAGGCTTAAGCGTCAACCTGCCTATCGTATCTGGGAAGTAGCTATCTGACAATGCCTCTGGCAAACAAATTGGTCCGTCCTGTGTCCCTAGGTCTTCCGGTAAATCAAACATACTCTCTCGCAATCCACAAGCTGATGCTACATTGATCACCTGCTCAAACGTCATACCAGATCCAGCTGATCCACAGCCGTCTCGGATGATAAAGCGACGAGTTATCGTCCCTTGATCACATTCATCTAGATCTACCCACACATCTTGTATACTCATGGCTGAACAATTTATACTCACCACTCCATTGATACTACTATGCAATGTCGTATCCAAGTATGTCGTCGTACTTACCTTGTTCACCCAATCTATTATTCCGTCATGTCCGATCACCGCTACTTGCTCTGTCTGTGATTCCTCCCCACAACTAATGTTGTAGTAATCAAAGTTCAAATCACTTTCCGATAATAAATTTCCTTCTTTATCTACCGCTCGGCCTTGATTATCCACATATGAAGTCAGATAATATCCAAATACATCGTTCATCGCTGCAAAAACACCATTTTCATCATTCTCACTTCCATTCTCTCCCAATGCTGCTGCACCTTCTACAATGTCTTTGTAGTATACATTATATGCCTCGCAGGTAATGTCCAAATCTGGCAATTGTCTCACGAGTTTCACACTGCTTTTGTCCTCTACATAAGCCTTCGAACTGCCGATACCAAAGTTGCAACAATAATCAAATACCGCCAACTCAACATCTACTCCAGCACATGCGTCTTCACAATGGAATGGAACCGATTTACTCCAGCCTCCTCCCAAATGAGCCAATACTTTACTATATCCAGGCTGGCCAAACAGATTGTCAAAGATTGATTCTAAATCTTTCAATTTCAATCTATTCCCATGTTCATCTACAGAAGAACAGTTTTCTACTATATAACCTGCAATCGCATACAAATAACCGTGAACTACTTTGTCTCCATTCAATTCACTATCTTCCCACAGCCATTTTATCTGATTGTGGTAGTACAACTCTACTTCACCTTCATTCAATACCGTCCCTAATCCAGCAACATCGTATTTCTCATT
>NZ_JAJQYA010000028.1 GCF_021729155.1 Membranihabitans marinus | reverse complement strand
TCGTCCAGTCCACTGCTTAACTCTCTTTCCCGTTTACCTATTAGTTCTGGTTCAAAATCACCATTACGGTCTCTTGGAGTCTCTACATAGATATCCCCGCTATTGGTTCTTACTTTTTTTAATGTTTTTCCATTTCTTTTATTCTTTCGTGAAGATGCACGCTCTTCGTTCATAAAGGAAGACATTTCTCCTTCTAAAACTTCATTTACCATCGATTGTAGCAATTCACTAAATGGGCTATCCTCACCCAAGACTGGGCGTTTACTATATAAGTGATCTTTTAAACGGTCATACAATTCTTGACTTAGTATTTCCTTTTCGTTTTTCTTCTCTTTTTTCATAGTTTGCTAAGATAAGTAGACACACTTAATTGAACAGTCTCTACGCTATAGCTAAATCGTCTTTACTTAATTTAAGTTTTGGATTATCCAACTTTTTAATCGCTGATCTTATTTTAACTATATCAGATTGTGGTAAAAAAGTCGGCACTAAATCGGTTAAGTCAATTTTCAAAATTCTATTAATAACAATCAAATCTTTTAAGGAAAAGGGACTTACTCCATTTATCAGTTCAGACATATAGGATTTGCTTTTGTGTCCCAAAACTTTCCCAAAGTCTTGTTGTGTTAGATTTAAGTTCTTTAGTTTATTTCGGATAAGCTCTTTTCTTCGCTGGATAAATAACCGTTCTTTTTCGGCCATCAATTCCGCAACATCGCTTTCGCTTATTTTTTTGTCAGAAATATTAGAATCGGCACTCCAATTTTTATTTTCGTACTCCTCAATTAAATCCCTTAATTGCTTTCTAACAGATTTGAATTTCGGATTTTCTTTTGAAAGAACACGTAATTTTCTGTCCGCAATCAATGCTCTTTCAAAATCCAATTTATTTTGAATTTTTCCATTTCCAATTAGTGCAGATATATCGAATTGCGTTTTCATAAATTTATTTTTTAAATCCAATCATTAGATTTCAACCACTTTTTAATAGTATTTCGCCTATTCTTCATATACAGTGTTATGGGCATGGGTTTTCCTCTGTTCTTTCTCTTTAACTTTTCTAATATTTTCTTATTGGTCAGTCTCATCTGCGATTGCAAATATACAAAATAAGTTCGGAGATATACCGAACTTCATAGATCTTCTTTTATTTCTGCCAACGGTTGTGTATGGTTTGTTGCGTGTGTAACCACCTTACTTACCAATTAAAAACGAAACTGCCTACCACAGGCAAGTTAGAAAATGCGAGAGTATTTTCGCAAGCGATGCCCTGAGTTTGTCGAAAAGTAGGCTAGAACCATAAATTACTTATAGCCATTGTTGTGCTTTCATTATTTATTTTTTAATTCAGCATCTATAAGCTCAATAATTTCTAATCCTTCTTCAACTAACCCATTTATTTTATTTTCCAAGCTATATGCATAAGACAATTCGCGGTCAATTATTTTTCTAAATTCTACTGTCCTAAAAGCTATCATCATTTCTTTGCTGTCATATTTAGAAATATATTCTGGGTTCGACGAATTATATGGTCGTAATCCTGTAGTGAACTTTGTAATATCGCTTTTGTAAGTTTCCACATTACTGTCATCAGCATCCAATCCCCAATAATATTTTTTTACTTTAATTTTAATGGAATCTTTAGAAATTAATTGGAAGTTTCCTGTACTTAAAAGTTCATTATATGTGTTTCTGCTTAATATTCCTAATCCACTTGTAATCATACCTCCTTTAGTCACGGTATTTAAAAACGAGAAAGTATCTTTAATTTCAACATTCTCCTCATTATATTTTTTAGCAGATAATAATCCCTCAAATTTATATGGCAACCTGTTATTTATGTAAAAATTCAAAATGGAACTATTATTTTGAATTTCTTTTTTAATGTCCGTCAAATATTTGGATTCACTCTTTTTGTCAATCCGACCTTTATGCCAACTATTAATGGATAAAGCAATTAAAATACCGATAACAACAAGAATAATTTCTCCAATTGCATACAATAGATATTTACTAAATTTATTTTCAGAGAGTAATTTCTGTCGAATTTTTCTAAAGAATTTTATCATCGGTTAATGGTTGGTTATAATAAAATACAAGGTTCCGAGTATGATGTCTTAGCTATTTCGTAGGACAGCTATACAGGATACATCATTGTTGTATTTTCGTTTTACTCCACTGTGAGTTGTATTGATAATCCTAGCGCATTTGCTATCAATGAAAAGTTAGACAACCTAATATCTTCACCATTTTCAATACGCGAAATATATGGTCTTTTTTTTCCAACCTTTTCAGCTAATCTTTCTTGACTCATATTTAATTCCTTTCTTCGATTTTTTATGATTTCACCAAAATAATTGGCAAAAGCATTTTCTCTGAATTCTTCACGTTCCTTTGAACCCTCTTTTCCGTATCGTTTCGCAATCAGTTCTTTTGCATTTATTGATTTTCCCATGGCTACTTTTCTTTTAAATAATTTTCTAATACTTTTTTCAGCTTGTTTAATAGCGTTTTTATAATCCTTACTTCCTTTTTTCTGAAATCCGCACAAGCATACTACTTTTATGCATTGAGCGAAATTCAAATGGGCAATCGCAAAGATTATAACTCTGTATTATTTTCTGCTTTAATTCGCAATTCGTACAATTAGGTTGACTGCAATTTTTCAGAAAATTTGAATTAACAACTTTTATTTCCCCTATAACTTCAATCAGTTGAAAGAATTTAAGGCCAACTCTTTCGTTCTGACTATCTATAAACTCTAAACACTCTTCTGTTATATCGATTTCTCTCAAACAACAAATGTAACGCATTAGTTACCATTATTATTCCAAATTGTACTTTTTTTTAAGTAGCGGTTTTTCTATGAAAAACAAGGTAAATATCTGGAGTGTTTTAATACCCTATATACAATGTTTTGTGCTGTTATTAACATTAGATTAATGCTTCACAGTTAAGTTTAAAACCACCTTCCCTTTTTCTCTTCCCGTGTCTACATTTCTGAGAGTTTCAACTTTCTGTTCCACTGGATACACTTTACCAATGACGGAATCATAATTCTTGTTTTCAAAAAATGGGCAAAACCTCAAGGTATTCAAGTCTTTCGGAGGCGATGTCTGTTCCTTCCACCGAATAAAACTTTCCAATAGACTTTAAAAGAGGTTTACATTGGTTTTATTTGTTTTACCTACCGCATCTAGAATGATGTCGAACTTGTCTGAAACAGTTGTACAATCTTCTTGGTCATACAGGATGACATCATCTGCGCCTAGTGCCTTTACGAGTTCTTTTCGCGTCCTTTTTTTAGCTGAAGCCTTACCCTTCTATGATATGGAGCGGAGGCAGCGATAGCAAATCTGATCTAATATCACTTACTAGATTCCATTCCTATTTTTTCAATGTAGTATTCATAGTGACTCTTATTAGAGAAGAGTGATTCAGGAATGTTTTTAGTCATATTTAAATAAATATCGGATACTAGTTTTTGTGTCAGAATCTTGTGAAACAGGTAATATTTTTCAATTGGTGCGAGTTGATTTGTAATTAATTGAACGTAAAATGTTTTATCTGAATGGTCATATCCATCTGCAAACTCGATAACATTTGACAGTATGCTAAAATATACTGTTAAATTGTTAGTCATATCTACTTCAAAGTACCGGATTAAGCTTTGCACAAATTTAGCTTCGTCAACCTTACTATCAACTATAGACTTATCTACATATTCACTGTTAAGTATTTTCTGGAATTCAAGAAGTGCATTTTGCCCAACTTTTGTTGTTTCCTTTATAATCTCGCCTCCTCTTCTTCTTGTTGTGATATGAACATCAACTTCATTTAAGATATTTTGTTGGAGTTTCAGCAATTGAAAAAATGTAGATTCAAATTGTTGTTTCTCAAATACACCTCTGGTTTGCTTTAATTCGTCTCTTTGTAAAGAGAGCTCTTTACTTTGTAAAAGTATTGTGTATATAACTCCTGCTAAAGCCAAACCTGAAAACAAAGCATTAACTGCACCAAACATATCTCCAAAGGCTCCTCTATCAGCTGGGGTTTCATATAAAAAGTAAGTTAATAAAGCTGAAAGCAGCCATATTATTATGATGAGTACAACTATGTATATAATATTGCTTTTTTCTTTCATTCTATCGTCTAATTGTATCTAGAAGTCTTATATATGACTCGTAGCGTGCAAATTAGCGATTTTTCGGATTAAGCACAAGCAGATTTATAATTATTAGTATTTATGCTTTTTATTGAAAATCGTCAAATTTAAAAATTTAGCGACCTCGTAAAAATGCCAGAACCTTCATGATAGCAAAGACTCTTTTATTTTTTATTCATTGTTCTAACTACTGTTTCTAAATCTACAATCTCAATTCCATCAATTTCTGTGTCTTTTCGCCAGCACAGGCAAATAGTCCCTTCATCTAATGGGTGTCCATGACTTAGGTAATTTGAGCTAAGGTATTCCGCCTCCATTTTTAGGATTTTTCCATCCTTTTCCACCACCAAATCTGGATATTCCACTTGAGCTTTTAAAATCTCATAACCCATTGTTTTTGATAGTTGTGCAAAAAGAATAATGGTTTCCATTTCATTTCTTGGTATATTCCTTAATGAACAGCTAATCCTTGAAAGCAATTCCATGCTTTGTTCATCCTTTCTTGCCCTTTCATTTTTTCGATTTGGTTTTATCTTAAAAGTCAGATCGTCGGCATGATTTTCTATTATGTAGTCCTTTGCTTTTTTCCAAGAACCAAATTCTCGTTCAACGGGACCTCTGGAAATACTAGCATAAGCGGAGAATTTAGGATGTGATGGAAAATATCCATAATGATCAGAGGCTTTCAATAATTCTGAAATTATTTTGTCTCTTGATATAATATTTCTTGGAGGGCTTTGTGTAGGATTAATTTCAAGACCTGCTTTCTGAATTGCGACATTCCAACTTCCAAATAAACCTAAGATGGTATCAATACCAACACTTGGATTCCTCCGTTTGTATTCCACTATTGTCGGAGTCTTTCCTATATCCTTAGCAATTAATAGAATTTCGGAAAGAGCCGCATCTTCTTTATCTTGTTTATCATATTCGTGCATTGAACTTTTCTTTTATGACTACAACATATCTATATACAACATGGAGTGAGGATATATCACACTTGTACATCGGGGTATTTGAATTTGTTCTTTTCAAATTTAGTTGATTCATACCATGTATCCAAGGGACTTATAAAGATTTTAATATTTATACAATATATGTGTAAACTTCTGTGGGTTTTGAGCTACCATGTCCCATCGAGCTATGAATGTAACCTAGGTTTACACCGCGTTCTATAAGGTAATACCAAATGCATTTTATAATGCCGATAAAGATTTTCGTATCACTAGTATTGCTACAAACAAGACAAAGGGTATTTCGCCTATCATCACCTATCGATTAAACCGATCGAAGGCCTGTCTTTCAAGCTCCTCTCTGTGATGGGGATGGGCAATACTGATGAGGGCTCTTGCGCGTTCAGCCAGCCCTTTGCCAAAAAGATTAACCACGCCGTATTCTGTCACTACATAATGCACATGAGCTCTAGTAGTGGTTACACTAGCTCCTCGTTGAAGATAGGGTGTTATTTTAGAGACACCTCTTTGGGTCTGCGAAGCCATGGCTATGATGGGTTTGCCATCGGGAGATAAGGATGCTCCTCGTATAAAATCCATTTGTCCACCCACACCAGAATATTGATAGTCTCCAATGGAATCGGCACATACCTGCCCTGTGAGATCAATTTCGATGGCACTATTGATGGCCGTAACTTTTGGATTTTTTCTAATAATCGCCGTGTCATTGGTGTAGCCAGCCTCCTTAAAATGTACTATTGGGTTGTCATCGAGAAAATCATAGAGCTTTTGTGTACCCATCGCGAAACTCGTCACTATCTTTCCCGTTTTAATCTCCTTATCTTCACCTGTAATGACTCCATTCTCTACCAAAGGTAAAATACCATCTGAGAACATTTCGGTATGGATGCCCAATCGTTGATGATGGCTGAGATTATGTAAAACAGCATTGGGGATATTGCCGATGCCCATTTGTAAGGTGGCACCGTCCTCCACTAAGCTGGCCACCTCCTTACCGATGATCGCTTCTACCTCCGTTGGTTCACCAATCACAGAAGCGTGAATAGCCTCATCTATTTCTATTGCATAATCTATTTGTTTGATATGAATAATGCCATCCCCATGGGTCCTAGGCACCTGCGGATTAATTTGAGCTATTACCAACCGAGCCATTTGAATGGCAGGTAGGGTAACATCTACCGAAGTTCCCAAAGAACAATAACCGTGAATATCCGGTGGAGAAACTTGTATAAATGCAATATCAAGAGGAATAATCCTCCTTCGAAACAACAAATGGATTTCACTTAAAAATATAGGAATATAATCACCAGCCATACTGTTAATCCCCTTTCTTACATTTCCTCCTACAAAGCAACTCTTGAGTCGAAAAGTCTTATTAAAAGGGGGTTCTGTATAAGCAGCAGATCCATGGGTATGGATTTGGACGATTTCTATATTTTCCAATTCTTCATGTCGATCACACAATGCATCGATCAGGGTATTCGGTGTCATCGCTGCTCCTTGAAAAAATAAGGTAGAGTTGGATTTAACAACCGAAACGGCTTCTTGTGGTGTAACTATTTTTAGTGTTTGAGGCTTCATTTAGCAATACTATTTTAGAGAAATTTGAAGTAGTGTTAAACAACTCTTGCTGTTTATCAAAAGCTTTATATCCTTATTGGTATGAGGCATTGGATACTTATATCCTCTTTCACCCTCACCATACCCAACATCTTCGTCGGTGGTTCAATACCGAAATCAATCAGGGATAGGGTCTGTGAACCATTGACATAGGATTCATTGTCAATTTCCACTTCTTTCAAATTAAATTCATAAGTATTAGATCGATCTTTAATTTTAATCTCTACAGTGGCTTTATGTGATTTATCCCGGACTTCCAATTTTAAAACTCTCAGTGAAATAGAAGGATAAATATGAGATTCAAAAAGCTGATTCAAATCTTTTTCGATCATCTTATTTGGACATTCAAAGGAAGCTATAGGAACATTTATAACTGTTTCTTCTTTTAACTGCACAGCTTCCGAGCTAATACTTGATTCCATACTTTCACAGCAGAAGGAATTGACATTGGTATAGACAGTGACTTGAATATGTACTTGAGACCAAGACAATTCAACAAAACCGAGACAACAGAATATGAAGCATAAATATTTCATATAATTTTCATTCATTACTTACAATTAGACATTTTTGTATTTTAGGAAACTCTCTATATGGGAATCTAGCATAAACGATCTATACCAAATCAATAAAAGTAAAAAAAGGAATTATACGATTTACGTTTTATGATGACGGAAAAGATTTTGAAAATATTTGGAGTTAGACGAGGCTATGACTGAATGAAGCTCAAAGAGCCATTGACCGCAAATCGGTCAATGATGAAGGAGCCGAAACCTCAGCGTTTCGGGAGGGAGTGCCTGCATAGTCGTAGCTACGGCGAGTATTTTAAACGATGTATAACTTCAAATAAATCGAAAGATTTCCGTCAATTATAAACGTAATTCGTATTAAACCGATAGGCCATCTACGGGCTATCCACATTCGACTTAGTGTTATTATATTAATCAGGTGAAGTTCTAAATTAAAAAAGGCAGTACTTTGTTAAAGCACTGCCCATTTTTATTATCTAAAATGAAATAGCTGCTTCCATCATTATCCCATTAAATTTTCCTTCATTTAGGATACTAGCCGTAGGAAATCCGTCGTATTGTTGATTAACATATTCCAACTTCACTAATACATTTTTTGTCAAAAACCAACCGGCACTCAACTGGGTTCTTGCAATTTGAATATCGTTTCCATTGGCTTCTTCAGAATCCACCATGTTGTAGCGTCCTCCTATGAAGATGTTCTCATCTCGCCCAAATCGATAGATCAGTTCACCAGCAAATTGACTGGCTGAACGCGCATCCGTTTCTGCATCTGCTTTTCCATTGGCTATTTCCAGGGTACCAAAGAATTCTAGTCCACGGTATTTCACAAAAGGATTAATTATAAAAGCAGTAATCTCATTGCTCAATTTTGGATCGTAACGCCCTGATCTAAAGTTGCCACTAGAAGATGCATCCTCTGATTCCAACACAAAGTAGTAACGAGACCCCGCTCTATCGGCACTGTACAAATAAGAATTGGCCACTTTACTCGTAGAATAGATGGAACCAGTTAATCGAAATCTTAACTCATCCGCAATCATATTGTCATAGCCCAACTTGGCCACAAAAGATGGACTGGTTACTCCAGGATTATCTACGCCTTGATTCAATTTGCCATTGGTCAAACCGACCATACCCAAGAAGCCGTCCTTATTGACATAGACTTCAGCGCCCACCTCAGTGGTAAAACCGTCCATAATAAGATTTCCAACAAATGGATTGTATATGGTTTGGGCATTGTCGCTTCTTCTAAAGTGCGCATCACCATAATTATTCTCCATATGCCCCACCTTTACGGTTACGTAATCCATAATGCCTTTAAGAAAATCCTTGCTAATAAAATCCAATTTATCTACTTGGAAATAACCTCCTTTTACATAAGGTGCTGGGTGATGACGAGATGAAAGATAAGTGCGCAAATGCATATTAACTCCATCGTACAATGCCACATCCAAATCGAGGTTGGCCGTCGCTAGATTAAAATTTTCTCCAATTTCTTTTAATGGAAGAGCACCTGAGTTTTCATGACTTAAGGCTTGAAATTGCAAGGCAAAGGACCCTCCCAATCGCACTTTGACATGTTGAAATGTCGATGTGGTATCCTTTTCTGGTTCAAAGACATTCACTCCATTTTTATCGGGCTCTCTATAATTGTCCAGACTTCTGTTGTTTTGAGCACTAAGAGCCATTCCAGTGAAAATTAAAACTGCAATAGCCGTCATTTTGATTGTTGCTTTCATAGGGAATCTTTTTTAAGAAAATTATTTTTTATTTTATTTGAAGTTGTAAATCATAATGAATTACCACATCGTCTCCAGTGGTAATACTTCCCAACATAGCTTTGGGAGGATCAATCTTAAAATCAGTCAACTTAAATCCTTTTTCACCCTTGATATTCATCGTTGTTGAGGTGGAAGTAATGCGCGCTTCTGTTACCATTTCTTTCGATATTCCATTGATGGTCATCCTCCCTTTGGCCATTACTTCATGTGCATTTTTAAATGTTACACTAATAATGGTGTAGGAAATTATGGGATTTGATTTTTCATTCAGAGCATCATAGGTCTTGCCATCCATCACTGACTTACCACTTTTCAGATCTTTTACCTTAAAACTGAAATTGAAATCCTTGATCTCGACCACTTGACCGTTTTCTAACACTGCCTGAACTGAACCATCAACACGATCCACCACACATTCCCAATCGTGCAGAGTGGAGGTGCCAGTAACCGACAATTTGGAAGTTGGTTTTAGCGTAAAAGATTCTACATTTTGTGCACCTAAATATAAGGTGGATAGAAGCAGAACTGCAATTGAAATAAATCGTATCATAAGTATAGGTTTTGTTATCAATTATATGATAAATTTACCCTTATACCCACAGTGATAAAATGATACAAATCATACATCTCCATGATGATTCTCAAAAAATAACCTGTACTAAATCAACAAGATACACTTGAAATCAATCTGATATTTTCGTATCTTTAAAGGTTGCATTATCCACTAAAAAGATTTGCACCAAAGGCGCTATAAAAATTCAACAAAAAGAAAAATAACCAGACTAATTTATAGTTTAAGAAAGGCAATGCCGACTAAATTTGAACCAAACAACAGCATAATATTCACACTGCTATTTATAACTTAAAATACATCATTCCACAAAAATATTTCCACAATAAAAGAAATGCTAAAAATCTAAATTCTAGGTCAAATAGAAGAAATTGATGGCTAGCACCTGACACAAATTCATAGTATTTCAGGATAGGTTTTAAACCATAATAAAGTAGGAAATAATTCGCCCAAAATATTATTCAATAATGGTAAAAAACGGATTTCTTGTAGGTAATTTTAAAAATATTTTTCCACGCATCAGAAAGTAAAATCCACAATAAATCTTTTCCTAATCATTATGTTGTTTATTATTTCCAACCATTGATTTTTCAAATTTTGCGAACTTCACTTATTTAATGAATGCGAGCTGAAAATTATAACAAATGATTAAATGAAATTCCGATGGACCTGACTCCGTTCGCGATTTCGGATTGAGAATAGAGACTTCCTTCCCAGAGCATTGGCAAGAGGTATTAGCGGAATGGAAAGCAGAAACAGGATATGCTATCCAAGACTGTTTAAAAAACCTCTTTGCACGGAATGCAGCTTTACGCAGAATGTAGGGAAATATCCAGAGTGAACTCCATGTAGAAATATTCGTTTTGGACAATCGAATTTTTTACTAGATCGCCTTGCCAAAATAACGTAAAATACTATTTACTTTTTTGACTATATTTGTAAAATATATTTAACGTTATGTCAAGAAACACTATTATTTTACTGCCTAAAAGCAAGAAACTTTTACAAGCAGTGGGAGAAAATATTAAGTTAGCACGCTTACGTAGGAAATTAACAATGGATCAGGTTTCTGAACGAGCAGGGATTTCCCGTCCCACACTTTCTTCCCTAGAAAAAGGCAGTCCTTCCATTTCTATAGGTATTATTCTCCGAGTTTTATTAGTATTAGGACTGGAGAAAGATCTATTGCTTTTAGCCGATGATGATGTAATGGGCAGAAAAATTCAAGATGCCGATCTAACTCTAAAACAACGCGGCCCAAAAAACACCAAGAAATAATGGCACTGGAACGAAAAAAAATATTTGTATATGCGCATTGGGATGGAATTACAGCTCCATTTTTAATGGGGTGTTTATACGCTACGCCATCTAGTGGGAAAGAAATATTTTCCTTTGAATATGATAAAGGATGGTTACAATCGGACTATGCCCAGATTATAGATCCAGACCTACTACTATTTGAAGGAGGTCAGTACCTCAATGACGAGAAATCAAATTTCGGCATTTTTATGGATTCCTCACCCGATCGATGGGGACGATTGCTAATGATGCGCAAAGAGGCTGCCATAGCCCGAAAAGAAGATCGACGCCCCAAAACTTTAATGGAGTCGGATTATTTACTTGGGGTTTACGACCAAAACCGAATGGGAGGACTTCGTTTTAGAACCGCACAGCAGGGTGCTTTTTTAGATGATAATAAAGGTATGGCAACACCGCCTTTCTCTGCTATTAGAGATCTTGAATTTGCCAGCGTACAACTAGAGAAAGAAGATGCCCCAGATAAACCGGAATACCTAAAATGGCTCAATATACTAATGGCACCTGGATCTTCCTTAGGAGGCGCAAGACCTAAGGCTAATATACAGGACACTGATGGTAGTCTATGGATTGCTAAATTTCCAAGCAAAAATGACCAGCAGGATATGGGTGCTTGGGAGATGTTGGCATATCGACTAGCCATTCAATCCGGCATTGAGATGGCACCATCAAGGATACAAAAATTCTCACACCATCAGAATACCTTTTTAACTCAACGCTTTGATAGAAAGATTGACGGTACTCGCATCCATTTTGCCTCTGCAATGACTTTATTGGGATATACTGACGGAACGGACTATCAAGATGGGGTAAGTTATTTAGAGCTTGTAGAATTTTTAATGCGAAATGGTGCTGATGTTGATAATGATCTTAAGAAATTATGGGAACGTATTGCATTTAATGTTTGTATTTCCAATACGGATGACCACCTTCGCAATCACGGATTTCTGTTAACGAATTCAGGTTGGATACTTTCGCCGGCTTATGATATCAATCCAACTCCGAACAGTAATGGTTTAAAACTTAACATTTCAGAAAATGACAATGCTCTGGACTTAGACCTGGTACGAGAAGTCGCTCCTTATTTTCGGTTAAAAGAAAATGAAGCCAATGTTATTATCAAAACAATTGAACAGAATGTAAGTCAGTGGCAACAAATTGCGATTGACATAGGTATTCCAAGAAATGAAATCGAATTAATGGAAAATGCGTTTAATCATTAAAATATTTTTCCACTCATCATTTAATAATAACCACGAAAAATCTTTTCCTAATCACTATGCTATTTGTTATTTCCAACCATTGATATTTCAAATTTTGCGTACTCCTTTTATTTAACGAGTACGAGCTGAAAATTATAATAAATGAATCTTATAAGGACTGGGCATAGTTGTAATTTAGAGGCATCAACCGTCCATCAAATGGTCACAATGGACACTTGGCAGTCTTTCAAACTACTTGCCCCTCGTCTCTCTACATAATGAAATCGAAATATAACCGACAATCATGTAGGCATTAATGGTCAATCACGACTCAACCGGCAGGCCTCGATTCCTATAACCGATGAATCGCTCAACATTGACAAATCCACGATTCTTTAGAAAAGATGGAAGACTATCGATCTTCAGAGTGACTGAGTAAAATAAATACTTTGGAAAAATTTAAACTTTACCGAATAAGGGATATAGAGGGCATAAAAAAAGGCTATACATCAATGTACAGCCTTTCTTTCTTAGTAGCGGGGGCAGGACTTGAACCTACGACCTTCGGGTTATGAGTGTTTTACCATACTGCACCAACAACAAAAAAAAATATTGATTTTCAATGTTTTAATTAAATTTAAATATTATTTACAATCAAATAATATCAATTAAATACACAAAATGTTGTACCTATGTTGTACCTGTTTTTATTATCTTTATAGTCTAAAACATTTATTATGGCCACCGTTAAAGCAGTACTCAGAAAAAAAAGAAATCCTGAAGGTCAATATCCAATCGCTGTCAGGATTACCAAAGATAGAAAAAGCTCTTATTTAGGAACTGGTCAATATATCGAAGAAAAGTATTGGGATGAGAAGAATAGATGCGTTAGAAAATCTCACCCTAACGCCAATATCATTAATAACTTTTTACTTACTAAAGTTGCCGAAGCAAATAAAAAAGTCCTAGAAGCTGAAAATAATTCTGATTACCAGACCGTAACAACAATTAAAAAAAATATTAGACAAAAGAAAAAAGTGGATTTTTTTGTAGTAGCAGAAATGCATCTTAAAAATTTAAAGGACAGAGAAAAACATCATCAATATGACACTGAACTTGGTCGCCTTAAAAAATTTAAGAGTTTTCTCAGAAAAAATGAGTTATTCTTTAATGAACTTAATGTTTCACTTCTCAGGAAATTTGAAACATATTTACTCCATCATAAAAAACGCTCACCAAGAACAGTTGTAAATTATCTGATCTTAATAAGAACCATTTACAATTTCGCAATATCTGAATCTTTAGTGGACAGAGGAAGATATCCATTTGGAAAAGGCAAAATTCAGATACGTATTCCCGAATCACAAAAAATTGGACTGAACCGGAAAGAAATTATGAAATTAGAGAGCAGTATAGATTTGACAGAGGCTCAGCAAAAAGCAGTTGATGTATGGCTCATTAGTTTTTATTTTGCTGGTATAAGAGTAGGTGATGTTTTAAAGCTAAAATGGTCCGATTTCTATGATGGTAGATTAAGATACCGGATGAATAAAAACAGTAAGCTGGTAACGTTAAAAACACCTGATAAGGCTATTTCAATTTTTAAAAAATATCGACAAAACAGTCCATTGAATAATGATTTAATTTTCGATTATTTAACAGGTACGGATTTGAATGACACTCAAAAGGTTTCTATACGAACACAAACTGTAACTCGAAACCTGAATAGACATTTGAAAAAAGTTGCTAATAAACTAGGCATTACCAAAAGAATGAGTATGCATATTGCTAGACATAGTTTTGGAAATATTTCAGGTGATAAAATTCCAATTCAGATGCTTCAGAAACTTTATCGCCATTCTTCGGTTACCACTACGATAAATTATCAAGCTAACTTTATTCACAAAGATGCGGATGAGGCACTAGATAGTGTAATTAATTTTTAACTCATCAACTGTATGAAAAAAAGAATTCTATGAAAAACGAATGCTGTAATATAAACGAAATTGTACGAGATTTTTATCTTTATCTAAAGGCATATATACTCAAGAAAACGGCTAATGAAGAAATTGCTGAAGATATTGTTCAAGAGGTGATGCTCAAATTGGTAGAGTCTCATAAAAAATCCATCAAAGTTAATAATATTAAAGCTTGGTTGTTTCAAGTAACTCGCAATACCATTGCGGACTATTATAATGACTATTATAATAAAAACAAAATTGAATTTAATTTTAATGAAGATTGGAAAGAAAATAGTATTTCTAGTGATACAGTTTCTTCCATTTTAGAGTCTGATTTTATCATCCCTATGATTGGTTTGCTACCCGAAAAATATGCGAAGCCATTACTTCTAAGCGATATTGAAAATATTGCTCAAAAAGAGATTGCTATACAACTTAACCTTGGTTTATCCGCAACAAAAATGAGAATCCAGCGAGGTAGAGAAAAATTAAAGACCCTATTTATAGAATGTTGTGATATTCAATATGACAAATCAGGTAATTTTTCGTCGTGCACAATAAAACCTCACTGTACACCATTACAAGAAATAGAAAAAAAAATAACTAATTAACCATTGATACATAGTTGGTTATAAGTAACCTCTCAAAAAAATACTTTTTTTTGTTCCTAAAAATGTGTCTTTTTTAAAAGATTTCAGACTTCGTAATAAAGTTTAATCATTAAAAACATTTATTATGAACACTGAAGTTAAAATTTTACACTCTTCTTGTTGTGCAAAAGGTTCCCCTATTAAGGAACAATTAGAAAAATTAGCACAAGAAAACAATCTGTCAATTACTATTGAGGAACTGTCAGAAATGCAAGACACTATGGTCTATGGTACAATGTCTTTTCCTTCATTAGTAATTAACGGTAAGGTTCACGCTTATAAATCATTTAATTCTGATGCAGAACTTCTTGCAGCACTAAAAGCAGCATAATATGGAGAAGTTGACAGAATTATTATCTAGTTTTTCAGACTATATAGTGTTTGAATTATTAGGTTTAGACCAATCAGGGCTGTTTGCAACAGCCCTTCAATACTTTATTGCCACGTTTATTTTAATAGCTTTTTTGGTTGTGATAGTAACCTACGTTATGGGTATCATCACCAGTTATTTACCAATGGATAAAATACGTGACTATTTAGAACGCAATAAAAAATCAGGTTTAGGAAACATATTAGCCTCTTTGTTGGGAGCTATTACCCCTTTTTGTTCGTGCTCATCAATTCCATTATTTGTAGGAATGATGCAAGCTAGAATTCCATTGGGTATTGCATTATCTTTCTTAATAACCTCACCTTTAGTAAACGAAATAGCTATTGTATTATTTTGGGTGTCTTATGGTTGGAAGGTTACTGTAATTTATATTTTATCTGGTATTGTTTTAGGTGTTATAGGTGGGATTATTCTTGATAAAATGGGAATGTCAGCTCATATTGCAGAATGGTTAAAACAATTGCATTCTAAAACTGAAAAAACTATTGAAGATAAAAGGTCTTTAAAACAGAAGTTTCCAGAAATACATAAAGAAGCCTTAAGTACATTAAAAAAATTAGTGCCATACATCTTTATTGGTATTGGAATAGGTTCTTTTATTCACGGTTATGTGCCTCAATCCTTTTTTGAGACATACATTTCTAAATCCAATCCTTTTGCTGTTCCTATTGCTGTTATTATGGGAATACCACTTTATATTGATGCTGTAGGTGTCTTACCAGTCGTAGAAACCTTGGTTGACAAAGGAGTACCATTAGGTACGGCTATTGCCTTTATGATGGGGTCTATTGGCTTATCACTTCCTGAAGCTTTACTCTTGAAAAAAGTGATGCAAAAAAAACTAATCATTGCTTTCTTTTCAGTCATCGGAATAGGAATGATTATCTCAGGTTATGTTTTTAATTTAATATTTTAATTTATGAAATCAATTTTATCATCCATAAGTGCTGTATTTGTAGCATTAGTCGCTTGCACTTGTTGTGTTGGTCCATTAATGGCTTTTGCAGGAATGTTAGGAGCAATTGTTTCTCAATTGGTATGGCTAGCAACAATAAAACCGTATCTTATAGCATTCAGTTTAATAGCAGTTTCTTACAATTTATATAGAGCAATTTTCCTAAAAAAGAACAAGCTTGCTGCACCATAGAAAGTCAAGAGACAATAAGTAAACTAGATACTAAACAAAAGAAATCATTATCATTTCTACAATCAAAAACGTTTTTATGGTGCGTTGCCATTATAACATTAATCATATTAATTCTACCATATATTTAAAAATTTAATAATTATGAAATCAATAACATCTCTTATATTAACACTAGTATTTGCTACAAATATTTTAGCTTTTACCCATAATAACGATACAAATATTCATCAGAAAATTGAAGGAAACATTGTTATCTCTGATACTGTTAAAAAAACGTATCAATTAGAAAAATTCACCCAATCTTGTTGTACAGGAATTGTAGAATATTCATTAAAGAAAAACGTTAAAGGTTTTATTAAAGCTGTTTCTAACACTAAAAAAGGTCAAATAACCGTTTGGTACGATAGTACATAATCTACCGATAAAGAAGTAAAAGAAGCCATTAACAAAACCCCTTATAAAGTAATTAAAGAAATTAAGTAAGGGCTTATTATGGCAATACCTAATAAAATATTTGATTGTATAATAATAGGTGGCGGGCAGGCAGGCTTGTCCGTTGCTTATTTTTTAAAAAGAAGTAAACTAAATTATTTAATTCTAGATGCAGAAGGTAATTCCGGTGGTTCTTGGTTACATACTTGGGATAGTTTAAAATTATTTTCACCTTCTCAATATAGCTCACTTTCTGGTTGGCAAATGCCTACAACTAAACAAGAATATCCTACAAAGGAAGAATATTTGAGTTATTTGTCCAATTACGAAAAACGATATAATTTCCCAATACAACGAAGTACATTTGTTGAAGAAGTTGTTAAAGAAGGAGAATTATTTAAATTAAAAACCAATCAAGGAGTATTTATTAGTAAAACTGTTGTAAGTGCTACAGGTACAGCTCGTTCACCTTTTATTCCTATATATCCTAAAATTGATGAATTTTTAGGTATGCAAATACACTCTAGTGCTTATAAAAATAGTTCACCTTTCAGAAACAAAAGAGTAGTTGTTGTTGGTGGGGGTAATTCTGGTGCTCAAATTTTAGCAGAAGTTTCTAAAGTAGCTTATACAAAGTGGGTAACATTAGAAGAACCTACTTTTCTTCCAGAAGAAATAGATGGTCGCTATTTATTTCAGCAAGCTAACTCTAGTTACTTTAATGAAAAGAAACAAACTGAAGAAAAGGAGGTTTCATTAAGTGACATTGTTCAAGTGGAAATTGTCAAAAATGGTCTAAAAAGAAATATTTACGATGCATTAAGACCGTTTGACTCTTTTTACAAAGATGGTGTTATTTGGCAAGATGGAGAAAAGGAAACTTTTGATGCTGTAATATGGTGTACAGGTTTTAATGCTAATCTCAAACATTTAAATCCATTAGGCATTATTAAGAACGGACATATCGAAACCAAAAATACCCGCTCGATAAAATATCCGAAGTTATGGTTAGTGGGCTATGGTAATTGGACGGGTTTTGCATCTGCCACAATATATGGTGTTGGAAAGACTGCAAGAAATACGGCTAAGGAAATAAAAGCGCATTTTGATGTTTAAGTTTTTTAAAACACTTAAATAGCATTTCACGTAGTGCATAATTAAAGCTAGTTGGAAAAATACTAACCATAAAATCAATACTCTTTTTGCAAAAATCGATTAAGAATATACTCAAATCATATCAAGAAGATATCAACGAGATCGGAAATTTAGATCTCGATGATTTTAAAAATGTTGAAAAAGGTCTGCAATCCTCCCGATATTTCTTACAAAAATTAAGAATTGTTGTTAGAACTGGAGAATTTAAAAACAAAGAGGAGGAGATAAAGTTCTTCAAAAAACAAAAGCCTTTTATTTATGGAAATTTGAAATTCTTTGTAAAGCTATATAAACACCTTTTGTTAAAACCCAAGGGTTCAAATAAAATAAAGAAGATCTTTATTGAAGAAGAGATTCACAAACTTCAAACCTATTATACTCAAAATATAGATTTTATACGATACTATCGACAAAATTCTAGCAGTTTGGATGAGTATTATTTTTTGAGAGGCAATGATAATATAGGGCTAATTTCAGACACGTCCCATTTCTACACAGATGCCGAATTTTCGACTAGTCACGATAATTCAGTTGCCAAAATTATAGCCTATGATCTACTATTTACGCACTATCTAAATGAATTAAAGAAATTGGAGTGTCAAAAAAGCAATATCAATATTCCAGTTAAAAGGCGCTTTAAGCGATTAGATCTGGGATGGACGGCAAATAAAATTGATCTGGTCGAGCTAATTTACGCTCTTCAAGCATCCGGAGCAATTACAGGAGGGAAAGCCGGAATCAAAGATATGGCAATAGCCTGTGAAGAGATTTTTGACTTGGATTTGGGTAACTACTATAGAAAATTTCTAGAAATAAGAGCTCGAAAAATTGAACCTACCAAGTTTATAGATAGAATGAAATCAAGTCTTTTAAAACGGATGCAGGACGCAGATGAATAGACTAGTGAGTCACACAACTTGTGCTGACGTTTTTATGTTTCATTTTTCATTTTAATTGTATCGAAGTGGTACTCCCTAAAACTTCAATAAAGTCTATTTTCACACAATTTAACTCATTGAAAATTAGTATATAAAAACACACAACTTGGGTGTTTCTTGTGAATAAAATCCAATAAACCTATTCAAATTTGTAGAACGAAAGTCAAATCAGGTTAAGGGCTATCAATTAAAAATTCCCGATAGCCCTTTTCCATAAATCGTTCTATTATGCCAACAAGTATTATTACCACCGACGATCTTCGAGAATTCAAAATGGAATTACTCGATGATATCAAAAACCTTCTAGCCAAACAAGCTTCTGGAAAAATCAAGAAATATCTTAAATCTTCCGAAGTGATGGAATTGCTCCAGGTCAGTCCGGGAACACTTCAAAACCTTCGCGTCAATGGCACGTTGCCGTACACCAAAGTGGGAGGTATCATTTACTACGATGCCGAAGAAATCCAGAACGTGATGACAGAAAACCGTGTTCATCACAAATTTGATTCGTAAGGCAATGAATTATATAAAGCTACTCAATGCGGCTTTTGAAAAATTCTTCTTCGACGACCGCTTGAATCCGACCCATATTAGTCTATATATGGCGCTGTTCCAAGAATGGAACAGCAGCCGCTTCGCCTATGAATTTTATGTGAACCGTAGAGATTTGATGCGCGCAGCCAAGATTGGTTCTAAATCTACTTATCATCGTTGCATAACTGACCTTGACTGGTGGAATTATCTCACCTACTTTCCATCGAATAATCCCTACAAAGGCAGTAAAATCAAGATGTCCATTATCAGGACAAGTGATGAACCGGTTACGGGACACTACGATCCCAAATTAGAACAACTTGCGGAACAGTACCATCCCGTACGTGAACCGGTAGTGAACCAGCACCGTCCCTCCAGTGGACAAGCATTGGTATCTACTATAAACAATAACAAACAAGTAAACAATACTAAACAGCCAAAGGCCAGGCAGGCCGTCTTAGATTTTTTTATTAAAAAAAATTTTAATGCGGATGAAGGAAAAAAATTCTTTGCCCATTATCAAACCAATGATTGGAAAACGAGCGACGGAGAACCGATACGTGACTGGCAAGCATTGGCCGTTAACTGGATGGATCGAGCTGAATTGTTTGATCAGGAAAACAAACCAAGCAAAAAACAAGCGTCCCTTAAAGAGGACAACTTGCGAACCACTAAAACCAAAGACTATGGACAACCCCTCTAAAATAACCGAAGGTGGCGTGGAATATTCGCTAGGTGAATTTGACGGTAAAAACGTAACATACGATTTTCCGAAAATCTTGATTTACCTGGATGCAAAGGGGAAACTAATTTTCGGAAAAAGATTCAGGATTTATGAAGAGGATAAAAAGATAATTTTGAAATTATGCTCTTATTTTATCAAAGACCGTGAGTCTTGCGACAAATTTAATATAGATTTAGAAAAAGGGATTCTCCTTTCCGGTCCGGTAGGATGTGGCAAAACCAGTTTAATGAAACTTCTTCGTCATATAGTTCCTTTTCGACGCCCCTATGAAATGATCCCTTGCCGTAATGTAAGTTTTAGCTTTAATCATTTAGGTTTTAAAACTATTGAAGAATATGGCAATACTAAGTTCTTCTGCTTTGACGATTTGGGGGTAGAACCAGCCGGTAGGTTTTACGGAAAAGATTTAAACGTTATGGGCGAAGTGCTTTTATCGCGTTATGATCTGTACTTGCAAACCAAACATAAAATTAAGACTCACGCTACCACCAACCTAAATGCTGAAGAATTGGAAGAACGCTATGGCAACCGTGTCCGTAGCAGAATGCGGGAACTTTTTAACTTGATTGCTTTTGATGAGCGAGCTGGGGATAAACGGAAGTGAATTATGCTCTGGATTTTTGTCAATTTAGAACTTCGGTTTTGCCATAATATTTTTTTCGCAACCAAAAGGAAACCCTAACCAATAAGATCAATGCAGGAACTTCTACCAAAGGGCCAATTACCCCTGTAAAGGCCTGTCCCGAATTCAACCCAAAAACAGCAATAGCTACCGCAATGGCCAATTCAAAATTGTTTCCAGCTGCCGTAAAGGCTACAGAAGCCGTTTTATCGTATTCAATTCCCATCGCTTTAGAGAAAAAGAAACCTATAATAAACATTACGGTAAAGTATAAAAGTAATGGTAAGGCAATAATCAGTACATCCATTGGGATTTCCACGATTAATTCACCTTTTAACGAGAACATCACCACGATGGTAAACAAAAGTGCAATCAAAGTCATCGGTGAAATCTTAGGTATAAATACGTTCTCATACCAGTCTTTCCCCTTTAGTTCAACTAAAATCAAGCGGCTTAAAATCCCCATTAAAAACGGAATCCCCAAATATATTGCTACACTTTCCGCAATCGTACCTATAGAAATATCTATAATAGCACTTTCAAAACCAAAGTAAGGAGGGAGCACCGTAATAAAAATCCAAGCATAAAAACTATACGCAAAAACCTGAAATATACTGTTCAGAGCTACCAGCCCCGCACCGTATTCGCTACTTCCCTCGGCCAGGTCGTTCCAGACCAATACCATAGCCACACAGCGGGCCAGGCCAATGAGAATGAGGCCAACCATATATTCCGGGTAATCTCGTAAAAAAGTAATTGCAAGGACAAACATCAAAGCGGGACCGATTATCCAGTTTAATAAAAGGGAAATACCCAGAATTCTTGTGTCTTTAAAAACCTTTGGCAACAACGAATAATTTACTTTTGCCAGTGGTGGGTACATCATTAATATCAGGCCGATTGCTATCGGGATATTGGTTGTTCCGCTACTGAACGAATTTATGATATTTGGAAAGGTAGGAATGAAATATCCAGTTCCAACTCCTATTGCCATTGCAATAAATATCCAAAGTGTCAGATTTTTATCAAGAAAACTTAGTTTTTTATTAGTCATCTTATTTTTCGATTTTTTTTTGATATTCGGCTTCGCTCAAAAGGTTTGATAGTTCTTCCAAATCCTTAATTTCTATTTTAACCATCCAACCTTCCACAAAAGGTTTTTCGTTTACAAGTGTGGGGCTGTCAAGCAAATCCTCGTTGATAGCCGTCACTTCCCCCGTCAGGGGCATAAACAAATCGCTAACTGTCTTTAACGCCTCAACGGAGCCAAAGACTTCGTCTTGGTTGAACTCGTCGCCAACGCTGGGCAGGTCAACATAAACTATTTCGCCGAGCTCGCTTTGAGCGAAAGTGGTAATCCCCACAGTTCCTGTTTTATTTTCTATTCTAATCCACGTGTGTTCTTTGGAAAAATAGATATCATTAGTGTTTTTCATTCCTTCTAATTTTAAAATCCATTTCTTAAATTTTCGGCATAGTCGTTTGGTAGGATACTCTCTTCAATTGCCTTGGCAGCTTTTTCAATATCATATTCAAATTTTACAAATTGTACCGAAATACTGTCTTTGTCCAAAACAGAAGCATTTTCGTTGATTTCCAGAATCACGTAACTACCCCGATTATCGTTGTCTTTTGGTTTACCTACTGAACCTATATTGATAGCGTGTCTAAAATATGGTGTGTTTTCATCTGCTGAATTGAAAGTTCTGTGATATGGCTTGTGTGTATGACCAAAACACATAATGTCCGCATCGGCTTGTTCCATAATGCGTATCATACTCTTTTCGGCCCTGTCCTCAAAAAGGTATTCGTTTATTTTCCTTGGGCTGCCGTGAACCAACAACACATTCAATTGATCGTCATTCAGTTTAAATTCAATCTTGATATGTGCAGGAAGGGTTCTCAAATAAACTCTATTGTCATCATTTATCAATTCATTGGTCAACGAAATAGAAACCGCTCCATTGGCTTTTTCTTCGTCTGTTTTGTAGGCACAACCACAATCATCACTACTTCTTCCGATACCAAAATCGTAGTTTCCAGCTATGGTCGGTATTTTTCGTTTCTTGATTTCTTCGATGACCTCGTTTGGCCAAATATTGTAGCCCACTAAATCGCCGAGACAATAGATGGCGTCTGCATCCCTTTCCTCCACATCGTTAAAAAAGGCCTGCAACGCAGGTAAGTTTGAGTGAATATCACTAAACAGGATAATTTTCATAATTAGTATTATTTTTAAGTTTAACAGCAACCGCTTCCCGGTGCGCAAGAAGTTTCGGTTTGAATTTCGGATAATTTCATTTTAGGTTTTTCTGAAGGAATGCCACATTGCTCTTTAGCCAAACAGTCGGTTTGTTTGGATGTCAGCAAGAAATTCTTTCCGTCAAAGTCAAGTCCGAATTTCCCAATCGTATCTGCTTGATATTCCACTTCGATTTCCAAATCGCCTAATTCCAGTACTTTTTCGGAAAGCTCGATGATGCTCAACAGTTTTTCGGGATGCAATCTGTGATCATAATCGTTGGCATTCCAAAGTTGGAAGTTTACTACTTCTTCAGTTCTTTCGGTTCCGCCACAGTCAATAAAATGCTTTGTGATCTTACCGACTTCGGTAACGTGGAAATGGTTGGGAACCAGTTCCCCATTTGGTAGTTGGAAGGCGATTTCTTCCAATTGGTTCAGTTTGTTCTTTACTTCTAGGAGTTTCATATTTATTGTTTTATTGCGATTATACGATTAATATGTTTAAATTTTTTTAACAACAATCTGGTTTTGGAATGTCCTGATCTAAAAAACGAATCATAACTTCTTTCATTTTGACCCAATTTTCAGTGTTGATACAATAGCATACACTTGTCCCTTCCACATTCCCTTTAATTAAGCCTAAATGCTTCAATTCTTTTAGGTGTTGTGAAATGGTCGGCTGGGCAAGTCCAATTTCGTTGACCAAATCACCACAGACACAATGGTCGATTTTAAAAAGGTATTCTAAGATCGCTATCCTTGCCGGATGTCCAAAGACTTTTGCGAACAAAGAAATTTCGTTTTGTTCGTCGGTAAACATTTCTGTTTTGGCTAATCCCATTTTTTTTATTGCTTATTTGTTAATTGCAATATTACGATTAATATATAAACAACCAAAATATTTCATCGTATTAAATTCCAAAACTCTTTAAAGTATATAGTTGTGAGTTGTTGAATGCTATTGATAATTTCGATAAACAGTTCAATCATAACCTAATTTTTTAATTTCTAAACCTTTTAAAATAGTCAGCACAATGGCGAGGACATTTTTTTCTTTCATCAGATATCGTGCTTCATCCCAATTACTCAAAAATCCCAATTCAACCAGTACCGAAGGAAAATCATTAATCGTTTCCCGCAATACCTGAAAATCTGCAAACTTCACGCCCCTACTTTCAAAACCAAGTTTCTTGTTAAGGTCTGCCTGTAGTTGAAAAGCTAACCAAATGGCTTCTTCGGAAAACCCAGAACTTTGATTAGCCACGTAAGCTTCCACTCCTCTTGCGTTGGGATTATCGGAATGATTACAATGCAATGACAAAAACAAATCCGCCTTTATGGCTTTTGCCAACGTGATCCTATCGCATAATGAAATAAGCGTATCAGTATATCGAGTTAAGTAGATATCCAGAGGTTCATCCAACTTCTTATTCAGTTTTAAAATAACTTCAGCAATGTCCAATACCACATCCTTTTCCTGGATGCCATTTATTCCGATAGCACCTGATTCTTTTCCACCGTGCCCAGGGTCAATTACAATTACCTTTTTTGCATCCAAATCCTGACTCAAAAACAAGCAACTTTTGAGTAGAAAAATCATAAAACTGACGTTTTTGAGCACTTTTTTCATTTTCAATTTTCGAGTTATTAACAACCTCTCTTCCAAATTCCATAGAATTTGATATTAAATAACAGCATCGAAATCCAAATCAATCCGAATAATATTTTATTCACAATTATTTGATTTACAGGTATTTAAATAAGTAAATTATTACTTTTCTCATAACGAAAACGAATCAAAAATTTAAACCGTTCCGTTATGAAAAAATCATATTATTTGGCCAGCGTTCTTTCGCTGCTATCCACTTCTCTTTTCGCACAAATTGGTGGTATTGAAGATTCCGTTGATGATGTATCCAATACCATTAGAACAATTTTCCCCATCATCCTGGGGGTCATTTTCTTAATCGGCTTTCTTTTTAATGCCGGCCATTTCTTCGGGGAAAATGCCGACCTTAAAAAAGGGATTACCCGTGTGCTGGTCTTTGTCCTTATTGCCGGCGCCGTAGTAGGCATTTTCACCTACCTCATTGGAATCGTAGTCTAAGTCGCCAAGCGACATTTGGAAGTTAATAAATCTGTTATGAAGAAGTTCGAGGTCTATAAAAACATCAGAAAAAGGGCAGTCATTTTTGGATTGCCCCTTTCCCTCTTTGCGGTGATGATGATATCCATCATAGCTTCTTTGCTCATTATTATTTTCTCGTTCAGTTTTGGAGTGATCATCAGCGTAATGGTTTTTAATGCAGTCCTATATGTCGCTCTGATACGAATCATCAACAATCCTCAGATTTTTCAGCTGACAAGAATCTTCCCCAAAAGCATCAGTAACAAACGAAATTCCGGTCTTGATTATGAACACGATTAATCTTTCTACTTATCAGCCCATTGCGGATATCCGTAACAACATACTATTTGCCAATAATGGCAATGTAGTAGTATGCTATAAAGGAAACCTACCTGAAATTTATTCCTTATCGGAAAAGGACTTTGAGGATATGCACGGGGCCTGGTTTCAGGCATTGAAATCATTGCCTGTTGGTACTGTAGTCCACAAGCAAGATGTCTACCTCAAAAAGCATTATACTGCTGACGAGCTTCCCAATACCACATTTTTGGAAAAAGCTACTAGCGATCATTTTAAAGGTCGCGAATTTATGGATCACAACTGCTATCTCTTTTTTACACTAACCAAAAATAAAGCGCTGAACAACACTAAATATGTCAATCCTTTCCGCAAGGTTTCAAAAACGATAATACAGGAATTGGATGACAATGTTCAACATTTTATAAATGCCGTAAATGATTCCGTCTCCTTTATCAATAACAGTCGGAAAATTGAATTTATTCCACTTGATGCTAAGGAGATTGAGATCATAACTAAACAGTATTTCAATGGCTTCAATGAGGGTTTTGACACCGATATCATACTGGACAAGAAAAACGTCAACATCGGCGAAAACTATTTTGATGCCCTGGCCATCAACAGCGAACTGTGCTTTGGCGAAAGTGTACAGACTAGCAAAACCAATGATAAATTCACTTCTGACGATTTTGTATTTCATCAAGGGTTTATTGATGGTTTAGGGCTTACGCTAAACGAAAACCATATCGTTAACCAAATCCTATACCTGGACGACAAGCACAAGTGGCGCAAGTTGCTTGATAAGAAAGTGGAAGAGCTTAACAAAAGCTCCAATTTCGGTTCGCAAAACAAAGTGATACTGGGTAAAATCCAGCACATCCTGGATCAGATCAATGCCGATGATAATGCCCGGATTATACGCGGACACTTAAACATCATTTTCTGGGACCGGGAAGCCCGGAACCTGGATAGAATTGCTTCCAAAATAAAAACGGAATTTAAAGAGCTTGATATTATTCCCTACTATCCACGGGGCGAAGAGCGGAAAAATTATATCCTGAACAGCTACTGCGGTTTTTCTTCTAATTTCTCCAATAATGATTTGTATGTAACGGATCTGAAACACGCACTTTGCCTGCTTATCAATAACAGCAATTACAAATCAGATTCTACTGGAATCATCTTCAATGACCGGGAACATAATATACCTGTGCTCAAAGATGTCTGGGACGAGGAAAAAAAACGCATCAAAGCACGAAACTTTGCCATTTTTGCACCAACCGGTGAAGGGAAATCCTTTTTGGCCAATAACATTCTGCGCCAGTATTTTGAAAGCGGAGTTCGCCTGGTCATTATTGATTTGGGTGGTTCCTATACCAAATTTGCTAAGCTTTATCCTGAGAAGTACACCTTACTCCGTTATGAAAGTGGAAAAAACTTGGGCATCAATCCATTTTACATCAGCGACACCAATGACCTAAGCCCGGAACGCCTGGAGGATTTATCTGTATTTCTCTTTGAACTATTTGCTTCTGATTTAAAGGTAACCAAGGCACAATCGGTTTCCGTAAAAAAGATATTACGCCATTATTACCATAGTGTTTCTGAAAATCACTCACTGAATGGCTTTTACAATTTTATTGAGAGCAATCAAAAAGATCTCTTAAGGCAACTTAAAATCCATCCCGACTACTTCAACGTTACCAGCTTTTTACACGTAATGTCTGAATACGTCGGCGATGGTCTATATAGCTTCCTTTTTGAAGTCAGCGAAGACCAGACTTATAAAATCGAAGATAAGCGTCTTATTGTATTTGAACTGGACGAAGTAAAGGACAATAAAGAAATACTCTCCGTAATGCTCAAGCTGATTAAATCGGCCATTCAACGAACCATTTGGAAAAACCGTGCTGAAAAAGGCATCATCCTTTTTGATGAGTTCGCCAAGCAACTGAAGTTTGAAAACGTACTCGAAAGTGTGGAATTTTACTACCAAGCTATCCGAAAACAAAATGGTGCAATCGGCATCATTCTGCAATCCATTAATCAACTTCCCAACAATTCCACTTCAGCCAGTATTCTCGAAAACACTCAGGTCATTTATAGCCTGAACAATGAAAAAGGCTATGAAGAACTAGTCAAAAGGCTCAACCTCTCTAGCCACGATCTGAACCAGTTAAAATCTATAAAAAACAATCTTACCGGCCAAAGAAAGTATACCGAAATGTTTATCAAAATTGGAAAGGAAAGCAACATTTTCCGCTTGGAAGTTCCGAAAGAAGTATATGCCGCTTACCTCACCGATGGACAAGAAAATGAGACCATAATGTCCCTTTATAAAAAGACCCAGGATATGGAAAAAGCTATCAAGGAATTCATCGCTAAAACATAATACTATGAAGACAAAAATTTTAATCGTTGCAATAGCCCTGATTTTTATAGTGCACAGCCGTGCTACGGCCCAGGGAATGCCCGTTTATGACAATACCAATTTTGTAAGTCTGGTAAAACAACTTGTAGAATCCGGGAAGCAGACCGCTCAACTTATCAAGTCCGTGAAATTCCTCAAAGAGGCAAAAGAAAGGATTGAAAAAGTTTCTAACGTGGTACGGCAACTTAGGGCTGTACAAGAGATTGGGCAAAACAATCATAGGCTTATTAGCGTAATGCAAAATGATTTACAGGATATCTTAAACTCCCCGTATATCAAGCCGGCAGAAATTTCCCGTGTCACAGCATCTTTTGAAAACATTGTTCAAAATTCTTTGGATACAATGGATTTTATTGATCAAATCTTATCCAGCGATTACCTAAAAATGAGCGACGCTGAACGTGCTACCATATTAAAGCAGAAAGAAATGGAATCGAAGGAAATGGTCTCCGCTATTAGGGTAAAAACCAAACGCTACCGTGATATTATTTCCTTTCGAAAAATGCAGGATAAAATCAATAACAGGGAAACAGAATATTGATTATGAATGCAGTAATTATTTTAAGTTTTGGTCTTGAATATGTAGATACTGTTTTTCAGACCATTCAAGACAGTGATTTCTCCCAGTATACCATTGGCGGAATGAAAACCCTTGCAGTGCTTTTCTTCCTGATTAATATTCTAAAAAAATATAATGAGGGAGTGGCTGACAAAGACGGTTACACTTGGGGTTTAAGCCCGGGGGAACTCGTCAAGAATTTTGCGGTAGTTATCCTCGTTATATTCTCCACACAGGTATTGGGCTTTTTTGACAGTATTCTTGTTTCCATTGAAAGCCAATATCGGGACACCGCTCCTGCTTTGCTCCCCTTGCAGATGCAGGATATTCCTATCGAAGAAGAGGTCAACCTTATAGATGCTGCTAAAAATGCAATGACATTGCTTTATGAAGCTTTGGTTACCCCGCTTTACGGATTCAAGATACTTGCCTTTATTGGAGGGGTCATTTTGTGGATTCTAGATTTATTTATCTATCCGTTGTTCTTAGCGGAACGTTTTTTCCTTCTCGGTATAATGCAAGCGTTTTTTCCGCTGGTGATTAGCCTGTCCGTATTTGAAAAGTTCCGTTCCCTGGCCTATACCTTTTTCAAACTATATGCTGCCGTTTATATGTTGGTGCCGGCGTTCTTCTTGGTCAATGTTTTTGTTAATGCACTCTATACAGAGATCAATACCAACTTTTGGACAAATCTATTCGGTACCGATACGGGAAGCGGATTTTTTGCCCCGGTGGTACAGCTTGGAACCATAGGGTTTATTGTTTTTCTGAAGTTCAAACTGTACCGACGTGCCACCTCTTTCACTTTACGATTATTTACCGCCTAAAACAGCTATGATGAAAACACCTTACAAGAATATTTACGCCATCCTTAAAACAAATAGGTTCATTGTTTTAGCCGTTGTGATCTGCTGCTTACTCTCCAGCTTTTTTGCCATTTGGATGGTATTCAACATCAACAAAAAAGCCCTGAACAATGCTTTTGCCATTAATACCGATGGTAGTATCATTCCCTTAAAGCTCGTTAGCCAGAAAGAAAATTTTAAAGTGGAGACTTTGGCGCATTTAGAGCTTTTCCACAATTATTTCTACAATATTGATGCAAGTAATTATGAAAAGAATTTAGAAAAGGCACTGTGGCTGGGCAATAGCACAGTGGATGATTTATATCGTCAAAAAAAGGCAGATGGTGTTTACAATCGGCTATTACAATATTCCTTAGTTCAAAAAGTATTGAGTATCGATTCTCAAGTCGAAGAACAAAATGGAACTTATTCCTTCAAAACGATTACTGTTTTTGAGATCAACAGGGGTTCGATCATCGACACCTATCAATTAATTTCTACCGGAAACCTGATGACCGTCGACCGAAACTTTCCCAACAATCCGCACGGATTACTCATCACCGATTATTTCGAAAAATCTCTTAAAAAATTGAATAATGAAGATAGAAAAAAATAAAATAGTCTTTGCGTCAGTATTCGCTGTCGTGATCATTTTCCTGATTTCCTATTCTATTATGGTAATGGGTAATGATGAAAGTGAACCTACAAACCTTAAGGAAACTTCGGTTCCCGCACTGGAAGAAGACCAAAAAGAATATGATTCCAAACTGGATGCCATTAACGATCTAAAAGAAGTCCGAGAAACTAATGCGCCCAGCATCTATGACGAAAAACTGATCGATTCGCTTGGCTTTTATGATGAAAATCTACCCGAACGGGAAAAAGAACGTATCGTGGACAGTATCTACGCCACAGGTAGAATTAAATATTCCCAAAGAAATTATCAGCATATGAGTGCTAGCGAAGCTGAAACCAAAGTGGAAAGGGTAATTGATTCTCACGAAATAAAAATGGAACAAAAAATTGCGGCTAAAGAAATGGGGCTGGAACATCAATTGTTCTTTGCCTCAGATCCGAAAGAAAATGAAATTTCAGTTTCTGGTACTACCGATGACTTCATTTATGCCGTGGTGGATGGCGACCAAGTGGTCAAAGCCAATTCCCGTTTACGGATGCGCCTGTCCAAAGCCGCTACCATTAACAGGAAACACCTTCCAAAAAATACGCCTATTTACGGTTTTATCAGTTTTCAGCCCAACCGGGTATTGATCGAAATCGAAAATATTAAGCATCATCCAACGAATTTAAAAGCCTTTGACCTTCAGGATGGCAGTGAGGGTATCTATGTGGAAAACAACTTCCGTGCCCAGGTTTCCACCGAGGTCATTGGGGATATGGTGGATGATATCAATATCGCCGGTATACCACAGGTCAGTGGTTTCAAAAAGATATTTCAGCGTAATAACCGCAATATTAAGGTCACCGTGCTCAACAATTACAGGCTCATCCTGAAGCCTAAGTTATAGACTCAAAAACAAAACTTAAAACTTATTTTTATGAAGCATTTAATTTTTATCTCACTATCCCTGCTTGTTACTGTTATGATGACAGCACAAACATCTTTTCACCTTGATACCATTTATGCGAACGATCAAAAAAATGTAGCACTATTCTTCCCAGAACCGATCCGTCAGGGAATAACAGGCTCTGAAAATTTTGTCTTTACCTATAATCGTGAGAAAGGGCAATATTTCGGATTGCTTCAGGCAAAGCCCGGAAAAGAAAGCAATCTTTTGGTAGTCAACAAAAACGGTGCTGTTTTTTCGTATATTGTAAAGTATAGGAAAAAGCTGGATCGGCTGAATTACTTTATACCGTCATCTAAAAGCATCGGTAATGAAAAGCCTATTGTTGCTGATTCAACTACTATTGTCAAACGTGAAGACACAATAGATAACAAAACCTATTATTACAATAAATTTTGTTCTTATCTAATTGATCGAAAACAACGCATTGGCCGACTCAAAAAAAGGAATGAGGGTATCGTATTGCGTGTAGAGAATATTGTTTTTGACAAGAAGGAGCTGTATTTCGTGATTCAGATTGAAAATAAATCTTCGTTGGATTATGACCTCAATTTTCTGAAATTATCGGTAGAAACAAGAAAAAAGGGCAAAAAGAAATCTTTACAACGGCTTTATCAAGAACCGGTTTTTAAATATGATTTACCTTCAAAAGTAAAAGAAAACGAAACTGTGAGATTGATTTATGTACTGCCAAAATTTTCGATAAGCAATGACCGAAGAACGGTTTTTGAGCTCAATGAAAAGAACGGGGAACGAAACTTAAAATTAAAGATATCGCATAGATTCATCAATAACCCAGATTAACATCATTATGAAAAAAATAGCCGTTTTTTCGTTAGTAGTATTATTTCTCTCTTGTACCAGAAAACAAGATTTATTTCCTTCAGAAACCGCTAAAATCGTCGCTAAAAGTTTTTATCACGGTGATAAGACAACTTTAAAGGAATATACTACAGAATCCGGGTATGCAAATCTTTCCAGTATACAAGAAATGTTTACCGAGGATAAAAATTCCGAACCTCATTTTAAGGTCGTGGATGAACAAAAAGAAGGTACGGTAACCTGGATTAAATATTCAACATCCTACGACCCCAAACCCGGTATTTTTAAATTAGTCAAGGAAGATGGCGTATGGAAGGTTACACATAATGGGCCGAAAGATACAGGACCGTTTTTGAGAAAGTAGTCCTATGATAGGCTATCGCTAAAACTTGCAAAATTTTCACTATTACAATATAGTATCCTAACAAGCAGTATTATCAAATGTTATCTGGATGTATGAAGACTAAATTGTCTTTTTTAGTTATTTCATCCATTAAACTTTCTTTCAAATCACTTCCCTCTTCATTTGATAGTTTTAATGTTATTTGTTTAGATTTCGGGTCTTCTGTTGCCTTATATGGGAAGTCGTTAATCTTATCTCCTTGATGAAAATTAGTTAAAGCTGTATGATGAATATAAATATTTATAGCAGAATCGGTTCTATATAATATTACCGAATATATTTCTTCTGGAAGTTCAACATCATCAGCTAAATCAAAGCATAATAATTTTTTCTTAAGTACTTCACTACATTCACAACGTATCGTAGTACCTAGCAGTAATTTTTTATTCTTTTTTGCTATTTCATTAAAAATAAAATCTTGGGCAAAATCATCGATAACATCGTCTTCAATATCTCCTGTTAGATTATGTGTAGTAGCTCCACTTGGGCTTTTGATTTTTTTAATATTTGAAGTTTCTGGGAGTGTTAAATCATTATCTTGAAAGACATCATCAATTGAGGACATTCTATAATTTCCACCTCCACAAAAAGCTTTATAAAATTGGTCATCGTTAGTCAGAAAAATAGTATGTTCCTCTTTTAAAAATTCTTGTGGATAAACACTGGACAGTAGAACTAAGCTATCTTCTTTAGAAAGACGTGATGACAACACTAAATCTTGATGTGGAAGCCAAAGTGCTTGATGTAAAATGTTTTCATCATAAATAATCTCGAAATCATCATTGAGCTTTTTCAATTCTTCCTCAATAGTATTTTTGATATCAGAGTAGCATTCCGAATAGTCTAGTTCTGGAGCCTTAAATTCATTGCGATATTTAAGAGCAGAACTAAAATTCATATTCCCTTTTGTGGATTTATAGAGTGTTCTCAGATAGTGTTCTAACTTCCTAATTCCAATATATTCATAAGTGACAAATCTTGAACACACAATATCTACAAAAGGAGAGTTAGTAAGGTTTTTAAAAAATCTCGTAAAACTCGGATAACTATCATCTATTAGGTATGCTAATAATTGAGTATCTACCGCAATTTTAATTTTGAAAACTGGATCTACATAAGGTTGGTTTGACATAATATTACTGAAGATTAGCTTCTACAAATTTCACATCTATCTCGTTAATAGATTCAGAGTCAGCTGCTCTTTCTAATAAAAAGTAAAGTTTTCGAAGAGCTAATCTTGGCAATTCTCCTGTAATCTTATTCACCATTTGAATTGCTTCTTCAGTAAAAGGAGTGAGCGAATCACTATTTTCTCTACTTAAGTTAAGATAGTTTAATACTAAAATTTTCATTTGTGCAGTAGATAATCTTTCTATATTAATCTCCCGATCAGTAAGACGATCAGCAAGAGGAGGTGAAATTTTTTGGATATCCTCTAAGGCTGTACGGGTCAAAGCGATTAAAAGACACCACCTTCTTTCCTTATCAATTAAAGCTCTTAGATTGTATGCATAAGTATCACTCTCTTTTTTTGTTAAACGCCCTGAGGTAATATCTTCAAATTCATCAACTAATAAATAAAATCTTTCAAAACCCTGCTCCTGTACAATATCAATGATTGCATTAAGTAATTTAACTACTTTGTTGTTTAGGTATTTACCACTCCCTGATGTTATCGTTTCCCAAGTTTTACTTATACCGAAATCTTCAGAGATTAAATTATAGAAGTAATCGGCTATAACCGCATCTTGATTCCTTTCTTCTAGTATACTTAGAATTATATGTTTTAATGTATTATTCAATTCAGCCCTCTTCGACCTGCTATTTATTTGCTTGATAAATGCATCCAAAAAAGCTTTATGGTTAGCTTCATTTTCAATAGAAAATGGATCATTAGATTTTCCGAACATATCACCTTGAGGACTTGCGAGGAACTTTTCAAGATCAGCTTTATATGTATTCTTTGGTTTTTTAATTTCATCAAGAACCTGAGTCCAAAGATATTTTTTAAATTGCTCCTGCCCGATTTTTTCAATTATAGATCCTATAAGTTGCGGTAAATTTGTTCCAGGATTATTAATGTAAATAGCAAAAGCTTTTTTACTTTCGTTCTGAATTATTGATTTTGCATATAATAATAATTGAGTTTTCCCTGTACCATAATCTCCCGTTATCGTTCCAATTAATTTTTGATCTTTTTTAGAACTTGCATATAGCGAATCAGCAATATAATTAACAATTTCTTTATGTACTTTTTCATCTATTGGAGCAAGTGCGACTGTTTGATCAGATGATTCGTTGATATTTGCAGTTCCAGATTTAGGAAAGGGATTGGATTTAAGTCCGAACTTAGAATAACGGTCTTTTTGAGACTGTTGAGCTCTATCTTTCAAAATTTTATTTACGTCTATACTCATTTTCTTACTATAATATGTGACACATAACTATTATCTATTAATGGATATAGATATGTAGCCGATTTTATTTGTTCACTTTTATTCTTGCCTTTAACGATAAATACCGCTGACGTTCTTTCATAAGTAAATTTATCATTGAATTGAATTTCATTAATTAGAAAAGATTTTATCTCATCTACTGCATAGTGAAAATTTTGACATATACTAAAAATTAGTTCTGGTAAAGAAATTTGTCTTTGATACTGGAAATGCTTTTGAATAAACTTCATTAAATCGAAATTCTTGAAAGGCCTTATAAAGTAAGTACAAGTGATTTCTCTATTTTCAAAAGTTTTAATATTTACTGAATTTAGATTAAATTTTTCAATGAAGTTAAGTGTTGTACCCCATTTATAAAAAACTTCAATAAACCGCATTAGATGAGAGTCTTTTGGAGGAATCACATATACTTTCGACACATCCTCTAGAGAGAATAAGAATTTATTAAAAAATTTATCTTCCTTTATAGCATACATAAGACGGGACTTTTCTATTAAGTCCGGAATAGTTACCTCATTAATATCTAATTGTTTTTTAGAATCGGAAATTAGATACCAAGTGGCTATCTCTTTAAACCTAAAAAACTCAAAAAATATGTCTTTGAAATCTTGCAAATCTTCATCGGATAATTCATTTCCTAAAGCAGAATTAATGAAAATATTTTTCTGGACTTTATAATTTCCATCAATGAGTCCAAAATTTTTTATTGCATTGACATATTCTAATATTTTTCTTTCAGACCATTCTTTGCTTAGATCTTTAGTTATTTTAAGATATTCATACCTTATAAACTTATTATTTAAATCTTCAGTTTTATTTTTTTTTATTATAAGATAAATATCCCTTATGGGTTTTAAATAGTAGATATTTGAAAATGACCATCCTTTATTATAATACTGATATACTTCTTTATCAGTAAGAAATGGTAAAACTTCCTCGGGAAATAAGCTAATATTAGGTAATCTTTTAATCAAGTATCAATATGTTTTCTGACAATTTAATATTATGTCTATAAGTAAGTGACTGCCACTTAGTGCCTCTTTCTCTAATTTTAATTATTTCATAACCTTTAAAACCGCAATTCTTAGCAATTTCTCCCAAAATTTTAGTTGTATCTATAAAAATACCGTATGGTGCCGAATCTCCTAAAACCAAATATGCCTTACTACCTTCTTTCAAAACTCGTCGCATTTCTAAAAATACTTTGTACATATCTTGAAAGTAATACAAGGCAAGGATATGAAAACTTTTCCTTCCCTTTCTAGTTTTACTAATTTCTTCAATTTTTTTAATATCGGGTAATAGTTTATCAATGATACTTTTATTTTTAATATAAAAATCACTACTTTTCCACTGTTCCAAATCGAATTCGGATTCTTTGTAATGTGTTGTAGCGCCTGTCACCAATTCCTTTCTAACCTTTTCAGTAATTTCATTCCAGTCATTGGTATAACCGAAAAAATGAGAACAAACCTTAGAAACCTCTCCATAATCTAAATTATTTAAATACGGCGGAGAAGTAATTGATATTGAACAGCTATCAGTTTCAATTTTTTCATTTCTCTTGCGAGAGTCGTGTCTATAAATATTCGTACAATTACTCATCCCATCTACTGTTGCTAAATCCTCTATCATTTTAAAAACAGTATTTTTGAAAGTATCATAAGCAGTAAGATTACCACTTAACATTTTACTTCTTGATATATAAGGGATTGCAATAGGATGAATACTTACTTTATGTAATGTTTGGGTTAATGCTAAGTTTAAAAAAACTTTACAATTATTTTCCAGTTTACTATCAGTAATGAAATCTCTAATATAATATAATTGAAATAAGTTGCTATCTGTGTAAAGCGTTTTAAGCAGTTGGTGGTAAGGCTTTTCGTAGGTTCCATTTTCTATAGACAACTCTATTTTCAACATAAACTGCTTCAAGGAATTTATGTTTACAGACCAATCCAATTTTGCTTTTATTACATTGTATAATAATTCTTGACCTTCATTACCTACAGCAGGAATACCATTTTTCTGAGCAGAAACTAATGTTGTCCCACACCCTGCAAAACATTCATATATACAGTCTTTATCTCCTAGTTCTTCCAATTCTATTATTTTCTGAACTAATTTATATGAAAATCCTGCCGTAAATCTATACCAATCGTGTATTGGATTATTCCTATTATCCTTTGCAGTTCCAATATTTTTATGTAATTCTTTAAGATCCATCTAGTTAAATTAGTTTTCAAAGATAAAATCGCATATACAAATTTTATTTGAATTCACAAATATATTTAACTAATTCCACACTTTTTGCTTATTATCAGTTTATTTAATCAATTTTCAGATAGGTAAAGGTTTAATAATTTGGATTCTAGTAATATTAACAGTTGAAAATCGATCTTGCCTCCTCATAAATCCGCTCAAAATTAGTCTCCAGATCAGTTTGAGAAAACTGCTTTAAATTCTCTGGTAAACCCCTTTGAATCTTTGCTAATTTAAACTGCACTTTTTTGTCAGTCCCATCTGCATAAGTAATAAACTCCCCCTGCTTTAAACGAAAGAAAACATCCGCCCTGATTTTTGGAATTTCCTTTTCCCCTGTGGTTATACGGGTATCAAAATCGAGGTTATGGCCACGGCTTATACTTTTAGTCGGGTCTTTAATGATTTCAAAAAAACGTTCATAATATTTTGCGGTGTCCGGGTCGTTGACCTTTCCAAAAAACTGATAGGAAAGATTGCTCAATATCGCCTTGCTTGCCTTATCTCCATACATCATATCGTTCTGGATCTTATCCTGCATCACATAGACCGTAGAAATATTATAGCTCCGCAATGTTGCCGGAATACGATGCATATTCAATAATCGAATAGTCGGCGCTTCTTCCATTAACAGGAATGAAGGGTTGGAATTCCGTACGCTCATTTGTTTGGTAATGGTATGGACAATGGTAGCAATCACCGGAGAATACGAGCTTTCAAACTTGGGATTATTGACGATTGAAATTACCGCAGGATTTTCTTTACTATTGATATTAAGCGGCACTTCATCTGCCGACAACGCCATAAAGATCCGTTGCGTACTGATACGCTTGAGTGCATTGGCCAAGGTACTTTTTACCCCAGCGGTCTGCCGTTCCGAATCCTTACCACTAATAAATGCATCTGCCATAGCCCGTGAGGTGGTATTTGTTTCCAAAAACTGTATCAGGCTGTCGGTGTCCAGATATTGATAAATAGAAATTAAATGTGGAAGGGTACAGAATTGGGGATAGGTCGTTTTCAGTTTCCAAATGAGTCCACCAATTAATCCTTCCGCAGCATCATTGAAAAATTTAGTAGTTCCGGTGGTGCCAGCTTCCCTTTGCTCCAATAGGTTCTCGATAAGTACCCGTGAAACCTCATTCACACTTTCCTCATTCTCTAAATAGCGTGGAGCAATGGGATTAACCCGATGGATTATTTTATCAAAGGAAATCACCTTAAACGGAATATCCCCATCCTTAAAAAGTGGATACGCCATTTCCGTCAGTTCAAAATCCTTATAATCGTGAATAATTCCACAAAAACCTTCTTTTTGGAAATGTTTTAGGAATCCATAGACCACACTTTCGGTTTTTCCGCTTCCCGCAGAACCGATGATGGATGCCCCACGTTTAATATTGTCCAGTTTGAAATTTCCGTTGCTCGTGGCAAAATCCACTTGATACCTATGGTCACTATTTTTTGAGTTTTTCCTTTTATGTAAGAAAACGTACAATGCCGTATTGATTAGCAAAAGCGGACAGACAATTTTCAACAATACTAAAATCAAATTATTGGATGTTTGTAAAAAATAAGCCAATACAAACAATAACAGGTTGTTTATTAGGAATGCATAGTTGGAAAGTTGATACCCACCATAAAACAAAGCACTGGTTAGACCAATGATGGAAAGAACGGTAAAGAGATGATCTACATACATACTATTAGAATTAAATTAAATACCAATGGAACTTGATTTGATGGCTACTTCCACGCCCCGGTGTAGACGGTTAAAAACTTTCATTGCCAATTGCGCCTGAGAAACCGGAATGCTGGGCTGCATTGGAGCACCACTTTCTCTCATCATTTTAAAGGCAATCGCTTTTTCATTGGTTGGCAGTTTCATCAGCGATGCAAAATAGACTTTCGGGTTCTTGACGAAATCCTTTCTTGCTTTATAGGTCTCGGTAAAGTTTCGTTGGTAACCAAAAATCCTATCAAAGGTCTTTTCCGCACGCTCAAAAAATTGGTCACGGTCAAAGCCTCGTTTTACAGTCTTCCCGTGCATCTCGACTTCCGATGCCTTATGCTTGCTCCCCGGGGAAAGGCTAAAGGTATTGGAGGCATCCTTTCGGCTTACAATGATATGGATATGGCTTTGGTTTCCGGATTTTGGCATTCCCTGAACGATACGCTTTCCATCCTGCTGATGGGGCGCTTCCCTTTCCAATTTGGAGATCTTTCGTTGTAGGGATTTAATTTCCCCCTCCCTACCCTGTGTTTTCAAGTGCCGGATCTCATTTTTAAGCTGAAGGATTTGAGTGGCATAGGGCTGGTTTTCTTTAATCTGCCAATCTGTGCCTTTGAAGGTACGCTGGTGTTCTATTTTTGCGTAATACTTAATATCTTCAATACGAATAGGTAGTCCATTGATTTCACGGTTAAAGGAGGCTACATAATCCTTCATCAGCTCACGGGTGTATCTTTTTAAATCTTCGCTGCTGTTCTGTAACCGTTTTAATTCATATTTAGAAGGGCTGACCGTAATGGAATAAAATTTGGGTTCGGTCTTTTTGAGTTTCGCACCGTTACCATCGATATCCTTTAACACTTCTTCCGCGGAAATTTGATCATCATATTGATTAAAAAAATCTTCCATTTCAGAAGGCTCTAAGCCTTCGTTTTCTTTTTCCAGGTAACCCACAAAATCACCTGAACTTTGTGAATAATTCCCTCCCAGTTTTTGAGGTGTGATCGTGATGTACATAGCTCAAAAATTTAGTGTTCGTTATGATGATTTTGCTTTTCCTGAAACCTTACTTTAGGTTGTTCTTTGGCATATTTCTTTTCCACAATCAAGGGTTTCTTTTTGGGTTCTTCTATTTCAAACAGCGATTGAATCATTGCTACAGTGGGTTTGGTTTGTGTCTTTTCCACATCTCGCATTATGGCGATAACAGCATTAATCCTTTTTAAAAGTTTCGCTTCTATGGTTCTTCCGGTAGGCCCTAGTTTTTCTTTTGGGGAGATCTCGTTGTAGAAGAAAAAGTCGAGCATTGTCTCCAATGCTTCGGTGTGTGATTTGAAGTGTGTTCTTGAAAATTCCTGAAAACGTTTTGCCGTTTCTTTTTTAAACCTGATACCGATAAATGAGTCCATAATTCGCCGATTTGTCGCAAATTATTCCCTAAAAATAGGCGTTTGCAGGGCATTTGTCGCAAATTGTAGGAAGCAAGGAATTTTCCAATTTTTCAAAATACTGATTACCAATATCTTAAAAGCAAAAAGAAGTACTAAACATCGCATCGCGTGTTACCCTCTTGCTACTCCTTTTCGTTCGCCTGGGGCGAACAAAATTCCGTACAATTTGGATCAAAATCCAATTGCCATTTTGAGGAAAATAATTTCCTGTTATGTAATTTTTCGATGGGCAGGATTATCGGCGAAAGTCAAAAAAAGGATAACCCTACGTAAAATTGAATGCTGAATTTCAGCAAACTAAAGATAATAATTTTTATGGAACTAGAACTAATCCAACAAAAAAACACCGCTACAATATAGCGGTGTTTTATTCGTAATTTTTAAAATTCAAATGTTGAATACAAACGTATAAGAATATAAATTCCGTATGGCTTCTTCTTCAATCATCGTTTCAAAACTGGTATAATTTTCCTTTACGTATTTGCGGATGTCCTCCCCAAATTTTTGTTCTACATCTTTTTTAGAATTTTCCAAAAGTCGGTTTTGAGTCTCCTCGCTCAAGTCGGTGAAATTTAGATAAATCATAAGCGTGATTTTAAAGGATTCCGTTATCTGCAAAACTGTAATAGTCGCCATCGGGAGAAATTATCAAATGGTCTAGAACTTTAATATCAAGTAACTCTCCTGCTTTTTTAATTTTTTGGGTCAGGCGTTTATCCGCTTCACTTGGTTTTAAGGTTCCACTCGGATGGTTATGTAATAAAATTACTGCGGTAGTGAGACTCTTTAAGAGTACGGCAAATAAGATGCGCACATCTACTAAAGTGCCGGTAATCCCCCCGTTGGAAACCTCATAAATCCCTTTTACCTTATTGGCATTATTGAGCAATAGTATTTTAAAGGTTTCGTGTAGTTCGATTGTTTCTTTGTTCCAATGGCTATAGGCTAAATCTGCCGCACTTTGGGAACAGGTGATCTTGGGAAGTAAATTTGCTTTGGTGCTTCCGCTGTAACTTATGGCTATTTCATTAACTTTGCTTTTCATTATTAGCTTATTTAAAGGGTTAATAATTAAAAGAGGGCGAAACTTTCCAAGGGAACGTCCTCTTTGCTTTTTAGGATTATTTATCGCTTTTGCTTCCTAGTAATAGGATTTCATTGGCTTCCACCTCGGTTACATAGCGCTGGTTTCCGTCTTCGGTGGTATAGCTTCGGGTTCGTAGTTTTCCCGTTAGGGCTATTTCCTTTCCCTTACATACATAATTTTCGATAATCTCGGCAGTCTTGCCCCAAGCTACAACCGTGTGCCAGTCGGTGGACTGTACCTTTTCGCCTTTGCTGTTTTTGTAGTGTTCGTTGGTGGCGATTGATAAACGGGCTACTTTTTTTCCGCTTTCAAGGTTGGTAATGGTTGGTTCCTGTCCAACGTTTCCGATTAACTGTACGTGATTTTTTAAAGTACTCATAATAAAATATTTAAAGATTAATAATGCTATCTGAACCATTCAGACAGTTTGCGTTTCTATTTTTTTGAAGTGATTTACTTATTATATCTTGAGCGTTTTCCTTTTTTGTTTTTTTTGGTGCCGCTTCCTTTTTGATGTTTTGTATGATTTCATAAGATTCATTTTAGATTTACTTCCCATAGCGCCCTCGCTGTTACCTTTTTTTGTTGCTGATACAGTTTCAATATTTGGAATTGATAAGGATTTATAAAAAGGAGGCACGACTGGCTTATGCATTCCGTTCAACTTCCAAATGTTGGTATTTTGCTATCAAAAAAAGGGAGGGACAGTGAGGGTGCGGGAGTAGACCTAAAGGCTTTTGTGAAGTACCAATACATAGGAAGTGGCACCAAATGATTAAATGGAATTCCGATGGGGCGGACTTCGTTCACGATTTCGGATGGGAATGCAGTGTTCCTTCCCAGAGCATCGGGAAGGGTCAACGGAATGGAAAGGAGAAATTGTGGATGGTGTCCAAGACTTTTTAGGGAAGCTTTTTTGCCGAAATGTAGCTTTTCGCGGAATGGAGGGGCAATGTGCTGAACGGTATTTTAAATAATGGAAGTGTTTTTAGTTAAAACACAGTACACTAATACAGATTAGCTAAATCTAAACCTGAAACTATTGTTTATTAATTCCAAATCCATCAAAATCTTTCAATGAATAATCAGAATTACTAGATTGTAAAGAATTTTTGAAATATCCAAGTTCTTTTTGAATCTCTTTAGCGTGCTTAACAAAATCATCAGAAACCTCAGGAATGTAGTGGTAACAAATATCATAGACGCTCTCATCCTTTCCGTTGGATCCAAAAGCTAGTCCAATAACTGTAATTACAGATGGGTTTAAGTATCGAGCGACAATGCATCTCAACTCTAATTCTCTCTCTTTCCCTTCCCAATTTTTTTGTGTTAGAGGCATAAATACATACATATGATTGGCACCTGGCTGTGGGAGAAGCATTCTACCAATTGACTTTTTTTTAATAGCATCATCAAGAGCTAAACCTAATTCAGTTCTATTTATCCTGTCCTCTAGATTTATTATTCGGATTGCATTTTCTAAATCTTGAATTTGCTGATCATTTGTTTCATCTTTTATGTGATAAGCGTGTAATTGGTTTATCATATAATCCCAAATAAAACTAGGTGCAATTCTTTTTCTCCAATCACTATAATCTTCTGACTTAATGTAACTTTCCCAAAGCCCACCAGAACCAGCAATTGAATCTACTGGATAATCGAACTCAAGTCCTGTCTGAATATAAAGAGCAAAGAAATCCGTTTCCTCTGGAAGTAACATATGATTTGAACTAAGAAATTTTTCTTTTGCTGTTAGATATCTTGTAAAATCTGTTATTGTGTCAAGTTCACTGATAATAGTAGCTGTTGATTGTTCATCAAATATGTGTACAAAACCCCTATTATTCATTCCCATAGGCAATGGAAAATCATAATCACTTCCAAAAGCAATAGCGATTCTATAAATGGTTCGTTCATTTTTATCTGGTAGAGCAACCTTCGTGGTCCGATTCTTTAATGTTACGTCATCAACATTTTTCAAGAATCTTTCTGCTCCATAAAGCTGTTGAATTGAATCGTCCACAGCCTTTTTAACCCATCTTGAGTATTGGATGCTTTTATCTTTGTGGCTAGATACTTGTATATCTTTAACAGAAATCAAAAGGATTGTGCTACCGCATACAACGAGCACATCGCATAATTCTTTGTCCTTCTTGCCTAAAGGGTTGGGAAAACTCCAAAATGGTAAAAAAGATTTTTCACATAAATCTGCTACATATTTTTCTGATGGTGTCATTATATTTTAATTAATTGGAAAGAATTATTTGATGTAAAGACTGGTTGCCGAACAATTTAAATCACCATTTTAACTCTCGGATTTGTTTCTGGAGTTTATTAAGCCTTTCCGTCAATTCTTTCCAAGAAAGGGTATTACCCGAGAACATACTTTCTTTCATCTCATTATAATCGTCTTCGTAATGTTTAATAACATTGTCAGGTGGTAAAATGCAAATAGCCTTTGGCTGATGATCTTCATAATCTACTCCTTTCACAGCTGAGAATTTACTTCTGTGGTCAATGATGTGAAAATACAAATCCTTATCATTCAAAGCTTTTTTGCCAAACTTAGTATCCATTAAGCGTTCTAAGTCATATAAGTGTCTGCTAAGACGATCAACTCTAATTACTTCCTTTTGCCATTCCTCGTGAAGCAAAAAAACTTTTTCTAAAAATGTTCGTTGGGGTTGTACTGTTCTTACTGGAAATGTTGGGTTGGTAAATGTCGTATCTGGATATTCCTGATCCACTAAAGAATTAATGGGCACTTCTTCAAAAGGCTCTATCAATGATCTACAGCTTATCTCAAGTAAAATTCTCGGAGTAACATATTTGTTCTTTTCCGTCAGAGGTTCATACGTAATATAAATTCTTAACGGGTCAGTGTCAGATGCTTCATATGGCTCCACCCCAATAGAGGTAATTGGAAGTTCTTTCTTTGCGATTTCTTCTGTTAAGTGCTCAATCAATTCTGTACTAATAAATTTAGAGTTCTTCTTTCGTAATTTCTTAATTTGGGTTCTTGATAATTCACCAGGCATATCAAAAAATGTACGATCAATCGCTAAATCAATGTCTTCGGAAAAACGTCTTATCAAATTATACCCCTTACTTAAAGAAGTACCTCCCTTAAACACAAAAGCTTCAGCATAGGGAAGTGAGAAAACTATCCTCATAATTTCCGTAACCCACCAATCTTTTTCTACCGCATAGGATGGAAGACCTGTTCTAACAGCAGTCTGACTAAAAATTAATGCCTTTCTATCATTATCAAATTGTAAAAAATCACTCATAATAATACATCAGTAAATCACCAAAAATGTTTGCAATCCAAGATGGAGCAAGCTTCATATCGTGATATAACAATTCCGGTTCTTCCTTTTTAAGTTGTTCTTTAATTTTGGCAATTTCTTCTTTGGTTACTTTTTCTTTTCCAATCTCTTTTAATGCCTGTATTGCAAGACCGCTCAACCTACCCTTGGCAGCTAAATTTTTTGGGCTGGCTTTTTTGAATTTTATTTTTCTCTTACCAATTTTAATGGTGCGAGGCGAACCATCGGTTAAAAAAACCACATTCAATGGAACTTGTGTTGAAAGACCTAGTAAATTCAAAGCTTGTAGTCCAGTCGGAATAATGCGAGCGTTATCACGCAGTGCAATTTCTTCTGCGATAGTTTCGATATCCGGATACAGTACACCCAATAACTCATCTCTTTCAGGGTATAGATAAATACCACGTGCTAAACGTTCTAAAAACCCTTCATTGGTAAGGCGCAATAAGGATTTTTTCGTGTTTTCTACCCCATACTTTATTTCAAAGTCTGATGGCAACACTATCTTACCTTTATTTCCAAGTTGGATATCGCTCTTTATTTTTTCTTTTACAGACTTCACTGTTTTAATTTGTCCCAAAAATATACTTTTTTTGGGACATTTTAAAATGAAAAAACCAACAAAATTCTTCAAAAAACACACAATTAAATAAAATTTTACATTTTTGTGTGTGTAATAAATTTTTCGTATTTTTGTAAAAATGTTGAACTAACACGTTTAAAAAATGGAACTTGGAAAAAGAATAAAACAGTTAAGGCAAGATGCAGGGCTATCCCAGCAAGAATTTGCTGATTACACAGGATTTTCAGTTTCATATATCCAAAAGTTTGAAGAAGGAAAACGAGAAATGAAAACCAATCATTTAATACGCTTTTCTAAAGTTTTAAATTTGAAACCATTCGATATAATAAATACTGAAAGCACAAACTTAGAATACAATCCGACCAACAAGTCTGCATTCTCGATGACTAATATTGAATATAGGGAAAAGCAAGACTCACACAAAATTTTTGAAAATGAAATCATAGAAACCATTTCAAATGATTTCTTCAACATCATTGAGCTTGAAAACATAATGGACGATAAAATCAAGTTCAAAAATCCAGTTGAAGATATTGTGATAACCAATGGTGATGATATTGAAGATGCAGTCAAGGTTATTCGCAAAAAATGGAAACTTGGAAAAAACCCTATATACGATGTTATCCACCTATTGGAAAACAAGGGTATCAAAATATTTGAGGTAGAAAAACCTAATAGCTTTGTTGCTTTTTCTGGTTGGGCTGGAGAAGTACCAATTATCGTACTCAACGCTGTAAATCCAGACATTGCACGAAGGCGCTTTACAACTTTGCACGAGTTGGCCCACCTGATACTTGACTTTGACATTGACGACCACAATAAGATTGAACGTTTTTGCAATCACTTTGCAGGTGCAATGTTGCTTTTTGAAGATGTCCTGTTTGACCACTTCAATAATCAAAGAAACGGTATCACACTAGAAGAACTAAAGAGCATTAAATCTGCCTATGGCATATCCATTTGGGCTATTATAATGCGCGCCCTAACTCTCGGCATTATCAATTGGGACACTTATCACTCTTGGAAAGAGAACTATGACCAATGGCGAGAAAATGAAACCTCTTTTGGCGAGTATCGCGGTGTAGAAAAACCAAAACGATTTTTCAGCCTATTGGCAAAAGGATTGAATATCGATAATAGGGAAGGTAAATCTTTACTTTCCCATACAAGGGCGGCGGAACTATCAAATATGACAGTAAAAGATATTAAAGCTAGGTTTGGTGGTAAAAACTTTATGAGAAACTAGATGTATATATTCAGTGACATAGAATTATTGCTTCTCTTGGATAGTCTAAGGATATTGGACAATTCAACAGATTGTTTTTATGTAACTGAAATGGCACTTGAATCACCTTGTTATGATTATGTAGAACAAAATCGTCTGAAACGCTTGGTAGAAGAAGGTAAAATAAAAACATACTCGCTGGAAGGCGATTTTTTTAAGTTCTCTTGTAAGGAAAGTATAAAGTTCAACGGGTTGCACATTATGGATTTTGCAGCTATTTATTATTGCAAAACAATAAATGGATGCCTTGTGGAAAGAAACGATGTGATAAAGGAATGCGCCTCAACTAATGGAGTCAATGCCTTATCAGTCGATGAAATATTGAGTAGTATTGTTAAAGAAAAAAAGTATATGGAATTTATAAAAGCACTATAAAAAAAGCTGACATCTAGATATCAGCTCTATTATTTACTTTAAGATAAGATTGGAATATTATCTGTAAAGACTTTGTTTTTGGCGAAACAAATATACCGTTTATTTCGGTATTTACAAGTCCCTCACACATAATCTTCCCTTTTCAATTAGAGTAATAATCCGCTACCATAATGGTGGCAAGAAATATTTGTTTAATTACTCAAAATAAACCTGTTATGGCAAAGAACAAACCGTATGGTGACAATGCTAGAAAAGGGGCAGTTAAAAACCGTTCCCAAGTATTTAATCCCAAAACTGGGCTTTACGTTAAAAGAGATTCCGACTCAGGAAAATTTATGGATGTAAAAACCAGCGGCGGAAAATTTAAGGGTGTTACCGATAAAAGTAAGTAACGCTTCAGCGAAACCCAAATGCTGTGAACTTGGGCAAATTTAAATTTTGACTATGAATTATTCATTTCAAAATGATCTGTGTTTAAAAGCAAGTCTTTTTATTAAAATTTTCATCATAATAGGTTTTATTCTTTGCTATTGAAAATGCTTGTTTTAGCAGCTTATTTGCTAGAGCTATTTTAATGACTCTTTCTGGTTTTCCTTTTTCAAGAAGTCGCTCGTACATGTCCACACAATCTTTGTTGCATCTTTTTGCCGACCAGCTGCATAGGTACATTAGTTTACGTATTTGTGATTTTCCCATTTTACAAATATGACCTTTGCCTTTGACACTTGTTCCTGACTGGTATATCCTTGGACTAAAACCAACATAAGCAATTAGCTGTTTATGGGTCTCGAAATTTTCAAAGTTCCCTGTAATAACCGTTAACATAATTGCTGTTTTGGTTCCTATACCGGGAATACTCTTTAAACGATCCAGCGTTGACTTATAAACACTTTGAGCTATCTCCTCTATTTGTTTTTCCACTTTATTCCGCTTGCAGGTCAGGTAGCTAACGATACCTTGCAAAATAGATTTTAAATCTTTATCCATAACCCCTGTGGCTGTCAAAGCCTCTAACTGTCGCTCGCTTTGGTGCACTTCCTTATTTAGCAGTTCCAAGACGGTATATAGTTGTTTTATCTTTGATATATTTGTAGGCTCCGGCTTCCATTGCTTTAGGCGGTACTGTGCTCCATATTCGGCAATAGTTTGTGCATCTTTTTTATCAGTCTTAGCTCTTATCAAACGTGTCTGACTATACCTTTTTATAATCAGTGGATTTAAAACACAAACATTATAGCCTTTACCATACAAGAAAGTTGCTAGTTTTAGATAGTAAGGACCAGAAGCTTCCATAACAATCCAATCATTGTTACTTAACTCCTTCAATAAGCGTTTAAAACCTTTTTCATTGTTATCTAAAACCAAGTGATGCCAATTAGAACCATCATTAAATCCAACATCAAAAGTTTGTTTACTAATGTCTATTCCTATAATTTTACACATAACATTTATTTTTATAAGAAAAGTTTTCTACTTGATACTTATCAATCCTAAATGCAGGCTCCAGGCCTAATGATCTGTTCAAGTTTTAAATAGAAAGGGTAAAGGGACTAACATTTCGAACGGTCTTATTGACAAATGACAGACCACAGTCTTATTCTTTACCCTTTTACTTTTCTTTGGTTAACCCTTAAAATTAATCCTTAATTTTAAAACTCTGACAAAGCCAATACAAACATAGGATGACAGGTTGAGTCTTTGTGAAAAAGACACCTGTTTACATTTAAAAGGAAATAACGCTAAAGTTATTTCTACAATTCTTACTGTGGTAACTTTTGTTGCGGCTGTTTCAGCCATTGCAAAGACTATTAAGTAATCAACTAGGCTGGTTCTTAGGATTCAGCCTAGTTAATAATTTAACTCTCTATGGAAAAAGAAAGATTGGAATATACCGTGAGTCGCCTAGATCATTATTACGATAGCGTTAACAACAAAACAGCAGTTTATATTGCCATAAATACCTTTATCACAGGTGGTGCAATTACGCTATTAACCCAAATTCAGGAATTCTTTGATAAAGAAATATGGCTCTTAATATTTTTAGCAGCGATTATTCTATTTGGCGTTGGCAGCCTCATACTGCTGGCATTAGCAAGTATGCCTTATTTCTCACCTAAGTCAGATGTGGAATCGCTATACTATTTCGCCAGTATCGCTCAGAAAGACAAAAAAGAATTTTTCGAGCTTTCAAAAAAGCAAGATAAAAAAGAGAATGTAAAAGATTTGAGAAATCAAGTTTTTGTTCTTTCACAAGGCTTGAAATCAAAATTCAAAAAACTAAAGTGGGCTTGTCGCCTATTAATCGTACAATTTATGCTATTGACACCCTTAACCTGCATATTAATTAAAATAACCTCTTAAATGAACTTATTTGAAGACTACAAAAACGTAATTAAAAAAGCGGTCGAGAACGACCCTACAAAATCAAACAAAATCTACGGATTAAGCGAACCTTTGTTGGAAAGCAACCGTGAATACCTTAAATCGTTGAGAAACGAACTTCCAGGTCGAGAGCTATCCCACGAAATGAAATTATTTGCGAAAGGGATGGGTGTGCCCGAGACTTTTGATTATCAGCCGTTGGGAAGTCATCCAGACTTTGCGCACTTAAAGGGTACAGACCTAGTTGAAGAACATTGGATAATTTCCGGCTTCATAGATGTTAAGAAAAGCACTAAACTCTTCAACAATTTCACAAAAGCAACTGTAAGGTTGATTACAGAAAGTATCATCCGAGCATCAATATTTGCAGTAAACCTATGCGGTGGCTACGTGCATCGCATACAGGGCGATGGTTTAATGGTATATTTCGGCGGAAAAAAGAAAGAAAAGCTAAAAGCCGTAGAAGATGCCTTAAAGTCCTTCTCTATGATATCCTATTTCGTGAAAAATGATCTTAAAGAGTTTTTTGAAGATAATGGTATTCAAGACATACATACAAGAGCAGGATTGGATTTGGGTCATTCCAAACAAGTGGATTGGTTCTATTCCGGCATTGGTGAATCAGGCGAAGTTACTACTTGCAGTCTTCATACGAGTCTTGCACCTAAAATGCAAAGTAACGCAAAAAACAGTGGCATAGTTGTAGGTCACAATGTGACAACACAACTTAGAAAGGACAAGTATTTTGAGCAACGAAGCAAAGAAATACACGATTATGAGGATGGAAGAAAATATTACCAATACAACTTTGATTGGGAACGCTATTTGGTAGATAACAACCTAGCTGTTCAAAATGATATGGGTGTCTTGGTATTGACAATTAACACCTTTCCTGATCCCAACAGGAATAGCCGTGATTTGTATCCAATCGCTTCTAAAAGTAAACCTTACTTCAACTATGGGTAAAAAAGGCCTCAGTACTGATATTGAAAATTTTCTGGACAAATATTTTGCCTTTGAGAAAGTTGAAAGCCCTAAAACCGGATATTTAGCTCTGGAAGGCAAAATAAGTGTCTTAGACAAAAGTGATAAGCTCTGGGGGCACTTTAAAATCCTAATTCTTATAAACGAAGCTGAATACCCATATACCGTTCCTATGGTAATCGAGAAAACTCAAATTATCAATAGAGATTGGGACTTTCATATTTCCAAGAAAGGGGAATGTTGTTTGGACATTCCGCATAAGCTAATGAAAAGAAAAGGGAGAGGTATCGTTTTTGAAGAGTTTTACAGAGAAGTTATATATCCTTTTTTTGCCAATTATCATTATAAAGAATCCACAGGGGGTTATGCGAATGGGGAATACAAGCACCACTTTGATGGTATCGCACAATTTTACCAAGAAGAATTTGGACTATCTGATTTAAAAAATATTGTTTCCTTATTGGAAACGGCCATTAATGGCATCAAATATCACCCCAATAAAGAATGTCCATTATGTGGCGGGCCTAAATACAAGAAATGTTGCCGGAAGAAAATCTATGATTTGAAAGGGTATGGCTTGCAACAATTAAAATTTGATTTGGCACTTTTTAGGAAATACAAACCTCAACTCAATATAGAACAAGTTTCGAACTGAAACTATAACCAAAATAAGATATAAGTACAATTGACATCAATTCTCTTCAAATTAAAATTCTTGAAGAAAAAATTTAAAATGTTGTACCTATGTTGTACCCAGTCTATAAAAAAAGGCTTCACATTTCTGTGAAGCCCTGTCTTTGCTAGTAGCGGGAACTGGACTCGAACCAGTGACCTTCGGGTTATGAGCCCGACGAGCTACCAACTGCTCCACCCCGCGATATTATTGGATTGCAAATATAAGACAATTTTTGCAGATAATCAAAGACAGTTTAATTATTTCGCCACATAGAGCTAATATTTCACAATATCCACCTAGAAATCAGCCCTTTGCCACACTTTATTTTATTTTAAATTAATTGAGATAAGCCATTACATTGACCTAATATTTGATTTTTATGTCAACACAACCATTATTCCACCAAATAACCTCAACTCATACAATACCCCATAACTCAATCAAAGGCTACAAAAAACATACTCAAACCACAGAATTACCCTATACACAACAACTACTCCAATATATTAAAGATCCATTCCAAAATCATATTGGAATCGGGAGGTAGAGAATGTTCAATCAAACCTTAACATTTTTATTAATAACAAAAATTAAAATTGTTATTTCCAAACATCGACCACTAAAACAACACAATATTTTATTTACCTTATAGAAACAAAACTTTAATAACTCCAACAATGCAAAAACACTATTAAAAAATGACATTTGCCGCTAATTTGAAATAAAATTCAAAAAAAATTCAAAAAAATTTGGTCAACCAATTTAATCCCGTATATTTGGTCAACCAATTATTGGTCAACCAATTTAATAGAGATGCTAGAGAATTTACAAAAGATAAGATTAGAGAAGCCTGTAGACAAGATCATAGAGCAAATTAGATCATTGATTCAAAACGGAGATATTGAACCTGGGCAGAAATTACCCCCAGAACGAAAATTAGCTGAACGCTTTGGAGTCGGAAGATCACAAGTAAGAGATGCCATTAGAAAACTGGAACTCTATGGAATTCTTAAAACCCACCCTCAAAGTGGTACCGTAGTAGCTGGAATAGGCCTAGTGGCTCTCGAAGGCTTAATCACCGACGTACTTGAACTAGATCACCACGATTTCAATTCACTGGTCAAAACAAGGGTCCTACTAGAAAAAGAGTCGGCGAAAGAAGCTGCCAATAGAAGAACAGAAGAAGATATTACACAGATTAAAAAAGCGCTTAAAGCCTATGAAGCGAAAATCGTTCAGGGCTTGCCCGCTGTCGAAGAAGACTTGCTTTTTCATATCAAAATTGCTGAGGCAAGTAAGAACAATGTGCTGAAATCATTAATGATGATTATTACCCCAGAAATTGTGACGAATTACAACAGATTGAAAGTATGCGGTACTGGAGAAGGCATAAAAGCCTTAAATGAGCACAAAGAAATCCTGAAGCAAATAGTAAATCAAGAACCTGAATTGGCTTCCCAATCCATGGAAAAACACTTGCAAAATGTACTGGAATTTAGCTTAAAAATGAATCATTAAAAATTTATAAAACCCTGATTATGAAAAACTATACCTAACTCGATAAAAAAAGAGCTAGCGGTGGGCGCTAACTCTTATTTTTCCTTAAAAAATCTAAACATTCGAGACCGGCAAGTCAAGCAAATGTTATTTACCAACCTTTTAAAAGCCTTAAAATAAGGCAAAAAATATGAGAAATAAAAATCACAAGACCTATAAAAAGGCTGAAACTCCCCAAAGGTATTTCTTCAAGTTCTGCTTTTTAATTTTCACCCTTACCTTATTGCAAACTAATTCTGTTTTCGGGCAGGCGACACAAACCATTTCCGGTACAGTTAATGATGAAGCTGGATTGGCATTAATTGGTGTAAATGTACTGGTAAAAGGAAGTGGATCTGGAACAGTCACCGACTTTGATGGAAATTTTAGTGTTCAAGCTAGTCCATCTGATGTGTTAGTATTTAGCTATATAGGCTTCCTAGAACAAGAAATTGAAGTAGGAAACGAAACCAACTTATCCATTACTCTTTCAGAAAATGCTACGGCCATAGAAGAAGTAGTCGTTGTGGGATATGGAACTCAGAAAAAATCTCACCTAACAGGAGCTGTATCAAAAGTGGAAAATAAAAACTTAGATCAAATCTCAGTAGCCAGGGTGGATGATGCTCTAGTGGGACAAGTATCTGGAGTTAATATCCAGGCGACTTCAGCCGAAGCAGGGGCTGCACCTACCATTACCATTAGAGGCTTTGGTTCGGTCAATGCCGAATCCGGCCCCGCTGTCGTAATCGATGGAATCGTAGTCGATGCAAGCTTCCTAGGAAACCTCGACATGAACAATGTAGCCTCCTTTGAAGTACTGAAAGATGCCGCTTCCGCTGCTATCTACGGAAGTGAAGGATCCAATGGAGTTATCTTAATTACCACAAAAAGTGGTCAAGCTGGGAAAACCAAATTTAGTTATGAAACCTATGTCGGCAGCAAGAGTGCTTTCGGTAGTGAGGATTACAAAAAGAGTGTCGCCAGCTGGAATGCCAAAGAATTGGCCGAAACTGGCCTACTTTCAAACAATGCCCTTTACGCCCAGAAATTGGTGGAAACCACTGGAATAGACAGAGACTGGCAAGATGTATTCTTCGATGGTGGCAACATTATAAGTCACTCTCTATCTGCCCGAGGGGGAAGTGAAAAAACTACATTTAGCACATCTTTGAAATACTTACACGATGAAGGAGTAGTCATTACTGACGACTTTAAATTATATACCGTCAATTTAAAATTGACCACCAATTTATCTGATAAATTAAAATACGGTTTGAGCATTACTCCCTCCTATTCCAAAAGAAGAGCTCTGCCAACATCCATTCACAATCCATTGCGACAATCTCCATGGTTGCCTATATACCATACAGAAGAAACTTTACAGTTTCTCGATACCGATGCCTATCCCAACATTGGTGTAGGAGACTATTTCATGGAAGATCATTTAATCAACTTGGATATTAATGGCGACGGCAGCAGAAGTAGACCGCGAACTACGGGAGATGCCAATCCCTATGCTCAATATGTAGAAAGAGAACACTATGAATACAATACCAAATTACTGGGTTCTACTTATTTGAGCTATAAATTAGCCAAAGGTCTTACTGCCAAAACCTCGCTAGGAGTTACTACAGAAAGCCGAAAAAGAACTCGATATGACGGTACCCTACACCACGCATTGGCTAGTAGAGCTGCCTATTCATTAGAGAACAGATTTCAAACGAGAATAATATCTGACAACACTTTGTCGTACAACAAAGAAATAGGTAGACATGAATTCAGTGTATTGGCAGGTGCCTCATTCCAAAAAAGAAAAACTGAAATAAGCTCTGTCGAAGCCACAGGATTTTCTAACGATTTGCTTAAAAATCTTCAAGGAGCTACTTCAATATCTGAATTTGAAGAACTAAACATAGAGAAAAATAAGATTGGATATTTCGGTAGAATCAATTACGTTTTCGCCAACAAATACCTAGTTAATGCCTCGTTTAGAAGAGATGGTAGTTCCGTTTTCGGAATAAATTCAAAATGGGGTAACTTCCCAGCCGTTTCATTGGGTTGGAATGCCCACTTGGAGGATTTCTTAAGCGGAAATGATTTTCTAAGTAGATTGAAGTTTAGAGTCAGTTACGGTTTGACCGGTAATGAAAACTTTAATGTAGGAGACGACATCATTAATGCCTACCCGTATCTGGCATTATTGAATACCAAAAATGCCATTACCGAAGGGGGAATTACTCCTGGTATTGCGGCCAGAAATATTGCCAACACCTTGTTGCAATGGGAAGCTTCAAAGGAATTCAATCCAGGTGTTGATTTCGGATTCTTTAGCAACAGGATTTCCGGTTCCGTTGACTACTATGTGAGAACCAGTGATCAGTTGCTATTGGAAAACCCGGTTTCTTATGTAACTGGATTTAATGCGGGAATAGTAAATTTAGGAGAAGTTGAAAATAGCGGTTGGGAATTAGAAGTAAAAACGAGAAATATTGCCAACAAAAAATTTGAATGGAATTCCTCCCTCATTGTTTCAACCAACAAAAATGAATTAATCAGTTTTGGTGAGTCCAACGGAGCTTTATTGGAAGATGGCTTCGGGAGAAATTCACAATGGATTAATTTAATTGGCAACCCGATATCCTCTTTTTACGGCTTTGTAGTTGATGAGGAATTGGCCACTCAGTATTATGACTCTCCCTATATTCCCATCAACGGAGTATCCGAAGATATCATAGTCAAAGATTTAAATGGCGATGGCCTTATTACCGATGCAGACAAGACCATCCTCGGAGATCCCTATCCAGACATCGTTTGGAGTTTCACCAATGAAGTTATCATCGGAAACTTTGACTTTTCCGTTATGATTCAAGGAAGCCAGGGTGCAGAAGTAAAAAATATAGGAGATCAATATTTTGGTACACATTGGCAAGGGGCGACCTCAGATGTTGCTCAAGTGGTTGAAGATGGTGTAATCTCTCATCCATCCTTCTTACAGCAAAGAGTATTGACCAATGATGTGGTACAAAGCGCAGGATACTTTTCATTGAGAAATGTGAATATTGGGTATAACTTTTCTGGTAATCTATTGTCAAAAGTAGGTTTAGAAAGACTGAGACTATATGCAGCCGGTCAGAACCTCATATACAAAACTTCTGACGACTACCATGGATTCAATCCCGAATTCGTGGACACCAATAACAACCCTAGAGCGTATGGAGCTCAAAGAGCAGGTACCCCATTATTTAGAACCATATCGGTTGGTCTAAATGTAAATTTCTAATTTAAAAAAATACAAATAATGAAATATCTATTATATATAAGTATTGTATTATCATCTATTACTCTCCTCTCTTGCGATGATGACTTTTTAAATCCACTTCCGGATTCCTCCATTGTTGTCGATGCATTTTATCAAAGTGATGCCGATGTATTAGCTGGAGTTATAGGCATCTACGACGCTGTTCAGGGTGTAAATGAAAATACAACCACAAGTCTTGTTTCTTCCAATAGAGGTATTCAGTTTGAATATATGCTATCGGAAATGCGCAGCGACAACACGCGAACCAAAACACTTGAAGGTACAAAAGCCGACTTTCACAGATACGAAGTAGACGCCAACAATGTTCAATCAGAAGATTATTACGAATCTATGTACGATGTGATCTTTAGAGCCAATAGCATCTTAAATTTTATTGATGTTGCCGATGAAAGCAATCAAAATCGATATAGCGCAGAAGCGAGATTCCTAAGAGCATTTGCCTATTTCAAATTAGTTCGATTATTTGGTTCAGTTCCTTTGGTCAATACCGTTGTGGGCCCATTAGAAAATGAATTACTGTTCTCCCGAGTGGCTGAATCAGAAATATATGCACTAATCGAATCAGATTTACAATTTGCCATTGACAATCTAGATAACAGCTATAAATCTAGAGCGTCGAAAGCAGCTGCCCAAGGTCTTTTGGCCAAAGCTTACTTAACCCAAGAGAATAGAAATTACTCCGGTGCAGAACAATTGTGTCAAGACATAATCAACAGTGGAGATTTCGCTCTCGAACCTGACTTTTACGATGTATTCTACGATGAATTAAACGACGAAATACTATTTGCCGTACAATATGAATTAGGCAACTCACTAGAAAGTCAAAGTTATTCCTCTGAATTTACTGCCGCTTTTAGCCAAGGTAGAGAGGATGGACACAACTTAGTCAATGACAATTTAATAGCCGATTTCAACCTTTATGGCGGAAACAGAACGGCAAAATCCTATATTTCATTTGGAGACTCACATGAAGTTATCAAATTTTTACCTGAAGGTACCGACCTCACAGGAAGTACACCTACCTATGGTGCCAGTCCGCGAGATGCTGGCAACGATTGGATCGTACTGCGATATGCAGATGTTCTATTAATGCATGCAGAAGCCATCTTAGCCGGAGGAACTGAAACCACCAATGGAGCTGCTATTGACTCCTATATGGAAGTACGAGTTAGAGCTGGATTTGACCCCATAGCTGATCGACCTTCTATATTGACCAAAGAGGCATTACTCGTGGAGCGTCGGGTGGAATTGGCTTTTGAGAATCAGCGTTTCTATGATCTGTTAAGATTTGGTGTGGCTGATGCTGTTATGAGTGCTCATGCCAGTGAGATGGGATACACGAGTTACAACTCTAGGTTATTACTCCTCCCTATCCCCTCAAGAGAAATTAATCTAAGCGCTGGTCTATTATCTCAAAACCCAGGTTATTAATATCCAAATTTAAAAAAAATGAAAAATACAATAAATACAATCTCCAGAATAACCCTTTGGTCTTCATGCATCGCATTAATCGGTTTCTACTCCAGTTGTGAGAGTTTTTACGAATTCGAACTACCAGAAGCCAATTCTATTCCCGATACTGAACTGCCTGTAGCTGATTTTTCCTATATACCTGATGGAAGCAACTTTACGACGATCATCTTTAGTGATTTATCCTTTGAAGCAACGACTTATCTCTGGGATTTTGGGGGTGGAAACACATCAAGTGAGCAAGATCCTACCTATACTTTTGTAGATGGAGAAGGAAGTTATCCCGTCACCCTAACGGTTAGCGATGCCAATGGAGCCTCAGACGCAGTAACCTACGATGTAATCGTTGAAAACAAATTTGTAGCCATAACTCCAGAGATAATCAATGGTGATTTCTCGGATGGAACATCAGGTTGGAAATTCTCAAGCTTTTCAGGTGGAAATACCAATCCATTTAATACGAGTAGCGATGGATCTTGGTTGAATTATGACGGATCGGACAATGGATCAAAAACTACAGGGGCTAAGTGGACAAAAAGTACCTCGGCTGGTGTATATCTCAGTTCCAATACTAGATATGCTTATCAACCCATAGTAGTCTCCCCCAATACCGATTATATTTTAGAATATGAATACGCCATTAAAGACGATGGAACTATCGCCGAAGGAGGAAATAGAATTATCGGAGGGATCATTGACGGTCACTTTGATGATGGTGCCGATGCTGTAGCAAGCTACAATGAACAGCCGCTGGTCCATCATGTCGGTGGCAATGATTTAGGAAAAACGACATTTACTACGGTGGAAGCTGCATTTACATCCAATGAAAGTGGAGAAGTTGCTATACTGATTTATGGAGTTACCGATGTAGATGCCTATGTCGATAATGTCAAGGTATATCCGGCCAATTAACCTAAAACCTGGAAAACATGAAAAAAATAAGATTGTCCTGTAAATCTTGGTTTACAGCCGGGGTGGTTATTTGTCTAGCTTCTTGTACTTCTACTAAAGAACCCATAGCTACTACTAACCCAGAACCGCCAATAGTGGAAGAAAAAACTCAAAAGGTAGAAGGAGTGGATTATTTCTTACCAAAAATTGATTTAAACCACTGGAAAGTGACTTTACCCATAGGAGATCCTACTGAAGTCTCCCCTCCCGAAATACTAGATTATGGAGACAGTGAATTGCTTCAACCATATATGTATAACGATTCAATTGAAGGAGCTCTGGTATTTTATGCATATCCAGGATCAACTACCAACAATACATCGTATTCCAGATGTGAACTTAGAGAACAAATGGTTTCTGGTAGCAATTCCACCAATTGGACTTTTGAGCAAGGAGGCAAGATGAAGGGAACACTAAGAATGTCTGAAATTTCAAAAGATGAAAATGATGACTTTCACAGGACCATCATTATGCAGATTCATGGCCGACTATCGAATGAACAAAGAGATCTAATCGGCGAAGATGACAACAACGCACCGCCGATTTTAAAAATATATTGGAATAAAGGGAAAGTGAGAGTATTGCGAAAAATATTGAAAGATGTAGCCGTCAATGATGTCGACATTCTCAAAACAGATGCCTGGACCGATGAGGGTCATTGGTTTGATGAAGTAGTGGGTTTCGATAAATTCCAATTGGAGATTATCGCTCAAAAAGACAGACTCGAAATTATATTAAACGATACCGAGACCATGGTTTTTGATGATATCCACGTAGAAAAATGGGGAGTTTTTGAAAACTACTTTAAGGCTGGAAACTATCTGACGACAACAGAAGAAGGAAGTTTTGCGAAAGTAAAATATTATTCACTAGAAGTAACACATTAAGATGAAATACACTTTCATAATATTTATAAGTATGACAATTCTCACGAGTTGTCTGACCCAATCCGATGGAATTTTAGTGAAGGATATGGCAGCGTTTAAAGCAGCCACCGAAAATCTATCTCCAGGCGACAAAGTGATATTGGCCAATGGCATATGGGAGAACGCAGAGTTGGTATTTAAAGGAATAGGGACTGAAGACAACCCCATTGTACTCACCGTTGAAGACAAAGGAAAAGTTTTTTTAGAAGGAGAATCGAATCTTCAAATAAGCGGAGAATATATTCATGTCGAAGGCTTGGTTTTTAGAAATGGACATACCCCTACTGGGGCAGTAGTTGAATATAGGACATCGAGCAAGGATTTTTGTAACAATTGTAGGATGACAGAAATAGTCATTGATGATTACAATCCGAGTGAACGCTTTGAGTCCGATTATTGGGTTGCCCTATACGGAAAAAACAATAGATTCGACCACAGTTATCTCGTAGGCAAAAGAAACAACGGGGTTACTCTGGCGGTGAGATTAACCACTCCTGAAAGTCGGGAAAACTTCCATAGAATTGATCACAATTATTTTGGATACCATCCAATATTGGGTTCCAATGGAGGAGAAACCTTGCGGATAGGAACCAGTCACCATTCTCTCACCAATTCCAACACCTTGGTGGAAGACAATTATTTCGAAAGATGTAATGGAGAACATGAAATCATATCGAACAAGAGTTGTCAGAACACTTTTAGGAACAATACTTTTTTCGAATGCCAAGGGACATTAACCATGCGTCATGGCAATGAGACTTTAGTGGACAACAACTATTTTTTCGGCAACAGAAAAGCCAATACCGGGGGGATACGAATCATCAATGAAAAACAAACGGTAATCAATAACTATTGCGAAGGACTGACAGGATATCGATTTAGAGGGGCTTTGGTCATTATGAATGGAGTACCGAATTCACCCATCAACAGATATTTTCAAGTTAAAGATTCCAAGGCGGCTAACAACATCTTTGTCGACTGCGACTATATACAGTTTTGTGCTGGCAGCGATGAAGAAAGAAGTGCAACACCAGAAAATACAACATTTACCAATAATCTAATTTACAATGAAAACAAGGATGATGTATTTACGGTATATGACGATATCAGCGGCATTGATTTTGACGGAAATATCTTGAGTCCCAATATTCAAGAACCCCAAAACAACGGCCAACTTATTAAGGACGGCTTTACCAAAGAAACTATCTCGTTTTCAACAAAAAATGGACTTCAGTTACCGGCAAGTACTACTTCTATTGGTCCAGCCATGGAAAGTGAAAGACCTTCTAGCGATAACACCGGCGTATCCTGGTATCCCAAAAAAGATTATACCATTAACTTTAACTACGGTGAAAAAATAGATGTAGAGCCTGGAAAAAATTCACTCTACAATGCGATTAAAAATTCAAAGTCTGGAGATATCATCGTGTTGGAAAATGGCGAAGAATACCACATGACAAAATCCATTGACATCAACCATCCCATAACAGTAACTTCATCATTAGAGGGTGATAAACCAACGATAACATTCGAAAAATCATCGCTATTCAATATCGAAAATGGAGGTGCACTCAGCTTAAAGGGCCTTTTGATTTCGGGAATTAAATCCGATGACTATTCTGGCAACAATGTGGTGAGAACCAGCAGGTATAGCATGATAAACAATTACAAATTTTTCGCTGAAGACTGCGATTTCATTGATCTTGATGTCAACCATAGTTTCAATGTACTCCGGGTATTTAAGAACACCTTCGCTGATTCTATCAAATTGGTCAATTGCAATTTTAAAAACATTTCTGGCCATGTTTTGAATATGGACAAAGAAACAGATGACATCGGCATCTACAATGTAGAGAATGTCTTTGTAAAGGATTGCCATTTTGAAAATGTAGGTGGCGCAGCTATTCATTTGTACCGAGGAGGTCGGGACGAAAGCACATTCGGTCCTATCCTCGACCTCAACAACTCTAGTTTCAAAAACGTAGGCCATGATATTAGAAACAAAGTTGACGCTGCTGTATCCATTCACGGTGTCCAACTGGCAGAGATGAATGGGCTTTCTTTTGAAGACAGCAAAAAGCTCAATCTCCATTTAGTCGTAGGGGATCCTGTAATAGCGGTTAAGAATACTTCTTTTAAAAATTCTGAAGGAATAAGTTCTAACGACCCGGCATATACGGCAGAAAATATAAAAACAGTGGAGAAATGATAGGTAGTCGATTATTATATATGGTAACCTTAGTATTGGGTCTGAATTCATTTCTCATAGGTCAGGAACATCCCAATTTGTTACTTACTGCGGAAGGGGTAAGTCGTATAAAGGATGAATGTTGTCCCCGCTTATATCAAGAAGTCTTGGATAAAGCCATATTGGAATTTGCCTCTGTCTTGGAAGCTCCTATGGAAGTACCTATTCCCAAAGATATGGCCGGCGGATATTCACATGAAACCCATAAGCGCAATTACGGGCTAATGAGGACGGCCGGCATGCTTTTCCAAATCACAGGAGAGGAAAAATACGGTAATTACGTCAAGGATATGTTGTTTAAATATGTTGAACTATATCCTCGTATTGACAAACATCCGAGTAGAAAATCATATTCACCTGGGAAATTGTTTTGGCAATGCTTAAACGATGCCAACTGGCTTATGTATACAGCTCAAGCCTATGATGCTATCTACCATTTTCTATCTCTTGCTGAGAGAAGGACCATAGAGGAAGAACTTCTGATTCCATATGCAGATTTTATTTCCATTGAGAATCCCAAGTTTTTTAATCGAATTCACAATCATTCCACTTGGGGGAACGCAGCAGTAGGCATGATTGGATTGGCATTGAACAACAAAGAACTGATTCAAAGAGCCTTATATGGTTTAGAAATTAAGAAGGATATAAGTTTGGAAAAGGACAACGATGGGGGATTAATATATGATGGAGATAGAGCAATAGCTGGATTTTTTGCTCAAATCGATTATGCTTTTTCACCCGACGGCTATTATGAAGAAGGCCCCTATTATCATCGATACGCCATGCTGCCTTTTATGGTTTTTGCACAGGGACTAAATCACCATATGCCAGAACTAAAAATATTTGAATATCGCGGGGGATTGCTTATAAAAGCTGTAAAAACTATGTTGGCCCAAACCGACTCGAAAGGAGAATTTTTCCCCATCAACGATGCTCAGAAAGGGATGTCGATAGCGGCCGGATCTGTGGTAACAGCTGTGAATATAGCCTATGCAAATAGCCGAGACAAAGAGTTTTTACTCGCTGCCCAGTTGCAAAACAAAGTATTACTGGATCAGAGTGGATTTGAAATATCTAAAGCATTAGAAAATATTTCCATAGCTGGACTTCAAAGGTCATCCACGGAAATGAAGGATGGCAAAGATGGGAATAAAGGAGGTTTAGGTGTTTTGAGATGGGGAGGTGGATCTGAAGAATTCAATGTAGTATATAAATATACGTCCCAAGGATTGGGACATGGACACTTCGACAAGCTGTCCTATTCTATTTACGACGGTCCTACTGAAGTGTTACAGGATTACGGAGCAGCTCGCTGGGTGAACATTGACCAAAAAGCAGGTGGAAGATACTTAGACGAAAACCAAACTTGGGCCAAACAAACCGTTGCTCACAACGCATTAGTGATGGATCAAAAATCTCATTTCGATGGCATCTATGACGTTGCAAAGTCTGGATATTCAATCCCTATTTATTTCAATGCTGCCAATAGAGATTTACAGATTATTAGTGCTAAGGACACTATGGCTTATAAAAACCATGATTTGGAGCGATTGGTGGTCTTGTGGAAGGATGATGAATTTGACAAACCCATTGTCATCGACATTGTGAGAGCTTTTGGTGAGGAAGCACATGATTTTGATCTTCCCCTACACTTTGCGGGTCAATTTTTGAAAGCGGATTTCAAATACCAGTCCAATGATCCAGAAATATTGGGCGACAGTCATGGATACCAACATATCTACCAAGAGGCTGTGGCAAAAATTGAAAATCCATCGATTAGCATGACTTGGTTAAAAGACCAAAAAATGTATACCCTGACTACCAAATCCGAAATAAACGACGAAGTAATTTTAGCCAGAATTGGTGCGAATGACCATGAATTCAATTTGAGAAGAGACGCCTTTATGATTCATCGAAAATCTAAGGCGATTAATCCCAGTTTCATCTCTGTGATTGAAAGCCATGGTAGCTATAATCCAGTTACTGAGATTCCTCATCAGCCCTATGGCAAGATAAAATCCATTGAAAGTATTCTAGAGAGTGTGGAATACAGTGTTTTTGACTTAATCGATGTGGACAACAACAAATGGAGAGTATGTATAAACCATTACAATGGCGAATCCAATGCCATTCATAAAATAGAAATACCAGACGGCCATAAAATATCATGGACTGGTCCGATAACAATTAACAAACTTAAAAATTGAGAAAAATGGAAATTAAACAAACAAAAGAATTCTTTCACGGAGATCAAACGGAATGGGAAGAAGTAGGTCCAGGATTGAAAAGACAAATAATGGGGTACGATGGCAAAATCATGCTGGTTAAGGTAGACTTTCAGAAAGGAGCCATTGGACAAATGCACAAACATTATCATTCACAGGTAACCTATGTAGTGAGTGGTGAATTTGAAATGACCATAGGAGAAGAAATTAAGACTTTAAAAGGTGGCGACTCTTTCTACATTCCACCACACATCATGCATGGCTGTGTCTGCTCACAACCAGGGGTATTAATCGATGTGTTTAGTCCAGCACGCGAGGATTTTCTCGGATATGAAATGCAAGAACAATAAATATGAAAATTAAAGGACTTAGATGGTGGGTAATAACCTTAATCGCTATTGCCACAATTATTAACTACATAGATCGCCAGTCTATAGGTGTGCTTTGGCCAGATATAGCTGAAGATTTATTTCCAGAGAAGACCAATGATGAGCGCAAAGAGATATTTGCATTAATATCAGTGATATTTATGTTTTCATATGCCTTTGGACAAGCTATATTTGGTAAGATACTCGACTGGGTAGGTACGAGAATAGGATTTGCCATATCTATTGGTGTATGGTCCATAGCCACAGCGCTACACGCTTTAGCTCAAGGCGTCTTAAGCTTTGGAATATTCCGTTCTATCTTGGGGATTGCTGAAGCCGGGAACTGGCCAGGAGCTGCTAAAGCAAATGCGGAATGGTTTCCAACCAAGGAACGCGCCTTTGCCCAAGGTCTATTTAATTCAGGAGCGGCCATAGGAGGAATCATTGCCATACCTGTTATTGCCTTTTTAACCGTTTATTTTAGCTGGCAAACCATCTTTATTTTGGTTGGTTTAATTGGATTATTGTGGTTGATTCCGTGGATGTATTTAGTAAAATCACCACCGAAATCACACCCTTGGATATCTGAAGAAGAACGGCATTACATCTTGACTGGGCAGCAAAATCAAGACATAGATGAAGATGGCAGTCCAGATGAAGGATACAATCCGAGTACGGGAAAACTATTAACTCATAAACAGAGTTGGGGAGTTATTATTTCTTCTGCGACCATTGACCCCATTTGGTGGTTATTCGTTGTATGGATACCCATTTATCTTAATGAGGTTTACGGCATGGATGTGAAAACAATAGGCCTGTACGGATGGGTTCCTTATGTAGGAGCTATGTTAGGAGCATGGTTTGGAGGTTTATTTGCACAAAATAGATTAAAGGCAGGATGGTCAGTGGACAAGACTAGAAAGATTATTATAACCATAGGTTGTCTAATTATGTTGCCCAGTTTATTGGCCATGGCCAATCCAGGTGGACCGACATCGGCGGTATTAATAATGGCAGTTATTTTGTTTGGATTTCAGACTGCGATTGGAAATGTACAAACCCTACCCAGTGATTTTTTTGGGGGCAAAACCGTAGGGACATTGTCTGGAATTGCAGGTATGGCGGCAAAGCTGACGGCTGCAGGTCTTATCTATCTCGTACCCTGGCTTACCTCTGGGGGCAATTACTCACCAGCTTTTGTCATCGGTGCTTCTATGGCCGTGATCGCATTGGCCAGTGTGTGGATATTATGTCCTAAAATAGCACCTTTGAAACCGCAATAAAATCCAAAAAAGTATACATTTACAAATAATTAAAAATATTTTTTCAAAATTCGATAATCACAAAGAAATTATCAATAATAATAATCAAAATGAATAAAAATAAAGTAGCTATAATAACCGGAGCCACAGGTGGTATAGGTTTTGCAGTATCAAGAAGATTGGGTCAAGACGGTTATACTGTTGTTTTGAATGGAATCCGCGACGAAGAAGGAAGTAAAAGAGTGGCAGAACTGGAAGCAGAAGGCATAGATGCTGACTATTTTGGATTTGATGTTACTCAGGAGGAAGCCGTCACCTCCAACATCAAGAAAATCGGTGAAAAATACGGTAGAATAGATGTACTGGTAAACAATGCCGGTGGATTAGGTGGGCGATCTAGATTTGAAGAAATGACGACTGAATTCTACAGACATGTAATGGCATTAAATCTAGATTCAGTGTTTTTTGCTTCAAGAGCTGCCATCCCATATCTCAAAAAAGGGGATCACCCCACCATCATTAATTATACTTCAAATGCAGCCTGGAATGCAGGTGGACCAGGAGCTGGAATATACGGAACATCCAAGGCTGGAGTTCACACCATTACCAGAGCCCTAGCAAAAGATTTGGCAGAATACGGTATTCGAGTAAATGCAGTATCTCCGGGTACAATAGACACCCCATTTCACCAGCAAATAAAATCAACCAAACCCGAGGTTTTCGCCTCTTGGTCCAAGAATATTATGCTGGGACGACTGGGTCAACCCGAAGACGTGGCTAGTGTTGTTTCCTTCTTGGCTGGTAAAGATGCCTCATTTATCACGGCTGAAACCATACAAGTTGGAGGAGGTCAATCTTTAGGAATTTAAAGAAGTCCAACACTTATATATAAGAGTCATTTTATATGTAATAAATAGTGATGTTGTGCTCAACCCAACCACAAAGTTCGGTTGAGCCTGACCTCACAACCCCAAACTATTAACTAATTGATAAACAATATCAAAACAAAACTCTAGCTTTAATGAAAAAAGTAGTAACATTTGGCGAGATCATGCTTCGCTTAGCGCCTCCAGGATTTTTAAGATTTTCACAGACCAATAGTTTCGATGTGGTATATGGCGGTGGAGAATCTAATGTCGCTGTATCATTAGCCAATTACGGTGTACCGGTAGATTTTGTAACCCGATTGCCCAAGAACGATATTGGAGAATGTGCTTTAATGGAATTGCGAAAAAGAGGAGTCAATACCCAAAATATCATTTTCGGAGGAGATCGATTAGGCATCTACTTCCTAGAAACAGGAGCGGTTAGTAGAGGGAGCAAGGTAGTATACGACAGAGCCCATTCTGCAATCTCGGAGATTAAACCCGGAACCATTAACTGGGAAAAAGTTTTCGAAGGCGCTGGATGGTTTCATTGGACGGGAATTACCCCTGCCATATCCCAGAGTGCTGCAGATGTATGTCTGGAAGCCTTAAAAGTAGCCGACAAAATGGGTGTCACTATTTCTACTGATCTTAATTACCGAGCCAAACTTTGGAAATACGGTGGCGATCGAGAAAAAATAATGACAGAACTCACTTCCTATTGCGATGTTATCCTCGGAAATGAAGAAGATGCTGAAAAACATTTTGGCATTCATCCCGAAGGACTCGATGTACACAAAGATGGACATAATGTCAAAGCGGAAGCCTTTTTATCGGTTTGCAAGCAAATGATGAAGAAATTTCCCAAAGCCAAAAAAGTTATCACTACACTTAGAGGATCTATTTCCGCTTCTCATAACACATGGGCTGGAGTATTGTGGGACGGATCAAAAATGTTCGAAACCCGTCAATATCAAATAACCCACATTGTAGATCGCGTGGGAGGTGGTGATTCGTTTATGGGAGGTTTGATTTACGGATTATTGCAGTATCCTGATGACGATCAAAATGCATTGGATTTTGCGGTGGCAGCCTCTTGTCTCAAACATACAATTAAAGGCGATGCCAATTTGGTAACCGTGGATGAAGTTGAAAAACTCATGGGCGGAGATGCATCTGGAAGAGTATCCCGATAGTTGAATGGTTTCCCCTAATTATTTACGACATCCTTGAGAAGACCATTTTTTCTGTATCTCAATGAGATATCACTAATACCATAGACCATCTGTGTAAATTGAGGAGACTTGGAAAATAGTCATTGTGGTTTAAATATTGCTATTTAATGATTTATTTCAAGACTTGCAAAGAGTATATCGATATAGTCAATGGTCAAAGATAATTGTGAAATTATCCTAAGCTCGAGATTGTCAATCGACAAAATCACTTACCCAAAAAATCAATGACTGGCGTCTCCCAATACATTTAGTGAAGACCCAGGATGTTGACTATAAAACGAGAGGTCTCTACTGTCTAGTAGAAGATAAAATATACTTTATGATTATAAATAAATTTAATTTATAACATTATGAAAAAGAAATCCATACTTCTTCTTTGCGGGGGTGGTCCCGCACCGGGTATTAATGCAGTAGTAAGTACTGTTGCTAAAATATTTTTAAATGATGGCTATCGTGTGCTCGGTCTACATGAAGGCTTTAAAGGTATTTTTAACGAAAATCCATCCATCAAAGAATTTGATTTTTTTCATGCCGATCGAATATTTAGCAGGGGTGGATCGACATTAATCATGAGTAGATTTAAGCCCAATAAGGAAAACCTAAACACTGCTCTGTTTACAGACAACAATGTAAAACTATTGGTGAGCATTGGAGGTGATGATACAGCTTCTACTGCCAATAGGATAACGGGATATTTGCAAAACGAAAATATTTCTATATCCAATATTCACGTCCCCAAAACCATAGACAACGACCTCCCCCTACCCGATCGCAACCCCACTTTTGGATTTCACTCGGCCAAAGATGAAGGTGTACGCATAGGCAATACTACCTATGAAGATGCGAGAACCAGCCAAAACTGGTTTGTAATGTCTACAATGGGGCGTTCTGCTGGGCATTTGGCCTTTGGGATTGCCGCAAGTTGCCATTTTCCAATGATGGTTATCCCAGAAATGTTCAACAAAACCGAGGTAACTTTTGACAAAGTGGTGAATTTGATCATCTCTTCCATTGTAAAACGAAAGATTAAAAACATCCATTATGGCGTAGCATTAATCAGCGAAGGAGTGTTTCATAATATGTCAAATACTGAATTAAAAAAATGTGGCATCAATTTTACCTATGACGACCATGGACATCCTGAGTTAGGCAATGTTAGCAAGGCTCATATTTTTAATTTATTGTTGCAAGAACGGTTAAAGGCCCTCGAATTAGACATTAAAACTCGACCTATAGAATTGGGATACGAACTGCGCTGTTGTCGCCCTATCGGATTTGACCTTACCCTATGTACCTTATTGGGTTTGGGAGTAAAGAAGTTGTTTGATCAAGGTTTGAGTGGATGCATGGTAACAGCCAATTCGAGAGGTGAAATTACTCCTCTTTTCCTATCCGATATTCAGGGTAAAGATGGGAAAATACCTCCCCGATTGGTGGATATTAACTCTGAACTCGTCCAACTCTATTTTCAAAACCTCCATTATATTGACCGGCATGACTACCCTGCAGCCAAACAATATTTAGATGTGCCGGAAGATTACGATTTTGAAAAAATACTCGCTATATAGAATTATACGAATTACCCAATCCATATTTAATGGATTGGGTAATTCGTATTTCGTTAGTTTTTTAGCCACTGTGCTCCAGCGTGGTCTTTTAATTCATTTTGAGGACATGACCGAATGAAGCTCACGACCGAATGTAGTTCGAAGAACCGTAGACCTTAAATAGGCCTACGATGAGGGAGCCACGACCACTGTGTCGTGGGTGTGACCGAGCAAAATCTGAAGGATCAAAGGTCGTAAATCGACCTTTGGCGAGGGAACCGGAGCCACTGTGCTCCGGGTGGGGAAGCCAGGGCGAGAGAAGTCGCAGCCACTGTGCTGCGACGAGATAGCATTTAAATTTTGTACTTAATCCAGCACAAAACGATCCGTAATATCCACTATGGTGGTAGTGTTCAGAAAAGTGTGTATTTATAGTTCTAGTGAATTCATGGTGCTAAAATAAAAATTTTTTAAAGTAACG
>NZ_JAJQYA010000027.1 GCF_021729155.1 Membranihabitans marinus | reverse complement strand
AAAATCTGCCGATTTACGCTGTAATAAACCGAGATGAACCTTTTGTAAAATTAATGGCTTAATTGTTTGGTTTTATCATAGAATACTCGGTCATCCACGGCATTCGGTCAATCAAAATCTTATCCGTCATTATAAAACCTAATTCATATTATATATTTGTGTCCAGAAATCTATATCAATTCTCATATTCATATTCCTATCCATTCTTTTAATCTTGCCTATCTGTCTCAATCGTAAGCATTTACCTTCCTATTTGTTATCGATTTGACTATTTTTATGAATTTTTCAAGCAGTAACGGCGATTTATAGGGTTGAATCACGGTGTTTTCAAAATTTAGTATTGAATAATTGTATTAAATTGTTATTTTAACGCAAATTATTAATACTATGCAAATGAAAACAAATCTTGAAAGACGAAAATTTATTAAAAATTCAGTAGCCGCTGGTGCTTTGTTATCTTTCCCCACTATTGTCCCCGCCCGAGTTTTTGGGGCCAATGATCGGGTGAATGTCGCCGTTTTAGGAGTGAATGGTCGAGGGAAAAACCATATTAAAGGATTTATGAAGCAGGATAATGTTCAGGTAACTACATTGTGTGATCCCGATATGGTACTCTGTAGGAAGCGAGCGGCGGAGTTTGAAGAAACATATGGTAAAAAAGTGGAAACGGTTCAGGATTTGAGGCATGTATACGATAACAAAGATGTAGACGCTGTGTCCATAGCTACCTGTAATCATTGGCATGCTCTGGCCACTATATGGGCTTGTCAAGCTGGCAAAGATGTATATGTCGAAAAACCAGGGTCTCACAATTTATGGGAAGGACGAAAAATGGTAGAAGCAGCGGCCAAATACGACCGCATTGTTCAACACGGAGTTCAGTTGAGAAGTTCAAAAGCCATACGGGAGGCTGTGCAGTTGTTGCACGATGGCTATATCGGTAATGTGTATATGGCTCGGGGTTTGGTTTATAGATGGAGACCCAGTATTGGGGACAAGGGATTTGAGCCCATACCTGAAGGTTTGGATTACGATTTGTGGACAGGTCCTGCACCGATGAGACCATTTACTCGTAATTTAGTGCATTACAACTGGCACTGGCATTGGGATTACGGCAATGGTGATGTGGGAAATCAAGGGATTCATGAAACCGATCTATGTATGTGGGGACTCGATGTGGGACTGCCTCAGAAAATTACCTCTATGGGGGGTAAGTTTTTATGGGATGATGCCAAGGAAGTGCCAGAGGTACAAACTTCAATCTACCATTATCCGGATGAAAAGAAAATGATTCAGTTCGAAGTGCGTCACTGGTGTACCAACCTAGAAGATGGTGCTGGTGTAGGTAATATATTTTACGGCGACAAAGGCTATATGGTCATCAAGGGCTATGAAACCTATGAAACTTATTTTGGTCGAGATAGAGAGCCGGGTAAATCCGGTAAAGAAGGCGGTGATCATTACGCCAATTTTATTGAGGCTGTTCGAGCCCATGACAAAACCATACTTCATGGACCTGTGGAAACAGCTCATCTATCATCTGGATTGGCACATTTGGGCAATATAGCTTACCATTTGGGCAAGGTATTGACTTTCGATCCGAAATCGGAAAAATTTGTCAATGACCCAGACGCAGACAAAATGCTTACGCGAAATTATAGAGAGCCATATGTAGTGCCCGATGTTGTATAAAAAATAATAAGCAGCAATATTCTTTTATTTAAAATGCATTACCTTCCTGCCTCGGATGGTAATGCATTCTTTTTTCGATAAATCCATAAAAATCATTTTAATTTGAATCGTCAATTTCAATATTACCTGTCTTGGAGTTGGTCAACTTCGTGCATCTTCAATACTTTACTTATCTTATTGGTCAATTCTGCGTTACAGGCACAAGAGGTAAAAGAAGATCGGCCAAATATCGTAATTATCCTTGCCGATGATTTGGGATGGGCGGATATAAATATAAATGATCCCCTCCAACGCCATTTTTACGAAACCCCTCACATCGATCAATTGGCTAGAGAAGGTATGAGATTTGCCAATGGCTATAGCAATGGAGCCAATTGTTCACCAACGCGAGCAGCTCTTCTTAGCGGTCAGTACTATCCTCATCAGCCTATATATCATGTAGGTCAACCCGGCAAAGGAAAGATGATATCAGCTGAAAATGGTGTCAGTCTACCCAGTAGTAAGGTCACTATTGCGGAAAGTTTGAAGATCTTGGGCTACAAAACCGGATTTATAGGCAAGTGGCATATCGGGGATGTTCCAGATACTGGTCCTTTGCAACAGGGCTTTGATATCAATATCGGTGGTTATCATGCGGGCAATCCTGGTGGGTGGCCAGGTGGATATTTTCAACCCAATAACAATCCCCATATTGATGATGCCTTTGAAGGAGAATACCTCACAGATTATTTAAGTCGTAAGGCTGTATCGTTTATAAAAGAAAATAAAGACAATGCTTTTTATCTCCAGTTTTCAATGTATACTCCACATAGCCCCTATCAAGCAAAATCTGAATATGAAGAAAAATACCAAACAAAGACAGGGGAAGCAGGTCATAATCACGCCGGCTATGCTGCTATGATTGAATCCATGGATGAAAGTGTGGGCAATATAATGAATGCATTGAAAGAGTTGGGACTGGAAGAAAATACTCTTTTTATCTTTTGTTCTGACAATGGGGGCAGAGGAGGATATGATTTTTTGGGTCATAGCGACAATGATATCACCAGTAATGCTCCACTTAAGAGCGGTAAGGGGTCATTTTATGAAGGTGGAATTAGAGTGCCTATGATGATTAAGTGGCCCCGTAAAATCCCAGCCCAGTCTCTGAGTGAGGAAGCCGTTATGACCATTGACTTTTATCCTACCATTCTGGCTGCAGTAGGAAGTCGTGCGCCGAGTGATTATTTATTGGATGGCGAAAATTTATTGCCCTTATTGACAGGGCAGATATCCCATTTGCAAAGGGAAAACATTTATTGGCATTTTCCGGGATATCCCAATAGTCCGTGGCGAACTTCGCCTGTGTCAGTGATCCGATCTGGTGACTGGAAATTAATGCGATTTTATGAAGATGATAAATTAGAACTCTATAATCTGGGCAATGATGTAGGTGAGAAGGTCGATCTCAGTTTGCAATATCCTGAAATCCGAAATAATTTGTTTGACAAGTTACAACATTGGTTAAAAGAAAATAAAGCACCGATGCCAACAAGGCGATAATAAATATTAAATCTACTCTTGGGAGACCTTCGTGATTATCATAGGAAACATTTGTTTTAATTCATTGGCATTGGGTTGAATTCCGTATTCACAAATTTCAAATACTTCAATGACAGCATCTGATACGGTAGTAGGATTAAAATTATTGTTTTCAAGATATTCACTTGATCGAGGCGTAAAAAGTCCTTTCCAAGGGCCGGTTTTAAACCATTCTCTCCGTCCTTCATTGGAATGGGGAATATCGCCTTTATACCCACTGATCCATGGGAGCCATTCATAGAATTGGGATACATGGGCATCTAGTCCTGCAATTTTTTTATCGACCACAGCACTGATATCAATGGCGATGTCTGGGCTAAAGGGATTGGGTTTTTGAAATCTATCCTCAAAATATAGAAAGAGGGGGTTTTTGTCTAAAGGAGGTGTATCTGAAGCCACATTGGGCACCCCTACCATATAGGCAGCATCCTGGACCAATACTCCAGTGTATCTATGGTCGGGATGGTAGTCATTGGGTCGGTGGCTAATAACAACATCGGCATCCCAGTTTCTGATTCTGCGGATAATCTCCATACGTATAGAGAGCTCTGGCATTAATTCCCCATCGTGATTATCCAAAACCTCGTATTCTGCGATACCCAATCTTTGTTTGGACATTTGAGTTTCCGCTTTTCTTCGTTTTGCCAGCGGTCCACCTCCTTGTTTTTGGTGACCGGCATCGCCATTGGTTACGGATAAAAATTTGACATTATGTCCCAGTTCGCTTAGTAATGCGGCTGTGCCACCACCTTTGATGTCACAATCATCGGGATGGGCACCAATCATAATAATATTGAGTGAAGTGGATTGACTACTCGCTATTTGTAGGTTTATGAGCATCAGTGAGATGGTCAATATGGGGTAGAGAACATATTTCATAGTGTCTGATTTATATATTGATAATATTATGAAATTTATACGAAAGTTTATCTTTTGTCTTCACTTAGTGTAATAAATAGGGGTAATTTCAACTACATAAAGAGTAATATTTTGTCTATGTCGTTGTTTGTAACAATCAATTTAATAACTAGAGCGTGTTTTATTTAATGAGTTTAATTGAATGGTAGTGAATTTTATATAATATTATTGTTGTGTGATTTGGATGCGGAATATAATTGGATTCATCGCTATTTTAATATATATAGAAAAGGGTATATTGTGTTTTTGTTACAAAGAACTCTGAAATTTTGTCAATTTTAGAATTAATAACTTTTAAATAGTTATGTTAATGCAAAGAATATCCTACCACTCCCTTGTTTATTTTTGTCTTTTAGTGGTCACTAGTTGTCCCCAATTTTTAAATGGCCAAGAGTTGCCCAATATAGTCATCATTATTCCCGATGATATGGGATGGTCAGATGTTGGGTATCACGGTTCTCATATAAAAACACCGAATATTGATAAACTGGCTCGGACAGGTGTGAAATTGACTCAACACTACGTAATGCCTACCTGTACACCAAGCCGAGTGGGCTTGTTAACGGGAAAATATCCCAGTAGATACGGTGTGTTGGGACCAGATTATGGGGAAGTTATTGATCTAGGCGATCCGACTATGGCTTCTATATTACAAAAAAATGGATATTATACTGCGCTTGCGGGGAAATGGCATATGGGTTCTATTCCTTATACTCCCATGAAATACGGGTTTCAATCTACCTACGGATATCTTGATGGTCAAATTGATCCCTATACCCATGAGTATAAGACAGAAACCAAATTGACAAGCAGGCAGTCCTGGCATCGAAATGATGAATACCTTGTAGAGGAAGGCCATGCTACGGATTTGATTACGGCCGAGGCTATTCGTATTATAAGGGTAAAACGCAATTCTCCTTTTTTTCTATATGTAGCTTATAGTGTACCTCATGCACCATTGAATGAGGACCAACAGTGGTTGGATTACTATAAAGAGACTGGGCTGTTCCCATCGCGACAATGGTTTGCTGCCAGTGTAACTCATATGGACGACGGTATCGGTCAAATTATTGAAGCTTTAGAAGAATCTGATCAAAGGGACAACACTTTGATCTTGTTTCTCAGTGACAATGGAGGACAACATAGTTGGCATAGTAATACCGAGTATAGAGGAGCTTATAAGGATAAACCCCATGATGTATTGGGTAATAATTTTCCATTGCGAGGATGGAAGAGTGAACTTTACGAGGGAGGTATTCGTGTGCCTGCCTTACTCAATTGGCCAGGGAAACTTGCTCCTCGAACCGTAGATTTGCCCATACATGTTACGGATTGGTTGCCTACATTAACTCATTTATTAAATGCAGAAACAGGTGATATCCAAAAAATGTGGGATGGACAAGATATATGGTCTTATTTGGCCAATGATGGCCAATTAGAAGATGAGAGAACCTTTTATTGGAAAACATCAAAAGCGACAGCGATTCGACAGGGTCCATGGAAGTTAATAATTCATCACAAAACTCAAGAAATGGAATTGTTTAATATAGACCAAGACTTTCGGGAAAGCCGCAATTTAATCGATAGCGAGATGACGGTCGCGGTATTATTGCAATCTAAATTAAAGGAGATTCAAGCCGCAGATCGCAACGATTGATTGTTTTTACGGATGATTAAGGTATGGCCTCTAGCGGTATTTATTAGCGATGGGAGGAAACTCTATTAGGAGTAATAGATCAATGTCTTTAAATGAAGGCATTGTTGCTAGTAGGGGTAATCGTTTTTAGAACTCATATTAAACGATTAAAAATGTAGAATTTATTTTATAGATAGAATTTGGGGTATTAGGGAAGGTGGGGGCGATTTTGTGCATTATTAATGGAGAGTTAATGAGATAATATTTTAAAAACATACTGAATTTTCAACTTAGAATTTTTTTGTCCTTATTTTTTTAAATTTTCGGCAATATAATCTATCGGATTTTTATCAGCAGTCATTTCTTTAGAAGATTTATGTTACTTTCTGCGGTTCCTATTATTTAAAAATATGATTTATAGTATTGTACTTACAATTTTAAAGATAACTACTGGCAGTTATTGGGCCATTTATAGAATAGATTTATCCCTATTCATTGCATGATTCGAGTGGTAAAAATTCCGTTTATTAATTTTTGTATATATTTTAATACATACAAGTGTGACTATTTTAATTATTCTCGTCTAAAGGGAATAAATAGAAAAACTATACTGTATATCCTCTTTAGATTTTACCATGTTCTTTTTGATTTGTTTTAATAAGTAAAAACAAAAAGACAATATAGTATATGTTTTAGGTCAAAACTCTTTTTCGGATTTACGCGTTTTGGGCCTTTATTTTATATAGCAATTGTTTGTTATTTGAAACCGTGGTTTTTCTTTAAAATGAGTGAGTATTTTCTGACTTGTCACCGTGTTCTAACCAGTGATTAATTAGTATTCTCCAGTAAGAAAGGGTGTTTGTAATGACTAATACGGTTTTTATATTTTGGAAATTTTATATGTGAATTTTATATGTTTATATTTTTTACATCATGTTTTTAGGTGACAGTAAATGGTAAATGTGTACAGCTTATTAATGATTTCTGAAAACTTAATTGGCAATCATAAGATGAAAAAGTATTATCTGTAATATGTTGATTGTCGAATATAAACACATGCACGTATAATTAAATATATTCTTTGGGTAGTATGTAATTTTATTGTTGGTTGAATCTTTATTTGTGAAATTAATTTTTTTCCATGATTTTATTTTTGACTGAAAATCAATTGTTAAAGATAGGTCTTTTACTTTTTTTGATTTTTAGTTTAATCTGGTTAAATGTCCCATGTATTTTAGATTTGTAATATATGTTGTTTTTGTAATTGTGTGAATGTTAGTAAGATATGGTTAATTTTACTTGAATTGGGTTATTATTCTGTTTTAGCGATGTGATTTTTTTAATTATTATGCTTATTTCTGAAGTAATTACTGCCTTGGAATTATTGTATTATGAGGTTGTATGTATAACTATGGCTCAGTATAACACATGAATTACTGTGTTATATTTTTGAAAAATTGTTCTGAAATAATTTTTTTTTAAAAATTCTAAGAAATCATATGACATGAAAAATGTCATAATAGGATTGATTTTTGACTCTCTTCTTGAACTATTTTACTTCTTTTAACTTGATAAATCTGGGCTGATTTTACATTTATTCATTTTAGTGATTGTGTTTTAATGTGTTGATAAATAATGATATATGTAGTATTTCTCTCTGTGTTGCGGATTGAATTAAATTATTTTGTTATTTGTATCTAGTAGATTAATAGATTATTATATATTTGTCTTTAATTTCATGTGATTTTTGAGATGTAGAAATAATTCTACAGATGAATTGATTTTATTCTACCTTTTAGTATTGGTTTATTTATTTACTTTGAGTCAGAAATTGAAAATAGCTGTGTTAAATAGTATAAGTTTTGAAAAAATCTTTGACGGGAAATGGGTTGGATATTTCATGAATTTTAAAAAGACGATAATATTATGAATGAAAGTAATATAACATTAAGTGATGCTATGAAGTTTTCAAAGTTAGCAGAGCAACATAATATGAAGTTGATTTTGGCTTCAATAATTAGTTTATTATTGATTTTATTTAGTAGTCTTATTGTGCGTGATCTAGGTAGTGAGTCAATAGTCATCGATAATTTGGCCCTAGTATTTGTGCTGCTTATGGTTTATTTTTCGATTAGAGAACGCAATTTTCAGATAAAGAAGGACTGGGCGCACATATTAATGTTTATTGGTGTTATAGGTCTTCAATTTCTGGCGAATAAACAATTATTTGTCCCCTATCCAGAAGGAATTTCTCTTTTACTTGTTCTAGGCTATCCATGTTGGATCTTTTGGGAATTCAAGAGATTTGATGGCGAGGATTTTCATGGTGAAAAGGAATTATTGTTGAATCTGACAACCATTACCTTTGCATTGCTTATTCTCCATGTTATAAAATATATTGGACTAACGTTTTTTGATTATAATAGCGATGTAAATTTTGTGCTTTTTGAAGGGATATTAGAATTTATTTTCTTTCTATTCTTAACTTCTTATTTTATTAAAAATATTCAAAATCGTACTGAAAATGGAGAGGCAAAGAAGGACTCGATTAGGAAAACACCTTCCATCGATCAGGTTGAGTTGGCTGAAATGGCTAGAAAGTTAGAGAAGTCCCTCTTCGAATCTAAATATTTTTTATATTCAGGGATAACATTAGAATTGGTAGTAGAGAAAACCGGTTACAGTCGTATTCAATTATCTAAACTGTTTAACGAGTTTTATAACAAAAACTTTTACCAGTTGATAGGGGAGAGAAGAATAGAAAATGCCATTGGAGTAATGACACAGAACAATAACATTACTATGGATTCTGTTTCTGATCAATGTGGATTTAATTCAAAGTCTACTTTTTACAAATACTTTAAAAATTATACGGGATTAACGCCTGCAGCTTTTATGCAAAATCTTCAAAATTCAGGTGATTTTGGAACCATTCAATAAAAATTTTCATGCTAGGATTACAGATCTTACTGGGATTGATCATGTTGATTCTGGTCTTTGGATTGGCATTGCTCAATTGCAAAGGAAGGACAGATTCCTCTTTAATACGTCATTTTAAACTCATCCTCTATTTTGCATTGTTTCACGTCTTTTATGTTTTTAATTGTAAAATGTGGATCCCTTCTATTACCTGGGTTGAAAATATTGCCCCTTTTGGTCTAGCTTATGGTCCTCTTTTATTTGTGGCTGTTCAGAAAGCAATGAATGAAGCAGTTACTGATAAAATGGTTTGGTATCATTTTATTCCATTTAATTTGTTTGCTTTATTGGCTTTCCCGGTTTTCTTTTTTGAGGAAAATTCTCGCGCTTTTTACATTCGACAATATTTAGCGGTTTTATATCTCTTTATACCTATTTCTATATTGGTTTATGGAGCTATGTCTCTGTATTTGGTTCCGAAATTGAACTGGTTAAAAATGTTTAGAATTAAGAGGGTTTTATCTTTTTCTTCCATTATCCTTATAACTTGGGCTATTGAAAGTGTGATGGCTGATAGATATTATATAGAAGATATTGATATAGAGGGGAATATTTACAATGGATATATCGTCTATTCAATGTATTTTTTGGTTATGATCAGTATTGTTCATTTCATTTTTGTCGATCGTTGGACTCACAAAGAAGATCTTTATATTACTTGGAAAGGGAATAAGGTTTATTTTTTTGCCTCTTCACTCACTACAATGAAAGATGAAGTTAAAGAGTCTAAATATGTCACATCCAATTTGACAAATTCTGATTTTAATGCCTTGCAAGAAAAATTAGAATTCTTAATGAATAATGAGGAATTGTACTTAAATCCGGATTTGGATTTGAATCTTCTTTCTCAAAAAATGCGGTGTTCCAAACATGTGTTATCTCAATTTTTTAGTGAAAAAATAGGAATGAATTTCAATTCTTATATTAATCATTTACGTATAGATAAATTTTGCAATATGATTGTTGAAGTTTCTCCTGAAACACCAATAATGGATGTTGCTTATCGCTCTGGATTTAACTCAAAACCCACATTTAATCGGTGGTTTAAGAAAATTAAGGGTGTTTCTCCTTCTACCTATCGAAAATCCTAGGATCCAGTATTCACGGGGTCTCAAATAATTGAAACGAAGTTTTAATCAATTTTTTAAGACGTTTTTGCCAGTTCGACAAGATAGTTTTGTCGGTAAATTAACAAGAGCTTATAAGGAGTTTAATGTGCTCACTCAAAGAATGTCCTTATAGGTATTTAAACAAGATCAACTCTTAAAAAATGAAAGGAAAATTACTGCAATTATTACTGTGTTGTTTTATTACCCTCAATTTATTTACAACATCATCTTGGGGACAAATTTCCCTTGATTTTACGAACCGCCCCGACGCCGTAGTCGTATGTGGAGATGAAAGCGAAAGCTTTTTCAGTATTGAAGTTTCTGAAGTCATTAACGATTTTTTATATGTTAATATAAAAATGCCTAGTGGGGTCGAATATTCAACCGGTAGTCTAAGCAATATAAATTCTGGAGGAATAAACCTTGCAGAATTTGATCTTTCCGATCTCAATAACCCCATTTTTAGAACGACAACAAATTCATTTAGTCCAGATGACTTCTTGGATTTTTCAATAGGACGTCATGGGGATTGTGATGCGGTTACTTTTGTAAATATGGGGAATCTCGCTAGAGATAGTATCTCTGTTGGTTTTCAAACTAATGTCGTAGATACGGTGACCAGTAATTACAATATTAATTTTGCCTCTTTTACCATCAGTTATGTCGGTTCAAATACGACTACGGTCAATACCATCCCTTCGGAGGTTTGTAGAGATATAAAAATAGTAAATGGTGGAACCGGTGGTGTGGATCATTTTAGTCATCGCACAATAATCGGTAGTGATATTCAGAATTATGAATTGAAATTCAATGGTACTACTATACCTGCGAGCAGTCAAAGTGGAGATACCCTTTTCTACGATTTTGATTTAACAGTCTTTCCTTTTGCGGGCAATATTGGTGAGAATGCCAATTCTTTATTCGAAAATGGAGAAGATTTAATTGTAGAAGAATGTTTCACTGTGGATGGTTGTGATTTTTCCGAAGGATCGGTAAGACATGTTAGTTTTTTGAAATGTAGTGGATTGGAGTGTCAATTTTCCAATACAATTAATGGCGATGCTAGCTTACAATTAAGCGGACCTTCTTTGAGTAGCGAATTGATCTTCAATGACAATATAGTCTGTATGGACGGAAGCGATCTGGGTGTGATGAGAATGGCTGTGTGGAATAGTGGAAGTGGAGCTGGTATTCTAGAGAGAGTGAGTTTTGCTGTCAACGGACCATTGACGGCTATTGTGTCCTATAGTATAACGGATTTTGATGGAAATGATATTTCCGCTTCTTTTCCTAATTTGGATGAAACAGTAAACAATTCTCTGGGCTGTGGATCCAATGTCACGGCAAACTCAGCTGAATTTGCCGATATCAATAGTGGATACATACTACTGCCCCAAGATACTGTTATAATAGAAATGCAGTATGTCCAATGTTGTCCTACTTCCTGTGGACCGGCAAGTTTGGCCAATCCGGGGATAAGTATTTCCGCTTTAAATTTATGTGGTACAGGTAGAAGAACTGCGTCTAGAAATGCGGGTAATCCAGGATCTGCTTTTGTATCTGATCCTGTGGTGGATGGCAGTTATGCATTGGCTGATGGTCAGACAGAGACATATTGTCTGACTTATCTCAATTTCGATTTCTTTGACATTAACCCCGATAGTAGTTCGGTTGGTTTTTTAGTTGAACTACCTACAGGTTTGTCCTATGAAGTCGGTAGTTTTTCCATGACTTATGATGGAAGTCCAATACCTACCTACTCTGTAGATGTGTCAATGGGGGGAGATTCTTTATTGGCTCAGGTTTTGTTGACAGATATGCCGACAAATGATTATGCACCCATAGTGATCTGTTTTGATTTAACGGCAAGCTGTGTAGGCAGTGGGGGATTAACACAATTTTCTATTGGTCAATTTACCAATATCAATTGCGATCCCAATTGTTTAATAAAATTGCAGTGTAGCGATCGTGATATATTGTTGCCAGAATGTGGTATAGGACCTTGTTTAGAAGGTGGTGGTGTTGTGTTTGATATGGATGTTCAACGTACTTCCTTGGGATATCAAGACCAGGACAACGATAGAAATTGGAATACTTTCGATCGCGCTGATTCAGCTGATGTTGATTTAAAGCGAGTTATTGTAGGTGATACTATCCGACATCAGACCACCTTGGGTTTCAATGCTGGTGATTTTACATCTTGGGATAGAGGAACATACACAGAAACATATAGTAATGGCAGAAATCAATTGCTCTGCGTGGATACCGCTTGGTTGATTGTAGATAATTCAATGACGGGATTGTCTTATTCTATTGGAGGAATTATGGCAATTCCAGTAGCCAATGGGTTTGAATACGATCTGTCGGTGGCTACATTGTCAGGACTTCCCGGAAGTCAGTTGCCCAATAATTATGAGTTTTCATCTTCAGATAGTTTATACTTGCGGACAAAATATGTATTCTGCAAAGAAAATTCTGCCGATTGGTTTGAAATAGGGCCAGGTGAATACGAAGCAAATAATGAATATGAAAATGTATTTATTGAATCCAATTTTGAGGCTATACCAGTAGGAGAATCCACACCATATGGCTGTGGGGGTGGTTTTGATGAGATGGAATTTCTGGGATCAGCTCTTTCCGTAGATATCGTGAAAGGGGGATTTGATAATAGTCAAAGTGGATGTGATCGAAACTTTAGATATTTATTTAGGGTGGATCAAAATATTGGTGGTGCACATAGTGGGTATACTGCAACATATGATTTCTTCCCCAATGAATTTAGACCGCTTTACTTTCCCGACAGTATTGTTATTTACAAACAAGATAATTATGATTATGCCGGGGCTAGGTTGGTAACCCAGCAACTGGTCAATGCAGGTCAAAGTTCTGAAACAGTATCTATTGATCCCAAAATTAATAATGAAAGTATTATAGTATTCGATATAAGGGCTATTCATGATGCTTTTGTTATGGGCGGTCATACATTTGAAGAAGAAAATGTTGATTTGTTTTATTATATCGAATTTGATAGGAATTGTGCTTCTGATCGTAGTATGGTTACCGATCTATCCATAGCTTATACGAGTCCTTTGTGTCCAGGAGACAATTTTGTCGTAATGAAGGAAGATTTGGCAACCGATAATAATTCAGATCTAGGCAACATTGATTTTACTCAATCTCCTGTTATCGCTAAAGTAGTGAATGAACAGACTTGTTATACTCTTTCGGTCAGACCTAGAGGTGGAACCTTGGGTTACACTTGGTTAGAAATACCTAGTGTTGCCAATTTAGAAATTTTGTCAGTTTCAGAAAATGGAATGGAATTGCCTTTTGTTGACGGCATATATCAATTGGGCAGTCATACAGGTAATAATACTAGGAATTATGAAATATGTGTAAAAACTAACACATGTGATAATACAGAATTTGATGTGATTTTTGGATGGGACTGTTTGGGTTATCCATCTGGGCAAGATTATGAAGCGAGCTGTACTTATGAGCCTTTGACATTTGGCGTAGAGGTAGATGATTCGGAGGCGATGTTGGATTTAATAGAACAGCCCGGTTTGGATCCACAATCCAGTACTTATCCTAAGCTTTGTGATCAACTAATATATAGTCTAGTGGTTAACTCCTCCAGGGCGGGTTCGGTTTTTGATCCTCAATTAAATGTTACAATACCTGATGGATTTGAGATTGATTCATTTGAATTGTTTTATCCTAATGATGGTAGTTTTGCCAATCCATATGCCATTCCTGTAGGTGATTTAACCAACGTGGGCAATGTGTGGACGGTGAATTTGTTCGATCATCCAGAACTGGTACACGACAGTATCCCCGGTGTGGCTACCAATCAAGGGGCAGCTGGGCGACAAATGTATATAAGATTATACGGGCGAACCAATTGTGATTTTGAATCTGGCTCGGAATTGTTTTTTACTCTTAAAGGGAACCGTCCATGTGGTGATCCAGTAAAGGGTGATGGCTTTGTAGTAGCCAGTGATCGATTGAGAATCGATGGTTTGTATCCTTATGCTGCAGAACCGGAAATTACACTGAGGTCCGAAGGTAGTTTGTCCTGTAATATTGCCGAAGAATTACTCATAGAGTTTGTTGTAGAAGGAGGGGATTTTATCGAATTCGATTCGACGAGGATCTTTTTACCTGCAGAAGTGGCCTTGGCCGATTTTAATGTCAACTGCTATAGCCCTAATCCAGACAATTGTCCAACGATTGAAAGAGTAATCCCTGATCCCGATGTTCCTGGAGGAAGTATAGTATATTTAGGTTATCCCAATATTGCTGCTGGTGGAGATACGATTCGTTACAGTCTCAATATCTTAGCTCAAGGTATGGTAGAATGTGGACAAATTGTGACCGTAGGAGTCGAGGTTCAAAACATAGTAGTGGTAGATGGAATTGCCTGTGGTCAAGATGTTTGTGATCAGCCATTGACTGGGATTACAGGAGCAGAAACGGTAGAATTGGAAATTGTTAATCCAGATTTATCCTTTGCTTCATTTGAGGCCTTTTCTGTAGATGGGACACCTTATGTGTCACTCTATGGTTCCATACTGGTATCAGAGGGGGATTTACTGGCTACAGATGAATTTAATATAGATATATATTGTGCAGACAATATGATGGATTCCATGGGAATGCCTGTTCATACCATTCAGGTAACTGGACCAGCCATGGTAGGAGAAACTATAGATTTCGAAGCTTCATTTTTGAATAATTGTGATCTAAACAACGGTTTGGTGGCTATTGTGAGACCTGTCAACTTATGTATTTGTGCCAATGCCAAATTACACAGTGAAGTTGAAATCGAATATAGAACTTTTGATTTGGCTTTGAATAAAACTTTTCAGAATCAAGGGGGTATATCCTATGGAGATACAGTTTCCTTTGATATTACAATTTTCAATCAAGGTGATGTAGATGCCCTTACCTACGAAGTCGTTGATTCCATTCCTCCGGGATTGGCCTATGTAGCAGACAATGACGCAGAAGGCTGGGTGTTTGATGGAGTGGATAAAGCATATATGGTAATTGCGAATCCATTGTTGGAAAATACGGATACTACCATATCTATATTGTTGAAAGTTTTAAATGTCGATGGTGAAAATGCCTATGATAATTATGCTGAAATAAGTGACGATAGCAATGAATTTGAACTGGAGGATACGGATTCTCAGCCTGATTCTACGATTTCCAATGATTATGGAGCAATCCCAGATGGCAATACTGATGATGAGGTAGATGGCGATGGCAAAGATCCCAATACTCCAAATGGAGACGATGATGTCGCTTTTGACGAAGATGATCACGATGTGGCACGATTACACGTAGTGGATTTTGCATTGATTAAGGTTATCGACACATTGGCCAGTGATTATCCATGGCAGTTTGGCAGTTTAATAGCCTTTGATATTATTGTGGAAAATCAAGGAATTGTCACCAGTGATAGTATAAGAGTAAAAGATTATGTACCTGCTGGATTTGGTTTTAATCCTGGGTTACAACAAAATATAGACGAAGGATGGACGGCCGATACTACGGCGCTCTTGACCAAGTCGTTGGATTACGGAGATAAAGATACAGTAACTATATATTTGACTTTACAACCAGTAGACGATCCATCCATGACGAGTTGGATAAATTATGCCGAAATTGTCAATGCATATGATGTAAATCAAGTTGATATTGCCGGTGATGACTACGATAGTAGTCCTGGCAGTGATTCAGAAGAAGAGCGATTGGTTCACCCAGGTGAGGATGGCGACAACGATTTTGATAGTGAGGGTAGAGATGATGTAGGTAGTGAAGATGATCACGATCCTGCAGGTGTTATGTTTTTGGATTTGGCATTGTTTAAACAAGTAGATTCCACCGAAACGGTATTCCCAGTGAAATATGGCGATTTGATTAAATTTGAGATTAGCGTAATCAATCAAGATGGTGTGATGGTAGATAGTGTTCAAGTAAAAGACTATATTCCAGAAGGATATTCATTTGATTTCAGTATAGCAGAAAATCAAAATTACGGTTGGAAGTCAGATACCACAGCCGTTATTCAAGGTCCAATTAATGTAGGTGATACGATAACCACAGCCATTTATTTGACCCTATTGCCTAATACAGCACCTACTGATAGAACTTGGGTTAATTATGCAGAAATTGATGCTGCATGGTCTGAGGGAATGGATATTGCCGATATGGATATTGATAGTCAACCTGGATCCAATTCTGAAGAAGAAGGAGAAGTATATCCTGGTTTGCCTGGTGATGATGATACACAGAGTACTACTCCTGATGGAATAGGAAGTGAAGACGACCACGATCCCGCCATGGTGGAAGTGTTTGACCTAGCATTGAAGAAAACCACAGAAGAAGAGGTGGCTTACCCTGGACTAGAGGCATTGTTCAGTATAACCATATACAATCAAGGAGGCATTCCTGCTACCAACATAGAGATCACTGATTATGTGAGAACTGGCTATGAGTTTGATATGAGTCTGAATCAAGGTTGGTCTGGGTCAGGAACTATGATTACTTATACCATTGGTGATACATTGTATCCCAATGAATCTATCGTGGTGCCACTCGTATTGAGAGTTACTGAAGATTTGGATCCCGATCATTTGATCAATGTAGCTGAGATTAGCGGAGCTCAAGATACTTCTCTTATGGATAGAGAGGATATAGATGGTGTATTTGATCAAGATCCCGATAATGATAGAGGAGGAGAGTTGGATAGTCCTGCCGATGATTACGTAGATGGTGATGGTACAGGTAGTGTCGGTGATGGAAATCCACAGACCGATGAAGATAATGCCGATCCCGCTAAGATCTTACCTTGTCCTCCAGTGAATTGTCATGGTTCAATAGGTCTTGGGTTTGGAAATGAGTGTGAAATCCTTATCACTCCAGAAATGTTGTTAACTAACAATTTGCTGGCTAGCTTGAGACCGGATCTATATAAAGTAGAATTGTTCTATGGCAGTGGATTCTTAATTCCTAATAATATACTCCGACCAGAGCATGTAGGCTTTGAGATTACAGCGAAAATCACCTTCTTATTGCAAGCTTGTGGAGGGGGGAGTTGTGAAACCAAAATTAAATTAACCAAACCCAACAGTTGTTTGATTAGTAATACCTTGGATACTACAGTTTACTGTATTGATCCATTCTTGCAACTCGATCCTTGGAGTGCAGCCTATCCTAAGCCTGATGCGAGTAGACCTTGTAGTAGCGGAAAAGCCACATTAGAATTGGGACCTGACTGGATAGATAGTGATTTTGATTGTGATAATGATACAGCGGAAATTATCTATAGAGAATGGTTTGCAAGGACACCTGACGGTGAATTTTGTTCAGCTTATGACACCATAGTGGTTATGCGTTTACCTAAATTATTGGAAACTTCATTTGTCTCTCATGCCAAGGAAACTGTGTATTGTTCGGTTAATTCTGTGGTGTCAGATCAGAGTACGCAGAAGAGATTCGCTGCATGGAAACAGCCCATGGGTATACATGATTATGAGCTTCCCTACGCCAAGTTGAAAGGATTGGTGTATGAACTTCCACTGCAATTAATAGAAAGAAATTTAAATAGAGCCATTGCATTAAATTTAGAAAATGCCTATTTGGATTGTGAATTAATTCGCAAAGCTAATGGCAGTGTAGTGACCATTAGAGATGTAGTTTCTGGTATATATATGGCCGATCTGTTGAATTCTTCGAGTTCCAATAGAACCTTATATGGAGTCATACATTCCATCAAAGAACATATATTATTCCCTTCTCAAATCGGTGGATATGTATTCTATCCGTATATAGTGTTGGAATTGGGAGATCGGGTATTATCTGCAGAAGGTCAGTACGAAGTAGTGGAAAATGACTGGTTCTACAATGGCAATGGCAATCAGCCTTATTGGTTTGCCGCTGGGTGGCCAGATGTTTACAGCAGTTCTTCATTGACCCAATTCTGCGATGGGTTCAATACAGAATCATCTGATTGTATTTCTGTGGTATTGCCACGGTTAACTGAGGACGGATATGATATGACGGCCTGCGACACCCTATGCTTAAGTGAGGGAGTTCATTGCGGTATTTCAATTAAAAAAGAACAGAGTGAGTGGACTGGAAATTGTCCGCAAAGTTCTGAAGTGAATTATACCGTTACACAAACCTGTTGGGCTTCAAGTGAGGCGGCTGAATTGGCTATGGCCAATTGTGCTCAAGCAGACAGTGAAATTGTCAGTCAGTATGAGGAGAGTAAAGGACGATTGAGAATATATTTAAGTCAGTATACTGAATTACACGACACGATTGGGCCAATATTTAACTTTGAATATCCCATAGGACAACTTTTTGAATCATGTAGATCCAGCGAGTTGAGTGGTGAATATTGGTTGTTAGACGATATAGTAGATGCGATTGAGGCAGGTGTTCAATATGATTTGGCACGGGAAGCAGAATACTGTCAGGCTACCATATATAGCTCTGATGCAACCGATTGTGGCGCTAAAATATACTTTCCTGATGTAGAGATTATCGACAATTGTTCAGGGGTTTCTCAAGTCAAAGCTTCCGTTAATGTTGGTGGATCTATGAGAGCGGTGTCTATGGAATTGACGGCAACAGAAATAAAAGTGTTAGATAATGGAGATACTTGTAAGGTTTATACTTACTCTCATCTTCAAAATCCAATTTATTTGCCTTTTAATGGCTGTGATGGAGAAGCTTATGAAATATTCTACGAAGCTGCCGATCATTGTTGGAATTTAAGTACTTGGAGTAAGTTTGTCAAAATAAGAGATGTGTCTGCTCCTACCATTGTAATGGACGATGAGTTAGAAGTGGTATTGCAAAATAAGATTGCTTGGGTTTCAGCATCATCTATCGATGAGGGAAGTTGGGACAATTGCAATGTAGAGTTGACATTGGCAAGAAGATCGGACTGGTGGTCTGATAATAGCTTTGTCAAAGCATGTGCCGAGTTGAATGGTGGAAATCCATATTCAAATTGGGTAGAAATTTTGAATGATTTGGGTTTTGCCAACAACCAATTATTGGCGGCTAGCGCAGGGTTCGGTCAAGATGAAAATGAAGTAAATAACGATTACGATGTTACTGCTCTATTGTCTATCTTTAATAATGATAGCGAAGTGGCTGCTCACTACTTCAAAGAGATTGTATGGATGTGGGAAGATGGATTACAGTGTGGATCCAAGGTAGTACATGGTTGGTTATTTGATTTGGCGATTAAGATTGCCGAATCATGTGATGCAAGAGATGAACACCACAATAAATTAAATAAAGAAGATTTACAATATCTATTTGACTACCTATTTAGTCGACCAGGATATGGTAAAGAATTGTCGTACTTAGGAGGTGGATGGTCACAGAAGGTTCCTTATTTATGTACCGACGTATGTGAAGCCGTTGAAACAGAGTTTATGGCTATGGATGTTTGTTGTAATTGGGCCAAAGGATGGTTGGATGTTAATGTAAAGGACAATGGATCCAATCGAGTAGTTCAGTCATTGGAAGATGTTACGATATCTAGTGCCGCTTATAAATCATTGTATTTCGATGCTTTTCAGGCTGCAGCCGATGCGTCTAATGAAGAGGCATTAGGTGTTGTGGATTCAATTTTTGGTAGTTACATTATCGTCCAACAAGACAAGAATGGACTCTATTACAACTTAGATGGCTCGGCATTCTCTGATAATGATATTTATTTTAATTACAATAGTATTAATTGTAGTGAGACCACTAAGGATACTTTAGTAAGTGAAATAGGTCACGATGGTTTGTTGGATTGGAAGACTTTGACCACGACGAATATTTCTTTAGATACTATCGATGGGAAAGCGAGAAATGGACTTATTGTGGTCAACTGTAGTGCAGAGGTTAGACAAGATCTATGGATAGATGTAAACGAATGTGGACAAGGCCAGATAACGAGACGATTCTTTATAGTGAACGGTTGTGACGAAGGATCTGAAGAATTGGCCTTAGAGCAAGTTATCAATATTCAGTCTACTTGTGGAATAAGATTGAGTATGTTTAATCTCCCACAAGACGCTGGCAGTATGGACAATCCACTTTGCTTTGTAGATGATTTGACTACAGTGAATTTCCCTGACAGTTTGGGTGAATTAACCTTGAAGTCTGGTTTGGCGGAACAATTATTCAATTCCATTGCTATAGGCAAGCAAGTGAAATCTTTTGATATTGTGGGTCAGACAGATATTAAGAAGTTTGAAATAGAATGGAAGATCGCTGACTGGTGTGCACAGCCCAAAGTAGAATTAACCTATGTCCAAACCATAATTGCCCGTGTAGGGGATGCCTGTATCCCAGTAGATACTAGTCTGGCTATAGTGAGTGGACGGATTGCGACTCAATTGAATAGCGCGATATCCGATGTGCTTTTAACGGGTAAAGTTAATGGTGTAGATCAATTGTCAACGATTAATTCGAATAGCGGTAATTATCAATTTGAATTGAAATCAGGAGAGAATCTAGTATTAATTCCTCAAAAAAATACTGATTTTTCAGAAGGAATTACTACACAAGACCTTATATTTATCCAAGATTTTATAATGAATCCCGAGACATCTATTGATGATTATATAAAAATGGCTGCTGATGTTAATAATAATGGAGTGATTGAGGTCACCGATATGTTGGAATTGAGAAAACTTGTTTTAAATCCCAATGCGATTTTGAAGAACAATAGCAGTTGGCGGTTTATAAATCCACTTTCAGGTCTGGAATTATTTAAAGATCAACTTTCCTCTGGATCTTCAGTAGTGGATTTTGTAGGAATTAAAGTAGGTGATGTCGATTTATCTAGTGATCCGAAGTCAACCAGTCGAAGTAAAGACGGAGGATTGGAATTGGTATTGACAGATCAGACATTGCTTCCTGGAGATATATATACTATTGAAGTCACTTCTTCAAACTTTGAATCGATTAAAGGATTGCAATATACATTGCAATACGATGATGTCAATGTCGAAGTTTTGGATGTTCAACCCGGGAGATTGTCAATTGATGAATCAAATTATTATAACTATTTGCCAGGATTAATGACCTTTAGCTGGAATGCAGGTCAAGATGTGAATATTCCATCCAATCAGGTTTTATATTCATTGGTGATACAAGCCAAGAATCAAGTTGAGTTGAAAGATGTGATAGCCATAGGAGGATCGGTGACTGAGAAGGAAGCATATAATGGTACAGGACAAGTAAAAGATGTTAATCTGACTTTCCACCGAAATATGGGACAATATCAATTGTATCAGAATTTCCCTAATCCATTTGATGGCGAAACAGTCATTGGATTTGAATTGCCAACATCTTCCAAAGCAGTAATCAACGTTTATGATGTAACTGGAAAGTTGCTTAAAACTCAAGAAGGTGATTATGTTAAGGGATACAATGAAATGAGATTTAAAATGAATGATATCAATAGTTCTGGAATTTTATATTACCAGTTGATATCTGGAGAATACAGAGCGACAAAACAAATGATCAAGATAGATCAGTAAAGAAAAAAGGGGCCTTAAAAAGCCCCTTACAATTAAGTTTATATGTTTTTTTGGTAGACAGTGGGGATGATAATGTTCGTCCTCACTGTTGTTTTTAAAACATATGTTATAAAGTTACAAAAATATTTATCCAAAACAAGTGACTTACATTTGTTTGGAAGGGGGTACTTGAATTAAAGAAATTATTACAGGTTTATATTTTAAATAAATCTGTAATAATTAGTCATTTGTCAGAGATTGAAGAGATATTAAAATATAATGTTAAAGTTTCTCTTATTTTTTTTATTAAAGAAAATCGGACTGGATTGAGTTTAATTAATAGTAGTCTTTCGTATAAAAATAGTTGAAGTAGTTGCTAAAAAAGATCGATATACTTCTGTTATAAACTGGTGTTTTTTTATTGGATAGTTGAAAATTTTGAAATCAGAGTAAATGGCAAAAAAAAGTTTATTGTTTTATTCCCATTTTCTTTTATCAAAAATAACCTGCAATTATGAAGTTTTATCTGGATCTATGTTTGATTTAAAAATATAGGGTGTTTTAAGTTTTTTTATCGGTAAAATTTTACATTTATATAAAATTTGACTCATATGAAATTGGTAAATGAATTGGCGTTTGTATTATTACTTATATCTGTTGTCAGTTGTGGTAGTTCTAAAATTAACGTCTTCTCAATTGGGGATTCTACTATGGCCCAATATGATGTAGAGAAGTTATCTAAAAAATATGGTGGTGACAATTATCCACTTAGAGGTTGGGGGATGGCCTTGCCGTATTTTCTAAAGGATAATGTAAACTATGTCAATGGAGGGAAAAGTGGATATAGTTCAAAGAGTTATCGTTCTAGAGGAAGTTGGGATGAAATTAAAAGTCAAATTAAAAAGGGAGATTTCGTCATCATTCAGTTTGGACACAATGATCAAAAGATTAATGATGCCAAAAGATATACTGAAGCCAATACTGAATTTAAAGATAATTTACGCAATTATATTCATGAAGTACAAGCTCTCAAAGCTCATCCCATATTAGCCACTTCTATAGCTCGTAGAGTGTTTAACGAAGAAGGAGAATTGAAAGATAGTCATGGCGATTACGTTAAAGTGACTCGCCAGCTTGCCGATGAAGAAGGTATCCCATTGATCGATCTCAATCAACAAACCACTGATTATATAAATAAGATTGGTGTCGACCAGTCTACTTCAATGTTTTTACATTTAGATGAGAATGAATTTTCCGGTTTGCCAGATGGGCTTATTGACAATACTCATTTGTCTATTGAGGGAGCTGAATTGGTTGCGAAAATGGCAGTAATTGAAATAGTCGACTCTCCTTCCAAATTGAGATACTTTATCGATAAATCAAAGTTGAAGTAATGAATTCATTTGGTATTAATCGTCCTGAGGTGAATGATGAATGTTGTGACCCTAGAGAATAAATCTGATCATTGTTTAAATTGTTCTCCCAAGCCCATTTAGTAGGCTACTTTTCGGACAGACTGTTGACCTTGTGTATTAATTCAACTACGTTATTGACCCCTAACTTCTTATATATTCTATTTTTATAAGTACTTACGGTTGAAGACTGAAGATTTAAATTGTTTGAAATTTCCGATGTTGATAATCCCTGAATAATTAAGTTTACAATGTCAGTTTCCCGAGGAGATAATGCTTTTAGAGGATTGGTCACTATCTCCTTATTGGATTCATTCATGGAAGTAAGTAGATCTTGTTGGATATAATCACTTACATATATTTGGTTGTTTAGCACTTTTACAACTGCCTTTTTGAAATCACTTTCTGGAGAGGATTTTGAAACAAATCCATGAGCTCCATATCGCAGACATTGTTGTGCATAGACATTTTCATTTAGACTGGAAAATACAAGGATTTTAATATCTGGATAACGCATCTTGATGACTTCTATCATTTTTGCGTTATTGCCACCTGGTACATTTAGATCTAATATAATTAACCCAATCTTATGGTTGGACAGCTTGGCTATGGCTTCTGGATAAGTTGCAGCAAAAAATATTTCGTGACGAATGTTTAATTCATTAAACATAATTCGTATGCCTACTTGTAGTATGTGATGGTCTTCGACTACTAAAATTTCGGTCATAATAGATACTTCTTTAAATTTAATCTAACAATAAACTTACTGAATTCTTTCTAATCGTGTAGTATTATTTCTACATAATGTTAGTAAAGTTTCTACAATACAAAACGAAAAATCCAACTATTTTTGCATTGAATGGTGATTAGATGGTTTATTGCTTTATTTTTGTGATATTTACATTTTTATACTAACAAAAATAGATAATACACAGCTTAAAAATAAGATTTTAAAACTACATATTACTATAAATTTAAATAAAATTGGTAGTTGACCTTTGTTAACTATCTAGAACGATAAGTTTCTTATGGGATGGTGGAATCTTCAACGGAAGGTGTCCACCATCAATTTTTATCCCCTCTTTGTTATGGTTTTATCGTGATTGTCATTGATTTATATGTATTTATGTTATTTGATTAATTCATAATAATAGTGGGATTTTCCTCCTGAAAGTTCTTATTTGATGATAAGATTTCTATTTCCCGTTATATCAACTTTTTAATCGGAAACTGAAAAGTATTTGATGTTAAAAAAAAATGATTGAATTTACAAGATGTATCCGTTGGTAATGTCTTGAATAGTAGTGTTTTGTAGCATTGTTCTGTGATGCTTATAAAGATAAGACTCTACAAAGTAAGAAGCAGTGTAAGAAAAATAATTATAGACTTTATTATACATCTTCATCTAATCCTATTTTCCTATGAAATTTTCATATAATATTTATTGATTTTATTTTTACTAATCCTTATTGATTGTGTAAATGTGTTGAAATATAATGTATTTATTGAATTGGTGTTTATTGATGTAATATTGGTTTTGAGTTTACTGTTTTTGTGTAATTATCTGCGATGTAAGTGGGTATTGATAGATAGTGGTTTCTTTTTGTTGTGATTAATTTGAATTGTAATGTGATTTTTGTATTTCAATATATGTAGTTGATTATATTTTTAAAAATATCTTAAAATTATAATCTGTCGCTTACAGATAGTGTATATATAAAGAAAATTGTTGGTTGGTATTTTAGGAATAAATTATTTTTTTAATAGATAATTCAACTGGCTTTTCTACATGATAGTATGATAGTTTATGATAATGAAGATATTCCAATTTAAAATGAAATATAAATGTTGATTTTTTCTTAGGTTTTCACTGGAAATGTAATATTGAAATATTTTGGTTTTGCATCGACTCCAAATTCTCGATGCGTATAAAGATTTTAATTTCATAACCTGCCAAATCAGTGGTGATCTTTTATTATATAAATTGTGGTAGTCCAATGTTATGATCCCTGCGTTTTAATTTTTACACATGGACTGGAACTGATTTGTGAAATCCTTATTTTTTTATACATGGTCGAAAGTTATTTCTGCTTGGAAGTTAAATAGTGAATTAATTTTAACCCTGTATTTCATATTAAAGAGATGAAATGATTCAAAAGCCGAGGATAGCGATCTAATAGTGAAAGATTCATTTTTTAAAAATTGTATTAAAACCGTCTTTGTTATTTTATTAACTTTGGTAATTGTAATAATGTTTCTTTTCCTTAATAATCGAGGGTCATTATAACTTTTATTAATATTTTGTCTTGTTAGACTTATTTTTATGAAAAGATTGAAAAAAAAACTAAATGTGTAGAAATACATCAAGGATAGGGGGATTTTGGTGTATAAGTTCATTGTTTCACTGGCTTGTACCTGTCTTATTCCTTTTTGTAACTGCTGATGTTTATAGTCAATATAATAATTTTATACCAGAAGATGGATATACTCTTCAGCTATTTGATAGTGAATCAGGTCTGCCTCAGAATAGTGTAAAGGATATTATTCAAGATTCACTAGGATATTATTGGTTGCTTTCTGAAGCGGGGATAGTCCGATTTGATGGTCATCAATTTGTGGTTTACGATCAGGATAATTTGGGATTAAAAACCAATCGGTTTATAAAATTTATTGAGTATGAATCCACCGGAAATATTTATGCTGTTTCTGATCAATGGGACTATGTCAATATTTATACTCTAAAAGTCGAAGATTCGGATAATTATAAGAATGAAAAGTTAGAGTATTATTCAAACTTCGTCGACACGACATTGTATTCTGATTTTAGGCTGGCTTATGGAGCTCCTAGAGATATCGATATTGGATATGATGACGCTTTTTTTGCTGTTCGGGTTTCTGATAAGAGGTTTTATTTGTGTTACCAACACAAGGTTGAGTATTACGACAATGAGAAGTTGAGTTTTTCCATAGAAGTAAAAGATCTAAAGTACGAAGGAGTGTTTTTGTTAAACGAAAAACTGTACTATAGAGATGAGGAAAATAAATTTTGGGCCGTCGAAAAATCAGGTTTAAGACAAATATTTTTTGATCATCCCATATTGAGCAATTTGTCGAATACCGATGAATTAAAGGTTATATGGAGTATTCATCAAAAGTCGGTGTTAATTACTTTAGATAATCGATTGTATAAATTGTCTAGTCGAATTAAAAATCGCTTTGTGGCTCAGACTGTTATGGATATGGAGAAAAAGGGATTTACTGCCATATATTCTTTTTTTGAAAGTGCGGATCAGAACTTTATATTTTTAGGTAGTCTTACCAAAGGACTCTTGGTTTTAAGAAAAAAACAATTTAAGGTTGTTAGAGTGAAGAGCAATCGGCTCTTTGTGAATAGTTTTTATAGTTTAATTCCTTCCCGCCCCAATTCATTGTTAACACCCAAAGGTCAAGAGTTTACTTGGGAGACTGTTGATGATGTATTATATAGGGATATAGCAGATGTAAATTTTCGACATTATGTCATTCAGCGGGATGCTTATGGATATATTTGGACTTGTGTAAACAATATTTTGTACAAGTTAGACAGTAATTATAAGGAAGTAAAACACTGGGTGTTAAACAATCGAGTAAATCTCATCTCTTCTATATACAATGGACGAATCTGGATATCAGGAGAAGTAATTGGCATCTACTATATAGATGTATACGACGACAATGCTAAGCCTACCTTGTATGCCGATATTGATAGGGCTTCTGTTTTTGAGAAAATTGATGAGTCTACCATGTATGTCGGAAGTTTGAGTGGATTGTATAAAGTTAATTTAAATAATGCTAGTGTTGAAGAAGTAGTCGGTATGGAAGGCAAAAATATCCGGTCTTTGTATTATTCCGATAATCGGTACCTATGGGTATCAACCTATCAATCAGGGATATTTTTGGTGGATGGTGATGTAGTATATGATCTTCCCAATGATATTTCCAATAATTTATCCGCCTCCCATTGTATCTATGAAGATGAAAAGGGATTTTTTTGGATTACCACCAATAAAGGCATGTTCAAGATGTTGAAATCGGATTTGAAAGCTTATGCTAAGGGGGAAGTTGATCACGTATTTTATTATTATTTTGATAAAGACGATGGCTTTGCTACCAATGAATTTAATGGTGGCTGCTATCCATGTGTCAATAAGCTTGCCAATGGACAAGTTGTCTTTCCGTCATTGGATGGTTTGGTTAATTTTAATCCAGAATCGATAAATGAAGCTTTGCCCAATAATATCTTGAAAATCGATGCTGTAAGTATTGAGGGAGAAAGTCGACAGATAGCAGATACCTTAATACTGGGAAGCAATGAAAGTCAGATTGAATTGCAATTGAGTACAGCTTATTTAGGAAATACTGAAAATCTTCAGATTTATTATTCATTGGTAAAAAAAGGAGGTCAACCAGTATGGACTTTGTTCAATCCGCAAACTGGACTGGTCGCCAATGCTGTCGACGATGGGGAATATCGGTTGTATATTAAAAAAATGAATGGCTATGGTGTTGATAATTTTTTTCTAACCAAATTGATTTTAATTAAAGTCCCACATTTTTACAATACCATTTATTTTTACCTCCTATTGTCCTTTGGAATATTGATCTTTTTCTATACTTATCTTCAGTTTACCACCTTGCGCATTCAAAATCGAAATAGTAATCTTGAGTTAGAGGTTCAAAAAAGAACAAAGACATTACAGGTCGCATTGACGAAATTAAATCAATCCCAAAATGCTTTAAAAAATCAAATTCGCGTGCAGGAGTATCTTTTGGGTGCTATGAGTCACGATGTCGTTACTCCATTAAAGTATTTGATTATGATGACTCAAAAAATTCAAAACCCTATTTACAAGAAGGATGAGAATTTAATGGATGAAATTGCAGATGCTATGGAGAAATCCCTAATGCAGATCAATAAATTGATGAATGATTTGTTGGAATTTTCTAAAATAGACATTAAAAAGGAAGAGTTGCCTATCTTAAAATGCAATATTCCTGTGATCAATGATGAAATCTTAGAGGGATTTGCTATTGTAATCCAAGAAAAAGCGGTTCGTGTTAATCATGAAATTAAGACCATTGCCTCGGTTAGAAGTAATCCTCATTTGTTAAAAATAATTTTGACCAATGTTATTGATAATGCTATTAAGAATTCTATTGATAGTGAAATGAATATTCGATATGAGGAGGATGATATGCGAGTTTGGATAATGGTTGAAGACGAGGGGGATGGTGTGCCCGATGAAATTGTGGAATGGCTCAATACTCCTTCAGAAAAATTAATAGAATCCCAGCGGCGATCATTTAGTTCCTTTAGCGGTTTGGGATTGTTTATTGTGAAAGAATTGGCAGCATTAATAAACGTGAAAGTTTGGATTAAAAAAAGACCAAAGGGAACACAGTTTAATATCGAAATACCCAAAATAAAGACCATAAAGAAATAACTCATACCATTTGTTGAGTCCTAGCCTTACTTACTCACCATCCATATTTTTGTAATCTATCTTGAGAAATCATTGAAGTAAGGAATACATATGTGGGATTATCTGTGGTTAAATGGCCTTGCGTTGATAATAGTTTAGATGTCGATGCATCTGAGTATGCACTGAGTTTTTGTCGACCATATGGGACAAGATTTGATCTAGATTTTGAATTCTTCGTTGATCAGTGACTGCGATTAAGTTATCGTCATAAGGATAAGCTTTTTCCATCATTTTTTGATCCATTTCAGACAATTGGTTATTCTCAGGTGTGTAACAGGTTGAGTTTTCTTTTTTTATAAACATCCATGCTGGAAAGCTGTAATGCATGATTGATTTGGCATCATGAGCAGAATAAGTGAGGCCTCCGGACTGCAACTGTCTGAGATTGTGATCTACTTTGCTCTTTGGCCAATAATTCGGAGGACCGGCTAAATATTCGTAAACCAACTCCCAGTCGAAATCGCAAATCGTAGCAGGACTTTGATGTTCGTGATGAAAACCGAGAGCATGGCCAAATTCGTGCAATACTATGCCCTGCCAATTATGTGGTAGGCCAATATCAAAGTCATTTAAATTTAAGGTGATGTCGCCTGGACTGACAATGTTGACGTCGGTACTGTCTGTACCTACCAATGACCAATATCCACTGTATTCAAATCCAATCCGAATATGGCTCTCATCTCCAGGCTGCCAGAGTCGATAAGAATTATTAGCCTCGTTATAACCGAAGTCGAAACTAATATTGCCATATTGGGTCCATATAGAAGCAGTCTGAGCGATTTGATGATGTAGGGATGGATCGCCACCTTTAAAACTTACGGTAAGTTGACCAACTCGCCACAATTTGAGATCTTCAAAGACGAGTTCATGAATCTGGCCGTTGATAGAAGAGGGAATGTTCTTTCTCTGCATCCTTTCGCGTTGTTCTATTTTGGCCTGAATAATATCGGGGTAAGATTCGAGTATAAGTGGTATATTCTTCATGTGTTACCGTTTTTTATATTTATAGAGTTTAATTTTTTCAATGCGATTTAAAGGGTATTCTCGTTTTTGAAATTCAGTTAATTGCTGACCCCAAAATAGGATACCACAATGGCCATCAACATGCCAAAGAAGGTCGTAGCCATATGAGTGATATTGGGGAGGGTACTGTCCTGTAAAATTATCCAGACTAATATGGAAGCAATGCCGAAAACTATATAGGTAAGGGCATAATAAAAACCTAAGCGTTCTTTGGTAGGGTCTTCGAAATTCGAAGATATCATATTGCCTAACTGGGTGAGCTTAACCGTCTTTCTGTGATTGGAATCTACTGCAGTGGGTATGCCGAAGCCCGACGCCACGATGCCGCCTACCATGCCTGTGAGGCCATTGTTGAAATACATCAGTACTTCATTGATTTGGTTTAAGTAATCTTGAGGCAGTTCCTTTTTACCGTAACCAATACTGAAGGCCATATAGAATACATAGATAGAACAGAGTAAATATCCCAGTAAAGCGACATTGGCCAAGATGACAATAATGGTTTTTTGATTTTTTTTCATAGTTTTTTGATTTGAATGAGGTTGTAACTTATTCCTAAAAAGTACCCGGTTTTTCCTTTTTGAATAAGGGGAATTGAAGATTCATCCATCGACAAATAAGGCCCCTGACTGTCTTTTTTCACACTGGCAGAAAGTTGGTCCAATTGTGCAAAAGAAAAGCCTCCACTAATGACCAATTGCTTCTGACGCCCGAGGATAATGCTTCCTCCCAGCAAGTATTGCAGTCCTTCATCGAAAGCTGTGAGTGCAGTGCCTAGACAAATCCCAAATTTTAGTTTTGGGGCAATATGGTAGGAGAGGTGAGCCAATGCTCCAAAGGCAATATTGATATTTGGTACTGTTTCCTCCTTTATGTCTTGATTTAAGCTGTCTCTATCTTCAAGGTAGTAGTGGTTTTGATATAGGTTGCTGTGAAATAAACCAATGGAAAAGTCTAAATCGATATCTCCATAGGTGTATACATTTAAATTGTGATGACTTATGGTATCATTGATATAGCTATCGTATAGAGTGAGTGATATTTTGGATTCATCTTCTGTTGCCACATAGACAGGGCTGGTCAAGCCCTGTCTCAGCTGTTGCGATGCTTTGAGGTGATGGTAAATCGAAGTTATGGGCAGAGATTGAACATGGGCATTGATCGTCCGTATTTTTGCATATTTTTGTAGCAATATTTCAATTGGATCATCGGACGATTTCCATTTTGTAATTTGACTTTTTTCATGGGTTTCTGCAATTAATAGATATTCCTTTGCAGCTTGAAAATAATTGGGTATATCGTCAATAGAAGTGATAGGCATTTTTCTTAGATATGCTGTTATGGTTTCATCGGCCCATGTAGGATCACTTTTCCACTTAGTTTTTTGATATATTTTATGGTCGAGTTCCATGAGTTCGGCAAATTGATTGGCATAAATATCAATTGAGGTAGGATACAGACTCGTTTTATCTACAATAGTTAGGTGATCGGAAAAAACTTCACTGCTTGATTTGGGGAAGATAAATTTTAACTGACTAGGCGTGGAGGATAAGTATTGAAAATGTTCAATTTCACTTTTGAGTTCAAGGTAGCTGTTGTTGATATTGGGAATCGCTATGATATAAGCCTTATTTTTCTTAAAATATATTGTGTTGGAAGGGATGATTAATCTCTCATTTTTGATGTCAAAATTAAGGATAAATCGAGTCGTGTCTATTTTCGGGACTAAAGTTTTCTGACCGATAGCCGATAAAGATATAATAGTGGTCAGGATGAAGGTGATGCAATATTTCATGATAGTCATTTAAATATGATTTTAAATGGGGATATATGAATGTACTCAATGCAAAGTAGGCTTGCGACTCTTGGGATTTATGGTAGTATGATAGTTAGAATATACTATCGTCGTTCTAATATAATGAAAATAATGAATTTTATATCATTAAGTTTCAATTATTTATGATGAATGTATGTATAATTAGGTGTCTAGTGAAATAGTGTTAATATAAAATTGTAAAATAATTTGAGTGGATATGTGGATTACACCTTGATCCATTGAGAAGACAACGAAAATACAATGGTTTAAAAGAAAGCGACTGGATAATGAGATAGATGAATTATAAGTAATTCGTTTTATATCCTAGGTTTTGTAGACCGTATTGCTGCTGCGGCGAAAGGAAGGATATGGGGCAAAAAAAAAGAGTCGTGAAATGAATCACAACTCTTTTTGAAAGCGCCTCAGGTAGGGCTCGAACCTACGACCTACGGATTAACAGTCCGCCGCTCTAACCAGCTGAGCTACTGAGGCAACATTGCTGTCGGAAATCTATTTCCTTATTAGCGAATGCAAATTTACTATTTTACTTCAAATGTCCAAACATTTTTTTAAAAAATTATGTCGACCATGCATTTCCAACCTCTTTTACTGGGATATCTCCGATATAAACCCCTGGTACTGGGTCGTAATTGAGTACTTGCTCACCGATTATCTCCGAGGAAAAATAACCAGAAAAAGTCAATTCCTTTAATTCCATAAAAAAGGATTTACCGGATTCGTTTTTTGCCATCGCAACTAATTCATCCATTATGGTATTTTGGTCCTCTTCTGAAAGGTCGTAATAAGGTTTGCCAAAACTCTCTTGACTCATGGAATTTACCTTTTCCAATTGCGACTTAAAATTCATCTGTTTCTTTTCTTTCCAAAAGTTGCCGATGAGGTCATCAATAAATTCCGGTACTCCTACTTCTATAGCTCCAGGAGTGTCGGTTTTAGGTAGAATAGTCTCCGTTAAACTACTCAGGGTTTTGGATTCGTCCTCAGTAAAAAATTGGGGAACCCAGTTTAATTTTTTTTCCGCCTTACATCCTGCCATTAAGCCAGCTATTGTGCCAGCGGATAAGGCTGCCCCCATTATGACAGATGTTCTTTTGATTGCTGTTCTTCTATTCATGATTTTTGGCTTAAAGGTTTTGACGATTTAATTCTTTTACGGCATAGTCACAAGCTCTTGCAGTCAAGGCCATATAGGTAATCGATGGATTTTGACAACCACTAGATGTCATCGCTGCTCCATCTGTCACAAACACATTGGGTACGTCGTGTATTTGATTGTGCTTGTTGAGGATACTGGTCTTGGGGTCTCTACCCATTCTGGCAGTTCCCATTTCGTGTATTCCCAAACCAGGATATGACATCCTATCGTTGAGTTTAACATCCTTTAAACCTGCTCTTTCCAACATCTCTACCGCTTGCTCCCTCATATCTTTTCTCATATTGAGTTCGTTTTCTTTCCATTCGGCATCAAATCTCAACAATGGAATACCCCATTTATCTTTTTCGTTGGGATCTTGGTAAACTCTGTTTTCCTCATAGGGTAAACATTCTCCAAAGGCCATCATTCCATAAGTCCATGGTCCTCCTGGCTTAAAGAGATCTTCTTTGCCTTGTCGACCATAGGTCATTTCTTTTACATTGAGTTGCCATTCCGCACCTCTTCCACCTCCACCTTGGAATCCATAACCTCTTACAAAGTCTTTCATCTTCGATTTTTGGTCGATATTTCTAAATCTAGGAATATAGGTACCTCCGGGACGACGACCCTTGAAATAGAGATCTTCATATCCTTCTACCTTACCCGATGCACTGATCAAGAAGTGGTGATCCATAAGATTTTTGCCTAAATATCCGTTGGTATTTCCTAGACCTTCGGAAAAAGTCGAAGATGTAGAATTCATCAATATCTGGGTACTTCCCAAACAAGAAGCAGTTAAAAAGATAATCTTGGCATTGAACACATGTTCTTCCATAGTTTCGGTATCGATAACCCTTACACCAGAGGCTTTGCCACTGGCTGCATCATAGATGACTGAATGCACGATACTGTTGGGGCGTAATGTCATATTCCCTGTTCGGTCAGCATCGGGGATGGTGGCAGAAACAGAACTAAAGTATCCGCCAAAAGGACAGCCTCTAATACATCGATTTCGGTATTGACAGGCACCGCGTTCTTTGGCTTCGGATAAATTGGCTATCCTAGCATTGGTCATTATTCTGTCGTCGTACAATTCGGAAATTTTGCCAATAACATGCTTTTCAGCAACATTGAGTTCCATTGGCTTGATAAACGGTCCATCAGGAAAATGAGATAGGCCTTCTTTTTTGCCTGAGATTCCCACATAATTTTCGACATAGTCGTACCACGGTTTCAGGTCCTTGTATCTAATAGGCCAATCGATTCCAATTCCTTCTTTCAAATTGGCTTCAAAATCGAGATCGCTCAATCGATAACACTGTCGACCCCACATAATAGATCTTCCACCAACGTGATAGCCTCTCATCCAATCGAACCTTTTATCCTCTAAGTAGGGGTGTTCTGAATCCTTTACAAACCAGTGCTTCGATGCCTCCTTGATAGTGTATCCTGTCCTGCTTTGCTTCGGATAGTGTTCTTCAATAATCTCTGGCAATACTTTTCCTTTGTGATCCATATCCCAATCATCCAACATTGCTGTCGGGTATTCGCCGTGCTTAACCATTCTGCCCCTTTCCAAAACCAAGGTCTTTAGTCCCTTTTCCGTTAATTCTTTGGCGGCCCAACCTCCACTGATACCAGTTCCTACTACAATGGCATCAAATGTGTTGGATTCGTTATTTGAAAAATTCACATACATATCCTAAAATTTTAAATGATACGGGAATTTAGGGTTTTTTACTCAATTATGAATATTTATGTCAAACTGATTGTAATGATTTTAGTAGAACAAAATTATTGTAGATGTAAATTGTATTATTTCAAAATGATATTCTTTTAATGTTTCATTAACCATATACCGACCTAATTCATCGTCTTACCTTAAAGTTGAAGAGTATGAAATCATTAATGTATGTATGTCTAGTGGTTTGTTGTTTGGGTTTTTCATGTGATCACGATTACCGAGACGATATTTACAGGTGTGTAGAGCCCAGAGGAAGATTAGTGTCCACGGAATTTTTCTTGCCATATTTCTCCGAGATCACCTTGGAAGACAACATCAAAGTGGTACTTCGAGAAGGGCCTAGAACTGTGTGGGCGGAAGGCAGTGCCAACATCATAGATCAACTTGACCTCTTGGTCACGGGCAATCATTTAGTCATTCGGACGCGACAATGTATTCAATATGCAGAGGATTTGTTGCTCTTCATTACGGTACCCAATCTAAGAGCGTTAAATCTATACGGAAGTGGAATTATCTATTCTGAAAATACTTTAAGTAATCATTTTCTCGATATTGAATTATTGGGTTCTGGCAGTATAGATCTGGCTGTTGATGCTGTAAAGGTCGATCTGTCCATGAATGGTTCAGGCTTGGTTCGTCTAGAAGGTACATCTTCCAAACTCAATCTTTGGTCTAATGGAAGTGGACAGTTTCAGGGCTTTGGTTTGGGGGTAAATTCTGCCGATGTTGTTCAAAATGGTAGCGGAGACCTCTACATTAAGGTTTTCGATATATTAGATGTGGAAATTGTCGGTAGTGGAGTAGTGTTTTTTAGGGGATTCCCTTACATTATTTCATCGATCTTTGGGTCTGGCCTACTCATCGATAGTAATTAACCTTTGGTTTTTTGCCGCTTAAAATGCTTGAAGATATTTTTACCTAAGGCTGGCCCTACGATGGTTGATAATTCATCTTGGCTGGCGTTTTCGATGTTTTTTACGGATTTAAAGGAAGTCAGTAACTTTTGTGCCGTTTTATCACCTACACCCTTTATTTCGGTAAGTTCGGTTTTATGCACGCGCTTACTGCGCTGGTCGCGATGAAAAGTGATGGCAAATCGGTGGGCTTCATTTCTCGCTTTTTGAATAACTTTAAGCGACTCAGATTTTTTATCGATATAAATGGGGATGGAATCACCGGGGAAGAAAATCTCTTCCAGCCTTTTGGCTATTCCAATGACGGTTATTTTGTCCGCGATACCTAGTTTGTTTAAACTTTTCATAGCCGAACTCAATTGTCCCTTTCCACCATCGGTAATGATGAGATCAGGGAGAGATTGATTTTCTTCTAGGAGACGTTTATATCTTCGATATACGATTTCTTCCATAAAGGCAAAATCGTTTTGTCCCTCCACAGTTTTAATATGAAAATGACGATATTCGGATTTGGCAGGTTTTGCATTTCTAAATACCACACAGGAGGCCACGGAATTACTGCCCTGAAAATTCGAATTGTCAAAACATTCTATATGCTTGGGCAGTACATCCATCTTTAAGTCATTCTTCATGGTGTTCAATATGCGATGGCTGTGGTTTTTGGCTTGGGCTATCTTGTTGCGAGATTCAAAAAACTGCAGTTTGTTAAACTTTATATTTTTGACAGACAAATCGATCAATTTTTTCTTGTCGCCAATCTTAGGTACGGTTACCGTAATTCCCTCCGATACCCATTCTGGCAAATAATTGACCAATATTTCTGGAGCATTGGAATTGAAGCGTTCTCGCAAAGCGGGAATGACAAGATCCAAAATATCACTTTCTGTCATATCTATCTTGAGATTGACTTCTTCTGTGTGGGTATTGATAATGGCTCCATTGATGATCTTAATGAAATTGACAAAGGCATAGTCTTCATCGAGTTCTACCGCAAAGACATCGCAGTTTTTGATGCTGGGATTAACTACCGTGGATTTGGCTTGATAGTCGTCAAATGCGATTAATTTTTCTTTTAATTCTTGGGCTTTTTCAAATTTCATTTTGGCGGCCAATTCATGAATTTCTGCCATTAAATGGTCTTTTACCGGTTTAAATTGCCCTTTAAGGATGTGTTTGATTTGATTGATTTTTTCATTGTAATCTTTTTCGGATTCCTTGCCTACACAGGGGCCTAGACAGTTTTCAATGTGGTATTCAAGACAAACCTTGTATTTTTTTGCATCGACGTTTTCCTCGCTTAAGTTGAGATTACACGTGCGCAAAGGGAACAAATCTTTAATGAGTTTCAATAAGATTTTGGCTCTCCATTTTGAGGTGTAAGGCCCAAAATAGGTGGAACCATCATTGATGATTTCTCTGGTGAAATAGACCCTGGGGAAGCGCTCGTTTTTAATGCAGATATAGCCATAGGACTTGCCGTCTTTGAGCATGACATTGTACCTGGGCATGTGTTGTTTGATCCAAGTGCTTTCCAAAATTAGTGCATCGGCTTCAGATTGGACTACCGTCCAATTGATCTTTACCGCATTCTTGATCATTACCCGAGTCTTATTGCGCAGGTTGTACTCTGGAATAAAATAGGAGGAAAGTCTATTTTTAAGATTCTTCGCTTTCCCTATATAGATCGGTGTTCCCGCTTTGTCGACAAACATATATACCCCCGGCGTTCGTGGAAGGGTATTCGATATGTTGTTGAAATCATCCCTGTTCATGTAATTTCCCTTTCAAAGCCCGCAACATTAATTCAGCTCCAGCAGGGTTAGTAGCTAATGGAATATTGTGAACATCGCAGAGCCGCATCAACATTTGTACATCTGGTTCATGGGGGTGTTTGCCAAGTGGGTCTCTAAAGAAAAATACCATATCAATGCCTCCTGTCACCATTAGCGATGCTATTTGGGCATCACCGCCTAGTGGACCGGACAAAACGGTATTTACTGAAACTCCCATATCTCCGAGGTGGGAGCCAGTGGTTGCGGTAGCATATATTTCACTGTTTAAAAACAAATCTTTGTTTTTAAGAAAAAAACTGACCAATTCTGGTTTCTTACCGTCGTGCGCAATCAAAGCTATATTCATTTATAGGGTATTTTTATTCTTATTCGCAAATATACATAACCCAGATTAATAATAATGGTTTAGGACAAAGGTTTCAATGTTGGACCGATAGTTCTGTATTTTGATTTATTAAAAATTTAAAGAAGGTAGGAATCAATTGCCTAATAGGTTTTATATATTTACAATTTGTATTTGTTCACATTAAAAGTTAATTTATGATGAAGATCAATTATGGTGGAGAAAAGGTGTTGGTGAGAGTGGATTTTAATGTTCCGTTGAATGGAGCATATGAGATAACTGATGATACTCGAATTCGAGCGGCTTTGCCGACGATTCAACATTTACTCGATGCCGATGCGGCGGTTATTCTCATGTCTCACTTGGGCAGACCCTTGAAGAAAAAATTGGAAAATGGTGAGATTAATGTTGAAAAATTTACACTGAACCACATCGTTGAACATCTTTCATCGCTATTGGATCGTCAAGTGGCCTTTGCAAGTGATTTAATCGGTCCCGATGCCCGAGCCAAAGCGGAACAATTGAAAGGGGGACAAGTACTGCTCTTAGAGAATACCAGATTTGAGCCCGGTGAGGAAAAAGGTTCAGATGAATTGGCCAAAGAATTGAGTTCTCTAGCTTCTTACTATGTCAACGATGCCTTTGGGACAGCCCACAGAGCCCATGCTTCGACTGCAAAAGTAGCTCAGTTTTTTGATGCCGATAAAAAGTCTTTTGGATTGTTAATGGAAAAAGAGATTACCAATGCCAATAAAGTAAAAGAAAATCCGACCAGTCCATATACTGCCATCGTTGGTGGAGCCAAGGTCTCTGATAAAATATTATTGTTGGAAAATCTTTTGTCCAAATGTGACAATATCCTAATTGGTGGGGGTATGGCCTATACCTTCTTTAAGGCATTGGGGGGTGAAATCGGAAATTCACTAGTAGAGATAGACAAATTGGATTTGGCCAAAGAAATATTGGAAAAGGCAGAACAAAACAATACCAAGATCTACTTACCTGTAGACAGTACTATAGCCGACGCATTTTCTAATGATGCCAATATACAGCAGGCTAATAGTGATGCCATTCCAGCTGGATGGATGGGATTGGATATAGGAAGTGCAGCAATAGGAGAATTTAGTCAAGTTATTGAGTCTTCTAAGACGGTTATGTGGAATGGTCCAATGGGGGTTTTTGAAATGCCTAATTTTGCACAGGGAAGTATTGCTATCGCTCAAGCTATGGCCAAGGCGACAGAGTCGGGTGCATTTACCATGGTCGGTGGAGGGGACTCTGTTTCCGCTGTCAATCAAGCGGGATTGGCCGATAGTGTGAGCTTTGTGTCCACTGGAGGTGGTGCCATGTTGGAATTCTTGGAAGGCAAAGAACTGCCCGGCATCAAGGCTATTCAAGACTAAAGAAGCATCAACGAAGCTGTTCTTTATTTGTAAATGTATTTCATACCAAATTCTAGCCAAATAAAGATTCCATAAAATAAAAAAGGAGGATTAAGACTAGCTTAATCCTCCTTTTTTGATTTGTTTTTAATATCGCTTAAAAGCGATTATACGAATTACATTTATATTATCTATTTCCCAGAGCTCCAAAATCGAACAATAAAGAAAATCTAAGTGTTTTGTCTAGAGGTGAACTTGCTTGCAGTGTTTTCTGTGTTGATATTAAATACGAAAAGTTAATACCCACAATATTGTATTTTATCCCCATACCCATGGATAAATATTGTCGATTACCCTTGGTTGGTGATTCGTAGAAATATCCAGCACGTACGGCAAATTGATCGGCATACCAATATTCTGCACCTACAGAATAGGTAAGTTCTCTTAATTCTTCGTTGAATCCGTCAGGTGCATCTCCAAATGATTTAATCCACGATTCGAAAATAGGCAATTCACTATACTCTCTGGCTAGTGTGGAATCGATTTGAGGTGCGGTAACCATCAATTTTTTAATGTCTGAGGTCAATGTCAATTTATTAAAGTCATCAAAATTGACTTCATATGCAAGACCCAACCCTATACTGGCTGGAATGTAAAAACTCTTGTCCGGTACGTATGATATTCTAGAACCAAGATTTTGAAGAGATAGTCCTATATTTAGGTTTTGATCATAATATCCTTCAAATGGGACCTTGTATAAAAAGGAAATATCAGCTGCTCCTGCAATACCTGGCTGAATTTCTGTTCCATTGACAAATTGATCGGCGGCTAAATTGGAATAAAGGAATTTACCCCCAACACCTACACTAAAATTCTCACCTAATTTTCTGGCATATCCAATTTCCAATTCAAATTCATTGGGACTACCAAAACCTTGTGGGCTGCCATTTTCATCGGTATATTGAATTTCTCCTAGACTAAAATATCTAAATGAAGCGGTTACGGCTTGGAATTCATCCAACTTAGTATAGCCCGCGATATAGCCTAAAAAAACATCGTCAAGACCAATATTTTTAAGCCAAGGAGTATAGGTTAAAGAAAGACCTGCATCTTTTTCAGCAAAGGCCAATCTCGATATATTATATGCTATAGCATTAGCGTCACCTGAAATAGCAATTCCAGCATCTCCCATTGCACCACTTCGCGCATCTGGAGTAATTCCTAAGAAGGGTAGAGCAGTTGGAATGGCATTAGGACATGGGCTTCCATCGGGCAATGCCACTCTTCCAGTCTCTGGATTGAGTTGGCAATCTCCAGCTTGTGCTAGAAGACCTTGATAGAAGGCAAAAGATATAAATAAAATTAACGTTAATTCTTTTCTCATATTTAATAGATCTGTTGTGCTCAAAAAGAAACGCAAATATACACTTCTGTATTTTGAAAAGTTCAATTTAATATCAACATCTTTTGAAACTTGCTTATGAGGGTTGTTTTTTTATTGGAATTTTTGTCGATAATTTTTAATTTATAAAGGTATACTCCATTGGCTAATTTTTGTTGCCATTGGTCTTTTCCATCCCAAAATATATTCCGGATTAATTGATTGGCAGAGTTTCTTTGATCTATAATTCGGTGGACTTGCTTGCCCGAAACAGAAAATATATCGATGACAATATCGAGATCACTACCGATAAGGGGATTTTCAAATTGAAATTCTGTTCGATTAAAAAAGGGATTGGGATAGTTATAGAGATGTTGAATTTCTAAATTGTCTTTGTCTACAAAGAATTCAATAGTCTTTTCAGAAACATTGTTGTGACTATCCCAGCCTTTAATGGTAAGGTAGTGTTGGCCAGGTTCTAGACCGTCGATAGGAAATTCGACGCTTCCTTTTGAAAAAGAATTTAGCTCATATTCAAAATTATTGTTCAATATAACTGGATTGGTGGCATCTTTATCCAGATAGTAGATTAAATCGTGACCGATGCCATTGCCACTAACATTGATTCCACTTTCATCTTCTATATCGACGATCAACAATGGATTAACGCTGACTTCATCCCCTTCTTGGAATGACCGGTCTTCTAAATATATATCGATTTGAGGCCCATTGTGATCGTTTTCGATAGCATTGGAAGATGTGCCACCTATGTATATAGATTCGGAAATTCCCCAGCCGTCTTGACCCGATGGATCGGCTGCGTATAGACTCAATCTGCCTGGACCTATCTTGTAATCGATATCCTTGGGCACAATAAATTCAAAATCAAATTTACCGTTGACCACTGATGTACGGCCTTTATATAAGGTGTTTTGCCATTGTTCGAAATCTATGGAACTATTTTCATTTCCCTGCCCTAATGTCTTAAGTAGCTTTTTCTTGTCGTAGAGGGTTGGGTAGAGAATGCCATTGAAATTGGATAGGATTTGACCATTATTTTGATTGATTTGTCCTTGTATCCTTACTTTGTCAAGGGCGGCAATGGTTATAGAGTCAGAAGACAAAACGTCTATTTCATCGATTTGGTTGAGGACTACCGAATATCTTGGGATAGCCAGTCTGAGGGCAGGATCTCCTAAGAGGGTAAATTTTCTGGCATTGATATCGGTGGTGTCGGATCGATGGGCGTTTTTGGATAGACGCAGCCATTCTCCCAATTCCAGATCGCTGTCAATGTTTTCGTACAGACGATTGAATACCGAATTGCTCAATCTGTCATTGGAACTGGCGTATACCACTCTGGTCGTGGTAAATAGGGCAATGGCTCCTTTGTCTGCCAATGTCAAAGCGTATTCACCAGCAGTAACTTCCCGTGGATCGTCATATCCAGCAAAAGTACAAGTGGCCGTAACCAATAGGGGATACTTGAGATAATTGTCCCATTTTTCTATATCGGTCTTGGCGAGAATGGATTCATCTGACCATCCTTTAGACCCTCCATGACCTTGGTAATTAATGATTAATTGCCCCTCATAGGCATTGGTGTTGATAAGTTCATTGGTTTTTGGACTGCGTACTTCATTGGATCTCACTTCCTTGGGATTGGCATCGACATATGCCTTGTTTATCCCAAATCTATTTTCATTGGCTTCCATTTCATTGGTCAATCTTTCGGTATACCCCAAGAAAAGATTGTAATTGCCGTCATCAGACACAAACAGAATCTTATTTTTCCAAGGTCCATTGATCTTTGTATTGGTTGAATAATCGATTATTTTTTGAACTATATTGCTGGCATCTGCTTCCGTACGGACAGGAATCCTACCAATACTTATATCTAATGCTCCCTTTAAATCTTCTCCCTCATGATCATTCATCAAGGCATAATAATCATCGGAAGGGAAGGCTTTAATGGGATCCCATGAATTTTCGGATTCAAAGACGGGGATGAAGTTTTCATTGGGATAGCCTAAAATGGGCGAATTGTTTTTGTAATCGAAACTACCGTCACCCAACAGTAACACCCGAATATCAGTATTGTCCCTGTCGTACAACATTTTAATAAAGTCTCTTATCGCGGTTGGGTCTACTTTCCCAGAAGAAAATTCATTGTAGATTTCATTAATTTTGACTGTGGCTATGTTGAAATTGTTATTTGTCTTTCTAAAATTGGCCAAACGCAGAGCAGGAACTTCAAATTTTGGATGATAGATTACTAAATAGTCGACATCTTGGAGGCTGTGAAGGTCTTGATTGTTGATTTCAATAAAGGACTGAATAGGACTTGCCATTGCTTTGTCGAATACTATGTAGGCGCGGAATTCATCAGTAGTTGATGTGTTTTTGATATATAATTGACCATTGTCCAATCGATGTGGAACAGAATAGCATTGACTAGGATCACTGATATCCCAAACTTCCTCGCCATTGGTTTGATTCATCCTTACTTGAAAATCGTTGCCCGGTTCAAAAGATCCAAAATAAAGTGGAGTATTAGGAGAAGTCTCTAATATTTTTGAAAAACTCAATTGAATATAGTCCAGCCAACTACTGGCCGAACCATCGGTAGTACTGTATTTTAAGATGAGTTGAGGTTGATTGATGGCAAGTTTTTCTGAAAAATTTAAATGTCTAGAACTGATGCCGTAAATATCTCCTGTATTTACCGAAAAAAGATTGTTTTGCACTATCTGATTCCCCAATTGGAATTGGACGGTGCTCGATGAATTTGATCTGGCGGCAAAGCCCGCTTTGAAAACAACCTCCTGGCTTAGGTCAATAGGTTGATCTTGGATGAGATAGCTATAGCTTTTTTCGGTTGACCCCGTAAATTTTTCTGAATACCATATACGACCAGATCCCTGTAAATTGACTACATCTAAGAGGATATTGTATTTTTCTTCTTCATACCTTATGGCGTCCAATCCTGTGTTAATGGGATTAGAGCTAATGATATCTAGGTCAGGTGAAGTTGAAATTTGTCTGCCTGGAGCTACACCGTATCGCAGGTAGTAGTAATTGGTGTCGGCATATATATTGTGGGCTATCACTGTGGTTTTTTCTTCGTAGTTCCCTTGCTTAATATCCCTACCTAATCCGTAAAAATAAATGGTTTGACCAGGGCCAAATTCTTCGGAGTCTAAGTAATAGGGAATGGATTCCAAGTCATCTATGCGTTCATCTCCTACGGTTGAAGGCAGGATCGTAGGATGACCTGAAAATAATTCCAAGTTTTGTGGGGTAAGAGAATTTTGTTTCCACGAATCAGGTAAGTCTTCATATGAGATGCTATGTATCCCGGTTTCTACAATCGGCACCTTAAGTATTTGTCCTCGAGACAATATCGATTGTGTTTTAAAAGGACTGTTTCTCAATTTTATGCTTTGGTTGGCTTTAACTGTTCTAAGTTGAATTGCTCCATTTTCCAAAATGGTCACACCTTGGGAGGTATTCTTTTTAATAGGATATAAAAACAGCGTTGCATATTTTTGATTTCTTTCGATTTCAGTGTATGTACGCAATGTGTATTGGAGTTTTAGATCCTCTGGGGCGGTAAATTGTCTCAATGTTTTTTCTCCTCCTATATTTAGTGTTGCGACGATACTATCAGTCATAGCTATGGGAATCCTTCTGAATACGAGAGGCTTGTTGTGGGCATCATAAGATTCATTATTCAATATAATGGACTGGCCATCCTCGATATCCCAATCCAGATTCAATACAATTTCTTGTTGACCAAAGAGGCTAAGCGCAAATAGTAAATTCAAAAATATGTAAACAACCCTCATTCCTTAATTTCCGTTTTTATGTCATCCATCCTTAATTCATTTTTTTCATAATTCCATATGTAAAATGCCAAACTATCTACAGTACTACTGTCCATTGGGAGGTCAAAATGGCCCGAAATTGACGACCAATCTTCTCGCCCAAAAGTCTCTAGGTATTGAATTTGATGTTGATCTAGATTATCTTTTTTAACGACTAAAACCACAGCAAATTTTACATCAGTTGCAGTAAGAACATCGAATTGGTATATTAGTTTTTTCCCAGAATAATTTCTTTTAAATGGAATGGCTAAGGTAGCACTATATATTTGATCCTTATTTAGTCTCTCAGATCTAAATCCATTTTTGGATTTTTCAATATCCAAATGTCCTGTATTTAACTTCCAATTGGGATTTGGATATTCATAATTCATATTCCAAGATAAGGTATCTATGGCATCATTCTCCACGGTTATGGCATTGACTGATGATGGTTTGATGGGGTATAATGTGATGATGAGCAATATTGTCAGTAAAATATAATACAGTCCGTATTTCTTGAAAGAACGCAGACCTAAGTATAGTGATACTAGGAAAAGTAAGGCAATTGAAGTCAGGTAGAGATTTATTAATCCTCCAGGCCAGTAATTGAATTCAATATAATGTTGACCAGGTTTTATATTTATCTCCATTCGATTGTTAGTATCTACATGGATTTGACTTCGTTTTTTATCGATATTGACTTGCCAATGCGGAGAGTAGGGCTGATTGAAAATAATTTTTTGGGTTTTATGAGCCTCGGTCTCAAAGCTCAATTGCCGAAATGGGATAAACTGATTTATTTTGAAACTGTCTCCATGGAAACTTACATGGGGAAGGTTAGTAATAGGATCGGCAGAGTAGTATATTAAAGGAAAACTATTGTTGCTGACAGGGAATGACTTTGGCAGAAGTTGTTCTTCAATCTCCAATATTTGTATTGGTTGAAAAAATGGGATGTGGTCTTTTGTAGTTGTTGTATCTATAGTACATCCAAGGGCGTTATTTTGGTTTTTGACATCAGTGGTCAGATGTTGAGAAATAGATATATGGGAGTTTGTCAAGGTAGTTATGCCCCATATTAATATGATAATAGTGGTTATATAAATTTGTTGACGAAGGGATATTTTTTTATCGAAACTTATTTTATTTTTCTTGAAGAAAATAATTAGAAAGACGGAAAGAAATATCAAAATAGTGAAGAAGGTAGTGGTATCTAACCGATCTAATTCAGTTTTTAAAAGAGTTCTAACTATTTCTGACCAGTTGGCATTGGGAGATATGCTTTGATAATATATGAGGGACTCATATATCAACCATCCATAGAATAATGAGGCAAAAAGAAGAACGAATAGGGCTCTCTGGATAGATAGAGTTTGGTCTTCTTTGTAGATTTTATATAGGCAAAAGAGGAGTAGGATACACAGGATAATGGGATAGTAGGACAGAGTGACTGAGGCAATAAAGGTAATGCCTGCCAGTATCCATAGATGTAGAATATTCGAATGTTTCAGATATTGATATATGGTGTGAACCCATATAGGGAGGATAAGAAAACTGATAAATATATTGATATTTCCCGTGTTCAATACTGTCATCGAGAGGAGGGCATAGGCTATGATGATGGTCAACAGGGATGGTCTAGATAATTCTGATAATCGAAGTGATATATATATCCATATGGTAGATAGACCGGCTAAAGATGTTAAATAGATGACTAAAGTGGAAATAGAGAGTGAACTAGAAAGACGGGAGGCCCATAGAACTAATGGGTTCCATGACGAAGGATCGAGGAATAGTGGGAGGCCGTGATCTGACATGGGCAACCATAAAGGTAGGTTATATGGTGGCGATAGGATATGATTGAGGGAGGTAAAATTGGTAAAAGACCAAATCCCCAAAGCTGGGAAAGCACTGAGTGGTACTGCTATCCACCAAATGCAGAAGCCATAAAAAAAGAATGATAAAATTATAAGCAAGAAATTTTCAACAAATTTCATAGATGACATTAAATTTTCTACCCTATGTATCAAATATAGATTAATATGGTAATATTGAATGTATAATGGATTAGTTGTGGGAAATATATCATAAAAATTATCATTTTAATATAGGATTCAATAGGGATAATAAGTTATAAGGTTTACATATTATATCCTCGGTGATGAGGGGAAAAAACTGGTGTCGTTGAAGCACTTAGGCCATTTAAAATCCAAAAAGAAATATGTTTTATTATATTTGCAATTTATTTTCGGTTGCAAAATAAGAACTAAAATTTGCCGTTTAGTTTTTATGTTGAAATCGTCCGAGAAGTGGACAAAATTTAATTTATTAATTAGCAGAGATGAGTAGATATTCAATTGTAATAATGTTTTTGGCGTTGACTACTGCCTTGGTTTCTTGTAAAAAGCAAGATCGATCTTCAGCTACTGGTTGGGTATACAATAGTGAGGAATGGGGTGGCTTCCAGAAGCTGGACTATAAAGGACAGATTGCTGGACCCAATCTAGTATTGATCGAAGGGGGAACTTTTACCATGGGCAATCCACAGGAGGATGTTATGTTCCAGTGGGATGCTGTTCCTAGGAGAGTAACGGTATCATCGTTTTATATGGATGAGACCGAAGTGGCCAATATCGACTACCGAGAATTTGTATATTGGAATAGAAGGGTATTTGGCGAACAATATCCCGAAAGACTAAGAGAGATATTGCCCGATACTATGGTATGGCGGGAAGAGTTGGCATATAACGAACCTTATGTTGAGAACTACTTTAGACATCCGTCTTACGACGATTATCCAGTAGTGGGAGTGTCTTGGGATCAAGCCAATGAATTTTGTAAATGGCGTACCGACCGTGTCAATGAGATGTTATTGATCGAAAAAGGGGTTTTAAATCCCAATCCCGAGCAAAAAAATGCAGACAACTTTAATACCGAGGCTTATTTGGCAGGGAAATATGAAGGTTCTGTAAAGAAAAATTTAAAAGATTTGTCTACTGGAGGAGAGCGTTCGGTAAATTATAGCGATGGTATTATGTTACCTAGTTACCGATTGCCTACTGAAGCTGAGTGGGAATACGCCGCATACGGATTGCTTGGCAACTTGGAATCTGAGCAAAATGATTTGATATCCGATCGAAGAATTTATCCTTGGGATGGCAATAGTTTGAGATATAAATATAGAGGGAAAGAGCAAGGAGCTTTCTTGGCCAACTTTAAGGTGAGAAGTGGTAACTATATGGGGGTTTCTGGAAACCTTAATGACAAGGCTTCTATTCCAGGACCAGTAAGAGATTTTTATCCCAACGATTTTGGATTGTACAATATGGCGGGAAATGTCAATGAGTGGGTGGCTGATGTTTACAGACCTACCAATAGTTTGACATTGAGAGATGTTGACAATCAAGATTTAAATCCATTTAGAGGAAATGAATTTAAGACCAAAGTGAGAAACGAAGACGGTTCTCTAGTTGAAAAAGATGAATATGGTCGTTTACAAGAGCGATTGATGTCGGATGAGGAAGTTAAGCGAATTGAATCTTTGGATGTCGCCGATGCCCGTAATTATTTAGATGGTGATGAAGACTCAGGTGCTGAGTATGTATTTGGTGAAAATTCATTGATCTCAGACAGTACTAGAGTTATTAAAGGCGGTAGTTGGGCAGATAGACCGTATTGGTTGAGTCCAGGTGCGCGCAGATATATGGATCAATCAAAATCTAGTAGATCCCTTGGATTTAGATGTGCGATGACAAGAAATGGTCCTTCCGCAGGAAATGATGGAGCTGGAGGAAATCAATTTAAAAAAGCATCCAAAAAGAAAAGTAAAAGAAAATTTTAATTATTTAATTTTACATTAAATATTATTATAAGTCATAAGAAGCCTTCAATTTTATTGGAGGCTTTTTTATTTAGAGGAATATGGAAAATCAAAATTTACAAACTGTTTACAATGCCTTTTTAGCTTCAACTGGAGTAGGCATAGATAGTCGGAAGTTACAACCAGGAGAAATCTTTTTTGCATTGGAAGGACAGCACTTCAATGGCCATGATTTTATTCCACAGGCTATTGAAAAGGGAGTGAGTATGATCGTCTGCTCTTATTGGCATTACGATGTAGATTTTGATAGTTACTGTTTGGTTGACCATCCTTTGGAGATGATGCAAGAATTGGCCAAATGGCATGTCAAGCAATTTAAGTCTCCTGTATTGGCCATTACTGGTAGCAATGGCAAAACGACGAATAAAGAATTGATCGCCGGTTTATTGTCTTTGAAATACAAGGTACACAAGACTCCTGGTAATTTTAACAATCATATTGGTCTGCCCTTGACCATCTTGAATGCACCGAGAGATTGCAATTTTATGGTCTTGGAAATGGGAACGAACCACTTTAAAGAGATCGAATTTCTTTGCCACATCGGTCAGCCTCATTACGGTATGATTATTAATATTGGAAAATCTCATTTAGAGTTTTTAGGCTCGGAAGCCGGAGTACTCAAAGCCAAAGCTGAATTGGCCGATTATTTGTATGAACATAAAGGGATTTTATTTTGTAATAGAGATGAAACTTCTATAGCCCCCTTACTCAATCACCCGGTGGACAAGGTGGTATATGGAGCGGTGACGGACAAAGTAAAAATAGAATTAGTAGAAGAGAATCCCTACATTAATTTAAAAATAGAACATGATGGGCGAAGTTTTATTTTTCCGACTCGATTAATAGGTCACCACCATTTTAAAAACTTAGTTAATGCCATTCATCTAGCTTTGTATTTTGGTATTGAACTCGAAGAGATAAAAGAATTTCTGTCAGACTTTGAGCCCGGTGAAAATAGGTCTGCAATGGTAGAATGGAGGAATAATAAGGTGTATCTAGATGCCTACAATGCCAATCCTACCAGTATGTGGGCTTCCCTCACTGCTTTTGATTCGGCCTTCCCCAGTCCCAAGGCCTTTATTATCGGTGAGATGGGAGAATTGGGTTCGGTAGCTGCTGAGGAGCATCTGTCCCTAATGAAACGAATACTGGAGAAGGGGATTGATGACGTCGTTTTTATTGGTCCTCAATTTGTAGAACTCGAGAAAAATATTTCTTATTCAGGGTTTATATTTTTTAATTCCATAAACGATTTATTGTCATCTAAAGAAAGTTATCAACGTTTTGATGGTTACCATTTGTTTATTAAAGGGTCAAGGAGTTTAAAATTGGAACGCTTACTAGAAGGTTGATTTTAGGTTGTCATACATTTCGAGTAGGCGATATGGGATGTCTTCATTTGAGGTTTCGATATATTCCTGATGATTGGATAATATCCATTGATAGTCAGCATATTCTGAGGATAGTTCAAAAGGTATTTTGTGGAACCAAAGTCCAGTGTCTAAATCTTTAATATATTTTAAGTTATCCGAATAAAGAGAGGATTCGATATAATACTCTTGTTTGTTTTGAATCTGTTCTGGTCTAATTACAGGATTTTTGCTTCCTTCCAAATAGTACCAAGACATTTGAGCAATTAAATTGTGAGTGAGAAGGTCTTGGTCTTTGTCAATTTCTTCCAATCCATAGAATATGAAAAATTTATTTTTAGTACTGCGTCCAGCAAGGTAGGCCAGTTGATTGGCTTCTTCTGAAGAAATTCCACTTGGATTACTTCCTATCTGTCCTGGAGCATCGGAATATTTAAGAGCGTTGATATTAAAAAAAACAAACTGACTTTCTTCAATAGATATTTGTGATTGAATAATGTTTTGCTTTAAACTTCCTAATGGCAATGAATTTAAACTGCCAGATATGGTATTTCCATTTAAATGTTTTTGGTGACCTAATAAATTTGAGAATAACGTAATTTTCTTTGTCGTCTCAAAAAAATATGATACCTTTGAACTCCCCCTTAGATCACTACCAATGAAAGTCATAGCACATTTTTTGTGATTTGTTATGAGACCATTCGAAATCATGCGCAATGTATCTTGGAGTGTAGAAACATAAATTAATTTATTAAAGATTTGAACATCTTGACCAAAATAGGGAGTAAGTTCGAATTGATCTGCGTTAGAGTTACTGCACAGGTATGTATTTCTAGGGAAGTCACTTAATAAATTGAATTGACTCCCAAAAATGTTTAATTGATCATTTTTTGTTTGAAATAAGATTAAATTATGTGACTTTTTATCTGTTTCTGCGTAATTAGAGGTATAAGATTGAAATTCCGTGGTAAAAACCATATTATTTTAATTTAATATTAAGTGTTAACGTTTAGAAATAATACAAAATGATTAGATAATTTATATTCTATGGAATATCTTTGTAAAGAAAATAATTTTTGGATAAACTCGTGCCCTATGAATCGAATAATTTACTTCGCGATTACTATGCTTTTTTCGTCTTTTGGCCTTATGGCTCAAAATACCTCTGCTTCAGGAATGGGCAATATTGGTATTGAAGACAATAGAACTGTTGACCCTGAACAGAATGCGAAATGGAGATCAGGAGAATATCCCTATTCTTCAAAGCCATTTGATATGTGGGAAATTGGGGTTAGTCTAGGACATCCTTTTATTGTAGGGGATGTAGAAGCAGATTACTTTTCTGGTTTGGGATATGGTTTACATTTGCGCAAGGCATTAAACTATAACATATCGATCAAGGCTTCTTTTAGTCAATTGCATACGAAGGGATTGGATGCAAGAGCGAGTAGTATTTCAGTTATGGAAGTAGAAAAGACCATTCGTCAAAACAATTTGTCGAGTCGACTGGCTGGTGTAGAGAGTATTCACAGAAATTATAAAACAACAGTTACCACCGGTGCTATTGAGGTAGCATTAAACCTTGGGAATATCTTATTTCACAAACCATCGACCAATTGGAATTTTAATCTAACAGGGGGTATGGGTTTTGAAATTCCAAAAACTAAAGTTAATCTTTTTGACGGCAATGCCAATTACGATTGGGCATCGGTTTCTGAAGGGTTAAACTTGACTTCTAGAGACGATAGAAAAATAGCTCGGGAAAGGTTGGCAGACTTACTGGATGATTCATATGAAACTGAAGGTGGGGTTGAAAAAACCATAAGAGCCTTAGGTGATGAAAAAAGTGTTTATCCAATGTTTACTGCTTCGGTAGGAGTTACAAGAAAAATCAATGATCGATTTAATATAGGGTTGTCTCATCAAGCTATTTTCGCTGATAATGATTTGTTGGACGGATTTGAGTTTAGATCTGCTGCAGATAGATCTAATAATTTTGATTTGATTTATCATACGGCATTGAGTTTAAATGTAAATTTGGGATCATTCGAGAAAAGAACAGAACCACTTTATTGGTTGAATCCTTTCGCACCTATGTTGCACGATCTTGCTGAAGTGAAATCAAGACCTCAATTGGATCTTACCGACACTGATGGCGATGGAGTTATCGATATGTTAGATCAAGAGCCAGATACACCGCCCAATGCTCCAGTAGATGTAAGAGGAGTGGTTTTGGATAGTGATAAGGATGGTATTGCAGACTACATGGACAAAGAACCTTTTTCTACCCCTGGATTTGATGTAGATAGCGATGGGGTAGCTCAAATGCCAGACAACAATTACTTAACTGAAGATGAAATCAATTCTTTAGTGAATAATAAAATGGACAATATTAAGACGGAGTGGTTTTTACCCATGGTTAATTTTGATTTAAATAAATACTACGTGAAGCCAGAATTTTACGGTTCATTACATCATGTAGCAACGGTTATGAAAAACCATCCAAGTCTAGAGATTGTAGTTAAAGGTCATACCGACAACCGCGGAGATGTTCAATACAACGAGGTGTTGTCCTATAAGAGAGCAAGTGCTGTAATCGACTATTTAGTTGAGAGATACGACTTGCCAAGAGAAAGATTTATGATTCAATACGGAGGGGAAACTAATTCTCTTATCCCCGAATTGAAAGATGGTTATGATTTAGATAAGAAAGAAGAAATGCAGGCTTATTTAAATCGTAGAGTGGAGTTTTATGTTGCAACACCTGAGGATAAAGAAATGGAAAGACCGGAAGGTCCAGATGCTGGTGAAGGTACACCGGGATCTTCTAAATCAGGTTCTAAGTATAGCGGCAATAAAAATTCTGGATATTAATATAACTCAGGAAAATTATATACTCATAAAGCGTTTGGGATTTTGTCTCAAACGCTTTTTTTTATGCCTTTTTTGAGAGTTTAATTCCCTACTATTGGCGTATATACTACAAGAGAATAGACTGTTTTGTAATGTACTTTTATCTAGTATTAATCACTTCTAGGCTAAAGATGTTGGTTCCTTTCATGCAATTTTAGTTTTACTGCGATATGTGGTAAGAGATTGTCAATTTTAAATGCTTTTGGTATACATTCATTCCCTTATGCACCTCTCTTTGTATTCGTAATCATTTTGCAAATTGAAAGGTCAATGTTATTTTATTTTTAAATTGATGATTGTTTTAATTTATTTGTTTATTGTCAAGTTTGTAAATAATGACTTTTTTAAAACTTGGGCTGTGTATTCCTATAAACAACTTAATAATGGTAAGATGGTTTTTTCAAATGGGTATGGATTGCCAGTATCGTCCAGCAATGTCTTTTCAACTTGTCACAAATAATTAATTCTATTTCTAATTAAGAATTTTTGTTATTGTGTAAATACTTCTTCGATTTTTTTGCAAAAATGTATATGTTTATTTAGCCCATTTTAGTTTAGGCCTTCTTCATATTCGTGATCCATTGAATAATACTGGCCATAATAATAACCAAACCACATCCAATGACATTAAACCATAAGAATCCGATATCGGTGGTCATATAGAAATAAATAACCATTAATTCAGCAATTATTGCTGCAATAAATACAGCATTGGCGCGGATCCATTTAATGTAAAAAGCGATTAAGAATATCCCCAAGATGGTACCGTAAAATATAGACCCTATAATATTGACCAGTTGAATCAGATTCTCAAACAGAGTGCCCAAGGTGGCAAATAAAATAGCGATAATACCCCATAGAAAGGTGGTTGCTTTGCTGATGAATAAGTAATGTTCAGAACTGCGACTGGGATTAAATACTCTTTTGTAAATGTCCATAACTGTAGTCGTCGATAATGCATTTAATTCCGCTGCCGTAGATGACATAGCTGCCGAAAAAATAACGGCCAATAGAAGTCCTATAATGCCTTTAGGCAATTGTTGAATAATATATCGGATAAATACATAGTCCTTGTCATTGGTTTCTGTCAGAGGATCTGCTTGGGAAATTAAGGACTTGGCTTCCTCTCTAAGTTTAAGTTGATCGCGATTCAATGCCATGATTTGATCGCCGACTTCTGCGTTTTCTGAATTTACATAATCTAGAGAAAGTGCCGATTTTTCATCCTGAATCATCTGGTATTCATTTTCCAATTCTCGATATTGATCTGCATAGGGACTTTCTTTAACGATAACTTCCCCAGCTGGATTGAAAAATAAAGGAGCTGTGGTAAATTGGTAAAAAATAAATACCATAACCCCAGTCAAAAGTATGAAGTATTGCATGGGAATTTTAAACAGTGCATTGAAAATAAGACCGAGCTGCGATTGTCTGATCGACTGTCCACTGATATATCTTTGTACCTGGCTTTGATCGGTACCAAAATAGGAGAGGGCCAGAAACAGTCCTCCAGTGATACCACTCCATACCGTATATCGATTGTTCCAGTCAAAGTTGAAATCTAGAGCCTGTGTTTTGCCGTGTAGGTCGGCCAATGTCCACGCTCCGCTAAATCCCATATTATTGGGTAATCCATCCAATAGAATATAGAAGGTCGAAAACATACCCAACATAATGATAAGCATTTGGTATTTCTGCGTAACATTGACGGCTTTAGTCCCTCCACTTACGGTATAGATGATCACCAATACTCCGATGACAATACAGGTTATTTTTAAATTCCAGCCCATTATGGTGGACAAAATAATGGCCGGAGCATAAATAGTGATTCCCGCAGCTAAACCGCGCTGAATCAAAAATAGAAAGGAGGTAAGTACTCTCATTTTGAGATCAAACCTTCCTTCCAAAAATTCATAAGCCGTATATACTTTTAGTTTGTAATACAGCGGGACAAAGGTGATGCATAAAATAATCATGGCAATGGGAAGTCCAAAATAAAATTGGACAAAACCCAAACCATCGGCATAACCCTGACCTGGGGTGCTAAGGAAAGTGATGGCGCTGGCTTGAGTGGCCATAACTCCGAGTCCAATCGTCCACCAGGATGCTTCATTTCCACCTCTTAAATAACCATCTAGCGCTTTGTTCGATCTGCTTTTCCATACTCCAATGACGACAATAAATACCAATGTACCGATTAGGATACTCCAATCAATTAAAGAAATTTCACCCATGATAAAAGTTTTTAGTTGTTGGTTTGTAAGGACAATAGATTGATAAATAACTTGTAGGCACCTGTAACCCCGGCTGGCAATTCTCTAAACCAGCTCAATCCCGTATAGATGTAATTACCGTGACCATAGGGAGCGATAAGTATACCGCCCTCTAAAAACTCTTCTCCGGGATCTTGAAACGATACTATGGTTTTGTATTCTGCTGCCCATTGATTGGGGAAATAAAGCCCTCTTTCCTGTACCCAACCTTCAAAATCTTTGGAAGTGATTTGATTCGGGGTGTTTAATGCCGGATGATTGGTATTGATTAAGCGAACTGGAGAGTTTTCGTTGGTTACTCTGTCTCGTGATAGTTGGAGAGAATAGGGGGCAAAATCCTTGATTTTTAATCCTCTATTGGTATTGTACTGAACAATTAAATTGCCTCCATCTTGAGTATATTGGAGAAGATAAGGCATAATGCCCTCTATTTCATCAATGGTATTCAATGCTCTGATGCCCAAAACTATGGCATCGTAGGAATTTAGATCCATGTTTGAAATTTCTGTAATTATTAATTCATCGCATTGAATTCCAATGGCTCTAAGGAATTCTGGGATTTTATCTCCTGCTCCTTGGATGTAAGCAATTTTGTCGACTTCGTGTGTGATTTTTAATTTAACCAATGTAGAACTAGCCTTGGTTAAAATGGTTTGTTCTGGAATATGGTCGTATTGGATAGTGGTTAATTGTTGATCGTATATTTGACCATCTACACCCAAAATCTCAGCTGATATTTCATGACGGCCTTCTTCGATTAAAGGTTTTATTTCAAAACTGTATCTGGTTTTACCAGGCTGCAATAAATAATAACCAGGTTTGCTTTCAAATCCATTGCCCAAGTTCAATTTCAAAGTGTCGGCATTGACTTCCCCATTTTGCATTGAAAGATCTACATTGAGAATTTGGCTGCTTTCATCTTTAAAGAATAAAATGGGTTGATCTATCTTTAAGGTGTATTTCGGCACGATTTCTAGGGGTTTATAAACTTCTCCTCTTTCTGGTAATCCTGTCTTATATACCACATCCTTCTCTACGACGAAATCCACTGACATAATTTTTAAGTGAAATTTAGTTCGCAAGTATCTCGGGGTTTCCGGTTTCCCAATCAGGGTTTTATTCGCCACAGAATACATGCCAATCGTACTTTTGTCATTGAGCCAATAAGGACTTGTATAACCAGCATTAGAGGGAATAATAGTTTGGATCTTATGTAAAATTTTTTGATTGTTCTCCAGGTCTTCGTTGATTTCAACCTTGGTTCCTGTCGGAAGTATTTCTATCTCATCTATGGAAGCCTTAATATTAGATCGATTAATGACCTCCATATCCAATGTAGTGTTTTGACCGCGAACCAAGGTATGATCATTGGATCTGATTTCTAAAAATAACCCCATACAAGATTCGATAATATCTTGGCACTCGGTTATTTTTTGATTCTTGTAACTCGATTCTGGTAATTGTTGAATGGATTGATAGAGGGTCAATAGGGCGGGTACTGAAGCACTAGGGGATTTGAAATCATAATTTTCCAAAATAGATTGCCATTGGTCATTGATGGCTTTGCCGCCGGGAATTCTCTCCCAAGTGGTATTTATCCCATCAAATGCATCTGGATTTTTGGGACGGTCTCCTTTGATAAATTCTAGGTATTCCATAGAGCTACCTCTTTCACCGATGCGTCCAAATCCTTGACAGCGGTGTTGGCTTCGAGAGCGGGCTGAAATTTCGTTATTGGATTGTCCCATTAAGGGGTAGTATTCTCCAACATTGATACCTACTAAATTTTCTTTATTGGCTTGTTCAAATTTTTCTTGACTGCCATAAAACCACCATGAAGTATTGAAAAACAAACGACTGGGTTGCCAGACATCGACATATTTTAATTGTTCGGGAAATACTGAGGGATCACCTGCCATTTCAAAGGCTTCAAAACTCAACATTGCTGATCCAGTGTGATGACCATGAGTGGTTCCAGGTGTGCGGTGATCAAAGCGGTTGACAATAATATCTGGTTTTAGCATTCGAATGGTCCAAATAATGTCATACATGACAGAATCTTTATTCCACAATTCAAAAGTTTCGTCAGGACTTTTTGAATAACCAAAATCATTGGCTCTTGAAAATCTCTGAAATCCTCCATCTACACTCCTGGCGGCAAGGAGCTCTTGAGTTCTAATGACTCCCAATTGTTCTCTCAACTCGGGCCCTATTAAGTTTTGGCCTCCATCTCCTCTGGTCAATGACAGATAGGTGGTATGGTAATTTTTGGCATTGTTGAAATACGATATCAAGTTGGTGTTTTCGTCGTCTGGATGCGCTGCGATATAGAGTACTGAGCCGAGGTTACCAAGTTTTTCAAGTTTCGAATAGATTTCCGCGGCAGAAGCGACTTTATTTTGAGCAGATGAAACACTGACCAGAAAGGTCATTAGGATAAGGGGGATGATATACTTCATTCTATACAATTGATTCTTCGAATTAGGGGTATAAATTATTAAAAAGATAAGAGATTTTTCCTATGTGATTAAGCAATAACAAAACATTATTAATAAAACACAACAAAGGCTATTTTAGTATATATGGGTTATTTTTCTCAAATATCTTATATCTATAATAACATTTTTGGTTTTTAAAAACATAAATACGATAATATTTTATATTTGCAGCCAAATTAAGATGTAGTATATATAATGGAAAACTGTGTAGTTTATAAATTTGGTGGTGCTTCGGTAAAAAATGCTTCTGCCATTCAAAATGTCGGTCGTATAATATCCAATTGTCCTGATGGCAAATTGATCGTTGTGGTTTCTGCCATGGGTAAAACTACAAATGCATTGGAAGAAGTGGTTGCGACTGCATTTAAAAATCCTACTGAAGCCGTAGCTTCTCTTCAAACCATAAAAGCATCTCACTTGGAGATCGCTACAGAGTTGGATTTGAATATTGACTTGTCCAGTCTATTTGAAGAAGGAGAAAAAAATATACTCGCTATCCGAGATGAAGAATTAGAATACGACTTTATATACGATCAAATTGTAAGTTTGGGGGAATTGGCTTCTACCAAAATTGTCAATGCCTATTTGGCTCAATCTCTTTCCCTAGAAGTGGATTGGTTGGATGCTAGAAGAGTAGTCAAAACCGATAATACGTATCGAGAAGGGAGGATTAATTGGAATGAAACTTCTTGGTTGTTTCAAAAAACAGTTCAGCCTTTATTTAAAAGTTACAACGTATTGGTAACTCAGGGATTTATTGGTGCCGATGACAACAATCACACCGTAACTTTGGGGCGAGAAGGGTCGGATTATTCGGCTGCCATATTCTCATATTGTTTGGATGCTTCATATATGGCTATATGGAAGGATGTTCCAGGTATATTGACGGCTGATCCTCGATTGTTTGAGAATGTTTCCCTAATCGATAAATTGTCCTACTTGGAGGCTATTGAGATGACTTACTACGGAGCGAAGGTCATTCATCCCAAAACGATAAAACCTCTGCAAAACAAGAATATTCCCCTCTATGTCAAGTCATTTGAAAATCCTAGTTCGGCAGGTACTGTCATTGCCGGTGAATTGGATTTGAGGTATCCACCTGTAGTGGTGGTAGAGAAAGATCAGAGGTTGCTCTATATCAGGACTAAAGATCTATCATTTGTCGCTGAGCATCACTTAAGTCGATTATTTAATTTGTTTGCCAAGCACAGGATTAAGGTGAATCTTATGCGAAATACTGCTATTTCGTTTACCGTCTGTGTGACGGATAGACCGGATCGCATAGCCAATCTTCTGGCAGAAATAGATGGTGATTTCACTATAGAGGATGAAAAAAATCTCGAGTTAATCACTATTAGACACTACCAACAACCCGTAGTAGACGCTCTTAAAAAAGGTAAGATTGTACTTTTTGAAGAGCGCATACCCAAAACCGTCCAGTTGGTATTGAAATCTATGCCGCTATTGAAGCGAAAAGATGTGGAATACAATTAAATAATTACCGGCAAAATCCACTAAATACCTCAATGGCTTATCCTTTAATTAGTTTGGTAGGATCTAATTGATTTTCTTGATAATCTTCCTTAGCAATAAAGACTAAGGATAGGGAATTGACGCAATGTCTAAGATTTTTGGGCGTGAGAAATTCACCTTTGAATACATGTCCTAGGTGAGCCTGACAATTACTGCATACTATTTCTGTCCGTCTTCCATCGGCATCGGTGTGTCGATCGACAGCATTTTCAATCTCGTCATCAAAACTGGGCCATCCGCAGTGAGATTCAAACTTCTGAGCAGAGGTGTATAGAGGTTGATGACAGTTTTTACAGAGATACAAGCCTTCGGCCTTATTGTTTAACAATGCTCCTGTAAACGGTCTTTCTGTGCCTTTATCAAACAGAACCCTTTCTTCATCACGGTTTAAATTATTATTTATCTTCATCGAATTACTCATTGGTATCTTGAACAATTACTGCGTCTATCAATTCTTTGGCCTTGGTCAGATTGTTTTCTAAGACATAAACCTCAATATATCCAAAGGTGTTGTAGACACTATCTCGTTTATCCATCAGGACGTTTTCAATTTCGTGGTTGTCTAATTCATTTTTAATTATATTAGCCACGACTCTGTCTTCGGTTGAAAAAACTAATTTCATGATAATTCTTTTTTCTTGGTTTTTGAAGTGGTTTCGGACATTGTGCAAAAACACATTGCAATCATACAACAATAATATAAGCCGGAATGTTTACAATTGGTTTTATTTATGGGGTTTTGATCTAGGATGATAGTATTTTTATATGATATTTAAATAGAAACATTAATATGCGAAACGAATTTATATTTTTCTCTATTGTGTCGACAGCCATAGTATTTGGTATTCACTACTATGTTTGGCCGGGTTTTATCTGGTTTTATATCGTGTTGATTCCTATTGTATTATTGGGGTATTACGATATGTTACAATCCAAGCATGCTATCATGAGAAATTATCCCATTCTAGGTCGAGGTCGATATATATTCGAAGAATTAAGACCGAAGATATATCAATATTTTATCGAATCAGAAACCAATGGCATGCCAGTTCCTAGGATGTATCGATCTATTGTATATCAAAGGGCAAAGCAAGAAAGTGCCACCACTCCATTTGGAAGTCAGTTGGATTTTTACGAGGAAGGGTATGAATGGCTTAATCACAGTATTGGGGCATTAAACCCCGCCAGTCTCGATTCACATCCCAGGGTAGTGATAGGAGGGAAGTTTTGTAGCCAGCCTTATGAGGCCAGTGTATTCAATATCTCGGCCATGAGCTTTGGTTCTCTAAGTAAAAATGCCGTATTGGCTCTAAATGCTGGAGCTAAAATGGGAGGTTTTGCCCACAATACAGGAGAAGGAGGGATTAGCCCTTATCACAAGGATCCCGGTGGGGATTTGGTATATCAAGTCGGCACTGGGTATTTTGGTTGTAGAGATCACGAAGGAAGATTTGACCCTGATTTATTTCGAGTGACAGCTGGTATTGAATCGGTTAAGATGATAGAAATAAAGCTTTCTCAGGGGGCTAAACCTGGTCATGGGGGAATATTGCCTGCCAAGAAAAATACTGCCGAAATTGCGGCTATACGAAATGTCGTACAAGGTACTGAAGTGTTGTCACCACCCTATCACACCGCTTTTGATTCACCCATGGGATTGCTAGAATTCGTTCAACAGTTGCGACAGCTGTCTGGAGGTAAACCCATAGGTTTTAAACTTTGTGTCGGTAGGCCTGATGAATTTATTGCTATATGTAAGGCCATGGTCGAAAGAAAAGTCCTTCCGGATTTTATTACTGTAGATGGAGGTGAAGGGGGGACCGGTGCAGCTCCTTTGGAGTTTTCCAACAGTGTAGGTATGCCTTTTAAAGAGGGATTGGTATTTGTGGATGATATGTTGCGTGGATTTGGATTGAGGGATGAAATAAAAATAGTGACCAGCGGGAAGATATTTACTTCTTTTCATTTGTTTAGAGCCATGGCGCTCGGTGCCGATATTTGTTATAGTGCAAGGGGGATGATGCTGGCTCTAGGCTGTATTCAAGCCTTGGAGTGCAATACGAATCGATGCCCTACCGGAGTGGCCACACAAGATGCAGAGTTAGTAGCGGGGTTAAAAGTGGGAGATAAATCACATCGTATTGCTAATTTTCATAAAAACACCATTCACAATTTCGTGGAATTAATGGCAGCAGCGGGTAAACGCAACATTTTGGATATAGAACGAAAGGATGTATTCCGTCGCATAAGTCAATCGGAAGTTCGATCGTTTGAGGATTTATATCCCACCGTCAGCCACGGTAGTTTTGAACAAGGAGGTATTCCCCTTCAATGGAAGTCTGCTTTTAATCAGAGTTCACCCTATCAATTCTAAATTCATATGATATAAAAAGGGTCTGCTTATGGGCAGACCCTTTGTTTTGCGTTATTCATTCGACGCTTTTCGCTGGTAGGATGTCAACATGAATGTTGATCGAGTACATAAATTATATGATGTTTATTTTTCTACCTCTACAATAGGGGCATCCTTAGAGAGTCGAGCCACAGATTTAATGCCATTTTCCATTGATTGTTTAGAGGCATACATTTGGCTGGTTCCAATAATTTGTTTGTTTTTGGCTAAAAGATTGAAAAAGTCTTTACCATTTTTGGCTATTTTTTTGTCAAATTGAGCTTCATCTTGTCCATTTGCTCTTACGGACTCAATACCATTTTTACACGATGCTTTGGATGCGTATCCTTGGCTCTTGAGTACAGTTTGACCATTTTCAGCAGCTAATTTAAAATAGTGCTTTCCATCTTTACCTTCGAAAATTTCAAATTTCATAATATGATTTATTTAATGAATAATTCTACAATTACACAACGCCAAAACCATGGCTAATTGTTCCTTTCTACTGAGGTGGGAGTTGTCAAACAATATGGCATCTTCAGCCTGTTTGAGAGGCCCATCTTTTCGAGTTGAATCTATTTTATCCCTTTCGGCCAGATTAGTTTTTATAAAATCATAGTCGTAGGGTAGTTCTTTACTTTTGTTTTCTTCCATTCTACGCTGAATCCTGATTTCTTGATTAGCGGTAACAAAAAGTTTAACGACGGCTTTCGGGAAAACCACCGTACCTATATCTCTACCGTCCATTACTACATTGTTGGTCTTGCCATAGGCTTGTTGCAGTTTGACTAATTTTCTTCTTATCATGGGAATTGCAGCGACTTGGCTTACGATTTCATTGATTTCATTGAGTCTAATCTGAAGGGTTACATCCTCTTCATTCAACAATATAAGGGCTGAAGATGGATCTTCTTTATCGTGTTGAAATCTAATATTGACACTGTTCAATAGATCAGCTAATCGATCGTCATTGAGATCTATATTATTTTGAATGATATAATATGACATTGCGCGATACATGGCACCAGAGTCAATATATAAATATTTTAGTCTTTTAGCCAATTCCCTTGCAAGAGTACTTTTACCACAGGCTGCATAACCGTCTATACTAATTTGGTTGTAGAGCATTTAAATCTTACATTTTATAGCTTAAAAGTAATAAAAAAAGCCGTTTTGTAATCAAAACGGCTTTTAGAAATCATTATTATTATTTTTAATATTCATCCTCATTGAAAAGAAAATCATCTTTTCGAGGATAATCAGGCCATATATCTTCTATGGATTCATAAATTTCCCCTTCATCTTCCATTTCTTGTAAATTTTCAATTACTTCTAAGGGTGCGCCCGATCGGATAGCATAATCGATCAACTCATCTCTGGTTGCTGGCCATGGAGCATCTTCTAAGTGATAGGCTAATTCTAAGGTCCAATACATCTATTTATTTTTATCGTTGAATGAAATACTTTCAATTAAGTATATCAAAAATGTAACCAAATAGTTCCAAAAAGGAATAAAATAATTATAAAATTAGCATTGCATCACCGTAACTGAAAAATCGATACTCTTCTTTTACAGCTTCTTCATATGCTTCCATGATTAAATCATAACCTCCAAAAGCGGCTATCATTATCATAAGACTGGTCTTGGGCAGGTGAAGATTGGTGACCATTGCATTGGCAATATTAAAGTCATAAGGAGGATATACAAACAAGTTTGTCCAACCTTGGGCCGCTTTTAAGTATGAATCCGCAGATACAGCAGATTCAATTGCACGCATAGAAGTGGTACCGATGGCGCAAATCTTTCGTTTGTTTGATTTCGCTGAATTTACAGTTTTGGCAGCGGTTTCCGGTATGTAGAAATACTCAGCATCCATTTTATGCTTCGATAAGTCTTCTACATCGATATCTCTAAATGTACCCAAACCAATATGAAGGGTTACTTCTGCGGATTGAATGCCTTTGATATCGATTTGTTTCATCAATCGCTCACTGAAGTGCAATCCTGCAGTAGGTGCGGCTACAGCTCCTACTTCTTTGGCGAATACGGTTTGGTATCTTTCCATGTCGCTGGGCTCTACTTCTCGATTGATATATTTGGGAAGAGGAGTATTTCCTAAACTATATAAGATTTCTCTAAATTCTTCATCAGAGTCTTCAAAATAGAATCGAATGGTTCTACCTCTACTCGTTGTATTGTCCACAACTTCTGCAACCAATTTTTCGTTGCCTTGGTCGTCGTTAAAATACAATTTATTACCCACTCTAATCTTACGTGCTGGATCTACCAGTACATCCCAGAGTTTAGCTTCCTTGTTTAGTTCTCTTAAAAGGAAAACCTCAATCTTAGCCCCAGTTTTTTCTTTTCTACCATACATCCTAGCTGGGAATACCTTGGTGTTGTTGAAGATAAAACAATCATCTTCTTGAAAATAGTCCAATAAATCTTTAAATAATTTATGTTCTATTTTCCCAGTTTGTCGATTGACAACCATCAGTCTAGATTCGTCTCTCTCTGGCGCGGGATATTTGGCGATTAATTTTTTCGGTAGGTTGTAATTGAATTGTGATAATTTGGCTTTCATTTTAGTATGAATATTTAGTAGTACGTTTAAACTACAAAAGTGTCAAATCATAGATCATGATGTGACACCTTTGTATATGCTCTTTACAGAAAAGATTATTTTACTTTAGCAACGATGGCACTAAATGTTTCAGGCTCATTCATGGCCAAATCAGCCAAAACTTTTCTATTCAATTGAATGTCTTCTTTTTTAAGGGCGTGGATGAATTTGCTGTAGCTCATTCCTTCCAATCTGGTAGCTGCATTGATACGAGCTATCCAAAGTTTTCTAAAGTTACGCTTTTTGTTTCTTCTATCCCGATAAGCGTATTGCAATCCTTTTTCAACGGCATTCTTAGCTACTGTGTATACTTTCGAACGCGCACCAAAATAACCTTTGGCTTGACGTAATATCTTTTTTCTTCTTTTACGGGATGCTACTGAGTTTACTGACCTTGGCATTTTTTTCTCTATTTAACCGAATAAGGGGTAGTGGGTATTTAACCACCTCACTACTTAACCACTTTTCAGCGAATGATTAAATTATTTTAAACAAAGCATGTGCTTCACTCTCGATTCGTCTGCAGTGCTGACCACAGAAGATCCTCGCAAGTTTCTTTTTGCTTTTGTTGTTTTCTTTCTCATCAAGTGAGAAGTACGAGCTTGGAAACGTTTAACTTTTCCTGAACCCGTAACTTTAAATCTTTTTTTTGCACTAGAGTGCGTCTTTACCTTTGGCATGACTTCAATTTTAAATGTCTATTTCTAGGAAATGGAGTGCAAAAATATAAAAAAAAGATGGTTATTTTATATTTTTTTAGTTATTTTTTCTTTTTCTTAGGAGAGACGATGACAGTCATCCTTTTTCCTTCCAGCTTGGGTAGGTTTTCAGCGACACCAAATTCTTCCAATTCTTTTAAGAATCTCAATAACAATAATTCACCTCTATCTTTGAATACAATGCTTCGGCCACGGAAGTGAACATATGCCTTTACTTTGGCACCTTCTTCCAAAAATCCTCTCGCGTGTTTGAGTTTGAAATCGAAATCGTGATCGTCGGTATTCGGACTGAACCGAATCTCCTTAATTACCGTTTTGGCGGCTTTGTTTTTGATCTCTTTCTCTTTCTTCTTCTTATTGTATAAGAACTTGTTGTAATCGATAATTTTAACAACAGGGGGTTTGGCTTTTGGTGCAATTTCGACCAAATCTAATTCCAGCTCTCGTGCCCAGTCGCGTAAAATATGGGTCCGATATACTTCGGATTCTACTTGCTGTCCCACAATATTGCTTATTTCTTTAAGGTTGTCTCCGACTAACCTTACTTCAGGTACTTTAATATGCTCGTTGATTCGATGCTCTGCCGTAGTGGTCTTAGGTCTAATATTTCTTCCTGAATAATTTCTTTTTGCCAAATTAAATTAATTTAATGAATAAATGGAGGTCAAATGTAATCATCTTATTGATAATATGTATAATAAAAAGCTGTCTATTATGCAAATAGACAGCTTTTTTTATAAAATTTTAAGATTTTACATCAGTCTTGAGTTGGACAGACAGTGTTTCATTATCTTCTACCTTGTCGTCGTAGTCCATTTCAAATACTGCTCCTTCTTCGGGATTCTCGTTGAGAATAAACTCCGCTAATGGATCTTCTATGTACTTTTGAATAGCTCGCTGCAATGGTCTTGCTCCAAACTGTGGATCGAATCCCTTGTTGGCAACAAATTCCTTGGCTTTGCTGGTCAATTCAATAGAATATTTCATTTGGTTAAGTCGCTTGTACAAATCGTTGAGGGTGATGTCAATGATTTTAAAGATATGCTCTTTTTCTAGCGAATTAAAGATGACCAAATCGTCGATTCTATTCAAAAACTCCGGAGAGAAGGTTCGCTTAAGTGCGTTTTGAATAACACTCTTACTGTGATCCTTGCTGCTCTCTACTCTCGATTGAGTAGCAAATCCTACTCCCATACCAAAATCCTTCAATTGTCGCACCCCTATATTAGAGGTCATGATGATCAAAGTATTTTTGAAATCGATTTTGCGACCCAAGCCATCGGTTAATTGTCCATCATCCAATACCTGTAACAATATATTGTATACATCGGGATGAGCTTTCTCTATTTCGTCGAGCAAAATTACAGAATATGGTTTTCTGCGTACCTTTTCAGTCAATTGTCCACCTTCTTCATAACCTACATATCCTGGAGGCGCTCCAATAAGTCGACTGATACTAAATTTTTCCATGTATTCACTCATGTCGATCCGTATTAGGGAATCTTCAGTGTCAAACATGTATCTCGCCAATGCTTTGGCCAACTCCGTTTTTCCTACTCCCGTAGGACCTAGGAAAATAAATGTTCCTATTGGCTTAGAAGGATCTTTTAACCCCACTCTATTTCGTTGGATAGCCTTGGTTACTTTGGATATCGCATCGTCTTGACCGATAATCATTTTCTGCAAATCACCATTCATCCCTATCAACTTCTTGCTCTCGCTTTGGGCTACCTTGTGAAGGGGTATACTGGTCATCATAGACACTACTTCAGCAATGTCTTTTTCATTGACTGGGTATTTCTTGGTTTTAGACTCTTCTTCCCAGTTGTTTCTCGCATCTTCCAACTGTTTGATCATTTTGGATTCTTGATCTCTCAATTCGGCCGCATTCTCGTATTGTTGGTTTTTGACTGCTTGATTTTTTAGCTCCTTGATTTCTTCAATCTTAAGCTCCATCTCCTCAATGTGCTTGGGTACAAATATGTTTTTCAAATGTACTCTTGCACCGACTTCGTCCATTACGTCAATGGCTTTGTCCGGTAAAAAACGATCTGTGATATAGCGCTCACTTAAGTGAACACAGGCCTTAATGGCTTCTTCATCGTATTCTACATTGTGGAACTCTTCATATTTCGAAGCTATATTGTGCAAAATATGAATGGTTTCTTCTTCTGATGGTGGATCGATTAACACCTTTTGGAATCGGCGATCTAGGGCACCATCTTTTTCTATAAATTGACGGTATTCGTCCAGGGTAGAAGCCCCAATGCATTGCAATTCTCCTCTGGCCAAAGCCGGCTTGAAGATATTGGAAGCATCGAGAGAGCCGGTTGCACCACCAGCACCTACTATGGTGTGGATCTCATCAATGAAGAGGATTACATCTTTGTTTTTTTCCAATTCATTCATGATGGCCTTCATCCGCTCTTCGAATTGACCTCTGTATTTGGTACCTGCGACAAGGGCAGCCAGATCCAACATCACTATTCTCTTGTCAAAAAGTGTACGAGACACCTTCTTCTGTTGAATTCTCAATGCCAGTCCTTCGGCTATTGCCGTCTTACCAACTCCTGGTTCACCGATTAGTATCGGATTGTTTTTCTTTCGTCTACTCAATATTTGAGAGACTCGTTCTATTTCTTTTTCACGACCTATGATGGGATCGAGCTTATCTTCGTCAGCCAATTTGGTAATGTCACGTCCAAAATTGTCCAAAACTGGCGTAGTAGATTTTTGACTCGATCGCTTCTGAAACCCTCTGGCCGATCCGGATTCTTCTTCGAAAGAAGATTCATCTGATGCGGATTGAGAATAGATATCAATATCTACCTGATCTTCATTAATAAGATAATAAAGCTCGTTTTTATAAGTTTCATAGTCGATGTCAAATTGCTTCAATATTTTTGAAGCTTTGTTCTCATGGTGTTTCAATATAGAGAGAACTATTAACTCCGGAGAAATTTCTTGATTTTTGAATACCTTAGCTTCTAATACAGAAAACTTTAAGATCTTTTCTGCATGCTTGTCAAACGGAATATCGCCATCAGGCAATACTTTTGTTTGAGAATTGCTGCTGTATTTCTCAAGATAATCGGTTAGCTCTTCTAGATCTACATCGAGTGATTCGAAGACTTTTGTGGCCAGACTATCTTCGTCCCTGATGATCCCTAGCAATATGTGCTCAGTGCCCACAAACCCCTGACCGAGTTTTTTGGCTTCTTCTTTGCTCTTGCTAAGTATCTTTTTAACTTCTGGCGAAAATTTTTTCATATGCTGAAATATACGTTTATTCTAAGAAACAATAAAATTTTGTAATGGATTAAATACCTTATTATATTAACATTTTATTTTTTGTCTAGGTAAGTGTCCATTGTTTAATGTCTTTTTGCCTTAAAGAGTTATTACCAAATAAATCTACAATTTTTTCTGTGTAAAATATTGTGATTTTTATTTTCAAATGTTTTTATTTTGACGTGAGTTTTTGCAAAAAGTCATTACTTTACAGATATAGGATTATCAAAATTAATACCAATATGAAATTTAGCGTAAATAAGAGTGAATTATATACCGTTTTAAAACTCGAAGAGAAGTCTATTGATTCTTTGAATGCACCGCAATTAAAGTCTGAGCTTGTGTTCTTCCGCAATGAAGGGGTCGAAAATATCATTATTGACCTTGAAGAAGTGACTTATGTCGATTCGTCAGGGTTGAGTGCCATTTTGACCGGTTATAGACTTTGGCGGACGGCAGGCCTCTTTATATTGACAGGTACCCAGCATTCTGCAGTGCGCAGACTAATTGAAATTTCTAAATTGGATAAAATCTTGTTGTTGATCCCCACCTTGGATGAATCTATAGATTATGTAATGATGGAACAACTGGAAAAAGAATTCCTCTCAGAGGAAGAATGAGTTGGGGTATTCACATATTAGGAGCTAATTCAGCAGTACCTATTAGGCATCGGTATCCATCGGCTCAAATATTGGAATTGGGTTCCCAATCTGTATTGATTGATTGTGGAGAGGGCACACAGATTCGAATGTTGGAACAACAGGTGAAGCGATCCAAAATTTCGGTCATATGTATTAGCCATCTTCACGGTGATCATGTGTTTGGATTGCCTGGTTTACTGACTACTTACAATCTATACGGTAGACAGGAAGATCTCGTGTTAATCGGTCCCAAAGGTTTGAAGGATTTTGTCGATGTTGTTGTTCGGGCCACAGGTCATCAGTTTGTGTATCCATTGAATATTATCGAAATGGAACACGAAGGTAGTGCTGTAGTATACGAAGATCAAGGGTATTCGATTTCCGCTTTTCCCCTTCAACATAGAATTCCAACTTACGGCTATCGAATTGACGAGAAATCAACTCGTTTGTATTTGGATAAAGGGAAAGTAAAAAGTCGCGGATTGTCCCATGTTCAGATACAATCCATGATGAAGCATGGTTTTGTACACATTGATGGGGAGGATGTGCCTCTATCTTATTTTCAAAGAGATAGAGAGTTGCTCTCTTATGGTTATGTATCGGACACGAAGTATTTCGAATCGTGCGCGGATTTTGTCAAAGGAGTCGTCACTCTGTATCACGAATCGACATTTTTAAATGAGGACGAGGAACTGGCAGGGCAGAGGTATCATTCCACAGCTGGTCAAGCGGCTCAAATAGCCAGACTTGGTCAGTGCAAACATTTATTATTGGGCCATTACAGCAGTCGCTACGACAATTTGACTCCCTTCTATAATGAGGCCAGAGAGGTTTTTCAATCTGTATTCTTGGGGCTGTCTGGAAAGCGATTTACCATGTATAGCGATGGTCGGATGAAGGAGTTGTCCGAGGAGTAAATTCTTTATTAAAGTAGAATAATGTTCATTATCAATGAGTTATGTATTTTTATTGAATTTTTTTGTAAAAAAAGCGGCTCATATTTGGAATTTATATTTTAGATTGTATCTTTGCATTCGCTTTTAAGAAGTGGAGGATTCCGTAGCTCAGTTGGTAGAGCACTTGACTTTTAATCAAGGGGTCCTGGGTTCGACCCCCAGCGGAATCACAAAAATTTAATTAATTATAACAAAGAGGTAAAAGTATGCTAGTTATCGATGTAAAAGATGGCGATTCAATTGACAAAGCGCTTAAAAGATACAAAAGAAAGTATCAGCAAGTTGGTATTTTGAAGCAATTGAGAAAAAGAAAACACTTTACCAAGCCTTCTGTAGATAGAAGACATGAAGTGTTGAACGCCAAATACAAAGAAGAATATTTGAGAGATAATTCTTAATTTGTTATAATACTTTAAGATTAATGAAGGGCACTCTGTAGCAGAGCGGCCCTTTTTTTGTTTGTATATATTATGGAATATTTTTATGTGATGGTAATCCATATAATTCTCTTGACATCTCATCTATTCTTATCTTACTCGTTTCTCATCCTTTTTTGATAATATTATTACCGGTTGAATTTTGTGTTTGACCGTGTAAATCGACAGCAAACTTCATTTTTCTATCAAAATGAAAAATTGGTGTGAATTGAATGATAACATGAATGGTAATGCTTATGGATTTGTCACGCTTTTTGCCCAAATATTCATATTATATCTAGTATCATTGAATTAAAACAATGATTATCTGTCCAAGAAAGTCTATAGAGCAAAAAGTCCGCCAAATCAACATTGTTTATACTATACGGAATCTCGTCATGCCGCGGTGGGCATGACTTCTCTCGCCAGAGCCCGATTTACGGGCTCTGGTGCTTCGCACTTTGCTCGCTCACCCACTGCTATTAGACTACGTCCACTTCGACCAAGCTCAGTGGCCCGCTTTCAGGACTTATTTATAAAGATATCTGGGTATGACTGAGTATTCTATGATAGAACCTAATTAATTAAGCTGTTCATTTTACAAAAGGATTATCTCGATTGATTACGGCATAAAGACGTAGTTGCTTGGTCGCTTACGATAATCCAGATTCTTCTTACCGTCTTGTAAAGTCGTCATCTTTATTCATTCACTTCTTTTGAAGTAAATTTAAAGCCTTTTTACACCCCGATCAATACGTAGTTAATTGATGGCTTACTCTTCATTCACCTCTTTCGGAAGCCAATTTATAGTCTTTTTATACATTTATAATTGAAAAATAATCTAAAAACTACGATTGGGAATCGATGAGGTATGGACAAAAAAAAAGGTAATCAACAATTGATTACCTTTAAAAAGTGGAGGATATCGGAGTCGAACCGATGACCTCTAGAATGCAAATCTAGCGCTCTAGCCAGCTGAGCTAATCCCCCAACAAAAAAATCTTAAAAGTAGTCCCGGGCAGATTTGAACTGCCGACCTCTACATTATCAGTGTAGCGCTCTAACCAGCTGAGCTACGGGACTTTGAATAATGACATCATTCTGCCACCATAAAAAAAACAATGGTCATTTAACCATTGTATCATATAAAGAAGCTCAGTCTGTTACACACAAATAGGTTATAAAAAAGTGTCAATGGCCAAAGCCATCGAACAATCTTATAACATACATGCATAATAAAAGAAAAAAAGAAAAGGAAGAAGCTAGATTAGCTGAAAAAAATATTTTGAGTAATATACTCGAAAAAGAGGTATTCCAGCCGCACCTTCCGGTACGGCTACCTTGTTACGACTTAGCCCCAGTTACTAGTTTT
>NZ_JAJQYA010000026.1 GCF_021729155.1 Membranihabitans marinus | reverse complement strand
TGCGACCTTTCCTCACCCACCCACAGCATGGTAGCTGTGGTTATCTCACCATTGACCGATTTACGGTCAATGATACTACGTATTATGTTCAATAATGCACTTTATTCAGTCACATTTAGTCGATTGGATGCTATTAGCTACCCCATTTGAGATCAAAAGATCTCGGTTCTCTCATCGATGATCACTTTTGGATCATCGGTACTTTGTACTGTATTCGTTCATGTTCAGTCACCCGCCAGCGGGGGACATACGACGAGTCACTATGATTTACAGATCACGAGCTGTAACGCAACCAATATCGCCTCATATTTCCTCTTTTACTAAGTTGTTTTTGTCAAACTCAGCATTGGTTTTTATCAATTCAGTACCAAGTGCATTTTCCAATTTAGAAATTGTGTCTAAGCGGAAATTTTCTTTGCCTTTTACCCATTTATTGACTTGTTGAGGGGATACGTCCAATATTTGGGCTAAATCCTTTTGGCTCATATTTTTTTCGCGGAGGATTTGTAAAATTTTAAGGGCAATATCCTGAGATCTTTCAAGCCAATCACGATTTTGGATTCGCCATTTTATTTTTTCAATGGTGTCGGTTTTCTCTTGGGAAACAAGAGCCAAAAATTTATCTTTATTCAACATCTATTATAAATTCATAAAAAGAGTCGGAATCAAATACGCCATTAGATTTTAAATAGTCCTTACACCTATTGATCTTTTTTAATTCATTATATGTGTGGTCTCTATCTTTCATGAGATGGGTAAATTTAATCGCACCTCCAGTAATTACAAAACAATTTTTGTCTATCCTTAATGCTAATATTCTTAAATAAGTCCTAGTTTTTTTAAGCTTCCCTTTTTGCCTCGATAATTCTGAAAATCCAGAAGCCTGATTATCTAAGGGTGCAAAAAATTCCTCAAGGTGTAGATCTTTCTTATTACAAATATCGTAAATAAGTTCAAGTATCTTACTCGCATTCTTTAACAACTTCACAGCTAATTTTGTTTGATCTTCTCCTTTGGGGATATCGCTTTTGTGTGTTTCTAAAAAATTAGATATGTATTCAGGATCAGTCCACAATTCCATTAACCTATCTAACTCGTGTTGACCCTCATTGTCATATTTGAAGGCAAATAATTCATTCTCAAATATAGTATTTATTTTCATAAAATAAACTTATAAGTTGATTTTAATAATAAAATTTAACATATGTTGTATCAATATAGCGTCTACTATTTGTAGATGTAAACCGGAAAATTTAGTCATGTTTCCTTTTGTATTGGCGGTAAAGTATTCTCTTTTAACATTTAGTGTAGTCTTCTTTTTTGCTAAGTATTATCATGTAAATATAAGGAATTTATACATATTAAATATTTTTAATTTGTATTGTGTTTTGTGGTAAATGTTTATAACTACTTTAAATGTTAGGAGGTAAGATGTTTTCGTATTTATAAAATACTGAAAATTAGGTGCAATATGAGATTTTAAGCTTGGAGCGGAATGTTAGTAAAAAATCAAGTAACGATCAGATTAATAACTCAGATTTCTAATAGTAGAACAAAATTTTTGTTTTTTTGAAGGAAATTGATACGATTTATTAATAGTATCAAAATTAAAACGAGGTGTACGCCGAGAAAAAAAGATATTAAAATAATCAAAGGAAGTAAGTCTGAAATAATGTAAAATCGAACGGTTTAGATCTGATCAGTTTTATTTCGGTTATGAACCTGACCAGAAACCAGAAACAAAGGCACAAAACACACAATGACAATAAATGAAAACAATATCCCCCCAATTGACCCCACCGCCAAACTATGCCAAAATACATCGCCCTGGCCGATTAAAGCAAATGGCAGTAAGCCGACAGAAGTACTGATCAAAGTCAGGAAAATAGGTAGGATTTTGTATCTAAAGGCCTGTAGGTAAGCTTCCAATTTATCAACTACTGCTACACTTTTTAAGAGCTTGTAATAGTCGGAAAGTAAATAAATCAATCCGTTGACCGTCAATCCAGTGACCAATATAAAAGAAGTATATCCTCCCTGATCAAAGCTGCTCCCAGTCCAATAAAAGATTAAAAATATCCCGATGTAGGACAATGGAATAATGGTTATGATAACCAATGGGAGGCGCAGAGATTCAAAATGAATGGCCATGATAATGTAAATCAATACAATGATGAGTAATAAATACTTGTATTGTTTTTGCTGCAACTCAGTAGAAAAATAGCTAAATTCTCGTGTTGCCATTCGAAAGCCCAAAGGCAATTCCAATTTCATTTCTGCCAACACTTCTTCCAAATATTTCTGACCAAAACGATGTGATCCCGTATAATTGAATTTAATGCCCTGTACATACTCTTGATTGATCTTGATAATGTCCTGGGCCGTTTTTTCACGGGAAAAAGTGAGGGCAGAACCTAGCGATATCGGTCGGCCACGATGAGAGATTGTTCGATTTTCTAACGACCAACGGTCGGCGTGATTCAAGCGCAGTCCGTAGTCAATCCGTGCATGATTTAATGGCTGAATCATTACCTCATTTTTTAAATTGTAATATTTCATTACTTGGGCTATCGTCGATAAGTCTAAGCCTTGGCTATAGGTTTTGTCCATATCTATGTCCAAAAAATATTCATTACTCAAGCCACCAAACCAAGATAAAGTGGTATTGGTCTTGACATCGCGAACACGAGGATGGTTTTCTAGTTTGGACTTGACAGCCTCTGCATATTGAGCCATTTTCTCTCTATCATAGCCGGTAAATTCTATGCTAAAAGAGGGTGGATTCGACATGTTGGCATTGGAATATCCCTTACCTACACCATAAATATTCCATTGAGCACCACCGAATTGATTGCTAAACAACATGGATCGGTCTTTCAATATGTAGGGTAGACTAGGATTGGCATGGTCATCAAACAATATCACAATATTGGCATTTTGTCCGTCACTAATGGTCGTGGTGTAAGATTTTAATTGGTCGGCATAATGGTCGAGGTATTGTTCTAGAATAATAATCAATTCGTTGGTTTGTTCTAGGCTAGACCCCTCCGGCATTTTGCATCGTATATACAATTGGGTCTCTTCTTGTTCTCTTAATCCACCGTGTTCGTAGGCTGAGTATACAAACAATCGCAAACTGCCCCCAAGGATTTTATTGACAATAGGGCGAGCCTCATCTTGATACCATTGACTCCCTATGGTCTGATTATACCAATCATGGCCTTCCCAATGGGCCGGTAATTTAAATATCGGAATCCCGAACAACAGTATTAAAAATCCAATCATCCAATATCTTCGTCTTTGTACAAAGCCGATATATAGGCGATAGAAATCTTCCCATTTTTGATATAAAACCTGTCCTCTGGCCACTTTGATTTTATCTTCTCCGTTATTCAATAATTCGATAAATGCAGGCACATAAATTAAACTGATAAACAGGGAAACCGAAAGATTGATGATAATGACAATAGCGAAATAGCGCAATTCTACTTTTAAATGATCGGGCAAGAAAAACAAAATAATTAAGGCCGATAAGGTTGTAAGGGTGGCTGTCAAGAGGGCAGCAAATACCTGTCGATTGCCGTGGCTTCGCAAGTGTTGCATCATAACTATGGCATTGTCGATGATCATGCCAAAGGTCACGGTAATACCGGCCAAGGCATAGAGATTGAGTTCTACTTTGCAGAAATAATAGAATATAAATGAAATGCCAAGATTGACAATAATGGAAGAGAAAATAACGGAAATCGGTTGCCAGGACCAATAACATAGCAAAACAAAGATCATAAGGATGAGGAGGGATAATCCCGTCCGTTGATATATTTTTTTCAATTCTTTTTGGAGAAATAAGGTGTTGTCTCGCTCTAAAGTCAATCGGATGCCATTGCTTATTTCTTGTTGTAGCGTCAATATTTCTTGTTTCGCATGATGACTTGCCTGTAAATGATTGACGCCAATATCTGGAAAAATGAGTATGCGCAAAGCATTTTGGCCATTGATGCGATAATACTTAGAAACTTCTTCTTCTTTCCAATAAAAGTGGGCCAATTCAAACAGGGGTATCCTTTGTTGACCACCGGATAAGACAAGTAAATTTTGTAGGGAATTGAGATTGTGGGTATCGGATGACGTATCCATGGAGGTGGAGATGGTTACGGGAATAATATTTTCATTTTTTCGATAAAATCCGATACTCTCTTTATAAAAACCTTGATGTAATACATTTTGAATTTGACTGAACGAAACATCGTAGTAATCCAATTGCAGAGGGTCGATATCCATCTGGATTTGACGGTCGCGACTGCCGTGAATCTCAACATGAGAAATGCCTTCAATAGATCCCAAAGCTGGTGCCAATACTTCATTGGCATATTTTTCAATAAAATCAACCGACCTGGGAGCGCTCACTGTGTACACTAGGATGGGTTGGTCTGATTCCTCCTGCTGACCACGCTTTCCGCTGATAGTGGTCACCGTCGGATAGCTTACTTCTGGAGGGAAGCGGCTATAGAGTTGGCGCAGTTTGGCGGATAACTCGAAACGAAAAAAATCTAAATCTACGAAGCGGCTCAATTCAATATCTACATAGCCGTATCCCTGTCTCGTAGTACTCTTGATCTGCGAGATCCCTCTCATGGTGGCAATGGCCGATTCTATGGGCACGCATACTTCTCGCTCCAATACTTCTGATGAATATCCATAGGCCGAATATTGTACTCGTAGGGAATGCTTGTCTCCACTAGCGAGGTATTGTACATTGAGTTTGGGGATGAGGGCAAAGCCAGCGATCGCCAAAAATACAGTGATGATGACCACCTGATATGGATTTTTAATCACCACTTTATTGCGCTTTGTATTTTTTGAAAAAAGAGAAATTTCTGGTGCACATAAGGTAGATTATCGGTAAAATGGTTACGCTGGATAAAGTACCCATGGCAATACCTCCAATAACGGCTAGGGCAAGAGGGCTTTGAAGTTCTGCACCCAATCCACTGCTGAGCAAGATAGGGCATAGAGCGAGGATGGTGGTAATACTGGTCATGAGGATAGGTTTGATCCGACGTCGTCCCGCTTCAAAAAGTGCGGCTTCAACTCCGAGTTTGGGACTGAGTCGATTGATCATATCGAGTTTGAGTATGGCGTCGTTGACCATGATCCCGGCCATGACTACAATCCCTATCATGGAAAGTATGGACAGGGCTTGATCTGCGAAAAATAGTAGGGTTAACGATCCAGCAATCCCAAATGGCAGGGTCAAAAGGATGACAAAGGGCAAGACTAAGGATTCAAATTGTGCACTGAGGATGAGAAAAAGTAAACAGAGTGAGACCAGCAATACCCATAATAATTCTACAATGCGTTGTTGGTTTTGGAAATAAGGACCGGTTATATCAAAGTCCAATTCCGGCAGACTATTAAAAACCGATTTTAGATTTAAAAGTTTTGCTTGGTCTATATCATCTAGAGCTATTATTTGGGCTTCGCCTTTTCTGGTGGCAGTTATTTCTTTGTAGTCGATATCATAATCCATTTTTACAAAATTGGAAAGTCCTAGGAGGCTGTCACTGGCATTGGCTATCATAGTCTGTTGGAGGAGTGTTTCAAAATCTTCACTGTTTTGGTGGATGGTGATGGCTATATTTTCATGGTTGTTGTGTAGAGTGCCCAATTGGTTGGCATTGAGCATCGAGGTGAGTTTTTGTTTGATGTCATCTACATTGACCTGGTATACGAGGGCTTTGTGAACATCGATATGAATGGATAATTTGTCGAGTTGTTGAACGGGTTCTACTTCAAATCCCTGGTCCCTGATTTGGTCAAGGTAAGTATTAAGAGTGGTTATATCTAAGGGCTGGCTTCTATTTTGAGGGCGTAATTCCACATATAGATCGTAGGGATCGGATTTAAATATCTTGTCGAAAGCATTTTCAATATAGCCGTATTTTAATCGGGTAAAAGGATATTTTTGGTGACAAAATTGCTCAACTCGCTGAATGAGATGTCGCTGTTTCTCATCATTGGATTGCATGCAGATGATTTTACTTTGTTGTATGTTTTGGTTATTGCGATCCAACAAAAACTGTTGCTCGCCCATGAGTAAATACATGTCTTCGCTGTAATGATCTAGGTGATCCATGAGTTCAAAGCTGCGTCGTTGGTTTTCAGCTAGGGTAATGTTTTGATTCCAATCAATCGTCCATTCAATACCCTCACGGCTAATGTCGGGAAATGAGGTTTTCTCAAGTTTGGGGATGAGGAAAATGGCTGCGGTGATGAGTACGCCAAAAAACATAAGGATGATTAATGGCTTTCGTAGTGAAAAATGCAACAGGTTGTGATGGTACTTTTCTAACCAATCACTGGACTTACTTAAAGCAAAATCAAATCCAAAGAGTTGGATTAAAACGGGAATCACGAGGTATGCGATCAGTAAGGACATAAAAATGGATATGGCAATAGATAGTGCTTGTTCGTAAAACAATGATCCTGCAATTCCACTCATAAATAGCAAAGGCACAAAGACGGAGCAAGTAGTGAGCATACTCGAAAGCAGAGGACTGAACACTTCGTTGGCACCCAATATGGAAGCCTCGGTCATGTTGTGGTTTTGTTGACGAAATTGGGTTATATTTTCAATAATAATGATAGAGTTGTCGATCATTAATCCCACGCCCAATATGAGGCCTGACAGCGATATGATGTTGATGGATAGTCCAAACACATAGTAAAGCAATAGGGACGAGACCAAGGTGGACGGGATAACTAGGGCAATTAAAAAAAGTGCCGAAACCCGTCGATAAAAAAGAAATAGGATGGCGATGGCAAATAGCCCTCCGTAGAGCAAACTGCTGGTGAGGTTGTCAATGGATACCCTTAAAATCTCAGATTGATCTAGAATGGCTTTTAATTCAATTTCTGGGTATTCCTGGGATAGACAATCTAGGGTTTGTAATACTTCTGCTCGCAGGTTGAAAATATTGGATTCCGGTTGTTTGAGGATGGATAGAAGAATGGATCGTTGTGGACCGTCGAAAAATTTACCTCGAAGATCTTTGGTCTTTTTTTCTATGGTGGCTAGGTCGCGGAATCGCAGGATTTGCCCATGGATGGGAATGCCCATGTTTTTTATGTCATCTAGGGATTGAAATTGACTTCGAATACTGACTTCAAACTGATATTGTCCGTCTTTGAGAAGGATGGAGCCGAGATTGATATTGTTTTTGTCTAGTGTTTCACGAAGGTGGGATTCGTCGATGCCCAAAGCCATCATTTTTTTATAGTCTGGACTAATTTGAATTTCAGCCTCGTCGTAGCCGCTAATATCTACAAAGGCCACTTCATCGAGTTGTTCCAATCTTCGTTTAACCACATTTTTACTAAACATTCCAAAGTCGACAAAATCGGTCAAAGAATCATCGCGAGGATGAAGACTGATCTGCATGACAGGAAGATCGCTCAGGCTACTGTAATTGACAATGGGGCGTTCGAGGTCTTTGGGTAGGCTTGAAATTATTTGATCGAGTTTTTCATTGGCTTCAATATAGGCCAGTGACATATCCTTGCCATAACGAAATCGGAGTTCTAGTTCGGCTCGGCCATTTTGGGACGTGGACCATGCATCATCTACCCCAGCGACTTGCAGCATCTGCAATCGAATGACCTTGGTGATTTCCTTTTCTATGATATTGGCATTTCCACTTGGGTATTTTACGAAAATACTGAGGTAGGGTAGGTCGGTTTCCGGTAATAAGGCGATAGATGTTCTCGTAAATACATAGAGTCCCATTACCACGATCATCATAAAGGTAAGGATGACTCCAATCGGGCGGTGTATGAGATATCTAAGCATTTATTGAAGTTGATCCGATGATTGAAGAATACTTACTTCCGATCCGTGATTGAGATTGAGGTTGCCTTCGACGATTACGCGGTCTCCTTCTGAAATACCGTCCATTATGCAGACATGACTCTGGTTTTGGGCGCCGATTTTAACATAATTCCAATTGGCTTTGCCAGTTTGATCATCATAGGAAAAGACCACTTCTTTGCCCGATCGAATAACGATGGCTTTCTTGGGTATAATGATTTGATTCGGGATCTGCTGTTGGATAAGGACTTGAACCTTCATCCCGTCCAATAGATTGCGATGATGGATCTTGGCTCTCACCTTGACCAGGCCTTGTTGGTCGACGACAGGGATGATTTGTTGAATGTTTGATTGCATGGGTTTAAATTGGTCGGCTAAGGGGACTATGTCAATGGTCTGGCCTAGTTTGATGTGGGCAATATCGGATTCGAGGATTTCAAAATCTACTCGGAATTCATCCGTATTGATCAATTTTGCAAATACGGAACCTGGGCTTACCGGACTGCCAATGGATTGGGAGATGTCGTAAATCATTCCATCGAATCGGGTTTGAATCCTTTGTTGTTGGCGCTGTTTCTCGAGTCGATCTATATCGAACATGGCCTGCCGATAACCGCTGAGCAAGTCGATATTGCCTAACTTATCTTTGTTGACAGAGCTGGTGTCGATTTGTCCGCTGATGAGGAGGTCTTCTCGTTTAAGCAGGGCTTGGTCAAGGTTTATCTGAGCTTGAGCCAGTTCTCGATCTAAATCCACATTGCTGAGTTGAGCTACCGTTGTGTGGGCTTTGACCCTGCTGCCTTCTTTCACCAAGATGTCGGTGATGTATCCCGTGGCATCCCATATTAAATCCATTTTTTTGAGGGCAGTGATCATTCCTTGGGCTGGTATTTGGGTTTTAAAATCACCTTGAATGGCTTGGACAACTCTGACCTCCATAACGGCTGTTAGAGGGGCTGAAGCCAAGTCCTGATGGCTGACTTCTGTTGAGGGATTGGACTGGCAAGCAATGAACAATGCCATAGTGATCCAGTAAGGATGAAGTGTGTTATGTAGTATCCGTGACAACATAGGCGATCATATTGCATTGATGTATAAATGATAAGTGGGATTCCGTGTGGAGTTTTAGCTGTTGTTAATATAGTGAAAAAAATTGTTATGTTTGGTTCTTGGCTGTTTTTCCAGTATATAAAAAGTCATTTTTAGTAATGAAGTGATGTGGTTTTTATTTCAATTCACTGTTGTTTTTTTCTTACGAGTAGTAAGGCCGCTTCAGGATCAAATTTTTTACCTTCCCATTCCATAGGTGTGCCCGTGATATAAACATTGTTGTTGGGTTGAACCAAAATAACCCTTCTTAATGGTATTTTTTGTTTAGATGAAATTATCGATCCTTGAATCCATATATATGTCTTTCGGTTCTTAAGTTCGGGTAATTCAAATGCATCACAGAATATGTCCCCTTTTTCATAATATATAGCATCATTTTTTACATCGATGTTTTCGTTTTCAAAGACAATCGCTAAAATTTTATCTAAATCTTCTATTGTAGGAATGGTCCAATTATTCATGGAAGCTATTGTTTCTTCAGCTTCCCCATAGGTGAAGTAAAATTGTTCTTCAAACTCATTTTTACTGCTATCTTTTAGAATTAAACCCTGAATTTCATAGTCGCCAATGGTAAGAAAATGATTTGAGTCTTGCTGTTGACAGGCCATAAGACTAGTGTAGAAGATTAGCCCCAATATTAGGTGTTTACATAGATTATATTCCGATAATGGCATTCGCAGTGAAGTTGTGATTTTATTCATTTTTATTGATTTTTAATAGGTTAAGAGTGTTGTGGTAGAGGTATAAGGTTTTATTTAAAAATCTAAATGGAGGATGCTGGATTGTTTATTTTGGCTTGATATTGTAGATGTAAAATTCAATTCTATCTTCAAGTTGGTCTTTTTTCATAATGTGTAGTCCTTTTTGATTAGAGAATATATGGTAGCCATATTTGACATCATCATTAATGACATTTTCACCTATTTTTTGAAAATTATTATCAAAAATGGATATGGATTCTTTTCTCTGGTCATCTATAGAAGAAATTCCTATGGTATTTATCCTTATGTATGAATTGCTACTGGGGAGATTGTATATATTGCTATAAAAACTTGTGGTTTCGTCATAAGATTGAATTTTAGGAAGATTGTTGATTTGTTTATCCTTTAAATCTGAATAGGGGATAATGTCACTGATGAATTCACTACCCATACAATAGGAATTGGATGTGGTTAAATCGTCGAAAGGGATTTCAATAATTTCTTTTGACAGTCCGAAACTATAGAGTATACCGGTGTTGGAGAGATTTGGAGTGCAAAATAATTGGTAGCAGGCAAATAATCCATATTGGCCCGTATTGTAGATTTCTGGTCTATAAAGAAAGCTATTGACATTTCCATCCTTCAAATCTACGACTGCTGCATTATGGAAATTCGTTTGATCTGTGATGGGTTCTACGCCTGCAATAAAGGTTACAAAGTATAATTTGTTGTCGTGAAATATGATGGGTTTGGCCATATTGGAAACTATTGGACCACGACAATGATTATTGGTAGCAGGTTGGGTCTGGAATTCAGAAAGTATATGGTTGTTTTGGGATATTAATTTAAGTTTTCCTGTCATCCCTTCTGCAATGACGATTGAATCTACATTGATTACATATAGGCTATTGATGCTGTTGGAAATCGCATTGGGACCTTCTTTGTCGAGAGCTATTGTCGTTAGAAGTGAGCTAGAATGGTAGTCGTATATATATAGGGCATGCTTTATGGGGTTGTGAAAGCCGAAGTATGATTTTTCTTTATGTTCATTATAAAAAAATTTCATTTCATCATTATTTGAATATTTGTCGATGTCAAAAAACACGGAGTCGACTAATTTTATTTCATGTGTTTCCAAATTCATAGAATTGCAATGAACTACCTCTAGGTCATTGCAACTCAAATTCATGTATAGGCCAAAAGCGCAATAGATTACTGTCCACATTGTGTTTCTTTTCATTGCTGTTTTTATTTTGTCGTTATCAGTATAGGTGGAAAATGATGATAATTACGACTTTCATTATTCTGCAAAAAATAAATCTTACAAATAAGGATAAGAGATCATTAACTTTAAAAAATGTCTTATAATATTTTGACTGGTATTGTTAGTGAATGTAATAAGATATTGTGTAATTGCAAAATTAAATGACACTAAGCAAGGGGGTGGGCGATATTTATGAATGTTTTTATATTGATTCGCTCTCTGTATTAGAATCTGATGGTGTGGTGTTTTGATATTTAATAGTTCATTTTAATCAATATTGATCATTGGAGGGGTTGTTCCGAAAGAAGCATCATTCATAATGGACAAAGGCTGGTGGTGTTTTTTAATACCCAATGCATTTACTAAGATTCATTATTATTTAATTCAATTTTATAAAAATAGAGATGGGATTCATCGGGAGCATTGTTTGACTGTATAAAGACAGCTTCTGGAAGAATAAGTAGCTGTGCGTTATATTGATCCCAATTTATTTCAACTTTCGATAGATATTTATAATTTTCATCCATTACACGCAAGTAAATCTTGCGTTTGTTTAGTTGAGGATCCCATTCCGATTTAAAAAATTGATAGTAGTGATTCCTATATCGGTCGGGGAATACATTACCATATATAGGTATTTCTTTGGGAAAATAATTGCTAACCGTAGCTACTACAAAATTATCCTCGTTAATACCGCAAATGCAGTCGTCATCTTCTACAATAAACTCATTAACTCTACCTAAATGATCTATGTTGAAAATGCGGCAAGACAGTGCAAAAACAAGACTTACTCCTTCACCTGTGAGATCTGTCTCCATGCTCGGAGAAATTAAATTTTTATTGGATCGATAAATTAAACTTAGTGTATTCTGTGGTATTTTTGGTGAAATAAAGCTTACCTCGTTGCCATTGTATAAACCTAATTTGAAATTTGTATCTGATTTTTCCCATGGAACAAGGGGGATGAAATTTGTATAAGTGCGATTTGAAGTGCCAAATCCAAATCCAAATGATAAGTTTTCACTGGTATTTGATTTTAATTCATCTGAGACACGAAGATTAAATGGATGAATGGTTTTATTCCTCCAATTGTAGGACAATATGCGATCGAAGCTGGCTAAAATTATATCTTCTTTGTAAATACCCTTTATCTGAGATCCTGAAACCAAGTAATCATATTGACGAAGAAAAGTATCTCGAATAGTCGTACTGTCTTTAATATTATAGAAATAGATGTCTTCATTTTGCTTATAAATGATGTTTTCATTTTTCAAAAGAAGGGGTGTTAGACCTATATTAATATTGTTTGATATTGGTAGTTTAAAATAGGTGTGGTCTGATATATTCAAATGATAGGTTGTGTTTCTATCTGAAACACAATGTGTCATTATTAAAAATAAAAAATACAATGCAAGTCTATTCATGTTTAATATTAAGGACAACCAGTCAGGCTACCAGATTTGTATTCTATTTCCATAAATCCATAATAAGCGTCAATAAACAACATTCCCATCCATACAATTTTAATTGGCTTGACAGATGTAATCTGTTACATTACCACAGACATATATTGTTCCATAGCAAGCGAGCAACGAAGATGCAAGGAAGAAACTAATCCCTTGAACAAGGAATAGAGAAATTGAAATTTACTTTTTATAAAAGATTTAAGATGTTAAGAAATAGTATTGTTTCTTTTAAGGTGGGCTTAATGTTAAATATAGTGATATGTTTTGAAAATTCAAAATTAAATTCTTTTAATTTGGTGTTTTTCTTTCGGCAACATTATTATTACGTAAGTTTTGTGCAATTTCCTGTATTATAAACATTATAATAGAAATTTATTTTTTTCAAATTATGTGGATTGTGTCGTAGAGCTTGGGTTGAGGTGAGCAGGTCGCTGCACTGCGACGAGATTACATTAAAATTGATTAGTATAAAATTTCATTTTACAATATAATATAATAGCATTGAGGGAACCAAGGCCACTGCGCCTCGGATGGGTTGGCCACTGTGTCGAGGCGTGACTGCAACGTGAATCTACAGCAAATATCCTTCCTCTATCAAAATCACAGATTGATGTTAATTGGATGATAACATAAACGGTGATGCTCATGGATTTGTCACACTTTTTGCCCAGATTAACCATATATATAATTGTAGAAAATGAAAAAATATGATCTTTTCGTGTCGTGCGATAGTAGATGCAAAAAGTCCGCCAAATCAATGTTAATTAATGTCCGATACCGTGGGTTTTCAACCCACGGCTATAACATATCATCCCTTCAGGATGACTGAGTATAGTTGCCAGAATGGCAACCAAATGACCTTAATGGGCATTTGACGAGGATGACTGAACGAAATACGAAGTATCCAATCGACTAAATGTCGATTGGGTGAAGGAACCGGGCTTCGACAAAGCTCAGCCACCGCTTCCACTGTGTTTCGGGTGGGTTGAGGTGAGCAGGTCACTGCATCTTGGATGGATAGGATGCCTACTTTGGCATGACGAGGTTTTTATGGAAATTGATAGATAAATTCCCCTCCTTTGGAGGTGACCGAATGCAGTTGCTCTATAGAGCAACCCGATGGACTAAATGTCCATCGGATGAGGGAACCGGAGCCACTGCGCTCCGGCGTGATTGTCCTGTAGTTCGTAAGGATTTTAGCCACTGGCTCCGGCGTGACTGCAACGTGAATCCACAGCAAATATCCTTCCTCTATCAAAATCACAGATTGATGTTAATTGGATGATAACATAAACGGTTATGCTCATGGATTTGTCACACTTTTTGCCCAGATTATCCAAATATATAATTGTAGAAAATGAAAAAATATGATCTTTTCGTGTCGTGCGATAGTAGATGCAAAAAGTCTGCCAAATCAATGTTAATTAATGTCCGATACCGTGGGTTTTCAACCCACGGCTATAACATATCATCCCTTCAGGATGACTGAGTATAGTTGCCAGAATGGCAACCAAATGCCCTTAATGGGCATTTGACGAGGATGACTGAACATGAACGAATAAAGTACAAAGTACCGATGATCCAAAAGTGATCATCGATGAGAGAACCGAGATCTTTTGATCTCGGATGGGGTAGCTAATAGTATCCAATCGACTAAATGTCGATTGGGTGAAGGAACCGGGCTTCGACAAAGCTCAGCCACCGCTTCCACCGTGTTTCGGGTGGGTTGAGGTGAGCAGGCCACTGCATCTTGGATGGATAGGATGCCTACTTTGGCATGACGAGGTTTTTATGGAATTTTTGAGTCGCCAATCAGTAGATGATTTGTCTTGCCAATTGTCATTCATTAGACTTACTGTTTAATTGAAAAACATCGTATTTTAAAGTATTTTCATCGTAGTGTGTGTGAAGTGGAGATCTTAAAATATGGAGTCTTTTTTCATTTACAAAACACTGAGACCATGCATGCATGGTTTGATTAAATAGAAATTCACCGAGAACATTGAGGTCATAATCTAATACCATAATACTCGCTCTGTCATATAACATTTTCATTTCATTTTCTCCATCTGCTGTTTCAAGGTCATTCACCGGCAATTTGATGAGTCGATAGAGTACTTTTTGATATGGATCGGATATAAGTGAATAATACATAAACTCACGTTTGTAATATTCCCAGATGTTCTGGAACTTATCAGATGGAACAAAATCTGTACTGTAATCTGAAATGATCTCCTTAAAATGAATGTTTTTTAAATCGTCAGTGTAAAATACTTTATGATTGTTTGCGAATTGAAAATAGAGGCGATTTTGTATTCTAACATTAGAATTAGATACACGTAATTTATCATTGTCATAGATTTCGAATGGAATGTTTAGTGGAAGTTTTTTGTTTTCATTACTAGCTAGATCGAAGGTCTTAAAAAGCAAAGCTTCTGATACCATTTCTTCACTGGGTTTCTTTGGCCACTTTGGAGCTCGGTGCGGAATAATGAGTTTTTGTGGCCCATAGTGAAAAACTTCGGAGTGGATATTGGAGTTGAGGTTCACTTGATTATTCATGGTTCGATAACTGGTGTCGGTATGGTGGATGACCTTGTAATATAACCCAGAGGTATCCATTAAATATATTTTCCCAATTTCACTACTGCTAACAAAAATACTGTCTAATCCAAATACAGAACATCCTCCAGCAAGGTCAATAATGCCATTAGGCCCTTCCCTTGGAATTTGGATGGTCTTAATATGTTTTTTTTGATTCAAGTCATATAATTCAATATAATTCATGGGCTTATTTACCCAGAAAAGATATTGATTACCATCCTTTTCTAAATATTTAGCGCAAAGGGTTCGAATAGGTGTGTAATCCTGAGCGGGCAAAGTGAGAGAGTCTACTGGCTCTAAACGGTAATTCTGCTTGGTATTTTCAGGCTGACAGGAAGATAACAAGGCAATGAAAACAACAATGTATGTCCATATAATCAGTGATTGAGTAGTCATAGGTTATATTTTTTAATCTAATATCACAATCGACTAGATTTTACAACAAGCTTTGGAGTCCGCGATCTTTGCTACTTTAATCTCAACTGTTGCCATAGCGTAGTTTCTACAATAGCAAACAAATGCCGTGACTAGATTGGAGTATTAAATTGGGGTAATAGTATTTCTTTAAAGGTGGGTTTGTCTATAAATATATTATATTTTCAGGAAGTTTGCAAATGAAATATTTTCTAATATTGGATGACAGATTGATTTTTAAAATCATACAAACACTGCCCCCTAATCTGATAATAAGTGGTCCAGTAATCACGCAAGGATTGGTAGTATAGATTACGTTGTTGGGTTTCATTGTTTAGGGCTAAATTGTAATCGTTGATGGTTGCGGATCCTTTAAGATATCTTTCTCTACTAAGGCCAACGTGCTCTTGAGCCAAATCCAAGGATAGTTGCAAGAGATTTAACTGTTGTTTTAAAAGATGAAATTGTTTAATGGTCGACAGGAGATTTCTCTCCTCTTCAATGATATTCCACGCATTGGTTTTGAGTACTAATTCGCAATTGACGGTGGCTGTTTGCACACGTGCCTTGCTCAATCCCCAATCTGTTATGGGCATACTAATGCCAAGCCTAAATAATTCTTGGTCATCCAAGTTGGAATAGGCTGCGGGTAATTGGGCGTCGGTTTGTGAAAACCCTACTTGGGCAATCAGATCAACTTTTCTGCCTTCGGCTTTGGCGGCTACCAATTCTTGCATGGCTTCGATTTCGCTGTAATTTATTTCCTCATAGAGGGGATGATGGGCTCTAAACATTCTCAAGGCAAGGCTATCTTCAATAGAAAGGTCTTGAAATTCGATGATGTCCATTTGGTAGGATATGGTTTTCTGATTGCCCAGGACACTATTGAGCTTGTCGTTGTTCAATTCAATGGCTAAGCGAGCACTGGCTAAGGCTGATTGATTGGTGTTTACATTGATTTCTAATTGAAGTATTTCTTCCCGGCCAATAAGTCCACGATGGAATCGCTGATTGGCAATTGACAATAACTCGGTATTTTGATGTAGTCGATCATCGGCAAATTTGGCATCGATTTGAGCCATCATTAGATCAAAATAAGCATTGACAATGGCTTGACTAATGTTTTCTTTCTCCTGATAATATTTTTTTTCGGCGATGCTGAGTTGGAGGGGAGCTTTTTTATCTTCCCAAGTAAATGGATTGTAACGACTCAAGGGTTGGATGATTCCAATGCTAATGGGAGTGGCGTAATAGGATCGGCTGGTGGGTGTGGACAAGACGTCGAGTCTTTTTAGACCAGTCCGAGCAAAGATAGAACCTCCTGTTTTTCGAATGTTGTAATTGAGACTTAAGTCCAAAGAGTTGGTGAGGAGGGATCGGTTGATGAATATTTCACGGCCATCGTCTGTGGTTACAGAGGAGATGGACCGGAGTAGATTGGGTAGGGTGGCATCAAAACTAATATTGGGACGAAGGCTGGCACGATAGACTTGGTGTTGAAATTGGGCATTGAGTAATCGACTGGCTGAAATGTCGTTCTCAGGGGAATGACCATGGGCAATTTGGATGAGTTGATCCAATGATTGGGCCGGTATGAGGGTAGGGCTGATGTGGATCGAAAAGACCATGCAGATGATCTGAATCAGCCGAGTTGGATAACAGTATATATTCATGTGAATAATTTGTAATTGTAAGAGATGGCCTGCGTAAATTACGATTTTTGTATAAAAATGTGTTTAAAATATTGAATTGTTTTGAATAATACAGAGAAAGGGTGGGCTTTTTCTGTGGCAGTGGCTTTCGATTCATTAGGGATTTTTTTGAATTTTTTGTCCAATTGTTGAATAGTGGAAAATGTAGGCTATAAAATTGAATTCCCATGTCGATATAAGTCTATTTTTTGCTTTGATTTAAAGGCGATGTTGATTGAGTTGTTAAATAGATTATCATGTTATACAGATCTTTGTTTGCAAATTTTTAGAAGGTCAATTATAAATACGGATATATTATATTTTTTAGATACCTTAGGTTTATGGAGTCAATGATGAAAATGGTTGAATTTTATTCTAGTATCCATAGAACCCAAAAAATATTTGTATGCGCAAGATGGTATATGTATATCTTATATTAAGTTGTTTTTCATGCCAATTGAATAATACAGATTCCAAGATTAAACCGAAAATCAGTCGAGTGACGGAATCCGTTTACGCTTCGGTAGTCGTCAAGCCCGAATTGTCCTATTTTGTACAGACCAATCGATCTGGTATCATCCATGAAGTTGCCGTTCAAAAAGGAGATACGGTGGTGGAAGGGCAAACCTTATTTAAGATTCTGACTTCTAATTTGGACAATAGGCTGGTCGATGCACAGTTGAATTTACAACAAGCCAAGTCTGACTATCTCGGTGAAAATAATCTATTGACCAACCTTCAATTGGAAATGGAAACGGCAGCTCAACAAAAGACTTTGGATTCTATTAATCTCCAAAGGCAGCTACATCTGTGGAGTCAACAGATTGGAGCCAAGATCGATTTGGATCGCGCTAAATTGCAGTACCAAGGATCGGAAAATAAATACAGCGCTCTAAAGAAAAAGTACGATCAGACCAAAGAGAATCTAAAAACCAACTACCAACGAGCACTAAATCAAGTAGCCAGCGAACGTAGTACGGTAAAGGATTATGAGTTGAAGGCCGAGATGTCGGGTAAAGTGTACGATGTGTTCAAAGAAGTGGGAGAAGTGATTAATCCACAAGATCGATTTGCAGAAATAGGCAGTGTCGATAGCTTTAAAATAGAAATGTATATCGATGAGGTTGATATCACGAGAATCAATAGGACGGATACGGTAATCATTAGTTTGGAAGCCTATCCCAAAAAGGTGTTTCGGGCGCGCATCGGAAAAATCTATCCTAAGAAGGATGAAAGTACCCAAACATTTACGGTGGAAAGTTACTTCGTAGATCAAGTGCCCAAGTTGTATGATGGATTGTCTGGAGAGGCTAATATTATTGTGGCTACGCGAAGTCATGCGCTAACCATTCCATCTAGTTACCTAAAATCAGATCAGATCGTGATTACGGAAGAGGGGGAAAAGACCGTGGTCACCGGAGTGGCAAATTTAGATTTTGTAGAAATTTTATCGGGAATCGATACCTCTGATGTCTTATTAAAACCGGAAGAATGAGTAGATTTAAACTCATATTAGACATTTCCAAAACTCATTTGGTCTCCAAATTTAAACAAACAGCGGTCGCAGCCCTTGGGGTGACCTTTGGAATTGGAGCTTATATCATTATGATGAGTTTTATGACCGGATTGAATGGTTTGTTGGATGGTCTGGTGTTGAATAGAACGCCTCATGTCCAGGTATACAATAAGACAGATCCCACGGTTGTTCAGCCCATACATCGGTATCGGGCGGATTCGAGTGATGCCCACTATATTCACTCGATAAAACCTAAAGTGAGGTTGGAACGGATCCACAATGCAATACCGATATTGGCGGAGTTAAAGCAGCAAGATAAAGTCATGGGTGCCACCCCACAAGCTACATGTAAGGTTTTTTATCTCGCAGGGTCCAACAAGCTCAATGGAATAGTCAATGGCATCGAAGTAGACGAAGAGATTAGGTTGTTTAACTTTAAGGATTATATTGTAGAGGGCGATGTAACGGGGATAAAGAGGAGAAAAAATAGCATTTTATTGGGTGCGGGCATCGCTAAAAAACTTTCTTTGCAGGTAGGCGACCGAGTTCAGGTGATGAGTACTAGTGGGGCGACTTTTTCATTGATTATTGCAGGATTATATCAGAGTGGATTGGCGGAAGTAGACGATGTTCAGAGTTTTGTCGATTTAAAGATGGCCCAACAAATTTTGGGGGCGGGTAGCAATTACATTAGCAGGATTCATGTGAAGTTAGAGGATATTGAAGAGGCCGTACCGATGTCCAAAACCATTAAAGATCTTTACGATGTGGAGGCTTTGGATATTAAGACGGCCAATGCACAGTTTGATACTGGGTCGGATATTAGGACCATGATTTCCTATGCGGTATCGATTACCTTGTTGATTGTGGCGGGCTTTGGGATTTATAATATTTTGAACATGTTTATTTATGAAAAAATGAATGATATCGCTATTCTAAAGGCCACAGGTTTTACAGGAAGTGATGTAAAATGGATTTTTATTACACAGGCGATGTTTATCGGTCTGATTGGAGGGGCACTTGGAATAGTCTTAGGATATGGGGTGTCGGTATTGATAGATAACACCCCTTTTGAGACAGAGGCCTTGCCTACGGTTACTACCTTTCCGATCAATTATGATCCTGCATTTTATATTATGGGCGTGGTGTTTGCCGTAGTCTCTACATTTATGGCGGGGTATCTGCCGGCGAGAAAGGCTCAGAAAATAGATCCAGTAGAAATCATTCGCGGTCAATAAATAGAAAAATGGAGGCAATATTAGAAACCAAAAACATCAATAAGTATTTTATGCAGCCAGTGAAATTCCATGTACTCAAGGATATTTCAATCGCCATAAATAGAGGAGAGTTTGTGTCTATTATGGGGAAATCGGGTTGTGGGAAATCGACTTTGCTCTATATATTATCTACTATGGATACGGCCTACGAAGGCGAGTTGTACATTGAAGGGGAATTGATGTCGACAAAAACAAGGAATGATTTGGCAAGGATTCGAAATGAAAAGATTGGATTCGTGTTTCAGTTTCACTATTTGCTTCCGGAGTTCACGGTATTGAAGAATGTGATGTTGCCTGCGCTTAAATTGGGTAGAGAGAGTGAGGCCGTGATCAAGGCAAAGGCGATGAATAAATTGGCTATTTTGGGAGTGGAGGAACAAGCTCATAAGAAGGCATCTCGAATTTCAGGTGGTCAAAAACAAAGGGTTTCAATAGCAAGAGCGTTGATCAATGATCCCAAGATTATCATGGGGGATGAGCCTACTGGAAATTTGGATAGTAAGAATTCAGAAAATGTATTCAATATCCTCCGAGACCTCAGTGATCAGTTTGGGTTGTCGCTATTGGTCGTCACTCACGATACAGAGTTTGCCAAGAAAACCGATCGAATTATCGAGATGGGGGATGGAATGGTTTTTTGAAAAACAGGAGTGAGGTTTTGGGCCGATGCAAGCTCAATTATTTGATTGAGGATCTGCTGTTCTTGTATCAAATGCATAGAGTCTCCTTGGGTATTGACATGAAAGTAGTGATTTTTCAATAAATTGGAAAACTGTTTTGTCATCTCAGTGAAGTAGATAAATTGTGAGCTGTGTTGTAGATTAATAAAAATATTTGAATGGTTTTTTCTGGTGAGAAATGCATCACTATTTTCTGTAAATATTAAAGTATGTCTTGGTTGAATATTTTATACGAATTACATTTATAATTAACGGTAATCTTTCGATTTATTAGAAGTTTTACTTCGTTTAAAATACTCGCCGTAGCTACTGCTATGCCTGTGTTTTTAGCCTCGTCAAACTTCAAATATTCTCGAAATCTTTTCCGTCATTATAAAATGTAATTCGTATTAAATTTGGGAATGTCAATTTAGGTGGTCGTGCATTAGGGCTTTAAATTTTGTTCTAAAAAATAATATATTTACAGAACAAAACTCGCAATTGTGTCTATGATAAAGACGGTATTTACCAGTAATGACTTGGAGCAAATCTCTGGCATCAAGGCTCACACCATTCGCATTTGGGAAAAACGCTACAATTTGTTGAGCCCCAATAAAGCATCGCGCAATATTCGAACCTACGATGTCAATAACCTTCATAAATTGTTGAATGTAGCCCTGCTCAATAAATATGGATATAAGATATCTAAGATTGCCGCCATGTCTGAGGAAGTCATCGAACAGACGGCCAGAACCTTGGTCTTGACTGAAGCGCAAAATGATAAGTTGATTCTCGATCTCAAATTGTCTATGTATCAGTTTGATCAATCAATGTTCCATGATCTCTACCACAAAATTGTCGCTGAATCCTCATTTGAACAGGGTTTCGAAAAGGTTTTTTTTCCCTTTTTAGAATTTATAGGTATGCTGTGGCAGACAACGGCTATAAAACCAGTTCACGAGCATTTTATATCTAATCTGATTATTCAAAAGATACAACAGGCTATAGCCAAACAGCCTTTGCCTGCCCAATCCAAAGATATTTATGTACTGTTTTTGCCCGAAAATGAAATTCATGAAATAGGACTGCTCTATCTCCAATACTGGTTACTTAAGTCTGGCTGTACAACGGTGTATTTGGGCCGAGATGTTCCAATGAATAATTTGGAAGATATATTGTTTCTTTCCGATCAACTCAAATTTGTTACCTATTTTAATTTCTTTCCCAATCCAGCTCAAATTCGAAATTACATTCTTCAATTCGAAGAAATGATAGTGGATACCCATCATCAATTGATCGCAATATGTCATCACGTCGAATCTTTGGATCAAAATGGATTTAAGAGGACAATCTGCTATTCCTCCCCCAAAGAAATATTGTAAATCCTTGATTTTTTCATTTTGTTTTATTAAATTGCCAATAAGTAAAACAAAATGAAAAAAAATATCCACATTATCGGTTCTGGTTTTTCTAGTATAGCGGCAGCATGCTATCTAGCCCAACAAGGTTGTCAAGTAACCATATTGGAGAAAAATGATGGCATTGGAGGGAGGGCATCTGTCTATAAAAAGGATGGATTTACCTTTGATATGGGGCCGACTTGGTATTGGATGCCCGATATTTTTGAACGTTTTTTTGCTGATTTTGGTAAGCAGCCCTCTGACTATTATCATTTGGAGCGATTGGCGCCTGCTTATCAAGTATATTTTGACAAAATGGATTCGTTATTGGTTTCTGACCAATTGGAGGCTATTTACGATATGTTTGAGCAGGAAGAACCTGGCAGTGCAAAACATTTGCGGTCATTTTTAAAAACAGCTCAAGGCAATTACGATGTAGCCCTCAGTGCGTTGGTTTATCAACCCGGTATTTCCCCCTTTGAATTAGTGAATTGGGATACGATAACTAGGCTCAACCAAGTCCTGACTACGATCAAGGATGAAGTGCGAGCCAAAATTGTGAGTCTCAAGCTGATTAAGATCTTGGAATTTCCCGTATTGTTCTTGGGTGCCAAGCCCAGTAAGACCCCTGGTTTATACAGCTTTATGAATTGGGCAGATTTTGGATTAGGTACTTGGCATCCCAAGGGTGGTATGTATGAGGTGGTGAAAGGAATGGCCGATTTGGCCGACTCTTTGGGTGTGGTATTTAAAACCAATATTGAAGTCCAAAAGATAAATGTAGGATCAGATCGAAGTGTATCCTCTTTAAGTACAAATCAAGGTGTGTTTGAGGTCGACATCTTATTGAGCGGAGCGGATTACCACCATACAGAGTCATTGTTGGATGTGGGTTTTCGACAGTATAGTGAGTCTTATTGGAATAAGCGTACTTTTGCACCCTCTTCCTTGTTGTTTTATATTGGTTTAGATAAAAAACTGGAACATGTCTCTCATCACACCTTGTTTTTCGATACCGATTTTGATCGTCATGCATATGCTATTTACGATGAACCGGCATGGCCAGAGAAGCCTTTGTTTTATGCAAGTTTTCCCAGTATCACCGATGAAGGATTTGCGCCCAGTGGTAAGGAGGCGGCAACTATCCTGATTCCACTGGCTCCCGGATTGGAAGATACAGAAGAAATGCGGACATTTTATTTTGAAGAAATCATGAATCGGCTAGAAACTTTAACTGGTCAGGAGGTTCGATCGCAGGTCTTGTTTGCTGAAAGTTTCTGTGTGAACGATTTTAAAGATCGTTATCATTCTTATAAAGGAAATGCCTATGGCTTGGCCAATACTTTGACCCAAACCGCTTTTTTGCGGCCTAAGATAAAGAGCAAAAAAGTCAAAAATTTATTTTTTACTGGGCAATTAACCGTGCCCGGTCCCGGTGTACCACCTGCTTTGATATCGGGAAAAATAGCTGCCAATCAAATTTTAAAACAACTTGCCCATGAAAAATATTTTTGATCAAACCGCCGAGAAATGTGCAGTCTTAGTAACCCGTCAATACAGTACTTCCTTTTCAATTGCCGTTAAATTATTGGCGCCCAGTATTCGCAAAGACATATATAATATATATGGTTTTGTCCGCTTTGTCGATGAAATAGTGGATTCATTTCACGACTACGATAAAGAGAAATTACTAAATAAGTTTGAAGTAGATTATTATGAATCCCTAGAAGATGGAATAAGTCTAAACCCCATCCTCAATGCCTTTCAGCACACGGTTCGCACCTATGGTATTAGTCATGATATGGTGGCGTCGTTTTTTAAGAGCATGCGTGCCGATTTGACGGTAAAAAACTATGATAGTGTAGAGCAATACCATGAATATATTTATGGCAGTGCCGATGTAGTGGGTTTAATGTGTCTTAAAGTATTTGTGCATGGAGAGGATGAAAAATACGAAGCGCTTAGGCCTGCGGCCATGAGATTGGGTTCGGCATTTCAAAAGGTTAACTTTTTGCGCGATTTAAAGGATGATGTGGAAATCTTGGACCGGTCTTATTTTCCCAACATCGACTTTCAAAATTTTGCCAATCACAATAAGGAAGAGATTATCGCCGATATCGAGGCAGATTTTGATTATGCTTACAGATATGGGATATTAAAACTTCCAGTAGAGGCCAAGTTTGGGGTTTATGTAGCTTATAGGTATTACAAGCGATTGTTGCATAAAATAAATGCCACACCAATAGCGGAAATTTTAGATGGCAGGATTCGCATATCCAATCTTACTAAATTGTCTCTAATGGCTCAATCATATCTCAGGTACAGGTTGAATCTATTGTGATAAAATACAAATAAGTATTTATACTTTTCTGCGTAATATTTTACAGAAAAATGGAGTGTATGTATAGTTATTAGCGAATACATTTTATAATGAATGAAGGAAGTGAGGCCACTGTGCTGAGGTGACTGAAAGTAGTTGCTCTATAGAGCAACCCGATGGACTAAATGTCCATCGGATGAGGATGACTGAACGAAATACGAAGTATCCAATCGACTAAATGTCGATTGGGTGAAGGAACCGAAACCTCCGTGTTTCGGGTGGGTTGGCCACTGTGCTCCGGCGTGACTGCAACGTAATTCGTTAGCGAATTTCATGGAATCTCGTCGCAGCGCAGTGGCTAACCCACCCGAGGTACAGTGACCTCGGCTCCCTCATCCAATCCACATTAAGTGGATTGGGTACTTTGTACTATATTCGGTCGTTCTCGCCAGAGCCCGATTTACGGGCTCTGGTGCTTTGCACTTTGCTCGTTCACTCCGGCGTGATTGCGCCGTATGTCGATAGGTTTTTAGCCATTGGCTCCGGCTTGGTAATTCTCTCCTATCGACAGCAAATATCATTTTTCTATCTAAATTAAAGATTGATGTGAATCGAATGATACCATGAATGGTGATGTTCATGGATTTGTCACACTTTTTGCCCAGTATCTCTTATGTCCCCCGCTGGCGGGGTGACTGAGCATAGTTGTCCGAAGGACAACCAAATGCCGTAAATCGGCATTTGGCGAAGGAACCGGAGCCACTGCGCTGCGGCATCGCTACCCCGTAAATCCACAGCAAACATCATTTTTCTATTAAAATCAAAGATTGATGTGGATTGAATGATACCATGAACGGTGGTCATCATGGATTTGTCACACTTTTTGCCCAATTTATCCTAATATATCATTACAATAAATGAAAATATATGATCTCTTCATGTCAGACGATTGAATATGCAAAAAGTCCGCCAAATTAACATTGTTTGATGCTTTATACACCTCACCCACCCGAGGGAATAATCCCTCGGTTCCCTCATCAAATGCCTTTAGTAGGCATTTGGCTCTTCGAGCTTCATTCGGTCACCCACGGCTATTAGACTACGTCCTTTCAGAACTTTTTTAAGCTTGAATGGCGTTTGTGCGCCGTATGTCGATAGGTTTTAATCCACCATGCCGAAACCTGATTAGAATGTAAATCTGGAAAATTTTACTTAATAATATTATGTCGTCCCTTCAGGACTTCTTTCGATACCATATCCTTAGACAGGACTTCGTCCTGCCCTGACATATTTCGCCCTTTCTGGGCTTTTCATAAAACGTAATTGGTATTAAATGTTTGCGTAGAGCAGCATTTCGATGCTTATGGATTTGTCACACTTTTTGCTCAGTATCTCTTATGTCCCCCGCTGGCTGAATGACCGAGCAAAGTTGCTCCTTAGAGCAACCAAATGTCCTTAATATGACTGAATATAGTACGAAGTACCAAAGGTCGTAAATCGACCTTTGATGAAGGAACCACGACCATTGTGTCGTGGGTGGGGAAGCCAGAGGGAACCGGAGCCACTGTGCTCCGGCGCGACTGCAACGTAATTCGTTAGGTTTTAGCCATTGGCTTTGGGCAAACCAATCTAATATAACAAGAGAAAGTCCTGAAAGGACGTAGTCTAATAGCATAGGGTGAAACCCTATGAAAAGGATGCCTTCCTAGAAAAAAGTCCTGAAGGGACGAGGGAATTCATTTCTATCGTCAGCAAACATCATTTTTCTATTTAAATCAAAGATTGATGTGGATTGAATGATACCATGAACGGCGATGTTCATGGATTTGTCATGATTTTTGTGATGAGTATAATGAAAAGGGTTGTTGTAATATCTGTGAATTAGGAGGTAGTTAATTTCTAGTTCACTCCGATTTGAATGTCAGGACATTTATCGGTGAATGCCATATAATCACGTCATAATACGGTGGGCATCATTACCTCGCGTGTGCAATGACCGCGATTTCTACCCAATCCTACACAAAAAAAAGAGACCAAACTGGATAGGTTTGGTCTCTTTACTAAATATGGATACTATTAAACTTTTTATTCTATAACCTTGGTATTTCCTACCCCTCGTAGGGTAATGTCAACAGGTGTATTGGTTTTCCATGATCCCGCCGTAAAATCGGGAATGTCAATGGAGGTAGATCTATTGCGAAGTGAAGCTTCACTCAACGGAGCAATGGCGCTCCAAAGGGCTGCATCGTAAACATCCATATCCAGAGAAATACCATTGCGCAAACAATCGATTAATCTCCAGTCCATGATAAAGTCCATACCGCCATGGCCTCCTATCTTTTTGGCCATTTCACCAACTGTACTAATCAATTCCGGGGTGTATTCTTTCTCTAATTCTTTGAATTCCGCTTCTGTTTTCCATTCGTGTCCAGTGGCTATCCGAGCAGGAGAGGGGTATTTTCGAGCGATACCCTTGGTTCCCGTAACGAGGTGAATTCTTGAATACGGTCGAGGAGAACTCACATCGTGTTGGACCATTAAAGTTTTTCCTTTCTTGGTCTTAATCGTTGTTGTATTCATGTTGCCTCGGTAATTCTTACTGGCCCAAGTGTTGTAGTATGGATCTTCGGCCGCCAACTCCTCGGCATGGGCTCTCATGGTAAAGTCATTGGTGGATATTGAAACGAGGTAGTCCATTTGGTCACCGCGATTGATATCCATTGCCCAACTAATGGGGCCTAGTCCATGTGTGGGATATAAACTCCCGTCTCTTGTGGCGTTTTCGTCCAATCTCCACATGTCGTAATACCCATCTTTTTTGAAATTCAGCTCTAAGAGGTCATGTATATAGGCGCCTTCAGCATGGAATACTTCTCCAAAAAAACCTTTCTTGATCATGTTGAGGGTGAGCATTTCAAAGAAGTCATAGCAACAATTCTCCAAAATCATACAGTGTTTCTTGGTGCGCTCTGAGGTTTCGACCAATTGCCAGCACTCTTCCAAAGTCGTAGCAGCGGGTACTTCTGTCACAGCATGCTTGTCGTGCTCCATGGCATATACACACATTGGCGTATGCCAGTCCCATGGGGTGCAAATGTATATTAAGTCGATATCTGTACGTTCACATACTTTTTTCCACTCCATACTCCCTCCGGAATATAGGTCGGGATTGTGCTTTGTTCCTTTTAATCGAGCTTTGGCTCTCTCCGCTTTCTCAGGCCTAATATCGCACAATGCTTTTATCTCTACTCCCTGTATTTTACTCAGTCGAGATACGGCACCAGGACCTCGTTGTCCCAAGCCAATGATTCCCACCCTTACCGTATCAATTTTTGGTGCAGCATAACCACACATGTTGGTGTGTTGTGTGCGCCCACGCTTGTAAAGCGCAGAAGAAATTTCTGTATTTTTAGTTTGTAGTAAATTTACTCCTGTCAGGCCCAGCCCGGCCAAACTGGACTTTTTTATAAAGTCTCTTCTATTGTTGCTCATTTTGTCGCAAGTTGAATTAATAAAAAAAATCGCTAACCGTTGTAAATTACAAAATTTTTTATAAAATACAAGAATTACTCCCTTTTCATCCCTATTTTAAAGTATTTATAAGGTTTTGTTATCGTTTAATAGATGATTACTTGTGAAGACTTTTTTTCATTTGAGGACATATTTATTTGATTAAAACATCGATTTCGGCTACTTTGATTACTTCACTTTCATCAATAGTGGCCAATGGAGAAAAAGAAATATATCTTCCTTTTATGGCTTTAAAGGAAATCGTCTGCATAATCGGATTGTTTTTAATATTGTCAAAACTACCCTCAGCCACCGTTTTCCATTTTACTCCATCTCTGCTTACTTTAAATCGATATTTAGATACAATACCTGATCCATATCTATTTTGGTCGGGCAAATATTCAAATCCATTTATCTTTTGTAGTTGACCTAAATCCAATACTAGGTCTCTGCCTTTGGCAAGACTTATAGTAGTGAAACCATTGTCGTCAATGCTCTTCTTCCAATCTTTGATGGCTTCACCTTTGACCGCCCAATTTTTCTTGCTTACACTAAACCACTGGCGAGTTACTGGGCTACTTACCATCGAAATATGATCAACGGCCAAGGCTTGAATTTCCCCACTCTGACTAAAGGTGAAAGGCCCATGGTATTTATTAGATGCCGTACTCACTGGGCTGCCATCGGTGGTGTAATAGATCTCAAGGTCGCGATCTCCCGCTTCGATATTCACTTCGTCGTCTTGATCTCTGGTTATGGTTATCTCATTCAATACTTTGGGGGCTCGATATATCTCTACATTGGATATGGTCGGTGGCGCCAAAGTGGATATAATGTTCAAGCGAATCCATCTGGCTTCGACATCGTTAAATCTCAATATTCTTTTGTAACCAATCGTAGATTCTTTAGCTATGTTTATCCATTGATCACCTTGTTTTATATCTACGGTGAATGAGTCTACCCGCTGTCCCAAGGCGATGTATTCCTGTACTAAAAATCGATTAAAGTACTGAGGACTTCCCAAATCATAGGTAATTGAACCAGATCGGGTAAAATCATCGGTGGCCCAGTAAGTCAGAGGATCTCCATCGATGGTTTTGTCTGCCGAAAATGTAGGACTATTTAGCCTGACCGTACTGCTGGTTGCATTACTGCCCTCTAACAAATTGTTTGCAAAATCCTTTTTTAGTTGATTGGACAATGCCATGAGCTGGATCGAATCCTTTTCGTGGACTTTGCCCCTACGATCGACGGGAATATTCAATAAAAAAGAGGCATTTCTCCCAATACTCTCATAATATATATCCAAGAGCCTTGGCAAAGAATGGACCTTGTGGTCTTCCGAAGCGTGATAATACCATCCCGGTCGAATAGATACATCGACTTCTCCGGCTACCCAATGAGATCCTCGTTTATGTCCACTGGGCAATTGTTCTGCATAGGGCCAGCCCGGCCAAACCAAATCTCTATTTAATGTCGACCAATTCGTCCGCCCTGCCGTGCCGTGCTCATTCCCAATCCAACGGACATCTGGCCCGCCGTCGCTAAACATGACAGCATTGGGTTGCAAACGACGTACAAGGTTCCATATTTCGGGAAAATTGTAATAGGTCTTGCGGTCTACTTTTCTTGTCTCATTCGCTCCTCCGTAATACCCATCTCCACCATTGGCACCATCGAACCACACTTCGAAAATATCTCCATATTGGGTCAATAACTCGGTGAGCTGGTTGTGAAAATAAGTAATGTATTTTTCACTGCCATAGTCGGCATGATTTCTATCCCATGGCGAATAATAAATGCCCATCTTTAGTCCATAAGCATCACAGGCCTCCCTGAGTTCTTGGATTACATCGCCTTTTCCATCCTTCCAAGGACTGTTTTCCACCGTATGTTCACTGTATTTTGATGGCCATAGACAAAATCCATCGTGGTGCTTGGCCGTAATGATGATGCCCTTCATGCCGGCTTCTTTGGCTATTTTGGCCCATTGCATACAATCCAGGTCGCTGGGATTGAATATATCTGGCGATTCACCACCACTGCCCCATTCCATATCGGTAAAGGTATTGATGTTGAAGTGGACAAACATATAAAATTCGAGGTCATGCCAATCTAATTGTCTTTCACTGGGCAATGCTCCAAATGGATCAGGTCCTTGTGCATTCAACATCCCTGTACTGAGGGCTAAACAAAGAAGAGTTGTGAGGATTCCGCGTTGAAGAGTTATGATTTTGTTGGCCATGAGGTGGGAAAATTTAGTAAAATAAAAACTCAATATATTGCAAATTATCTTTTTAATCCAAATACAATTGTATTTGTCGGTTATATTTCGAATTTTTATGGTTGATTTGGAGCAAGTTAGAGCCTCAATGCTTTGCGTCTCATTCGGCCCTGGTGGTAATATTCACCACAAGGAACACATAGATTTGTACATAAGATACAAAGAGAGAAGGGGCTATTATTTCAAACCATTGTAGAGCCGCGCTATTAGCGCGGCTCGGGATAGATAAACCTGATTGATTTGGCGGGATTTTTGCTCTATAGACTTTCTTGGACGGATGAATTAAATGTTATTTTAACCTAGATACAATATTAACAACCATTATACAATATCTAATTGCAAAAATCATGACAAATCCATGATGAACACCATTCTTGGTATCATTCAATTCACATCATTCTTTGATTTTAATAGAAAAATGAGGTATGTTGTGGATTTACGGGGTAGCGATGCCGCAGCGCAGTGGCTCCGGTTCCTTCAGGCTTCCCCACCCACGATTCGGAGGCTTCCCCACCCGGAGCACAGTGGCTCCGGTTCCCTCATCCGATGGACATTTAGTCCATCGGGTTGCTCTAAAGAGCAACTACATTCAGTCATCCCGCCAGCGGGGGACATAAGAGATGGTGGGCAAAAAGTGTGACAAATCCATGTTTATCTCATTATTGCCAGCATTTAAATTGTATAAATTCGCAATTCTGACAAAAGAATAGATTTCCCTCGTCCCTTCAGGACTTTTTTCTAGGAATGCATCCTTTTCATAGGGTTTCACCCTATGCTATTAGACTACGCCCCTTCAGGACTTTCTCTTGTTATATTAGATTGTTTTGCCGAAAGCCAATGGCTAAAACCTATCGAATTTCGTTGCAATCACGCCTCACCGTAGAGACTCAATCATGCCGGAGACCGTGGCCATTCCCCAGCACCATATTCGTAATCGAGCAAGTGCAATCTATCTCAATATTTATAGAATTTTATTATGAATAACCTGTATAGTTTGTATTAATAAAGGAGTCTTAGATTGTATTATTCTATTCCGTAAAAGTAATGCTTGTGCTCGATGAATAGGTCTCTATCTCATTGGACCATTCCAATGCAGTCAATTCTTTTTGCTCTCGCTTTCGAATGATGGTGTAAACAGACCCAATGCCGGGTTTGAAATTGATTAATTCCTCAGGGGTGATTAAAATTTTACCCTCACTCAATGGCGAAGTCTTTAGCAAAGTGGTTTTTTCCGTATCGGTAAACACTATGGAAATCTCATAAGACTCATCGGCATTGACCTTCATTTTTTCAAGAAGAACTCGGTTTACTTCCGTACTTGTCCAGTCAACTACCATTACATTCGAGATAGAAATGGAATCAAATGTCATTTTTGGAGTCTCGGGAATTTCGAGGTTTAAATCGATTTTCCAAGGCCGGAGTTGAATTTTTATGGTCGATTCGGTTAATGTATCACTGATCTTGTAACTGTGATAGTTGTTGTCGATATTTCGCGAATGCAATCTCTTGTCCGACCTGTAAAAAGTATACAGCTGCGGGTCGGGAACCAAAGAATCCAATTTGTTGCGTTGATAGACATCTACCTGGCCTTCCAAACCCTTATTGTGTTCTAAATACCTAAATTTTGATGTGATCTTAGGTTTGCCCAATCGTTTTACCTGTGGTCTAGACTGGCATGAAAAAAACAATAGAGACACTACTATGGCCATACCCCAAAGGACGGTCCGAAACACGGTCGCAGCCCCTTTGTTTGCGTCATGTTGTATGTGGTATGGTTTGCTGTTGTTCTTCACCCTCTTTTTAATTTGCCAGCAAAATACTGAATTATTTTTGGTCGTTGACTGCCATGGCTGTCTTAAATCCTTAATCGATTGATTTTTTATGTCAATGAATGGTGAATTCGTGATATCTAAACGCCATATTAATTTAATGTATTATAAAAGCACAAGTAGAAAAATTTCGTCAATTTGGGGATTTTAGCCCGGTCATTACTCTGCTACATTAAAGTGATATACCACACTTTGGGCGCGGCAACATGGTGGTCAACCCGGTTTTTCATCGTTTACATGATTTTAAATAAATTTCAAATGCTATCTTTAAATTTGGTTTAATCAATTCCCTAACACCTTAAAAACATTCCATGAAAAATATACTGATTACCGATGGCGTACATTCTGTTATACTCAATACCTTAATTAAAAAGGGATTTGAGGTAGACTATAGACCAAAATCTACCTTGGACGAAGTGTTGACTATAGTGCAGGATTATCACGGAATAGTCATCAATAGTAAAATCAGAGTGGATCGACATTTTCTAGATCAAGCCAGTCAATTGGAATTTGTAGCCCGTCTGGGAAGCGGGATGGAAATAATCGACCAACGCGCAACCGCAGAAAGAAATATTGCTGTATTTAATTCTCCCAATGGCAATTGCAATGCGGTAGCCGAACACGCTATGGGTATGATATTGATGTGGATGAATCACTTGTACCGCTGCAATACCGAAGTGAAAAATATGTTGTGGTACCGCGAAAAAAACAGAGGAGTGGAATTGTCGGGAAAGAAGGTAGGCATCATAGGATTCGGTCATACAGGATCGGCTTTGGCGCAAAAATTGTCTGGATTTGAAGTGGAAGTATTGGCCTATGACAAGTACAAAACCGATTACGCAGAACCATGGCCTCATGTGACAGAGTGTGCTTCATTGGAGGAAGTTTGTAGTCAAGTCGATGTCTTGAGTTTTCATCTGCCCCTCAATCCCGAAACAGTGCACTTATGCAACAAAAGTTTATTGAATAAATGCAAACGCGGAGTATTATTGGTCAATACCTCACGGGGAAGTGTCATCGATACCGTTGATTTATTGGATGCATTGGATTCGAATCAAGTAGGTGGAGCCTGCCTCGATGTTTTTGAAAATGAAAAGCCCAATACCTATACTTCCGAAGAAAATGAGCGCTTTCAATATTTGTTTTCCATGTCCAATGTCCTAGTCAGTCCACATGTGGCAGGATGGACCGCAGAGTCTAAATATAAGTTAGCTAAAATCCTATTAGATAAAATTTTAACGCATTATCAACTTTAAATTTTTTCTTATTTTTCGTTATTAGATTAGGACTCGAATTGCAAGTTTGTGTTTTGATTAGTAAAAGATGTTATATCTTTAAACTATATTTATGCTTATACTGGAATAGGATCATATGTAAAATGCTGTTTTGTGGTGTTTTATATGTTTTATGTGTTTGCATTGCGAGCTTTGCCAAGGTGTAGTCTCGGAGGATGACAATTTTTGTAAATGTATTGTCATGACTGAAGATATTCTGTATCAGTTATGTCGATAAAAGTAAATGCATTGATACGGCATTAAAGTAAAAAGATGATGTATAGAATTTTAACCATATTGTTGTTTTTAATAACGACCGGACTGACGGCTCAGACTTCCCTAGAAGGGCAAGTTACCGATGAGACACAAGGTGATGCCATTATTTTTGGTACGGTGGCTTTATATAAAAATGATGTTTTAGTGGCGGGTACAGAAACCGACGACAATGGACGCTATGTCTTGTCCAATATAGATCCCGGAAATTACGATGTAGTGGCTAGCTATGTAGGCTATCAATCCAAAAAAATCGAAGGAGTCGTACTATTGGCAGGTAAAAATACCGTTGTCGATATAGCCATTAGTTCAGGTACAATTTTGGATCAAATTGTGATAGTGGAATACAAAGTTCCTCTGGTAGAGCAAGACAACACTACCACAGGAGGTATTATTACCGGTGAGCAGATCCGAAACCTTCCCACAAAATCAATCAACAGCCTTGCGGCCACAGCTTCGGGAGTGTCTTCGTTCGGAGGGGAGTCCTTGGCTATTCGCGGTTCGAGAACCAATGCCACCAATTACTATATCGATGGTATTCGAGTGAGTAGTCAATCCATCCCTCAGAGTGAAATCGATCAATTGCAGGTGATTACCGGTGGGGTAGAAGCCAGATATGGTGACGTGACTGGAGGGATTGTCTCCATCACCACCAAAGGGCCTTCCGAGGTGTTTAGAATCGGAGCAGAATTGGAAACTTCTCAATATTTAGATGCCTTCGGTTACAATGAAATTAACGTCAACGCCAGTGGTCCAATTTGGAAAAATAAAGAAGGACAATCGATATTGGGATATCGTGTAGCTGGGCGTTATCAAGATGTATTGGATGGCAATCCCGGGATTATTCCCAATGCAACTGTGAAATCCTCGGTATTGTCAGAGTTGGAAGCCGATCCATTGGTGATGATTGATGGGACATTATTCTCTAGAGCAGAGTTTTTGCATAATGAGGATTTCGACTTCGATGCTGCCAATATCAACAATCAAACGAATTCCTATAACCTTTCGGGAAAACTCGATGGTAGAATCAATAAGAACATTGATCTTACTTTTTCGGGAAATTATACCAAAAGAGGAAATACAACTTATCCCAGTAGGAGCTACGCTGTATTGAACAGCAACAACAATCCCGAGTCTGAGGGAGATACTTATCGGGGTAACCTTCGGTACCGACATCGCTTTCTCAACAACAAAGGCAATAAGGGCATTATAAGAAATGGAACTTTTATTGTCAATGGCGGATATGAATACGGTATATCTACCTCTTACGATAGTCAACATAAGGACAATTTGTTTCGATATGGCCATGTGGGTAACTTTGACTTCAATTGGATCCCAGCAGAAGGGGAGTCAACATACTCTGGAGCATTGGATGGGGTGGCACATGCCGGTTATCTGCAAATCATGGAGTCGGCTTTTACTCCTTCTATTTTCAATCCGGTACTGGCCAATTACAACAACCATATTGACCAGTCCAATTTTGGTCAGTATAATACCTATAATGGGTTTATTTCTAGTAATTATACAAGCCCTTGGGGATTTTACAACAACGTAGGGACGGTATACAATAGCTACGGTTATGGAGAAACCGAAAAACAAAATTTAAATGCCAGTGTAAGTTTCGATTTATACCCTGGTAATGGCAATCAAGGTCGTCATGCTATAGAAATTGGGGTGAATTACGAAAAAACAACTTCGAGTAGTTATACTGTGAATCCGTTTACCTTATGGTTGTTGGCAAGACAACAGGCCAATCGACATATTATAGGAATTGATACCACTAATATTATCGGTGAATTTCAGGGTTTAATTGATGGGGTTCTATATCCCGAGTTTGCACGACTTATCACAGATTTGCCTGGATCCAAATTTTATAAGGCGGTACGAGAATTGACCAATACTCCTCTCGATGACTATATTAATGTAGATGGCCTGGATCCAGATATGTTGACTCTCGATTTGTTTTCGCCATTAGAACTCAACGACAATCAATTGATTAGCTACAATGGCTATGATTATTTGGGGAATCGAGTGAAAGATGTGACATTCAATGACTTTTTTACCGGGCGAGATGCCAATGGTGAAAGAACCTTTCTCAATCCTTCTTTTGAACCCATTTATGGTGCCGCGTATATTCAGGACAAATTTTCCTATAAAGATATTATTTTTAGAGTGGGGCTAAGAGTTGATTATTACGATGCCAATACAAGGGTCTTAAAGGATCCCTATTCACTTTATCCCATAATGACGGCCAGTGATTATCAAGAGCGTATCGGAGGCGAACATCCATCTACCATTGGTGACGACTTTAAAGTCTATGTGGAAAGTGGTAGTTCGGATAAAATAAAGGCTTATAGAGACGGAGATCAATGGTATTATGCCAATGGAACTCCGGCCAATGATGGCAATCTAATCTTTGGGGGAGAAATTGTCTATCCCAAATACTACGATGAAAAAGTCAATAACATAAAAAGTGACAACTATAATCCGGACGACTCTTTTGAAGATTTTAAACCGACCTTTAATTGGATGCCCAGATTTTCAGTATCGTTTCCCATCTCGGCAAAATCCAATTTCTTCGCCAATTATGATGTATTGGTTCAACGTCCACCAAGCAATACTTTTACCACTCCACTACAGTGGTATTACTTTGAAGACCGGGTGTATAATTCGAATAGCCCAATCAATAACGGAAATTTAAAATCAGAGAAAACCATAAACTATGAAGTAGGTTTTCAACAGTTGTTGACGCCTTTGTCAGCTGTTAAAATAAATGCATTTTATAAGGAATCTAGAGATATGATCCAACAGCGGACCTATCTTTATTTGCCTTCTCCCATTAGTACATATACCACTTATAGCAATATCGATTTTGCAACCATTAAAGGGATGTCCCTGGAATATCATTTGCGACAATCCCAAAACCTAGCCTTGCAAGCCAATTATACCTTGCAAATAGCTCAAGGGACGGGATCTAATGCCAATTCTCAAGCCGGTCTTACCACCAGAGGCAATATTAGGACATTGTCCTATGTAGATCGCGATGAAAGACATTCTCTAAAACTTGTTCTAGATTATAGATATGGACATGGCCGGGCTTATAACGGTCCGCGATGGTTTGATAAAGATATTTTTGCCGATGCGGGGATCAATCTTCAAGCTTTTATGGTTTCGGGACGTCCCTATACCCAGAGGATTCAAGCGACGCCTTTTGGCGGTACAGGATTTGCGGGTTCGTTTAATGGAGCTCGAAAACCTTGGACTTATACTTTGGATATGAGGGTGGACAAGAGTTTTGTTTTGCCAACATCAAAAAAAGAACAACCTCTTTTCCTCAATTTTTCGGTTCGAGTGTTGAATATTTTAAATACTGCCAATGCTAGCGCAGTTTATCCCGTGACAGGATCGCCTTATGATAGTGGGTATTTACAATCACCAGATGGAGAATCCAGTTTGGCCAATATCTCCGATGCCGGCTCCTCAGTTATTCAGGCTGGGCGAGATGCTGATGCTTATATCGATACTTATAATTTTATGGTAAATAATCCCAATTTGTTTTACGCACCTCGAAGAATTTATTTCAGTTGTAGAATTGACTTTTAATGAGAAATACAATGAAGCAAAATATAATATTAATACTCTTTTTGGCTTTGGGGCTGAATGGTTACGCCATACATCCCGACTGGCTGAAGGAGGATTACAAAAAGAATAATAAGAAGGCAGAGATAGAGTTTACCTACAGAGCCGATTGTGCCCCATCTAAATCAGAAATCGATATGTCGATCAACAACGTTAGAGCGCGTTTGTTGGGTGGTGGTGACGTATGGTGGGATTTGACCGATGGCAAATATATCGTGCCCAAAGTGGAGCCAGGATCTGGCCTTCCTGAAGTGTCGGCCATCTATGCTGGTGCAGTATGGTTGGGTGGATACGATCCAGTAGGGAATTTGAAATTGGCTGCTCAGCAATTTAGAACGGCCAATGCCAATGATTTTTGGCCCGGTCCATTGAATCCAACCGATGGCACAGTAGATCGCGATGTATGTGCCAATTGGGATAAGCATTTTGTAGTCAATGGTGATAACATTCGACAGTTTATTGGGGACTTTGAAATTGCTCAATTGAATGGAACTACTCTTACGGCAGACGATATCCCTGAAGATGTATTGGGCTGGCCGGCTCGGGGCAATCCTCATTTTAAGCGAATTCACGGATTTGATTTGCCCAATACTTCTCAAGGTTTGGCGGGTTATTTTGATTTCAATAACGATTTTGCATACGATCCCTTAGATGGTGACTATCCAATAATTGAAATCAGAGGTTGTCCAACCCCTCAGTTTCCAGATGAAATGATATTTTGGATATATAACGATGCTGGTGCGATTCACTCTCAAACCCAGGGTAATCCTATTCAAATGGAAGTTCAGGTACAGGCCTTTGCTTATGCGACCAATGATGAGATCAACAATATGACTTTTCAACGGTATAAATTGATTAATCGAGCCACTCAGAGCATTGATAGTACGTTTTTTGCCATGTGGGTAGATCCCGATCTTGGATGTCCACAAGATGACTATATAGGTTGTGATACAGCTCGAAGCTTGGCCTTTGTTTACAATGAAGATCAAGTGGATGGTATTACAGGTTGTGAATGTAACGGAGTCAATTCTTATTGTAATGATATCCCTATGTTGGGAGTGGATTATTTTAGAGGACCACTGGATGAAAATAATGTGGAAATAGGGATGTCCTCATTCACTTATTACAACAATGGCGGAGTAGGTGAATGGCCAGATGCGCAGACGGATCCAGAAATCGCTCAAGAATACTATCGCTATATGAGCGGTTCATGGAAGGATGGTTCTCCTTTTACCCAAGGAGGTGATGCTTATGAAATCGGTGGTACACCGATAGATTACGCCTTTACCGGTCGCCCTAATAATTCTACTGAATGGTCTATGTGTAGTGCCAATCTAAATTTTGGTGATCGACGTACCATTCAAGCTTCTGGTCCTTTTCGATTGGATCCAGGGGCCGTTAATGAATTGATCGTTGGAGTGGTTTGGGTTCCAGATATTACGGATTATCCATGTCCCAGCATCGAGCCTTTATTGGCGGCTGATGAAACTGCACAAGCATTATTCGACAACTGTTTTGATATCACCGATGGTCCCGATGCACCAGACGTCGATGTAGTGGAATTGGATGAGGAATTGATATTGATTTTGTCCAACGATATTACGTCTAATAATTATAAAGAAGAATACCTAGAGATCGACCTTAAAGCTCCCATTTCTTTACCAGAGATGGAGAAGAGCTACGTGTTTGAAGGTTATCAAGTATATCAATTGGCCAATGCAGATGTGTCTGCTTCAGAAATTGATAATCCAGAAAAAGCTCGATTGATATTTCAAACCGACTTGGCCAACAATGTCGATCAGCTCGTCAATTGGGCACCGAGTCCTCACCCGACTAGTCCGGGAGAAATATTATATGAACCAACCATCGAAGTGTTAGGCCAAAATAATGGATTGCGGCATACCTTTCGGGTAACCGAAGATCAATTTTCTAGCGGAGATCGCAGTTTGATCAACCACAAGAAATATTACTTTATGGCCCTAGCTTATGGGTATAACAATTATGAGGACTTTGATTTCAAAACCGGAGTGGGGCAAAGAAATCCCTATTTGGCAGGACGACGGAATGTTAAAGTATATACCGCGTTGCCAAGGCCATTGACCTATACCAAGACCAATGCTGAATATGGTTCGGGAATTCAGATTACCAAAGTTGACGGTCAAGGGACAGGGGAAAACTATTTAAATATAAGTCAAGAGACCCGTGATGCCATCATGGACGGCAGTTATGATGGAAAGTTGAAATACGAACGAGGTGGAGCACCGATTGAAGTAAATATATACAATCCTTTGGAAGTACAAAATGGTCAATATTTATTGCGCTTTGTCGATAGTAATATGGAAGACGATGTTTTGGATACGGATGCAAGATGGGAGTTGATCAATCTCGATAACCCCGAAGATGTGTTGGTATCTGATCGAAGTATTGAAGCACTCAATGAGCAAGCGGTGTCAAAATACGGTTTTTCAATTACCGTAGGGCAAGTAGAACAAGTAGGTAAGACTGAGGATGAAGATGGTGGCGTCATTGGAGGAAGTATTATTTTTAGCGACAACAACAATCCATGGTTGGGTTGGGTAGAAGACGACGTTCAACCTTTCTACAATTACTTAAAAACAGATTTGGGAGAAATAGACAATAAATTAGACCCCAACAAGGCATTCGGAACGAGTTTTAACGGTCTATTTCCATTTTACTTGGCCGATTATCGCTCTTCTGAAGAATTCTATCTCAGTCCAGGATGGTTTAATTTTACGGGTTCTAGTATTATGCATGAACGAAGTAGCTTGGAAACCCTGAATAATGTAGATATTGTATTTACTTCCGATAAATCCAAGTGGTCGCGATGTGCAGTATTGGAAACTGCTCTGCCTAATTATTATCAGAGTGACCTCGGAGGGGTTTATAAAACCATTGGCAATTCATTGAATTTGGAAATGCGAGGATCACCTTCCGTAGGGAAGGAAGATAACAATGGCGATGGACTGCCGGATCCCGATGGCGATGGCATTGGTATGGGATGGTTCCCCGGTTATGCCATTGATGTAGAAACCGGCCAAAGGTTGAATATATTATTTGGTGAAAACTCGGTATACAGTGAGGTCAACGATGCTACATTGAGTTCAGCAGGTGAAATTGGCGGGGACATGATGTGGAATCCAGATGGTGAATTGATTTATCCAAATGGTCAACCCGATGCTAGTGTCTACAAAAGCTTTGGTCAACATTATATCTATGTGACCAATTCTGCCTATGATGAATGTGCGGAAATTAGGACAAGACTTCTACCCGGAACTAGTTTTCTTTCGAAAATTCGGGCTATTGAACAGTTTATGTGGACGGGGATCCCATTGACCAACGGAACGATGACTTCCTATGCAGAGGGATTAATTCCCAATGAGACTACGATTCAATTGAGAGTGAATCGGCCTTATGCGGTGTATAAGGATACTGAAATCAATCGTGGCCATCCAGCCTATGAATTTGATTTAAGTAATGTGGCAGCCAATGATTTGGTGGAAGAAGGCGTTGATTCTACCCTAAGGGATATCAATGTAGTACCCAATCCCTATTTTGCTTATTCCAGTTATGAGTCCACTCAATTTAGCAATGTGGTAAAGATTACCAATTTACCTCCAAGGTGTATTGTGACTATCTACAGTTTGGATGGAAAACTGATTCGTCAATACAAACGAGATGAACAACCCTTGTCCAACAGCGGTCGCATTAATCCGGGGACATCGTATAAGCAGGTATCACCGGCTTTGGAATGGGATCTCAACAACAGTAAGGGAATACCCATAGCCAGTGGATTGTACATTATCCATGTCAATGCCTATGAGTTGGGAGAGAGAACATTGAAATGGTTTGGGGTTAATCGAAAATTTGACCCAAGCGGGTTATAAAAACAGTATCCAATGAAACTAAGGAGTATTCTATATATTATTTTTTCGGTGATGGTATTGAACCATGGATATGCGGGTAATCCCGATCGACAGGGTGAGGCAGGTGCTGCTGAGTTGTTGTTGATTCCATGGGCCAAGAGCGCAGGTATGAACAATATTGCCACGGCCATGATCAAGGGCTTAGAGTCTATGAATCTCAATGTGGCAGGTCTGTCTGGTGTAAATCAAACCGATATCCTGATGGGCCATACCAAGTATCTTGTAGGCACGGATATCAATATCAATGCATTGGGAGTGGCTCAGCGAATGGGCAAGAGCGTATTGGCCATTAGTTTGACGGCCATGGATTTTGGTGCCATTGAAGTGACGACTACCGATCAACCCGACGGAATTGGGGCGACCTATTCTCCGAATTTTTTTAACCTCGGAATCGGTTATTCTTATACGTACGAAAATAAAATATCGGTGGGTGTGGCTTTGAGAGTGATCTCTGAGAGTACGGCCGATCTCAGTGCCTTAGGTGTGGCCATCGATGCTGGAGTGCAATATGTCAATGGACCACAGGACAATTTTAAGTTCGGTGTCAGTATTCGCAACGTAGGCACGCCAATGAAATTTGGCGGGGAAGGTTTGACCACACGAGCGGAAAATCCCGATGGACAAGTGTCTTATGAATTGACTTACGATCAGCGAGCTGCTAGTTTTGAATTGCCCTCTCAACTAAATATTGGCATGTCATATGATCTGTATTGGTTAACGGTCAATCGATTTAGTTTTGTTGGGAATTTCACCTCCAATTCATTTTCAAAGGATGAAGTGGGATTAGGGCTAGAATATGGGTATAAAGACCTTTTATTTCTCCGGACGGCCTATAAGGTCGAAGTTGGAAATACTGCGACGGGAGCTTCGGCTGGATCGGTGTATACTGGTTTGAGTGCTGGAATGGGTGTAGATATTCCTTTTGGGAAAAATCAAGGCAAAAAACTGGGTATTGACTATGCCTATCGAACCACTAGTCCATGGAATGGTACACATAATCTATCTTTACGACTTAACATATAATAAATTTCGTATTTTTACATTTAATAGATTAGATTAATTCAAAATACATTTTACCTCGACTCTTTTGCAGATGAATAGTCCGCAAAAAGGGGAGAGGTTTCACTATATAAAATAATTAGATATGTCTGGAACAACCTATTTAACGCAGGAAGGTTATGATAAGCTTCGCGCAGAATTAGATGACAAAAAAACCAGGGGCCGACAAGAAGCGGCGGCTGCCATAGCAGAAGCCAGAGACAAGGGTGATCTTTCTGAAAATGCTGAATACGATGCGGCCAAAGACGCTCAAGGTCTATTGGAGATGAAGATCAACGAATTGGAAAAGCAATTGGCTCATGCCAGAATTGTCGATTCTTCGCAGATTAATACCGATAAGTGCAATATTTTAACGACGGTGAAACTGAAGAATCTTAAGGTAAATAAGACTATTGAGTACACTTTAGTTGGAGAATCTGAAGCTGACCTTAAGGCTAAGAAAATTTCTGTGACATCGCCGATTGGAAAAGGATTGTTGGGCAAGAGAGTGGGTGAAATTGCAGCAATTCAAACTCCTGGTGGCATTATTCAATTTGAGATCATGGATATTAGAATCAAATAATATGAGCTCTATTTTTACTAAAATAGTTCAAGGGGACATACCGGCTTACAAGGTTGCTGAAGATGACCGATTTTTGGCTTTTTTGGATATCAATCCCTTGGTAAAAGGCCATACTTTGGTTATTCCAAAGCAGGAGACGGATTATTTATTTGATCTCGACGACAATTTGTTGGGGGATTTAATGGTGTTTGCCAAAAAGGTAGGAAAGGCCATTGAGTCTGTTATTCCTTGTGAGCGTATTGGTATGACCGTCATTGGTCTCGAAGTGCCTCATGCTCACATCCACCTCATACCTATCTATTCTATATACGACATGGATTTTAAAAAAGACAAGCTCAAATTGACCTCGTCAGAGTTTCAGGCTGTTGCCGATGAGATTCAGTCCGCTTTTCAGTAATAAAGGCAGAAGAAATTAAAAAGATGGAAGTTGAAAATATTCTGGACCATACGGTATCCTATGTCAAGTCTGAGTTGGCTGAGGCTGAAAGTGGACATGATTTCTGGCATGTGGAACGGGTGTGGAAGTTGTCGTCTTATATTGCGGACCGAGAACAGTACCAGAATATAGCTGTGGATTTAGGGGCATTATTGCACGATATTGCCGACGCCAAGTTTCACAATGGCAATGAAGATATAGCGATTGAGAAGACGTCTACTTTTTTGTCCTCTATTGATGTTGCCCCTTCTGTTCGGGAAGAGGTGTTGTATATTATTAAAAATATTTCTTATCGATCGAGTTTGGAGCGAGACATTGACAAGTCTATGGCTTTGCAAATTGTCCAAGATGCCGATAGATTAGATGCTATAGGGGCCATAGGTATAGCGAGGGCATTTAATTATGGGGGGTATAGGAATAGACCTTTGTACGATCCGAGGATTCCCATTGTTCGTCACCAAAGCAAGGAGGAATATCGCGGTTCTACAGCGCCGACCATCCATCATTTCTACGATAAGTTATTGCGGCTCAAAGATCAGATGAATACCGAAACGGGGCGTTTATTGGCTGAAGAGAGACATGTGTTTTTGGAGCAATATCTAGATCAGTTTTTTAGAGAGTGGAATGTTGAAGGCCTTTGACATGGTTTTAGATGGGGCAGTTAATTGGTTGAGGAATGGTTTGGGGGATAAAGAATTTTTAGTGGGAATGGATGGTGGAGCGGTTAAGTGAATTTTTACTGTAAAAGATAATATAGATAATTTCGTTTTAATACAGACTTTATATTATATTTGCATTCCAATTTTTATCTATGGTCGCGTGGCCGAGTGGCTAGGCAGAGGTCTGCAAAACCTTGTACGGCGGTTCGAATCCGCCCGCGACCTCCATTTTTAAAGGTATTTCGTTGTTAATCAATGAAATACCTTTTTTTGTTTGCGTTGAGTGTTGTTTTGAGTGTTGTTTTTCCCCATATATTAACCTCTTTTGCAATATTTCTATCTTTGAAATTTTATAGACTCATACCTGAAAACTATATTTGAGAGTAATAGACTTCATGTGATTGAATTGTTTTTTGATGATCAAATGAGGCATTGAATATTTCAAAGGCTACAAATTTTCAATAATGGGATTATTTCAAGTATCAGTTCTTAATAAGTTTTTGCGTGGACTCGAACATCAGACAATAGAAAATGCATGGGTAAAATTCAGAAATCATTTCTTTATTTTAAAGTATCCTTCCAAAGTAGTTACAACTTGTAATTGCTGAATAATTGAAGTTTTAATTACTTCGGGTTGTTGACTTGATTACTACGAGTAATCAGGAAATTTGAATAAAAAAAGATGTAAGTATGAATTATTATTTGTTTTTAGACGAAAGTGGGGATCATGGCCTTCGGAATATTGACCCAAAATTTCCTGTTTTTGTTCTTTGTGGGGTATTGATTTCGGATGAAGATTATAATGAAATTAACCAACATTTTAAGAATTTAAAGTATCGTTTTTGGGGAAATGAAGATATTGTTTTACATTCAAGGGATATAAGAAGGTGTGAAAATCACTTTGAAATATTGTTCGACAAAAACATGAAATTTGACTTTTACCAGCATTTAAATTCTATAATTACTCATTTTAATTATACAATTTTTTCTTCTGTAATCCAAAAGGAAAGATATGTACACAAATACGGGCAACAATATTTTGATGTATATGATATATCATTATCTTTTATTTATGAACGAGTGATTTATTATCTAGATCAAAGAGGAGGTTGTGAAGAGGTGCATGTATGCATTGAAAAAAGAGGGAAAAAGGAAAATGATAAATTATTGAGTCATATGTCCAATCTATATTACAATGGAACTCAATATGTTACATTTGATAGATTTCAATCAAAGTTGTTTAAACCATACTTTCAATCTAAAAAGGATAATATTAATGGTTTGCAATTGTCTGATCTATTAGCTTATCCTATTGCAAAACATGTTATAAATCCAACTAATACAAATAGTTCATTTGATCTTTTTAAAAATAAATTCTATAGTAGGAATGGTTCAAATTATGGGCTTAAGATTTTTCCTTAAAAACAAAAAGGTTGAGTATATACTCAACCTTTTTGCCGACCGAGGACACCCCAATCCGTTTTATTGTAAATTTATTTTTGCAGTTCTGCTACAACCAATATAAGATAAATAACGATATTTTTCGATTATTTGTATATATATTATAGAAATAAATTCTCAAGGCCGTAAATACGGCTTCGATATTCAATTTATGTTTATGCAGGTGGGCAATGGTTAACGGGCGCAAATTTGCGTTGGTCCTAATAAAATGGGTTACTAATTCCTAACCATAGAAACCTCTACTAGTCTAGTTTCGGTATTTCCCGTTTCGATCTTACAATAACCCAAGGTAAGAATTCCCACTTTAAAAATGTTGGCGGTCCTATCACGCTGTGGAAATATGCGTACCGGCATCCTCTTATTAGATAGAATAGCTACTACTATGCCGTTTCGTGCCGTTTCCATTCGTGCAATATCCCTTGTTGAATTGATTAAGATAACATTCCACTATGCGTTTATACTAGTGGTTGACTTTATCTATACCGTTGGTAATACTCGCATTTTAATTAAATCGCCCCATATCTGAACCGTGTCGGCTGTTTACTTCCTGAACCATCCTAATTATATACATTTTCAATTAAATTCGCTCAAATCCTCTTATTTTAAGACTGAATGTATTATGTTTTTGTATGCAGAAATGTTTAAGGGTAATCTTGTTATCCGAAAAATTTATTATTTAAAATATGTGGTTGCCTATGGGTAACACTATCCGAAAGGTGTGTAGAATCTGTTCCTTGAACATTTTTGCAGCCCTAACGGCAACCTCTTTTACAAACGTTTCCGATATGCAAAAAGAAAATAAGTTTGTGCAGGACTCTGTAAGTCCTAGTACACCTAATCAAGTGAGTAGTTCAGATTCCATAACCGACAAAGACAATGGAGCTGCGATGTTGGAAGACTTAGAGAATGTAATTAATTCTTTATTCCAAATGTACCACCCATCCGATATAGTTCAAGGAAATAACGAGGTATTGGATATTTATTTGAATAGTCCGGAGACTAGAGATCAGCCGCTAAATGATCATTTAATTAGTAGAATTGGAGTTCTGAATTATCAATCTGAGTTTATCGTCAAGTTGGCGAAGGTTTGGAGAAAGTATATTGATGGCTGTGAGCGATTGAACGCCCCACATCTTTAATTTCTCGTTTTGATCTCGTTTTACATTAGATTATTTTTCTATACTCTGGATTTGAAACAACTTCTTGAATAGGGAATAGAAGATTAGATTCTCTTAATCTCTGAATCTTTTTTCTTTTCCTTGTTCTGGGGTTATGAAATTCATTTCTTGCATTGTGGGCAATCCGATAATCTATTGTATCATTTGATAGGTTTTTAACTCCATTAGGCAGGTATTTTTTAACCAGTCTTTTGTGTTCATTTGGATTGCTGATCCGGAGACCATTTACTGTCTTCTCAGAAATGAACTTTGAACCCCTTTTTTGATGGGTTATATCTAGTGTACTAGAAAGGCATATGTCCCGATCTACTACTATACTATGTTTATATCGGGACATTTCAACCCTTAACCCCTTGTATTTGAAAGGTCTGCAGCTACTTCTATTATTAGGCTCTTTTTGAAGTTGTACAGGCTCTAAAACAGATGACATTTTAATACATTTTTTATGCGATATTGGAGGGGTGAAATTACTATGATTGCAAACCTTGTTTTCAGTACTGGAATCTATATCTAAAATTCGAGTAGATCGGGACATTTTAGAGTCAGAATCCTTGTTTAATTGATCAACTGATGGCAATTCTTTAGTAAGTTCTTTTATCTTCTGTATCGCCTTGCTAGTTAATTCCTTTCTTATTTTTAGTAGTCCGTATTTCTCGAACAACTTGTGTGCCTTGTTCCATGTTCGACCGTAAGTCTTCCTCTCTCCATCTCTCAATTTTGACCAAAACTTACTATTAGTATATTGTAATAGTAGTTTTGCATCCTTTTCGTCCGTAATATTATCAGGATTGAATGTGTCCACTATCAGGCAGTCATTAAGTTGCTCTAATAGATGTTTGGTTATTTTGTCAACATTATGCCTAACAAATAAATCATGTACGTAATTGATGGTATTGATTCTACTAGTCCTATCCTCATGAACTTCAAATCTGAATATAAAACCAGATATCCCGCTCTCCTTTCCTTTATCGTACATCTTTATTCTGTATGTACTTTTCCACATGGCTCGCAATTGCCCTAGTACTCCATTTTCAAAATTTTCTAATGTATCCTTTTTTAAAGATTGCCTATTGCAAACAATGTTATCCTTAATTATTTCCGTTGGCGATATACTTACTCTTAGATTTACCGCAGTCTCTCGGTTCTCGGGTGTCATATCTTTTAGTCCAACGCCAAAATTACTACTTAGATGTATAAATGCGTGGTAGGCTTGCATCATATTGAAGTCATTATAATTTTGGTAACCTCTCCCATTTATGTAGTTCCAATATTTATGGATAGATCCTTTTAATACGATATCTCCATTTCGTTCAGAATACGTTATATCGAAATTAAAGTACTTGAACTTAAGTTTTCCATTGATATCACTTTCCTTTGATTCAATATTTCGAACATCTCTTAATTGATCTAAGGACAAACATTTGATTTTTAATTTTACAAAGTCGTACATGTTTGTATATTTACATTAGAGTTAACATTTGTAATAGCCCCGCTATCCTATGAACTGCGGGGTTATCTTTTCATTAAGGCATTATAAATAGCCACCTCTCTTTTTTCTACACTACGTGGACAATATCCATGCAACACTACTAATCGCACGTTAGACGTTTCTTTATACGATCTTAAACCAATAGTAGACTTATTCCCTGTTTTGTCTTTCCAGTCACCCATATACAATCTATAATAAAGCCTACTTCTTAATAGACCTGTAAATATTTGATTGCCATTAAACGAATTACTCTCTAGGAATTTCCAAACTCCATTATGCCGGTAATCCACTCTGTTCGGTTCTGACAGTTCAAATGAGTTTAGGCCGTTAAGAATAGTATTACCGGCATACACTAGGCTTGTAGGATATTCATGTAATCCTCTATCTAATTGATCAATAGTATTTCTAATAGTGTACCTTGATGGGAATGCATTTGAAGGCTCTAACACTAATTTAATTGTAGGTATTTTTTTCATTTTTAAATATGATTTGCACACTCATTAAATTAATTATGAGCTATTTTAATAAATAAATGATTTGTTGAATTAGCTAACGCTATTCAAATAAGATTTTGGATTCTCTCACGTGCAATAAAAAAGGTTGAGTCAGATAGGTTGTGATTAATATACTCGACTCATTAGTATATTTAATTCCGTATGTCGGCCATCAAGTGGGTGTATGGTCGTGTTATTTAGAAAGGCAGCGTAAGGCATCTTCTATGTCTCCTTCTGAATAAAGGACACGCCCCCCTACTTTTTTCATTTTAATTAAACCATTCTTTGTGTAGTTGTGAAGTGTTGGAAGTGAAACATGTAAACGATTGGCCGTTTCCTTTCTTGAAAAGTACTTTTGTTCTTTGGCACGTTTGTCTAATAATTCCGTAATACCTTGATTGATTTCTTGTCTTACAATTTCCCTTACTGTTTCCGATGTAAGTAATTCTACATTCATAATTAAATTGATTTGAGTTAACAATAATACAAATGTATATAATGTAATTTTAATAAGAATAAATATTTTAAAAATTACATTAAAAATTAAACAATTAAGTATAATTAATTAATAATTGCTTGCATAAAATGGTGTTTATAATAGTTAATTGTTTTGCCACACATTGCCACACATTGCCACACGTTGCCATGAGTTGTTTTTTTGGTGAATTTGAAAATATTTCAGATCACTAAAAATATTTTTTATTCGACAAGTAAATACACGATGTTTTTTTGTTGTATAAGAGCTAGAAACCATTAATATGAATTTTTATCTGATATTGTTAGATAGGTGCAGATCTGCACTTCGAGACTGATAAAGGCATATAGAGAACCCTTGGGGCACAAAACACCCTGAGTTAGATTTATAAACTTAAGACGATATCTGAAAAGGCTGAATTTGTTTTTATATTTACTATATAGCCTTCAAATTATTACCCATAAAAAATTTATTACTTGATAATTTATTAGAGGTTTGTTGTTTGTCAGTCTTAATATATTTCATGAAGTTTTTCTCCGTTGTGTGGCCTGTAATCTTCATTATGTCTATTGGATTAATGCCGGCTAAGTACATAAGGGTAGCCGCTGTTCTCCTTCCTGTATGTGTTGTAATTAACTCGTGTTTTTGTTTGTTTCCATAGACTACCTTGCCCCCAATGGTTTCTTTTGTATTGATGTTGCCATGTATTCCGGCTCTTTTGGCTATTATTTTTATTTCAGAATTCAAGTCTTGTTCAAATACTTTTGGGATATGGTATTCGTATTTAGATAGTATGTGTTCAAGTTCCGGCCTAATTGGAATGATTACTTTTTCGCTCGTCTTCTTTGTAAACATATGTATCTCATTTCTATTTGTATCTTCATTGTGGGCTACGTGTTCAGGTGTTATCTTACTAGCGTCTGAAAATCTTAACGCTGTATAGCACTCAACTAAAAAAACATCTCTTAGGCGCTCTAGTCGTTTTTCATTTGATAAGTCTAATTCATAGAGTAGTTGTACTTCTTTTTCGGATAATGCGATTGAGTCAGTCTCTGCCTTAAGTACTTTAAACCTTTCGTCCTTAAAAATTTCATTATTATGGATGCCGTCTCTATATGCGTTTTTTATGATTGATTTTAATTGTTTGATGATTCGCCCAGTATAATTTGTTTTGTAATTTTTTCGGTTGCAATAGCTTATTAAATTATTATGCAAGTTAAGGTCAATGTCTTTAAAACGATATCGTTCCCTTTTTGATTTTTCAAAGGTCTTCCAAAAACTAAGAAATTGCCTGTAGTTTTTAATTGTTCCGAATGAATAAATATTCTCATTCTGTGGATTTCTTCTATCTCCGGACTCCATTCTTTCTATGAATTCCTTTGTATAATCTTTTATAAAAATTAACTTCTCGTCTGTATTTTCTATGGGGTTGGCTAATTGAGATAACTCCGGCTTAGTTATGTCGTTTAACTCGGTTTTTAACAAGTTGAAATCAAAGTGTTCATTATTCACCTCAGTTTTGGTAATATAATTTTTGATTGCCACAGTACAGATATCTAACTTATTGGTAATGTCCATTAGTTCTAATTCTTTCTGTCTTTCGTTTGGATTGGATTTTTTCTTTTTAATTTTTGGTCGCTGTGTTTTAAAATTCCAGTCGCTGGGTAGGATGGACAATCCAGTACCCCATGTATAGCGATTTCTGTTTTTATAAAATTGGAGTTTTATACCTGTCTTCTTACTTACTTCTTCCCTGATTAGTAACGCTGTTATTTTCATAATATATAGTTTACTTGCATTCCCAATATATCAATTTATTTATTGAGTGTTGTTTTGAGTGTTGTTTTTTATTCATCTAGTTGTATTTATTTTAATTTTTGAATATTTCCTACGACCCTTTACTAGCCTATTAAACCTAGATATATACTAGAACACACTATAATTGAAAGTTAAATTAAATTAATTAAAACATAAATCAATGAGGTACGCCCGCGACCTCCATATGTAAAGGTATTTTGCTGTGATTCAGTGAGATACCTTTTTTTGTTTGCGTTGAGTGCTGGTTTGTGTGCTGGATTATTATTTTTATAGGGTTGTTTTTTCCAACATTTGTTAATGTTTACCCGTCTTTAAAGCGAATAAATATTTTTAAAGTAACCATATCTCAGAGAATTATGCCTAAATTCTACAATCAATTCCTACCTAATTGCCTATTTTTAATTTCAGTTCTTTTATTTTTTTCTTGTGAAAAAGTAGAACAAGTAAGTCTTGCTGGTTTTGAGTATCCCGAAGGGTTTACTGTTGTAAATCGGTCTAAAGATAATGATTGTTCTCTGTCTAAGTGTTCAAGTAAAAGAGTGAAAAGGCTTAAGGCTAATAAGGTTGTTGGTTGGATTGGGAGTGACTCTACAATATCGGTAACTATGACCTTCGATTCGAATATGGTGCTCGATCTCTGTCAAAAAATTCCTACCTCTTTTTTAGATAGCTTTAATTGGGTATCGAAAGCTGTAATTATATCAGGAGATATTTATGATGCCTGTGGTATTGCTAGTTACGATTGGCCAATAGAAGAGAATTATATATTACACTTAAAGGACATTGAACCTTATTAATAATAATCAGATTTGATTGATTCAAAATTTCTACAATGTTATTTTCATTGCAGAATCTCGTCTACATCGTTTTTTCTAAGACTGCTAATATTCTCGGCCGGGAAGCTTCGGTTCCTTCAAGACAATTATATTATTACTGTGACAAGTACTTAAACCTGTCAATTTAAATGCTGTCTCGTCGCAGTGCAGTGGCTAAAAACCTATCGAATTACTTTGCAGTCACGCCGGAGTGAACGAGCAAAGTGCAAAGCACCAGAGCCCGTAAATCGGGCTCTGGCGAGAGAAGTCGCAGCCACTGCGCTGCGACGAGATTCCATGAAATTCGCTATCGATATACGTTGCAGTCACGCCGGAGCCAGTGGCTATAAACCTATCGTATTACGTTGCAGTCATGCCGGAGCACAGTGGCCAACCCACCCGAAACACGGAGGTTTCGGTTCCTTCACCCAATCGACATTTTGTCGATTGGATACTTCGTATTTCGTTCAGTCATCCTCATCCGATGGACATTTAGTCCATCGGGTTGCTCTATTGAGCAACTTCATTCGGTCATCTTCACCAAAGGTCGATTTACGACCTTTGGTTGCCCTAAAGGGCAACTACGTTCAGTCAGGGATGATATGTCATAGCCGTGAGTTGAAAACCCACGGTAGAGATGTGACCTGAAATTGATTTGGCGATATTTTTGCGATAATATATTTTTATTTTAAAACAAATTTAGATTTAATCGTATATATTTTCATATTAAGATAAATTGGGCAAAAATCATGACAAATCCGATTAAGGCGTTTTAATTATTGCCCTGCATAATTCATTCTACCGCTATTATTCTATTCATTAACACTGTTAAGATTAATATTTTTACCATATCATTATTTATAATATACGCATTATCTATATTATTTGCCTAAATCCTTTAGGACTTATTTTTGGAAGATCTATTCTCTATAGGGTTGCACCCTATGCTATTGGACTATGCTACTTCAGGGCTTTTTTTCTTTTTTGGACGATTCTGCCCTTAAGTAAATAATAATTTAGTTGATACTAAAGTCTATAAATCTATATTGGAATTGATTACACTAACAGTTTTATTTCCCTAAACTGGCTTTGGCATTCTGAATAATTTTTTCACGTGCAGAATCTAAAGGAAGTGTAAATGGATAAAATGAATCAATACGCCAGTTTCCATTATTATGTTTCTCCCATTCAAAAATTTTAAAATCCTTCAAAGTATTATTAACTTTATTATGGAGAGTGTCAATATATTCAAGTTCGACTAGGAAATATGAAATATTTATATGGTTTATTTCATCTAATGAAAATATTTTTATTGGTCCACTTGAGATATAATTTAAATATGACCGATTATCTACAATGGTTCTTTTTGATTAGTGTTTATGTTGGTAGAAATTTTTTCTTTCATATTTCAATCTTTTTGTTAAAGGTTAATAGTAAAATACGTTAGAATATAGTTAAGTGTTTTTTGTGTGTAGAAGTTTGCAATCTATAGTTGTTTTACTATAAGATTGCATTATTAATCACCTTGATTATCAGGTTGATAAGGCTGATCTTTCTAAGGAGATAACCCTTAATAATGCATTTGGATTTACGAAGCTATATGGATGTATGACAGGAAGATGACTTCAATTTTTCCAATTTTTAAATAGAAAATAAAACAGGGCCTTTGCCGGTTGGCTCATTGGTCGAATATCATTAATCCAAGCCGAAATATTAGATTTGTTTATCCCTGTCATTTCCACCAATTCCTTTGAGTTGATTCCTCTCTTTGTCATTTCATCTTGGATCCATTTAGGAGTTACTATTTCAGTATGATGTCGCTTATGTTCTTGTGCATCTACATGGATAGTGTAATCAGGATAAATAGGACTTATACCAAATGCGTTTATAATTGTCAGTAATATTTCTATTTATTTGAATTTATACATTGTTTAAAATACTCGCCGTAGCTACGGCTATGCCTGTGTTTTTAGCCTCGTCTAAATTCAAATACTCTCAAAATATTAACCGACATTATAAAACGCATTTGGTATGAATAGCTTTCTGCATATCCGGGCCAAATCTTGGACAAGCATTTGATTTTGATGAATACTTTTATTTTGGCTAACTCTGATCATTAAGACCCGATCGCCTGGATTAAATTTTATTACCTTGAAGGTAATCCTCGAAAATCTTTTATGAAGTTTGGCATTTTCCTCTAAGATGTTAGATTGGTCTTCCTCTAAGTTTAGTTTGTATAACCCTGTGATTGTACTCATAATATATTTTATATATTAATAATAAAAAATGAAAATTTCTACTAGAAATTGTTAGTTGAAGTGTTTATATGTCGATGGTACTATGGTATATAGACTATCCCCATTCAAGGAAAATGTGTTTCGTATAATACCTTCATAGGTTTATACTTATGTGTTCAATTTGCGACGGTTACAAGATTCTTTATTAATCCATTTTTCTGAACCTGTGTAACTGACATTCAGATAGTTCTTTTTTTTCCAAATTTTCAAAGAGATGTCTTTCCATTTGATTTTATCAATTATTGTTCGAAAAATTGTCAGGTGATAATGTAATAAAACCTTTGATTAATATACCATAAAATCAGACTATGGTAGTAAACTAGAAGGATAGTGGTAGATGAAAAAACTTTATCAATGCTCTTGCGGCAAGTAATAGTAAGATAGGTAGTTGGCAAGGAATGCCACTACTGTAATCATTAGTTTGATTCGTATTTTCGTATAAAAAGTAGCTGCGATATTCATTCAACACTCTTTTATTCATTTTTTGCGTGAATTAGTCAGCCATTAAATGGTTGTCTGAAAAGGCTTTCACTTCAATGAAGTAGTAGGGAAAGAATTTTTTAAAGAGATCACTGCATCTTTTTGTGAGTTGTTCACTGGTGAAATATTGATTGTCTGAGGTTTGATGTTGGCGTACCGATACGGTAATCTTTCTTTTGTCTACTTCCTCAATTTTAAAAAATACTTGAGCATGACTCGCAAATAGTGCAGCCGCAGCATTTATCTTGTTGAGCTCATCCTTTGTCAGTAATCTTTTGAGATGGTTGACATTTTTAATTACACTTTCCATAATTAAAGTATTTAGTTGTTTAAGCAAATTCAAATCATTGTCGAACCCTATTTTCTATGTTTCGATAACAATTTATCACTTGTAATATTCTTAAATTCCGACTTGTTTGTTTGGGCTTGGCTTATGTCACTATCTGATCTTATAATTAAGGAGGGTGACAATCCTTCTACAGGGACATAGTATGAAGGAATCCGCTAATATTAGGTCTATAATTCCTTGAACATAAAATAAAACATGGATTTAACTGGTTGTGACATTGGTCGACCTCCATTGATCCAACTGGAAATATTGCTTTTGTCTATCCCTGTTAATTCTCTAATCTGTTTGGACGAGATCCTTTTTTTAGTCATAGTTTCCTGTAGCCACTTGGGGGTTACTTCGTCAACTGGGGGCTTGTGGTATATTTTGGGGCGGCAGATGATGCGATATTTGGGAAATGTCTCGGAGAATAGTGATTGAGTTTTATCAATTAATTCCTTTACATCACAATATTGACCATTAGCGTTTTTTCCCTGTCTCACTTCAATTAAAAGAAATCGGTCGACAGCATCTACATCCAAAACTTTAAATGAAATATTGGATTGACTATTATATTGATTAGCGTTAGCGATGAGAGATTTGTAGGCTTCATCTGATAACAAACCCTCAAAACGATGTATATTTTTAACTACATTCTTCATGGTTAAAATTTAAGTTTTAAGTAATAGGGGGTTTTGCCTGCTTTTATATGTTTAAATATAGCCAGCTGACAATGACGCAACTCGTTTATATGGTCACCTTCTAGAGAGGGTTAAACTTGTTTTTTGGGAGCCATTAAAATAGTGATTTTTTTCAAATTATCCTATGATTTTATCTGCATTTTTTCAATTACCTTCTCTACTTATTAGAATATGGTTGGATTTTGTCAATGATAATTAATGTCTTGTAATCCTTTGGGCAAGAATGATGAAATATTTTTAGCCCGGTTGTATGTTTTTAGTGGAGAAAAATAAGGAAGGAAATACTCTGGTATTTGATGGGATATTGGAAATACATGGTATGGGAAAGAATTTGTTCTGTACTTGAATAAAAGATCTTTTTGTATTATATTGCAATATAAATGTAGAAAAATGTTTTCAAAGGCGTGTGAATACGGTATTAGAGCACTTTGCGTTATCGCTGAGGCAGGGGAGAAGAATCATAAAATAGGGATTAAGGAAATATGTGAAATTTCCAAAACCCCTGAATCATTTACGGCAAAAATTCTTCAGAATCTCGTCAAAAGAGGTTTTATTTCCTCGCAGAAAGGTCCATCAGGTGGATTTTTTATCGATCGACGCCCAGACCTAATCTCTCTTTATTCAATAGTAGAAGCTATTGATGGTGATGAAGTTTTTAAAAGATGTGGCTTGGGCTTGCCAGCCTGTAATGCCAACAATCCTTGTGCCATACATTTTCAGTTTGAAAAGGTGAGGAATAATCTCAACGAGATGTGTATGAAAAATACTTTGGCCGACTTGTTGCATCAATCCAATAAGGAGGTGAAAGCGGGATAAAAAATTTGCAGTAATAAAAGATAAAAAGATCATTTAATATTTATTTTAAAATTATATATTATGGCAACGATATCACATGGAAAAACAAGGGCTAGCAATCGCGAATTACACCAGCCTATTTCAAGAAGACCTATAGGACTATGGAGGAAATATGTGGATTATGTGGATGGTCAACCGACGGATCGAGTTTATTGGTTGGTCAAGGCCATTATAGTGATCCCATGTGTATATATGACCTTGTCATTGTTATTAATGCACATCATGGCCGTTCCAATACTGTGGTTTGTGGCATTGTCAATGATTTTGTTTTTTACGAATATAACTTTACATGTAGCAGGTTTAAAAAGTCGATATTATATCATAGCCTTTCATGCTACCACCTTGCTGTTTATATTAATTCCACTATTGACTTTTCTATTGATTAAAATATAGAAGCTAGATTATATAATAGTAAAAATGCATGATGGTTATTAACGCCATCGTCATTTCAGTAGCTGTTATATTTTGTATGAGATAGGACGACCTATGAATGCTATTGCCAAGATCATTCTAATTCCTAAAATTTAGTATTTTTTTGATTGGTATTTCCTTGTTACATTTATTTAAAATTTTCAAGTTGAAACCAATCAAATCCATTTTAGTTAAACTCAAATCCGATTTACATCTATGGGATTTGCTAAAGGGAAGTGGAATATTTCTAATAAGTAAGGTCTTCGGGATATTGGGCATCTATTTATTCTATATCTATATATCAAAGGTGTATGGAGCGGAGGGCAATGGAGTACTTTCTTTTGTGTTGACCGTGGCTGTCTTGGCTTCCTTTGTAGTCAACCTCGGCTTAAATACCTATTTGGTGAAGTTGATTCCCGATCTAAAGTCTAAAGATAAAGGGCGAGATATTGATGTCTTTGTGAAATCTTCCCTGTGGATTATTCTATTATTGTCCTTAATTTTCCTCGGTGGGACATTTGGAATGGAGAGCTTGCTTGATGACAATGTGGTCAATAGGGAATGGATAAGGGAATTGCAGTATAGTGCGTTGCTATGCCTTCCGCTTGCTGTGGTGTTGTATCTCGCATCGTATTATAAGACCGAAGGGCAATTTGTTTTGTTTTCGGCATTGCAAAATAATTGGATTCAAATATTGGCTTTTTTGTTCCTCCTCATTCCAGTCTGGTCTCGTCAATCACCTTTGGATATCATTCAGGCTGTTGTAGTTTCTGCTTTCGCCTTTGCTCTGTATGGATGGATTAAATTGCCATCCAATGGGTTTGTATTAAATATATCACTTAGTAGGATAGGTCGTGATTTTAAATATTTCTTTCCTATGCTAGTCGGTGGTTTGGGTTTTGTGTTGTTTAGTATGACAGATCGGTTGATGTTGCGTTTCCTTGTAGATATCGAAGAATTGGGCATTTATGCGGTTGCACTGCGAATCTCAAATTTGTCTCTACTTGGTTTGTTGTCATTTAATGCCATTGCCGAAAGTAAATATTCGGAACTCTATGCTCAGGGGAATCATCAGGTTCTGAAATCATTTGTACAGCGCAGTACTTGGATTGGCATTGCTGTGAGCTTGCCGATTATCCTAGTATTGATAGTCATTCCAGGCTTTTTTCTCGGAATGTTTGGTCATGGTCAGTCATTTTTATCGGGAAAAATCGTCATCTATTTATTCTGTTTCGCCAACCTGATAACGGCTTGTTGTGGGGCCAATCTGGTATTGTTAAATATGACGGGGAATCAGAAGACTGTTCAAAATATCATTCTCTTCACCGTCGTGCTTAATATTGGCTTAAATTACTGGTTAATTCCCCGCTATGGCATAGACGGTGCAGCTGGTGCTACGGCGATATCCACGGTGGTATGGAATCTAACGGCTATGTTTTTTATAAAGACTAAGCTGGGATTCTTCACTCTCGGTAGGGGAAGAAGGGATAATGAATAGAGGATGGTTAAAATAGCTAAATGTAGAATGTGAGCTAAATAGTGCGAATATTTTTTATTTTTCCAATCGAAATCTAGATATATTTAGATAATCATCAGTATTCCAATACTATTAAAACCCCATATTTTGTGAATTTCAACCCTTAATTTATTTTTAAAATGATAATTTATTGTGTGAAATTTAGGTTAATTAGCTGAGAATGCTTAAATTCGGTAACGTTACCGAGTGAATTTGCCAAATAAGGGTTCTATTCGAGCTTAAATTTTGTAGGTTTTGCGGTAACGTTACCGAAATAATCTATTGTGAAAAATAGTTTTTTTGCCCCAGTCGAGGAGTGTAATAGCTTTTGACTGGAAGAAAAAACCAATACTTGGATACAGAAGAAAATTTGATCAATTATTAAAACTTATGAGATGAAAACAATTCGACTAATTGTCTTATTAGTTCTCGGGCTATGGATATTGCCTGATGAATCTAATGCTGAAAATGCGAAATTTCACTTCGAGTGGAATGAAAATGCCCAGCTGCCTATGGATATCTCCGGAGCAGTTGTAGACCAAGAAGGCGAGCCTTTGATAGGGGTGAACGTTTTGGTTAAGGGAACTGCCAACGGTACTTCTACCGATTTTGACGGCCGATTTCAATTGCAAGATGTGGCAGCAGACGCTACATTGGTATTGAGTTACATTGGTTACCAAACCAAAGAAGTTGTTCTGGAAGGTCAGACTGAGATTACTATTACTATGACTACCGACGCCCAATTGTTGGACGAATTGGTGGTTGTGGGTTATGGTACTGTAAAGAAAAGTGACCTTACCGGATCGGTACAACGTGTAGACGCTGAAAAATTTAAAGATCAGTCTATGACTCAGTTGACCGATATGTTGACGGGATCAGTAGCTGGTTTCAATGCCAACCAAAGTACTGGTGCTTCTGGTGGATCTAGTTTGGAAGTAAGAGGACCTACCTCTTTGACTGCTGGAACAGAGCCATTGGTGGTATTGGATGGTGTAATCTTTAACGGTAGTATCTCTGATATCAATCCCAACGATATTGAGACGGTGGATATCTTAAAAGATGCCAGTTCTGCTGCTGTATTCGGTTCTAAAGCCGCTTCCGGTGTATTGTTGATTACTACTACCAAAGGAAGTAAAGGAAAACCAACCATTAACTTTTCTTCTAAATTGGGTTTTACACAAGCCACTTCCGACGAGTACGGAGTGCGTGATGCTGAGGAATATATTGAATTTAGAAAAGGGTATTACCGATCTAACGTTCAGCCTTTTCCAGATACTTACTGGGATGATCCAGCAAATTTGAGTGAAGGACTTACCATCGAAGACTGGAGAGCTCTTAACCCTAATCCACTCCCCGATGATACGAGAGAATATTTATCTCGTTTGAACTTTTTCCCTACGGAAATTGAATCTTACCTTTCTGGTGAGACTGTGGATTGGTTCGATGAAACCATGCAGACAGGAATTAAACAAGAATACGATTTAAGTATTTCAGGTGGATCAGACAATACTCAGTATTACTGGTCATTGGGTTATGTAGACAACGAAGGGATTATTAAAGGAGACCAATTCTCTACCATTCGTTCTCGTTTGAACTTCAATTTTGAAGTTACTGATTGGTTAAATGTAGGGACGAATACCCAGTATTCAGTAAGAGATGAAAGTTCTGTAACGGCTAGTATCTCAGGAATGCAAACATCAAGTCCATTTGGTACAGTGTACAACGAAGATGGTTCTTTGAAATGGTATCCAGGTGATTATATCGGTGGACAAAATCCATTGATCAACACATATGGACAAGATAGAGATCGCAAGGTCAACAGTTTGTTCTCTTCCATATATGCAGAAGTTGGTTTGCCTTTTGGGATTACCTATAAATTGTCTTACCAGCCGCGAATCGAAGATTTGAGAGATTACAATTACTGGTCACCAGAAACCATTATCGGTGGACAAAATGTATCTAATGGTAAAGCTGATAGAACTGATTTTACTCGATTTGAATGGATGATTGACAATTTGATCAAATGGAATCATACCTATGGAGATCACAGTTTTGATGTGACCTTACTATACAACAAAGAAGAAAATAAAACATGGCAGAGTTATTCTGTGAATAATACATTCCAGCCAAGTCCTGTCTTGGGTTATTCGGGTTTACAATTTGGTATTAATCCAGCATTGTTGTCTGAGGATACTAAAGTGACTGGTGATGCGATGATGGCCAGATTGAATTACACGTTGATGGACAAATACTTGTTTACAGCTTCCGTGAGAAGAGATGGATATTCTGCCTTTGGTCAGAGTAACCCACGAGCCACCTTCCCTGCTATGGCTTTTGCATGGAAATTGTCTGATGAAAAATTCTTTAACGTACCTGGGCTTGATCAAGCCAAAGTTAGACTTTCGTGGGGTGTGAATGGAAATAGAGATATTGGAGCATATTCTTCATTGGCTCAATTGAGTTCTAATCAATACTACGACGGATCACAAGTTCAGATCGGTGTATATACTTCTTCATTGGCCAACCCCGGTTTGGTTTGGGAGGAAACGGAGTCTCTTAACTTTGGTGTAGACTTGGGTATTTTGGAGAATAGAATCAACGTAAGTTTGGATTACTATGATATGACAACCAATAGTTTGTTGGTGGATAGATCATTGCCTCGAATTACGGGTTTTGAGAATATTACGACCAATATTGGAGAGTTGTCTAACAAAGGATTTGAGATGACGGTAAGTTCATCCAATATCAATACCAACAACTTTAGTTGGAGTTCAAGTTTTAACTTGTCTTTGAACAGAAATAAAATCGAATCATTGTTTGGAGAAACTGGAACCTATACTTTGGAAGGAAACCAATACGACGGTGAAGTTCCAGATTTTGAAAATGAGTGGTTCCCAGGATATGCGGTTGATGTAATTTGGAATTACGATTTGTTGGGAATCTGGCAAGTAGACGAAGCGGCTGAAGCGGCGGAATACGGATTGGAGCCTGGTGATTTAAAAGGAGCTGACCTCAACGGTAACGGCAGTTACGAAGCATTGGACGACAAAACTTTTATTGGTTATGAGCAGCCACGAGTTAGATTGGGCTTGAGAAATGATTTTACATTCTTGAAGAATTTTTCAGCTTCTATCTTTATTAGAGCCGATTTGGGACACATGGGTGCATTTTCTGATGCTATCCACCGTCACTCAACTTATGATAGAAGAAATACTGCACCGACGCCTTATTGGACAGAAGAAAATCAGACCAATGAATGGCCTCGCTTGGGACAAAATGATGCACCTTACGGTGGCGGTATAATGGTATTTAAATCAAGAGAATTCGTGAGAATTCAAGATCTTACATTAAACTATACATTGCCAGCTGATTATGCTAGCCAAATTAACTTACAGAGTATCCGATTCTTCGGCTCTATCCGTAACTTGGCTACCTTCACTGACTGGCCGGGATGGGATCCAGAATCTGGTATTAGTGAACCTATGCCTAGAACCTATACTTTGGGTCTTAATGTAACTCTTTAATTACTCGCTTAAATATTAAAATTATGAAACGCATAATACTATATTTTTCAATATTACTATCTACATTCTCATGTTCTGAGGATTTTTTGAAACCAGAGCCGCTGTCGTTTTTTGCGCCTGAAAACATCTATATAGATCGTTCGGGATTTGACGCTCTCTTGGTTACTATGAGAAAGTCACTGGTACCCGAATTTACGGGTAATCGAAACTTTATGCACCATCAGTGGAATACTACTGAAGTAGCGGTGCCTTTTGTTCAATTGGATATGACTCAATTGACACCTAGTACGGATCGATATTCTAAATACGTTAGTCAGATTAACAATTTTTATGAAAACATAAAAAATGCCAATGTGGCCATCTCTCGGATTGACGAAATCGAATGGGAGGATATGTCAGAAAGGGATGCTATTTTAGCTGAATCTTATTGGCATAGAGCATACTGGTACTACAGAATGGTTCACAATTACGGCGATGTGCCATGGGTAGGAGAAGAGATCAAGAGTGCTCGTTTGGATTTTAACACTCATAGTCGTTGGGCTATTTTGGATAAAATCCAATCCGATATGGAGTTTGCTGTTCAGCATCTTCCAGAGACCGCCATCCCCGGAGCTGTAACCAAAGGAGCAGGAAACCACTTATTGACTAAAATTTATTTGGCCAATATGGAATTTGATAAAGCCATTGCTGCGGCTTCTGCAGTTATAGATGGTCCTTATGCTTTGATGGAAGGACGATTTGGTGTAGATGCGGGCAATAGTGAATTCAATGTTATTTGGGATTTACATCGTCCAATTAACCGTAATTCTGCGACCAATACAGAAAATATTCTGTCTATCGTCGATCGATTCGAAGCTCCAGATGCCGCTAAGAGTGCTGGTCTTTATACTATGAGAACTTATCATCCTTCATGGTGGCATTCGCGACACAGAGATAGTGAAGGTAATCGAGGTATGATCGATGCTGGTGTATTGTACGATAGTTTGGGTAGAGGAAACCCAGATGCAGCTTTGACAGAATGGTACCAATACGATGTGTGGGAAGAAGACGGTTATGATTGGACCAATACCCCGGATTTGCGTAGAGCTGACGCCAACTGGAAAGATTTAGATGAAATGTTGTACAACAATGTGGAATCAGTTGACTATGGTAAGCCTTGGAATTTTCAATGGATGACAGGTGATCCTTATACTGTTTTGGGATCTATGTATGCTATGCCAATATATAAAACTATGGTATTGCAAGACGATCCAGCTGCTCGACCATATGGAGGTAATGGCGATTGGTATGTTTTCCGATTGGCCGAGACTTATTTGTTGAGAGCGGAAGCCTACTATTGGAAAAATGATTTGGCTTCAGCAGCGGCTGATATCAACAAGATCAGAGAGCGTGCAAACGCTTTGCCCATAGAAGCCAATGAAGTGACCATCGATTATATTTTTGACGAAAGAGCGAGAGAGTTGTTGGCAGAGTCACCTCGTCAGAATGAAATGGTAAGAGTGTCATACATTATGGCAGCACAGGGATTAAATGGTTATAGCGAAGATAATTTTTCTGCTAGTAACTGGTATTTCGATAGAGTAATGGCCAATAATATGTTTTATCCTCAGTACACTGGTCCTAAAACCAAGACTTTCTTGGGCTTGGACGTACCTGTAGGAGACAAGTTTGTAATTATTGGACAAACTCCACATCTTGAGCCATATCACGTATTGTGGCCGATAGATGACAAGATTATCAACTCCAATACATTGGGGACGATTAATCAAAACATTGGTTACGCGGGGGCGCAAAACAACAAGCCACCGTTGGAGACCATTGAATAATTTGCATAAGTATCCTTTTTTTATAGACCCATCATATTTAGCGATATGATGGGTCTTTTTTGTAGAGTTGATTTATAGATTGTTCCTAGAATATTTGTTGAGACAATCAGGTCGGAGACCGTGGCAAAAAAACTATCGAATTACGTTGCAGTCACGCCATTTTGTAGAGGCATGAACGAATATAACTGAATGAAGTCATCCAGGATGAAGACACCAATGCCTCCGCGCATTGGGTGGGAACGAGCATGACAGAATGAAGTTGTCCGGAGGACAACCCAATCCAGTAAATGTGGATTGGATGAAGGAGCCAAAGTCACTGCACCTCGGGTGGGTACGCCACTGCGCTGCGACGAGATTCCATTAGCGATAATTCAAAATTGATTTGGCGGACTTTTTGCTCTATAGACTTTCTTGGATAGATGCATTAAATGTTATAATCCAACGATACTAGACATAATATGATTATTTGGGCAAAAAGTGTGACAAATCCATTTTCATCTCATTATTGCCAGCATTTAAATTGTATAAATTCGCAATTCTGACAAAAGAAGAGATTTCCTTCGTCCCTCTAGGACTTATTTAGGTAGGCATTCATTTCATAGGGTTTCACCCTATGCTATTAGACTACGTCCTTTCAGGACTTTTCTCTTTTTATTCTACATTTGTTTACCATGGCGCAGTGCTTCCAGTAACTTTTTGAAGATTTGTTATTTACGGCTATTTAACCGCAAAAAAAACAATGGTATTCGGTAAGATCACAAAGATTTGCACTAAGAACACAATGATAGAAGAGCTATTATATCAAACCAGTGTAGAGCCGTGCTACTAGCGCGGCTCGAAATGGATAACCCAGATTGATTTGGCGGACTTTTTGCTCTATAGACTTTCTTGGACAGATAATCATTGTTTTAATTCAACGATACTAGATATAATATGATTATTTGGGCAAAAAGTGTGACAAATCCATTTTCATCTCATTATTGCCAGCATTTAAATTGTATAAATTCGCAATTCTGACAAAAGAAGAGATTTCCTTCGTCCCTCTAGGACTTATTTAGGTAGGCATTCATTTCATAGGGTTTCACCCTATGCTATTAGACTACGTCCTTTCAGGACTTTTCTCTTTTTATTCTACATTTGTTTACCATGGCGCAGTGCTTCCAGTAACTTTTTGAAGATTTGTTATTTACGGCTATTTAACCGCAAAAAAAACAATGGTATTCGGTAAGATCACAAAGATTTGCACTAAGAACACAATGATAGAAGAGCTATTATATCAAACCAGTGTAGAGCCGTGCTACTAGCGCGGCTCGAAATGGATAACCCAGATTGATTTGGCGGACTTTTTGTTCTATAGACTTTCTTGGACAGATGAATTAAATGTTTTAAGCCAACGATACTAGACATAATATGATTATTTGGGCAAAAAGTGTGACAAATTCATGTTTATCTCATTATTGCCAGCATTTAAGTTGTATAAATTCGCAATTCTGACAAAAGAAGAGATTTCCTTCGTCCCTCTAGGACTTATTTAGGTAGGCATTCATCTCATAGGGTTTCACCCTATGCTATTAGACTACGTCCTTTCAGGACTTTTCTCTTTTTATTCTACATTTGTTTACCATGGCGCAGTGCTTCCAGTAACTTTTTGAAGATTTGTTATTTACGGCTATTTAACCGCAAAAAAAACAATGGTATTCGGTAAGATCACAAAGATTTGTACTAAGAATACAATGATAGAAGAGCTATTATATCAAACCAGTGTAGAGCCGCGACTGAGTGTAGTAATCTGAAAGACTACCAAATGCCCATTAAGGGCATTTGGTTGCTATTCTGGCGACTCTACTCAGTCATCCTGAAGGGATGTTATGTCATAGCCGTGGGTGACCGAATGCAGCTCACAGAGCCAAATGCCTACTAAAGGCATTTGATGAGGGAACCGAGGGGTTATTCCCTCGGGTGGGTGAGGTGTATAAGGCATCAAACAATGTTGATTTGGCGGACTTTTTGCTCTATAGACTTTCTTGGACAGATGCATTAAATGTTATAATCCAACGATACTAGACATAATATGATTATTTGGGCAAAAAGTGTGACAAATCCATGAACATAACCTATTTCAATATTATAAATCAAAATCCGGATAGATATATTACGACAATCTAGATTTTCTTATATATGAATAATAAGAACTTCTGCTGACAGCCAGTGATTTACACATCTTATCAACAGGAAAAATACCTTTGTTTTGTTCTATGAACTTGTATTTGTCCTGTCGCTCAAGGAGAAGATGCCCATCGCTTTTTTTAATATATCATTTTCCATTTTCGCCGCTAAATACGCCTTCTCTAATTCCTTATATTTTTTCTGCTCCTCTGTTAAGCTTGCATTTCCATTACCAGTAAATATTGGCCGATCTGTAATTTGAGATTGCTTCACCCAACGACTAATCATACCTTTGCTTAGACCGTATTCTCTGCCTATTTCTGCCCGACTCTGGCCTCCTTTTATCAAAGAGATGATCATCTCCTTAAATTCTGAACTATACTTCTTTCTTTGCTTTGTCATATTTTTCAAAGTTAACTTAAGTTCCTTAATTTTTTGCTCTAATTAATATAATACTACCACTTTGTGTTCCCTGTATTGAATAAGTCAACCATTGCTCAAAAACCGTGAAGAGAGCGAATTAAAAACCAATCATTTAATCCACGATATCTTATCGCCATTTTGCCCCATCTGATAGGTTATTCTTAATTAATATTAACATAATGTAAGATTTTCAAAAAAAAAGTTAAAAAAAAGGTAGACCAAATTCGATTTTGTCCCTCTCTATATAAGTAAGCACATAAATAACAATCATTACAATGTCAGTAGATAGCTATATAACCATAAAAGAATTGCTCGATAACCCATTTTTTATAGAATGGGCAAAGCAAAGAACACCTCATTCTGATCAATATTGGAAGCAATGGCTGGAAGATAATCCTGAAAAAGCAGAAGGTTTTTATAAAGCAGAGATAATTGCCAAGGGTATTAATTTTCAAATTCCCAATGTATCTAAAGAAAAGGTCGAATTGGAATTGGCAAAATTGTTACAGCAGTTAGATGGCGATAAAAAATCAAGACAATCTGTTAAAAAGTCCATTATTCCGCTACAGTGGAAGGTGGCGGCCGCCATTGTACTCCTAGTAGTCTCTTCAGTTTTTACTTATAATTTTTATTGGAATTCATCTGAAAAGATTGTTACAGGATACGGCCAAAGGACGGAATTGACGCTAAGCGATGGGACTGAGGTTGTACTCAATGCCAACTCTTCATTGGAGTATCTGCGAAAAAATCCGAGAAATGTCGCATTGGAAGGAGAAGCCTTTTTTAAGGTGAAGAAAAAACCTAAAACCGGGGACAAATTTTATGTAAGAACCTCTGATTTAAATATTGAAGTCTTGGGGACGGAATTTAATGTCAATACCAGAGAAAATCAAACCAAGGTGATGTTGGAAGAAGGAAAGGTCAAAATTGATATAGAGGACAAGGAGTCCATTACCATGGCCGTAGGTGATCTATTGACTTATGCCAAGGGATCGGATCGTGTCAAATTGGATCGACCAGAAAAATTAAAAGTTGTGAGCTCGTGGAAGGATGGAGTCCTGCTTTTAGATAATTTGAGTTTGAGTGATGCAATGAAACTCCTACAGCAGACCTATGGTTTGGAAATCGATTTCCAAAATAAGGACTTGGAAAATAAAATATTACAAGGCGGGGTACCGAGTGATGATTTAGATATATGTATAAGGACCTTAAATACTATTTACAATCTTAATATACTATTGATAGACAAAACTTTAGTGGTAAAGTAAGCTCTGTTTCATAAATTTTTTAATGTATAATTTTTTTAAAATGTGTAAAAATAATTACTCTAAGATTATTTACTGTTGGATAGTAATTCTACTGTTTACTATGCAGTTGTCGTATGCCAATATTCATCAGTTGGATGAGGAAAGACAATTGGTGGATGTTATTCAAGAAATCAGTGAGCGGTATCAAATCATATTTACATACGATGCACAGTCCGTGCAAGATGTAAAGATAACGATAACCGAAGGCGATTTTTCTAGTTTGAATCTGGTATTTGAAAAAATAGTAGAACAAACCAATTTGGGTATTAAGTTTTTAGGCACAAAATATTATGTGTTGTATAAAAATGACTCCGATGGGAAAAAGTCAATGCGCAAGTTGAAACGTAAAATCAACCAAATTCAGTCGATCGAGTCCTCTGGCAAGATCAGTCTGCAAACTGCGGTAAAATCTCCCCAGGCAATCAAAACCTTGCAAAGTAAGGTTTTAGAACTAGCTGGCATTGACATTCAGGGGCGGGTGATTAATGAAGAAGGCGAAGCTTTAATCGGAGTAAACGTTTTGGTCAAAGGAACAGATATCGGGACTTCTACCGATTTCGACGGGGGATTTCAGTTAAGTGATGTCGATGAAAATGCTGTTTTGTCCCTGAGCTATATCGGATATCAAACATTGGAAGTCCCTGTAGAAGGTCGATCTGATTTAATAATCACCTTGGTTTCAGATGCAGAGTTATTAGATGAATTGGTAGTAGTCGGTTATGGAACGGTTAAAAAAAGTGATTTGACCGGTTCTGTAAATCGTTTAAATGCCGATAATTTTAAAAATCAAAACGTAACACAGATAGGAGAATTTTTAACGGGAACAGTTGCAGGTTTTTCGGCCAACCAATCTTCTTCTCCTCAAGGGGGAAGTTCTTTGGAAGTAAGGGGGCCGACTTCATTGACGGCGGGTACATCGCCAATGATCGTATTAGATGGCGTAATTTACAACGGTAGTTTACAAGATATCAATCCAACAGATATAGAAACCATCGACGTATTAAAAGACGCTAGTTCTGCCGCAATTTATGGAGCAAAAGCAGCCTCAGGGGTTATCCTAATTACCACCACCAAGGGAAATAAAGGCAAGCCGCGTATTAATTATTCTTCCAAACTAGGAGTGTCCACTCCCACTGTGAAAAGAGAGGCTTATTCCCCACAAGAATATATCGATTTTAGAGCAGATTATTTTAGGACGATAAATCCAACACAAGACTATAATTATTACACCGATCCCAACAATTTGCCTAGTGATATTGGATTGGATGAATGGATCAATTTAAGTCAAAGCCCTCTGCCAGATGTAACTGATGAATATCTGCGTAGATTGAATTTTTTCCCCATCGAACAAGAGCAATTCAAGGCCGGCCAGACAACAAACTGGTATGATGAAGTATATCGAACTGCCGTTCGACAAACCCATGATTTGAGCATTGGTGGTGGATCAGATAGAACGACATATTATTGGTCATTGGGTTATGTGGACAATGAAGGTCTGAGATTAGGAGATAAGTATTCCGCCATCAGATCTAGAATGAATGCAGAGTATGAAGTTTCCGATTGGTTAAATGTAGGTATCAATGCCCAATTTACGGATAGAGACGAAGGGGGAGTACCTGCCAGTTATGATATATATTCCAATAGTCCATTCGGAAGAGTGTTTGATGCTGATGGAAATTTGGAGCGTTTGGCTCACGGTCATACTTTCAATCCCCTATTGGATTATTATAGAGATGACAAATTTAGAAAAGTCAATAGTTTATTTGCGAATTTATACGCAGATGTAAAGCTTCCTTTAGGCATTACTTATAGACTTTCGTTCCAGCCGAGATATGAAACCATGAAGGAATTGTATTTTCGATCGACTGATGTAAAATTAGGGGGTGATCCCGCGCAGGACAATAGTATGGGAAGTAGATCAGAGTACTCGAGTCAAGAATGGATCATTGACAATATTCTGAAATGGAATAAAGAGGTAGGGATACATTTTTTCGATGTGACATTGTTGCACAGTTCAGAGAAAAATCAGTTTTGGAGCACCAGTCAATTTAATCAAAATGTAAGTCCCAATGAAGAATTGGGATTCCATGGTTTGCAATTCGGGGATAATCCTTCTATAGACAACAACGATAGAAAATTTACTGGAGAAGCCTTTATGGCCCGATTGAATTATACCTTGATGGACAAATACTTGTTGACATTGTCGGTCAGAAGAGATGGTTTTTCCGCCTTTGGACAAGACGAACCACGAGCTACTTTTCCTGCGGCAGCAGCAGCTTGGCAGATATCTAGAGAGGGATGGTACAATGAAGAATCATTCGTAAATCGATTGAAGCTTAGACTTTCATGGGGAAGTAATGGAAATCGTGACATCGGTATATACTCCGCATTGGCCACCTTGGATTCTGATCTATGGTTTGATGGAACCAATGCAAGAGTGGGCTTGTACAACTTAACGCTGGCTAATTCTGGTTTGGTTTGGGAAAAAACCAGATCATTTAATATAGGTATGGATATGGGATTGATGGATGATCGATTCGATTTGAGTATAGATATTTACGATGCGACGACGACGAATTTGTTGATGAATAGACTCTTGCCAAGTTTGACTGGGTTTTCCAACGTAACTACGAATCTCGGTCGGTTGAACAACAAAGGTTTGGAATTGACTTTGGGAACGAATATTATAAATAATTCAAATCTTCATTGGAAATCTAATTTTGTTTTTTCATTTAATCGGAATAAAATACTGGAATTATTTGGAGACAAAGGGGACTACACTCTTCTAGGTGAGGTTCAAAATGGTGAATTGCCCGATTATACCAATCAGTGGTTCCCTGGATATGCCATCGATGCGGTATGGGATTACGAAGTCATAGGAGTATGGCAAGAAGGTGAGGAAGATCAAGCGGCCCAATATGTGATGAGACCAGGTGATTTTAAATCGGTTGATGTCAACAATGATGGAGAATACATTGCGGAAGATGATAAACAGTTTATCGGTTATTTAAAACCTCGATATAAATTGGGCTTGGGCAATGATTTTACTTTCTTGCAAAACTGGACGGCTTCTATCTTCCTCAGAGCGGATTTGGGACATATCGGAGAAGAGAGTGGTGCTTTGAACTCCGGTGCTGAATCGAATGACAGAAGAGCGCGAAATGTCGGACCTCTACCTTATTGGACTCCTGAGAATCCTATCAATGATTATGCTCGTCTAGACCTACACACCGGTGGATACGGTGGAGGTATTAAGATTTATCGAAGTCGTTCGTTTATGAGAATCCAAGATATTACACTTTCCTACAATGTTCCTAGTAGCATTATTGAGCGCGTGGGATTGGAAGGCATCAGAGTGTTTGCATCGACAAGAAACATTCTTACAATTTCAAAATGGCCGAATTGGGATCCCGAAACAGGAACTACACCATTGGCTAAAACCTTCAATCTAGGATTAAATTTGTCTCTTTAATAATTGATTTGATCAAAAATCTAAATGAAAAGAAAATGATAAAAATTAATAAATTTATATATATAATTATAGGATTGTCAACTTTGTTAACTTCCTGTAAAGAGGAGTGGTTAGAACCCGAACCTCTGTCCTTTTTTTCTCCTCAAAATGCCTATGTCAATGAAGATGGGTTTGAAGCCATTTTGGTTAAAATGAGGAAAGATATTCGTAGAGAAGTTTCCGGTGGAAGTGGAGGATATCATTTTATAGCGATGGAGCATAGCCTTTCGGATTTGGCGATTTCTATCTTTCCTTCAGATCTGAGAATAGTGACACCGAGTAGTGGCCCTGTTTGGCCTTATTTGACCATGTTTGACGATGTATATGGCTTTATCAAAAACGCCAATGTTTTGATCTCAAATATCGACAATATAGAATGGGCGGATCAGTCCGTGAAGAATAGAATCCTAGCTGAAGCATTGTGGCATAGAGCTTATTGGTACTATAGATTGGTCCATACCTATGGTGATGTTCCATGGGTAGGTCAAGAAATTGAGGGACCAAAGTTGGATTTTCAAACCTACAGTAGAACGGCTATTTTAAATAAAATTCAAGAAGATCTCGAATGGAGTGGTCTTCATTTGCCAGAGTCGCCTATAAACGCTGGTGATGTTCCCCAGGGTGCCGCCTACCATTTATTGGCTAAGGTCTATTTGGCAAATTCCAATTTTGATATGGCTATCGCATCTGCCAATAAAGTCATTGACGGCCCCTATTCATTGATGACGGAGCGATTTGGTATTGATGCAGAAGATAGTAAACGCAATGTACAGTGGGATCTTCACCGCTGGCAGAATAGAAATATTTCAGCAAACAAAGAGACTATCTATGCGACCATCGATCGCGCAGACGGTCCTATCGAATCGAGATCAGGTGGTGTTTATTCAAGTAGAAGGTATACCCCTTCATATTGGAAAGTTTTGGAGAGTACCGGTCAACGCGCTCACAACTGGAGTACTCCAGGTAGCGATACCTTGGGTATTGGAAATGCCGATGTAAGAACCAATGCTTTTTTTCATTATAGTCTTTGGAGAGATGGCGACAAAAACTGGGAAACAACTACTGACCTTCGTCGAACCGATATCAATTGGATAGAAATGGAGGAAATATTGGTCAATGCTCCAAATTCGCCACAATATGGCCAGCCTTTGAGTAAAGAATTTTATGGTAACCTGACCGACACCTTTGACACTTGGTATCCTTGGCCTCAATACAAGACTTTTGTTCTTTCTCCCAATACGCGTTTGCCGGTTGGAGGAGAGGCCGATTGGTATATATTTAGATTGGCCGAAACCTATTTGTTGAGAGCGGAAGCCCATTATTGGAAGGGGGATTTGGCCGCTGCTGCAGAGGATATTAATGTAGTTCGGGATAGATCCAACGCTTCTTTGATCTCAAGCTCAGATGTAACCATCGATTTTATCTTCGACGAAAGAGCTAGAGAACTATATATGGAAGAACCACGACACAATGAAATGGTGAGGGTATCTTATATCATGGCTCAAGGCAACATAAATGGCTACGATATGAATAGTTTTAGTCAAAGTAATTGGTTCTACGATAGAGTGATGAGAGTGAATAACCACTATCAAGATCCCAATCCTCCAATATGGAGAGGAGCGATAGCATATATTTCTCCTCACAATGTATTGCTACCTATTCCGCAAAGTGTTATTGAAGCCAATACTCAAGCCGTGGTCAATCAGAATCCGGGCTATGTCGGTGCTGAAGACAATGTAGAACCCATTCAAATTATTGAATAATGAAAATGAGTAAATTCTTATTTTTCCTTATTTCTTTTGTTTTGGGGACTACTCACCTGTATTCACAAAGTGTTGATGTGGCTAATGTGGATACTTTTCCCGAATATCCATTGCCTCCCGATTTGTTATTGGTGGGCAATGGACAAAGTGGGGAGCCGATCGAAACAGCTGCTCAGTGGGAAGAAAAACGTCAATGGATTAGTAAAAATTATCAATATTGGGTGTCTGGTTCTATCCCTCCACCGCCAGATAAATTTGAATCCGAAATAATCTCGGAACGCATAGAAAACGGAGTGACTCTGAGGATGGTCAAGATTCGATTTGGACCTGGACTAGGAGCAGAGATTACGATAGAATTAATGATTCCTCCAGGCAGTGGACCTTTTCCTGTATTTATGACCCAGTGGAATCACAGAGGATGGGCCCAAATAGCGGTAAGAAGGGGGTACATCGGCTGTGTGTATGCAGGAGCCGATGCCAAAGACGATACGGGGAACTACTCAGATATTTATCCTGATTATGATTTTGCTACCTTGATGAAACGAGCATGGGGAGGGAGTAGAGCAATTGATTATCTATATACAATGGAAGAAGTAGATACCAGTAAAATTGGATTGACCGGTCATTCTCGCAATGGTAAGCAGTCTCTTATGGCTGCTGCCTTTGATACGAGAATAGATGCAGTTATCTGTAGTAGTGGAGGTACAGGAGGGGAAAGTATATTTCGATATACGGACGAAAGATTTGATACGGAATCACTTGAGGAACTTACTAGAAAAATTCCCCATTGGTTTCACGAAAGACTGCGTGCATTTTCAGGTAAAGAGGATAAATTGCCGGTAGATCAACATTCGCTAATGGCATT
>NZ_JAJQYA010000025.1:70459-75192 GCF_021729155.1 Membranihabitans marinus | reverse complement strand
TAGACCAATAGGTCTACCAGATGGACTAAATGTCCATCTGATGAAGGAGCCGAAACCTCCGCGTTTCGGGAGGGCTGAGGATGAAGGAGCCGAGGGTTCCATCCCTCGGGTATGACCGAGCGAAATGCGAAGCATCATTGATCCTAAATGGATCAATGGAGAGGGAACCGGAGCCACTGGCTCCGGCGTGGTATTAATAAAATTTCATGGTAATCTTTACTGTGCTGCGACGAGACTGCAACGTAATTCGTCATCCGATAATCTATGGCTTTGATCTGAATCACTGATGTATTCACATGGATTTGTCACACTTTTTGTCCAATTTATCTTAATATATCATTACAAGGGATGAAAAGTTATGATCTCTTCGTATTAGCAGATTGACAATACAAAAAGTCCGCCAAATCAACATTGGCATATCTTTATACCGTGGGTTAAAAACCCACGGCTATGACATATCATCCCTTCAGGATGACTGAGTAGAGTTGCCAGAATGGCAACCAAATGCCCTAAATGGACATCGGATGAAGGAACCGAGGACTCCCGGCCGAGGCGTGATTGCCCTGTAATTCTATAGGATTTCCCCTTAAGATCATCAGGATTGCTTTTAGTCTTTTGGCGTGACCGCAACATAATTCGATAGGTTTTTAGCCACTGGTTCCGGCGTGGTATTAATAAAATTTCATGGTAATCTTTACTGCGATGCGACAACACTGTAATTAAATGGACAAGACTGGATTTTACCTTAATTTATTATGTCGTCCCTTCAGGACTTTTTATTTGGGCAAACTATTTTTCATAGGGTTCCACCCTATGCTATTAGACTACGCCCTTTCAGGGCTTTTTTATAAGAATTATAATTGTCCTTAATATGACTGAATGTAGTTGCCCAAAGGGCAACCCGATGTCCTAAATATGAACGAGCAAAGTGGATTAAGTACAAAATTTAAAACAATGAAATTAGGCACTTTGTGAATAAATATCTAATAAACTCAATTCTTTTTCAGCTGGTGTCATAAAATCAATTGCACCATGAATTCTATAATTGTTATACCAGTTAATGTATTGAAAAACGGCATGTTTAAATTCTTTTGTATTTCTGAATGTATGGTGATATAAACATTCGTATTTAATAGTTTTAAAAAAAGATTCTGCAACCGCATTGTCCCAACAATTTCCTCTTCGGCTCATACTCTGGGTAGAATAGGTGTTACAATTGATTATTTCAGAGAACTTCTTGCTAGCATACTGAGAGCCTCTATCTGAATGAAAGATAAATCCTGGTTTTATTTGACGATTTGTCCTTGCATGAGTCCACGCTTTTATTATAGTATCTTCCGTTGTCATTGAAGTACTAATTGAATATCCAACAACTTTTCTATCAGCCAAATCTATGATAGTAGTTAAATAATTCCAACTGTCTTTTACTCTCATATATGTTATGTCAGAGACCCAAACTTTCCCTAACTCATTTACCCTGAATTTTCTATCAAGTATATTTTTAGACACCTTTAGATCGTGTTTAGAGTCAGTTGTGGACTTATACTTACGAGTTACAATACTTTGCAATCCCATCTCATGCATCAATTTCGTAATCCAACTTTGAGAATAATCGACCCCTTGTCGCTTTAATTTATGCCATACTTTTACACTACCATACCTCCCTTTACTCTGTTCGTAAATTTGGCTTATTTGTTTCATTAAAACATCCTTTCGTTTGATTTTTGATGTTGTCATTCTAGATTTACGTATATAGGAATAATAGGAGCTTCTACTTACAGTCAGTGCTTTACACATCATCTCAACAGGAAATATACCTTTATTTTGTTCTATGAACTTATATTTGTCCTGTCGCTCTTGGAGAAGATGCCCACCGCCTTTTTTAAGATATCATTTTCCATTTTTACCGCTAAATACGCTTTCTCTAATTCCTTATATTTTTTCTGCTCTTCTGTTAAACTTGCATTTCCATTACCAGTAAATATTGGACGATCTGTAATTTGAGATTGCTTCACCCAACGACTTACCATACTTTTGCTTAGACCGTATTCTCTGCCTATTTCTGCACGACTCTGGCCTCCTTTTACCAAAGAGATTATCATCTCCTTAAAATCTGAACTATACTTCTTTCTTTCCTTTGTCATATTTTTTAAAGTTAACTTAAGTTGCTTAATTTTTTGTTCTAATTAACATACTATTACCAAAGTGCACGACTGAATAAAGTTGCTCAAAGAGCAACCAGATGAACTAAATGTTCATCTGATGAAGGAACCACGACCACTGTGTCGTGGGTGGGGCAGCCAGGGCGAGTGAAGTCGCAGCCACTGTGCTGAGACGACGCTGCATTTAAATTGACAAGTTTAAGTACTTGTCACAGTAATAATATAATTGCTTGAAGGAGCCACGACCACCGTGTCGTGGATGGGTTGGCCCGCAAATCGGGCTCTGTCGAGTGAAGTCGCAGCCACTGCGATGCGACAAGAATACATAAAATTCGACAGCAAATTCTCACTAGCTCCGGCTTAGTATCAATAAAATTTCATGGTAATCTTTACTGTGCTGCGACGATGCTGCATAAAATTCGACAGCTATAAATTACTAAAATACTGGAATTGTATCAAAGGCACCAATGCCTCCGTGCATTGGGTGAGAGAGGAAAGTACCCAATCGACTTAACGTCGATTGGATGATGATGACTGAATGAAGTTGTCCAGAGGACAACCCGATGGATTAAATATCCATTGGATGAAGGAACCGAAACCACCGTGTTTCGGGTGGGTGGACCTCCGTCTCGTGGGTGGGTAGGCCTTGCGCCTCAATTGGCGGTATTGAAAGTCGCAAAATCTTGCGACTATTCAACAATAAATCGAAATAAAACCAGTAATTTTTAAATGTATTTCGTACTAAAAGGGTCTATATTTATAATGTAGGTATAATTTTTAATATGACTTTAAAATATAGTTAATGGCAAGTCCCATAAATAATGCCAAGGTAAAACTAATCAGGGTTCCAATAAGGACGTATTCCGTCTGTTTCCTCGGATGGTTTTCGTTTTTATCACTAAACCTTAGAATTGATTTGGCTGCAATTAAGAAACCGATGGCTTGAAACTGTTGAAACAACACAAAAGTCAAAACCAATATCCGCTCTAAAATACCGATCCATACACCGGCGTTTTTTAAACTATCGCGATCTTCTTCACTCGTTGCCAATTCCATTTGCCATTGCTTGGTAGCCTTTCCGACAAGGTAACCGCTGGGCACAGTAATCAACATATAGCCTGCCAATACGGCCCATGTTTTCATTTCAAAAAAGTCTTTGATATCGGCGAAAAAATAAGAAAATCCATGGTCTATACACAATGCACAGAGTCCTAGGATGATGACATGATACAGTTGATCAATAATAAAAGGGATGAGTTCATCCTTGGTATAGGTCAACTTCAGGTAATCTCCTATGCCATGGCTCAATGCAATGAAAAGGGCATAGAAACCATATTCCCAACCTGCCATAAAGATCCAAGCCACTATACCAGTCAATGCAATATGAAAATATAAGTATTTTGATTTGGCCTTTAGCAAGTTCTTTTGCTCAACCCAGTGATTGGGTTGAATAAAAAAATCTGTAATGATATGGGCAATCAAAAGCCTTATAAATAATTCCATATTAATGGTCTTTGAATTGTGATTCAAAATACGCTAAAGTTTTTTCAATGGCATTCCAATTTGCATGTTTTTTACGAAGACTAACTGCGGGTTGGCTAATACCCAAGACCTTTTCGATAGGTAATTCATTTTCTTCCAGAATCACATTTACAATTTCGGCAGAAGATAAAGACCAACCATCAATTACTGATTCAAGTAAAGTCAGTATCACAGACCATTCTTTATTGATGTTATCATCTGAGGTAGTCAACGTAAGTCCCTCTTCACTCTGCTTCATTTGATCTAGTCGTCTACCTGAATATTGAAAAGCACTACCGTCGGAATCTAGTAAGGTTTCGCCTTTGTAATCTAACTCCCCTATCCCAATTGATATTCTTATATCGACCACTGACTTTCGCTGACTATTGCTCAACCGTAGTGACTTAACCAATGATTTCAAATATAGACCATGACGCAGTGCACCATCACTACTGTCGACTACCGCTTGAATACTATCTCCTCTATAGATAATATACTCTCCGCCATTGGCCTGCCCCCATTTCGCTAATTTCTGCTTTAATTTTTCTACAATATGACTTCGATCTGCAGCACTAAAACTCCTAGATTCAATAAGATCGCAGGTTAATACCGCCAAATTGTTTTTCTTCATCTATTCTTGTTTTACTTCAATATTATCTTTCTAGGCAAACATAAGCCTACACACTTATAATATACAAATATAAGCCTATATACTTATAATATACAAATATAAGCCTATACACTTATAATATACAAATATAAGCCTATATACTTATAATATACAAATATAAGTCTATACACTTATAACATATAAACATAAGCCTACAGACTTATAACACATCAATATAAGCCTACATACTTATAATACATCAATATAAGCTTATACACTTATAATATACAAATATAAGCCTATACACTTATAATATACAAATATAAGCCTATACACTTATAATATACAAATATAAGCCTATATACTTATAATATACAAATATAAGCCTATATACTTATAATATACAAATATAAGCCTATATACTTATAATATACAAATAT
>NZ_JAJQYA010000025.1:0-70359 GCF_021729155.1 Membranihabitans marinus | reverse complement strand
AAGCCTATATACTTATACCGCAATGCTATAAATCTATTTTATTGATAATAAAGCCAATGCATTATCAAAGAAAATCATGAAATTATCATTGGGTTTTAAATATCATTAGATATTAATTGAGTCCACATTAAATTTTCTACTTTTATAAGAAATTGAATCATCGCAGGATACAATCAACATATCCACGTATTACCATCCAATAACAATGAATAGATGACATCAATTAGAGTTCATCCTTGGTAAATAATTGCATTATCAAACCCACCATTTAAATACAATTAGAAAATTAAAAAATATTGGAATAATCTCAGGGCCCCTGCCAATAATAATATTAATCAATGCGTTACTAGGACTGGTTAAATTAACATTTTAAACCTTAAAGAATTAAATAACTATAAAACACTAATTTATGAAAAACCTATTACTCATCCTTTGCTTTGTTGTTGGCTTTATTTCTATATCTACGGCTCAATCTTTTAGAGGAATAGATAGAAGTCCATTGGACTGTGCATACTTCCCCGACAATTTTGCCCATGACCGCAAAGGTGACGATGAGGCTATTATGAAAATTGTCTACAGTAGACCTTCGAAAAAGAACAGAGAGATTTTTGGAGATTTAATCCCATTTGACAAAATGTGGAGAACGGGAGCCAATGAAGCGGCTGAAATAAAAGTTTACAAAACCGTAACCTTTTCAGGAAAAAAACTATCTGCAGGTACTTATTCTCTATTCACCATACCTGGCAAATCAGAATGGACTATTATATTTAGCAAAGACCTAGACAGATGGGGAACAAGTGGCTATAGTGAGAAGAAAGATGCTTTGCGCATTACAGCTCCTGCCAGCCAAAACAACCCTGTCGTAGAAAATTTTTCAATTCAATTCTTTGATAATGGAAACAAATCTGGTTCAATGAAATTGGCATGGGACGATACAGTGGTTGACGCTCCATTTAAGTACTAATACCAAATGTTTTTGGCATAATTAGTCTAAAAAAATAAAAACAGACTGTAAATAAACCGAATAGAAATTTCTATTCGGTTTATTTTTTGCCCTTAACCCAAATTACCACAGTGAACCTTGACAATAATGTAATCCTTTAATAATAACATACAAGCACAATATTTTATAATACTACATTTATTTTGGCATATCGGATTAGATTTTGAGATGGCCGAGCATGACTGAATGCAGTTGCTCTTTAGAGCAACCAGATGGACTAAATGTCCATCGGATGAAGATGACTGAATGTAGTTGCCCAAAGGATGACTGAATGAAGTTGTCCGAAGGACAACCCAATCCAGTAAATGTGGATTGGATGAAGGAACCGGAGCCACTGTGCTCCGGGTGGGTGAGCCTAGATGAAGGAACCGAGGACTCCCGGCCGAGGCGTGATTGCCCTGTAATTCGATAGGCTTTCCCCTTAAGATCATCAGGATTGCTTTTAGTTTTTTGGCCTGACCGCAACATAATTCGATAGGTTTTTAGCCACTGTACCGCGGCGTGCCTGCAACGTAATTCGTCATCCGATAATCTATGGCTTTGATCTGAATCACTGATGTATTCACATGGATTTGTCACACTTTTTGTCCAATTTATCTTAATATATCATTACAAGGGATGAAAAGTTATGATCTCTTCGTATTAGCAGATTGACAATACAAAAAGTCCACCAAATCAACCTTGGCATATCTTTATACCGTGGGTTGAAAACCCACGGCTATGACATATCATCCCTTCAGGATGACTGAGTAGAGTTGCCAGAATGGCAACCAAATGCCCTTAATGGGCATTTGATGAAGGAACCGAAACCACCGTGTTTCGGCTAAAAAAGCCACTGCGATGCGACAAGAATACATAAAATTCGACAGCAAATTCTCACTGGCTCCAGCACAGTATTAATAAAATTTCATGGTAATCTTTACTGCGATGCGACAACACTGTAATTAAATGGACAAGACTGGATTTTACCTTAATTTATTATGTCGTCCCTTCAGGACTTTTTATTTGGGCAAACTATTTTTCATAGGGTTCCACCCTATGCTATTAGACTACGCCCTTTCAGGGCTTTTTTATAAGAATTATAATTGTCCTTAATATGACTGAATGTAGTTGCCCAAAGGATGACTGAATGAAGTTGTCCGGAGGACAACCCAATCCAGTAAATGTGGATTGGATGAAGGAACCGGAGCCACTGTGCTCCGGGTGGGTGAGCCTAGATGAAGGAACCGAGGACTCCCGGCCGAGGCGTGATTGCCCTGTAATTCGATAGGTTTTCCCCTTAAGCTCATTAGGATTGCTTTAAGTTTTTTGGCCTGACCGCAACATAATTCGATAGGTTTTTAGCCACTGGCTCCGGCGTGGCATTAATAAAATTTCATGGTAATCTTTACTGCGATGCGACAACACTGCATATAAATGGACAAGACTGGACTTTACCTTAATTTATTATGTCGTCCCTTCAGGACTTTTTATTTGGGTAAACTATTTTTCATAGGGTTGCACCCTATGCTATTAGACTACGCCCTTTCAGGGCTTTTTTATAAGAATTATAAATGTCCTTAATACGACTGAGTATTCTAAGATAAAACCAAATAATTAAGCCATTAATTTTACAAAAGCTTCATCTCGATTAATGACAGCATAAAGACGTAATTGCTTGATTGGTTACCGTATAACTACACATTAATTGACTAAAATCCATCGCTGTCGACCGATTTGAAATCCAAAATCACAGGACCATTAAGACAAAAAAGTACAAATCTATACCACATTGGAAAATAAGGGATAAAAAATACTTAATAAGATAGAGATCGAAACCCCATATCCATTGGATACCACAGCTGATAGACTTCGGTATAAAACCAGGATAGACTTTAGGTCGGCAAGTAAGAAATTTTCCTTCCAAGAATTAAATCAACAAAAGTCTAGGAATAAAGGCATTCAAACTTATATTTGCAACATTCAGTTATCATACAGAGACACAACATAATATACCTAAGTAATCCATCATTAAACACAATAGAAAAGATAGAAGAGTATAAATCATTAAAAATTTCGAAACCACATCTACTTCTTTTTAACCATTCTAAATAATAACAAGATAATATCATTAGTTTTGTTAGAATTTAGTCGATACAGGTATTTTTAATACCTTCGCAAAGCTTAAAAAATGAAATTAAATTCTTAAAACAATATCAAGTATGATCTTCGATTTAGACATGATAAAAAAGGTGTACGAGCGATTTCCTTCACGTGTTGCAGCAGCGCGGAAGTTATTGAATAAACCGCTTACACTTTCGGAAAAAATATTATACAGTCACTTATGGGAGGGTGAAACAACAGAGACCTTCGAACGGGGACAATCATATGTAGATTTTGCACCGGATAGAGTAGCTATGCAAGATGCCACTGCACAGATGGCATTGTTGCAGTTTATGCAAGCGGGTAAAAAGTCGGTAGCAGTGCCATCGACAGTACATGCTGATCACCTTATTCAAGCGAGAATCGGAGCGGATAAAGATTTGCAAGAATCATTAAACAAAAACAACGAAGTATTCAACTTTTTGTCTTCTGTTTCCAGCAAATACGGTATTGGATTTTGGAAGCCAGGTGCTGGTATTATCCACCAAGTGGTATTAGAAAACTACGCTTTCCCTGGAGGGATGATGATCGGTACCGACAGTCACACCGTAAATGCAGGTGGATTGGGTATGGTAGCGATTGGTGTTGGTGGAGCTGATGCAGTAGATGTAATGGCTGGTATGCCATGGGAGTTGAAATTTCCAAAATTAATCGGTGTTAAGTTAACCGGCAAACTCAATGGATGGACTTCTCCAAAGGATGTTATCCTAAAAGTAGCAGGTATACTTACTGTAAAAGGAGGAACAGGTGCCATCGTCGAGTATTTTGGTGAAGGAGCCAAAGCCTTGTCTTGTACAGGTAAAGGAACCATCTGTAACATGGGTGCAGAGATAGGGGCTACCACCTCAACATTCGGATACGATGACAGTATGAGAAGATATCTTTCTGCTACAGGTCGTCAGGATATAGTTGATCTTGCCGACACCATTGCCGAGCACTTAACCGGTGATGATGCAGTGTATGCAGAGCCAGAAAAATATTTCGATCAATTAATTGAAATCGATTTAAATACATTAGAACCGCATTTGAACGGACCATTCACGCCAGACTTAGCTACTCCAGTAGCAGAGATGAAGGCCAAAGCCGAAGAAAACGGATGGCCAATGGATGTAGAATGGGGATTGATTGGTTCTTGTACCAACTCTTCATATGAGGATTTGTCCAGAGCGGCTTCAATAGCCAAACAAGCGGTTGACAAAGGATTAAAACCAAAAGCTGAATTTGGTATCAATCCAGGGTCGGAGCAGGTGAGATACACCACGGCTCGAGATGGTTATTTAGAAATATTTGAAGATTTAGGTGCCAAAATATTCACCAATGCTTGTGGACCATGTATTGGACAATGGTCTAGAGCTGGAGCTGAGAAACAGGAAAAAAATTCCATTGTACACTCCTTCAACCGTAACTTTAGTAAGCGTGCTGATGGAAATCCCAATACTCATGCTTTTGTAACTTCGCCTGAGATGGTAGCTGCTGTGGCCATTAGTGGTCGATTGGATTTTAATCCAATGACGGATACCTTAATCAACGACAAAGGAGAAGAAGTAAAATTCGATGAGCCAACTGGATTTGAATTGCCTCCAAAAGGATTTGATGTTGAGGATCCAGGTTTCCAAGCGCCAGCTGAAAATGGAAGTGAAATCCAAATCGATGTTAAACCAGATTCAGAAAGACTACAATTATTGAGTCCATTTCCAGCATGGGATGGTCAAAATATAACAGGTGCCAAATTGTTGATTAAAGCCTTTGGCAAATGTACAACGGATCACATATCAATGGCTGGTCCGTGGTTGAGATACCGTGGACACTTGGACAATATTTCTGACAACTGTTTAATCGGTGCAGTCAATGCCTTTGGACAGCAAACCAATTCAGTAGTCAATCAGTTGACTGGTGAGCGAGACGCTGTACCAGCTACGGCAAGAGCCTACAAAGCGGCAGGAGTGCCAAGCATAGTTGTCGGTGACCACAACTACGGAGAGGGTTCTTCTAGAGAACACGCCGCCATGGAACCAAGACACTTGGGAGTATGTGCTGTGATAGTAAAATCATTTGCACGTATTCACGAGACCAACTTGAAGAAACAAGGGATGTTGGGACTAACCTTTAATCAGGAGTCCGATTACGATTTAATCAAAGAGGATGACACATTCAACTTTGTCGATCTCAATGAATTTGCTCCAGGCAAATCATTGCATTTGGAAGTGGTTCACGCCGATGGCAGCAAAGATGTTATCGAATTAAATCACACCTATAATGCACAGCAAATAGAGTGGTTTAAAGCGGGAAGTGCATTAAACTTGATTAAAATGGAAAACGCTAAATAAATAATCAAGATCAGGATATATCCCGCCTCATTCATTTGAGGCGGGATTTTTTTTGCCCTTCACTGACCTATCTTCATCGTATATTAATTGTAATACACCTTCTTTATTCGGCCTAGTGTATCGTATTAACAGAGCTTAAAGCTCAACTCTTCTCCTTTATGACGAAGGACAATAATAGACCGACTTTTCTAAAATCCAAACTTCCCATCCGCATTTCAATAGAAATTATAACCATTTACAAAATTCAAATTACTTTTTGGTAAAAATGGATTTACTTCAACAAAGCAAACAAACTTTTGTAAATAATTAAATACAAACAAAGCCTATTAATTTAGACCAACCCAATAAAACACAATAGAAACTCCTTTTAATGCGAGAAAATTAAAAATAAAAGTACATAATGATAAAATAAAAAACCAAACACATCCACTATTTAACAAATTAATTCACTTAAAACAATATAAATTTTATAAATTAGATTTAAAATAGCTAAATAAACCCAAAGAAGTATTGTAAACCAATTGTGCAGGCATCAATTTGTACAATTACAAACTTTTGCGATTTGAAAAATTCAATACTGGGATTATTAGTAGCAACTTCATTATTTTCATACAATTGTTTATTTGCACAATGTCAGGGTAATGCCACTCAATTTAACTTGGATTGGGGGAATTACCTTACCGGCACACAGAATGGCTGGACACCGGGACAATTGAGTAAAACTCTGACCAACATAGACAATGGGATAGACATTCTAGTAACGGTATCCGATCCTGGGAATACGCTAATAAATGGAGGTACATCGAGAAGTCCTATCGACTTTCCCATTGTATCAAAGGCCTATACAGGAGGTAGTGGATCGTTAAAAGACAACCTTCTCATCGCAGGTGAAGGGATTGCTATGGGCGATCAAATTAATTGGATTACCGTTACCTTTTCCTTCTCAACTCCAGTAGACAATTTAAGTTTTATTCTATACGACGTCGATGCCAATACGGTAACAGAGACCGGTCCCAATCGCAACGAAATCTTCGTTATCAATGGCAAAAATGGAGTCAATAATGTCTCACCCAATCTCACTGGAGGTAGCTCAGTGTCCATAGTGGGAAACACAGCTACAGGTATCGCCACGTCGTCAAATTTTTCCGGAAATGGCAATTTAAATGTCGAATTTATATCCCCTGTCGATGAAGTCACCATTGACTTTTCAATAGATTTTGATCCTTTATCCGATGTCATGGATGAAGATACCGAGCCCGGATATGGCATTATGGATTTATCCTATTGCGCTATCGCTCTCCCTCTAAATTTAATCTCTTTATCAGCAGAAGAAGAAAAAAATGTAGTATTACTCGAATGGAAAACCATCGACCTCACCAACGTCCACTACTACACCGTAGAATGTAGTGAAGATGGTCAACGTTATTATGAAATAGGTCGACTGATGACTCAGGGTCCAGACCAAGTTAATACCTATGAATTTACACACCCACTCGACCTCCATTATCAAAATAACAAACTGTATTACCGAGTTGCCCAAGTACAGACAAATAATAAAATAGAATATTCCCAAACAGTGGAAGTCCATATAGACAGCGAAGAATCCAGTTTTATAGACCAAACTCTATACAGACAAGGCGATGCCATACAATTTAATCCCAAGGCAAAAATCACCTCAGCGCAACTCATTTCCAAAACGGGTCAAGTCCTATTATCAAAGGATGGACTTCAAGGCAGTACGGTAAATGACCTAACCATCCCTACCCTTATCCCAGATATATACATATTGTCTATCAACCATCAGTATCGATACAAAATATATGTTGGACCATAGCTTCCACCAATAAAGAATAACATTCTCGACACCTTAGAATAAAATGGATAACTACAATCTTTTGATTATATCTAATTTTTATTGATTTAGTAAAAAACAAATAATCATTTTGTCATTGGCTTGGTTTTCATATCTCTATCCGCAAAGGGTAGGTTGATATGTTCGCTAGTCTTCAGATGCATAGTGAAAAAAATGCTTTAATTCAACTCATATATGCTCATAATTACCCCCCACTGACATCTGCCCTATCAAGGCAGGTGTCCATAAAATCCAATATTTAGCACTAGACGTTGACCTACCGATTAGAAGTCAAATGGCCAAACAAGCGTTTTATAATAAAAACAACTAAACATTTAATCTGCAGTATAAGAAATATCCTAGCTATTGAAAAGGCCGAGTTATTACCTAAACCCTATCACAAAAGAATTAGATGATGATTTACTATAAATTCAAACTCAATGGAAATTCTTTAATAAATCAACCTCGCTTACACTTCTAAAGCGATCGAATGATATTATTGACTTTAGGCGTTTGCGACATATGAATTCTTTCAACGTTTGCTGTTTCGATAGATCCTGACCATGCCCATACCCAAAGTCGCATTTTGTATCCCAAAACCAGCATAATAAGCAATTCGCGTTAATTCTACAGGGGCAAACCATTCAAAATCATAGAGCTTCCCTTTTACCTCTATGTCATTCAACTGCCATTTCTTACTATTAATCTTTTTGCCCATCATACGCCACCTTATCCCCTCAGTACTAAACTTCTCATGACCTAGATAATCGTTGGCATTTTTAACCACGGTTTTAATAAACCATTCAGCATAGCCCTCCTCTCCCGGTTCAATGTAATTGGGATGAAGAGAATCCGGTGCACCTTTAGATATACAGATCGGCGTAACACACGAAAACTTCATAAAAGGATAAAATTGAGGCTCCCTAATTCGCTTAATGTATTTAACCTGAAAATCCACTTGATACACACCATTCTTTAAGGCAAATTTTCGATCTCGAAGGACTCCTGTTAACCTATCCTCCATCTTTTGAGGCAAATAAAATGACACCTCTAAAGAGGTAGGTCCCTTCGTCATTTCAAAACTTTCATTCTCCAAATCCAAGGTATACATCGCTGGCTTCAACATGGTATAACAAAAATAATTATAGGTATTTTTTCCATAATCATAACCATTATCGTGTAACCATTCTGATAATTTAGGATCGCTTAAATACAGTATCTGAAACAACCAATTCGAAATAAGATGTTGATAGTTGATCGGTAATTTTTGTTGTGGCAAGTGAGCTAATTCCAATTTCAATCTCATATTATCACTTTAGTTAACATCAAAATATTGAAATTTAATTACAATAAAGAAGAATACACCTTTTTTTATTGTAAAAAAAAATTTAATTCGATATAATTAATATGATAACCCAAACATGTTTCTATTTCATTTTCGAACACACCTGTCCGATATCGGACAATATATAATAAATACAAATACATAACCAACCTATAATCAATTGAATATTTTTTGGCACATGGTTGGTATTCTCATACCGTATGGACAGACCTATAACCATCAAAGAACAGCGGAAAAAAAAATACTACCGCATAATTAAAATCATAGTCCTTGGACTAGGATTGATTAGCGTCTTGCTCATCGCAAGAAAATGGCTCAATCCCTCTATCGACCTCAACCAACTGACTACAGATACCGTCATCGTAGGAGAAATTCAAAATATGGTCACGGCAACCGGCATCGTAAAACCTTCGTCTGAACTAGTCATCAATAGCCCAATTGATTCTAAAATACAATCTATTGCTCTAGAAAATGGCAGCTTAGTTTCCACCAATGATGCTATAATGAACCTTGATGTCTCCTTCCTCACCCTCGAAAACGAACGCCTACAAGACGAGTTGCAACTCAAACAAAACAATGTCAACCGACTCCAACTATCCTTGGAAAAAGACATAAGAGAACTCCAACTTGACGATGAAATAAAAGCCCTTGAATTGAAAAATCTAGAAGGTCAACTATCAGATGCCCAAAGGTTATTTGACCTCGGAGGTGCTACCGAAGAAGAAGTAGAACAAGCCCAACAACGGTTAAAAATCGCTGAATTGGAAAAATCAAAATTGGAAAATGAACTTAGCTATCGACAAGCGTCCATCCATATGGATGTCAGCAATGAAAAGATTACCTCCTCCATTCAAAAAAAGCGTATTGATGAGTTGAAAACCAAAATTAAATTGGCCAATGTCACAGCCCCTCTATCTGGCGTCATTACTTGGATAGACCAAACCATTGGTAAACAAGTTCGAGAAGGTGACCCCATTGTGAGAATCGCCGATCTACACAGCTACAGCATTGAGGGGGAAGCTTCTGATATGCATTCAGATAAAATCCAATTGGGACAAAATGTCCAAATCCGATTGGGTGATGAAATAATGAAAGGCAGCATAGAACAAATCCGACCAGCCCTCGAAAATAATACCATCCAGTTTAGAATAAAATTGGAAGATGAAAGCTCTCCTCGATGGCGCCCCAATATGGAAGTCGATGTGCGCATTATCACCGCCACCAAATCACAGGTGTTAACCGTAGCCAACGGAACGGCCTTTAGAGGTCGAAAAACAAGTAAAATATTTGTACTTCAAGATCAGGAAGCAGTAGCACGATCTGTAAATCTAGGTATGATCACTCCAGAAAGAGTAGAAATCCTTAGTGGGTTATCAGCTGGTGAAACCATTATTTTATCAGATATGTCAGTCTACGAACAATTCCAAAAAATAAAAATCAAATGAGATTAATAATGCAAATACTATGTTTTTGTTTCCTAAGCGCTTATATCTATGCGCAAGGAACTCTATCCTTAGCACAAGCCATTACCCTGGCTCAACACAAAGGAATAGTGGCCGCCCAAGGTCAAAAAACAGCCGCAGTAGCAGACTTAAATCTAGAACTAGTCTATGCCCAACTCAAACCCCAAGTGAGGATGGATGCTCAAATACCCAATATATATCGCAGTTCGGCTGCCATTACCCAACCAGATGGCAGTATCCAGTTTCAACCGATTTCTCAAGACAACAGCATTATCAATATCAGAGGCAGTAAAAGATTTCTCTCTTCCAACACCTCCGTCTATGCCCAAATGTCCAATCAGCGTTTTCACGATTTCCACCAAGGATTTACCAGCTACAATGTCATTCCTATTACCTTGGGCATTGAACAGGGAGTACACCAATTCAACAGCCTAAAATGGGATGAAAAAATCGCAAAATTAGACCGTAAAATAGCCAATATCGAACTAAACGTAAACCGTGAAAAAATAGCCGCAGAGGTTACTCAAGCCTATTTTGAGTTACTTCGAGCACAAGTCAATCGAGAAATCGCCCAATCCAATAAAGCAAACAATGAAATTCTCTATGAATTGGCCGAAGAACGATACCGATTGGGGAAAATTTCGAAAAGTGAATTACTTCAATTGCAATTAGGGCTTAATTCCGCCGTACAATCCGAGCTCAGTGCTTATCGATCAGTACTAGAAGCCAATGCCAACTTAAAAACAGAATTAAACCACGAGTTGTCCAGCGATGAAATAATCCAGGTAAGTCCTCCAACTATTGATGAATCTTTATATATCAATGGATTACAGGCAGCCGAATTGGCTTGGTTACACAGGCCCGAAGCCAAGGAAATGGAAAAGTTACTTCTACAGGCTCAGAGAGCTATAGATCTCGCAGACAAATCCAATGGCTGGCAAGCCAGTTTTCGTGCGAATTTGGGATACGTTGGCAGTGGGATTAATCTGTCGAATGCCTATTCAGACCCACAGATAGAAGCCCTTATCCAAATTGGCATATCCATCCCCATTGTCGATGGAGGTTTTCGGCGAAAATCCATAGAAATAGCCAAACTAGAATCCGACTTTATCAAGCGCCAAAACGACTACGATGAAGCGGTATTTAAACAAAAAATTAGACAATTGGTAGAACAGATCAATCAATTGCAAAACGAAGTTCAGTTGGCACACACCAGTTACTCTATAGCGCGTGAGCGATACAACATTGTCAATCAAAGATTTGTGCTCAACGACATCAGTATAACCGATCTAACCCTCGCTTTTTCTGAAAGAGATCAAGCCTGGCGAAATTACATCGATATATTGCAAGCATATTGGGTCAATTATTACATTATTAGGCAACTGACCTTATTCGATTTCACCACTGACAATACCATCAATCAATAAAAAACCATTTAAATGATTCAATTAAAAAACATACAGAAAACATACCAGTCCGATTTGGTAGAGACCCTAGCACTCAACAATATCAACTTAACCGTAAATGAAGGTGAATTTATTTCCATAATGGGACCTTCTGGCTGTGGAAAGTCGACCCTACTCAACTTAATGGGATTATTAGACAAGCCCAGTGAGGGAGAAGTTATCATAGGTGGTCAAAACCTTCAGATGGAGAAAGAAAACAAAATAGCCAAATTTAGAAACCAACACCTGGGATTTATATTTCAGAGCTTTCACCTTATCGGAGACCTCCCCGTCATCGACAATGTAGAACTTCCCCTACTCTATCGAAAAACATCATCCAAGGAAAGAAGATGGCGGGCAGAAGAAGCTCTAGAACAAGTAGGACTTAGTCATCGTAAGAACCACTACCCCAACCAATTGTCTGGTGGACAAAGACAACGGGTAGCGATAGCAAGAGCCATAATTGGCCAACCCAGCATTATCATGGCCGATGAACCCACAGGAAATCTCGACAGTGTACTCGGTTTGGAAGTCATGAAAATATTAATGGACTTGAATGAAAGCAAAAAAGTCACCGTAGTCATGGTAACCCACGATGAAAACATGGCCAATATGACTCATCGGATCATTAGATTATACGACGGAAGTTTGGTCAACTAATTCACAAAACACAATGATTATATCATGTTGAAAAACTATTTAAAAACTACCTATAAAGTGCTAATGCGCAACAAATTTTACACCTTTGTCAGCTTATTTGGCATTAGTTTCACCCTCATGGTCTTGATGGTTGTCACTGCATTTTTGGACAACGAATTGGGCAGTAATCGCCCTTTGTCCAATAAAGACGACATCTTATTTCTTCCCAATTTAGAGATGAAGAGATGGGAAAGGAAGACCACAACTACCATAGACACCATAGCTGTAGGAGATAGTATTAAATACGACACTACGATAGTGGAAACACCACTGGTAGGCCAACCTTACTGGAGTTCGAATACAGGACTGGGATATACTTTTTGTGTAGAACATATATCGACAATGGCTTCACCTGCATTGGTCAGTATCTTTGCACCAGGCGGCCAGATCGAAGTTTACCCCGACAATGAAAGGCTGGAATTGAACGCATCCATGGTCGATGCCAATTTTTGGTTAATCTTCGATTTTGAATTTATTGAAGGCCATGGATTTGATGAATCGACGGTCGACAACCAAGCTCGCAGCATGGTCATGACAGAGGTGGCAGCAGAACAATACTTTGGTCATTCGGACAGCTATCTAAATAGGGAAATAACCTGGGGTTATGAAAAGTATACCGTCGTAGGCGTGGTAGCAAAGCCCAATACTTCCAATTTTGTGGTTAGCCCTGATATTTTTATGCCCATATCCCTTTTCCCAGACAAATTCAAAGACCATGATTTAGGATACTTTGGTGGTTGCAATGCCGTCATCTTAAACAAAAAAGGACAATCAGAAAATGTGGTAATCAATGAATTGAAGCAAATAGAGAATAATATTGAAATGAAGGACGATTTCGATATTTTAACCATCCATGCCAGCAACTTAGTCGACCTATATGCTCAACCATTATTCAAAAGCAATAACAATAGATCTGGTCAAAAATTTCTATGGATCATATTTACCATCCTTGGATTATTTCTCCTTATTCCTACCATCAATCTTATCAACCTCAATATGACCAGAATCTATGAACGTTCTTCAGAAATAGGATTGCGCAAAGCCTTTGGGGCTCAATCCAAAGACTTACTCTTTCAATTCATTTTTGAAAATATGATATTGACTTTTTTGGGCGGTATCATTGGGTTTATAATGACCCTTCTCATTATCAATGGACTCAATGAAGCGAAAATAATAGAGAACAGTCATCTTCAATTTAACTCTAAAATATTTTTCACCAGCATCATTATCACTTTATTCTTTGGCTTATGTTCCGGCATTATTCCCGCATGGCGTATGTCGAAAAAACAAATCGCATCAACCATTAAAACCAGTAGAATATGATCAGTCATTTTTTTAAAATCATATGGAATCAAAGACGCAAAAACACTTTTCTAATCCTAGAATTGGCACTTTCTTTTCTGGTAGTCTGCGGTGTATTCACCTTTGCGTTCAAACAAATTAAAAAACTACAAGTGGAGGATGGTTTTCAGACCGAAAACATTTACGTAGTATCCCTGTCTATGCAGGAATTAGAAAACGACTCTATTGTCCACCATCGAACCAAGGAAAGGTTGAAGGCTGAAATTCTCGCACTTCCCGAGGTGAAAAATGCCAGTTACAGCTCAGAAGTAACGCCTTATGGAGACAGCCGATGGATTACTGGCAATGGAGATGGTGACGAAAATGGTTTTGCCTACAAGACCGACTACATCCTATGTGACGAAAACTACGACGAGGTATGGCAGCCACATTTCAAAGAAGGCAAATTTTTTAATACTGAAGATCTTATCGACAAATACACCCCCATAGTGGTGTCTCAAAAATTTGTCGATCAATTTCTAAAGGACACAACAGCCTTGGGATTCAGCTTTCAAATGCAAGATAACAATGTTAAAATCGTAGGCATCTTGGATCATTTTAAATTTCAGGGAAAATTTGAAGAGGAAATTCCTGTTGCCCTATTGCCGCTATCGACCCAATGGGAGAATTTATCCGCCCTCACGATTGCTATTCAACCAGGCAGTGCCAAAACAGCCCTCAAATCCATCTATGATGTAGTAGCCAAAGTCACTAAAAATTTCGACTTCAAGATCAAGAATATAGATATGGCTAGGCGCCATAAATCCAAAAGCGGATGGATACCCATCATCAGTTTGTTTTGTATTTCCCTATTCTTAGTCATCAACATTGCCATGGGCCTATTCGGTATCTTGAGGTACAATATTAGCAGAAGACGACCGGAAATAGGTCTTCGAAAAGCATTGGGAGCTTCTGCCAAATATATAAGGCTACAATTCATGGGGGAAATGATGGTTATTACCACAATGGCATTGTCTATCGGAATGATCTTTGCGATCCAACTCCCGCTTCTGGATGTACTGCTAACCGACAGTATGGTATATGGCTGGGCCATCTTAACTTCCTTGGTTTTAATATACGGAATTGTAGCAATATGCAGCTTTTTTCCCAGTCACCATGCGGCTCAAGTGGAAGCGGCCACAGCACTACATGAAGAATAGCTAATTCAGAACCGAATTACCACAATTATTTTATTAATTTAGTACAGTTGTGGCCAAAAAATAAATTAACATAACCATTTTCACAGAAGAATTAAATGCCAGACAAGATTTTAATTATCGATGACGACAAGACCTTGTTCCACTCCCTCAAATTGTTATTGAGCAAACAAGGATATGAAGTTCAAGGCATCTTCAATCCTTTAAACGCATTGGAATATATCAGGTCTTTCGAACCCAACCTTATCCTATTAGATCTCAATTTTACCATTGCCACATCGGGCAGACAAGGTTTGGAAATTCTGGGGCAAATCAAAGCTCAAAATATTACCACTCCTGTCGTATTGATTACTGCTTGGGGAAGCCTAGAGATTGCAGTTGAAGGCATGAAACTGGGTGCAGTAGACTTTATCACCAAACCTTGGGACAACGCCACCATATTGGCAGCGGTAACAACCCAATTAAAACTATGTTCAGACATCAATGGTTCTGCTCAAGATGTCGAAGCCCTAGATGCCATTATCGGCAATTCAGAAGCCATTCAACAAGTTAAAAAAACCATTCAAAAAATTGCCCCAACAGATGCTACAGTCCTCATTACCGGAGAAAGTGGAACGGGCAAAGAATTGGTGGCAGAAGCCATCCACGACAACAGTCATCGAAGAGATCACCCCTTTGTCAAGGTCAATCTGGGCAGTATACCGAGCGACCTCTTTGAAAGTGAAATGTTCGGACATAAAAAAGGTGCCTTCACAGGAGCCTATACCGATCGAAAAGGACGCTTCCAACTCGCCCAAAAAGGCACCATTTTTTTAGATGAAATTGGCGATTTGGAAAAAGATGCTCAAGTAAAATTACTGCGTGTACTACAGGAAAAAACCTTTGAAGCCATTGGTTCATCATCTACCACCAAGAGCAATGTTAGAGTGATCTCGGCTACCCATAGACCTCTACAACAAGCAGTGACACAACAAAAATTCCGCGAAGATCTCTACTATCGACTAAATCTTCTGCAGATCCAATTGCCCAATCTTCACCAGCGCAGACAAGATATTCCCATTTTAGTACAATCCTTTGTCAATGGATTGGAACGCAGCTACGGCAAAGCACTAGAACCCGTGGATGAAGACACCTTAATATGGCTATCCAAACAACAATATCCAGGCAATATCAGACAACTCAAAAATATAGTAGAGCGAACTGGCTTGCTGGCTAACCATGGCCGATTGACGATCAGGGATTTTCAACCCCACTTTGAATCGATTAAACTTCAGGGATCTAGTCCTTTCCATCTGACTGACATGACTTTAGACGAGATGGAAAAAACCATGATTCAACAAAGTCTAAATTTTCACAACGGCAATATAAGTCGGGTTGCTCGCTCCCTAGGCATCACAAGATCTGCTCTCTATCGACGGCTCCAAAAACACCAATTGCAATATGAATCTTAAGTGGCAGTACGGTCTATTTGTTGGTTTTCTTATCGCCTCCATTACCGGATTGCTGTATTGGGTATTTCAAGAAGCCTTATTCTATTTTTTCATAGGCGAATTTGTATTACTTCTCCTTATTGTGATAGCCATCAATATATACAATTCTATATTTCGCCCCCTTAAAAGTTTGACATTGGGAAGGGACGCCCTAAATGATCACGACTTCAACAACAAACTCGTTTACACCAATTCTAAAGAAATAAACGGCTTTATTGAGATTTATAACGAAATCATTGACCGCATTAGACAAGAACGAACCTTTCAACAAGAACAGCACTACTTTCTCCAGCAGTTGATGGAAGCCTTGCCCATTGGCATACTTATTTTAGACTTTGAAGACAAGATCAGTGAATTCAATCCCATGGCCAGTCAACTTCTTGATCTCAACCAATCATCCATCGGACTTCATTTATCGAGTTTGCCTTCTGATTACGTCGAAGGATTGATCACCCTCCCCTTCAATCAACCCCATCAGCTGCGCACTTCCGATGGCCGATATATGAGGTGTATCTCCAACCGATTTATGCACCGCGGATTTCCCAGAAAATTTATCCTTATCGAAGAAGTGAGCAATGAGATTATTCGTACAGAAAAACAGATATACAGTAAAATCATTAGAATGATGGCCCACGAGGTCAACAATACCGTAGGTGCAGTCAATTCGATAATGGAGTCACTATTAGCAGGACATAGTCGTGAGGATGTGTCCACCTATTTGCCCATGGTATTGAATCGCAATGAAAGACTCAATATTTTTATGTCAAATTTTGCCAACCTTGTAAAAATCCCTGAACCTACATTGCGAGAAATAAACCTCAATGATATATGCAATGATATGTTCCTTTTAATGCGCTTAAAAATAAATCGTCCCGACATAGACTTCAAACTTCATCTCTCCTCTCAGCCCGTGTTGGTATGGGCAGATAGATCCCAGTTAGAACAAGTCCTCATCAATGTAATCCTCAATGCTGCTGAGGCCATAGAAGGAGATGGACAAATTGATATGGTTGTAAAAAATCAACCGAGCGGAATCGAAATAATCGACACGGGGATGGGAATTACTGATGAAGTAAAACAAGAACTTTTTAAGCCTTTTTTCAGCAACAAAACCCATGGCCAGGGAATTGGATTAACCATGGTGCGGGAAATTTTATCCAACCATCAAGTCCGGTACAGTCTGAGTTCGGAAAGAGGAGTCACTACATTCCAAATGTATTTCTAAACAAAAAATTTCACCCTATCATTGCAAAATTCCATATGGAGTCCTACAGTCATCTTTAGACAGGAATATGCAGTAAACATTTATTTCCTTAGATTTGTCTCATTATGGAAAGAACTATTATTTCGTGGATAGAAAAACACACTGGACTTAAAAATCAGTCCATACGGGCCACCTTGCAATTGTTGAACAGCGGAGCCACCATCCCTTTTATCGCACGCTATCGCAAAGAGCTGACTCACAGCCTAGATGAAACAGAAATCAGGGCAATAGAAAAATCTCAAAATGAAATAAAGACCCTTATTCAACGAAAAGAAAGCATCCAAAAATCAATCGAAGAACAGGGAAAATGGACGGCTGAATTGGCCGAAAAAATAAATGACTGTTGGGATGCACAACATCTTGAAGACCTGTATCTACCCTATAAGCGAAAACGAAAAACCAAAGCAGACACGGCGCGATCCAATGGTCTTGAAGGCTTAGCCAAATTCATTTTAAGTCAACAAGGGGGAACATCATTGGAGCAGAGAGCCGCTCAATACCTCAACGACAATGTAGTCGATGTAGAATCTGCATTGGAGGGAGCTCGCCACATTATCGCCGAATGGATGAATGAGGACTTACAAGTGAGAAACAGGTTGCGTAGAAGGTATGAACGCAGTGCTGTGATTTCGTCCAAGGTAATTGCCAGTAAAAAAACAGAAGCCCAACAATACAAGGACTACTGGGAGTTTTCGGAAAGTCTTCAGAGGATTCCATCACATCGATTACTGGCCATAAGACGGGGTGAATCAGAGGGTTTACTGCGGGTTCAGATAAATATAGATACCGATGAAGCCCTGGACATTATTGAGCGTAAATTTGTAAAAAAACATCATCCCACTGCTGAGCAAATCATAGAAGCAGGCAAAGATGCATGGTCCAGACTTCTATCCCCATCTCTTGAAAATGAGTTTGCCAAAATTTCAAAGTCCAAGGCAGATCTAGAAGCCATCGAAGTATTTTCCAATAATCTAAGGCAATTGTTGCTGGAACCCCCATTGGGACAAAGAGCTACATTGGCCATCGACCCCGGTTTTAGAACGGGATGTAAGGTTGCCGTACTCAATAAAAATGGCCAATTTGGGGAATATCAAACTATTTTTCCCCATCCGCCTCAAATGCAAAAGGCCAATGCGGAGAAGACCATCATTACTTTGATAGAGAGGCACGGTGTCGAAGCTATAGCCATTGGCAATGGGACGGCTGGCCGAGAAACGGAAGATTTTGTCAACCATGCCATCGCCCAACTAAAACATCGTCCTGAAGTTTACCTCATTAGCGAAGCAGGAGCGTCGATTTATTCTGCTTCCGAAATTGCCCGAGAAGAGTTTCCCGACCTAGATCTTACCGTTCGAGGAGCTATTTCCATTGGACGGAGACTGATGGATCCATTGGCTGAATTGGTAAAAATAGATGCCAAATCCATAGGCGTCGGTCAATATCAACACGATGTACATCAAGTAGCCTTGCGCGAAGCACTAGACCATCAAGTGATATCCTGTGTCAATCAAGTGGGCATCAATGTCAATACCGCCAGCGCCCCCCTACTATCCTATGTATCGGGGATAGGACCAGTATTGGCAAAAAACATAGTGGCTTACCGGGATGAAAATGGAGATTTCACCAATCGAAAAGAACTCAAAAAAGTAAAGGGATTAGGTGCTAAAGCATATGAACAAGCCGCAGGATTTCTTCGAATAAAAAATGGTAGTCAACCGCTGGACGACAGTGCTATTCACCCCGAAAGATATGATTTCATAAAACAAATTGCCCAATCTCATCAAACCTCTATAGACAATATTGTAGGCAATGAAGCCATCATTCAGCAGATTGATTGGAAAAAATATCAAAGCCCCGAATTGGGCATGCCCACACTGAAGGACATAGCTCAGGAATTAAAAAAACCGGGTTTGGATCCCAGAGGGAAGGCGGAAGTATTCTCTTTTTCCCAAAGTATCCGTCAGATCAATGATTTGTACGAAGGCTTGGTATTGCCTGGTATCGTGACCAATCTCACCAAATTTGGGGCATTTGTCGATATTGGGATTAAAGAAAATGGCCTTGTTCACGTATCTCAAATCACCAATCGATTTATCAAAGATCCAGCAGAAGTACTTCACCTGGGACAAAAAGTAGAGGTAGGTGTGCAGAGCATTGACCTTGAAAGAAAAAGAATTCAATTGACCATGAAAGATCTCACAAAATGATATTTTACAGCGAAGCAACGGTTCCACAACTGTCCATCCACTACATAGGCAATAAAGCCGACAACGAATTGGCTCAATATTCTGAATCCAGCATTTACATCGATGATGCCGATCTCATGCAGGCCTTATTGACCTATTTTATTAATTCTTGGAAGACGCCAGAATTTCACCAATTCACTTTTAACAATGGAGAAGTCCAACTCAACCCCGTATTTCAATATGCAAAAAAGATATTTCAAGATCCCGACTTACTCCATGAAACATCGATATCTATAGCCAGTTATCTATATGAAAAATCTGCCCACCCCAACATTAAATCAGGTGATCTTTTGATAGCTTACTTACACGATGTTCTGGTAGATGACGAATTAATAGATGCCATTGCTATCTTTAAATCTGAAAACAAAGATTTGTTTCTCACTATGAACTGGGATCAAAAAACAGCAGATATCAATCAAGACATGGGCATTGCCCTCAACAAAATTGACAAGGCTGCCCTTATATTCAATACTGACGAAGAACACGGATTCAAGGTACTGTCATTGGATCGATCCAATCGGGGTCAAGAAGCTTTGTATTGGAAGGAACACTTTCTAGGACTTACTCCCAAAACCAATGATTTTTTCCAAACCAAACAAATGATTCAAATCACAAAATCCTTTGTCGATGAACGACTTAAGCCACTGGAAGAAATTGACAAGAGTGAAGAAGCAGCCATAATGCATCGCTCCAAGGAATTTTTCCAAAAGTCAGAAGATTTTAGTCAGACCGAATATCAGGAAAAAATGTTTCAAGAGCCCCAGGTCCAACAGGCCTTTGAAGAATATGTCAGTGAATACCAAGAAGAAAACAATATTCAGTTGGAAGATAGTTTTCCCATCTCCAATGCAGCGGTTAAACAACAAAATAAAGTGTTTAAGAGTATCATAAAATTGGATAAAAACTTCCACATTTATGTACATGGCGATCGTCGCCTCATAGAAAAAGGCAAGGATGAAGATGGGAGAAAGTTTTACAAAATCTATTTCGATGCCGAGCATTAGACGCCCTTAATGTTACAAAGCGCAGAATAGAAAAGACCATAAATTGTTGATTAATAAAACCTTATGCTATCTAATTAATCCTAAGCGTTAACAACGGATAATAAGCGTTGAGGAATTTCATATCTCTTTATATTGGAAGTTTACCGTATTATTTCATGAAGGGAAATGTGGAATATTCTAACCTTCAACAGTAAATATTGGATTACCATACAACGCCACATAATTCTGATTAACAACACCTTAAACTACCATAATAAAGTTAACCGTTAATAACGGATATTAACCGTTGAGTAACTTCATGCATTATTGTAATGGATAAGATGCCATTATCACCCATGAACCGGAAATATGGAATATTCTTTCCTTAACTAATGTATATTTGATTAACACACAACATCTCATTAAATTGATTAACAACACTTTAAACCACCAAAATAAAGTTAACCGTTAATAACGGATAATAACCGTTGAGTAACTTCATATTTATTGACATAGGGAAGATGCCATCGTCTCCTAATGGAGGAAAATATGGAATATTTTTTCTACAAATGCCTCATATAGGATTAACGGATATTTTCAATGGAAATAGGACAAAATATTTAATTTCTCTTGAGTCTCGAATTTATGGACAATCAACTAAACTCCTATGGAGTCAAGGCCATCCACTAGCCATAAGAATTTAGTAAAAGAAAAATTTCAAAGTCTAAAATTCTGAAATAAATAGAAGTTGAGTGAGGAAAAGCTAGTCTGCATTAAAGACTATTCACAACAAGTAAAATACACTGCATTTCCACATAAAATAAAAATAATAATTCATTAAACCATCTCAACAAGTCATTATAATTTAGTATATTTATTACTTAAGTTAATTTGACATATGAAAAAAATACTAGTCATAGGATTGGGAAAGGTAGGCACCTTGGTCGCAGAATTATTGAGTCAGCGATTTGAAGTTACTGGATTGGACAAAACCAGTCCTCACTACACCTTGGATTACGGATTTGAAATACTTAAGGGAGATGTTACCTCCGATCATCTTTTGACTACACTATTGCCCAGTTTCGATGCTGTTGTCTCGGCATTGCCCTATTACCTCAATAAGAAAATTGCAGAAAAAGCATTGGGACACAACATTCATTATTTCGATTTAACCGAAGATTTAAAAAGTAGTCAACTCCTGAGACAAATGGCCAATGACGCTCAAGCAAGTGTAATACCGCAATGTGGACTCGCCCCTGGATTTATAGCCATTTTAGGCGGCCATTTAGCCAATGGATTCGACCGTTTGCGAGATATCGAATTGCGAGTCGGTGCCCTACCTCGCTACCCCAATGGTCAATTGGCCTATTCTTTTACATGGTCACCGGCCGGAGTCATCAACGAATACCTCAACGATGCCGAAATCATTCACAATGGAGAGCGCAAAAAGGTGCCTTCATTGGATGGTATAGAATATATCAATATTGAAGGTAGAGAATTGGAAGCTTTCTCTACATCTGGTGGATTGGGAACCATGTGCGAGACCTTTGCCGGCAGGGTCGACACCTTAAATTACAAGACCATAAGATATCCCGGACACGGCAAACTCATGAGATTTCTCATGTATGAGTTGATCATGAAAGAAGATAAACATCAACTTGAAAAAATATTGTCGCAGGCAAAACCTCCAGTAAAAGAGGATGTTGTCTATGTATATGCTGTAGTAGAGGGTTGGAAGGACAATCAGTTGTTGCGTGACGAATACTACAAGGCATTTTATCCTCGCCTAATCAAAGGAAAACAGTGGCGAGCCATTTCATGGACTACTGCGGCTTCGGTTGCAGCCGTAGTATCGATGGTTGCCGATGGATTGTTACCACAGCAGGGATATATCAAACAAGAGGATATAGATTTTAATGAATTTTTGAACACAGATTATGGAAAATATCTCGCACAGTAAAAAATCGAAGTTTGAAACTATTCTCAATAGTTTATTGAATCAATATCGGGATAGAGTTCCCCAGGTAAATACCATTATCGATGCCATGGTGGCCAAAGGAATGATAAATTCTGGAAGCGATATTGAAAACGATCATATTGCATTTCGCAGCTTAGGCCTACCCCACCTGGGAATTGCCTCGATGGAAAAAATATTTCTCCACTATGGCTATGAAAAAAAAGACTACTATTATTTCGACCACAAACATTTAAATGCCTATTGGTATTCTCCCCCCGTGCCGCGGTGGCCGAGGATATTTATTAGCGAACTTCGAGTGAAAGAAATGTCTCTTCCCAGTCAACACATTATTGAGAAATATACCAAGAATATAAAGACCGACTCATTAGATCTTTTTTCTCTAGACGATGAGACTGCCATCAGCCATTGGCTACACAAATCACTTTGGGAAGTACCCAGTTTGTCTGACTATGATAATTTAGCCACAGAAAGTGAATATGCTGCATGGGTTATATATAACAGATATTATCTCAATCACTTCACCATAGCTGTACACAACTTACCCTCGCCATTCCATAAATTAGAAACCTTTAACCAATTCGTTGAAGATCTCGGCATTCAGCTCAACAGTGCTGGAGGCAAAATTAAAGTCAGTGGAGATGGACTATTGGCTCAGAGCAGTACCCTAGCTGGGATGGTTGAAGCAAGGTTCAAAGATGGAGAAACCAAATTGGTACCGGGGAGCTATGTGGAGTTTGCTTACCGAGAGATTTTACCTGAGTTTAGAAATATAAAACCCGACCACATAGAGCGCCATCACCGACGAGAAGGATTCGAAACCCAAAATGCCGACAAAATATTTGAAAGTACATATTTAACACAAATAAAAAAGAAAACGTAACCTATGAAAACGGTTAATCCATTGCATCGATTCTCATTAAGATCACCATATGCCAGTGTATCTACAGGCCGCAAGGGTTGGCGAGGTGAAGGGGATTCTCGCGCCATTGTATCACCTGTAGACGGAGGCAAACTGGGAGAAGTGAAGGTGGCTACTTCAATCGATCTCAACAAAGTCATTCAATCGGCTCGAATAGCTTCCAAAATATGGATGGACAAACCAGCTCCCGAACGAGGGGATATAGTCAGGCAAATTGGCAATGCCTTTCGAAATCACAAAGAAGATCTCGGCTATTTGATTAGTTATGAAATGGGCAAAAGTCTACAAGAGAGTTGGGGTGAAGTTCAAGAAGTCATCGATATATGCGATTTTGCTGTCGGGCTATCTCGACAGTTGTATGGACTAACCATGCATTCTGAGCGTGCCGATCATCGCATGTATGAACAATGGCATCCTCTGGGTTTAGTCGGTATTATTTCGGCATTTAATTTTCCCGTTGCTGTTTGGGCTTGGAATGCCATGATTTCCTTAGTTTGCGGCAACGTATGTATTTGGAAGCCCTCTGAAAAGACACCATTTTCGGCATTGGCCTGTCAACACATTATACAAGAAGTATTGGAAGACAACGATTTACCAGAAGGTCTAATCAATCTTATTATCGGTGATCGAAGGATCGGAGCCGCTCTGGCCAGCAATCCAGCCATCGACCTTATTTCTGCAACGGGTTCTACTGTTATGGGCAAGCAAGTCGCTCAATCAGTAGCTGCCAGACTAGGTAAATCACTGTTGGAATTGGGTGGAAACAACGCCATTATTATTACACCAGATGCCGATCTCCAATTGGCCATCCCCGCCATAGTCTTCGGCGCTGTTGGAACTTCTGGTCAAAGGTGCACATCGACACGCAGACTCATCATCCACAAGGACATTTACCCCACTGTGGTTGAAAAGCTGATCACTGCTTATCATCAGATAAAAATAGGTTCTCCTTTAGATATCAACAACCATATGGGGCCATTAATCGATGTTCACGCTGTGGAAAAATACAAATCTGCCATCCACCAAGCACAATTACAAAAAGGCAAGGTATTGACTGGCAATGAAGTCCTTTCTGGTCATGAATACCATTCTGGTTGCTATGTGAGACCGACATTGATTCAGATTCCTTCTCACGCACCTATAGTTCAAGAAGAGACCTTTGCCCCTATCTTATATCTCTTGACTTATCACAGCTTAGAAGAGGCCATTGAGATTCAAAATGAAGTAAAACAAGGTCTATCATCTGCTATTTTCACACTCAATATGAGAGAAGCTGAAACATTTCTTTCTCACAGAGGGTCGGATTGTGGAATAGCCAATGTCAACATCGGTACATCGGGAGCGGAAATCGGTGGAGCTTTTGGTGGAGAAAAAGAAACTGGCGGTGGTCGAGAGAGCGGTTCAGATTCTTGGAAGGCCTACATGAGAAGACAAACTTGCACATCCAATTGGAGTAAAAAACTTCCGTTGGCGCAAGGAATAAAATTCAATCTGTAAATAAGATAAATACGAAATACATCAAAAGACGGAATGTCGTACGAATTACCATCGACCAAATCCCGATTGATCACATTTTTTGGCTAATCCCCCTCCCTTGGAGGTGAACGAATGAAGTTATACTATGCAACATACTACCATCACTTTGTGACCATAGTGAAAGCCTTTGTCTTCTTTTTGGTGAATCATCTAAGCGGCCACGCTTGTATTTTAGACACATGTGCAATTCACCATCGATAATCAAAAATTAACAATTATACATTGATAATTAACCATTAATAATTGCCCGCCACGATCTAACACACTTTTTGGCTAATCCTCCCTCCCTTGGAGGTGAACGAATGAAGTTGTCCTATTTAACATACTACTATCACTTTGTGTCCACAGTAAAAGCCTTTGTCTTCTTTGTGGGGAATGATCTAACCGGATAACTATACAACCGTCAAATATAAATGCAATTATTAATAAGTAGACCGAATTATCGTAGACCGAAAAATTTATTACTTTTAATCAATTAAATCTAAAATAAAAAAGAATATGGTATCGATATCCCACCAAGGTTTCTTTGGTATAATGGCATTATTAATCATACTTTCTTCCTGCAGTACTTCCAGGCAGTTGAGCTCAAATTCTAACGGTGAATGGCAATCCTTATTTAATGGTAAAAACTTAGATCATTGGACAGTAAAAATCCATCATTACGATGTCGGAGACAATCACGGAGAGACATTTCGTGTAAGAGATAGTGTGATTCAAGTGCGGTACGATCAATACGAAGGTCCATTTAACGATCGATTTGGTCATTTGTACTATGACACGCCCTACTCCTACTATCATTTGGTTGTGGAATATCGATTCGTCGGTGAATTACATCCAGGAGCACCGAGTTACACCCTAAAAAATAGTGGAGTCATGTTTCATTCACAAGATCCTAGAACCATGCTCAAGGAACAAGATTGGCCCATATCGGTAGAAATGCAATTTTTGGCTGGTATTGAGCCGGGAAAGTCCAGACCTACGGGAAATATGTGTTCTCCGGGCACCAATGTAGAATTCGAGGGCAAGGTTGATCCTAGACATTGCATCAATTCCACATCGGATACTTATTACGGTGATCAATGGGTTCGAGCTGAGGCCGTCATATTAGGAGATTCTCTGATTACCCACATAGTCAATGGGGATACAGTGCTGCAATACAGCCATCCAACCATAGGAGGAGGGGTAGTCAAAAGATACGATCCCAAAATAAAGATCGATAGACAAGCTTTAAAAACCGGCTTTATCGCATTGCAGAGCGAAGGTCAGCCTATTGATTTCAGAAAAGTAGAATTGTTGAATTTAGAAGGATGCATGGATGAAAATGCCAAAAACTACCGTCCTCATTATATTAAATCCAATCCCAGTTCCTGTGAATATTAGCAAGTATTGTGACAAGTTCAGCGTTTTTCACAATTTTATTTCCGAATTTACTTGTCGTCTTATACCATTTACGAAATGCATTGATAACCGAACTAATAATACCAAATGCGTTTATAATTGTCGGTTACCTTTTGAATTATTGTCGTAGAGTCCCAAGATTTTGCGACTTTCAATACCGCCAATTGAGACGCAAAACATTGGGTATCCCAACATGTTTATTGAAATTGCAATGACTAGAGATTTGTCACAATAATTGCCCTATCCATTTTCTGGTTATTCAGACAATATCAATAAAATACACTTAAAAAAGAGTTTTGATAATCTAATAATGCAGAGCGAAGTATTCTACCACTATAGATCTATTCGGTTTTGCAGTATTACCAAAATTGCGTCGCCACGTGAATACCCCGTATGTTGTCAGTGAGAAAATTAAAGTAATGTCGTCCCTTCAGGACTTAATTTCGATGTAACATAACTACGACAGGACTTCGTCCCGCCCTAACATATGTCGCCCTTTCAGGGCTTTCCTATGTAGTCCACTAGCTAGGGGCGGAGAAAAAATACCTTAGCAAATAAAAATCGCTGCAAATCACAGTATTTCAAATCCATTTAAATCATTAGTGGACTATGATTTTCTCTCTATAGGAATTGGCCGTAAATGCAAATATTCCATATCCATCTTCTACATTAGAATAAATCTCCACAGGTTCTGCAAATGGATTGCCGTCATTGTTTCTAAACTGCTCTGCACTCTGCTTATACTTCGCATAATTTTGAGACAAATTGCTTAAACGACAAAATAAATGAACCTCAACCCCAGGCTCTTCATAAAAACTAGAAACGGAATTAAAGTCAAAATCCACTCTTATTTTACCATCTTCACTCAAGTGCGTATCATCGAAATTGGATACATCAACATCCTCTTCTAAAAACCCACTGGACACCCCTTTAATCTCCAAATAACTAGACACAATATCTGTATTACCTTCCAGATCAGTGACTATAGCCACTACATCTACCTGATAATAATTATCGCGATCTGTTTCGTCCTCTATGGCCAATCTCATACTCCCTCCAAATTCAAATCTATTGCCATCAGGGAAGTGAATATTTAAGTCTTCAATTTCAAAATCAATTTGGGCTGGCATTACATCTTTGGCACTAATCTCACTCCACCCTGTAGAACCTGATGTCGGCAAGTAATTGGCTTTGATCTCATATTCTACTCCACTCTCAAAAATTTCATCTGAATGGTGAAATTTTACATCACTAAAAGAACCCTCAGAGGCAGAAAATGGCAAAGCCACGATTTCTGTAGGAGTTATCAAATTGACATCGGCTTCATAAAAATCAAAATATACTGGTTGCCCCGCGGGAGAACTTTGCGTGATGTAAACTCTATTTTTCTTTAATCTTTCCGTGCTATCGGCTGGAGACCAATACCAATAATTGGTAAATAATGTATCCACATCTTCGTAATTGGCAAACAATCCGACCAATACACCTTTGGACTCGAAATTAGAAATATCCAAATCGATTTCCTTTGTAAATGCCCCATCACAAGAAACAACTACAACTGCGATAAAAAATGTATATATATAATTCATAGTCAATTAAAATTTAAAACCCCAAGTGAAATAAGGAATAATAGGTAGAATGGTAATCTCCTTTAATTTGCCATCGAAATCCTGTTGGATAAAGAATGGATTTTTCCTGAAATAAGTATTATATGCTCCAAAAGTCCAAGACGTAGTCATTCTTTTCTTGACTTTCTCTCTTTTAAATGAAATGTCTAAACGATGGTAATCCGACATCCTATAATTGTTTTTTGCGTTGTAAAAGGAGTAGGTATAACTTCCGAAATAATATCGATTTGGAAAACGATAACTGGCCTCCGGCACACTGTAGGCATTCCCAGTTCCATAGATCCAAGCTGTGGACATACTCCACTTTTTAGAAATCTCATGGGAAAGAACCACACTAATGTCGTGTCTGCGATCAAACTTATAGGGATACCATCGCCCCCGATTGATCTCATCAAACTGCCTATTGTTCCAAGACAGGGTATAAGCAATCCATCCCGTCGTTTTTCCAAATTTTTTCTGGAATAACATTTCCAATCCATAGGAATTGCCCCTACCTTGGGTTATTTTATCCTCCCAATCGGTATCGGCTCCGAGGATAAAACTCACTCCAGGTCGATAAGACAACACATTGTCCATTTCTTTGTAGTAGCCTTCTATTGAAAATTCATAGTCATTCCACACCGTCTTGGCCACACCAAGCGCCACTTGCCAACTCTTTTGCGGAACGATATTCTCGGTACTGGGCACCCATAAATCGGTAGGCAAACTCAACGCCTCATTGGACAGCAGGTTTACATATTGAGCCATAGAAGCATAGGAGGCCTTCACCGCCCAACGATCTGGCAGCAAATAACTCATACTCCATCTCGGCTGCAGGGAATGATAAAATTGATCATTGGTAAAAAACTGTGAGTAGTGAAGTCCAATATTCATCCGCAATCGCCCCCAATTGATATCATCTTCGATAAAATACGCTGCTTCAATCGACTTTTCGGAATCTTGTGGAAAATCAGAGATTTCATTTTCATCGTCGTAATTCAACTCATAGGTCAGAGCCCCAGGTTCGTAAGTATGATGGGTCCAATTACTGCCCGCCTTAATAGAATGAATCGAATTGGGCAAATAATCCACGCTGTACTTCAATCCAAAGTCGGTTATGCCAGAAAAATATAAAGAATGAAATTCCTCCGAACCCGTCTCGTCCTTATAATTGTATTCAATATTGTTGTCTAATTGATACTTAGAATACGTCAATGTAGTATTGGCGAAGGTTCTGGGATTCCACTTGTGATTCCAATTTAACGAACCCACAAAATTCCCCCATTTAATAGCGGCATTGGTATCTTCTTGATAGCTTGCATCGGCTCGATTAAATTGATAATTTATTCCGTATTTATCAGAGCCCAAATAAGTACTCAAAATCAAGCGGTGATCTTCATTGAAGCGATAATTCAATTTGCCATTGAAATCGTAAAAAAACGCCGTAGGTAACACTTTTTCATCCAGTCCTTTTTGGCTTATTTTGGCGATAGGACGGGCAATCACATCAATATATGACCTTCGGCCAGAGATTACAAAAGAACTTTTTTCTGGCACTATAGGTCCTTCCACCAATAATTTTGACGACATCAACCCGATCTGACCAGCTCCATGATACTCATTCATATGACCGTCCTTGGTGTTGACTTCCACCACTGATGACAGCCTGCCTCCATACCTCGCGGGGAATCCACCTTTGGTAATACTGACACTTTTAATTGCATCGGCGTTGAAGGAACTGAATATTCCCAATACATGTGTAGGATTATATATGGGAACTCCATCCACCAAAATTAGATTTTGATCGATACTCCCTCCTCTGACAAAGATACCTGATGTACCTTCACTCCCACTCTGGACCCCGGGCAAGAGCTGCAAGGTCTTAAGCACATCGGTTTCCCCTAGAAAGGCCGGTAATTTTTTAATTTGATCGACTGGAATATCATTCTTACTCATCTGACTTTCTTCCTCGATTCGCCGTGCTCGATCGGCCTTGACTTCCAAGGCAGCCAATTGAACAGCATCACTCATTCTCAAATTTATTGAAGTATCTCTGCTTACATTCAAGACTATGGTGTCCGACTGATAACCTACATAACTAAAGATCAATCGCTGTTGTCCCACAGGCAGTGAAAGGCTATAAAAGCCATAGATGTTAGATACCGTTCCTTTTAGAGAATTCATTTCTAAGATATTGGCACCGATAATTTTCTCTCCGGAACCTGTCTCTTCAATATAACCGCTGACGGTAGCTGTTTGAGCAATGGTTGTTTGACGACTGAGGAATAAAATAGCCCCAACCATGGACAAGTGAAATAACAATCTTTTCATGAGTATAAATTCAGTATACAAAACACAATTAATTAAAATATGATTCTAATCGATGGGGCCAATACAAACCATGCTGTATAGATCACTAAATACAATTGTATCAATCTAGTCATTGATCTGTACTCTATCCTAGCACTAAAACCAAATACGATTATAATTATATGGGGAAAAGCTTAACTAAAATTTATTTATTGTAAAATATTGACAACATTCTTCAATAACAAAAGGGGTATTTAGCTATTAAATATAATTTTAAAACGATATCAACGCAAAAACGCTTCTTACCCTCTCGAAAAAAATAATAATTTTTCAATTATTTTGACAAATCATTAGACACTACATCGGGTATAAAAGGAGAAGCATCACCTTCACCAATAATTAATTCTCGAACAATGGTAGAAGAAATATGAGAATACTGAGGTTGGCTAATTAAAAATACAGTTTCAAGGTCTTTTCCTACTATATTATTTAATTGTGAAATTGTTTTTTCATAATCGAAATCAGCTGCACTTCTCAAACCACGAATCAGGTATTGTGCACCTATTTTATTGCAAAAATGAGCAGTTAGTCCTTCAAAATAATCAATTTCTACATTTTCTTTATCTTGAAACACTTCTGTCAACCAAGCCATCCTTTGTTCTAGTGAATACAAATAAGTCTTTTGACTATTGATACCTATAGCCACTATTATTTTATCGAATAAAGGCAAAGCTCTCATAACAATATCGACATGACCTTTGGTTATCGGATCAAAAGAACCAGGAAATACGGCAATTTTCATAAAAATCAGAGATTAGGTTAAACTCACTGCGACGCAATATAATAAAAAATACCATTCTATATTTTTAAACAAAGACAGGGAATAACAAATAATTAATTCAGATAAAAAAATAATCCCAAAAGAAAAATTGACGAAAGTAAATGAAAGAATCCATCCTTAAAATATTGACGAGATAAATACAAGACAGTGTAAAATTTAATGCCAGGGTAATATATTGTGGCAAAAATAAAAACAGTTTATCATCAATTCATATATGATAAAATCAATATATATACTTGTGCTATTCAGTAAAAAATTGCATTAATACTGTGCTAAAATTTCTATTCATACTAGTAAAAGTATATATTTGCCAGAATTATGTAAATACGAAAAATCACAAATATATGACCTACGATCTGATTGTTTTAGGAAGTGGACCCGGCGGTTACGTAGCGGCAATTCGTGCTGCTCAATTGGGAATGAATGTAGCCGTAGTGGAAAGAGATGCATTGGGAGGAATATGCTTAAACTGGGGTTGCATTCCTACAAAAGCATTGCTGAAGAGTGCCCAAGTATTTAACTATCTTCAACATGCAGAGGATTATGGTATCAGTGTAGAAGGTTCTCAACCGGATTTCGACAAAATTATAAGCAGAAGTCGAGATGTAGCCAACGGTATGAGTAAGGGGATATCGTTTTTATTTAAAAAGAATAAGATTGATATATTGCAAGGCAATGGTTTTCTAAAACCGGGTAAAACGGTAGAAGTCGAAAAAGACGGACAGAAAAAATCCTACCAAGCCAAAAATATAATCATAGCCACCGGTGGGCGAAGCAAAGAATTGCCCAATATCCCCATCGATCACAAAGACGTCATAGGTTACCGAGAAGCAATGAACTTAAAATCGCAACCCAAGAAAATGGTAGTAATGGGTGCAGGTGCCATCGGAGTAGAATTTGCATATTTTTACAATTCCATAGGGACAGAAGTAACCGTTGTGGAGTTTTTAGATCAAGGTCTTCTTCCGAGAGAGGATGCCGAGGTTTCCAAAGAATTGAACAAAGTCTTTAAGAAATCAGGAATTACTGTAAAATCTTCAACCAAAGTAAATGCGGTTAGAAGAGACGGTAAATCTCTATTGGTTGAGATAGAAGATGTCAAAAAAGGTAAAAAAGAGACATTGGATTGCGATGTGGTATTGAGTGCCATTGGAATTGCTCCCAATACAGAAAACATTGGACTAGAAGGATTGGGCATTAAGACTGATAGAAACATGATAGTGGTAGATGAATTTTACCGAACCAATGTAGACGGTATATATGCTATTGGCGATGTTATCCCAGGACCAGCATTGGCCCATGTAGCGAGCGCAGAAGGAATCTTATGTGTTGAAAAGATAGCCGGTCAATCCCCTATCCCCATTAATTACAACAACATACCATCTTGTACCTATTGTGCACCTGAGGTAGCTTCTGTAGGATTGACTGAAAGTCAAGCTAAAGAAGCAGGGTATGACATCAAGGTTGGCAAATTCCCATTTGGAGCGTCTGGAAAGGCTAAAGCTGCTGGATCACCAGAAGGATTTGTCAAAGTAATCTTCGATGCCAAATACGGAGAATGGTTAGGATGTCATATGATAGGTGCCAATGTAACGGAAATCATCGCAGAAGCGGTTGTCGCCAGAAAATTGGAAACTACCGGTCACGAAATTATAAAATCCATCCATCCACATCCGACTATGAGTGAGGCTGTGATGGAAGCTACAGCGGCTGCTTACGATGAAGTAATCCATCTTTAAGTAAAAAAACAAGCGATTTATGGATTCCCAACGTCCTTTTTACAGAATTATTGAAAAATATTCTTAATTTAGCTGATGAGATAAAGCGAGAATAAAGTTGTAGACCAATGAACATTCCAAGAACCCGACTTATTATACTATTTGCTTTATTAGCCACAAGTTCAATATTTGCCCAAACCTACCGATCCTACGACGGTAGTGGGAACAATATTGACTTTCCAGAATATGGGGCTAGTTTACATGCGGTCAAAGTGTTGACCAGTTTGCAGTACAGCGACGGCATCAACAGTCCTGGCGGCATCAATCGACCCAATGCGAGAATCATTTCCAATGAAATGTTTGCTGCTGTTGACAATACACCAGATGTACATAATTTAAGTAATCTCGTGTGGGCTTTTGGCAAATTTTTGGAACACGAAATCACTCATTTTAAATCTTCAACCTCTGATCAAATAAAGATTAAGATTCCTCAATGCGATCCTTTCTTCGATCCCAATTGTACGGGTCGAGAGGAAATTGTTATTGATAGATTCGAAACAAGAGCTGGATCGGGCACTGACATCGACAATCCTAGAAATGTGACCAACTATAGCACAGCGTGGATAGATGCCTCAGTCTTGTACGGAACCGACGAAAAAACAGCCCTGTATTTAAGAAGTTTGGAAGGGGGTAAATTAAAAGTATCTGAAGGTAATTTCTTGCCTTTTAATACCATTTCTGGAAACCTCAATGGAATAACCGATGCCCAAGCACCAGCTATGGAATTGATGGATCCAGGCCTCTATCGATACTTTGTTTCTGGCGATCCTAGAATCAATCAAAATTTAGTGATAGCCTCCATGGTCACTTTGTTTTTGCGAGAACACAATAGATTATGCGATGTAATCGCCTTAGAAAGTCCAGGTCTAACTGACGAACAGATTTATCAAAAAGCTAGGAGTTTGGTTTCTGGTATGATTCAGAATATCACATACAATGAATGGTTGCCATCTATTGGTATTTATTTGGAAGAATACCAAGGCTATAATCCCAACATTGACCCCGATGTTTCAAATGAATTTTGTGCCGCTGGTTTTAAAATATGGAATACCCTCCAAAACGAAAGGATATCCTTAATGGACGACAGATGCGAGACCGATCGATTTGGCAGTATTGCCTTCAATGATTTACTTCACGATCCCCTGTCTTTGTTGCAGATTGATATCGATCCTTTGATGAAAGGCTTGGCCAGTGAACGACAACTGAATATGGATTATGAAGTAGTGGATGGAATTCGCAATTTTGAACTCAGATCGGACAACATTGAAATTAAAACCGACTGGATTGCCATGGATATTATGAGGGCTCGAGAAAGAGGTTTACCCGACTACAATACCATGAGAATGGAATTGGGATTAGCTCCTATCGAAAGTTTTTCTGAAATCACCTCCAATATCACTATCCAAAATAAGTTAAAAGAACTCTACAGCAACATCTACAATATTGATCCATGGGTAGGTATAATTGCTGAGGATCACTTTCCCAAGTCGATGCTCGGTGAAACCCTAAACATATTAATTCGAGATCAATTTTCTAGAATACGAAATGGCGATCGATATTACTTTGAGAATGATGAAACCCTGTCAGAAACTGAAAAGAATTTGATTAGAAATACAAAAATGGTCGACATCTTGACCAATAACACCAATATTTCATTTATTCAGGAGAATGTGTTTAAAAGCGAACCCCGATGTTTTAAAGGAGAAATCATCGATACACATTTGTCCGGTATGGTCTTTCCCAATCCAGTGGTGAATGAAATGGACATATCTCTATTTTCAAGAATAAATGGCCCAGTCAATCTTAAGATTATCGATACTTATGGCAAGGTCATTAGCGATCAAATCGTAGAAGTAGAACAAGGTATGAACATCGTTAAGTGCACTGTAAATCCTTCACTTTCCGCTGGCATGTATTTTGTTTCAATCAGCGATCAAAGCCGAACGGGATTGATTAAATTTATAAAAACCAACTAAGCGATATATTGAAAATCAACAAGTCAGATTTACTTACCCTTGCAGGTTTCATCCTGTTTTTATTGGGAATGATGTCTATTTTTCTATCATTAATAGGAGTTAGATTTTCATTTTTGAGCTTTATTGAAAATTGGGGTGGGTATATCGCCTTCGGAGTAAAGTTGTTTATGGCCATTATGGGAATCGTCATTGTATATATAGCCCAAACATCAACGCCAGAAAAATAAGGTCTATTCCAAATCAATACATGTAAAAAAGGATATGGTTCTATATTTATAAAACCAATCGACAACATACCTAGAGTATTTGATAAAATTCATGTCTTCCATCTTGAGCGAGAAAAATATCAGTGAATTTTCTGATTAAATTTTTCGTGAATAATAGATTCCACACTCCTATTCTGAATCTTACTCTCCAACCAAGAAATAATATCTAGATACAAGAAAAATCGATTCTCAATAGGGTCATTTTCCAAATTTTGAAGGTCGGTTTTCAATTGCTTAAAGTGGTCTTTTACTTCCATTAACTTCATCGTGGGTAGTTTTCTTAAGAAGGAAAATATAAACTGATGTACTTTCTGCAATTCTTCCATTTTACCCAAGAATCGATATACTGATTTAACCTGATATTGCAACAATCGTTGATTTCCGAGTTCGTAATGAGCAATTAAGTTTAGGATACGAGCATAGCTTTGAATATCTACTCTTACATCGTATGATTTGTGATTGATAATGAGATTTAGAAAATCAATAGTGCGATTGTAGTCCCCTCCGCCAAAGAAGAGACAGGCGATCTTGTAATAAAACACCATTAATCGATGTACATCCCAATTGTAGGGATTTAATGTGACCATTTCGATTAAATCGTCCAACCAGCGCCAAGATTTTTGAAAGGTCCCTTCGAGGATGTGTAAATCTATTTTATGCAAATAAAAATACAGATAATACAAGCCTTCCAAATTGGCCTTATCTGATTTTATCATCGGTTTAATCTCTTCAAATTTTTTAAACCTGGCGTTGTACCGATCGTAACTATCCAAAAAAAACAGGGCATTGCAAAGGTTGTGCATGGCCTTCATGTAGATCGGCAATTTAATGGATTTCATTTGAGGGAATGAGTCAAACGCATCTACGAATTTGAGACAGTGCCGGTAATAATTTTGAAAATCCTGAATGATATAGTAATACCACATATAGCATTGATGATAAAATATCAACTCATAGAAGGAAGCTGTAGTGACATCGAGGTCGATAAAGTCTCTATAAAAAAACCTCTGTACCAATTCCTTTTCTTCAATATTCTTAATATAGCCGTATTTCAAATACCAATCGTAGAGGTGCAAGGCCTTATTCGACAATACATTGATATGATATGTTTTTTGAAAATAGAGTTCTGACTCCATGGACAGATTGGAAGCCCTATCCCCTACACTACTAGTAATGTATTGACTTTCAATAAACTTTTCAAATTGAATGATATCGCTGATGATGAAAAACTCTTGCAAATCAATGGCTCTGAGCTTCACCTTTTGCAATTGATCTAGACTCTGAATATACAGGCCTTTGTCGTAGAGGATTCTGGCAAAATCAAAGCCTTCCAACAGACCAAACACTTCTTTTTTGGAATACAAATTTCTAAGGCAGCTTAAAATTTGATTGTATAAATTGGCTCGAATATTGGGCAATTGACTTCTCTTCAAACCGGGAATTTGCTTGACCAATTGATCATCGTCAAAACGTTTGCGTTTATTGATTTCCATAAACACATTGTAATAAAAAGTATTGTCCGCCGAGTTACTTCCGCGCTGAACATATATCGAAAAAGCGCGTTTTTCGGCTTTAGACATTGACTTTATCAATTGAAGCAATGCATCTGATTTGGAACTGGGTGTTGTATTAATAAATTTCATTAAAAATTGAAATTCAGATTATTATGTGTAATTTTGTTGACTTATCTCTTGTAAGGCTTTATTTCAATTAGTGTGAACAAATATAAGGCTTTACCTATTTTAGTAATGTAAAATATACAAAAGTTAAATCAATATGACGAAAATACATATTTTCGATACCACATTAAGGGACGGAGAGCAAGTGCCTGGCTGTAAATTGAACCAAGATCAAAAAATAGTATTGGCTAAACAACTGGAGTCATTGGGCGTCGATATCATCGAGGCGGGATTCCCTATTTCCTCACCAGGGGATTTTGAATCGGTTCGAGCCATAGCCAGAACTATAAAAGACAGTACGGTTTGCGGGTTGTCGCGCGCTGTAGAAAAAGATATTGAAGTGGCCGCTGAAGCGCTAAAAGAAGCCGTTCGACCAAGAATACACACTGGTATCGGAACTTCTGAAAACCACATCAAATATAAATTTAAAAGTACTGAGGATAAAATTCTAGAACGGATCAAACAATCCATTTCCTATGCTAAAAAATTTGTTGAAGACATTGAGTTTTATGCGGAAGATGCCGGAAGAACGAGAAATGAATTTTTAGCTCGGGCTTGTCAAGTAGCCATCGATGCAGGTGCTACCGTCCTCAATATTCCAGATACTACTGGGTATTGTCTTCCCCAAGAATACGGTGAAAAAATAGCCTATTTGGCTGCCAATCTAACAGGACTGGAACACGTAGTTATTTCCACACACTGTCACAACGATTTAGGTCTGGCTACTGCCAACAGTATATTTGGTGTTATCAATGGAGCTCGACAAATAGAGTGTACCATCAACGGCATTGGAGAAAGAGCGGGGAATACTTCTCTCGAAGAATGTGTAATGACGTTGAAACAACATCCAGAATTGGGATTTGAGACCAATATTCGAACCCAATTGTTGCATACTACCAGTCAAATGGTATCTCATGAAATGGGTATGATCATTCAACCCAATAAGGCTATCGTAGGATCCAACGCTTTTGCTCACTCATCTGGTATTCACCAAGACGGAGTAATTAAGGAACGATCGACCTATGAAATCATTGATCCAGCTGAAGTTGGCGTAGACAAATCTTCCATCGTTTTAACTGCTCGAAGTGGTCGAGCTGCACTAGCCTATCGATTGAAAGAATTGGGCTGTGAAGTGACCAAATTGGAATTAGATGCACTTTATGCCAAATTTTTAGAGCTTGCAGACGTTAAGAAAGAGATAGGAGAGACTGAACTTATGTTTCTTGCTGAAAATAAAGACAGTATTTACGCAGATTACGCAAAATAATTATGGGAAAAACACTATTTGACAAGATTTGGGATGCACACGTGGTTCACGCGGTAAACGCATCACAAGAAGTATTGTATATAGACCGTCATTTTATTCATGAAGTGACGAGTCCACAGGCATTTGCAGGTCTTAGAGACCGCGGAATTGGTTTGTTTAGAAAAGATCAAACCGTAGCGACGGCCGATCACAACGTACCGACCATCAATCAACATCTACCGATCGAAGAGCCGTTGAGTAGAATTCAAGTAGAGACCCTGACAAAGAATTGTGCTGAATTCGATGTCAATCTTTTTGGATTGGGTCATGAAAACCAAGGGATAGTCCACGTTATCGGACCAGAATTAGGAATTACTCAACCCGGCATGACCATAGTTTGTGGGGATAGTCATACCTCTACTCACGGGGCATTTGGAACCATTGCTTTTGGAATTGGGACCAGTCAGGTAGAGCAAGTTTTTGCCACCCAAACCCTATTGGTTAGCAAACCGAAAAAAATGCGCATTAACATCGAAGGACAATTGTCTGAAGGTGTATTGTCCAAAGATATCATTCTGTATCTCCTAGCCAAACTGACGGCTGGTGGCGGTACGGGATACTTTATAGAATATGCCGGTGAGGCCATCGAATCATTATCTATGGAAGCTAGAATGACCATATGTAATATGAGTATCGAGATGGGAGCTCGAGGCGGTTTAATTGCCCCTGACCAAAAAACATTTGACTATATCCAGGGAAGAGATTATGCCCCTAGTGGTCAGGAGTGGACTGAAGCCCTAGCCTACTGGAAAACATTGAAAACGGATAGCGACGCCGAATTCGATTTGGAGTATACCTTCCAAGCATCCGACATTGAGCCCATGGTAACCTATGGTACAAATCCTGGTATGGGGTTAAAAGTAACCGAAAATATACCTAGTGGATTGTCTTCCTCTAAACAGGAGTCTTTTTCCAAGTCCTTGGAATATATGGGATTGCAAGCCGATCAACCGATACAGGGCTTAGCGATTCAGAATGTATTTATAGGGAGTTGTACCAATTCGCGAATGGAAGACTTGCGAATAGCGGCAAAGTATGTCCAGGGTAAAAAAGTTAAAGAAGGAGTACGAGCGATGATAGTACCGGGATCCCAACAAGTGAGTAAGCAAGCCATAGCTGAGGGATTAGATAAAATATTTACAGAAGCGGGATTTGAATTTAGAGAGGCAGGTTGTTCTGCGTGTTTGGGAATGAATGAGGATAAAATCCCAATGGGAGAATATTGTGTATCCACTTCCAACAGAAACTTTGAAGGCCGACAAGGCCCGGGGGCGAGAACCATCTTAGCCAGCCCATTAACAGCGGCAGCAGCAGCTATTCACGGTAAAATTGTAGACCCAAGAGAAAACTAAAGTATGGAAAAATTAGTGTTATTAAAAGATACGGCAGTGCCCATGCCGATGGAGGATATCGATACAGATCAAATCATTCCGGCTCGATTTTTAAAAGCTATCGACAAAAAAGGATTTGGCGACAATTTATTTTACGATTGGAGATACGATAAAAACGATAAACCCAATTCCTCATTTATCCTAAACAATCCAATATACAGTGGATCGATTTTGGTAGCGGGAAAAAACTTTGGTTGTGGTTCAAGTAGAGAACACGCAGCTTGGGCCTTGTTTGGATATGGGTTTCGAGTGGTAATATCCAGTTATTTCGCCGACATATTCAAAGGGAATGCCCTAAACAACGGATTGCTTCCCCTTCAGGTAAGTCCTGAATATTTAGACTTAATTCTCGATCGATTAAGTACTGATCCCAATACAGAGATAGAAGTCAACCTAGAGGAACAATACGTGCAATTACTGCCAGATGGACACCGAGAAAAATTTGAAATTGACGATTATAAGAAAATGTGTCTTCTCAACGGATACGACGATATCGACTATTTATTGAGTTTGGAAGATAAGATCAAAGACTTTGAGAGCAATCGAAGTTATGTTCATAAAACCATCAGAAAATAATCCCTGAAATAAAAAAACAACGATGAAAAAAAATATTGCCGTACTGGCTGGAGACGGAATAGGACCTGAAGTTATTCGAGAGGCGAGAAAGGTCTTGGATGCGATTGCTAAGAAGTATAATCATGAGTTTATATATCATGAAGCCGACACGGGAGCCATGGCCATAGATCTTCACGGAGATCCTCTACCGGAGGCCACTCTTAAGACCTGTAAAGAATCCGATGCCGTACTTTTCGGAGCGATAGGAGATCCTAAATACGACAACAATCCCGATGCCAAAGTAAGACCGGAACAGGGATTGTTAAAACTGCGAAAGGAATTGCAATTATTTGCCAATTTGCGTCCCGTCATGGCATTTGATTCGATATTGCATTTATCTCCATTGAGAGAAGAGCGAATTAAAGGTGCCGATTTTATAATATACCGAGAGTTGACTGGGGGTATATATTTTGGAGAAAAGAAAGAAGACGACGGTAGCGGTACTGCTTCGGATTTGATGTCCTACCACGATTTTGAGATTGAGCGCATTGCCAAATTGGCATTTGAGGCAGCCCAAAATCGAAAAAAGAAATTGACCCTAATAGACAAAGCCAATGTATTGGCATCTTCGAGGTTGTGGAGAAAGGTAGTTCAAAAGATGGCATCTGACTATCCCGATGTGACATTGGATTATTTATTTGTAGACAATGCAGCTATGCAAGTCATCTTAAACCCTGCCCAATTCGATGTAGTCTTGACATCGAATATGTTTGGGGATATTATTTCAGACGAAGCGTCTACCATTAGTGGTTCATTGGGATTATTGCCCAGTGCATCAGTGGGTAATGGCCATTCTATGTTTGAGCCCATTCACGGATCCTACCCTCAAGCCAAGGGAAAGGATATAGCCAATCCAATGGCGGCCATATTATCTGCTGCGATGATGTTGGAACACTGGGGATTATACGATGAAGCTCAAGAAATAAAAAGAGCCATAGACAATTGTTTGCAAAATAATTATGCGACAGTGGATATAAATCCAGATTCTGCAAAAAAATGTTCAGAAGTTGGAACTTTTATTGTTAATTTTATTTTTAAAAATTAACACATAATTGTTGACAATTAGAATATCTTTGTGTTAGTTTGATATTAGTAGTAATTTTAGACGGATTGCGCGAGAACTTTGCTATGAGACTATCAACCTAATTATACGTATTTTGTATTTTTTTTTATTTTAATATTTTTATAATGAACATTTTTGTAGCAAAACTTAGTCGCAACACATCTGATTACGAATTAGAGCAGGCTTTCAGTCAATTTGGTGAAATTAAATCAGCCAAAGTAATTATGGATCGAGAAACGGGTAATTCCAAATGTTTCGGATTCGTAGAAATGTATGAGGAAGAAGAAGCCAAAGAAGCAATTGCAGCTTTGGACAATTCTGAATTAGACGGTAGTACCATTGTAGTTAAAGAAGCAAAACCGAGAGAGAATCGCGGTGGTGGCGGAGGAGCACGTGGAGGTTTCAACCGCAATCGCGGTGGCGGCGGAGGCCGTGGTGGTTTTTCAAGAGGAAATTCAGGATATTAATCCTCGATCGAACTTGAAATTCAATCCATATTCTTCTCTTTAGAGAATTATTTAAAAAGCTCTCCTAAACCGAGGGCTTTTTTTATTTTACAACTCAAAAATTGATGAATAATCATTTTGCAATTCGAAAGGCCAATCGAGAAGATGTCGGCATTATAAGAGAAATGGCTTACAAAATATGGCCATCGACCTTTAAGAATATTCTCTCTATAGATCAAATCGACTACATGTTGGATCTAATGTACAGTGAAGAAGAATTATGTCGTAGAATGAAAATTCAAAATCAAGATTTTTACCTCATTGAAGATAAGCATCGCGCTTTGGGCTATTTGGAGTTGGCCTGTCACTACCCCAGCCCAATCTTGGCCAAAATTCACAAAATATATATCCTGCCTTCAGCCCAAAATCAAGGACTTGGACAGAAGTTAATATGGTTCGCTGAAAATCAAGCAATTTCAGAAAATTGTAAACAATTGACACTGAATGTCAATAAATTTAATCCAGCTATTACATTTTATGAAAAATCTGGATTTAAGAAAATAGCGGAAGAAGTAATCGACATCGGAAATGGTTTTGTAATGGACGATTATGTGTATGAAAAGACATTGACATAATTTTTAATACATAGGATTGAAAATCCACACATACCCCTAATCAAAGACTATCAGAGGGAGTTTATATCAAATTCCTTCATGATTATCGGTTATGTTTCGATTTATTGATAGTAAAGATGCCCCACCAAGACAGAGAATTGTAACCAGACCTCAAAAAAAATTTAAGAATAAAATTTCGAAACCGAAAAGCTGCACATATATTTGCAGCCAAATGGTTTCTTAATTTAAGAATATAAGAAAATGAGAAAATTGGTATTACAGGTTGATCTTATCCCCAAAAAACAGACAGTAGATTAAGCTAAACAACATCGATAGCCTAATTCCCTATTCAGAAGAGGTGGCAGTTTACTGACAGGCTAACTAAGCGAAGTTGTTGGTTAAAGTAACCTCATTAATTCATTTTAAATGCATATGATATTCATCCATGCTAGAATTTCATATTAAAAGTGTCGCGATAGGCAAAACAAAACAATCCATTGCCCATACCAATATTGGAATAGGCTGGCTCATACGAAGTATAGCTTTCTCCTATGACATTTCTTCCCAAATTTTCAAAAAAACGTTGATACTCTGAATCGGCATAAACGACCTCCAACACAACACTATCAAATTCTTGATATTTTGATATTTCCATCCCAGGAAATTCAATGAGACCGCCTTCAAACTCTATCCAGTTGTTATATGCCAATCCAATAGGCTGAATGCTATCTGTTATGCTACCTTCAAAATAAGTCTTAGGTCCAAAACTAAAATATCCTCGCGAAAGAGAGCTTTTAAATCCAGCGAATAAATTATAACCGTCGAGCACCAGCTTCTGAACCTCGGTATCTATTGTCTTAGGCAAAGGAGATATCCAATTCGAAACAAATATCTCGCCTTTGTAATCACACCTCAATTGATACGATTCATTTTCATCTATTTGTATTTCACCCTCAAATACTCCCATTGAATCGGCGACAAATTTTTGACTATTACCACTATTATCCCAAATCTCTATTTCAACTCCCCCTATGCTATTCAATACATAGGTTCTAACCTCTTCACCATCAACTATTTTAATTTCAATATTTTCAAAATTAGTACTGGCGGCAACCACCTCCCCTCGAATTCGTGTATTCTCAATAATTACGTGTATCACAGGTTCTTTTTCACCAGCGGGAAGATCAATATTTGTGTTTAACTCAGTTTGACAGCCACCAATCCAAAACCAACTGATGGCAAACAACGACCTAATGAATATTCTCATATTAATTTACTTGATATATAATTTATAATAAAAACTAGGCACCACTCCAAAATTGGAAATCTTCTTTATTTTCTTAGAGGGAAAATCAGGTATAATATGGTCAGCATTGAATCGATTATAAGCATTAAAAAGATTGAAACTAAAGATTGATTTCCTGCCTTTTTTACTTTCCAAAGTCCTACTAATAGAAAGATCCAATCGATGGTATAACGGTAAAGAGAAATTGTTCTTCCCTGATATATAATTATAGTTACGCAATAGATTACTGTGAACTACTGCATTAGGTATAGTAAAAGGAAATCCACTAGCCATGGTCCACTGACTGCCGATCAATAGTTTTTTGTAGGGAAAAATAAATTGAATTTTCAATTCATGTTCTCTTCCATAATCCGCTCTAAAACTGTTGCCATTATTGATATTTTCATATTGTCTTTCTGACTTAATCCAAGTATAGCCCAACTGGAGATTGCTTTTATTCCTCCATGCTTTGGATAGAGACAATTCCATCCCATAATTATACCCCTCGCCACCCGATGCCTCCAAAGAATAGTATTGATCACTATTGTCGATAATTGAATAATAACTCAGATTCGTAAATGACTGGTAAAAAGCTTCCACATTACCCTCCCAACCGGACACTAGATTATTATTATACCCCAAATTAAAACGCTGGGATTGACTTATTTTTTCTTCTTTTTCCACAAATATCTATTGCGGATATTCTAGTAACAAATGATCGCCATAGGGTATGTGTTTGTTTTGACTACTGGCCTCATAATTAAAATACAAATTGCTATGTCCACTTAAAAGATAAGACAATGAGACTTTGGGTAGTAAAATGGTTTGACCTTGATTGAAGTAATACATGGCTTTTATTCCCCCCTCATAATTCCACTTCTCTTGACTACCTCCATAATTTGCGTACAAAGAGGTCCAAGATTGTTGATTCTCAAAGGGGCCAAATGTGGCGCTAGTCGAACTTTTTTCTTGTAGAGTAATCAATCCTTCTGAAAATTCTTTATAAGTAATTAAATGCCCTGATTCTATCTGTGCACCGAGACTTAACTTTTGATTTTCGGAATTTCTCCTAATCCATTCGCTCCTGTATCCCATGTTACGATGAGATTGATACTGATCGGAATTGTCAAAATATCGATCGAATTGATTGTCATTAGCATTGTTCCTACCTTCATCTTCACCTAACAAACGAGGCCTATTGGCATTCACATACAAGTGATTAGACCATGTCCAATGTGAATGGATCTCATGTAGTGATTTAATACTGGCCAATCCAACCCAATTATTTTGGATATAATGATAATTTTCAAAATCATACCCGCCACCATAATTTTCTAAATCCTCACCCTTAGAACCCAAATTGCTAAAAGCGCCCAAGACCGTCATAGATAGCTGCCCCGAAAGAAAAGGTTGCTGAGTCTTAAATCCCACATCGATAGCATCTGCAAACCTAATTTCAAAATTGCTTTTTTCTCTTATATTTTTTAGTAGTGGATAAAGGTTGATGATGTCAAAATAACTAATTCTAGCACCTACATTATAACTTCCTTTGCCCAATTGCCCCGATTGTTGATAACCGCTATTCAAAAGTCCCAGCGTAAAATTAGATGTTTTTTCTCCACTTCCCGATGCCACTCGAACATCGATCACTCCTCCCAACACATTGGAATACACCATTGGTTTGGCTCCTTTAAATACTCTTACATCTTGGACCAAATCGGGATTCATCACCGACATTAGTCCAAATAAATGACTGTATTCTGGCAATGCCACACCATCGACTGCCAGTATATGGTGATCGTATTCCGTCCCTCGAATCACTATTCTCGACGCGCCGTCTCTGCTCGAACTCACGCCTGGCAAATACAGGCTCGCTTTCACTGGATCCGGATAACCGGTAAAAGAAGGTAAAAACTGCGCTCTTTCCAAAGACAAAACACTGCCCCCTTGTGCGTCTTTTCTATTAAAAGGGATTAATTTATCCGCCACTATCTTTACTTCCTTTAGCAACCGAGATCGCATCATAAAAGTGACCGATTTTGTTTGATCGATAATAATAGTGGTGTCGATATCGTCATACCCAATATAAGATATTCGCATTCGATGTTGGCCAGCGGGGATATACATCTGAAAATGTCCTTCCTCATTACTAGAAGTTCCAGTTTTCAAATCAGGGAAATAAATATGAGCTCCATACAGTGGATTTTGGGACAAGGCATCGATGACCCTTCCCTCTAATGCGCTATTTTGTGCTTTCACTTCTACCTGAAAGGAGGTCAAAAGCAGCCATAGTATTATAATAAATATCCTCATTTATTTGGATTTTATGGAATCTAAAGGAAGTGAAATACCTATGCGGAGATTTTTATTGATTGGTTCTACGACTGAACTATCGATATCTTTAAGTTTTTTTCCATAATGAAATAAACTTTCTTCATATTCAGCAAAAATGGAAAACTTATTGAGGTTCCAGCCCAGACCTCCCATTACTCGTACATCAGATCTATTTAAGTAAGGACTGTAGATCTCACTAAAATCTTTCCCAAAATTAAAGGCATAATTATAAGAGGCACCCGCATAAAAATAAAACGGATCCAAGATGGTCACTTGAACAGATAGCGGTATCTGTAGGTAGTGGGCATAAACTGATTTATGCATTACAAAATTATCAAGATTAGGTAATTCTACATCCGCTCTACTCCCCATTAAGTTGTATCTGAGCCCAGATTGTATCCGCAGATTTTCCTTTCTCAACAAAGACACTTCAAGTCCAGTTGTCAAGCCAAAGGTGGGTTTCAAAGTATTGTCAAATGCATTAGTTGCAGGCCCCCAAATATCTCGCTTAATTTCCCTGTTTTTATGAACAGTTTGAACCTTGGTCGCATTGAGTGACAATGTAAATTCAAAGAGGGATTGAGCAGTTACACTCTCTACCATCATCGTATATAAAAGGACAATAAAAATTCGCATAGTCATATAATTAAAAAATGAGCGAACTGTTTTTCAGTTCGCTCACAACATTTCAATAAAATTTATTTCGATTTTATGGAATCTAAAGGAATTGAAATACCTATGCGGAGATTTTTACTGATTGGTTCTACGACTGAACTATCGATATCCTTAAGTATTTTTCCATAATGAAATAAACTTTCTTCATATTCAGCAAAAATGGAAAACTTAATGAGTTTCCAGCCCAGACCTCCCATTACTCGTACATCAGATCTATTTAAGTAAGGACTGTATATCTCACTAAAATCTTTCCCAAAATTAAAGGCATAATTATAAGAGGCCCCTGCATAAAAATAAAACGGATCCAAGATGGTAACTTGAACAGATAGCGGTATCTGTAGGTAGTGGGCATAAACTGATTTATGCATTACAAAATTATCAAGATTAGGTAATTCTACATCCGCCCTACTCCCCATTAAATTGTATCGAAGTCCAGATTGCATCCGCAGATTTTCCTTTCTCAGCAATGACATTTCAAGTCCAGCTGTCAAGCCAAAAGTGGGCTTCAAAGTATTGTCAAATGCATTGGTTGCAGGGCCCCAAATATCTCGCTTTATTTCACTATTTTTATGAACGGTTTGCACCTTGGTGGCATTGAATGACAATGTAAACTCAAAGGGAGATTGTGCTTCTACTCTACATACTATTACCAGACATAAAAAACCTATGTAAAATCTCATAATAATAAATTTATAATTGAAAGAAAACTAATATAAGGTTCGATAATAATAAATTAATAACAATTATGAATTAAGTGAGCCCAAATTTCAGGATTTCCAATCACCCCTTGAGAGGTAACTTTCGCACTGGCATGAGCAATATCTGGGACATAGTTATTCGGATGATTTCCATTAGTGTTAATATACCCTGGTTGTGTAGGGTAAAATAATTCTAAAAAAGTACCCCCATTATGAGTTCTTTCAGTTACATTATTTACATCAATTTTAAGAATCGTATTAATTCCTATATAAGCAAATTCTTTAGATCTTAATTTAGTTTCTTTTCGATAATGCAAATTATTGTAATTCACCCACTTATACCCTCCAAACAATCTTTTCTTTTCCTTAAATGTTTGTGTTTTTATAGCAATATATGGTCTAATTCCACTACCCCAACGATTATATCCGTTATAAATCCACAAATCTATTCTTCTGTCCGCATTTTTATTAAATGCATCCTTAAAAATTCTTTCTGTACATGTTCCTCTTAACTCAAAGTTATTCTGCTTTTGATCTTGTTCCAAATACTCCTCATGTAATTTTAATTCAGTATTATCCATAGTAAGCACTTTACTTTTCATACTTTTGGGAAAAGAATACAATTTATCTTTGTATATCTTTATGATTTTCCCCTCAATTTCGACGATTCCCTTTTCGTTCACAAAATTAGGATAGGCATCAAAGGAGTAAACTGGTTGCATTTTATCTTCTTCATCAAAATACCAGATTTTGTCCTCATTTTGTTCAATAAATGCCCAATATTCTTCATCTGTTCCCGATAATTCTATCTTTTCTAATTCCGCAAGTTTTTCATCATAGCGCTCTTGGGCACTTACAAAACCAGATTTAATATCCTTACCAGATATCGTACCTTCCTGATTTTTGACTATGAAACGCTCTAATGATTCAGCATTTTCAAATGCAAGAATAGGCATACTAGTTTCGGATCGAGTAATCGCTAATTCATCTTTATTACATCCTGAAAATAAAAATGAAATCACCACTAACAAACAAACACTAATGTGTTTGATGTTTGATGTTTGATGTTTGATGTTTGATGTTTGATGTTTGATTTCATATCAATTAATTTAATACATTAAATAATAGTAAAAATACAAATAATACTCAAATATTATAATAATCAAAATTTATAAAATATAAAACAATTCAATTACACACAGAAGCATATTTTCAAAAACAAAACAATAAATTCAACACCCCCGCTTCTACAACAGTCTACAATATATTATATTAATCAAAAACACCACGCAATATAAAATACTCATATTAAACATCTACAAAATCAACAAGAAAAAACAAAACCAAATTTTAAATAAAAACAATTGATTATATTATAAAATAAACACACAATTAGTTAAATAATTTTTTAACTAAGTCAGCAGATATACAAAAATGTATGTATATTAATAGAGGTCACTAAATACTCTATTCAATTAAAGCTTAGAAGAAATAAGTCTCAGCAGATCGGAAAAATAATAGTCCAGAGTGCTTTCTTGTGGATTAATTAGAATCGAGGGTAATAAATATTAGCCTTGGTTAAGTAAGACTATGCAAAACTGAAGGTCTTCGCCCTAATCGGAATGGAAGTGGCCCATCTGAAATATAAGCAGCTATAACTTCGTCAGCATAAAAGCTATTATCATTTCACCTATATGGAAGTCTCGGAGGGGATTTAGCAAACCCACCCAAAATCAGAGACTTTGTCCTTTCCATTCCATTTACAACCACTGCGAGAGCAATAACCTGGTTGATTTTAAAACTGCTAATACCTGTACGATTTATTTTAAGCCTCAAGAGTCTATTCCTATTTTTTCTTTTCTTTAAACCGATATCTGTTCTGATAAAATTTTACAATAAATTTGTCACAAATTAGGGTCTCATCTGACTTCTTCCCCATGTTAATGCTACCTATTAACAAATTTAGATTAGTATTTCATTAAAAATTTTGGGTATTTTTTATAAAAATGGATAGTCTATTAAATGTTGCTTTCACAAGAAAAAGCAAACAGGGTTGCTATAGGCATGACGGAAGGTAAACCCTAGATTATTCTCGTATTATTCACAGCCATAGGTCAGCTGCAATAGTTCAATGAAAAGAATGAAAAAAGAAATAGATCGAGGACAATGTAAAAATGTGGAGCAAAATTGACTATCTAACAAAAAATTTGAATTGACTTGTAGAATGAACGCCAGCATATCCTTATGACCCCATCTTGTTTTTCCATGTAGCATATATAAGTATCACTTGTCATAATACTACCATAAGACATTATTCTATCAACAACTTCACTTATACGAACTATATTTACAACCAATTGTAATCATTTGATTTTAAATACCGTATGCATTTTAACAATCAGATGGATTATTTAATAATTTCACCACTAAGAACACAAGGATCTTTCAGTGGACACAATGAAGGATGGCAATGAATCATAAAGAGCTCCAACGGAGGAAAATGATTGGTCAAAAGTTGATTTGTCATGGTTTCTGTTTTGCCAATCAGAAAAATATATTTTAAAAACACAATTTAATAATACAGATCTAAGGTGGACAATAACAACGCCAAATCAAAATCTTTATCATTAACTCCGAGCCGCACTAATAGCAGACTCTACAATACAGGAAAAAACCATAAGATTAACATGACAGTCAAATAAGATTTATGCAAAGCGTTGCCCATTCAGACTTACTGTGATATCAAACACTTAATAACATATTGATTATAAATTACTTATATATAATCATAATATTTAACTATATATCCCTAATGCATTTATAATTGACTGTAAACTATCGATTTATTTGAATGTTGTTGGGGTCGGATCCATTAAGATGGTCACAAGGTGGAGGTGAACAATCACTTATCCAAATCAATTACAGTCCTATCCTATTTTTATAATATAATATTTTAATTTTTACAAATAATTACCAACCAACAAAACTATATTTATATAAATTTGATTAAATTTATATTTTTAAATATAAAAAACTCTTCCTTCCCCTCATCTTAAATCAATAATTATGAACATTAAACGAATATTATTAATTAGTGTAATGATTTTATTAATAGGATTAGGTGTGGTTTTAAGTTATGTAAAATTAGCACTTCCCAACGTAGGCCCACCAGAAGATATTAAAATTGAAATAACCGATAAGAGATTAGAAAGGGGTGAGTATTTAGCCAATCATGTGACTTTATGTATGGATTGTCACTCTACTCGTGAATGGGATGTATTTAGCGGCCCCCTAAAAGAAGGGAGCAATGGAATGGGAGGAGAAATCTTTAATGAAGATCTAGGCTTCCCTGGAAACTATGTATCTCCCAATATTACACCATTTAATCTAAGTAGTTGGACTGATGGAGAGATCTTTAGAGCGATTACCAGCGGAGTAAATAAGCATGGAAAGGCATTGTTTCCAATCATGCCATATAAAAATTTTGGTCAATTGGCGAGAGAAGATATTTATTCCATTATTGCCTATATCAGGTCATTGCCATCAATAGAAAATACGCCTTCCCCTTCTGTATCTTATTTCCCGTTTAACTTTATTTTAAACACCATACCGACCAAAGGAGAAACTCTGGAAAAAATACCTTCCAAAGAAAATACTGTCGAATATGGCAAGTATATGACTACTGCAGCCGGATGTTATGATTGCCATACCAATCAAAAAGATGGAAAAATAATTGGCGATGACTTTGCCGGCGGATTTGAATTTAAGCTTCTAAGTGGAGGAATCGTTCGATCCTCCAATATTACACCACATGACACAGGAATAAAAAGTTGGTCAGAAAAAGATTTTATTAACCGATTTAAAATATTTCAAGATTCAACTTATCTTCCCCAAAAGGTTGAAGAAGGTGAATTTCAAACCATAATGCCTTGGTCGATGTATGCAGGAATGAAATCAGAGGACTTGGCTGCCATATATGGTTATCTACAAACGCTAGAACCTAAAGAGAATGTGGTAGAAAAGTTTTCAATAGCTGTAAAATAATAAAGGCCTAATACTCAATTGTATTTATACGCATTACAGTTATAATTGATTGAAATTTTTCGTTTTATTATTATAGAGACACGACTAAATGAAGTAGTCTGAAAGTCTACCAAATGCCTTTAATGGGCATTTGATGAAGGAGTAGAAACCTCCGTGTTTCGGGTGGGTTGGCATTGCGACTTTCAATACCGCTAATTGAGAACCCAAGGCATTTGGTATCCCAACATGTTTATTGAGATTGCAATGACTAGAGATTTGTCACACTTTTTGCAATCAGATATTATAGAAGGTTGGTGATATTGTCAATTGATAGCATGTTTCACTTATTCTCATTTGGCAAAAAGTCCGCCAAATCAACCGAGGATTATCCCCTATCAGTGGGTTGGAAACCCACTGATATAACATATCATCCCTTCAGGATGACTGAGCTTAGTTGCCCGTTAGGGCAACCAAATGCCGTAAATCGGCATTTGGCGAAGATGACTGAATGTAGTTGCCCAAAGGATGACTGAATGAAGTTGTCCGGAGGACAACCCAATCCAGTAAATGTGGATTGGATGAAGGAACCGGAGCCACTGTGCTCCGGGTGGGTGAGCCTAGATGAAGGAACCGAGGCCACCGTGCCGAGGCGTGACTGCAACCTCATTCGATAGATTTTTTGCCACCGTGCCGAGGCGTGACTGCCCTGTATATCGTCAGGTTTTTTGCCACTGGCTTCGGTGTGGTATTAATAATACTTCATGTTAATCTTTATTGGCATCAATGGATAAAAATTTCGATTTATGTAAATTATATTTAGACGCAAAATTTTGCGCCTCTACCAAGCGTGATTGCACTGTATATCGCAAGATAAAAGCTGATCAATACAATGGTTGTGATGCCTCGATGCAGAGTAAAAAACCTCTTCCCCTATGCATTCTCAAGAGCTTGAATATCAAACTTTTTCATCGTCATAAACACTTCCATTACCTTTTGGGATTTCAATGGGTCATTCATGAGTTTGGAAAGAATCGTTGGTACAATTTGCCAAGAAACCCCATACTTGTCTTTGAGCCAACCACAATTGCCCTCTACCCCACCATCCGAAGTTAGCTTTGACCAATAGTCATCAATATCTGCTTGGTTTTCACAATCCACAACCAACGAAACAGCTTCATTGAATTTAAAGTTGGGGCCACCGTTTAGTCCCATAAACTTGCTACCATTTAATTCAAAGAGGACTACCATTGGATTTTCATCAATTATTTTGGAATCTTTAAAAATAGAACAATAGAACTTTGCAGCCTCTAGTGCCTGTCCGTCAAACCATAAACAAGGATATATTTTATTTTTCATATGCGTATTTGCTATTAATTATCAATTATTAATTGTTAATCATCAATTAATCATTTGGGTCGACATACAGGACAACCATTAATAATTGACCATTATCAACTATTTATTATCCATTTCCACCCCTCCCGTATGGTAGAAAAAGAATGACCATAAATCCGCCTGTTCATCTAATATCATAGAGGTCGGCTTGCCCGCCCCATGACCGGCATCGGTGTCGATGCGGATTAATACTGGAGCAGATCCAGCTTGAACTTCCTGCAAACGAGCGGCAAACTTAAAACTATGAGCCGGAACTACTCGGTCATCGTGATCCGCTGTAGTAATCATCGTGGCAGGATAAGACTGCCCTTCCTGTAGATTGTGTAACGGAGAATATTTATACAAATAAGCAAACTGTTCCGCGTCATCGCTGCTGCCATACTCCGGCACCCAGCCCCAACCAACGGTAAATTTATGATATCGCAACATATCCAAAACCCCAACACCGGGGAAAGCGACCTGAAACATTTCCGGATGCTGAGTCATACAGGCCCCAACCAATAGCCCACCATTTGATCTTCCAGCGATGGCCAATTTCTCTGTCGAAGTATAGTTTTCTTTCTTTAAATATTCGGCTGCAGCTATGAAATCGTCGAATACATTTTGTTTCTTATCCAACATTCCAGCCTCGTGCCAGGTTTCACCATATTCTCCTCCACCCCTAAGATTGGGCATGGCAAATACACCACCATTTTCCAATAACAAAATTCTTGAAGCTGAAAAACTTGGGGTTAAACTAATATTGAATCCGCCGTAGCCATATAAATATGTAGGTCGTTGACCATCCAATGCCAAGCCCTTTTTGTGAACAATAAACATGGAAACCATTGTCCCATCCAAACTGGGATATGATACCTGCTTCTCCTCATATTCCTCGGGATTAAAAGCCAAATCGCTCTCGAAATACTTCTCAGACTCACCAGACTCCATATCGTATTTGAAAATAGTAGGTGGGTAAATAAAAGAAGTATAGGTATAATAAAATTCCTCATCTTCTTTTTTGCCCCCAAAACCGCCAACCGATCCCGTACCCGGTAGAGAAATCTGCTTTAATTGCTGTCCGTCGTAATCGTATTCGTATATAGAATGAGTGGCCTTCTCTAAAAATTGACCATACAATCTACCCCCTCCAGTCTGTACATTTTCCAATAAAAACTCCGATTCCGGAATCACCTCGCTCCAATGATCCACACCTGGATTGGACACCGGCACTTTAACCAATCGATAGTTTGGCGCATCGACATCGGTCAAAACATAGAAATATCCATCCCGATGGTCTATCACACTATTTTTCTGCTCAAACCCCTGGTATAAAGGAAGAAAATTGGCAGCTATCCCCTCTTTTAGCGGCTTATACCAAGTCTCATAACCATCTGTTCCACTGGCCTTGTACAAAATCAAATAATCTCCATCCTCGGTGACACTGGTATTGTGATACATTCGCGGTTGCTGCTCATCTCTATAGATTAACTGATCTTCACTTTGATCACTGCCTAAGCGATGATAATATACACTGTGAAAACTATTGGCTTTGGACAACTCCGTTCCCGCTTCTGGCTCTGGATATCGACTGTAAAAAAATCCGTCCTTATGCCATGCAGCACCTGAAAATTTCACCCAATTCAACTCATCTTCCAACATCTCACGACTGGCAATATCCATAATTTTAAAGGTTCGCCAATCTGATCCAGCTTCCTGAATGGAGAAAGCCATATATTTATCGTCCTTTGAAATTCCTGCAATTGAGATAGCCGTAGTTCCAGCCTCCGAATAGGTATTGGGATCGAGTAATACCTCTTCCCTACCATTTTCATCGACAATGTAAATAACGGCTTGATTCTGCAATCCATCATTCTTGTAGTATACCAAGGATTTCCCAACCCTTCTTGGAGCCGACAGCTTTGTAAAATTATACAACTCTTCGTATCTATCCCTGAGTTGTTGTCTAAATGGAATTTTATGTAAATAATCGAAAGTTACTTCATTCTGGGCTCTCACCCAAGCTTCCACCTCTTTGGCCGTATCTACTTCTAGCCATCGATAGGGATCGGCGACTTCGGTACCGTGATAATTGTCCACTACATCTTGCTTGACCGTAGTTGGATAAGGCATTACAGTTATTGACATATTTTCATCATTATTTTGACAAGTCATAGTAAAAATACTCGCAAACGTAATCAAAAAAAGGTTAATGCGACTCATGATTCAAATTTGTTGGATGAAAGAAAATGACTAAATTGCTACACGTAAAAATAAGTAAATGAAACGAGTAACCGGTATTGGTGGCATTTTTTTTAAATGCAAAGACGTAGATAAAGTTAAAGCCTGGTACGAAAAACACCTCGGACTCATCATGGATGATTACGGCAGTCTTTTTGTCAGTGACTCCCATGATCAGCAAAGTAAACAATATCTACAATGGAGCCCATTCCCGGAGAACACTACCTACTTTCAACCTTCCGATCAATCTTATATGATCAATTATAGAGTGGCTGATCTTACCGCCTTAGTGGACATTCTTCGAGCTGAAAAAGTAACAATATTAGATGAAATTCAGAGCTTTGACTACGGCAAATTTGTCCATATTTTGGATATAGAGGGGCGTAAAATTGAACTATGGGAACCCAACGATGAGACTTTTAACGATCCGTCTTATTCCAAAACCACTTAGGGCCAGCCATCCCCATTTTCACCATGACATTTTTCAACCATACCATAAAGCCATACATAGGACTAGCCCCACAATGTATACGACAATACCACTATACATTATCGACTATAAGGCAAGCAAATGCAACCTTAAACATTGCTTCTCCATCAGACCGAAAGGTATTATACCGCAAAAAACACAGTCTTTTCTATGGTTGTCTAGTGCCCAATGTTTTACACCATTGCCTGGCGACAATTCACCGCATACCATTGCCATCTATTCGGGAAACAGCTACCCTACAAGCCCTGATTACTGGAGTATATGATGACTTAATCGATGATTACCATTACAATATTGAAGATATAAATCGAATCCTATTTCATTCTTCTCCCCTTGTAAAAGATGAGATCGCGCTGGCTCAGTATTGTCGATATTTATTTCACAACATCCAATGTAAAGCGGCCAATCCCGATCTATTACAAAAAATAACTCCTCTATTAATTCTCGCACAAGAAAGAAGTAAGCTTCAAAATCAGTCCTCCCTTGGATTAGAAGAAATTTTATCAATCACTTATGAAAAAGGAGGCTATGCCATGTTATTTTACCGATCTGCCATCTTACCTGTCTGCCACCCTGTAGAACATGATTTCCTCTATGCTTTAGGTGGCCTAATGCAAATGACGAACGACATCAACGACGCCCTCAAGGACAGGTTAAACCACAGCAGTACCCTGATGACATCGGATTTAAGTCTCTCCAAAATTACCGATCTATTTTGGGAAAAAATCCGTGATGTCAACCATCTGTGGTGGCTATTCAAAGAGGAAGACGGCAATCCCTACCTCGCAAGAATAAGGATTATTCTCATTCGATCTTTAATCACACTGGAATTATACGGTCATCATACCTCAAAAGAATACAGGTTTGATATTGATGACATTCCTCAAAAAACCATTATTCAGAGCCTCCGTATCCCAATATATCCGAAATTATGGTTTAAATACGACCGCAAATTGCGTCAACTTTTTAGTGAAAAACCAGTTTTTTAAGGTATTGCACTTGTTTATTATCCACTATTTGTACGGCATATATCCCCGGTGACAAGGAAGGAAGGTTCAATCGTGCATTGGTCACCGATACTTCCCATTCTCGTTGATAAACTATTCGTCCTTGCACATCTCTGATTTCAACCGATTGGATCTCTAAACTGGGCAATTTTGATTGCAAATTTATATACTCTATCGCCGGATTGGGGTACAATTCAAATGCAACATCTGCGTCGCCCCATGGCAAGTCACTATTGTTGGTCAATATCAGAGATCTACTTCCATTGGCAAAGGGTACAGCCCATTGATGTTCTTCCAAAAGTACGAAATCCGCTACCGTCTGGCTCATGGCGTCATCGGACATTCTAAATCCATGTACATCTAGCTTCGTAGTAGAACCAGATTGGATTTCATTAAACAGAATATATCGATCATCCTTTGTGTAGGTGGGATACATAATGGTATTGCCCTTGTAAATAAGCTGGGCCAGACCAGTTGAGATATTGGCCGTACCGATATAATATTCATCGTTTTCGAAATCTACATAATCGAAGGCGATCACATTGACATGATTTTTGGCAAAAGTGGGATTACCTACGCTGAGATCTTGATCCAAATTTTGAAAAACTTTCTCCACTCGACCATCTTCTATTAATTGATCAGATGCTCGATCAAAAACTTGAATCAATCCAATATCCCAATAAGTGGCGTTCTCAATACTAAAGACACCGCTTACTTCATTGAAAGCATCATATAATAGATATTCACCGGAATGATCAAACTCCATGGCATCGGCATATTGAACGTTGTCGGTGGTAAAGAAATCTGAAGAAGTTGTAGGATTGTATAATTCAACAACCTTTACCTCCCCTGTTTTTCGATCTAATATATAAATATTGGCATCGATCACACTCTGAGTGGTTATGGCAATTAATCTCCCATCCCTAGACACTACGGCGTTGCGCCAAATAGTTTGTGGATTGGATTCCAAGAAATCGATTGAGATGGTCAAATTGTCCCAATCCACATCCATTATTTTAATCCGATTACTATTATCCACATAAACGGCAAAACTTCCATCATCAGTAATCGATGGTCTCGAAAACACACTCTCTATTCCTTGAATTGGAGAAACATTTCCCTCACTTAAATCGGCAAGAATCATGCTTGTTTTCGCATCTCCCACTGCCAGCATTCGACTGATTCCAGGATTTTCTGTTAAAACCTCTACTATTGTTTCACTTCCCGGATCGGTTTCCACCACAATCCCCACGGCATCAAAAGCATTTACGCATGCATTGTATTCTGATGACGAAATACCATATTGCTTTTCTGCCTCGGCAAGGACACTAATTCTTAAATCTTTAAAGTCCGATCGAGGTGTCATATAATTGATCAAAACTTCAAAATAAATTTTCTCTGCTTTCTCTTTCCCTATGTTTTCCGCAATAAGATAAAAGGCGTGATTGGGAATACCGCTATTGATGTGAACTCCTCCTTCATCTAAATCTCCGAAATACTGCTCATTGACGTGCTTGGGTTGCCAACCACCATCACCCAATCTACTTCCCCCATTGTTGGGATCACTCAAATCCCTCAAGGCTTGAGTTTTAAACAAAGAGGTATTCACCACATCTTCCCCTAAGGTATAATCATCTCGATCGATCAACACGGCAAATACATCAGCAAAAGACTCGTTTAAGGCTCCGGATTCTCCTACATATCTCAAATTAGCTGTAGATTGAATTACTCCATGGGTCAATTCATGAGCCCCTACGTCCAATGATCGGGCCAATGGAGAATGAAAATCGGTATTGCCATTGCCGTAGTATATGGATGATCCATTCCAGAATGCATTATCCATTTCCAAATTGTCTTCATCTCTAATATCTACAATGGAAATAATATTTCCTCCACTGCCATCAATAGAATTAAATCCAAATGTTTCCAAAAAATAACGGTAACTCAGTATAGCATTGACCTGAGCGGAAACACCTGCTGGTTCATTAAACGTATTGGTATTACTCGAAAAGAAATACAATCCGAAGTCATCATCATCGAAACTCTTATTTCTTCCATCAACTGAGATAATAGCACCTCGAGGGGATGATGGCATATCTGAATTTTCTGCATCGAACATATATTCACTGGCATCCAATAAGTAATATGTACCATCTTCTTCCCATACCGGCAAATTATAAGTTACACCGTTGAGGTCCGTCCCCAATCCGATCTCATTGGCTAGAATAGAAACCGAACTTTCAGTCTTGGAAACTTGAGATTTGGCGACTGCTTTATCGTGAGCAGAGATCTCATGGAAATCGTTGTGGATATGACATACAATATTGTTTTTCTCTAAAACCTCACCTGTTTCAGCATCGGCGATGACGTGGTATCGATGATGTAAGTCTTTGATATAATCTACTACATAAGCTAAGTGAATGTGTCCAGCTTCATCGTAATACCATTGCAGATCTGCCGATTGAAGTCCAGTGGACAATCCCATGTCACCGTTATCCTTATATACTTTTAACCCCAGAACGGAGGTCATTCTAGAGGTCAATTCTTCAATAGCCATCACTTTGAGCTTTGAAAGATCCACTTCAATTTCGGGAAACATTGTACTATTGACCAAGATCTTATCTTTTAGTCTATGTATTTTTACGGGAGAATCGTATATGGGGTAACCTGCATAAGACTGTGTGTAAGTTTGATGAGATTCATCCTGCCTCAATTCTACACCGGATTCTTCAACCCCAACTAATGTATGGTTGGGCTCACTTTTTTGCGTTAGACTTTGCCATAGTGAATTTATATCATTTTGGGAACGCAGCTCTATCGAATTTGGCCATTCCGTCCATTGTGGTAGACCATACCGTCCTACTTTTTTCACAATATAATCGTCGCTATCCATATTCCTTACTTGAAATACTGGAGCCACTGTCTGTCGACTGACCACTTGGCGTCCTGGGTTTTCGACATAGGCTGGCAATTTCTCAAAATCAACTTTTAATTCTACGACTTGCGCAGTATCGGCATCAGGTCTATTTTCAAGGACAGTTTTCCATTGCCCATAGGAGAAATTAATGCTGCCTATTAGAAAAAAACTCAATAGTAAAAATATCTTATTCATTGATTAATTGCTTAAAATTATTATAAATCAACTGCGCATTGGGCGCATCTTCCTTACTCTGCCACAACCATTTATAAGTGGCTTGGGCGGTATGATACTCTATCAATTTAAACACATTTCCCGGTTGAGCTACCTGATGGTTAATCATATTCAACGCATGGATATTGGATACTATTTGAGCAAAAACATCCTTTGAGACTTTCTTAATATATTCTGGTGGCTGATGAATATTGTTGGAATAATACACTTGTCCACTAGGCAGCATATAATACTGGCGAATTTGTCCAGTAAATCCTCCTCCATCACCAAAAACCAAAAACTGTTGATGATCGCTCAACAGAAATGGCTGGGGCGCACATGAAGTCACCATAATCCAAGGAAAAATTAATCCCCAGAGGGATACCTTAATATATTTCAACATTGACTTTCTAATCATTGGCCTGTTTAAAATTAATATACTGTTGCACTATATTGATTGATGGCCTCGGCCAATGCTTCCATATCTTCTACAGTATTATATAAATGGGGTGCTATTCTAATGTATCCCCCTCTTGTGGTAATCATAATATTCTTTTGGCGCAATTCTTCTACAACTGCTTCGGGTTTGGGGTGATAGATCGACAATATAGAAGAAAAATCCCTATTCGGCCAAATCAAAGGCTTAAAATCTCTATGATTAAGTTGATCTAAAAAGATTTTCTGTAGTTCTTCATTGTGTTTGGCGACATCATTCATGTCCAATTTCGAATAAATATCTTTTAAAATCACATTGAGCCCTGCAATTGAATAAATTGAAGATGTGGAGTATTCAAATTTTTTGGCCGTGGGTTGGAGGCTCCAACTATGGTCCAAATAATCAAAGGATTGTCTCATCGATTCAGCGCCTACAACACTGGGTTCAACGTATTGCATTAGTTTTTTACTGATATAGAAAAAGGCTGATCCCACTGGTCCCATCATCCATTTCCACCCCGATCCCGCCATAGCAGAGATGTTGTACTTTTCTACATCTAAGGGCAGGGCACCTAAACTTTGAGCGGCATCAACCACAAGAAAGATATTTCTTTCCTTGCAAAATTCTCCCAACTTCATCAAGTCCGCTCTGTAGCCACTGACAAATTGTACATGGCTTAAACAAATAAATTTGGTTTTTTTCCCCACCAGAGACTCCACCTCATCCCACGACCAACTGCCTGGCATGGTATCAGGTATTGAGGAAAAATTCTGAACATTCTTCACTTGCTTGACCACCACACCATCTTGTTCCAGTCTTTTCCACGGATAGAAATTGGCTGGATATTCGTGTTCATAAGTAATGATTTCATCACCCGGTTCAAAAGGGAAACCATTGGCAATTATAGACATGGCTTCAGTAGTATTGCGAACAGCAGCCACGGTATCGGATGGAGCACCGATAAAATTGGAGAACAATTCCTTAAACAGGTCGAGCTCTTGGGTATAATGATCGATAAATAGTCGGTCCCCAAATTGGCTATGAGTTTCCATCAATTCCACCATTCTGTCTTTCGCTGGGGCATAGAGGGGAGAAATACCACAATGAGCTAGGTATCTGTAATTCTTATTTATTGGAAAATTTTCAGTAGAAATTTGCAATTTCATTTTAACTAATTTTAAAATTTCATTCTATAAAACACTAATTGTACAATGCTTTTAATTGAAAAGTGTTTTACAAAACTTCATTCCATATTTGCCATGAGGCCTCGGCTTGGGCGACCAACATGTCGTATCCATTCTTGACAGAAGCACCTTGTTCTCTGCCTTTAATCATAAATGTAGTCTCTGCTGGATTGTATACCAAATCGTAGAGACAGTGGTCCTCGGTCAACAAGTCATAATTCAAATTAGGTGCTGTTTCCACTTTGGGGTACATACCCAAGGGCGTAGTATTGACGATTAACAGATGATCTCGCAATACTTCAGCTGTCAATTCTTCATAGGATAGAGCTCCAGCTTGCCCGCTACTACTGACCATGTAATAGGGAATTTGGTGTTTTTCTAGCACGTACTTCACCGCTTTACTCGCGCCCCCTGTGCCCAGTACCAAGGCTTTGGATTGGACACAGGTTGGTTTCCACGCCATCAGGGTTTGCTCGAACCCAATGACGTCGGTGTTGTAACCTTTTAATTTGCCATCGAATCGCTGAACGGTATTGACAGCGCCAATAGCTTCTGAGGTTACATCCAATTCATCTAAAAATGGAATCACCGCTTGTTTATAGGGGATAGTGACATTAAATCCTATTATACTGGGATTGTCAGCTAAGGCCTGAGGTAATTTTTTAATATCATCTAACTCCAATGTGGAATAATCAAAACCTTGAATACCTTCTGTCTCAAATTTATTCTGGAAATAACTAGGTGAAAAAGTATGTCCCAACTTTTTGCCTAAAAGAACTAAATTTTTCATAATCTATTTATAATTAACTATAATCAACATTGCACAAAATCGTCAATACCGTTTTTTGTTGAAAAAAATAATTTTAATCATTGTTATAAGAATTAGCCCAGGGTAGAAATAACCCTTGGATATATCCTTATTTTGGCTACATCTGACAAAATGTCACAAATATATTTTATCTTTGTACGGCCAAAACACAACCATTGTTAGGACTGTAAAAGTATACATTTCATATGACTGAACAAGTAAAAGAATTGAATTCCAGAGTAATGTTATCGGATGATAGACAGGGTGAGGTCTTTCCAGAAATAGGAACAGACAAGAATTTTAAGAAATCATTTTATATTGAGAGTTATGGCTGTCAAATGAATTTTAGCGACAGCGAAATAGTCGCCTCTATATTACAAGGCCAAGGATACGGGCCGACAAAAGAAATATCAGAAGCAGATTTACTTTTGATCAACACCTGTTCTATTCGCGAAAAAGCGGAGGATACGGTTCGCAAAAGACTGAGAATATTTGATAAACACAAACGCCAACGCCCAGGCACTTTAGTCGGAGTATTGGGTTGTATGGCAGAGCGTTTAAAAGCCAAATTCTTGGAAGAAGAGCGATTGGTAGATATGGTTGTCGGACCAGATGCTTACAGGGATCTACCCGCATTAATAGCTCAAGCCGACGATGGGGACAAGGGAGTCAATGTGTTTTTATCGAGAGAGGAAACCTATGCCGACATCGCACCAATTCGACTGAATTCCAACGGAGTCACTGCATTGATCTCCATCATGAGGGGCTGCAACAATATGTGTTCATTCTGTGTAGTGCCCTATACTAGAGGACGAGAGCGCAGTAGAGATCCTTTCAGCGTCGTGGCTGAAGCGAGGGACTTGTTTGAAAACGGATACAAGGAAGTTACTTTATTGGGACAAAATGTAGACAGTTACCGATGGGAAAGTCCGGATAAAGAATTCGAAGTTTCCTTTGCCAAATTGATGACCATGGTAGCCGACATTCATCCCGATTTACGGGTCCGATTTAGTACGTCTCACCCTAAGGACATCACTGATGAAGTATTATATGCCATTAGGGATTACGAAAACATATGCAACTATATCCACCTTCCGTTGCAATCGGGCAACAGTCGAATATTGGAATTGATGAATCGAACATATGACAGAGAATGGTATCAAAATAAGATTGATCGCATCTATGAGATAATTCCGGATTGTGCCATCAGTTCTGATATGATCACAGGATTTTGCTCAGAGACCGAGGAAGAGCATCAAGATACCTTGACCATGATGGATTATGCACAATACTGCTTATCCTATATGTTTTATTACTCAGAAAGACCGGGAACATTAGCCGCCAAAAAGTATGCTGATGACATCCCTCTTGAGGCCAAGAAAAGAAGGCTCAGCGAAATCATTGACAAACAACACAGTATTTCATACGATCGAAATCAACAAGATATAGGCAAGACCTATCGAGTATTGATTGAAGGCATTTCCAAAAAATCGGCTGATGATTACAAAGGAAGAAATTCTCAAAACACAATGATAGTTTTTCCCAAAATGGAAGGAATTGAAGTCGGGGACTATGTCAATGTCTTCGTAGAAGAAGCCACAAGTGCTACCCTCATAGGAAAGATAGTATCATAAGTATGAGCACATTACAAGGTATAAAAAGTAGGTACGGTATTATAGGCAATTCCGAGGGATTAAACGATGCCCTCGAAAAAGCTATGCGTGTAGCCAACACCGACCTCACTGTACTCATCACTGGAGAAAGTGGTGTGGGAAAGGAAGTAATATCCAAAATCATTCATCAACAAAGTCCCAGAAAACACAATCCTTTCATAGCCATCAACTGCGGGGCCATTCCCGAAGGAACAATTAATTCTGAATTATTTGGTCATGATAAGGGCTCATTTACTGGAGCCACAGCGGATAGAAAGGGGTATTTTGAGACCGTCAATGGGGGGACAATCTTTCTGGATGAAATTGGAGAGATGCCATCTGACACACAATCCTATTTGCTTAGAGTGTTGGAATCTGGTGAATTTTTAAGGGTGGGATCTTCAAAAGTACTACACACCGATGTCAGGGTCATTGCCGCCACCAATGTAGACTTATTGACCAATGTAGAATCTGGAAAATTTAGGAGAGATCTCTACTATCGTCTCAATACTGTGCCCATCAAGGTACCTGCCTTGAGAGAACGCAAGGACGACACTTGGATGCTGTTTAGAAAATTTAGTCTCGACATTGCCGAGAAGTATAGAATAGACCCGATATCCTTGACTCCAGAAGCTCGAACTCTGTTGATGAGATATCAATGGCCGGGCAATATTCGAGAACTCAAAAATATTGCCGAACAATTATCCATCATGTCTGAACGACGCACGGTTGATGGTGAAGATCTATTGAAGGTATTACCTCAACTCAACGAACGTTTTCTTCCGGCGACAACTACTCAAAAATCGGGTGGAGATCAATTTCAAGAAAGAGAAATCCTTTACAAGTTGTTGTTTGACATGAAATCCGACCTCAATGAATTGAAATCATTGGTATTTGGATTGATCAAGGAAAATAAATTAGACATTCCCGAAGGAAATAAAATATTGCAATTACCTGCCGGCCATAATGAAAATAAAACCGAACAATGGGAAACCCTGTCTTCGAAACACGAACACAAAGTGGCCGATATATATCCGCCTCGGGAATCCAAAAATCCGATAATCATACATAAAGAAGATCACGATTATTTTGATTCTGCAGAAACTGTAGAAGAAAATTTATCGTTGGAACATATGGAGAAAGAATTGATTCGCAAGGCCTTAAAGAAGCACCAAGGCAAACGCAAGGATGCTTCAGAAGAACTCGGTATTTCGGAGCGAACCTTGTATCGTAAAATCAAACAATATGAATTGGAATAAAAGCAAAGACCAAAACAAGACGACTATTCGTCCGAATACTGTGGGGAATATAAATCTCAATAAATTATTGAGATCACTACCTTTCATTGCTGTGATGATGGTCTTCGTCTTCAATAGTTGTCTCATCAGTTGTTATTCTTTCAAGGGTGTCAGTATCCCCCAAGAAGTAAATACATTTTATATTCCCGATTTCAAAATTAGCAATCGCGCCCTAAAAGCTCCTCGAGAATTGGGGGTTCAGTTTGCCGATCAATTGAAACAACAAATATTACGCGAGTCGAGATTGGCATTTTCCGAAGAAAATCCCGATATTGAGTTTTCTGGTGAAATCAATCGATTTGCCATTGTATCCGTAGCGCCCCAGCCCGATGAAACTACGGCTTTTAGTCGACTGGATATTTCCATTAAAGTCAATTATAAGGATCATCGAGACGAAGAAAACGATTGGGAAAAAACTTTTTCCGATTTTAGAAATTTTGACAGAAGTGAAAACTTTTTAGATGTTCAAGATGGGTTAGTAGATCAAATTTTTGAACAAATTGGCGAGGATATTTTTAATCAAACTTTTTCTAACTGGTAGCTATGATTCAACCTTATTATTATTATTTGGAACGACCAGATCGCATAAAAGAGATAGACTATGAAGACCTATTGCTCTACATGGAAGATCGTCCTGCATGGTCGGAAATAAAGTTACTGGCTGCATTAAAACAGAAATATACCTATGGCAATATCGATCAAGAATTGATTCACCACTTGATCAGCACTACCAATGATAAAAACATTCTCAATAGATATTTGGCCATTATAGAAAGCTTTCCATCAAAGCCTGAATCCTCTATGGAATCTGATGCCAAAACCATATCCCTCGATTTAGAATCCATGTCTGATGTCACTGAAGTCAGCGTAGACGACAACCTGGTGGAAAGAATCGAAGAGGTAAATGAAACGGCAGATCACTCCTCCACAGATATTGATGACACTGAAGAATTCATTGCCGATAAAATGGAAACCGAGTCCGATAAGACCATCTTTGTCGACGATCATATGTCCGAGGTTGGGGAAGATAAATTGGATACTGGGGAAAATGTGGATACTGCGGGGAATGTAGATACTGAGGGGAATACATCAGAAATGGAAGAAGAAGAATCCCCTTATTATAATATAGACCATACCGATGACTCGACAATAGATAGTAATGAGATCAATAGCGAAGATTTTGATCATTATCCGGAAGAAGACATTAATAATTATTTGGGGATGGAAGATCAAGATGGTTTTCCCGAATCTTCTGATCCTGAAATAATGGCTTCCGAAGTTGAGACATGGACAGGTTTTGAAGACGAGACTGAGGACAAAACCGACGACGATAGCGAAGTTCCCGCTGACACAACAGTCGTGGATGAATCTGCTTCATTGTCAGTATTTGACCGTAATGAGACTGACATTGAAGAGAGCGATGAAGCCGTTTATATCGATGATTTAGCGCATTTAATACCTGGCACCATTGAATTGACAGGGAATATAATAGAGGATATGGGGATAGAAAAAACCGACGACATGGAAAAATTTGAAAATGAAGGCGATGAAATCACTGCCCCTGATTTGAGAATTGAATATATGGCTAAAGCGAATAACGAATTAACGGAGGAAGGGAATATGGATACGGAACCAGACCTATATAGCAATGAGGACAGAAATGGGGTTGAAAAAGAAAGTATAGACACCAGCGAATATGCAGGGGAATACGCAATATCCGATGACATAGAGGGATTTGACTACCACATCGATCCAGAAGAAAGTGTAACTGTGGAGGACGAATCTGTAAGCTCCGAGAGTCAATATGAATCATCGGAATCAATGGACGACCAGTACAGCGAAGTATCCAAAATGGCAGAGGAGGACATAAATTTAGAAAATCCATTGATGATTGGCGCAAGAGATTTTGAAGAAATTGAGGATAATGAGGATAGCGATGGTAGTGAAGATGACATCGAAGATGGATACGCCGAAGAATCTGAAATCAATCCAGTGGTCGACAATGTAATCAGTCTTCATTCCAAGGTCGATACAGAGGATGCAGAAGATACAGGAGATACAGAGGATACAGAGGATCCTGAAAAAAGGAAAAAAACTAGATTTGAAAAAATTGCAGCAAAGAGAAGAAAAGAAATAGATAAAACAAACCAAGATATGGTAGTCGATTTTAAAACCTGGTTGTCGACTTTATCTGAAAATCCCGAAACGGCCAAAGAGTGGAAGGTCAAAAAGAAAAAGGTCAAAAAATCCAAGATTAGCAGAAAAAAATTGTCTAAAGCGGAGAAACTTGCAGCGGAAAGTGTACAGGTCAACGATGAAGTTGTGAGTGAAACATTGGCCAAATTATATGTTAAGCAGGGACTTATCGACCGTGCTCAAGCCATGTACGAAAAGTTAAGTTTGAAATATCCAGAAAAAAGTATTTACTTTGCAGCGAAATTAAAAGAATTAGCAGACAAAAAAAGTTAAAGATATGGTAACTGCACTAACAATACTAATCGCCATCATAAGCGTACTACTCATGTTGGTCATCTTGATACAAAACCCCAAAGGCGGTGGAGTTGATTCTACATTAGGAGGTCAAGGAGCCAACCAATTGTTTGGAGCTTCAAAGAGTACCAATTTGGTAGAGAAGGCTACTTGGGGATTGGCCATCGTATTGGTGGTACTATGTATCCTTACGACGATTGTCATCAGTAATACAACAGGAGATACCGGAATCCAATTGCTTTCGGAATAAGGAAGGCGATAATAGAAAATAAATGTCAAAATGTCTTTGCTCTCTGGGTAAAGGCATTTTTTTTTGATGATACCTGCATAAATTTCCGTTCTATTGACAGAATGACATATATGTCTCAATTGGCATCAAACGTGCAATAACCATCATTGAATTTAAATTATTTTTTAACAAAAAAAATATAGCTAACATGATGAAGCCAATCAACGACAGAGTAGTTGTAAAACCTGCTCCCGCTGATGAAAAAACCAAAGGAGGAATCATAATTCCCGATACTGCCAAAGAAAAACCACAACGTGGTGAGATAGTGGCTGTAGGTCCTGGAAAGGATGGTAATTTAATGACTGTTAAAGAAGGAGATATTGTTCTGTATGGCAAATACGCTGGACAGGAGATCTCTTGGGGTGGATCTGACTATCTAATCATGAGAGAAGATGATGTTCTCGTGATCTTAGAAGATTAACATCCAAACATTTAGAAGTATTAAATACAATTTGTAAAATCTTAAAATTCTAAAAAAATGGCTAAAGAAATTAGCTTTAATATTGATGCTAGAAATAAACTTAAGGCTGGAGTAGATGCTTTGGCTAATGCAGTTAAAGTAACCCTAGGACCAAAAGGTCGAAATGTAGTAATTCAAAAATCATTTGGCGCACCTGCCATCACTAAGGATGGTGTTACAGTAGCTAGAGAGATTGAATTGGAAGATGCAGTAGAGAACATGGGAGCACAAATGGTAAAAGAAGTAGCTTCCAAAACCGCTGATATTGCTGGTGATGGTACGACTACAGCTACCGTATTGGCTCAAGCTATGATCCAAGCTGGAATGAAAAACGTAACGGCTGGTGCTAACCCAATGGACCTTAAAAGAGGAATCGACAAAGCAGTTGCTGCTATTATCGAAGATCTTAAAGGACAATCTGAAATCATCGACAACGATTTCGAAAAAGTACGTCAAGTTGCGGCAATCTCTGCCAACAACGACAACCAAATCGGTGAATTGATCGCTGATGCCATGAAAAGAGTAACCAAAGACGGTGTAATCACTGTTGAAGAGTCTAAAGGAACAGAGACTTATGTGGACGAAGTTATCGGTATGCAGTTTGACAGAGGATATTTGTCTCCATACTTTGTAACCGACACTGAGAGCATGATTGCTGGATACGAGAATCCATTGATCTTGATCCACGACAAAAAAATCTCCAACATGCAAGAGATCCTTCCGATCTTGGAAAAAGCTGTTGGTGCAGGTAGACCATTGTTGATCATTGCTGAAGATATCGATAGCCAAGCATTGGGTGTATTGGTAGTAAACAGATTGCGTGCTCAATTGAAAGTAGTTGCTGTTAAAGCTCCTGGTTTTGGTGACAGAAGAAAAGCAATGTTGGAAGACATCGCCGTATTGACTGGAGGAACAGTAATCAGCGAAGAAAAAGGGTACAAATTGGAGAACACCGAATTGGAACACCTAGGTAACGCAGAAAAAATTGAAGTAGACAAAGATACTACCATCATTGTCAATGGTAAAGGTGATGCAGATCAGATTCAATCTAGAATCAACCAGATCAAACAACAAATCGAAACCACTACTTCTGACTACGATAGAGAAAAACTTCAAGAAAGATTGGCCAAATTGGCAGGTGGTGTAGCTGTATTGTATGTAGGTGCAGCCACTGAAGTGGAAATGAAGGAGAAAAAAGACCGTGTGGATGATGCACTTCACGCTACTCGAGCAGCAGTAGAAGAAGGTATCGTTGCTGGTGGTGGTGTAGCATTGGTAAGAGCCATCTCTGCATTGAAAGATGTAGTAGGTGACAACGAAGACCAAAACATCGGTATCCAAATCGTTAGAAAATCATTGGAAGCACCTTTGAGAGCTATTGCCAACAATGCAGGTGTAGAGGGATCAGTCGTTCTTCAGAAAGTATTGGAATCAACTGGTTCTAATGGTTACAATGCCCGTACAGACGAGTATGTAGACTTGAAGAAAGCTGGTGTTATCGATCCGACTAAAGTAACTAGAATTGCCTTGGAAAATGCAGCTTCTATCTCTGGTATGATCTTAACTACAGAGTGTGTAGTAAGTGACAAACCTGAGAAAAACGAAGGTGGTGCTCCAGGAGGAATGCCAGGTGGAATGCCAGGTGGAATGGGAGGTATGATGTAATCAGACTTCTTATACGGAATACATTTATAATTAACGGGAATCTTTTCCGTCATAATAAAATGTATTTCGTAATAATCACAACATATATAAAAGGTCAGAATCTGAAATGGAATCTGACCTTTTTTTTATTTAAATCAGATCGGTTTATGGATTAGAATACTCAGTCGTGGCTTAAATATTGTAAATTGAGACATATTATTATGTTTTTGATAGCGATAATTTAACTTACTATTACCAATAATGATGCGTCGTCATGCCGCAGGGGGCATGACTTCTCTCATCCGGCTTACCCACCCAAAGCCAGTGGCTTTGGTGCCTTCGTCATTGGTAGATTGACTAC
>NZ_JAJQYA010000024.1 GCF_021729155.1 Membranihabitans marinus | reverse complement strand
CAGCTATCGGATTCAACTTGCCTGAGGCATCAGATGCGACATTGAGCGTATACGATGTAACTGGAAAAGTATTGAAAGTAGTAGAAGGTGCATACGGTAAAGGCTACAACGAAGTAAAATTGAACAGTTCAGATCTTAACGCAACAGGAGTATTGTACTATCAATTAGATACAAAAACTTATACAGCGACTAAGAAGATGATCGTGATTGAGTAAGAAAATCAGTCTGGATCATGAGTAACTGATGTTTTGAACGGACCGAGGTTATTGGAAGATAAAATCGGTTTTTGGGATGGCCTCTCTCCGCCTGAGTAATCAGGATTGGAGGGGGGCTTTTTTTATTTTATTATAAATTGTAAATAAAATATTCAACCTAGATCTTATGAAGGTCTAGGTTTTTTTAATTTATCTAGGTATTATCCTGTTAGCCTATTTTATTACCGTTGTTTTCTTTGAATGATAGATCTATTCTTAATGACTTTTCCAATACTTATCTTGTGAATTGGATCAATGTCATATGATTTGGGCCTAGTTTTTACAATATAATTGGTGAGAAAATAACTGTTTCAAACCAGACCTCCATTTTTAATCCAACACTATGCTATTTTTTTCACGGGCCAGGAAGGAATTTTATAGTATCTATTGATTCTATCTTTCAATTTTTGAATAGCTCTTATTTTTATTTGGTACTATCTAGCATGGTATTCATTTCTATAAATTTTTGGCTACTTCCTGCCTAAATACAGTAATTCTAATTTCTACTTCTATTGATGTCAATGGACAGCAACTCCACCTTTTATCCGTTATGGATGAGATTGATAATATATTCGGATTATTTTGTCATTTTAATTCATGATAATCAATTATTTATCGTATTTGATTTTATCATATATGTTAAAGTTCTTCCATTAGTCTGGAGAAAAATATCTGTTGTTCTTATATAACTTATAATGTAATTTCAATATAGTGTAAATGTGTTTTATTTTTACCATTTATGTATTATTATGAATAATACATAGTTTTATATTTTGTTAAATTGTGTTTTTATAGATACATTGGTAGTTATAATAAATTAAAAATATTTTATTGTTGGTTTAAATTCTCCTTATTTCTTTTTAAAGGTTAAAATTGACTATTCGATTATAAATAGATGAAATAAATGTTTATATTTATGTTACCTAAATTGATATCAAGTACTATTACCCCCTTGGAAGCAAATTTTTAAGTTATCTGTCTGAAATTTGTATTGTCGCATTTGTATTCTGAAATAATACCTTAATAGATGTGTAATTATTATTATATGTTGTCTTGTGGACTGCTTTTGATGATAATGTGATTTTAGTCAGGTGTTTTTTATTTTATAATTAGAACTAAGAATTGTTTGTGCTTGGAAAGCCTAAATGTTTTATCATCTAAACTAGAACTCATGAAAAAGAAGAATTTTACTTTTATCGGGGCGTCGGCTGGTATATATCGCCGGTGTTCTAAAAATGTATTAATGTTGCTTGCAATATTAGTACTTTCGTTGCCTATGGAGCTATACGCCCAGGCAACCCAATCACCAAACTGTGCCGATATTGGTCCTGCTATTGATGAAGATGGTGTGGCTAGATTTCGTCTAGGAGATTTTGTTACCAACGGAGATGCCATGGATGTTGCACCGGCCACAGTTATTATTAGAAATGAATGGGGAAGTCCTATTCAACTTTATTTAAATCAGGACTTAACTGGAGGTCAAGGTACCTCCTATGAATTTGTCACAGAAGACGATGATATCTACATAGATATGTGTCCTCTTTTAGGCAAAACCCTAAGTTTTTCTATTGAAAACTCTCTTGGTATTTGTACCAATGGAGAGATTAGAGTTAATGGACTACCTCCTGTAGTATTGACGTCAAGATTTCAACATGATATTACTGATCTGCCTACTCATGACGGAGATTATATCACTGATGACAGCGATATTGAGGAAGTGGTAACAGCTGGAGTTAGACGTGGAAAAGTAGTAACCTATTGTGGATTTATTCCCAGTGCTGATAATCCTGATTATCGACCTGTAGTCTCAGTGCCGTGTAGCGGGAATAGAAGTTCTGGATATTATGGTTTAGCGGTACAACCAGATTGGGTAATGCCATTTCCATGTAGTGAAGATAACGACACCTCAGAAGTTATTTTTAGAACCTGGGAAGTATTCAATAAAAATGGAGAGATTACTACTTTAACCGATACTATCGTAGTATTGAGGTTGCCTGCTTTTGGACCTGCTTCATTTAAAGGTCGAGCAGAAGATACAGTTTATTGCGAAATTGTAGAGACTGAAGTAGATGGGGATCCCGTAAAACGATATGCTGCATGGAAACAACCTATGGGTATTCACGATTACGAATTGCCATACGGTAAAATGGGAGCTGTCACTTATGAGTTGCCTGCTGCTGTATTGGCTGCTGGTTACGTAAATGCTGCGCTTCAAAATTTACAAGAAGATTATTTAAACTGTGTTATTTTAAAGAAAAATGATAAAGATTCCACAGAGTATACTATAGGAGATATCGTTGATGGAAGTTATATTGTCGATGTTTTGGCTGGAGCTAGTACTACAGAATTGGGATACGGAGCCTTAAACATCGTAGCTAGATTGGCTGACGATTGGGAAAATTATTTAATAGCTTTTGCAACCGGTCAATATTTTCCTTATTTGTTTTTGGAAAAAGGCGACAGAGTATTGTCAGCAGATGGTTATTATGAAGAAGTAACAGACGAATGGTTCTGGAACGGTAATGGCAATAGTCCTTATTGGTTTGCAGCAGGATGGCCATCGATCTATGGATCTGGTGACTGTGTGCGTTATTGTGATGAAGCAGAAGGAGCGACCGATGAATGTATAGCGGTATGTGTACCTGTCATTGCTTTGGATGATGAAGGAAATCTTGATTTTTCAGTAGGACAAAACAACTCACCTGATACTTGTGTGGAGATCTGTTTGGATGAGTTGGCTGGAGATCCACATTGTGGAATATCTATGACTAGTGATAAAGCCGACTGGACAGGAACATGTCCAAAGACCAAAGGTCGCAATGTTGTGATTAAACAAACATGTTGGGCTACAGGTGAAGACTTAGGGATATTAAGAGCTTGTAATGAAGATATTAGAAATGATGGTGTATTTGGACCTGATTTTGTAGCAGGCAACTTAGCTATTCAACCAGAATCTGATTTTGCACATTATACTGTTGATGATGATACAGATTGGTCTGATGATTTAGTTTCTTTAAAGCCAAAATATATTATCTCTCAATGGTTGACATTATTGGATACTATAGGACCACTATTTGATTTTTGTTATCCTATTTACAATAACTATGCTGACGGTATTGATTTGATCTCTAATTTCGGAGATTGTAGATACAGTAGAGGTGAAGAAGCACGAAGGTGTGCATATATCAATTGGGATCACGAAGATATTGTAGAAGATATTCGAGCTGGTCTTCAAAACGAATCAGCTAGAGAATGGGAATATTGCAATGCTACAGTATATACTACTGAAAGTCACGATTGTGCGACTGACGTATATGTACCACCAGTAACATTGAAAGATGTATGTTCCGGAGTACACAGTGTAAAAGCCATGGTTAACGGAAGAGCGGTTAATTTGGAAAGATTGGCTACTACTTCTGATGGTTATGTAACCTTTGCCCACACATCTAATCCTATCAGAATAGCATTTGGAGGACATGGTGTGAAAACAGAAGTGAGATATGAAGCAGCAGATAGCTGTTGGAACCAAAGTGAATGGTATAAATATATAGAGATCAAAGACGCTACTCCACCTACGGTAGTTATGGATGATGAAATTCGTGTATCATTAACTACTAAAGAGGCTTGGGTAAAAGCAGAGACTTTTGACGAGGGAAGTTGGGACAACTGTGGAATTGACTTGTTGTTGGCCAGAAGAACTGATTGGTGGGCAGATACTGCCTGTGTAGATCTATGTCCTGAAGGTGAGGTGTACAACGATTGGGAAACTTTGATTGCCGACCTGGGATTCTCTGGATACGGAGGTGCCTTAGGAGGTGAATACCAGTGTGGTGAATACGACTTTGACATTACAGCGTTGAAAAAATTCTTAAACTCAGAAACTGTAGAGAATCACTATTATGAGAAACTTGTATGGTTGTGGGAAGACAGTTATGAGTGTGGAGAATTCGTAGTACATGGATGGATCTATGACATCGTGAAATACATTTTGTTAAACGACAACTGTAGCGAACCTGATGCCGAACATGGCAATCGATTGAATATTCAAGATTTTGAAGCATTTTTGGATGCCATCGTCGGAAAATCTGGTTATGGAAAAGAAGTAAGCTATCTAGGAGGTGGATGGAGTACAGCGGTACCATTCAAATGTGAGGATGCCTGTGAAAACCCAACCGTAGAATTATTGGTCATGGATTACTGGTGTAATTGGGGTAAAGGATGGTTAGACGTAGAAGTAGAAGACAAATCACAGGCTAGAGTACACAAAGAATTGGCAGACCTTGCTATTTCATGTGAATCATACAACGTAAACTATAAATCTATCGTAGAAGCTGCTGCAGCATACGGAGAAGGTGGATCTACCGAAGATAGTACAGGTGCATTTGATGCATTGGACGAAGCTTTTGGTTACTATGTCTCTGCATGGGTTAATACCAATGGTGTAGTTACGGATGCAGAAGGTAATGAATTGAGCGATGATGATTTGAAATTTTACCTGCATAATCTAGAGTGTGAAGAAACAGAAGAAATCACTCAAGTAGCCGATACTTTACATGATGGAACTATAGATTGGATCAATGTAACCGAACGTGAAACTTCACTCGCACCTGATTCAACAGTTGAGTGGTTGGGAGTATTGACTGTATTGTGTCAGTCAAGAATCGAACAACAAGACGTATGGATTGACCTAGACGACTGTGGCAACGGAAAGATCACAAGAAGATTTGATATCAGTGGAGGTTGTGGACCAAAAGCGCCTAACTTCACATTGGAGCAAACGATATGGGTAAGCAGTGCATGTGCCATTGGGATCTCTATGTTTGATACTCCTGCAGATACTTATACCAAAGAGTCTCCTGCATGTGTAACATCATTGGAAGCAGCGACTACAGACTTGGCTCCATCAGTAACGGGTAAAGTTACTTTGAAAGCTGACTTGGTAGGAGCGTTGTGTAACTCTATCGCCATAGGTGTGAAAGAAGAGTATATCAGTGAAGTACAATCAGCTGATGTTGACGCACCAACTATGTATAAATTGACCAGAGTGTGGAATATCAGAGATTGGTGTTCAACTATTGAGAGAGATTACGAACAACTTATCGTATTTGTAGTTGATCCCAATTGTGTAGTTGATACTACTGGTGGAGGAGATGTTAGTTTGACAGGAACAATAGCCACTGAAGAAAACACCGAGATCGGACAAGTACAAGTAAAAGCCGTTTTGGGAAGTGGAAGTCCATTGACAGCAGTAACTACAGGAAATGGAAGTTATGCGTTTAACTTAGCTCAAGGTTCACAGGTAAGCATTGTGCCTACTAAAAACATAGGACATGCTAATGGAATCAGCACCCAGGATGTAATCGCTATTCAAGGCCATGTATTGCAAAAATCTTTGATTACTAGTGATTATAAGAAAGTGGCAGCTGATGTAGATGGCAATGGAGAAATTAATGGACTGGATGTATTGGAAACTAGAAGAATGGTATTAACACCAAATAGAGAGTTTGCGAGCAATACGAGCTGGAGATTCTTTGTCAATGACGGTAACATGAAAGAAAGTTTTGAGTCCTCTAATTTGAGTGCAGACCAAAATGTAGACTTCGTAGGAGTAAAAATTGGAGATGTTATCCTTTCAGCTGATGCATCGAGAAGTGCAAGAAGCGGATTGAGCAGCTTGAACTTGAACGTAGCAGATAAAGTGTTGAAAGCAGGTGAGGTATACAGAGTAAATGTGACTTCAGAAAACTTTAACGAAATCACTGGTATGCAGTACACATTGGCTTATGCTAACAACGTTGTAGAAATCGAAACTATCGATGCAGGAGCGTTGAACTTTACTCAAGACAACTATGTGAAATACCAGCCAGGTATCATTACTACATCTTGGAGTGAAGCGACAGCCACTAGCCTGGCGCCAAATGATGTATTGTTTACATTGGTGATTAAAGCGAAAGCGGATGTACAATTGAGTGATGTATTGAGTTTGAACGACAGAGTAACAATGACTGAAGCTTACACAAGTGGACAGGAGTTGAAAAATGTAAACTTACAGTTTAACGGTAGCAGCAACGGATTTGCGTTGTACCAAAACACACCAAACCCATATGCTGGTCAAACAGCTATCGGATTCAACTTGCCTGAGGCATCGGATGCGACATTGAGCGTATACGATGTAACCGGTAAAGTATTGAAAGTAGTAGAAGGTGCATACGGTAAAGGCTACAACGAAGTAAGATTGAATAGTTCAGACCTTAATGTATCTGGAGTATTGTACTATCAATTAGATACAGATACTTATACAGCGACTAAGAAGATGGTCGTAATTGAGTAAGATAATCAGTCTGGATCATGAGTAACTGATGTTTTGAACGGACCGAGGTTATTGAAAGATAAAATCGGTTTTTGGGATGGCCTCTCTCCATTTGAGTAATCAGGTGGAGGAGGCTTTTTTTTTGGTATAGTATTTGTAGTTATTATAAAAAATAATAATCTATGAATTTTTGGTTTTTCTTGATGATCCCATTGTTTGTATCCCTGTTAAAGAAACGTCGACAAAGAAATAAAGATCTTAATCTCGGTAGCTGAAAGGCGAATAAAGATAGCTAAGATCCACTCTCTGGTCTTCTCAATCAAATTATATAATATCATATCTATTCCTTGATGTTTTTAAAGGCTGTCGACATTGCCCTTTTAAATTACCTCCCTATAAAGTTCCCATTAGATAAAAGTAGCGATAGAATATTCATCCCTTCCAATTGAATGGATATTTTGAATTCACAATAGAATCCGTTATTTGAAATCTATAGAATATCTCCTTGAAATTTTTTATACATATATCTGAATATATTGAGAAAGTAGTCTTCAATATCACTCTCAGAATCATATCATCCCATTTGAATGACGCTTTGTTTGAGGGAATCTTCATTTCATAGAGGCAGATTAAAGATGTTCTACGTATTAAACTCTCACCCTTTTGAATGTGGAACTTACTACAACTAAAAAAAAAATTCAAAAAATATTCAAGAGAATTAAAATGGGTATGGTTGTTGTATGTATTATATAAAATGATGATATGTGAGACCGTTATTAGTTAGTTTCATTGTTTCTTGTTTTTATACACATATCATTATGAGATAATAATTCATGTCTAGGAAGATCGTAGAGATCTTTGAATTTTGGAATATTGACAAAAGCTACTACCTGACAATACCAATACGAAACTGGTATTGTTCAGGTTGGTACTTTTACATATCGGCACCTATTGGAACGGTCTTAAATTCAATATTGCTTAAATTGATTTGGTATTTTAAAAATTAGCTTTTCTTTCTTATCAAAAAGACTGTAAAAAATTTCTGAATTGATTTGCACAGTTAATTTTAAATAGTTAATTTTGTAATATGATCTTGTATTAGGAGTATTTTAGGCTAATATCTCCAGTGAGTACAGATTTTTTTCATGAAGTTTTGAATATCCCACAAACCGCGTTTTCATTATATAAGACTGAGTTTTTAAGTGAAAATAGTTCTTAATTGAGAGGACTATTTTCACTTTTTTTTGTTAAAAATTACATATTATAAAAAGTTTTAATGTATTATTGCATTAGAAACAAGTAACTATTAACTAATAATTTTTATCAAATCAAGGTCTCATGAAAAAAACTATTACTCCCGTGGTAATGCCTAGGAGAGCTATGCATTATCTAATTGGATGTTTTATGCTTGCATTAAGTATATTACTTCCCAATCTCAGTCAGGCACAGGATTGTCTCCAAAATGCGAGAGACAAATGTGCGGAAACAACATCACTCACGGTACAATTAAACAATTCCAATCAGTTTGTGATTGCTTTAGCTCGCGACTTCTTTAATGATGAAGGCTTGCCAAGTGGATGTTCACCAAACGATTTTATGTTGGTGGTCAACGACATCAGTGCCACTCCAGACACTGTATTAACCGATGAGTTTGCGAATTACAATTTTAGAATCAGTGATGCCTGTCAATACGTAGGACAGCGTATGACGGTAAGTCTTATGTATGTAGATGGCAACAACATGTTTGAAGTATGTACTAAGCCAGTCTATTTATTGCCCAATATAATATGTTTGGATACTACTTTGTATTGCAGCGATGCAGTATTTAGCAATCCCAATGATCCAACCATATATCCAGTACAATTCAGTTGTTCAGGTATGAATGAGTTAGTGACTTCCACACTACTCGGTACCGTATTGGACACTGTAGGCGTCGATACACTTTTTCGCACATGGGAAGTGACCATTAATAATGGCAAAGGCGTTTTAACATGTGAAGATACGATTATCAAAGAGGCCATCCCAAGCCAAGACGTTTTAGAACACCTTTCTGACATTGAAATTTCTTGTGATCTATGGAGCGGAGAAGCTCCCGATCCATCTATCTCTGGTTATCCTTACTTTGTAGTGGGGCTCGATACCTTTGAATTGAATCCTGACGCTGTTGATCACTCCTGTGCATCCGTTAGTTTTAACGATGTAGCACTGGGCAGTTTTAATTGCGAACAGGAAACATATCTGCGTTATTGGCAGGTAAGAACAGAGGATTTTATCTGGCTCGACACCCAGGAGATCTCTATCATTGATGAGTCTGGTCCCACAGGGGAATTTCGGGCCAAAGCTGTAGATTCGATGTTGTTTATCGGAGAGGATTTAATCGAAAGAACCATTCCTATTTTTGAAATGTCTACCGGACAGCACGATTGCTTGACCGATGGTGTGCTGCCATTGCTCTATGCTTCAGATGGATGTTCTAGTGTGGCAAGAGTAGATGTAACAACAACGGTAAACGGAATATCGAGAAACCTAGTCAATGGCGGCCCATTTGTCGGCTACGAACAGGGTAAATATGTAATAAAATATTCTGCTTACGACGAATGTTGGAATGAATCTATCTTCTACATAGCCATACAGGTAGTTGATAGACAGAATCCAGTAGCTGTGTTCGGAGATTTATACAATGTTACACTTACAGGATATGAGGTTACATGGCTCAATGTAGAAGATTTTGTAGAACACAAAGTATTTGACAATTGCGAAATAGAATTGGTGGTTGCTCGAAGAATGAATGACCATGCTACTGCCTGTGGAGCAGATGATCCCACTTCGGCTGTAGGTATGTATAAAGCGAAATACGCACAATGGTTAGCTGAAGATAGCTGGGGTTGTGCCGATGAAATAGATCCTGCTGACGGTTGGATGGACAAAGTTCCACTATGCTGTGAAGATATAGGGCAAGATGTAATGATAGAAATCCTCATCTTCGATAAAGCTTGTAATATGGCAAGAGCCATGACGACGCTCAATGCGGTGGACAAAGGTGTGGTAACCATTGTTGAAGAATTGGAAGATGTATCTCTGGCCTGTGAAGCATGGGATAGCAGATATGAATCTCTTATTTTTCCCAATGGTCGGGATGCAGGAGCCGATATAGATTCACTGAATAAATACTTTGGAACATATGAGTCTTATATACCCGGAAATCCAGTAGAGCCTACTGCCTATACCATATACGATGAAGATTGCACCTACGATTCCATGAATGATACATTGATTAAAACTCCTGTTAGTTTTGAACTTTGGGGTGGAAAAATGTTGAGTATTTGTGGTGAAGCCATGACGCAGACCGCTGAATTGACCTTCGATGAAACGTGTAATACTTTTACCATTGAGCGTAATTTTATCATCAGTGGCAATACCGTAGCAGTTCAGAATATATCCACAGAAATTAAATGTCCTTTTGTTGATGCATTGTTTGACTATCCTGAAAAAGTAGTGATGATTACCATTGCCGACTCAAGTATATTATACGACGATGCCTATTGGTCGGCCAATCGATTTAACTACGAAACAGAGGCACCAGTATACAATGGCAGTGATTGCAGAGTGCTGGCTATGGGATATTTTGATAAACTAATGGATATGATTAGCAGTCAAAATCCAAATGAAGCAGAAGCTGTAATTATTCGAACTTGGTGCATGGCGGATTGGTGTAGTACGGATATTCCATCTGACTGGAAATCATCGCCTGGAAGACCTGGTATCCTTACCTATGAGCAACACATAAAAATATTTTATGACGAAGACCAACCCGATGTTTCATTAGAGGATGTGGTAGACCCCGTCGATGTGACTGATGGAATCGACGAGACTCCTCCTAATACCGATAAGTCAATGGTTGAAGTGAGTGGTAGAATCCATACTGAAGATGCATTGAATGTATTTAATGTCAAGGTGAACATAACCAACGATCAAAATAAAAAAGAAATGGTGACCAATGAGTCAGGTTCTTTTGAAGCATTGATAGAGAAAGGAAGTAGCCTTAAAATTACACCGGAAAAATCTGGGGAATTGAGCAATGGTATTTCAACTCTTGACTTGATATTGATTCAGCAGCACTTGTTGCAGAAGAGACTGATCCAGTCGCCTTATAAATTGATAGCTGCCGATGTAAATAACGACAGAAGTCTTTCTCCTGCTGATCTTCTATTGCTTAGAAAGGTGATCTTGGGACAGGAGACGGGATTGGATGTCAATAGTGCTTGGAAATTTGTCAATGCTGATTATCAATTTATCAATGTAAAAGCAGCATATTCCGAGAACTATCCTTCAGAAATAAAAATACACGAATTAAGTACCGACCTCAATTCTGACTTTGTAGCCGTCAAAATAGGAGATGTCAACAGTACTGCAAATGTTTCGAGATCTACAAGTAGAAGTAACTTCCCGACTAAAACTTTGCAAATACAAAATAAGAATTTGAACATGGGTGATGAATGGGTATTGCCAATTACACTAAGTGAACTCGATCGAATTCAAGGAATGCAATTTGCCCTTCAATACAACAGTGATGAAATAGAAGTTTTGGATATAAATAGTGATCAATTGAATATCACCAATGATCAGGTGAAATTTGAAGACGGAATGTTGAAATTGAGTTGGTCAGACATCAATTACAAAGCCCTACAATCAGATAATCCTACTTTCTATCTGACAGTGAAGGCGAAACGCGATGTGGCCATTCAAGATGTTTTTGCCATCAACTCAACAGCATTGTCGCCAGAGGTATATGACGAGAGTCAGCAGGAATACAGTTTGGCATTGGAGTATAAAACGGCTAAAATCAATAACGACTTAACCGTGCTTCAGAATAGACCGAATCCTACCAATGGGGAAACTGTGATCGATTATTCTTTAGATAGAAATGCTTTAGTAAGATTGATGATTAGAGATGTGACTGGAAAGATAATTTATACCAATGAAAGTAATTCTTCATCGGGATGGAATCAATTCAGAGTACAGACTCAAGCCTTAAATCCCGGAGTATATTATTACTCCATAACAGACGGAATTCAAGTAGCGACTAAAAAGATGGTTGTTATAAAATAAATAGTTAATTAGACCTTAGTAAGTTAAGCCGCAGCAATGTCATGATTGTTGCGGTTTTTTTTATTTGGTACTATTGGGAAAATATAAGTTGGAGAACTCAGAGGAACTGTCCAAAAAAAGGGAGGGGCTGGTATAACTATTCTTTATCCTTGTATTATAACCGCAATTGGTATTATTTCTCAAACATTCGAACCGGAAAGTACAAAAATGGGGCGTCGATGTTTGGAATAGATTTGGGCTATTGCAGCAAAGTGATACTATGATATTAGTTTATCTGCTATAGAGCCTACATAATTGCTGTTTTTATATTTTTTTAGTACACAAAAATTTAGCAACTTACACAGTAAGATGTAACCTTTTATTTAATTTTTTAAAATCCAAATGTATGTCCTCAAATCTTAAAGTGCGATTGTCGGTGTTAATGTTTTTTGAGTTTTTTGTCTGGGGATCATGGTATACCACTATTGCGGTATACATGACGAAAAATGGAATGGAAAGTTTAACACATTGGCCATTCACAGGCAATGCTTTGGCCGCTATTATAGCACCCTTCATTGTCGGGATGATTGCTGATCGGTATTTCAATACCGAAAAGATTATTGGATTTTTACATATCATAGGAGGTTGTATATTGTTTTTAACCCCGAGTCTTACTGGAAATCCCACCTTGTTTATTTTGATGTTGGTACTCTATAATATTTGCTATATGCCGACTATGAGTTTGAGCAATGCCCTATGTTTTCACCATATCGATGATCAGGAAAAAGAATTTCCCATAATCAGAACCTTTGGTACCATTGGATGGATAGCAGCTGGGCTTACGGTGAGTTTTGTTTTGGTGAATTTTGTAAGTCGTGGACTTAATCCCGAGCAAACAGCCTTACCCGTATTTATGGCTGCAGGCTTTAGTATATTATTGGGTTTGTATAGTTTTACCTTACCTAAGACTCCACCTCAAGCAAAGGGAGAAACCACGACATGGCGAGCCATATTGGGAATAGATGCACTGAAAAAATTGGAGAGTAAACCATTTTTTATATTTCTATTGAGTTCCTTCTTGATCTGTATTCCATTGGCGGTATATTATAATTTTACTCAAGTATATTTGCAAGACACTGGATTTAGCAATATAGCAGCCACTCAAACCATTGGTCAAATGTCGGAAGTATTGTTTATGCTTATAATGCCATTGTTGTTTGTGCGACTCGGGGTCAAATGGATGTTGGCCGTCGGGATGTTGGCTTGGGTCTTGCGCTATGCCCTTTTTTCGTATGGAGCAATCGATGAGGTTACTTGGATGATAGTGTTGGGGATTGCTCTTCACGGTATCTGTTACGATTTCTTTTTTGTAACTGGGCAAATATATGTAGATAAGAAAGCGGATAAGACCATTAAAGGACAGGCACAAGGCCTGATTATATTTGTGACCTATGGTATTGGTATGTTGGTAGGTACACAGGTAGCCGGAAAAATATTTAATTATTATTTGGATAATGCCAAGGAGTTGTCTTTGGACAGATGGCAGTCTTTTTGGGCTATTCCAGCCATATTCGCAATGTGTATCCTTATATTTTTTATCTTAACCTTTAAGGATAGTAAAATTGAAAAACAAATAAAAACTAATTGATATATGAGAAAAATAGCAATGTTGGGTTCCGGATTTATAGGTCGGTTTTATGCAGATTCTATTGTGGGACTAAGAAGTAGAGATAAGATTGTAAGTATTTATTCAAGAAGTGAAGATAAGGCAATCAAGTTTGCTGAAGATTATGGTGTGGCATTTGCGACCAATGATATGATGGAGGCCATCGAAAGAGAAGACGTAGACACCGTAGTAATTTCACTGCCCAATTTTTTACATGAAGAAGCTGTCCTTGCTTGTGTAAAAGCTGGGAAAGGCGTGCTGTGTACCAAGCCATTGGGACGAACGGCAGCAGAGGCCAAACGGATGTTGGATGCAGTGGAAAAGGCTGGGATTTTTCATGGGTATTTGGAAGATCTTGTCTATACCCCTAAATTTCTCAAAGCTGTAGAAAGTGTGAAAGCTGGTGCATTGGGAAATATTCTTTGGGCTCGATCTCGGGAAGCCCACCCTGGACCTCATTCGGAGTGGTTTTGGGATAAAGAATTAGCAGGAGGTGGTTGTATCCTGGATTTGGGATGTCACTGTATAGAGATAGGTAGAGGATATATAGGAAAGGATATCAAGCCTGTTGAAGTAATTTGTTGGGCTGATACCCAAGTGAAACCTATAGATGCAGAAGATCATGCCATAGGTATGGTGAGATATGAAAATGGTGCCATTGGTCAGTTTGAGGTAAGTTGGACTTTCCGAGGGGGACTGGACTTGCGGGATGAGGTCATGGGATCAGAAGGTACGATTTCCATCAATAATTTTTTAAGAACGGGATTCGATATGTTTACTTCTGGAGAAGGCTATGATTATGTAGCGGAAAAAGCTGAATCCAATAAAGGTTGGATATTCCCAGTAGGAGACGAAATACATGAATTGGGGTACAACTTTATGTTTAAAGATATGTTCGATGCCATGGATGAAGATCAAGAACCCAATGAGACTTTTTACGATGGATATGTAGTCAATGCCATAATGGATGCCGCCTACAAATCAGTACAAACCAAGAAGTGGGAGGCCATAGAAATAGAGGACTGGCGCGGTCAAGAAGGTGTTCAACCTATATCTGCTCAACGGGATTATGATGAAAATCATTTTTTAATTAAGGAAGAAATGACCCATTACGGAGCCAAGAAATACATTATTAAAAACAAAGCTACAGGAGCGATAAAAGAGATAATAGAAGAGTAATAAATATAGTATTGAGAGAAATTTATTTCAAATGGATTTCTCTCAATACAATCTTTTGCTGTTACTGTAGGGATAACTGGTAATTGAGGTTGGATTCGATCCGATCGCCAGATTGCGAAAGCAAGGTTAATTGATCAGGACTCTCCTGTAAATACATTACCTCTTCCGGCTTAAGTCTTCCCGGTACATGGAGGATATATACTTTGGCGTTATCATCCTCTTCAAATCCGTATTTTATATCCATATTTCCAGAGGATTCAAACAGTCCGTCTTTTCGATCTAAATAAATGCTTTGAAGGGCAAATTCCTGATCGCTTTCGTTTATAGTAAGGGTGGTTTCAATCCCGGGACAGTCCGCACAGGGTAAGGTTCCACTATAAGTATAGGTGATGGGAGGGTCTGCCTCTGCCATCATCACATCATTCTGGGTCTCAGAAGATGAGGATTTTCGTTCTCTCGAAAGACAACTGAGGAATATTAGGGAAAAACTCAGTAGAATTAATGTTTTAGACGACATATGTATGTGGTTTTGTAGTTATGGGTAAGTCCTTGTTTTTAAACGTCGTGTGCTTGTATTTATTGTAGGAAATAGGCGTGAATTTTCAAATCCCTATGTTTATTCTCCACCCACTTATTAGATAGTCCAGTAGGCGGTGGACACTCGTGAGGATGACCTTCACGCAGCGGATAGCATGGGTATAAACAAAAAAAAAACGGTAGGTCCTGACCTACCGTTTTATATAATATCTTAAATTGAAAACTTCAAAATACTGAAGTCTGTTTTTTACAATTTTACGAATTGAAGATCAATTGTTCTCTTCCTGGACCATTGGATACGATGTGTACTTCACAGCCGGCTTCAGCAGCGATGTAATCAACGTAAGCTCTAGCAGCTTCTGGCAATTCAGCCATTTCTTTGGCCGCAGTAATGTCATCTGCCCATCCTGGCATATCGTGGTAAATCGGAGTAATCTCATGATCCATTAAGTCATAAGGCATTTCATATGTAGTCTGACCTTCGATGTCATAGGCCGTGGCCGCTTTGATGGTTTCAAAACTACTCAATACATCTAGTTTGGTCAAGACCAATTTGTTGACACCATTGATCATGATGCTGAATTTCAATTGGTTGATATCCAACCATCCACAACGTCTGGGGCGACCAGTAGTTGCTCCAAATTCGTGTCCTAATTCCTGTAATTTGGCACCTGTTCCGTCGAATAATTCGGTGGGGAATGGACCGCTACCTACACGAGTACAGTAGGCTTTGGTAATACCGATTACATCTCCTATTTTTTGTGGTGATACTCCTAGACCAGAACACACACCACTAGTCGTAGTATTGGATGAAGTGACAAATGGGTAAGTACCGTATTCTATATCCAACATGGTACCTTGTGCGCCTTCGGCCAATATTTTTTGACCTTTGGTGATAGCGTTGTTGATGAAATACTCGGCATTGATTTGCTGAATATTGCGTATTTCTTCGAGGCTAGCAAACCATTGTTCTTCCTCTGCAGCTAGGTCAAATTCTACTTCGGGATACATTTTGTATAAGCCGAGGTGTTTTTCTTTAAGCTGATTGTATTTGGTCATGAAGTTGGGAGAGAAAAAATCTCCATATCGCAGACCATTTCTTCCGGTCTTGTCCATATAAGTGGGGCCAATTCCCTTTAGGGTAGATCCTATTTTGGATTTGCCTTTGGCCATTTCAGAAGCTTTATCTAGCAATCTGTGTGATGGCAATATAAAATGGGCTCGATTCGAGATCCGAAGACGATCGGCTACCACAATATTTTCTGCTTCTACCGAAGCTATTTCCTTGGAAAGAGTAATGGGATCGATAACGACACCTGCACCAATTACATTGGTAATATTCTCGCGAAAAATACCAGAAGGAATGGTGTGCAAAACATATTTTTTGTTGTCAAATATGAGTGTATGTCCTGCATTGGGGCCTCCTTGGAATCTACAAATCAATTCATAATCAGTGGCTAAACAATCCACAATTTTTCCTTTACCTTCATCTCCCCATTGAAGGCCTAAAATTACATCTACAGACATTTATAAAATATATTGTAAAGAAGCTATTTAATTAAAGAATGCCAAATTTAAGTCTAATTAATCAAATAATGGAATTAATCTTAATTTTCTAATGGCTTGCTGTCACATGAGCCAGTGCACCGACCATAAAGATTGAGATTGTGGTGGGTTATTTTGAAATTCATTAAGTTACCCATCATATTTTTTATTTCTTGGATCCTAGGATCGCAAAATTCCAATACCTTCCCACAGTCGACGCATATGATGTGGTCGTGTTGTTTGAATCCATATGATTTTTCGTATTGGGCCAAGTTCTTCCCAAATTGATGACGTTTTATTAAATCGGAACTCACCAGTAAATCCAAGGTGTTGTAAACGGTAGCTCGACTGACGCGATAATTTTGATTTTTCATTTGAATGTACAATGCTTCGGCATCAAAATGATCGTCTCTACTATAGATTTCTTCAAGAATGGCAAAGCGCTCTGGGGTTTTTCGAAGTTGATTTTTTTCCAGGTGTGCAGTAAAGATGGTTTTGACCTCTTTAAACACACTTGCTCTTTTTTCATCTGTATTCATGACTTGTACTTTTATTCTATTCTACTAACATTGGAAACACCTTCCAGTTCACCAAGTGACTTAATAATTAGATTTAATTGGTTGGTATTGTGGACCAAGATACTCATTTTTCCTTCAAAATATCCTTCCTTGCCTTCTATATGAAATGCTCTGATGTTAAGGTTGAATTGATTGGATATTAATCCAGTTAGGTTTTGGATGACTCCAACCCCTTGATCTATCCCGGTTACCATTAGGTCGGCAATGAATTCTTCTTCTTGGCGATTGGCCCATTCCGCCTTCATTACTCTGTAGCCGTAATTCGATAACATATGTTCGCTATTGGGGCAATTGTATCGATGTATTTTGATGCCTTCCTTCGTAGTTACAAAGCCGAAAATGTTGTCTCCACTTACTGGATTGCAACAACTGGCAAAGGAGTATTGGAATTTTTCTCCCGGTTCTCCATTTAGCATAATGACGGCTAGTGGCTTGTTTTTTCGCGGTCTGCGTTTGGCCACTTCAGGCTCTGCTTTTTCTGGAGTGACGACTTCTATTTTATGGATTTTTCCATGGTCTACTTCCAGGTGTTTAAACAATTGTTGGATGGTCACTTTATTTTGAGCGATATCAAAGTAAAGGTCAATCCGACTGGGAGATTGGCTGAGTTTGACCAATATGTCAATATTGTCGTCGAAGGAAATCTTGAGATTTCTAAATTTTCGTTCTAGGGCCTCCTTACCATCTTCTCCAATCCTTCTTTTTTCCTCCTTAATGGCGGATTTTATCCGTGTTCTCGCCCTAGAGGTAACCACTAATTTCAACCAATCTTCGTTGGGCTTCTGGTTTTTGGATGTGGTTACATTAATTTGATCTCCATTGCGCAAGGTATACCCCATGGGCACCAATTTGTTGTTGACTTTGACTGCGATACAGTGGTATCCAATGTCGGTGTGTATACTAAAGGCAAAGTCCAAAGCCGTGGCACCTTTGGGAAGTACCCTTACATGGCCTTTCGGTGTGTATACAAATACTTCTTCGCTAAACAAGGTGTTTTTGAAATCATCGACAAACTCTAAGGCATCCTTTTCATTGTCTTCCATAATTTCGCGAATGCTGTCCAACCAAGGACCAAAGTGATCGTGACTGGACACTCCTTTGTACTTCCAGTGGGCTGCAAAACCCCGTTCTGCCACTTCATCCATCCTCTCGGTCCGTATTTGTACCTCTACATATCGACCGGTAGGTCCAATCACAGTAGTGTGTAGAGATTCATAACCATTGGATTTTGGGGTGGTTACGAAATCTTTTAGTCGTTCGGGAATTGGGGTGTGGACATCGGTAACGATAGAGTAGATCTGCCAACAAGTTTGTTTTTCAATTTCGTGGGGAACGTCGACTATTATCCGCACGGCAAACAAGTCGTAGATTTCCTCGAAGGGTACGTTTTTCGTCTTGATCTTATTGTAGATGCTGGAGATCGATTTGGGTCGCCCCGTAATTCGATAAGGTACATTGAGGGCTTTGATCTTGGGTTCTAACGGGCCGATGAAAGCCTTGATGTATTCATCTCGCTCTCGCTTGGTTTGATTGAGTTTTTTAGCTATTTCCTTATAGGTCTTGCTCTCCATGACCTTCATGCAGATGTCTTGAAACTCTGTTTTGAGGTTGTAGAATCCCAATCGATGTGCCAAAGGAGCATAGATATAGCTGGTTTCTGCTGCTATTTTGAGTTGTTTCTCATTGGGCATATTTTTAATGGTCCGCATATTGTGCAAGCGATCCGCCATCTTTATCAGCACTACCCTTACATCGAATAGCAAGGTGCTGAGTACTTTTCGAAAATTTTCAGCCTGAGGAGTGTCGGTTTGATAAGACTTGGCCAATTTAGTTAGCCCATCGACGATGAGGGCAATTTTTTCACCAAATTCGGCTCGAATGTCGGATAGCTTGACATGGGTATCCTCTACTACATCGTGCAATAGGGCTGAGATGACGGCAGTGGGACCCAATCCCATTTCCGCTACACAAATTCTGGCCACCTCTATTGGATGTAAAATGTAGGGTTCGCCCGACTTTCGTTTTTGGTTTTTATGAGATTCAGCCGCTAACTTGTAAGCCTTATATATAAAACCTTCATCCTCGGTATCCATCTTGCCTTGGAGCGATTCAATCAATAGTCGGTATCTCTCCCGTATCGTTTCTTGTTCCTCGACTGTATAGTTATTTGATAAATCCATAATACTATTAAAATGCGAAATTGCTAGAAACTTACTAAGGTAAAAAACTTCCTAACCTCTAGGTGCAACAACTGCCAATTTAATATTGTTGTTGTAAAAAAACTTATTTTTTATGACAGTTTGTTAGCTAAATTAATAAATACTATTATCTTTGCCCGAATTTAGTGGATGCGGGTGTGGCGAAATTGGTAGACGCACTAGACTTAGGATCTAGCGCCGCGAGGCTTGGGGGTTCGAGTCCCTTCACCCGCACATAATATTTTTAAGGCAGATTGGTAAATCATCTGCCTTTAATGTATCTAGATGGTGAGTAGTTGTTTTGGCGAATTAAGTCCTTGTACAGAGTTGTCGATAGAGAGTTTCTTCAAAAATCATCGTGAATACATTTTTTAAATAATATTGATATGGTTTTCAGTTCCATAATAAATGAACTAAAATATTCGGCCTACTGCACTAAGATAGGCCTTTCTTATTTTATATAAATGATCAAATAAATTGTTCAAATGAATGTAGATTTCAATAAGATAGATGATTTAAATGCCCAAATAAAAGTTTCTGTTGAGGTAGAAGATTATGCGGAAAAATTGGCTTCTGAGTTAAAGACCTATCAGAAAAAATCCAGTATGAAGGGTTTTAGAAAAGGGAAAACGCCTAAGTCAATGGTGGAAAAAATGTATGGCAAATCATTGTTGGCCGACATTGTAAACCAAGAATTGCAAGAAGGCTTGTCCAATTATTTGAAAGAGGAAAAAATTGAATTTCTCGGACAACCCATTCCTTCAGAAGATCAAGCATTGATTCAGTTTGATACCAAGTCCAATAAAGCCTATGAATTTATCTTCGATTTGGGTTTGACCCCAGAATTTGAAGTTGCAGGGTTGGAAGACAGCTATACTTACTACGATGCCATTATCCCAGACGAAGATGTAGAGACTGAGTGGGAGCGATACCGCAAACAAAAAGGTGAGCGAGTAGATGTAGAAGAGGGATTTGAAGACAATGACTATTTGACCTTCAATGCCAAGGAATTGGAAGATGGAGTGGAAAAACCCAATGGTTTGGAAGCGACTGTAAGTGTTTTGGTTTCCTTGATCGACGACCAAGAAGTAAAAGATAAAGTACTCGCAGCCAAAAAAGGCGATAAAATCCAATTCAATGTTCTGACTTTGGAAAAAGATAGAACTGAAGAATACGTTCGCAAATACATCCTAAAATTGGATGACGAGGAAATGGATAGAGAATTTAACCCTACTTTCGAAGGGGAAATTGTCGAGGCGAAACGAGTGGAATTGGCTGAAGTTAACCAAGAATTCTTAACCTCTGTTTTCGGAGAAGAAGTGGAGACTGAAGAAGCTGCCAAAGAAGTTATCGCCAAAGAAATAAAGACTTATTACGATTCTCAGGCCGATGCTATCCTGTTTCGCAATGTGCAAACCAAATTGATGGAAAGCAGTGATATTACCTTGCCGGACGAATTTTTGAAGAGATGGTTGGCCGTGAGCAATGAAACTGTATCCAAGGAGCAGATCGAATCGGAATACGATTCTTATTTTGCAGACAACCTTCGATGGACATTAATCAGAAACAAATTGGTTAAAGCCAAAGAAATAGAAATTTTACCTGAGGATATCCAAAACGAATTGCGACGACGTGTGATCCAATATGCAGGTGGATACAATCTCGGAGAAGAATTTATCGAACAAACCGTTCAGCGATTGATGCAAGATCAGAAGCAAGTGGAGGAGGCTTACGAAGAGTCTTTGGCCGCTAAGCTATTCGATGCATTGAAAGTTGACCTTACTTTGGAGAGTGAGGCCATTGCTCAAGATGATTTGATGGAAAAAATTCAAGGTCTTAGAGCAGAACAGCAGGGGAGTGCTGTAGATTCAACGGAGGAAGAGTAACTTATAAGACCGAGAAGGGCTAAATTTCTATAGAATGTTGTTTTTTATGGGGAGTCAGCCTAAACAATTTCATATCTAGTTGTTTATTCTTTAAAATAATATAAAATGAATTTTCAAGAAGAATTTAAAAAATACGCCGTAAAACACAGAGGAATTAGCTCGGCACACTTGGATAAGTTTATGAATACCACCGTACCCAATATTCATGGATTTACACCTCAGGTCATTGAAGAACGACAGATGAATATTGTAGGGATGGACGTTTTTTCAAGGTTGATGATGGATAGAATTATATTTATGGGTGTTCCTGTAAATGATTATGTGTCCAATGTAGTACAAGCTCAATTGTTGTTCTTGGAGAGTACCGATGCCAAACGCGACATTCAATTGTTTATCAATAGTCCTGGTGGATCGGTAATCGATGGAATGGGGATATATGATACTATGCAATACGTAGGTCCTGATATCGCTACCATCTGTACTGGATTGGCCGCTTCTATGGGAGCAGTCCTATTGTGTGCTGGTACCAGCGGCAAGCGTACCTGTCTACCGCATTCAAGAGTAATGATTCACCAACCCTCAGGTGGGATGCAAGGTCAGTTTACCGATATGGAAATATCGTACAAGTTGATTAAGCAACTCCGCGGTGAACTTTACAACATAATGTCTCATCACACGGGCAAAACCTTTGAAGAAATAGAAAAAGATAGCGATAGAGATAATTGGATGACAGCCATAGAAGCTAAAGAGTATGGCTTGGTTGATGAAGTGTTGGCACGTGCCAAATCAGTCTAATCTTATTCACCAATAACTTTGAATGAAATGGAAGAAAATGTAAATTGCTCATTTTGTGGGAGAACGAAGAAAGATGCTCTGGTATTAATAGCCGGGCTCAATGGACATATTTGTGAACTATGTGTAGAGCAAGCCCACGATATTATTCATTCAGAATTGGAAGATAATTCGGATAGTTCTGAGGCCAATTCCAAACTCGGACAACTGCCAGAAGGTATTACTCCCAAGAAGATAAATAGCTTTTTGGACGACTATATCATAGGTCAAACTGAGGCCAAGAAATATTTGTCTGTAGCGGTGTATAATCATTACAAGCGTATTTCTCAGCAGCTGAAGGGCGAAGATGAAGTAGAGATTGAAAAATCAAATGTATTATTCGTCGGTAGAACGGGTACGGGTAAAACCCTACTTGCCAAAACCATAGCCAAGATGCTCAATGTCCCTTTTGCCATTGTTGATGCAACGGTATTTACCGAAGCGGGTTATGTGGGAGAAGATGTAGAAAGCATACTGTCTCGACTCTTACAAGCCTGTGATTATGATGTCAATGCCGCAGAGAAAGGTATTGTGTATATCGATGAGATCGATAAGATAGCCCGGAAAAGCGACAATCCATCCATCACTAGAGATGTGTCGGGAGAAGGTGTTCAGCAGGGATTGTTGAAATTGTTGGAAGGTGCCGAGGTCAATGTGCCACCTTATGGAGGTCGAAAACACCCGGAACAGAGAATGATTACCATTAATACTGAAAATATCTTGTTTATTTGTGGTGGTGCTTTTGACGGTGTTGAAAAGATAATTGCTCGACGAAAGAATACTTCAGTCATTGGTTATAAATCACAGGAGAACGCCGTAGAAGATCCAGAAACACTGTTGCAATATGTCAATCACCACGATCTCAAACAGTTTGGTTTAATTCCAGAATTGTTGGGACGGGTACCGGTATTGACTTATTTGAATCCCTTGACCAAAGAGACCTTGGTCAGTATTTTGACCAAACCCAAAAATGCTATTTTAAAACAATACAAGAAATTGTTTGAATTGGAAGGCATCGATTTACATTTTACCAATGGTGCGATTGAATATATAGCAGAACAAGCACTGGCTTATAAGTTGGGGGCTAGAGGGCTGCGAAGTATTTGCGAAGCCATAGTGACCGATGCTATGTACGAAGCGCCTTCTATGGACAAAGTGGAGCGACTGGTTATCGATAAGGAGTATGCTAAGCGAGAATTTAGCAAATCGAAAATTAAAAAATTAGACGAGGCAGCTTAGAGATATCAGAATAATTGTTATCTTTATTACTGCTAATGTTACGGATATGTAATTCATATCTATAGAAACAAAAAGATAGGAGAGGTTGATCAATAGATCAATCTCTTTTTTTGTCGAGCTACTGGAAGTCTTCCTCAACCCCTGCATATTTACCTTATAGTCTATGCGTTATTTTATTCATCTTACATATAAAGGCAGTCATTATTCTGGATGGCAATCCCAACCCAATGCTCAGGGCGTCCAGGGTGTGATAGAAGATCGTTTGAGTCGGATCTTGCGCAGTAATATAGCTATTGTGGGGTGTGGCAGGACGGATACCGGTGTTCACGCCAGCGATTATTATGCCCATTTCGATACCGATGCTGTAGTGAATGATGAATTGGTGTTTCGCCTTAACAATTTTCTGCCGCAGGATATTGCCGTTTACGATATTATACCAGTGGAAGATCACCACCATGCCAGGTTCAATGCCCTGCGTAGAAGCTATATCTATAACCTTCACTTTCAAAAAAATCCCTTTTTACAGGATCGATCATTTTATTATTATAAAGCCAAACATTTCGATGTCCATCGGTTAAATGAAATGAGTGAGTTGTTGCTCAGTTACGGTGATTTTTACCCTTTTTGTAAATTGCATTCCGATGTAAATAATTATCGCTGCCAACTCTCTCGCTGTCATTGGAAGGCTATAGAAGGAGGCTATGAGATGCATATTTCTGCCGATCGATTCCTCCGAGGTATGGTTCGTCTGATCGTGGGTGCTAGTTTACTATATGCGGAAGGCAAAATTCAGCTGTCTGGAGTTAAAACGGCCATGGATGAGCAGTCTAGGCTTGAAAAAAATTGGTCGGTACCACCTCAAGGTTTGTTTTTATCCAAAATTGAATATCCTTTTATAGAATCATCACAGCGTTAGTCAATATTTTTTGTCGAAAAATGCGACATTGTCTGTGATTCATTGATTAAATAGTTGTATATTTCGACATATTTATTGATTTAATTAGGGTAGCAATGTATGATAGGGCCATCGTTCATATGGATTTAGATTCATTTTTTGTATCTGTAGAGTGTCTCAAGAACAGCCAACTACTGGGTAAGCCCTTATTGATAGGAGGTATGAGTAGTCGAGGTGTCGTGGCTTCATGTAGTTATGAAGCAAGGCGGTTTGGCGTGCATTCTGCCATGCCGGTTAAGATGGCGTTGAGGCTATGTCCCCAAGCCATTGTTATGCGAGGTGATATGGATGAATACTCCAAATATTCGACCTTGGTTACCGACATTATCGGTGAAGATGCGCCGGTGTTTGAAAAATCTTCTATCGACGAATTTTATCTCGATATCAGTGGAATGGATCGATTCTTTGGCTGCTTTAAATGGACACAAGAGCTTCGGCAAAAAGTGATTAAGGAGAGTGGTTTGCCTATTTCTTTTGGTTTGTCCGTCAATAAATTGGTTTCAAAAATTGGTACTGGTGAAGCGAAGCCCAATGGGGAAAAACAAATTACCAAGGGCACAGAACGCAATTTTTTAGCTCCATTATCTACGCGCAAGATACCTGGTGTAGGACCGCAAACTTATAAGAAATTAAGTTTTATGGGCATCCGTCACATCTATACTTTGCGAGATATTCCGATTCGTCTGCTCGAAAGAGAATTTGGCGATCACGGTAAACAGTTGTGGTACAAGGCCAATGCCAAAGACAACAGTCCGGTAGTTCCCTACACCGAACAAAAATCTATGTCCAAGGAACGTACCTTTGTTGAAGATACCTTGGATATGGTCTTTATTCGACAAAAAATCATTGCCATGGTCGACGATTTGGCCTATGAATTGCGCAAGAGTGGCAAGTTGACCTGTCAGGTTACCGTGAAAATACGGTACGCAGATTTTAATACTTACACTAAACAAAAGCGGATTCAGTATACGGCCAACAACAAGATATTGTTGGGACATATTTTGCATTTGTTCGAACAATTGTACCAACGAAGACAACTTATTCGATTGGTTGGGATTAAGTTTGGAAGTTTGGTGTATGGTAATTTTCAGATTAATTTGTTTGACGATACCGTTGAGGAAATCGATTTGTTGAAGCAAATGGATGTTATAAGAAATCGGTTCGGAGCCAAGGCTATTCAGCGAGCATCTTCTCTTTCTTTGCCTGTAAAGTCTTAAAATGTAGACATTAATCTATGATTTTTAATTATAATGTATTAATTTGACCGAGTGAAAATATACGGGATTCACAGATTCAGCGTTATACCCAATAATCACTCACTTATGTCATATTTTAAAAATGTAGTATTGTTGTTGTTTGTTTTCCTGAATGGCTATGCAAAAACCAATGCAGAAACCAATGCAGAAACCAATCAACCTGCCATACAACTCAGTGAGTGGATACAATCCTCTCAGATGACTCAATTGGCTGATCATCAATTTATACTAATCGAATTTTGGGCGACATATTGCGGTCCTTGTCACCAGATAAAAGATCACATCGAATACCTACAAAGGGAAGACCGAGAAAACCTATTTGTATTGTCCCTGACCAATGAATCGCCCTTTGTGGTAGAGCAATTTTTACAGGGCCGATCAATGCAGACGGCAGTTGCACTAGACGATGAAGGCAGGACCTTTGAAAGGTATAAGGTCACTTCTATGCCCTATGCAGTATTGCTGTCACCGGGGGGACATCTGATATGGAAAGGCCATCCCAGTGCTCTCAATCCACAGATATTGGGTGGGATAATGGCCGACAATAATGAAGTCGCCCTGCCTTTAAGTAAAAAATTGGCACTTCGTCCGGTCGTCAAAGAGGAATTGGAGGCTGAATTTATCCAATATGGGGAATTTAGATTTAGAGAATTGCCCTATCCTTGTCCATATTCAAAACAAATACGGGGATCAGACTTTCATATTACCGGAAGTTTACAGCATATATTGAGTGATATATTGCCTATAGAGAATCATCAAATTCGCTCGGATCAAGAAGCTAAATATTTAGAATTGTATTGTGATACCAGCCAATTGTACTCTTCCATTCAGCAGATTACAGAATCATTGTTGGAAAAATACCACCTCACTTTGGCTTCAGAGCAAAATCAGGTAAAACAATTGGAAATGCATATCGTCGATAGTCAGCAGTTGTGGCAGACCAACGTCATAGACTGGGGCGTGGACAGTCCGGGGTTTTTGATTGATGATAGAAATATAAAGGCGGATAATCAGACATTGAGTCAATTGGCTCAGAAACTAGGATCTGTTATTGGCGCTCAGATCAATGTATTGTACGACGATGGTAGCCTCCACGATTGGGATATCCATATTAAACATTATTCCCTGATGGAGGAGCAACTCGCGTCGGAATATGGCATCGAGATCAGGGATGTCGGTTGGACCCAGGAACATGTCTTATTGCTGCGCTCTATGGAGTAATACCAAATACCTTTACTCATTTCTTGAAGATTTGGAATTTGAGATCATTCACCACAAAGATCACAAAAGTTTTTTCAATGGACACAAAGAATGGTGGCAACTGGTGGATAATAAACCTTCTGATGATTGTAGAGCCGTGCTATTAGAGCAGCGCGCCATGCATTATACTCCATATTTTTTCAAATAAAATGGAGTGTCCCTAGGTTAGGGCGGTGAAATAAAAAAAAGAGTAGATTGTGAAACACAACCTACTCTCCTTAAACAACCTTTATAAATAACTACCTCAAATGCGAATTTTTAGCTGGTTAATTCCCGAGTACTCTAAACTCAGTTCTTCTATTGGCATGGTGCTCACTTTCAGAGCAATCTACTCCATTGCTACATCTGTTCTTAAGTCTGGTTTCCCCAAACCCTTTGGCGATAAGACGATTTCTGTTGATGCCTTTAGAAGCGAGATAATTGACCACAGATTCGGCTCTGCGCTGAGAAAGATCCATATTGTAGTCATCGTTTCCTCTAGCATCTGTATGGGATGCGATCTCTACAGAGATATTGGCTTTGTCCTTCATTAGATCTAAGATGGTCTCATCGATTATCTTTCTGGCATTGGCCGTTAAGGCTGCACTGTTGTAATCATATAAGATGGGTAGGATGGAATATTCTGTCAACTTACAATCTACTTCTTCCCAAACCGTTAATCCGCCTTGTTTAACCAATACGGTTTTGGTTACGGTTTCGTATACCGCAGGCACTTTCACACTAGTGTATGATGCTGGTGTAACCAAGACTTCTTTCGTGATTTCATCGTACACTGCAGGAATGATTTCTTCCTCCATTCGAGCTGGTGTTTTGATGACTTGCTTAGTATAACTATCATTGATTCTATTGACGGGGACATCATTGGTAGCGGCATCTGCCACGACAGTGGTCAACGCCAAAGTTGTACTTTGAGAAGGGTATTCTTTCCAACACAAGGCCTGACAATTTTCCTTGTTGGGATATGGACAGTCCTCTAAAGTGGTATATTCCCAGCCCGCTGTTTGAGGGTAAACCTCAATGGTTCTGCTGTCGGAACCAAATTTGGCATCGACGATGGTTAAATCCGTACGGCCTTCCTTCTTTACAAAATCGACCTCCACCGTTTCGTACACGGCGGGAACATAGGTGTATTTCTTGCTTTCTTCTTTGACCAATACTCGCTCGGTAACTGTTTTGTAAGTAGCGGGAACTATGGTCAATTTGCTATAGGCCGCTTTGGTCATGACTTGAACACTTTCTTCTTTGAATTCGTCTTTCGTTATACATTTAATATAGCATTTGCCCGGTTCGGGATTGGGTGGTAATCCCTGATCTTGTGCTTTAGATATGCCCATTGAAACCATAAAGCCCAGAGCAATTAGTAAAAGATTTTTCATGTTGAAATTATTTTATTTGAGTTTAATACATTCGCTATTTATACGAAACATTGTATTAAAAGTCACAATTCATCAAAATTATAATTGCTACATACCTTAAATGTCTATGATGTAAAAACAATCCAGTTCTGTTTTTATTAAAATATAAACATTGGGAATTAAATATGGGTTGAGAGGATTTATAATTGAGGAAATGAATATTATCTTAGAGTAAGTAGTCGTTATTAACAATAGGTATTTTACCATCACTAAAAGAATAAAAATATGCGAATCGCGTCTTCTGTAGGACTGTATGGACTTGTTTTTTGGTTAATCATGGGTTGTGGTACTTCCAAGATGACCTTTCCTATATCTACCGTTGTTCCAGCAGCAGAAGTAGAAGTAAAGGTGAAAAAAGACGATAATGACAATTATGGTATTCAATTAAAAGCCAAATACCTGGCTTCTCCACAGCGACTCTCTCCCTCCAAAAGAACTTATGTACTATGGGCAAAAACCGCAGAGAGTGGAGTGAAAAACATTGGTCAACTGACTTCAGAAGCCTCAAGAACAGTACAATTTAAAACCTCTATTCCATATCGACCTATTCAGTTTTTTATTACCGCAGAAGACGATGCTACCGTGCAGTGGCCGAGCTATCAAGAATTGATGCGAACCAATGTCTTTTAAAATTTTTGTAAATGATGCTATCTCGACTTTGTTTTTCTACCATTGCAGTGGTTTTTATGGGGTTAAGTTCACTCATGGCTCAATCCTTAAGTCCGCAGGAATTTTATAAATCTATCGATAGCTTGGAAGGTATCGAAATATTGGACGTCAGAACTCCAGTAGAGTTCAAATCCGGACATCTATACAATGCTTTAAATATCGATTGGAAGGATGATAACTTCAAAGAAATGGCGGCATTAATCCCCCAATCAAAACCTATTTATATTTATTGTTTAAGTGGAGCCCGAAGTGCAGCAGCTGCCAAAGAATTGCGATCGATGGGCTATTCTCAGGTATGGGAAATGAAAGGAGGACTGCTCCAATGGAGAAAATTTGACTATCCAGAGCGTAAACTGGAAACCGTTGAGGGAATGTCAATGGATATGTATACGGATTCGTTGAAGTCGAAGCCCTATGTCTTAGTTGATTTCTATGCCGAATGGTGTGCGCCCTGTAAGAAAATGGCTCCCGTTCTGGCTGAAATAGCTTTAGAAAAACAAGATCAATTATCCCTTTTTAAAGTAGATACCGACGAGCATCAATCTCTGTGTAAAGAACTGGTGGTTGACGTCGTACCTCGATTGATATTATACCATAAGGGCAAAGCCGTCTGGCAACACGATGGATACATCAGTCGGGAAGAATTGTTAAGTCAACTGACGATGATTCCATAACCATTATTTCAAAGCCAAGGCTCTTATACGAATTACATTTATAATTTATAAGCTCAGTCATACCTCGGCACAGTGGCCTCGGTTCCATCGTCAAATGCCGATTTACGGCATTTGGTTGCCATTCTGGCAACTTTACTCAGTCACACCGTAGCTACGGCTATGCTGGCACTCCCTCCCGAGACGCTGAGGTTTCGGTTCCTTCAATTTTATTATGTTATTATTGAAAAATGTAATTTAATACTTCTCGATTTTAATGTAGTGTTGTCACGACACGGAGGCTGGCCACCCATCCGAGGTACAGAGACCTCGGCTCCCTCATCCAATCCACATTAAGTGGATTGGGTACTTCGTACTGCATTTGGTCGTTCTCGCCAGAGCCCGATTTACGGGCTCAGGTGCAAGCACTTTGCTCGTTCACACCCGGAACGCGGTGGCCAACCCACCCGAAACACGGAGGTTTCGGTTCCTTCACCCAATCGACATTTAGTCGATTGGATACTCTTGGCCACCCACCCGAGGAATGGAACCCTCGGTTCCTTCATCCAATCCACATTTACTGGATTGGGTTGTCCTCTGGACAACTTCATTCAGTCATGTTCAGTCATCCTCGTCAAAGGTCGATTTACGATCTTTGATCCTTTTGTCCACCCACCCGAGGGATGGAACCCTCGGTTCCTTCATCCAATTGATATTTAATCAATTGGGTTACTCTTCGAGTAACTGCATTCAGTCATGCTCGGTCATCCTCGTTGAAGGTAGGTTTACTACCTTCAGTACTTCGTACTTTACTCGGTTATCTTTCGATTTATTGTAGAGCCACAACTGAATGAAGTAGTAGTATGATAGACTACCAAATGCTCTTAATTTAGGGGTGTTTTTTGTATTTACTCCAAGTGGTCCTTTCAGGACTTTATTATTGTTATACTAGTTTGAAATAACCGGTGGGTAATTATTTTCACTTCAAATAATTTAACATTTTTCAAATTAATTTAAATAAATATTGAGATTTCCATCCATCAATCCATCGTCTCCCTTTTGTAAGCTTACAAGTAATACAAATTACATTTATAATTAACGGTAATCTTTCGATTTATTGTAGAGACGCAATGCATTGCTTCTAAAATATTTTGGATTGAGACGTAATGATTTATAGGGCAGTCATGCCTTGGCATGGTAGCCTCGGTTCCTTCGCCGAAGGTCGATTTACGACCTTCGATGCTTTGCATTTCGCTCGGTCATTCGAAATCTTTTCCGTCATCATAAAATGTAATTCATATTATACAAATTACATTACAACCTTTAAATTGAATAATTATGAAAAATATAGTATTAGGCATAGCCATGATGATGTTGTTGGGATGGAGTAATCGCGCCGATGCACAGGATATCAATTATGGAATTATGGTCGGTGGAGGTATTTCACAACTTCAATTAAATGTTCTCGATGGTTTGCCCGTGTTTTCTAACAATCCTATAGCCAGCTATCAGGTCAATGGATTTCTTCAGTATAAACCATCGGATTATTGGGGACTGCGTATAGAGCCTGGATATATCCGCAAGGGGGGTGAGATCGGTATACTGCCTTCGATAACCACAGTAAAGACCGATCTCAAAATGGATTATATTCACATGCCTATGTTGTTTCAGTTTTATCCAAGAAATTATATTTCTGCAGAAGTTGGACCTGAATTAAGTTACTTGGTCAACTCCAACGTAGATTATTTATCTCTCATAATGGATCCAATCAAAAATAAATTTAACCTTGGAATTAATGCCGGATTGACTTATCATACCGAAGGTCCATTGTCTATTGGACTTAGATACAATAAGGTATTCACCCCGATCCAGAAAATTCCATTGGAGGGTTTTGCCGGGATTTTTCAAAAAGATATTAATTTAACCCAGCAAAATTTCAGTTTAGTCGTTTCATTGCAATTATAAAGATACCCCCTTGGTCGAGGATCATAACCCTTATTTTTAGTAAATATCAAACTTAATACCCAGATAAAATTCTCGACCATGATTTGGGGAAAATGCATAAGCCGTATCAAAGTAGGGACTGAATCCGGGATCGGCATTGACATCGTTGTAGCCCACCAAAGGAGAATAATACTGTCTGTAATTGAAGATGTTTTGTAAGCCGGCATAGATGGATATGTTTTTGCCCAATTCTTTGTTGCACTGGATATTGTGGAGGCTAAAGACCGGACTAGTTGTCGGTCTGGCATGGGTCAGGGGCTGACCTTCAGAGGAAAGATCATAAACCGTAGGCAGAGTCATGGGGCCTGTAATTCGACCTGTATAGGATATGGAAAAACGATGTTTGGCCCAGCTGTAATTGGCGGTGAAAACCCCAGTCCAGTTTGGAGCAAATTCTATGTTTCGAGTTTCATTGTCGCCATCAATATTGCGTTCAACTTCTACGGCATTCTGAAAATTCATGCCCAAGCTCAGTCGCAGAGGAAATAAAAATCCATAATTTATATTAGCTCCAATGCCTTTGGTGGATGCATGGCCATTGGAATTGCCATAAATAATTTGACCAGGAGTATCGTAATCGGGAATAATCTTATTGGTAAAATAGGTGTAGTAAGCATCGATGTCTATACTTCCGGCGCCTTCGAAAAGGGCAAAAACCCGGTTGAAATTTAATGCCATATTGTAGGATCTTTCGGGTTTGAGAGCTTCGGTAATGACTACTTCTCTCTGCCCTGTCACAAAGGCGTGGTCTTCAGTGAAGAGATTCACTATCCTAAATCCCGTCCCCATATTGATTCTGAAACTACTGCCATCTGTCCATTTGTTTTTGATATTGATTCGCGGTGAAAATATCAGTCCATGATCTTTGTAATGATCCAATCGAGCGCCGGAAAGCAGTGTCCATTTGGGACTAATGGACCATTCGTCTTGAATAAATAGGCCAGGAATATATTGGATGTCGCGTTGATTCACTGTATTGCCCATAGCATCGGTGACCGATGTAGCCTCGGAATTGTCATCGTATATTTGGTAGCGATTCGTCCAGCCCATCAATATGTCGTGATTCCCAGGGTTGATATTCCACAATAAATTATTGTACAATATGGATTGATCTGCCAAATATTGAGCATCTCCATAATAGCTATCTTGATGATGGTCGGACCATGAAAACTCCAATCTTAAATCTGGTTTGGTGTTAAATACATATTTGCCAAACAATTCCAAACGCTTAGTATATATACTCTCTCCGTAGATGGAAGAACTGCCACGCAGATCTCTATAATTTCGATCGACCAGGTATTCTTCTACTCCATTTCGGCGATCTTCGTAGTAATATCGGCCTACAATGGAAAACTCCTTGCCACTTTTTCTGTCGATATTCCATTTGCTAAATATCGACCATCGATCTAGATTGACACCATCCCCAAAACCATCTTGGTTGACGTCGTCGAAATCGTTGATATAGGCAAAATTTACTCCGATATATCCATTGGCATTTTTGAATTTTGGGGCAAGGGCTAGATTGCCAAATGTTTCCACATGGCTGGTTTCCATGATGTCTAGAGACAGGAATGGTTGTTCTTTGACGTCCTTGGTAATGATGTTGACTACTCCAGCCACAGCTTCCGAACCGTAGAGGGTGCTATTGGGTCCTTTAATCACCTCCATTCTATCGATGATCATACTCGGTATACCGTTGAGACCGTACACTGAAGCCAAATTGCCAAACATAGGCATTCCATCTATAAGTACGGCTGTGTATGGGCCTGGAAGTCCATTGATACTGATGCTATTAGTATAGCATACTCCACAGGCAATGACTTCTTCAACTCCATTGATGAGTTGGATGCTTTCAACTATGGATGATGCAGCAATAGGCATGAAGGTTTCGAGCTGTTTAAAAGAGATGACATCGATCTTTATCGGAGATTCCGATACATAGGTGGGTTTCATACTGCCAGTAACTACGATTTCGTCCATGGCTAAGATGGATTCCATGACAATATTCAATTCCATACTGTCCAAATCTTCGGTATAAATGGGGATTTGTTTTTTCAAATGACCTACAAAGGTGATTTCTAGATGGAATTCACCTTGTTGATCTAAGTTTAAACGGTACTGACCACCATCATCGGCTACAGTTACATCGGAAGATTCCATTACTCTGATGGTTGCAAAAGGGAGTATGTCGGACTCAGAACTGATTTGACCGTATATCACAGTTTCTTGGGCCGAAACGGTAGAGACCCATACGATGGAAAATAAAAGGGAGATAATGTGTCTCATAATATTTGTTTTCATAATGCAAACATAAAAAGTTTTATTGATCTAACTTATATTGTTTGATAGTTTTTTTAAAAAAATATCTCAACAATTATGAAGCTTGAAAAAGCCGTAATGATCCATATCGATTTTTGGCTTGCGATGGACGCTGAATTTATTCTGAGGAGTTGGCTATTTTTTTATAAATTGAACTTGATTAGGATGAAATTTATACAATATGAAGATGGCAAATTGGCTGTATGACCATGGAATGTTAACTATAATAGTGGTGTTTTTTATTGGACGTTTGGTCTTTACCACTCAGCCTCCAATAGAATATCAACATACTTGGCGACAGTCGACGGGCCTGATGTATGCCCGAAATTTTTTGGAAACCGATGCCAATATATTTCATCCCCGCATCGATGACAATGCAGGTGGGACTGGTATCGTGGTTTTAGAATTTCCCATTATGTACTATATTCATGCAGCCATCTCTATTCCATTTGGCTACCAGCATTATTATAGTCGAATTATCAATTTATTAGTCTCTTCACTAGGTATTTATTTTTTCTATCTGTTGGTGCTCAAATACTTCAATCCAAGGGTGGCGCTGTTTTCGGCTTCCATCCTCCTTACCTCGATTTGGCTGGCTTTTGCACGCAAGACCATGCAGGATACTTTTGCCATTTCTTTGATGATTATCGGTTTGTATTACATCGATGCCTACTTTTCAAAAGGGAGGTGGCGAGATATAATACTTTACTTTTTATTGACATCGTTGGCCTGTCTGGCCAAGATTCCGGCCGTTATTTACTTTATTTTTCCTATGATGTTGATCATTAAATACAAGGATGTCAATACTCGGGTATTTATGATGTTGGTCAGCTCTGGGATATCGGTGTTAATGTGTTTTGCTTGGTATTTTATATATGCGCCCTATATTTCCAAAAAATATGGTTATTGGCATAATTTAGGGGAGTCATTCACCGATGGGTTTTTACATTTGTTACAAGATATTCCGACGGTATTGCAGCGGTTTTTTCACGACGGCGGTCAATCCTTTATTTTTATTATCCTTTTTTTATGGGGTTGGATGTATTTGTTTAAGACCAAGGCCAAGTGGTATTTTTTAAGTATTGGTGGGTTTACAGCCCTCTTTCTCTTGTATATGGTCAAGAGTGGCAATTACTTTTTATGGCATAATTATTACATCATTCCATACGTACCTATTTTTGCGATCGTCGTATCGATCACCTTGGATAATATAAAGTCCAAGAAGTTGGCCTATGGACTCTTGGTCGTCGGCATGTTGGAGGGATTGTTTCAACAGGCAAAAGATTTTTCGAACTCGCCCAATGAGGAGTACAAGGAAAAATTGGAAGTCTTAGTTCCTCAGTTTTCAAATGAAGATGATAAAATTTGTTTGGTAAGTTCTGGCAATCCCATTGGATTTTATTTTGCGCACCGGAAAGGTTGGATGGAGACCAAGGGGAATAAATTGGAAGATGAATTTTTACAAAAAATTATTGATCAAGGGGTTACTTTACTCATCGTCAATAAGCGGTTTTCACAGGATAAATACGACAGACCATTGAAGTATGAAGATGATGATTACGCGATTTACGAGTTGAAATCCTATTGACGGATACTGCCCAAAACAATGTATTGGTAAGTCAGTGATGAGGTGTCCAATTGAGTAGAAAACCCTGCGTCGGTTAGATCTTGAATTAATTTTTGATATTCGATACGCTCGTTATCAGGTGGACCATTGGGGAAATCTGCATTTTTAAATTCAATAAAAATTAATTTGCCATCTGGCTTTAGTGCCGTTTTTATTTGACTTAAGAATGAGGCCTTATTCTCAATATAAGGGTAGGTGCTCACCAACAATGCACCGTCGACTTCACCTGGTTTAAGGGCAGATGTGCCAGGCTGTGTAAGGCGAATGTCCACCTTCTCCTGTAAATCTTTCGGCAATTCTGTAACCTTACTCTTCATATAGGCTACCATGGTGCTGTCGATATCTACCGCTATCATCTTTTTTACCTTGGGTAAACTGTGAAAGGTGAAATATCCAGTACTGGCTCCGATGTCGGCTATGACCTTGTTTTCTAAATTGTTGCCAAATAGTTCAATTACGTAATTGGGCTTTTGCCAAATATGTCTTTGCTCACTTTCGTAGAATGAAATATGATCATACAATTGATTGCTGTCTTCGCTAGATAATTGTTGTTGATCAGATTCTAGGGGATTGCCTTTGCATCCGAGAAATAAGGGCAAGAGCATGAAAAAATAAAGATAATGTTTCTTTGGCTTAGTCAACGTTCTAAATATTGAGGTAATTTCAGTAGAAAATTTTGAATCCGATATCTCATAGCTGAAGAACTACAGGAATAATTGTCTAAAATAATACAAAAACTATATACCTTGTTTGTCGAAATAAAAATATATCCAGAATAACTTCTCTGTCTTCCGATAAATCCACTTTTTGCCTTGACGACCATATCGCTGGGTTTATTTCTCAACATGGACTTAACCGTCCCCTCCTTACCCATTTTTGGCAGACTGGCTTGAAAATCTGAAAACCATGTGGAATCCTTGTAAATAGTCTGTAAAATGTCAGTAAATAATCGAGCAGAACTGGCATTCCGGGGACTGAGGCCACTGCCGTCAACTATGAAACCTTGGTCGACATCTACTCCTTGAGATTCGTAAAATGACATCATTGACTTTTTGCCGCAATCAAAAGTCGAACTAGATGACGGTTGGTCACAAATCAATTTCATTAGGGCTTCTGCATAGAGATTGACCGATTTGAAATTGGTGACTCGGGCAATGTCCTTGAGAGGAGGAGACCAGTGGGTATACAAGGTCTGTGTCGGTGACTGAGATTCTTTGGTCACTACGAGTTCGCCAGATACCTGGATGTTGTGAACACTGAGATGATTTTCAATAATTCGTCCTACATAGGTCGGAGGATTGGAAATACTTCCCCGAATACTAAAAGTGCCATTTCCTTTGGGAATCGTTCCCCTCACCGTCCCATGCCACCCATTGGGGGAAGCATATATATATGAGCGATCTCCGCTGTTGGCAGGACCAGACAGTACTTCATTGGCCAGTTCAAAACCCGGTAAGGTAGGTTCAAAACCCAGTATCGTAGTCGGTTGACCGAGGTTGGGATTTTGTTTAAATATTAAAGTGTATTCGTTGTTGTTGACATTGATAGACCAATGACCAGCACCGTAATAATTGCCCAAATCTGCCCATGGCCAACCCGAGGGTACATTCTGCCCTTTAACCGCACTGTCATCTATGATGATATTGCCTTTGATGGTATTGATTTTGTGGACTTTTAATTGATCTACTATGCTGTCCAACCACTGTTGAACCGATATATTGTCTTCAAAGTAGTCAGAGCCCAAAGTAGGGTCCCCAGATCCCTTGATGATAAGGTCGCCCTGCAAGCTACCGCCTGCGATCTTACCAGTATAGCCAACTATGGTTGAATACCTGTAATCAGAGCCCAAGAGCTTTAGAGAAGCCGCCGTTGGCAGTATTTTTTGTATGGAGGCCGTTGGCAGCGCCCTTTGACCATCGTATTCCAATACCACTTCATCCTTGACCACATCGCGTACGACTATGGATGCGGAGCCATGATTCAGACAGTCGGGTTGCAACAGAGATTGGGTCCACTCCTGTGCATACAAGAGTGAATTTGTCCAGATAAAAAAGCTTAAAAGTAGTATTACTGATTTCATTTTAAAGGTCTTATTCATAGGCTATGTGAAATAATGCATCACCTATGTTGACTACTGGATTGTTGTTGTGGCCTATAATATAACCCGTTCTTGTCGCCAAAATAGGTATTTTTTCTTCCCCTATGGGAGAATAAATATAGCCTAAGATATCGGTTTTTTTGACATGGTGTCCGGACGGCGTTTTCCAGATAAAAATCCCAGATTGTGGAGCCCTCAACCAACTGAGCTTTTTAAAGCTCAAACAGTCGGTGTCATGTTGGGGCATTGGTTCCAACATGTTTTTGTGACGCAAGACATTTTTGATGCCTTCTATTCCTATGGCTATAGAGTCTTGATCCAACCTCAAAGATTCCCCCGCTTCATAGACGATGATGGGGATGTTTTTGGTTTTTGCTTGGGCTCGCAAAGTTTTTCGAATGGTAGAATTGGCGATGACAATGGGCGGTTTGAAAGCGTAGGCCAATTCCCTTCCTTCTTCAGAACCGGTGGTATATCTAATTTGAGGAAAATTGAATCGATTATCTCCCCCAGTATGCATATCAATTCCAAAGTCGATGATGGGCAGTATTTTTTTCGTCATTACATGAGCTACCCTAGAGGCCAGGGATCCTTTACTGTTGCCGGGGAAACTTCTATTTACATCCTTGCCATCAGGTAGATAGCGAGAAAAATTCATAAAGCCATAGGTATTCAAAACGGGAATAGCGATAACACTTCCCGAGGTGAGTTGATTGAAAAGATTTGTTTCAATGCATCGTCTAACGATTTCTATGCCATTGATTTCATCCCCGTGCATTCCCGCCAAAATAAGGACGGTTGGACCAGGATTAGTCGAACGAAAAACCCTAGCTCGAACACTTACTTTGGATCCAGAGGGCAATTTGCAAATCAGTAACTTTATTTCGCGATTACTTCCCGGATCTATGTTAAACCCGTTTATCCGCATAGGCTTGTTTTTTTTGATGGTATCCCTGTTCTATAAATTCAACAATTTTTCCAGCGACATTGACGCCTGTGGTTTTTTCAATCCCTTCTAGACCAGGTGAGGCATTGACTTCGATGACGTATGAGTGCTTTTGACCTCTAAGCATATCTACACCGGCTATTTTTAATCCCAATACCCGAGCCGCTTTTAAAGCATAATTTTGTTCCTCAGTAGTGAGACGAACCATGGATGCTCTTCCTCCTCTGTGGAGATTGGATCGAAAATCACCTTCTGCTGCTTGGCGTTCCATGGCGGCAACAATCTTTCCATCGACGATAAATATACGCAAATCACAGCCGTTGGACTCGTGAATAAACTGCTGCAACATGGCCTTTTGTTTGAGGTGGTATAGGGTGTCGGTAATCGACTCCACACTTTTTTGGCTATTGGCAATCATGACCCCTAATCCGTGTGTACTGTCCAACAGTTTAATAATAACAGGCAATTTTAATTCCGATTTAAAAAAATTGTTGTTGAACTCCAAGTAGTTCATGATCATCGTATCGGGAATGGGGATATTGTGAGAGGCTAAGATTTGTAGAGTTTGCAATTTGTCCCTCGACTGCATTAAAGCATCGGAAGAAGTAGTGCAAAATACATTCATTAACTCAAATTGACGGATAATCGATGAGCCCAAAGAAGTCACAGAACTGCCAATGCGCGGCAAGACTGCATCGACCTCACCTATGGGATTGCCATAAGACCTTACTTCCATCTGCCCATTCTTGATCAACAAATCAATCGACAAGTGATCTATAATTTCCACTTCATGTCCTCTACGCATACAGGCGCGCGCTAGGCTTTGTGTAGAATACAATGCCAGGCTTCGAGAAAGGATTAATATTTTCATTCCATTAATTTAACAGACATTTCTATCTTCATCTGATGTTTGTGATGCAATTTTAAGTCCATTTTATAGAATTCCGATAATTTCAAAGGATGATGGGGGAATTTTATTAAAATTGGATTCAAGTAATGAAAATAATAGAAAAAATGGAACAACCATTGAATCGTGAAAAAATAATAAGAGGCTGGGCATTTTTTGATTGGGCAAATTCCGCTTTTGCCCTCGTAATTTCCGTGGCTATTTTTCCCGCTTATTTTATCAACCACAGTCCCGACTTTGTTTCTGTATTGGGAGCTGAGATAAGCAATAGTGCCCTGTTCTCCTATACCATCTCTTTTACCTATTTGTTGTTGGTGATATTACTGCCTTTTTTGTCTGGTTTGGCAGATTACAGTGGCAAGAGAATGACCTTCCTAAAGATCTTCACCCTAGTGGGTTCTATAGGTTGTATGTTGTTGTTTTTTTTCAATGGTGTGGATCGCTTGTTCTGGGGGCTTTGGTGTTTTGTGTTGGCCATGATAGGATTCGATGGGGGCAAGGTGTTTTACAACTCTTATCTGCCTCTGATTTGTAGTAGAGATCGCTATGACAAAGTGAGTGCTATGGGATTTGCCTATGGCTATATAGGCAGTGTTATCCTCCTCATCTTCAATCTCGTCATGATTCTTTATCCCTCTTGGTTTGGAATTGACGATCCCAATCTGGCCATCCGAATATCATTTATCACAGTAGGACTATGGTGGATTGGATTTGCTCAAATTCCATTTGCTCGACTGCCGAAAGAGAAAGAATCATGGAGTAGTTCGGCATGGAAAAAAGGTTTGTCAGAATTGTATCAAGCCTACCAAATGATTGTGGATAGAAAAAATTTATTGCGGTTTTTGTATTCCTTCTTTTTCTATAGTGCAGGTGTTCAGACCGTCTTATACCTAGCGTCTACTTTTGCGGAAAAAGAATTGCAGTTTGGGACTACCGGTCTTATAGTGGTGATCTTGATATTGCAGTTGTTGGCCATTGGAGGGGCATATTTATTTTCGGCCGTTTCTCAAAAACGAGGCAATAAGGCGGCCATTGTCATTATGCTCATCATATGGATAGTCATCTGTGCCATGGCTTATTTTGTACATGATAAGGGACAGTTTTATGTGTTGGCAGCATTGGTGGGATTGGTAATGGGGGGAATTCAATCAACCAGCCGTTCTACCTTCGCCAAGTTGTTGCCCAAGGCCGACACACATCACGACAATTCCTATTTTGGATTTTATGAAATATTGGAGAAACTGGCCATTGTGTTCGGGACCTTTTCTTTTGGTCTTATCGACCAATTATCCGGTGGTATGAGAAACAGTATTTTGATCCTGGCCCTCTATTTTGTTATTGGTTTGATATTGTTATTTAGAGTAAGGGGAGATGAACTCAAATTCTCTGTTAATCAATGAGTTCATATGCGCCAAGATCGGGAAGGGCATCCCTTTGATTGCCTATTAAATCATCTGATATCTCAGGAATCGTCATTCCTTTGTCCTTGGCTACCGAAAGACTGTCTAGGGAAAAGTTGTAATTATTGATATCGTAAAACAAGGCTTCATGGTTTTCGTAATTCATATTGCTCGGTTGGTCGACAAAGAAATTGGGATATTCGTCTTCGCTGATTAAGTCTTTGGCTCGAATTAAACTATTGGAAAATTTGACTTTAAAAAATGATGGATCTTCCAATCCGTTTTGCATAACCAATGCGTCGGTTTGATTGCTGTAGAGGATGCAATTTTCCATTTCTATATTCAGTGCAGCAGCTACTGCATGATTGCACTCGGAGTCAAAACAATGGAAGTTTCTCATGTAGACCGCTTCTCGGCCGAATCCAGCATTGGCAAATGTGCAATGTCTGAACCGATAAAATCCACCTAAGGTCAATGAAAGGTTGTATCCAGCAGCACTGTGAAACAAACAATTGTCTGCAAATACGATACCGCGATATGAAGCCAAGCTAGCTTCTCCATTGAATCCTATAATAGAGTGATCGATGTTCAATTGAGCGAGAGAATCGACCAATATACCGATACCTCCATGAAGAATCCTAGTATAGGATATTCGGTTGTTTTTGCTTTCAGGGCCCAGCTGGATCCTTCCCCATTGAGCTACATAGGTTTGATAATCTTCTTCTAGTCTGTCGGTAGATATGGTTACTGGTTTTTCTCTACTTCCGTTGATCTCTAAGGATCCGTTTTTGGCGATATAGAGCACTCCGTCTTGATAACTGGTTTGACCATCTTTTACCAGCCCACCGTGAATATAGACTTCTGTGCCGGCGGGAATTACGAGGTTGCAACTATCTACGATCAATACGCCATAGATGACATATGGTTTGGGATCGTCCCATACCCAATCTCCCATATCACAGGTCACCAGGGACTGCTTTCGTTTTGAAGTAAGGGCGGGAACGTAATTGGCGTTTTGGCCCCAGGCTGTCAGTACGACGCGGTCGGTTTTTACTCCTGTATTTATGATAAGATTCTCTAGAATAATAAATGGACTTTCACTAATGGGTAGGTCGGGATCCACTGTTACTTCTACAAAAATATATATGCTGTCGTTGGGGGGGATTTCCACATCATAAACGGTATTGCCCGTTAATCCATCTACGTTGAATCTAAAAGGAGAAAATTCATTCTCTAATTTGATTTCATCGATTCTAGCATATTTATTCCCATTGTTGTACAATTTTAAATACTTGGTCGTAGAACCTACTTGGGTAAATACGGTGTCAAAGGTTAAAGTGTCCGTCGAATAGCTTATATCTAAATTGTCAGGACTTTCGAATTCAATTTTTTGACAGGAATAAGTTGCGGAAAACAACAATGCTGCAAATAAAATATAGTATGCAGAGTAAAAAATTGATTTCATAGATGGAGATTAGTAAAACAATTCCAACCTTTAACGGTTAAATTTTTTAAAATAATATTAGTTACGCACAAAATTAATTATTTTTGCACTCTTTATCGTTTTAGATTATTTATTTTTTGAATTCGTTTCGGTCTAAGAGGTAGTGTGGTGTTACAATTTGTGGAAAGTAAATGAATAAAGCAATTATTGACGTCATTATTCCTGCCTATAACGAAGAGCAATCTATAGGTAAAGTTATCGCTGATATCCCCCAAGATTTAATTAGAAACATTGTTGTTTGTAATAACAACAGTACTGATGATACGAGTAAAGTGGCCATTGAACATGGTGCGCTAGTGGTCGATGCCTATGACAAAGGTTATGGCAACGCCTGTTTGACTGGTATTGATTATCTCAAGTCCTTGGATATTTCGCCCGACATAGTGGTCTTTATCGATGGTGATTATTCGGACTACCCCAGTCAAATGCCAGATGTGGTAAGACCCATTGTTGAAGGAAAGGTAGACATGGTCATTGGTTCTAGAACCTTGGGCCAGATGAAGAAAGGAGCGATGCAGCCTCATCAAATTTTTGGAAATTGGTTGGCAACGAGATTGATCCATTTAGTGTATGGATATACTTTTACCGACCTTGGTCCATTTAGGGCGATACAGTGGCAGGCTTTAGAGAAGATAGATATGCAAGACCGGGATTTTGGTTGGACGGTTGAAATGCAAGTGAAAGCAGCCAAATTTAAGATGAAAGTGGTAGAAGTGCCGGTAGATTACAAGGTGAGAATAGGTATTTCAAAAGTATCTGGAACCCTTAGAGGATCTGTGCTGGCTGGACAAAAAATCATTTGGACTATTTTTAAGTATTTATAAAGTGGATATTATCGAAGTTTTATCATACGTTATCATTATCATATATAGTTTAATTTTACTATATATTCTGTTTTACAATCTTGTCCAATTTCAATTATTGGTCAATTACAAACGAAAGCCAAGTTGTGTTGTGGAGATTTCTCCCGAAGATGTAGTTGATTGGCCTACTGTTACCATACAATTACCCACCTTTAATGAAAAATATGTGGTAGGGCGATTGATTGACAATATTGCTGGATTGGATTATCCCAAGGAAAAAATGCAAATTCAGGTTTTGGATGATTCCACCGACGATACCTTAGAGATTTCTAAGCAAAAGGTGGATGAATACAGAGAAAAGGGATTTGATATTTCCTTAATTCACCGAAAAGATCGCAAAGGTTATAAAGCCGGAGCCCTGCAAAATGGACTGCAATTTGCCACTGGGGAATTTGTAGCCATATTCGATGCCGATTTTTTACCCAATACCGACTTCTTAAAGAAGACGATTGGATATTTTGGCAAAGAGAAGATAGCTGTGGTTCAGGCCAGATGGGAACATATTAACCAGGAGGATTCATTGATCACAGAGGTTCAGGCCTTTCAGTTGAATGTACACTTTACCATCGAACAAAGTGCCCGATGTCATTCTGATTATCTATTGCAGTTTAATGGAACGGCTGGTATTTGGCGGAAAGAGGCCATTTTCGATGCCGGTGGATGGCATGCGGATACATTGACCGAGGATTTGGATCTCAGTTATCGTGCTCAGTTAAAGGGCTGGAAGATATTGTACCAAGAAGGTGTCGGTGCCCCGGCCGAATTGCCTGCCCATATCTATAGTTACAAATCACAACAGTACCGATGGATGAAGGGCGGAGCCGAAACGGCCAAGAAATTAATCGGCCCCATCTTGAAATCTAAAATTCCTTTGGAACGCAAGATTCACGCCATTGCCCATTTGACGGGGTCTACTATATTTTTATTGGTGTTCTCTATGGCTGTGCTTTCTGTGCCCATGGTGTGGGCCGTGTCCAAACTCAACCTCAATATGGGATATTTTATGGTCTTCGTTCTGGGTATTGTGGCCATTACCGCTACTTTTTATCAAGCCAATGTTTTGAATCCATACAACCATCCCGGATTGTCAAAATTTCGCAAGATTATTAAATTTATATTTCTTTTCCCCGTCTTTATATCTATATCTATGGGATTGTCCCTGCACAATTCCATCGCTGTGATACAGGGATTTAGAGGAAAGAAAAGTCCATTTGTAAGAACACCAAAATTCAATTTGCAAAAGCTGAATTCTGACTTCAACCATACCAATCAAGGAGTTTATCTCAAAGCATTGACTAAGCTGAAGTCGGGTACTTTACTCGAAGGATTGCTCTGTGTATATTTTATTTTTGGCATCGTTGCCGGTCTGCGATTGCATAATTATTCTATGATTCTGTTGCATATATTTTTAGTTTTTGGATTCGGTTCCATCTTTTACTTCAGCATCAAAGATTTAAGGATTAGATAATCTAGTCTATTTTTATTCGAATTACATTTATAATTAACGGGAATCTTTTCCGTAATCGTCAATTGTAATTTATATTATTCGAAATAAAAGGTGCAGTTTTGTAGAGGATTCATCTTTAGAATAAAAGGTATATTTCTAAAAACTCATTTTTGTGAAGTATTTTTTTGCCACATGTTTTGTCTTGACCATTTGGACCATTGGGTATTTTGTGCCGAGAACGGATATTTATGCCTTTTTGGGATTGTATACCTTGGGGTTTATCGGGTATTTGTGGATTCATAAAAGGGTAGCAAGTCACCACGACTTTGTGTTTTTTATCGGCGTGGCTATTGTTGCTAGATTGGGGCTGATCTTTGTGGCTCCTGGATTATCCGATGATTTGTATCGATTTTTCTGGGATGGGACGATTGCCCACTTGGGTTTTTCTCCCTACGAATATACGCCAAGCCAAATGATGGATGGCAATATGGTGGGAGGATTTCTATCTACCGATATATATCCGTATCTCAATTCTCAGGATTATTACAGTATCTATCCGCCTTTGAGTCAGTTGATTTTTCAGATCTCTACTTATTTCACTCAAGATCACCTTTATCACAGCAGCATCGTATTGCGTGTGTTTAATATAACGGCCGATATTGGAGTGATTTATCTGTTGATGAAGCTGTTGCCAGCGATGAATTTTAATCAGAAAAACGTCTTATTATACGCCTTAAATCCCTTGGTCATTCTCGAGTTTTCGGCCAATTTACACGGAGAAGTGATTATGTTGTTTTTCTTTCTCTTTGCATTTTGGTGGTTGCTCAAAGGACGTTGGGGTTATTTTAGTGTGTTATTTGCCTTGGGCATACTGACTAAGTTGACCATATTATTGTTGTTTCCCCTGTTTCTTAAGCGACTGGGATGGAAAAATTTTATACTTTCCGGATTGCTAATAGCGGCCATCGTACTGGCGGCCTATGGGGGAATGGGGCTATTTGTATACTTGGACAATTACCTAGCCAGTTTACAGCTATTCTTTCAGCGGTTTGAATTCAATGCCAGCTTCTATTACTTTTTTCGGTATTTGGGTTATCAGTGGAAGGGGTATAATATGATTCACTATATCGGTCCATTGTTGTCTATTGCGGCCATGGGAGGTTATTTTTTTATGTACGTTTTACAATACATCAACAACAAGGGACTCTTGGTGAGAGCCCTATTTATATATACCATCTTTCTATTTGCCAGCACAACGGTTCATCCTTGGTATATTGTTTTCCCCCTGGTCTTTTCGCTGTTTTCAAAATATCGATATCCCGTTGTATGGTCATTTTTTATCGTATTCAGTTATATCAGCTATGTCAGTGATCCCTATAGTGAAATGATGGCTGTCGTGGTAATTGAATATCTATTGTTGGGATTGGTGTTGTTGATCGAGTTTGGTTTTATTCCCGCCAAATGGTATTTCAATCTATATGAGTCGACAGAAAAAGATTAGATTTCCTATGTATTTTGTTTGCATAATACGATATACTTTTTTTGTCTTCATCAGTTCCCGTCATAGTTGTATTCCCTTAATGGCCAGTATTGGGATATAATACCAAGTACGTTTATAATTGATAAGCTCACCCATCCACGACACGGAGGTTGGCTAGCGCACCCGGAACGCGGAGGTTCCGGTTCCCTCGCCAAAGGTCGATTTACGATCTTTGATCCTTCGGATTTTGCTCGGTCATCCTCGTTGAAGGTAGATTTACTACCTTCAGTACTTCGTACTTTACTCGGTTATTTTTCGAATTATTGTAGAGATGCAATGCATTGCATCTAAATTATTTTGAATAGAGATGTAATGTATACAGCTGTACTGGTGCTTTGCTGGACCCTCCCGAAACACGGTGGTTTCGGTTCCTTCAGTGATTACCAAATGTAATTCGTATTAGGTATATTATCATCCAATAGTCAATGCCTAATTTTTCCAACTAAATGCTAGGAAATTATACGTTTACAATGTCTATAAGATCTATTATGGATCTCCTTAGCTAACCGCCAAATCCTCAGCCCCGTGGGTCAATCTTTTCAGTGGCTTAAGCAACATAATCACCAATCCACCAGCAACAACACTAAAGATCGAAATGCCGATAAAGATTTCAAATTCTCCAGCATTTTGACTGTAAACCCCTAATTCTCCAGCCAATTTATTGCCAAATCCTGTGGCCGCCCAATAAGCACCCATCATAAGGGAAGCATATTTTACCGGAGCCAATTTGGTAATAAATGACAATGACACCGGCGATAAACAAAGTTCACCTACGGTGGAAAAGAGGTAGAACATGATAAGCCAGATAAATGAGGTAGAGTCTGTTTTGGCAAATTCTAATGCGGAATAGGCCATAAAAAAGAATCCGATTCCCTGAATCACTAGACCAATGGGCATTTTGAAGAGGGAAGACGCTTCTTTGCCTTTTAATTTCCTTCTATACCAGAATCCTGCCACCAAACTTCCCAAGGTTATGATGAAAAATGAATTGACGGATTGAAACCATGAAGCGGGGATTTCCCAACCCAAAAAGTTTCGATTGGTATTTTGATCGGCCCATAGGTTCAACAATCCTCCGGCTTGTTCGAAGGCTCCCCAGAACAATATCACCAATAAGAAAGAGATTAATAGGACTTTTACCCTGTCCTTCTCTACAGCAGTAAGGGGTTTTTTCATTAATTCTTTATCGGGATTGTCTTTGTCTCCGATAAAATCTCCAACGCCTTTTAGGTATTTTTGTCCCCATACAAATACCATCTGTCCGATAAACATACCGATGGCGGCCAGACCAAATCCCAGATGCCATCCATATCTTTCGCCTAAATAACCACAGGCAATGGGTGCCAATAATGCTCCGATATTGATACCGATATAAAATATAGTAAATCCAATGTCTCTGCGTTCGTCCTTAAAACTGTACAGACCGCCTACCATGGTCGAAATATTGGGCTTTAGGCATCCTACACCGGCTATAATAAAGCCGAGGCCGGTATAAAAAGCGGTAATATGGTCAATGGCCAGTATACCGTGACCAATACACAGTAGGGCTCCACCTAAGATTACTGTTTTCTTTTGTCCCAAGACCTTGTCGGCCAACCATCCTCCGGGGATACTTGAGATATAAACCAACATAGTGTACCATCCGTAGAGAGCCAGCGCTCTTTCATTGGACCAGCCAAATCCGGGGTTGTCACCGGTAGAGATAGCCGTCATATACAGTACGAGAAGAGCTCGCATGCCATAATAGCTAAATCGTTCCCAGAGTTCTGTGAAGAAGAGAATATATAAACCCGCCGGGTGGCCAAAAATTTGTCTACCTGACTGTGCTGGTATGGTTTGATCCGTCATGTACGATTATTTTTCGATGTAAATCTTTCAATAGCGAAACACGGAAGATAATCATGGTTTACCAAAAATCAAAATTTGATTCTGGCCGGCTTGTGGATTTAATGGTAGATCCTCACCTAGGATTCGAGAGTAGTGGTAGACCCTGCTATGGCTGAGGGATGATTTCTAACTGCCAACCCATACCACTCACTAAGTCTTGAAGGTTTTGAAACATGATTCTGCCCTGTTCATCGGCTTGAGAGTATAAATTGCTTTCTGCAATTTTTTGTTTAATTAGACTTTTGGCCTGGGCATTTAGATTGTTGTAGTCTTCTGTGGTAAAGTAGTTGAATGTACCTTCAGATATGTCGTAATAGTCGATGTCGTGATCGAGGGACAACAGTTCCGATTGGGGAAATTCACTGAGGTAGAGGATTTTCTTTTCCGTGTCGGTGTATGCTGTTATTTGACCGAGATCAAAGCCGATGGAGGCCTTGGCTTTTACTCGCACCAATGCTTTTTTGCGCAAAGGGTAGACATCGAAAGTGTAGTAGTCTTTGTGGGAAAGTATTTCCGAAAAATGACCTTCTACAGCCACGAGTTTTTTTACATTTTCTACTTGAGTCATTAGGATGTCGCTTTGCCTCATGACTTTTAACTGGGCATTTTTTTGAAAATAGATATAGCCAAAACCCAGCAAGCCCAATAGGCCGACTACGATTAACAGTCTGGTTATGGTGCGTATACTTTTCATTTAATAGCCATTTGGTGTATATTTCAATCCGCTGTGAGATTCGAGTACGGCTTTTATCTTACCCACGGCAATGGGGGATTCTATAAGGAGGGGCACCTTGTTGTTGTCTTGTGACACCCAAATCTTCATGCCGTCTTCTTCGCTAAACACATTACCTACTATGAGTTTGGGTTCAATCATATAGGTGTCCACTGGTCCTATGCCCTTTATCTTTTTGTCTTTTTCAGCATTGTGAAAACGCATGGAGATGGGGTATTTTTTTCGATCGAGCAACATGTCGAGTGAAAATATAGATTGTTCGCCAAGGTGGTCCGTTGGTGTATTTCTAAAAGCGTAGACCGTAGACAGTATATCGTGTACGCATTGATCGATATATATGGTCTCCGATGTAGTTTGGTCGCGGGTCTTGCCCATTTCCGATTTGGCCAATCTACTATTTCTCAAATATTTTACATGGTCGTATCGAGTATAACTGCCTTCGTTGACAATGCGCACCGTTTCTTCTGGCAACAGGGTTTCCTTGTTGATGATGGACTGAACGGTGTCTCTCACCTTAAATATCCAATCATATCCGCCGTGAGTACGTCCAATGGCTTCGGCAAAAAAATGGTCGCCTCGATCTTCGATCTTAAAGGTCACGGTACCGGCTCCAATCCATAAAAAATTGACATTGTAGTACAGTTTATAAGTCAGTACTTCAGCATTGGAGAAAGTATTGTTATTGGTACGACAGTAGTCGTCGTATCTGGGTAGATCTTGCTCCTGGAGTGGTTCGGACTGGTCTGATATTCCAAATATAAAAGGAAAGACTAGTACGAGGAAAAATGGAAATATTAGAAAGTTGTGCAATTTCATAAATAAATGTCTGTTTACGGACAATTGATGAATTCGTATTAATAACGATTTAGAGTCCATAATGATTATTAAAAATGGATTTTTTTAAATAGTCAATTATGTATATTTCTTTTCCATTTATAAATATTTAGTAATTAGTTATCCAATTTTGTTCTTTCATCGATCTTCTTTACAGATGGATGGTGAAACTGTGTTTTTAAGGAAGCTGCCCTTCGAGTCTTTAATTTATTAAAGTGTTTCCCAGAATAGAACACAGTTGTCATTAAGACGGTTGAAATAGGGGAAAAACAATAAAAGATATGTTAAAGTACTGATTTTCTGATGAATTTTTTGGTTGAGGCTTAGTGTTGAGTTCTTTAGGTGGTAGGGTAATTAGTGGCTTTACTCTGTTGAAATATATGGTGGCTAGGTCGGGGATAATGGATGGAATAAGCTACTTAAAATCGAAAATTATATCAATAATATGACTACTTTCGTTAGAACGACAACAAAAACAAAAGCGAATGATGAGGATATTGGGAGTGGATCCAGGCAGTAATATTACAGGATATGCGGTGATATCGTCAAAGAACGATATTATTACAGTGGAGGCCATGGGCATTCTCAAGCTGTCCAAATTCGAGACTCATCAAGAAAAGCTAAAGGAGATCTTTTTCAAGATTCAAGACGTCATTGAGCGGTTTAATCCAGAATTGATGGCCATTGAAGCGCCATTTTTCGGTAAAAATCCCCAATCAATGCTCAAGTTGGGACGGGCTCAAGGAGTAGCTATTGCGGCTGGTGCGGCCATGGGATTGGAGGTGCAAGAATTTTCACCGAAGCGAATCAAGCAGTCGATTACGGGCAATGGCAATGCGAGCAAAGAAAAAGTGGCTGGCATGTTGCAGATTATATTGGGTGAAAATTTGGAGGCGGCCACCTTGGATGCCACCGATGCATTGGCCACTGCCGTCTGTATGGCATACAGCAAGAAGAACAATTTGGTGACCAGCAAGGGAGGCAATTGGGGTGATTTTATGAAAAACAATCCCGGGCGCATTATTTCGTAATAAAATTATTAATTTTGTTCTTTTAAATGGCAAATTCTTATAAATTTGCAATCCTTAATTTTCGGTCCCATAGCTCAGCTGGTTAGAGCACCTGACTCATAATCAGGGGGTCCATGGTTCGAGCCCATGTGGGACCACTTCAATATCAAAGAGTTATAGCGTTTATCGTTGTAACTCTTTTTTTATTTAGGACACGATTGTAGCGTGTAATAGGTAAGTTTAAAAGTAGTTTGTTTTTTTGACTTGAAAAATTCTGGATTTTTGTTACATAATTAGTTAAAATTGATTTAGTTTCAATTCATTTGAAAACTCATAATTATTTGATATATTTGGAATTACGTTATAATTGAACTTTGATAATAGATTTTATGTTATAATCGACATATGGGAAAGCAAACTAAAATATCAGTTACAGGGAAGGTAATCGCAAAATCATCAAAAATTTCTGCTTCAAAAGTATATGTCCCGCTTAAACTAAGGAGTCACGTAAAAACTGTTAAAACTTCAGCTGGTACAAGGCTAGCACAAAATTCTAATTGATGTTCTCAAAATTGTATCCTATTGGATTTTTACTCTAAACATGACTATAAAAGATTTGGATCAGAAAGAGATTCTGGTCTAGAAAAAGAAGAGTATCGAAGTCCATTTTGGAGAGATTATGCGAGGCTAATTCACTCGCCAAGTTTTAGGAGGTTAGTTGGGAAAACACAATTATTCCCAAACAATGAGTCTGATTTTTTTAGGAATCGGTTAACTCATTCACTTGAGGTGGCTCAGATTGCTAAATCTATATCAAAAAGGCTCAATTTCTTAAACAACATAAATATTGACGAAGACTTAGTTTCTTTCGCGGCCATTGCCCACGATTTAGGACATCCACCTTTTGGGCATCAGGGAGAAGAAGCATTAGATGAATGTATGCAATTTCAAGGAGGGTTTGAAGGAAATGCACAAACATTAAGAATTATATCAAAAGTTGAAAAGAAAATATATAATCCCCGCTATCCAAATTATGGAATATCTGAAGAAGGCACTGATAAGAGAATAGGCTTAAATTTAACATTGAGAAGTTTAGCCTCCGTCTTAAAATATGATAATATTATCCCAGATAATGAAGAAGAAAGAAGAACCTATCATGAAGAGAGGTCAGAAAGTATAAAACCAATAAAAGGCTACTATAAATCCGAAGAGAGTTTAGTACAAAGAATTAAGGAAACTCTACTGAAGGGATATAGTCTGGGTGAAAAATTTAAAACTGTGGAGTGTTCGATAATGGACATTGCTGACGATATTGCATATTCAAATTATGATTTAGAAGATAGTTTTAAAGCTGGTTTTCTTACACCTATGGATTTACTATATCCACCAAAGCAACTAGTTGAGAATATAGTCGAATCTATAAACAATAGGAATTCCTTTATTATTGATGCTGATGAAGTTTTAGATATTTTAATATCTATTTACGGAGATATACTAAACGCTGAAGACATGAAAGATGTCGAATTTACTAAGGATAATAGAGAGGATCTGATATATTATTATACGGGATATGCATATGAACAGTCGAAAATTATAAGTATAAATGGTGCTTTAAGAACTGAATTGACATCAAAACTTGTTGGCAAATTTTTAAGAGGCGTAGAGATTGATATCAATGTTAATTGTCCAATGCTTTCAACAGTTTATCTTAAGCAAGATATTCGTAAAGAGGTAGAAGTATTGAAGACTTTTACCTATCAGTCTCAAATTTTATCTCCAAAGCTAAAAATTGCGGAATTGAGAGGTAAAGAAATTGTTAAAAGGATTTTCAATACAATAATTAATGGGGATTATCGACTTTTACCAGAAGATTTTCAAAGCATATACTTAGCTGTAAACGAAAAAGATAAGAATAGAATAGTTTGTGATTTTATTGCAGGAATGACAAATAAATATGCTATAGAATTTTATGGTAGACTGACTTCTGAAAACCCTGAAACAATTTTTAAACCCATATAATACTATAAAAAATCATCCTTAATACTCACAAATTCCACATTCTTAATCTAGGTTGTATTCTATATTTTTCTTTTGTAATTGAATTTTTTTTAGGGTTAATATTATTTTGATTAGAGCGATATGTGCTATTTTCAATTCTTTTCTCTCCCAACCCAATGCGCGGAGGTAGACCCACCCGGAGCACAGTGGCCATTCCATCCGAGAGACGGAGCTCTCTGTTCCTTCATCAAAGGTCGATTTACGACCTTTCCTCACCCACCCACAGCATGGTAGCTGTGGTGATCTCACCATTGACCGATTTACGGTCAATGATACTACGTATTATGTTCGATAATGTACTGCATTCGGTCATCCATTGAGGGTATTTGGTCAGTATGTGACTTCATTCAGTTATATTCAGTCGTTGCCTCGTCTAACGGCTAGCCCACACGAGAGACGGAGCTCTCGGTTCCTTCATCAAAGGTCGATTTACGACCTTTGGTTGCCCTAAAGGGCAACTACATTCAGTCATTCAAAAATCTTAACAGACATCATAAAACGTAATTGGTATAAGCTGTGCTAAGGCTCTACAGGCATCAATAGTTTTACGCAAAACTTTAGTTGTCTCTAGCGTTTTTTTAGGAGGCAATGACGGTAAGCTATTGTAAGGTATGTTTCTGTTGAAATCTGCCATATTTAACAAGGGTAATAAGTACTCACGTTTTGTTAACGAGGGTAAATATAGTCAAAAATTACCCTTGTAGGAAATACGAGTGTAAAGTTTACACCTTTTCATTGAATTAATTATAAATCACTTAATTAGGTGATTTGGTCCAAGATTTGGGGGAAGGATCATTGATGTCTTATTTCAATAAGGGAAATTCGAAGGATAATATAAAGGATAAGTTCTATCAAGAAGTAGATTCTGAGTTGTTAAATTTTATAGATAAAAAGCTGGATTTTTACAATAAGATGACAGAGGATAAAATCAATTTGATGTTTAAAAACATGTGGTTTAATGAATTGTATGATCAGCAGGTGAGGGGGATATAATATCAACTGGATTTTTTGAAAAAAGTCGAATTTTGACATTGAATAAGGATGTGGGGCATTGCGTTGTAGCTACAGGATTCATATGTGGAGTAGAATAGCGGAAGGATTAGTGCGGTTTGAGTCTATCCGTGCTTTTGTATTTTTTAATTCTCAATTCTCAATTAATAAATAGGTGACTTAAATTTTTATGCAGTCTCGTCACAGCACAGTGACTAACCCACCCGAGGTGCAGTGACCTCGGCTCCCTCATCCAATCCATATTTAATGGATTAGATACTTCGTACTATATTCGGTCGTACTCGCCGTAGACCGATTTACGGTCTACGATGCTTCGCATTTCGCTCGCTCACATTATCCACTTACCTTTGCCAGCAATCCGGATTTACACAAAGACCTCTATGAAGGTGTGAAAAAAAATGTCCAGTTTTTTATTTAATAAACTGGACGTTTTTATTATATTTGAAATATATAATAGATTATGAAAACCACTGATTATATTAGGAGTATGCTTAAAAGACTGCCACGAGGGTATGTGTTCACCTATGAGGATTTTCTTGTAGATGTTAAAAGTAAAGAAGCCACTATAAAAGCTTTAAATCGAATGGCTAAAAGTGGTAAAATAGCTAAATTATCTAAGGGCAAATATTATAAGCCGGAGCAATCAGTGTTTGGAGATTTAGCTCCTGAACAATATCAGGTTGTAAAAGATTTATTGGAGGTGAACAACAAAACCATTGGTTATTTAACGGGCTTAAGTATTTATCATCAATTAGGTTTGACCACTCAAGTTAGTAATACTATTCAAATTGGAAAAAATGAGGTAAGACCAACTTTTCAAAGAGGTCGTTATAAAATTGCCTTTATTCGTCAAAAAAACACAATTACTAAAGAGAATATACCGCATTTGCAATTATTAGACGCCATAAAATATGTGAAAAAAATACCGGATACCACGATAGCAAAAGCTTGTATTCGTTTTATGGCTATTTTAAAAGAAAAGTCCATAGAAGAAATAAAAACAATGGTTCGCTTGTCATTAAAATATCCACCATCTACAAGAGCTCTATTAGGAGCTTTGTTACAAGAAATAGGTGAAGATAAATATTTAGAGAGATTGCAAAATTCTTTAAATCAGATTACAAAATATCCTATTGAAGGCGTAAGTCAAGTCGTCGGCACCACTGATAATTGGAATATAGAATGAAATTGCACGTAAACAAAACCCTTTTTAATCAATCTATAAGAGCTACAGCTCAGCGATTGGGAATTGCAGAAATATATATAGAAAAAGACTATTGGATTACCTTGTCTTGATATCACATATTTCATTTGCCCATTGGTTTAGAAACCGTATTTAAGGGAGGAACGGCATTAAGTAAATGTATTGGAGTTATACAACGTTTTTCTGAAGACATAGATTTGGTTATGGTGCGTAAAGATATGGATACTAACAGTAGCATGGAGCGAAAGGTTAAAAAGCCAAGTAAATCCATAGAGTCAATACTGCCTGAAATAAATGTAGAGGGATTGACGAATAAAAAGGGAATGTTACGTAAAACAGTGCACCAATATCCTAAGGAATATAAAGGGGCATTTGGACAAGTGCGAGATGTAATTGTATTAGAAGCTAGTAGTTTTGGAGGATATGAGCCTTATCATAAGCAGTTAATAAATTCTTACATAGGTCAAATGATGCTAGATATTGATCAAGAAAAATTGGCTGAAGAATTTGATATGAAACCATTTGAAGTTAATGTAATGGATATAAGAAGAACTATTTGTGAGAAAATAATGAGCTTAGTGCGTTTTTCTTATGGAGATAATCCAATTCAGCAATTGAGGGATAAAATAAGGCATACTTACGATATACATCAATTATTACAATTAGAAAAAAATCAGATTTTTTTTAAGAGTGGTGATTTTGTTGAAATGCTATTGAGTGTTAAAGAATGTGATAGATTAAGTTTTAAGACGAAAAATGATTGGCTAAACTATCCTATTTCTAAAGCCATTATTTTTTCGGAAACCGAAAAAGTATGGAAAAAGTTAAAAACAACTTATCTCAATGATTTTAGGATGTTAGTATACGGTGATTTACCAGCTGAAAAAGAAATAGAAAACACTTTAAATCTTTTAGGGGATAGGGTTAAAGAAATAAACTCGAATTACTTATGATACTCATCCGATGGACATTAAGTCCATCCGGGTTGCTCTAAAGAGCAACTTCGCTCGGTCACCCGTCAGCGGGTATATTAGATAGGTATAGAAAAAAATGCTCTAGGTACAGATCTTCCGGTATGCTATATGATTTCTGTTATTTCAAATGTATCTTATTATCCTATTTTTAATTATTGAACCAGCCCCCAGTTTTTATGAACTATCGTCTTGATATATGTTACAATGTGATTTATCCTCCCTTCTCTTAAGGTTTTCTTATTCAATGTGAGTTAAGCTTAGAAAGGTTTATATTTAGCATACCTTCTCGATATCGTTGCATTGTCCTTCCATTAGGTTATATTTGCAACATTGTTGCGTTTGAGTTGAATTGCATTATAAAATGATAATATATAGTGTCAAAATATAAGATAGGGAGTATGACTGGTATGGCCATAGTAGTGGCCAATATGATTGGGACAGGTGTCTTTACTAGTCTGGGATTCCAATTAAAAGACTTGAGCAGTATACCAGCCATCTTGACCCTCTGGCTATTGGGAGGGGTACTGGCCTTATCTGGGGCCTTTAGCTATGCCGAAGTGGGGACTTCTATCAAAAAATCGGGTGGTGAATTCGCCTTCCTGTCCTCGATCTACGGCCCTCTCATCGGATATCTTGCCGGTTGGATTTCATTGACCGTGGGATTTGCAGCCCCCATTGCCCTGTCGGCCATTGCGGTGGTAGAATATTTTCCCTATGGCCAACTCAATGTCAAATATGTGGGCATTGGTCTAATAGCCGCTATAACCTTTATCCATTCACAAAATTTGCGGACAAGCTCACTATTCCAAAACATAGGTACATTGCTCAAAGTCCTCTTGATTATTACTATTATTTTGATTGGATTATTCCTTCCCAGTCAAAATCATGTGGAATATTCCCCCGGAGGAAATTTCATTGATGAGATTGGATCCGCCGCTTTCGCCGTTGCATTGATATATGTAAGTTATTCTTATTCAGGTTGGAATGCCGCAGCCTATATAACGGAAGAATTTAAAAGCCCTAGCAAATCACTACCTTTTGCCTTGTTGGGCGGAACCCTCTTGGTTACCCTGATGTATGTATTGTTGCAGTTCATTTTTTTAAAACACGTTCCCGCCAATGAACTCCTCGGACAAATTGACGTCGGAGCGATCGCCATAAAAAAAATGTTGGGGCAGGAATACGGTGCCATATTTGGTGCAACAATTTCCTTGTTGTTGATCTCAGGCATCAGTGCCATGGTCTGGGTGGGCCCTAGAGTTACTTCTAGTATGGCCAAGGAATACCGATTATGGAGTTATTTTAAACCCCAATCCGAAAGAGAAATTCCCAAAAGATCCCTTTGGCTTCAGTTCTTTATTAGTTGCTTTTTAATCCTTACCGGAACTTTTGAACAAATATTGATCTATTGTGGGGTTTTGCTCTCTATTTCTTCCTTGCTCGTGGTATTGGGAATATTTAAACTTCGCCGAAATAAGAACAATCAAAATGATGGGGTATACAAAAGTCCATTATTCCCATTTTTTCAAATACTCTATATCTTATTGTCGCTGTGGATGATCGTATTTGTATTTATGAACAATACCTATGAAGCCATAGCCGGAGTGGGGAACCTTTTTCTGGGATTGGCCACTTATTATTTAGATAAAAGAATCTATAAAGAACCAATTACCATATCATAAATCATAAATACAATGAGAACGAAGATCTTGCTATCATTAATTTTGCTGAGTTTTGTAATGGTTAAGCCATTATGGGCTCAAGAAAACCATCATAAAAAAGAACACGGTGAGAAATCAGCCAATGAATATATGCATCAGTCGTCCGTGGACCGCTTAGTTAAACATTTCGAATCACCAGAAAGGGATGCCTACCAACAACCCGAGAAAGTGATGGCCTATTTAGGGGATCTCAATGGTAAAAAGGTAATGGATATAGGAGCAGGATCGGGTTACTTTTCGGTAAAACTCGCTGGTAAGGGCGCTGAAGTCATCGCCGCTGATGTGAATGATGAATTTCAAGAACATTTAAAGCAGCGTATTCAAAGTGAAAATTTGAAAAATATAGAGTTGCGCAAAATACCTTACGATAGCCCTGGATTGAAGGACGGGGAAGTCGATTTGGTTTTTTTAGTAAATACCTATCACCATATAGAAAACCGTGTTGATTATTTTGCCAAGGTCAAAAAAGGTCTCAAGACCAACGGGGAAATCGTCATCATCGATTATTTCAAAACAGAAGATCTGCCAGTCGGTCCTCCCTTTAACCATAAGTTGTCCATGGATGTAGCGGTTACAGAATTGAAAAAGGCAGGATTTACTTCCATTGAAGTCGATGTCAATTTACTGCCTTATCAATACATCATTAAAGTAAAATAAGAAATCGGAGCCACTGGCTATAAACCTATCGTATTACGTTGCAGTCATGCCGGAGCACAGTGGCTCCGGTTCCTTCACCAAAGGTCGATTTACGACCTTTGGTTGCCCTAAAGGGCAACTACGTTCTGTCAGGGATGATATGTCATAGCCGTGGGTGACCGAATGCAGCTCAAAGAGCCAAATGCCTACTAAAGGCATTTGATGAGGGAACCGAGGGATTATTCCCTCGGGTGGGTGAGGTGTATAAATCATCAGACAATATTGATTTGGCGGACTTTTTGCATCAACTATCGCGCGACACGAAAAGATCATATTTTTTCATTTTCTACAATTATATATTTGGATAATCTGGGCAAAAAGTGTGACAAATCCATGAGCATCACCGTTTATGTTATCATCCAATTAAGATCAATCTGTGATTTTGATAGAGGAAGGATATTTGCTGACGATTATTTTTATAATATCTCGTCATACCCCAGGGGACATGACTTCTCTCATCGTAGACCGATTTACGGGCTCTGGTACCGCGCACTTTGCTCGGTCACCCTATGCTATTAGACTACGTCCACTTCGACCAACACTTCGAAAGAGCTCAGTGCGGCGGCTCAGTGCACGGTTTTCAGGGCTTTTCTTTTAACATAAACAATTGTCTATGCCTAAATTAATCCATTACAATAAACATAAGTGACCAAGCAACTACGTATAAATATTACAATGAGGATTCTCTAGGTAAAAGTGGTAGTAGTATGTAAATTAGAACAAAAAATTAAGGAACTTAAGTTGACTTTAAAAAATATGACAAAGGAAAGAAAGAAGTATAGTTCAGATTTTAATAAAAACTAAAAAACATCCCCCAAAATTAACCGAACTCACTGTGTGAAAAATGTAATTTTTATTCGTCGATGTTTCGTTTCAAAAAAGAAAAAATTTTAGTCATCGATTAATAATGATTTCAAATTACTAGGGGGATGTGATTATACCTCTTAATATTAGCATTTATTATAAATGCAATTCGTAGATCAACTACCGTATTTATTTTAGTTATATAACTTTCGAATCAATTGGGACGCTAATAAACTGCTGTCCGCATTTAAATATTTTGGGCGTTCTTTCTTGTATCGCTCCAATACTTCTGTCGATCGCTGATACAATGTACTGTCCGTAGCCGTGGGGATGTGGTTTTTGGGCATAGCATAGACAAAATGCCCTGTCTTTCTACTGTAGACAGGAATTTGAAAGAAATCTCGTTCCACAAATTCTCCCGTCTTTTGATTTTCATAATAGGCTTCAACAAAAAAATCAACGGCGTAGTCGGGATAGCCAAATAAATAACCATAGGCACGCAAACGAAGGATTTGTTCATGGTTTTCGATCGTACTTAGTACAATCCCAGGATCGGTTTCAGGAACGATTCCCATATAGGAAAAGAAATCCAAATGATCGTTAATCACCTGACTCATACGAGACTTTCGGATTACATTGATTTGAAATGCCCTGGTCGAATCGGATTTGGCTCTAAATGGAACCATGATAAATGACAAGTCATCGAAATCCATACTTTTTAGAGCAGCCGTATACTGTTTGATTTGATCTACATATTTTGCCTAATCTTCTAGGTCTACGGCATGGCCTTTGATATATTCGAGGGAATCTATCTCAAAAGGCAGGGTAAATCCAATGAGGCTGCTCATGGGTTTGATATCTGAAACCAAGGTGTACAGCGCTTCGTGGTCCAATCCTATCGCTAAGATGGAATCGGCCAGACGAGAATGATGATGGCTGACCGCAATGTTTTTATTTGACGCAGAGGTTCTGGGCAGGGAGGCACAACTGCTCCATGCAATAGTTGCAGCAAATAGTCCAAGAACGATGAATTTTTTATTTGTTGATACCATAATTGTGTTTTACAGGTTAATGCCCAAGGCTAATTCTCCTCGATATCGCATAGAAGAAAGGTGACGAGCCATGAGCTTATTTTTAATTGAAATAAAATATCTTTTATTATGGGTCTTCTGATTACCCAAATGAAATGTGGGTGCTAATCCGATAAATACATGGTCTGATGTCAGATATTCAAAATCGGGAGTGTATACCAAGCGATTTAATATATCAAATTCGAGAACGGATTCCTCTTTGTCGAGGTTGAATTGATATCCAATATAGTAGGACAACTGTACTTGACCGATATTGCTGACTTGTTCCAATAGAGGTATTAGATTGAGACTCTGGTAATCGGCTTGAACAATGTAGTCCTCTTGCTTACAGTAAAGTAGTTCCAGAGAAAGGTCGGGTAGAAAAATCATGTTGCGATGGCGATTTATATCTATGGTTACTCTGGTCTGTATGTGTTGTGATTCACTGTTGCGAAAACCATACACCGCATCATCTGTACTGCCTGTTCGGTAATTGAAAAATAGTTTCCATCCCATCTCTTCACTGTGATATTTAACTTGAGCCAGTGATTGAAATTCGGTGTAACTACCTTCTTCATTGGGGTTGGACAGGCCGTCTGATACTCCATCGTGGCGAAATTGTGAATTGAAGTCGATATGCCATTTATCCGCATAAAACCACTTGAGATTCAATCCATATTTATTGGAATTTCGTCGTCTATCCAATGAATTGATAGGGCCTTTGAGCAGGGATCCAAATCCCCTTCCTCTGATCAAATAAGTGTCGTCGATGGCGTAATACCCTATTTCATTTTCCTCGAAAGCCGATGTATAGTAAAGACCTAAATTAATATAATGATCTTCTCTTTTGGCAATGAGGGTTTTGACTCGGGGAGCAATTTTGATCTCTCTATAACGGTAAAAAGGTTTGGGACCGTTATGGCGTGCTCCAGTTCCGTTGATGTAGTCCAAGGCAAGGCTGAAAATATGGTTTTTATATTTGGGCATAGTTATATCGACGTAGGTGTCGAATCCATCATGCTGCCAATTTCCACTTATGGTGTCGCCCCAAATAAAGGGATTGCCATTGTAAGGGTCTAGTACTCCTGCAAATAGAAGGTCTTGTTTAAGCTGTCTTTGGTAGGCAAATTTACCCTCTAATTGCCATTGGTCGATGGTTGTTTTGCCTTTGGTAATAAAGCCAAAATCGTAGCTCTGGTGAGGGGCCATGGCCGGTCGAAATGAACCGACTTCCGCAATAGAAATCATGGCTACAGAACCCTGTGTCGTCGTATCTTGAGCTTGTTGGGACCAAGTAGACTCTATAAAAGCCGTCAGTAAGAGCAGGAGTAATAGAACCTTATTCATTCTCTGTGATTAACGTAATTCGTATTAATTAAATGACCATGGAGTGGGCGTATCCAATTTTTCAAAATCTTCAGTGGAATTGTTGCTATCCTGTAAAACCACACGACCCTCAATGGTAGCCGCTATTTTTCTTCTAAAACTTTGTGCCGTATAAGTGTCGTCGGCATAGACAAAGCCTGCATCAAGAGCAACGGGAACTCGCTTAAATGAAGCGCTGTTGCCGTCTTTGAGTGCTTCAAAAGCATCGATGACGATTTCGTTGGGAACTTTAATACGAGGAGCTAAGATGTCGGCATATTCAGGGACTGGATAGGGAACTTGCTCTAGGCTATCGAAGTCATCTAATTTGAAAATGACTAAGCCGGGACCAAAAACCGTGATCAGCCAATCAAAACCCCCAGTAAAGTACAATCGTTCCAGATTGGCCACATCAGGGGCATCTGCATCTCTGTTGTCATCGCGAACATTGAAGGTCTCCCAGTCGGCTTCTGAAAGATCAACTGGGCTGTTGGGGTTGAGTTCTTCCAGCTGGTGGTTGACTCCGTCTTGCGCTATCACTATACTACTTCCCGGTTCCAGTGGGTAGTCGGTTCCGCTGCCGGTAATCCGCCATACATTGTTTACATAAACAGCATTTTGATCATCCTGAAATTCTGTGGGCACATTACTTGAATTGATTAACCCAGACACACCGTAAACGTCTGCAATACAAAGATTGTCTAAGTAGATGACCTCTGTTGAATTGTTGTAAATTTCGACAAACTGATCAGAGAAGTAATTGCCTCCGGAAAGGGTTTTGGACCCGGTATAATATACTTCTTTAAAGAGTAAACTGCCCAAGGGACTTCCATTGAGATCGATTTCCACAGCGACTTCTTCACCAGCCATTACAGAGATATTGGAAGCTACTCCACTGAGTTGGGTTTCTTGTGCAATCCCTGTTAATGCCTCTGTCTCAGCACTGGACAGGGAAACACTAGAGGATACCGTATAGCTTCCAGGAGTGATTTCTAAAAAAGTAGCAATGCCCTGGCTCGATGTCTGTGCAAAACTTTCTTTGCCATTCAGTGTGTTGACCACTTTTACCTCAACATTTTGAGCAAATTCATCGGCATAATTTTCAGGATAATGTACGGTAACGCTAAGATTTCCTGAGGAGGGACCGTCATCCTTGCTGCAGTTTGTGAGTGCAAACATTGCTAGCATGGCCAATGTGTAAAGAGTTAGATTTCTAAATTTCATATTTAATTAATTTTATAAATAATTTCTAATCCAAAAGTTAAAGGAAGGTTTCTTCTTACATAAACTTGTCGAGTCTCATTCCAATGAAGTGGTCGATGATTAAAGATATTATTGGCATAGAAAGAGAAGCGACTGTGGTTTTTCCACTCTTTGGTGACTTTGAGATTGAATAGATGTAAGGATGGATATTTATTCCATTTTCGATTGCTGACCATTCGTTGCAAGTCACTATATTGTTCAGAATGAGATTGTTCTGGAGTTAAGTTTACGATTTCACCTTGAAGATTGACGTATCCTGTGGGGTATGGATCAAATGTGCCAGAATGGGACTTGTCCAGCCATATAGCTTGCCACAGAGTGGATACAATAAAACCTATTTTTGGAAGATGGGTAATGGCCCTAATACTTGAATTGAGTCGTTCCGAAACTACTTCGCCGGTTTTTTCATACAAGGGTATTCGATCTGGGCTCGAATCATTGGTATACACAAAGGAAGATTCTGCTATCTGGCCATAGTTGCGGCTTGCGGTAAAATACCATGCGCCATTGGCCATTATCTCGGTATTGATGCTTTCTACTTTTGGCAATGATAGAGTATATTCCAATCCTTGGTTCTCGATGTAAAGGTTGTTTTGAGGAATGTCTATGCCTGCAAAAAAGGTTTCAACACTGAGGGCTTCTTCCATCAATAATGGTGGTTGGCCTTCGCGTTCTGAGGCTATTTGATATTTTTCATATTCTAGAGGAGTCACCTGTCTGACATAGCTGATGGCGTTGTCGGTTTTTTCATAAAAGGCCGTAAGTGTAAGATTCCAGCCCCCTTGATTAAAGGTAAAACCACCTTCTAATTTATTGGAAGTAAAGGGTTTTAGATCCTGATGGTTGAGGTCCAATACTTTGGTGGTAATAATCACTAAGCGTTCTGATGGGGCATTGGCAAAGTAGTTGAAGTTGACCAAGTCAAAATATCGTTTTCCCGGATATAGTTGGGACAGAGTCTGGGATTTTGACGCCTTCCCCCATCCCAATCGTAGGGAAAGATGGTCTAGAATAGAGTAATTGAGATTGAAACGAGGGGAGAGAATGTTGCCCACGTTGCCGGCAAATAAGTTTTGGGTTGAAATCAAGTCCCACCGCAATCCCATAGATAGCACGACTTCTCTGTTGAGTAATGTAGTCAGTATCCTATCTTCTAGATAGACGGCCATTTGGCTCTTGCCTGGAATGTCTTCCCATGAATCTGGGCGATCTCCCATGCTATAATTTTGTCGTGGTGGGGTCAATGGGTCAAACTGTCGACCGTTGCCAAAGTTTTCATCATATCGAAACTCGCTGCCTGCTATCAGGCGATGGTGGTCGGTCCACCATCCATTGAAAGACCAAGTTCCCTCAATGCGATTGTATAGATTGAGTGGTTGGCCGTCGATGGTGGTTTGGTTGAGGTATTCGCTATGTCCATACTGACCCACCATGGTGGTGTCGATGAGGGCAACAGATAGGGGATATAGATCACGGGTGATTAAATCTTGATAATAGCTTTGTTGAGAGGCAAAATTGATCCCTGTTTGAATGGATGCTTTTTTTAATATTTTTCTCGGAGCACTTAAGCTTATCTCTGAATTCCATTTATACCGCCAGTTTTTGCTAGAGTATTCACTGAGGCTGGCCGCTTGAGTACTGTTTTCTCCTCTGTATTGATCCATGCCGAAGGATGCACTGGCTATTTGTCTGATTTTGAACAAAGATCCTATACGCTGCCATGCCAATTGCCCATTGAAGCGTTGGTAGGCTGAAGTTGCATTGCGCAAATCGTCATTGGTTTGGAGATAATCTGCACTGGTGTTTAGGCTGTTTTTGTCATTGAGATTATTCCCCGATGTAAATGAAAATTGCATGAGATTGGGGTTTACTCGCAAAATAACTTCGGGATCGAAGTCTCCTATACGAGAATGAACCAATACTAAACCAGAAGTTAGGTCGCCATATTTGGCGGATGGAATTCCCCTGATAACCTCCACGGATTCTATATTGTCTGCAGACCACTCGCGAAGATCAGTTCCCTTGCCGGCTACGGTAGAAAACCCCGGGTCGGAACCTGGGCTGGCATTGAGGATATTGATGTCGGTTTGCAGATCGGCATTGTTGGATTGCGGTATCCCATCGCTTACTATTTGAGTGCCCAGTGCATTGGCTTTGCCAGCACTGCTGAGGGCAGAACCCTGTCGAAGATTTAGTTGCTGGGGACTGAGAAAACTCGGGTTTTCGGCCAAGTGTCCAGGGAGTAGTTGGAATACATCGTTCAAACTTACCGCTTGAATGTGTTCGATGGCTTTTCTGCCTATGGCGGTAGAGGATCCGGTTTCCAATTCTTTGCCGACAACGACGATGTCTTCTATGCTAAATGTGGCTTCTTTTAAATAAAACCGTTGTTTATCTGATGTAATGGTTGCAATGATGTCTGTTGGTTGAAAGCCCAGACAAGAAAATTGGAGTCGTAGGTGAGGAGAGGGCAGTCCTTCCAAAACAAAGTTTCCCAATTCATCGGTATATGCGAATATCTCAGAATTGACTTCCAAAACGGTAGCGCTACTAATAGGGCTAGAGTCTAAGCTGTTCAACAATTGACCGTTTAAGGTATATTCGAGATTGTTCTGAGCCTGGATATTGTTGGTATAGCACAGGATGCTGACAAGGTGAAATACTATAGAGCAGATATTTCGAACATCGACATTTGGCTTTTTGCCAATTGATTTGTGAGAGGTTATATCCTTGGTCATTTTTCTTTGCGGGTTGATTTAAGCAGCTGCAAAAATAGAAAAACATTAATATAAATGCAACATCGTTGCATTTATATTAATGTTTTTGTTGTAAATCATAATTTTGATTAGGAAATGAATGACCGAGAGTAGTTGCTCTATAGAGCAACCAAATGTCCTTAATATGAACGACCAAAATGCGAAGCATCGTAGACCGTTAATCGGTCTACGGGGAGAGAAGTCGCAGCCACTGTGCTGCGACGAGACTGCATTTTTATTGATAAGTATTAAATTTCATTTTTCAATAATAATATATTAAAATTGAAGGAACCGAAACCTCCGTGATTCGGGTGGGTAGGCCACTGGCTCCGTCGTGACTGCCTTGTAAATCGTCAGGATTTTACTTATTAATATTATGTCGTCCCTACAGGACTTCTTTTCAAGATGACCATTAATTCATAGGGTTTCACCCTACGCTGACATATTCCGTCCTTTCAGGACTTTTTTAAGCTTGAATGGCATGATCTCATTGTAATTCGTTAGGTTTTAGCCATTGGCTTTGGGCAAACCAATCTAATATAACAAGAGAAAGTCCTGAAAGGACGTAGTCTAATAGCATAGGGTGAAACCCTATGAAAAGGATGCCTTCCTAGAAAAAAGTCCTGAAGGGACGAGGGAATTCATTTCTATCGTCAGCAAACATCATTTTCTATCAAAATCAAAGATTGCTGTGAATTGAATGATACCATGAATGGTTATGCTCAGGGATTTGTCACACTTTTTGCTCAAATAATCATATTATATCTCGTATCGTTGAATTAAAACAATGATTATCTGTCCAAGAAAGTCTATAGAGCAAAAAGTCCGCCAAATCAACATTGTCTGATGATTTATACACCTCACCCACCCGAGGGAATAATCCCTCGGTTCCCTCATCAAATGCCTTTAGTAGGCATTTGGCTCTTTGAGCTGCATTCGGTCACCCACGGCTATGACCTATCATCCCTTCAGGATGACTGAGTAGAGTTGCCAGAATGGCAAGCAAATGCCCTTAATATGAACGACCAAAATGCGAAGCATCGTAGACCGTTAATCGGTCTACGGGGAGAGAAGTCGCAGCCACTGCGCTGCGACGAGACTGCATTTAAATTGACAAGTTTAAAATTTCATTTTACAATATAATATAATAGCATTAAAGGAACTGACGCCACTGGCTCCGTCGTGACTGCCTTGTAAATCGTCAGGATTTTACTTATTAATATTATGTCGTCCCTACAGGACTTCTTTTCAAGATGACCATTAATTCATAGGGTTTCACCCTACGCTGACATATTCCGTCCTTTCAGGACTTTTTTAAGCTTGAATGGCATGATCTCATTGTAATTCGTTAGGTTTTAGCCATTGGCTTTGGGCAAACCAATCTAATATAACAAGAGAAAGTCCTGAAAGGACGTAGTCTAATAGCATAGGGTGAAACCCTATGAAAAGGATGCATTCCTAGAAAAAAGTCCTGAAGGGACGAGGGAATTCATTTCTATCGTCAGCATACATCATTTTTCTATTAAAATCAAAGATTGATGTGAATTGACTGATACCATGAATGGTGATGTTCATTGATTTGTCATGATTTTCGCAATAGTCCAACTTCCCCTATCCAGTCTAGTTTGGCCATTGTTTTTTGACATAAATATTATATTGTTTATGGATTTATATCAGCCATTTTTATATACTTTTGCGACCTATCAAATTTAATTTTGTTATTAAAAAGCGTTTAAAACAACTGTCTTTCATAACCGTAATGCTAGGTCATTTTGGGTTTTTAGTGGCAATACTTGTCGAAAATGTTCAAAATGGATACAATCTATTCTTTCTGATAATGGGTTTTTTACTCTTGAGAATTACTTATAAAAAAGTGAATATTAGTGCTGAGGATCACAGTTTTGAGGACTTTGTCAACATTGGTTTTGTATTTGTCGGGGCAATAACCACCTATGTTTTGCATTGGATCATAGGTTGGAATGTCGTATTTTCGGCATCCATAGTAGGACTGATATTTAGTTTTATTCCCAATTTGATGGCCAGTCACCAAGAATTACAAAACCTGCCAGCCGCGGTATATTGTGGAACCTTTGTAGGGATGACCAAGGTGGGAGATAGCCCCAATTTTCTGTTTATTTCCATAGCCAGTATATTGACAGGACTGATATTATTGGGGACAAAGAACGCTTTTCACGGATATGGTGGCAAGTTGGGCAGTTTGGCCTTTGTCGGAGTGGGATTGGCTTTTTATTTCTACAATATAGTCTTGCAATGAATATAGAACTTGTCTTGGTTTTTTGTTCTGGTTGTTTTTCTGCCATTTTAACTTATGTCCTCAATAATAAATTGAACTTGGGCGCTGTACGCGCTTCTGCATTGGTTGGCTGTTTGGCAGGTGGTTTTGTCCTATTATTTCCTCATGTAATGTCCGACTATTTAACCCATACCTTGCCATTGGTTTTCTTTGGGGCCTCTTTTATAGGTATGGTTTCTTCTGAGGTTCTGAGTAATTATTTTTTAATTGCCTTATCTGGAGGAATTTTTACCTGTTTATTTTTAAATTCTAGTCGGTTGTTTCACGGTTTTGGAGGAGGTCTGGGCATTGCCGCATGCGTTGCCTTATTAATTACATTAGCCATTCCTGTTATTGTGAATAAGGTACGGTCTAAGACCAAATGATTTCATTGGATATTTTTCAATAGGCAGTTTGCTTCACCAATAAGCATACGAATTATTTCTCAAAAAACACAAAGAGCTTTGACTATTAAGAATAGATTTTGGGTCAATGAACAAGGTCAAAGATTGTTGTAAAATCAGGAAAGGACGAAGGCTGATAGCATTGGTGATTAAATGCAAAATGAATATTTAAATTTCTTTAAATATAATTCGTATTATTTCGTCGAAGAAAGTAAGGTCTAAGAGGTTGCATCTCTCTTTTATTAGAATTAACCCCCAATTGGTATTATCTTTATGTATTCTCTGTCACCACAATAATAGAACAGAAAAATGGAAACTATTCTTTTTGATTATCTAGCGAAGTACATTACACTAACGGAAGAGGAAAAGAAGATTCTTCTCGATCTAGATGTCTTTAAACAATACAAAAAAGGCAGTATATTATTGAGAGAAGGTCAGGTATCCGATTTTGGATATTTCGTCATCAAAGGTTGTATCCGATCATTTACCATGGTAGATGGTGTCGAGAAAACTACGGCATTTTATACTGAGGCCGAATCCTGCGAACCTCTGTGCAAGATTAATAAGAAACCTTCTACTTCCTATGTTGCCTGTGTAGAGGACTCCATTTTAGTCGTCGCCAACTCTGCTATGGAGGTGGAAGTTTTTGAAAAATTTCCCAGATTTGAAACCCTTTGCCGTCTGCTTTCTGAGGAACTATTGGCCAATAAGAAAGCTGAATTCGATGAATTTAGAACCTCCTCACCTGAGCAACGCTACTTAAATTTGCTTAACACAAGACCAGATCTCTTTCAAAGAGTTCCTCAATACCAAATCGCTAGTTTCCTTGGTATAACTCCTCAATCATTGAGTCGAATGAGAAATCGATTGGTGGATAATCCTTCACAGAATAGCTAAGGCCGGGAGTGGGAATATTGGTGGAGGCGATTTTCTTAACTTAAGTGAACGAATCTTGGCTTGGCCTCATCTTACTTTTGCATTATCATTAAAATTTAAATGTTATGCAAAAACAACTGTATTTAATTATCTCCACTTTATTGTTCTCTATTACAACGGCTTTCGGTCAGGATATTCATCGGGATACCACGGATAAAAAGTGCTTTGTTGGAAGTACATTTTTTGTCTTGGGTAATGTATTATCTCAGAAAAATAAGCCTGATTTTGCTCAGCTAAACTTAGGGTATCGAATTACCCAAAAGGATGTGGTTTCTATAGAATTTAAAACTTGGAAATACGCTTGGTCATTAGGTATTCCCTATGGAGATTCATTTGAAGCTCCAGAAGAAAAATTTCCAGGTTATATTAGAGAATTCGGAATAGCCTTCGTTTATCAGCGATTTTGGTGGAAAGATTTATTTACATCAATTCATATCATGAATGCGCGACAGAGTTTTGTGGATGACGACGGGAATCAACTCAAAAAGGGCTATCAAATGTTTAATACCTATCGGCTTGGGTATCAATTTAGATTTTTCAAAAACAAATTTTTTATTGAGCCGTCTATAGCAGTCACACATCGACCTATTCAGACTAAAATGCCCCAATCTTTTGCTCAATTAAACGACAAATGGCCCAATTATATTATAGGTGAGCCCGGTCTTCATTTTGGCTTTAATTTTTAATAAATTTTTGGTTTTTATTGTCGATTAATTTAAGGTTTATCTCACGACTTTGTTGCGCTATTTTAGGGCAAAGATTAAGCTGTCATCTAATATATGTTGAAGAAAAAACGAGGGAAGGTTCGCTGTGTAGGAGTTGGTATATTTGAATTTGTTTGTGTTTTATTATAAATTGACGTTTGTTTTTTGTTGGAAAATAACAAAGAGGCCTCCATTCCTTTTTTATATTTTTAATAAATATTGAAATTGAATAGTTTTTTATTTTTTGTGTCGTAAGTACTTTGTTGTTAGTATTTTATAATTAATATTATAATCAGAAATTTATATTTCAGATACTGATTTTTCAATATTACTATTTGGCTATGTATAAAACCTTACCCCTAAAAAATTCATTTTTAAGTTGTTTATTGGTATTTACTTTGTCTATTTTGGCTTTGCCTTTAAGTGGACAAATTTATGTCGATGCCAGTGTTTCGCCCGGAGGTGATGGCAGCACATGGACTACGGCCTATGACGATTTACAAGAAGCATTGACAGCGGCCAGTAGTGGTGATTCTATTTTTGTAGCGGAGGGAACTTATTTCCCGACTACTACTGGGGATAGGACTATATCCTTTGTTATCCCCAATAATGTAAAACTATACGGAGGATTTCCAACTGATGGGGATGATTTTGACAACAGAGACTGGGAAATGTATAAGACCATTCTCAGTGGGGATATTGGTGCTCAGAATGACGATTCAGACAATAGTTACCACGTAGTATATACCCAGAATGTAAGTGTTGCTACCACGGTAGATGGGTTTACCATAACTGGAGGGAATGCTGACGGTGGATCTCAGTATAGTGATGGGGGTGGATGGTATAACGACGGCTCAGGATCGGGGAACCTGTCTAATCCCAGTATCCTCAACACTGTGTTTGTCACAAACACTGCTGAAGATAATGGTGGGGGTATTTATAATTATGGAGAGAATGGAGAAAGTTCACCGACCTTGATTAATTGTGTATTTACCTCTAATACTGCTGAAGATTCAGGAGGAGGTATTTATAATTTTGGAGATGAGGGAGAAAGTTCACCGACCTTGATCAACTGTATACTTTCCTCTAATACCGCTGAATTTGGCAGTGCTATTTACAATATAGGAAGTGATGGAGGCAAGAGTTCTCCTAAGTTGACTAATTGTGTTTTTGCGTTTAATTCAGCTGACGATATTGGTACAATATACAATGATGGAGATGAAGGTGAAAGTTTATCGAAGTTGATCAATTGTATATTTTACAAAAACAGCGTCAATAATGATGGAATTGTGTTTTATAGTTATGAAGCTTCGGTTTCGATCTCTCACTGTTTATTTGATGTAGACTTTTTTGAAATCAACTATACTTCGGATGTCTCTGACGATGGAGGTAATTTATTTGAGGCAGACCCTTTATTTGTAGATCCTCAGAATGGCGATTTTCATTTACAACCTTCTTCTTTGGCTATTAATAGAGGGGATGAAATGACTGGCCAAGGATTATTTTATTCTATTAATGGAAATGCAGTAGATTTTGCTTTACAACCGAGATTTAGAAATGCTATAGATATGGGCGTTTATGAGTACAATTGTAATTCATATAGTTTCCCAGATAATATTATATATGTAGATTCTGCAGCTGTGAGTGGTGGAAACGATGGAACTTCATGGAGCGATGCCTTTACGGATTTACAGTCAGCCCTCGGGATATTAAATGCGTGTCCCATCGATGTAAATACTGTCTATGTGGCTCGGGGAACCTATAAGCCCACCTCATCCATGAATAGAGTAGCTTCCTTTTTTATCACCGATAGTGTAAAAATTTACGGAGGGTTTCCAACTGGTGGAGGAAGTTTTGCAGCAAGAAATTGGGAGGACAATAAGACCATTCTCAGTGGAGATATTGGAATTCAGAATGATACTACAGACAATAGTTACCATGTGGTATATACCAAGAACGCCAAGGATTCCACTATTGTAGATGGATTTGTCATCACTGGTGGGAATGCCGATGGTGGATCTTTCCATGATAATGGAGGTGGATGGTATAACGACGGTTCTGAATCGGGAAATGTATCCAACCCTATTATCCTAAATTCTGTGTTTGTCGATAACTCAGCGGATGAGGAAGGAGGCGGTATTTATAATAATGGAAGAGCGGGAGAAAGTTCGCCTGTGATCACCAATTGTAAATTCCTTTCCAACTATGCTGATGAATGGGGTGGAGGGATTTTCAATGAAGGTGAGGATGGGGAAAGTTCGCCTGTTATCATTCAATGTGATTTTACGACTAACTCCGCTTATGAAGGAGGTGGTATTTTTAATAATGGAAGCGATGATGGGCTGAGTTCGCCTAGGTTAATCAACTGTATATTCTCTTATAACTCCGCTTATGAAGGTGGGGGAATGTACAATAATGGATCTTCCAACGGAGCGAGTTCACCAGACTTGATCAATTGTATGTTTTCGTTTAATCATGCCGAAGATCGTGCATCCGCTATTTCTAATTATGGTTCTTCTGGAGAAAGTTCACCATATATAACCAATTCTGTCTTTGCGTTTAACTTTTCAGAGGAAGATGGTACGATATCTAGTTTTGGAGGTGGTGGAGAAAGTGAACCGGTGCTGATCAATTGTATATTTTATGAAAATATGGTTAATGATGAAGGTCCTGTGTTTCATAATAGTAACGCTTCGGTTTCTATTTCCCACTGTTTATTTGATGTTGATTTTTCTGAGGTCAATTATCCTTCAGGAGTCTCTGATGATGGAGGTAATTTATTTGAGGCAGATCCCTTATTTGTAGATCCTAATAATGGCGATTTTCACTTACAGTTGCCTTCTCCAGCTATCAATAGGGGAGAACCAATGACTGATGAGAATATTTTTTACTCCCTTAATGACAATGCCGTAGATCTGGATTTGCAACCCAGATTTAGGAATGATATCGATATGGGGGTGTATGAGTTTATTTGTGATTCATATAGTTTTACAGATGATATTATCTATGTGGATTCTGCAGCCATAAATGGTGGAAACAATGGTGCATCGTGGAACGATGCTTTTACCGATTTGCAATCAGCGCTTGGTATGTTAAGAGCTTGCCCCGATGCCGCCGATAAGATTTATGTAGCGAAGGGAACCTATAAACCGACTGCGACATTCAATAGAGAGGTATTCTTTGTTCTCCCGGATAGTGTGAAAATGTACGGAGGATTTCCAACAGGTGGAGATGAATTTGTTAACAAAAATTGGAAGGACAATTTGACCATTCTCAGTGGTGATATCGGAATACAGAATGACAGCACGGACAATAGCTACCACGTTATTTATTCGGAAAATGTCAGAGATTATACCCTAGTGGATGGATTTCTCATCACCGGAGGTAATGCCAATGGATCTTCCGAATTAGGTACCGGAGGTGGATGGCTTAACTATAGTTGGGGAGCCGGGCATTCGTCCAATCCCACCATCCAAAATTGTTTATTTTTCTTCAATGCCGCAAAAATTGGCGGAGGTTTCGCTAATTATGTGGAAGGAGGCGAAGGTTCTCCTGTACTGATCAATTGTGTGTTTAAGTTTAATTCTGCTGAAGTTGGCGGAGGTTTTTTTAATGCAGGAGTTCAAGGAAAAAATTCGCCTAAGTTAATCAATTGTGAATTCTCATTTAATTCTGCTGAAATTGGTGGTGGTGTTTATGATGAGCAAAATGATGGTGAGAGTTCGATGGTATCTACCAACTGTGTATTTGCATATAATTCAGCCGGTAGTGATGGTGGTGCTATGTTTATTATTGGAGATGATGGAGAATATAAGCCGGTGATCACGAATAGTATTTTTTATCAAAATAATGCAGTTAATGGTCCTGTAACCTTTATTGTAAATGCTACCGTTTCAATATCTCACTGTTTATTTGATGTTGAGGATTCTGAGGTTGATCCTAATACCGGTTTCCTTGACGCAGGAGATAATTTATTCAATACCGATCCCTTATTTGTAGATGGGGTAATCGGAGATTTCCATTTAGAATTGTCTTCTCCAGCTATCAATAGTGGAGATCCAATGACAGAAGAGGGGATATTTTATTATAATGATGGCAATGTCGTAGACCTGGATTTGCAACCGAGATTTAGGAATGACATCGATATGGGCGTGTATGAATACAGCTGTGTTGGCATTAGCTTTCTGGATAATGTAATCTATGTAGATCATTCAGCAAATATAGGTGGGAACACAGGAGTGGATTGGGCCAATGCCTATACTGATTTGCAATCAGCCCTCGAGATATTAAATGTTTGCCCCGATGCTGCCGATAAGATTTATGTAGCGAAGGGGGATTATTTTCCCGTAATTCCTGATGATCCCATGAATGTAACCATACAGGAACGAGAAGTATCCTTTATCATTCCCGATAGTGTAAAAGTATATGGAGGATTTCCACCTGGAGGCGATGATTTTGAAAATAGAAATTGGCAAAGCAATCAGACTTTCCTTAGTGGGGATATTGGTGTGGTGAATGACAGTACAGACAATAGCTACCACGTGGTATATACCCAGAATGTCAGTGATTCTACTTTGTTGGAAGGATTTCTTATCACCGGAGGTAATGCCGATGGAGTTGATAGCTATGGCAATGGAGGTGGATGGTTTAACCATGGTTCGGGTACAGGGAATTCATCTAATCCCAGGCTTCAAAATTGTATTTTTGCGTTCAACGCAGCTAGTGGTAATGGAGGTGCTATTTATAATTATGGCAAAAATGGAAATAGTTCGCCTGAGTTGATCAATTGTGGATTTATATATAATTCGGCCGATAAAGGAGGGGCTATTTTTAATAGTGGAAATGATGGAGAAAGTTCGCCTAAGTTGATCAATATTCTATTTGATTTCAACACTGCTGATGATGGAGGGGCTATTTATAATGAAGGAAGCAATACTGGTAAGTCCTCACCTAAAATTATCAACAATAGATTTTCTAGCAATAAGGCAGAAAAAGGAGGAGCCATTTTTAATTTAGAAAGTGGTGGAGAAGTAAGACCTGAAATTATTAATTGTTTGTTTGATGAAAATCAAGCTTCAGGAAATGGAGGCGCTATTTCTTATGTTGGGTCTCCCTCTCAAGCGATTCAGTCCCCGATTGTTAATTCAGTTTTCTATCAGAATAATCCCACTTCCAATATCAATATAATACATAGCGAAGGGGGGCAAGTATCGCTGAAGAATAGTATATTTTATAAAAATAACATGGACGAAGACATTCCAGTCATTCATGCAGTGAGTGATGGGGTAATTGCAGTTTCTTATTCTATGTTCGATGGATCAGCAATTGGGCAAACAGGAGAAATGCTGATGCTGCGCTCCAATACCACCAATAATAACTTTATCAATACCAACCCCTTATTTGTAAATCCTGATTTTGGAGATTTTCATTTACAACTTAATTCTCCTGCTATCAATAGTGGTGATCCTGTCACTGATGAAAATTTATTTTATTTCCTTAATGGGAGTGCAGTGGGTCAGGATTTAAAACCTAGATTTAGCCAAACTATAGATATGGGCCTCTATGAATTTAGTTGTGATGACTATAGTTTCACGGATGGTATTATTTATGTGGATTTATCGGCTACAGGAGGAAACAATGGAACATCATGGACCGATGCCTTTACCGATTTGCAATCAGCTCTTGGGATATTGAAAGCCTGTCCCGATGCTCCCGATAAGATATATGTGGCAGAGGGTACTTATAAGCCTACTTCAACTGGGGAAAGAACCATATCCTTTATCATTCCAGACAGTGTAAAAGTATATGGAGGATTTCCCTCAGGAGGAGATTTATTTGCCAACAGAGATTGGAACTCTTACGAGACCATTCTCAGCGGAGACATTGGTGTGACAGGAGACAGTTCTGACAATAGTTACCACGTAGTATATACCCAGAATGTCAGTGATTCTACCCTAGTGGATGGATTTGTGATTACTGGAGGTAATGCCGATGGAGCAATATACGATAGCTTTGGAGGTGGATGGTTTAATGACGGCAGAGAATTGGGGAATGTATCTAATCCTAGGATTCAAAATTGTGTATTTACGTCGAATGCCGCAGAAAATGGTGGAGGTTCTATTTTAAATTTTGGAGATAATGGAGGAGAAAGTTCACCTGAGTTAATCAATTGTGTTTTTACGTCTAATTCTACTGGTGGTCAAGGAGGTGCTATTTTAAATTATGGAAGATTTGGTGGAGAAAGTTCACCTGAGTTGGTTAATTGTGAATTTGATTCTAACTCAGCTGGCGATGGAGGCGCTATTTTTAATGATGGATTATCTGGGGAGAGTTCACCTGAGTTGGTTAATTGTGAATTTATGTCTAATTATGCTGTTGATCAAGGAGGCGCTATTTATAATAATGGAAGTAATAAGGGATTAAGTTCGCCTCGGTTAGTTAATTGTGTATTTAATTCTAATTCTACTCGTGGTCAAGGCGGCGCTATTTTAAATTATGGAGGAAATAATGGAGGAGTAAGTTCACCTGAGTTGGTTAATTGTGTGTTTGAGTCTAACTCAGCTGATGAAGGTGGTGCTATTTGTAATAATGGAAGTTATGGTGGAGCAAGTTCACCTAAGGTGATCAATTGTGTATTTGATTCTAACTCAGCTGACTATGGAGGCGCTATTTATAATGATGGAAAAGAAGGAACAAGTTTATCTGTGTTGTTTAATTGTGTTTTTAAGTCTAACTCAGCTGATGAAGGTGGTGCTATTTATATTTATGGAGGTGTTGGAGGAGTAAGTTCTTCTATACTGAAAAATAGTATATTTTATGAAAATACTGCACAAAGTGGGGGACCTGTGTTTTTTAATCATGACGCTTTTGTTTCTATTTCCCACTGTTTATTTGATGTTGATTTTTCTGAGGTCAATTATCCTGGAGTCTCGAATGCTGGAGGTAATTTATTTGAAGCAGATCCCTTATTTGTAGATGGGCCAAATGGAGATTTTCATTTGCAGCTGACTTCGCCTGCCATCAATAGTGGAGATCCATCTACCATTGATACTTTATTTACAGTAGATGGACAAGAAGTGGATTTGGATCTGAGTCCTAGGTTTTCCGGCATTATCGACATGGGGGTCTATGAATTTAGTTGTGATGACTATAGTTTTACGGATGATATTATTTATGTGGATTTATCTGCAACGGGAGGAAACAATGGAACATCTTGGACCGATGCCTATACAGATTTGCAGTCCGCTCTTCAACTGTTAAAGGTATGTCCCAATGCTGCCGATTCTATTTTTGTAGCTGAGGGAACCTATCATCCAGTAAGTCCCTCAGATCCTGGAAATGTAACGACTATGGAAAGAGAAATATCCTTTGTGATACCGGATAGTGTAAGAGTTTACGGAGGATTCCCAGCAGGTGGAGATGATATTGAAAACAGAGATTGGAATTCTTACGAGACCATTCTTAGTGGAGATATTGGGACTCAGAACGACAGTACCGACAATAGCTACCACGTAGTGTATACTCAGAATGTAAGTGCTGCTACCACAGTGGATGGATTTACCATCACCGAAGGTAATGCCGATGGCGGATTTAATCATGACTATGGAGGTGGGTGGTATAACGATGGCTCTGGAATTGGGAATGTGTCCAATCCAAGGATTGAAAATTGTGTCTTTGCTTTCAATTATGCTGATTTTCGTGGAGGCGCGATGTATAATGATGGTAGATTTGAAGGGAATAGTTCACCTGATTTCATCGATTGTGAATTTTTATTTAACTCTGCCGAAGAGGCCGGTGCTATATTTAATGATGGAAAATTACAAGGTCAAAGTTCTCCTAATTTTATTAAATGTGATTTTACTTCTAACTCAGCTGATAAGGCTGGCGCTATATACAATGATGGAAGAATAGAGGGAAATAGTTCTCCAGTATTCGCAGATAATGAATTTACGAACAACTATGCTAATGTACGTGGAGGTGCAATTTTAAATGATACAGAAGATAATGGAGAAAGTTCCCCTGAATTAGTCAATTGCTTATTTATATCCAACGCTGCAGAATTGTTTGGAGGGGCTATTTATAATCGAGGATATCAGAGTGAAAGTTCACCTGACTTGATCAACTGTGTATTTGAGTCTAACTCTGCTCAATATGGAGGTGCTATTTGTAATAATGCAAGTATTGATGGTGTAAGTTCACCTATGATGATCAATTGTGTATTTGAATCTAACTCAGCCGAAGATGGAGGTGCTATTTATAATAATGGAAGTAGTAATGGAGTAAGTTCGCCTGGGGTCGTTAATTGTGTATTTACTTCTA
>NZ_JAJQYA010000023.1 GCF_021729155.1 Membranihabitans marinus | reverse complement strand
TTACCGTTCGACTTGCATGTATTAAGCCTCCCGCTAGCGTTCATCCTGAGCCAGGATCAAACTCTCCATTGTATTTAGTTTGTTATCCTAGCTGAATCTAGCTTTAATTTCTTCCTTCCTTTTCAAAGAACTCTTTTATTTCTTTCCCTTCGTTCAAAATTAATTTTTGATTTTCACTGTGTGATCATCGTAATTTCGTTCGATGGGATTGCAAATATAGGACCTTTATTTGAACTAGCAAACTTATTTTCACTTTTATCACGTTTTTTTTCAAAAAACACCTCTATTTCCCCTTCAAAAACAAGATTTACCAACCCTATACAATTGAATATCAATATTTTATAATTCGACAATTATTTTGAAAAAAAATTAAAGTTTTTTTCCATCTTTTTAATTCTTTCCCATTCTATTGACTTCAAACCCCTTTTTTCCCTATTTTTCATCCAATATGAAGAAGACCGATAAAACAAAAACAGTAGTTGGACTTACTTTGGGAGTTTTCCTCGCTGCATTGGAAAGCACTGTAGTCGCAACAGCCATGCCTGAAGTCATCGACGACCTCGGAGGCAATCATTTATACTCCCTCCCCTTTTCTGTATACCTACTTACTTCTACCGTATCCAATCCCATTTGGGGAAAACTCAGCGATGTATTCAACCGAAAGAATATTTATATAATAGGTATTATCCTATTCTTAACCGGCAGCTTTTTAAGTGGGCTAAGTCAATCTATGCATATGCTTATTGCCATGAGAGTAATTCAAGGCCTAGGTGCTGGATGCATGACTCCACTAACCTTTATTATCAATGCGGAATTGTTTTCAGTAGAAAAAAGAGCCAAGGTCCAAGGTTATATGAGTGCTGTATGGGGACTGGCTGGTTTATTCGGCCCTCTTCTTGGTGGCCTCATCGTGGATTGGCTGGATTGGAGATATGTATTCTACCTCAATCTCCCCTTTGGCTTACTGGCCTGGTATATGGTTCATCGATATTTTCACGAGGACATAGAAAGTCACCCTCAGATCCAAATCGACTATATCGGAAGTCTAGTCTTTATCACCGGTGTCTCGGTATTGGTTTACGGACTAGAACTCCAAATCTGGTCTTTGGCCGGATTGGGCATCTTACTCACCTTTGTCAGCTATTTGATTCAAAAACGACAATCCTCCCCCATTCTTCCAATTAAAAGTATGCAACAGAAAATACCCAGCACGGTATTAATCCTTAATTTCTTGGCCGGCATGGCCTTCTTCGGCATATTGGCTTTTCTTCCCTTATATGTCCAGTCCGTGGCCAACCGAGGAGCCACAGCCGCAGGACTCGTACTTACTCCCATGGTAGTGGGTTGGACATTGACCAATATCATCGGGGGACGAATCATCCATCGAACCAGTTTAATAGGACTCATCCATATTGGTTTCAGCATTCTCATCATAGGATTTGGTGGATTTCTCTACTATTACAATGCCGACATTATATACCTATCCATCTGTGGCTTTATGGTCGGCTGTGGCATGGGATTTGCCATGTTAGGTACCATATTGAGCATGCAGGAATATTCTGCAAGAGAAGAACTGGGCTCTTCTACCTCTGGAGTATTATTTGCCAGAACCATTGGTGGATCCATCGGAGTATCTATTCTTTCTGCAATTATAGGAAAACGACTCCTGGGATCCAATCTCGAACTCCAAGATGGTTTTCAAGATGCCTATACAACCTGCCTAGTCATAGTCTCCTTGGCCCTATTATTGTCATTGAGATTGAAAAGAATAGAAACCTAATACAATAATTAAACGCTACTCTTTACGACCTATAAAAATGTGAATTGGATAATTTAAATACACTTCACCGTTGATTTCGACTGGCTCTATTCCAATCTTATCTGCGCCAATGTCGCGGATGATCATGTCCTTCAATGCCGACTCATCCTGGGGAAAAGAAGCATTCAATTGTTCTCTTAGAGAAATCGTCATTATAAAATGACTGTGTTGAATTCGAGACAAGGATGCCGATTGAAACATATCATGCAATGCTTCCACCGATAATGCAGCCACGTGTGAAGAATCTCTATTCTTCTCCATCACATTGTACAAGTCCAATTTGGAATGAGGTAGTGCAACATCGACCACCATCACTACTCCATTGGGCTTACAGACCCTCATCATTTCTTCAAATACCAATTGAGGATTTATAAAATGATGAAATCCAAACCTAGACATTACCATCGAAAAATGTTGATCTGGGAAAGGAAGGTCATTGACATCTCCTATTATCCAATTAATATTTGTCAATTGCTGACTAGATTGAAGTCTCTTCGCTTCTTCCAACATTTGTTCTGTGATATCCAATCCGGTCACATATTGTGCATGGTGGGCAAATGCACAGGACAATAAACCCGATCCACAAGCTATATCCAAAACATGGTCTTGTTTAGAAACCCCAGACCGTTTAATCAATTCATCCAATCCATCAGAATGTGATGGGATCTTAGTATATTCTTTAGCTTGCTGGGAAAACTGTCTTATAATGTTTTGATTGTGCGATTCTCTATTCATAACTTTTCTTTTTACAAATTTCATCAAAAGAATTTCGTCACAATACCTATATTTAGACAATGAATAATGATTTCAAGACAAATATAACCGTAAACTTAGGATTTGAATTAGACCTCAATCGTCCTATTACTACATACACAGAATCAATTCAAGACGCCAAATGCGCTCATTCTCATTCTCATCCCAGAGGTCAGGTCATTGCCTGTCGAGGAGGGATAATGAAAGTAGTTACTCCAAATCAAATCTGGATAATTAATCCTTCTCAATGTATTTGGTTGGCGAGCAATGTCCAACATCAAGTCTTTTTTCCCGATCGCGTAATGGTTATTTCTGCTTTTATTCATCCTTCAAGACTTAATGGATTGCCCACCTCCAGCTTTGCTTTTGACTCTTCTGAATTCTTTTGGTCTCTACTCAACAAAATCAATAGTTTTTCCAATCCCCAACATTTCACAAAACAACAATTAAACATCGTCGATGTATTTCTAGATGAACTGGCCACTATAGAAGCAAGCCCGACATTTTTGCCCACCAGTAATCATGAAAAAATCAATACCATTACCCATTCCTTAATGGCCAATTACAGCAGCAATAAAAATATAGAACATTATGCTCAGCTCATCTGTGTAAGTTCTCGAACCCTATCGCGTCTGTTTAAAAAAGAATTGGGAATGAGTTTTGGAGAATGGAAAATTCGACTCAAAATGTTGGAAGCGATTAAGCAATTGGGTGAAAACAAATCCATCAAAGAAATTGCCTATGATTTGGGTTATGACAACAGTAGTTCATTTATAGCCACCTTTAAACATCATACGGGAAAAACACCTGGCACCTATATCCAACAATCTCAATGAGACGACCGCCATCCACAGTCTTCACAATATTATACTGAGAATCGTTGACACATTTTACATTTCTGCTATCATTATCCTCATTGAGAATCGAGAACCCTAGGTCTAATACGAATTTCCTACATATTAATATATGTAGCCATCTGCATTTTGTATCCAAGCTTCTGCAAAATGAATACAGATCACCTGTCATTTGAATATAGTTTTACATTATAAATTTAAAATACAAATAAATGAGTAAGACAATTTTAATTACAGGAGCTGGTTCCGGCTTTGGAAAAGGAACGGCCATTGGATTGGCCAAGAAAGGACATAATGTAATCGCTGGAGTACAAGTGGAACCACAAAAGACCTATTTATTGGAAGAAGCCCAAAAGGAAGGAGTAAATTTAGAAGTCATTGTACTCGACATCACCAATGCCAACGATCGGCAAGCAGCATTCCAATATCAAATCGATGTATTGATGAGCAATGCTGGGGTAATGGAAACAGGACCAGTAGCTGAAATCCCCATGGAGAATGTGTACAAAAACTACGAAGTAAATGTATTTGCCCCCATTGCATTGGCTCAAGGATTTTTACCACAAATGGTCGAGCGAGGCTCAGGCAAGGTAATCTTCACCTCATCTATGGGTGGATTGATCACCGTACCCTTTGGTGCTATTTACACTTCCACCAAACATGCCTTAGAAGGACTGGCCGAAGGGCTGAAAGACGAACTCATGGGCACAGGAGTAGAAATATGCACCGTTAATCCTGGCGTATTTGGTACTGGATTCAACGACAGAGGAGCTGAAACCATGATGAAATGGTTTAATCCCGAAAAATCCTTATCCAAATTGGAAACCATTCAAGCCATTTTTGAATCTGGAGGTTTGGACAATCAACTCCATCCTCAACCGATGATCGATGCCATGATAAGAGTAGCGGAAGAAGACAACTCACTATTTAGAAATGTAATTCCAGAAGAAATCATCCCTTGGATCAAAGCCACTCAAGAACGCACATGGTCCATTAGAAAGAATGATACCGTATCCCTTGATCCCAATTCATTGTAAATCCTAGAAAAATGAGACAAAACCTACGTACATCTATTGTTATAGATGCTCAACCAGAACAAGTATGGGAAGTATTGACTAACTTTAATACTCTTAAAGACTGGAGCTCTTCCTTTATCGGACTAAAAGGAGATTTTAAAAAAGACGGCCAGATTGAGGTCGTCTTTAAATCCCCTTTTGGAGGATCGATGAATCTTAAAAAACAGCTTATTGTATTTGACCCGGGAAGGTCATTTGGTTGGACTGGAGTATTTATGCTGGGAATGAAGGACTACCACACCTATAAGATAAAACCTGCTGCTAATGGAAAAACAGAACTAATTCAAGAAGATGGACTCAACGGTGGAGCAAGTTTTCTACTCGGTTCTATCCTTGAAAAAACCATGAAAAAAGATTATGAAAAATTCAATCTCGAACTCAAAACCTATATTGAATCCAATAATTCCTAAAGCGATATATTTAAGTTATGAAGAACGACATTATTAGTATCTCTTCCATCGCGGAAGCCCATCGTCTGTTTGGATTGCCAAAACCCAAACATCCATTGATTTCTGTTTTTCGTCATGGAGATCTAGTCATCGAAGAGGAATATATCTATCAGCGGTTTATCATGGATTTATATTTAATCTCACTCAAGGTAAATCAACAGAATGTATTGAAATATGGTCGAAACACCTATGATTTTCAAGAAGGCACCATAGTCTTTATGGCGCCAAATCAGATTTTCTCCTCCAGCTCCAACGATTATACATACTGTGATGAAGAATGGAACATCATTTTTCATCCCGACTTTTTGCACAAAACCCATTTGAGCGAACTTATAGTACAACTGGATTATTTCGATTATGAATCCAACGAAGCCCTGCATCTATCCGACGAAGAAAAACATTCTTTATCCGACTTTGTCTTAAAGATTGAAAGAGAGTACAACCAAAATATAGATAAACATACCCACGAATTAATCGCCATTAATTTGGAGTCCATTCTCAAATACTGTCAGCGCTATTACGCTAGACAATTTATAACTAGAAGTTATGCCCATCAAGATTATGTAATACAGTTTGAACGATATTTAAAAGACTATTTTTCCGGTAATTTAATAGACAAAGGATTGCCTTCTGTATCACAATGTGGGAGAGCATTGAATATGTCGTCCCATTACTTAAGCGATCTGTTAAAAGCTGAAACAGGCAAAAGTGCAAAAGAACATATAGATCTCCATATTGTAAACAAAGCCAAGTCTATCTTATTGCAGTCTAGTCAATCCATTAGTGAAGTAGCCTATGAACTGGGATTTGAATACCCAAATCATTTTAGCAAGCTGTTTAAATCTAAAACCGGTTATAGTCCTAGCGATTTTAGAAAATTGAATTAATTGAAGTATCATAATATTCTTATGATTACCTCCCACGCAATGCCTTGGTCACTTTTGTTATTCTTGTATTCCTATTTATTTTTCATGATTTAAGAAATATTGTCGATTCAATAAACTAAAAATCCAAGCGGATACCGCGCCCACAACCAAAGCAATAGGCATAATGGTAAGGATACTTAATTGAAATAGATAGAAGAAGGCAATCAAAATGGCAATAAAAAGCGAAAACAATCCCCCCAACAATGTACCTCTATCGGTGGCCTGGGGCACAAAGAGAGCCATAAAAAACAAAACAAATAATGGCGCCACAAAAAGATTGACCAATTTAATAACTATGTCCAATAAATTGCCTTCAATGAAGCCGACCAACATACTACAAATGGTAACGACGACATCTAATATTATTGAAATAATTTTAATAGTATGCAGTGAACCCTTGCTATTTAATAAATGAGGAAAATGACGTAAAAATGTTTGTATATACTGCTTTTTCAATCAACTATAATCTTCCCCTAATCTTCCACATTAATAGTTTATGAAAGATATTTGGATAATAAATGTTTAGCATAGGTCTTAATTTTGTCAAGATTCAAGTCTCCACTTTGATTAATAGACGTAAAAGCAGATACTACATATCAGCTTAAGTGATTGTATTTCATTAAAATATAATTAGTTGTTGATTTAAAAGATAAAGCCCCTAGTCCATTAAAGACTTATAAATGTCCTCTTGTTTAATCTTGGCGAGATAAATACTCGTTTTCCCCTCGTGTGACGAATAGTATGAAACCCATAATAATCCATCTCGCCATACAAATCCGGGATAACTCGTGTCTCCACCGCTAGGGAACTCAATCAACAGTTTTTTGTAACCGTGATAATCAGACAGAAAAATTCCTGTAGAAGCACCAGATTGCGCATAAAGTCTAGTCCCCAAAATAAGTTGGTCGGTATTGGGTAGAAATATAAAATTCGGCCCTCCTAATCTATGTTCAAGATTGACCCAAGTATACTCTTTATAGGGGTAATCACTTTTCAGCAATAAACCTTCCTTATCTTGTTCCTCCCTTCTCAAATAAATAAACATCTCATCGTTTTCAGAAAATCGAACAGTCGCCTCATTGGGTCGACCTGATACAAAGAGTTCAGATACATTGTCGTAGTGAATACCGTCGGTAGTCTTTACGACATATATTCGTTTGGCATCGTCAAACTGATAATTCACGGCATAGCCCAGGCCTTTGTGCCATGTTACTCTCCAAACCCAATCCATCGTAGATTTTATAGATTCGTCGACCACTATGGGCTTGGGATCAGTAAACTTAATGCCATCAGAAGAAAAAGATACATGAGGCAGTCGGCCATGTAGCGTATTCTGAGTATAATCAGATCCCCCAATAATCACCATCATTCGACCATCGGGCAAAATAGACATTTTGGGATCGCGTAAATCATATCCATCCGTCTTTAAATGAGCCACAGAAGCCCAACGCTTCCCATCTTCAGAACTCAATATTCTCACTGTTCCATCGACATCTTCTTTTCCCGGAACATGGCCACTACCCTCTCTAAAAGAACAATAGAATTTACCTTTGTAAAATAATAGATCGGTAAAAGCATTGTGATCTCCTTTATCCCAGATCTTTTGAATTTCCACATCTTTTAAATCGATTTGGGCTTGAAGGAGAAAGGGTAAAAAGAGAATAAAGGGAAGCAATAATTTTTTCATATTTTGGTTAATTTAAGTTCTACTTAATACCTGTCAAGTAGGCTACAAACTGAGTAAAGGGGAATTAATATTAATATTCCGAATTAAAATTGTTTTCAAACCACCTTAATTTTTCAAGAAGCCCTTCATTACTTATAAGGACTATCCGATCTAACCAAGACACATCAACGCTGATTTTCAAAGCAAATATCAGTTCTTCTTCAATCCCCAATTACTCTACTTACTTTCTAATCCTCCAAGGTGAAAATCCTGCTCCCTGACTCACTTAAATTACACTAGTCGATTCTGGTCCTATTATGCACTTGTGTCGACCCTCAATAATATTGAGTATTTTCAATCGACTTAAACTTTTCCTTCACAAGTTTTCTAACCACATTGTACTTATCGACAAAAAATTACTAAACAGAAAGACTGTTCTCGTCTTGTAAAGTCTCAGCATAGAAATACTGCAGCAATTTCTTGTACACCTTATCAACTAAGGTTATACTTTTTAATTATCCTTTCAATATTCACTACATATTCTACTTAATAACAAACTTATAATAATAATTTAAAACCAAAGATTTGACGAGATATATTTTTTATATTACAGAGAAAACACCAACAAAGACCCACAATAAGACCCAAAACACAAAACACCATATAGATTTACCCGACATTAAACAACAACTTCATACCATGACAAGTCCATAAAATCTATGAAAAAACTATCCTAAAACAATCATGTGGATTACCAAACAGCAACCCTTCATCGAATAGCCCACAAAGGCAGTCGATCCCTGATCGATGTTCACACCGAATTGCAACATTTAGCCATAATTACCTATCAAATTCCCGCTAACCGACTAATTGACAGGATTCCAAGATCATTTAAGCTCTGGACCTTCATGGAAGATGGGATAGAATATGGATTGATCAGTGCCGTAACATTTAAAATCACTAATTTTTCCTTCTACAAGATTTCCAAGTATCCAAAACTAAATTTTTTTCAGACCGACTTTAGAACCTATATTGTCAATGAAGCAAGTCATGCCATTTGGTTTTTTGGAACTACTTTGGGTTCCAATGCCTATTTGATCCCAAAATATCTATGGAAGATGCCTTGCCAATACGGCCATTACGATTTTCACTCCCCTATAGAAAATGGTGAATATCATATGAGATTTAGATCAAAACAAGGTCGGGGTCTGGTCCAAATTAAAGATACCAATAGAGAAATACATATCCACAAAGGATTTACTTCCCTTGAACAGCAAGCTCACATCCTTACTCATGCTGTGACAGGATATTATCCCATAAGCCAAGACATCATTGGCAGCTATGAAATATGGCATCCCAGAATGAAGGCGACAATAGGAATCGGTCAAGAATTGTATTTTGAATTTTTCGAAAAACTAAAGCTATTATCCAAAACAGAGATGAATCATCCCCACTCTATTCTCATGACACCTAAAATAAAATTCCGTGTTTTACTACCGCCGAACAAAACCGAATTTTAATCATTCACAATACTATTCTAGGAATTATCTTGAACTACCAATTCAATTTTTTGACATAAGATCTCAGAATTTAATGCAATCTTTTAACCGATTAAGCCTTTCTCTTCGGCAATCTTATTTCCCCATTCTGCAATAGAAATTAAGACAGGGCTTAAACTTTGCCCCATTTCAGTAAGAGAATATTCTACTTTTAAAGGTGGCTTTTTAGTATATACTTTTCGAAGTAATAATCCATCTTTTTCTAATTGCTTTAGCTGTAAACTCAATGTGCGTTCTGTAATGGTAGGTATCAATTTCCGCAATTCACTATATCGTTTCTTTCCACTAATCAAGTATATTAGAATTACACTCTTCCACTTACCTCCTATCAATTCCATAGCGAAACTAGTAGAACACATAAAAGCTTTGTCGTTATATTGAATTACGGGTCTTTTCTCTTGAACATCCATGGTTTACATTTTATTACAACACAAAATTAACATACTATATTAAATATCACAACTATATTTTTTATAGTTTATAATACAAAAATATAAACATCTAATATTCAGCGATTTAAACTAAATTATGTAAAAAATTTCATACTATACTTTATGACCGTTATTGCATATCCAATCGACTATATATATTTTTGCAGCTATATTTTTTATAGTACACTTACAATAAAACAGATTTATGAATCTTATTGATATTTTAAACAACCGTTACTCAGCAAAGGAATTTGATCCCAGTAAAAAAATCTCTGATGAGGATTTTGAGCAAGTAAAAGCCCTTTTGCGATTGAGTCCTTCGAGTGCCAATACTCAACCTTGGCATTTTATTATTGCCAATACTGAGACAGGAAAAGAGAGAATCGCAAAATCTACGGAAGGATTTTACATCTTCAACAAACCCAAAGTTCTGGACGCCTCCCACGTTATCGTATTTTGTGCTCGTACAGAGGCCAGTGAAGAATACATGAAGAAGTTATTAAATCAAGAAGACAAAGATGGAAGATTCGCCAAACCAGAATTTAAAGAACAGATGGACGGTGCAAGAAAAATCTTTACCAATTTTCACCGTTACGATTTTAAAGACCTCCAACATTGGATGGAAAAACAAGTATATTTAAATATGGGCTCACTACTACTCGGCGTTGCAGCTTTAGGTATAGATGCCGTTCCTATGGAAGGCATTGACAGTAAAGCCTTGGATGAGGAATTTGGATTAAGAGAACGAGGATTTACTGCTGTGGCTGTCGTTTCATTGGGTTACCGCAAAGAAAGCGATTTTAATGCATCTTTACCTAAATCGAGATTGTCTGAAAAAGAAGTTTTCACCGAACTGGTTTAATAATAGATCCACATTTATTTTAGACCGAATGAGTTTTATAATAGACCAATTCATCAGTCTAATACAAATAAACCATACGATATAAAGTATTGATAAACAGTAGGACTACAACAGTCAAATTAAGTCCTACTGTTTTATATTTTCATATTTATTGCCCCTATTTCCCCATAGTTTTAACGGTCATTGCCTCAAACAAATAACGACATTCACTTCCAAATAAAGGAAATTAGGTGGTAAAATAAATCCTATGCTAATACATAGATCACCCAAGTTATGTTAAAATTTAGTCGACCATTCTCGCTTTTATTCTTAGCTATTTCAGAAAAATAATTCAACCTTAGTAATCAACGCTTTTACTCTTCTATATTAAAAACTCAATACCAAGTAGATTATTAAATTTTACCAAGGTTTTGCTACCGACTACCTTTTCAATAAAATCTAATACAGGTTCTATATTAAAAGAAACCATGGAATACTCTTCAGGCATAATACAAAAAGATATTTTCTATAAAAATTTAAAAAATTACAAACATAAATATGGAAATAATTGTAATTATACTAGGAGTTTTTATATTATCAATTTGATAGTTAATAAAAGTGCATTTGCCTTGAAAAATCAAGGGAGAAAGGATAAATATTCAAGAACAAAACTCACTATATGAAAGAAATCATAACCACCATTTTATTTTTATTTGCCGTTCTAGATCCATTGGGTTCTGTACCTGTTTATTTAGAGGCAACCAAGCATTTCGATGAAAAATACAAACGCAAGGTCGCCATTAGAGCATCGGTCATAGCATTTGTGATTCTATTGATCTTTATTGTTGTGGGGCAATTAATTTTGGAGGGCATGGAAATATCTCTTGATGCCTTTCAAATTTCAGGTGGAGTGATATTATTTCTATTTGCCTTGACGATGATATTTGGAGAGGGCAAACCAGAGAATGAAAAAAATCGAATTACCGATTATAAGCATGTAGCCACATTTCCGATTGCCATTCCCTCGATTGCTTCCCCAGCAGCGATAATGGCTGTTGTCCTAATGACGAACAACAATTTATATACGATTCAACAACAAATAGTAACCACCTTCCTCGTTTTGATTGTGGTCGTTATCACCTGTATGTTGTTACTCATTGCCAACATGGTGCAAAACAGGATTGGCGAATATGGGATCACCGTGATTAGTAAAATAATGGGACTTATTCTTGCTTCCTATGCCATCCAGAGTATTTTAAGCGGATTGAGGGATTTTTTTACCGTTTTACACTAAAATTTTTCCATTTTTTAAGAAAAAATATTCTTTTTCTTTGGAAAGCAACCATCAAACCACCAATATTGATGAAGACATCGCCATTTCACCACTAGCCATCCCTATTCTTGCCGGTCCGGGCACCATTGTTACGGCAATGAAGTCACCGATGCCGACTATGTACATATTGGAATAGTTGTATTAATCTTCGGACTTATGTGTGTACTATCCTATATTATTTTCGGGCTTAGTGAGTTATTTGTAAAGAAAATTGGAAACAATGTAATTTCCGTCATTGGAAAAATAATGGGACTTATAATTGCCATAATTGGGACGAGTATGATTATTGAAGGCATTAAAATATCCTTTGATTTAGTAAAATAACAAGTTTTCCCATGGCAAAGTCATTGAATAGCATTGATAAAAATCATAGATTTATAGAAAATTAACCATTCCTAATAATCAATGATAAAGGTATGACGGAAAATAAAGATAAAAATGCAGGGGCAAGAACTAGGGAATACTTAGCCAATGAAAGAACTTTTCTCGCTTGGATACGAACCAGCATTGCACTTATGGGTTTTGGTTTTGTTATTGTAAAATTCACTTTCTTCCTTAGGGAAATATCCATGATCTTGGCAGCCAACACGGTATCTACTAATGGATACTCTGCAGCAGTTGGGGTAATCATGGTTGCTCTGGGAGTCATCATCGCAGTTTTAGCTTTTTTACAATATAAAAAATCAGAACGGTTATTGACATCAAACAGCTATGTCCCGTCCTCGCTACTTTCATTATTTATTACCTTAATTATACTAATCGGTGGACTGATATTGATATCTTATTTAATTTCCATGATTTCTTCGTAATCATTGATACATAACCTGGCAAAATAATTCGGACTAACAAATCTTAGAATAATATTCGAAATACAATGATTAGTATGGTAGATAAACATAAAATTTCGAATTCCATCAACGAAAAAAGAGGCCATCTAAATCATTAGACAGCCTCTTCTCTATATATAAGACTTGTATCTTAAAGATTTTCTTTCAACTCTGCTATGATTTCATTCAAAGATGCCTTGGCATCCCCAAAATACAACTTGGTTTTATCGTGATAGAACAATGGATTTTCAATACCACTATATCCAGCTCCACGACCACGCTTCATGACTATTACGTGTTTGGCATCCAATGCATTGAGGATAGGCATACCGTATATAGGACTACCTGGATCATCATTTGCTGAAGGATTGACAACGTCATTGGCTCCAATAATCAAAACCACATCGGTATTTTTCAAAGCGGCATTGGCATCGTCCAAATCGAGTAATTTTTCATATGGCACATCGGCTTCAGCCAACAATACATTCATATGACCTGGCATTCTTCCCGCGACTGGGTGAATGGCGTATTTAACAGATACATCTACTCCACCGAGTAAATCATCCATTTCTTTAACAATTTTTTGAGCTTGAGATACTGCCAAACCATATCCTGGAATCACCAATACATTTTTGGAATACTGCATCAATATGGCTGCATCCGGCTTGGTAATTTCCTTCATGACTTGATCGGTTCCGTTGGAACTCGCTCCCGAACCTGCTGTAAATTTCCCTGCCAATATAACATTCCACAATGATCTATTCATGGCTTGACACATCATTAGGGTAAGGATGGTACCCGATGCTCCCACCAATATACCACCGATTAACATCGCTTTGTTTCCATAGATTCCTCCTGCTGCCGCTGCACTCAATCCGGTAAGGGAATTCAACAAAGAAATGACTACTGGCATATCTGCACCTCCAATAGGAAATACAAAAAACACACCATAAAACAAACTCAACGCCAACATTACCCATAGCGGCCAACCAATACCATTGGTTCCAGTAGCTATTAAAATTCCCAAGCCAAACATAATAACCAACAACAATAAGTTTAAAGCATTGTGACCAGGTACGACCCATTGTTTTCTGAGTTTACCTTCCAATTTCAAGTAAGCCAAAATACTACCTGTAAAAGAAATAGCTCCAATCAACAAAGCCAACACACTAATAAACTTAGAACTAAATGGTGTTTGAGCATTAATATTTAGCAATTCAACAATACCTATAACGGTAGCACTCGCACCCCCCAAACCATTGAACATGGCTACCAATTGAGGCATGGCCGTCATTTTCACTTTTTGTGCCAACGGAAGTCCAATGGCTGAACCTATAAACATCGACATAACGATCCACAAGTAATTATTGTCACCTAGGGGCAAGGGCTGAATCAAAGACCCCAGCAATCCCAACAACATACCAATCAAGGAAATCACATTACCCTGTTTGGCCGTTTTGGGTGAACGCATCATGCGAATGCCATATGCAAAAGCAAACACCGCAATCATATATAATATAGACACTAAACTTTCCATCTGTTATTTTTTCTCTTTTTTAAACATTTTCAACATTCTGTCTGTCACTGCATATCCTCCTACGATGTTGATCACACCGAGAATGATAGCCAAACTACCCAATACCAATTGTACATAATTGTCAGCTGCAGCCGATCGAATTAAGATGATTCCTCCTAGAGTAACCACTCCACTGATGGCATTGGTCCCCGACATAAGAGGGGTATGTAATACGGTAGGGACACGAGATATTAATTCAAATCCCAAGAAAATAGCCATTAGGAGAATATATATCTCGAGTAAATTTGAATTTACAAATTGACCTATTTGTTCCATAATTTATAATTTAAGAGATGGTAGCAGATTTAATGATTTCGTCTTCCATATTTAAGACAATATCCTGCTCTTTAATGATTAATTCTAAATAGTTAAACACATTATTGGCATACAATTCACTGGCTGTCAAAGGCATGGTGTCGCTTAAATTGGAATTACCGATAATGGTTACACCGTGTTTGACCACAGTGGCATTATTCTCTGTAAAGACGGTATTTCCTCCTGTAGAAGCGGCCAAATCTACAATAACAGATCCAGGTTTCATGGATTCGATAATGGCTTGGCTAATAATTTTGGGAGCTGGTCTACCTCGCAATTGTGCTGTGGTTATAATGACATCGGCATCACCGGCTCGTTTTGCTAAAACTTCTTGTTGTTTCTGTTTGTATTCTTCGGTTTGTTCAACGGCATATCCCCCACTGGATGACTCATCCCTAGCTCCTTCGACTTCGACAAACTTACCACCCAAACTTTCGACCTCTTCCTTCACAGCGGTTCTGGTATCGAATGCTTCAATAATTGCGCCTAGTCTTTTGGCCGTCGCTACAGCCTGTAATCCAGCCACACCTGCTCCGACAACCAAGACCTTGGCTGGTCGGATACTACCTGCAGCAGTGATCATCATTGGAAAATACTGAGGCAGTTGATTAGCAGCCTCCAAGACCGCTTTATAACCTGCAATAGAAGCCATACTCGACAGTACATCCATAGATTGGGCACGACTGATTCTAGGAATCATATCCATACTCATGGCCACAAGATCTAGTGATTTCAGCTTTTCCTCAACCTCGGGAAAGTTAAAGGGTTGAAATTCACCCAACCAATATTTGGCCTTTGTTTGGACATCTTGATATCCAATGCTCAATAACACATCACTCTGTTCCAAAATAGTGGCTTTGTCAACATAGTAATCTGTACCTCCAAATAGCGTCAATTCCCATTGAACTACTTCTTCTGGTCGCTCGATTAGAACTTCAAACCCTAGACCAGCAAGTTTTCCAATAACTTTCTTGCTCATGGGGAGAATTTCTCGATCAGTTGTTCTTAATACTCCTAGTTTCATTTATTATAATTAATTGTGAATTACGCCACATATATAATGATTAATTTTGAAAATTGTAAACATTACCTTAAGGAAAGTGGAATAAATTTACAATACCGAACACAAATTAGTATATCAATCAACATATAAACCACCTATATTAAATATTGCAAAACCAAATAATCATTGACATTTAATACTGACAAACAAGACATTAATAAATATTTCTTTGAGGCAATATCTCCACAACAAAAACCAAATAAAAATATGTTACCACAGTCATTATCAATGGATTATGAAAGAGCATGTTTGAATAATCACATAATTGACCTCATCTACATTCACAAGAAGAAATAAGCATAACTTATTGTTATTCAATCCATTATAAAAGAAAAAACATTAATATATACTAAAAGATAGAAAACAAAAAAACCCTGGCACTTGTCATAAAAGTACCAGGGTTTAAAAAAATTTATCTCGAAAAATAGACGAAGTCTACTCTTCTTCTTCTTTAGATTCAGCAGCAGGCGCAGCCGGTGCAGAATCTTCACCTGTCAATTGATCTCTCAATGCAGCCAAGTCACTCAAATCACCAAGGGTCGTTCTCTCAATCTTACCTTGTTGAGATTTAATGGAAGATCTTGTTTCCATTCTCTCTTGACGTTTTTCATTTCTCACTTTAGCATCGGCTTCTTTTTGGATATCTTCCAAATATCGAAGGTGAGATACTAAAATACGTTTGTCATCTCTATTGAATTCCAATACTTTGAAGGTCATTGCTTCATCAACTTGCCCCATTGTACCATCTTCTTTTCTGATGTGTTTGATTGGTGCAAAAGCTTCCAATCCATAAGGCAATTGTACGATGGCACCTCTATCGTCTACTTTTACGATGGTTGCTTCATGGTAGGAACCTACAGGGAATACTTTCTCGAAGGTATCCCATGGATTTTCTTCGATTTGTTTGTGTCCTAAAGTAAGTTTTCTATCATTTTTGTCGATTTCCAAGATCACGATTTCCAAATCTTCCCCTACCTTAGTATACTCAGATGGGTGAGAGAATCTCTTAGTCCAAGACAAATCAGAAATGTGAACCATTCCACCAATACCTTCGTCTAATTCAACAAATACGCCATAAGGAGTTAAGTTTTTCACTTCACCACTATGTCTTGAACCAACAGGGAACAATTCTTCAATTTTATCCCATGGATCTTGAGAAAGTTGTTTTAAACTTAGAGACATTTTTCTTTCTTCTCTATCGATAGTTACAACGATAGATTCAAAGTCTTGTCCCAATTTGAAAAACTCTCTAGCATTCACAGGTTGATTGCTCCAGCTTACTTCAGAAACGTGGATCAAACCTTCAACACCTGGAGTGATTTCCAAGAATGCACCATAATCTTCAATGTTAACAATGCTTCCGCTAACTTTGCTTCCTTCTTTGATCTCAGCATCCAATACATCCCATGGATGTGCTTGCAATTGCTTAAGACCTAGGGAGATACGTTTTTTATTGTCGTCAAAATCAAGAACAACAACATTTATTTTCTGGTTCAATTCCAATACCTCACTTGGGTGATTGATTCTACCCCATGAAATATCTGTGATATACAATAATCCATCGATACCACCCAAGTCCATAAAGGCACCGAAATCGGTGATGTTTTTCACCACACCTTCCAATACTTGACCTTTTTCCAAACTTTGGATGATTTGATCTCTTTGTTCTGCAAGATCACTTTCGATCAAGGCTTTATGAGAAACAACGGCGTTTTTGATAGCTTCATTAATCTTCACTACCTTAAACTCCATAGTTTTTCCAACATATGAATCATAATCTATAATAGGCTTGATGTCGATTTGCGAACCAGGTAAGAAGGTTTCCAAACCAGATACATCTACAATTAAACCACCTTTAGTCTTACTTACTACATTACCTTTGATGATGGTATCGTTGTGGTAACTATCTTTCAAGGCATCCCATGTTTTCAACAATCGAGCTTTTCTTCTCGACAATTGCAACTGGCCGTTTTCATCTTCTTTGCGCTCTACGTACACATCTACGATGTCACCATCTTTCAAGTCGTCGTAATCTCTAAACTCAGATAGAGATACCACACCATTGGATTTGTAATTGATGTCTAAGATTACATCACCATCTCTTACTTTGGTAACTGTACCTTTTACAACTTCATTTTCGTTGATATCTGTAAAGGTCTCATCGTAATCGTTCAACAATTTAGCAAACTCATCCGTAGTATAAGTATGAGTTTGGGTTTTTGAAATAGTCCAGTCAAAATCATCATGAGCAACTACAACCTCTGGAGCTGGGGCTTCTTCAACGACCTCTTTCACTGCTTCTACAGCTTCTTGAGCTACTTCTTCAACTTTTTCTGCTGCTTCTTTCACTGCTTCACCAGCATCACTTGCTGCCTCTTGGGCTGCTTTAATTGGATTTTCAGAAGGCAAATTTGCTTCTTCTGATACGTTTTTTTCTTCAGACATATGAAGAATTGTGTTTGTATTCCATTCTCTTTCATTGAATTATGAGGATGGAAGTGGTTAAATAAATTTAGGAGTGCAAAAGTACGAATTTTTAATCAATTAAAAAAGATTAATCCCTATTATTCAATGAAATGTATCAATAAATATCAAAGAGAGAATTACTGAATCTACTATTTGCTTTAAATTACAAATATTTTCAGTATAAATCCGGCTCAAACCGTCCATTTTTCAACAATTCAGAATAAAATTCATATCCAAAATAAAAGCTATCTTAGTGGAAGAACGAAACTGTGTTATCTTTGTAAAACAAAATTGTTCATAAATCATTACAATTATCACCTATGATACTGTTAATAGTATTTTTTCTGGCTTCAATTCTCTTTTCATTTCTATGCTCATTATGGGAAGCCACTCTTCTAAGTATTACACCTTCATTTGTAGAAATACAAAAGCAAAAAAATACTTGGTTTGGCAAAAAGCTCTACGAATACAAGAGCAATGTAGATATGCCATTGTCAGCAATATTGACTTTAAACACTATCGCACATACCATGGGTGCCATCGGAGTTGGAGTCCAATCTTCAAAAATATGGGGCAGTACAAATGTAGAGTTTGCAGGCATTCATACCAATGTCGAAGGGATAGTAGCTGCAGTTATGACACTGTGTATTCTCATACTCTCAGAAATTATACCCAAAACCTTGGGGGCAAGTTATTGGAAGAGTTTAAGTGGATTTACCGTACAATCTCTCAATGTCATAATTATTTTATTATACCCATTGGTATGGCTCAGTCAATGGCTGACTCGCTTACTTAAAAAGGACAAAGAATTAAGTGTCCTAAGTAGAACCGATTTATCAGCTATGGCAGATATGACAGCCAAAGAAGGGGTGATTCAAGAAAGCGAATACAAGATTATTAAAAATCTTCTTCACTTTAAAAAAATAAAGGCGGAGGATATTATGACGCCGAGGACAGTGGTCAAAGCTGCAAAAGAGGACACAACCATCGCTGATTTCCACAACGACAATCCCCATTTGCAGTTCTCTAGAGTCCCTATCTATGCTAAAAACAGAGATGAAGTCACTGGTTTTTTCTTAAAAGACCTGCTGCTTTCTAAGATGATACACCAAGAGGGCAATTTGACCCTTAAAGAAATAAGTCGTCCAATTCTCACTATATCACATGACTTAGCTGTGCCTCAAATATTTGAAGAAATGATGGCAAAACGAGAACATATTGTATTGGTCCACGATCAATATGGTGGCATGGCCGGCATCGTCACTATGGAGGATATTATGGAAACCCTTTTGGGCTTGGAAATTGTAGATGAACTCGATGACACCGTCGACATGCAAGGTTTAGCCAGAAAAAAATGGGAAGAACGCGCTCGAAAAATTGGATTAATTTTAGAAGAGAAAAACTCAACTAATCATTAATACAGTTTGTTAGCTCGGGCAAACCCACTAGGAGCACATGACTAAATGCCTATCGAATTACGGTGCGGTCACGCCTTAACGTAGAGACATGACTGAATGAAGTTGTCTGGAGGACAACTTCATTCAGTCACGCCACGACACAGCGGAGAATAGAATAAGCGAGCAAACTCGCTAAAGGGTTTCAACAACCACTATAGTTCTTTTCGCAATCGAGCTACCGGAATACTGAGTTGTTCTCTGTACTTGGCAATAGTTCGTCTGGCAATCTCATATCCTTTGTCAATTAATTTTTGACGCAATTTTTCATCACTAAATGGACGTTTCTTATCCTCTCCCTCAATGATGTCGGCCAATATTTTCTTAACCTCCAAAGTCGATACCTCCTCCCCTTCACTATTTTGAATGGATTCAGAGAAAAAATCTCGCAACTTTTTAGTACCAAACTCGGTCTGCACAAACTTACTATTGGCAACCCGACTGATGGTTGATACATCTAACCCAGTCATTTCAGCAATATCTCGCAAAATCATCGGTTTGAGCAAACGCTGATCATTGTGCAAAAAGAAATCGTACTGAAACTGCATTATAGCGTACATGGTTCGATACATGGTATCCCGACGCTTAGAGATGGCATCTATAAACCACTTGGCAGAATCTATTTTTTGTTTGATAAAAAGCGCTGCTTCTTTGTCTTCACTTTTGACCGTCCCCACTTGCTTGCGCTTCTTATAAGTGGTAAGCATAGCTCTATACTGATCGCTTATGCGCAAATCAGGGGCGTTCTTTGAATTCAAGGAAAGCTCCAATTCTCCGTTATTATTATTGATGATAAAATCGGGAATTATATAATGAGAATCCCTCTTCCTATCCAAAGAATAACCACTGGCTGGTTTGGGATTCAATTTCAATATCTCTTCAAAAGCATCTTTGAGTTGATCTTCCGTAATATCAAGTGAAGACAATAATTTCGAAAAATGCTTTTTGGAAAATTTATCGAAATGCTTATTTAATATTTCATAGGCGAGAACCATCCTAGAATTGGTCTCCCCTTTTTTCATTTTTTGTCGCAATTGAATCTCCAAACACTCTTGCAAGTCTCTTGCAGCTATCCCAGGAGGATCAAAATTATGAATTTGACTCAAAACCCGATCCACATCTTCTGGAGTGGTAATAATGTTTTGGGTAAACATTAAATCATCAACCAACGCATCGACCTCCCTTCTCAAATATCCATCTTGATCGATACTACCCAATATTTGCAATGCAATCGCATAGTCATCGTCGCGCTTTAGGGACACCATCCCCAATTGTTTTTCCAAATGATCGTGAAGGCTGTTGATTACCTCAATGGGTTTTTGATTATCCTCTTCTTGATCTGGTGATTTATTTTGGTTCCTGTATATCGTGGGATCATCTTCCTCATATTCCTTGATATAATCATCAACTTCAAATTCGGTTCGATCATCGTTTTCCTTTGACTCATAGTCATTGTCTTCTTCAAACTCCTTTTCCTCCACCGTGGTCACTCCTTCTTCTAGAGCAGGATTATTTTCCAGTTCTTCTTTAATTCGCTGCTCCAAGGCCACAGTAGGAATTTGCAACAATTTCATTAACTGAATTTGTTGCGGAGAAAGTTTCTGCGACATCTTTTGGCTCAAGCTCTGTCTTAACATAGATTCATTTGTTTACTACTGCAATAATATCAAAAATAAAACACATTACAATTATTTATAATGTATATTTTCAATATTTAACCCTCATTTTTTTCTACTTCCTTGGTAATCTTCGCATTCCCTCGTCGATTAATTTTACCACAGACCGACGAGATCTCTCCATTCACATCCTGTGAATATTCTCCTCTATTGATTTACATTCAACGTCGTAAATGACAAATCATTTTTACCATATAAAAATTAATAATATAAACCCCAGAATAGTCCTAGATGTTTTAAAATAAATTTGGATTAGGATTTGGGCATTATCGTATAATGTGGTTAATTTGCAGCAAATTGTTTAACAGTTATGGATCATATAGAAAATCAAGGTAAAAAAGGACGTTTTTTAATGTGGGTAATAATTATTTTTGTTTTGCTTATCCTATTATTGACTTGGATATACAGAATGAATATGAACGGTGTGCCCGTTTAATATAGCACTATAGATTATCTTTTAGGCTATATTCCTCTAAGCTTCGTCATCTGTAAATTCAGTTGGTTTAGATGTACCAACAAAACTATTTTTCAAAGTGAATCACCAGTTTGCCTGTTCGCTGGGCTACCTCGTAAGTAAATTTACGTTTGGTCAACCATGAAATATAGCCGTAATACCCAAACACATCTTGGCGAATAGGATCATAAAAATGCATATTGAGGTAAAATTCAACATCTGAATCCCCAGTATGATAGTCGTAGCCTTCTTCAGCGACTACTTCCCAGCTTCCTTCGTATTCTATATTCTCTTCATAATCATAGTAATACACCGTATAATCTGGTAAAAACTCAAACCAATCCGATCTGTATTCACGACTGATATTGTCCTTAAACAAATCTCCATATTCTTTAAAAGTAGCTTTATCGATTTGCCATAAACCAATGATCTTATCTTCTTTATTTTCAATCCGGTCTTCAATAGAACAACCTACAAAAACAGACAAACACAGTATATAAATTCCTATTTTCATAACATTTTGATTTAATATAAGCAATTAAGGAAAAATGTATGGCTTCACCTCTTTGATTAGATTAATTTTAACTATTTATCGACCAATGTGTTTACCACAATTTCATATCAATCTTCGTCGATAAACAGAAGACATTCTCACGAAAAACCATGGGTTATTCTTTCAATTTATTTTATTACTTTGTATAAGGCAAAAAAAGTATTGTGGTAATTAGAATCATTGGCTTTATCTTGATATTCTGTACTTCATCTCTTCTACTTGCACAATCCAATGACACCATTCAAGGAGTCGTCGTTTCGTGGGAAGATGGACATCCCCTATCCGATGTATCGGTATCTCACCTATTAAGTGACCGAGGCACAACTACGGACAGCTTAGGTCGATTTGTTCTCGAAATCCCTCGTCATGACATCATTGCATTACAATTTAATTTTTTGGGATTTAGCGAAGTCAATATCACCTTAGATAAGGAAGATCTATATCATGACATAGTGGTTGAAATGTATAAGACTGGGATCGAAATAACCCCCATTGTCATAAGTGCCAACACCAATGCAGAAACCGAAATATCAAATGCTGGGAGTATTGAACATCTAACCACCGAAGATTCCAAATATGTACCCATCTTGTTTGGTGAATCTGACTTATTTAAAACCATCCAGTTGAAACCGGGAATTTCATCGGGTTCAGAAGGCAGTTCCAATTTATTTGTTCGCGGTGGCAACGGAGACCAAAATCTCATCCTTTTAGATGGAGCCACCATTTACAATCCCAGTCATTTGTTTGGTTTCTTTAGTACTTTTTATTCCGATGCCCTATCTTCCGTTTCCGTACACAAAGGTGGGTTTCCCGCTGAATATGGAGGTCGACTTTCCTCTGTTATCAATGTAAAATCTAAGCAAATCCAAAACGATAGCCTTCACCTGACTGGAGGACTTGGCCTAATCAGCTCTAGATTGGCCATAAGTGGTCCAATAACCAAAGGGAAAACCCATTTTTTAATAAGTGGAAGGCGAACCTATATCGATTTATTCACAAAACCAGTCAATAAAAAAAGAGCAGACAATGATGAATTATCGCCCATACCCCTATATTTCTTCTATGATATCAATGCCAAATTAAGTCATAAATGGTCGGAATCCAACCAAGTCGCCCTCACCTTTTACAATGGCTCTGACCGATTGGAATACGACAATGAGTTATTTAATTTCCAGTTTAAATGGCGAAATTTGGCCGCCATCCTCAATTGGAATTACAAAATATCGGACCAAATTCAAACAGAATTTTACACCACCTTCACCAATTATCAATACGACATTGCCAATAATTTGGATGATTTCAAGTTTGACATCGGTTCCCATATCAATGATTACAAAACCAGCGGTCATATCGAATATCATCTCTCTAACCACAGATTGCAGTTGGGAATGGATTGGATTTATCGCCAATTTAGTTTAGGACAAATTCAAGCGGGCAGTACAGATGGGGAAATTCAGTTTGAAGGAGGTAGTTCTCCAAGCGGTCATGAATATGGTATTTATTTGAAAGATGAATTTTCTTGGACGCCCCATTTCAACTTAAAATACGGTATAAGATACAGCGGATACCTTCAATCATCAGGAAGCTATCACAATCTAGAACCTAGAATAGCCCTCAATTATCGCGGATTAGACAATTGGTCATTTACAGCATCATATGCAAAAATGAGTCAATATATTCACTTATTGTCCAATAGCGGACTGTCATTGCCCACAGATTTATGGCATCCTTCCACAGCCAGTATTGAACCACAACAATCTCATCAATGGGCAATAGGTCTAAACTACAAAATGGGCAAGGGCATTTCATTTCGTCAAGAAAATTACTATAAGACTCTATCCGGCCAAATAGAAGTCAAAGATCATCAACAGATTTTGACCAATGAGGACATAGGCTCTTCATTGACATTTGGTCGAGGCTATGCCTACGGCAGTGAATGGAGCATCGAAAAAGAACAAGGCAAACTAACAGGATGGATAGGATATTCATTGGCCTGGGTCAAAAGAGGTGAATTCAGCGATATCGACAATGGCAGTTATTTTCCTCCCCGCCACGACAGACGTCACGACTTATCCACTGTGGCCAACCTAGCTGTAAATAAAAAATGGTCGGTGAGTGCAACATTCATTTTTGGTTCGGGCGATAAAGCTTGGCTGCCCTCTGGTCGATTTTCATTGCAAGATATAGATGGAATCAATTCTCAAGCCGTAGTACCTATTTACGGCCAAAGAAATTCAGTAAGTCTACCCTCATATCATCGGCTCGATCTATCCATCCATCGACATTTTAAAGCGAGTTGGGGGAATCACGATCTATCACTAAGCATTTACAATGTTTACAACCGACGAAATCCATACTTTATATATCTGGATACTACAACCAAACCACTGATCGCAGAACAAGAGATCATTGATTTACCCATTAAGGTAGAGGCCAAACAAGTATCCTTGTTCCCGATTATCCCCAGTCTTTCTTGGAATTTTGAATTTTAATAATCTTATGATGAAACAACAACACCTCATATTCATCCTATTCGTCATATTTAGTTGCAGTCTAGAAAAAGAAATTGAAATTGATCTTCCCGATTTTGAAAATGGCTATGTCGTAGAAGCCTATTTACAACCCAACCAATCCTTTGAGATGTTGATTACTCGAACCTACCCATTCTATGAGGTATTTGACAGCAATTTATTTAAGGTTGAAAACATCAATGAGCTCTTGGTAAACAATGTAGAGGGCATATTAAAAGTAAATGGAACATCCTACGTTATCGACAATAAACTAATCTTTAAACCAGACAATTTTGTAATACATAACTATACAACATCCAATAACATAACTTTCAAAGAAGGCGATACCATATCTATAGAACTGACATTTGAAGATGGAACAGAGATTGAAGCCCACACCTATATTCCTTCAATTACCCCAATCGATAGTGTTGTCCTTATTTGCAATGAAGAAAACATCGGCAGGGAATTGACCTATATCACTACAGACTCAACCAGTGTACAATATTACCGACGAATCATTGGCAAACGCAATGAATCTAAAACCTATACTTTTCAGGACTTTCCATTCGACAATGACTTATCCGATGGTGGAAAAATGGTATTCGGATCTGGTTATGATTATTATCCAAAGGACACCCTCTACAGTAGAATCATTCATATAACGGAAGACTATTATCTTTTTCTGCAAAGTGTAAATGGCAATATCTCAGCCAATATCCAACCTCTTTCCCAACCGGGGAAGATATATTCCAATGTCAATGGATCGGATAAGGTAACCGGGATATTCACTGGACTGGCCAAATCCGAGGTCGTAAAAATCATTTCAGAAAAATAAATCATACCAGATCACTGCGCAATAAATTATGAATTCATAGTGCACAATCTATCCTAAAATACCATTTTATAGTATCTTTCAATCTTGAAATCACAGGGAAGAAAATTAATAACTCTAACAACAAACATAATAATTGAAGATGAAAAAAATATTGGTTACAGGAGGATGTGGGTACATTGGAAGTCATACGATAGTGGATTTAATTGAATCTGGTTTCGATGTATTCTCCATCGACAATTTCAGTAATTCATCTGCAGTAAGCCTTGACCAAATCGAAGCCATAACAGGTAAAAAGATTAAGAATTACGAGATAGATCTCCGCAATCAGGCCGACCTATTCGATGTCATCGAAGGAGAAGGCCAAGTAGATGGCATCATCCATTTTGCAGCACTCAAAGCCGTCGGAGATTCAGTCTTCCAACCCAATTTATACTACGACAACAATCTCAATGGCTTGCTTAACATTTTGGAGGCGCAAAAGAAATACAATATCCCCTATCATATATTTTCGTCTTCATGTTCTGTCTACGGCAATGCCGATGAGTTGCCCGTAACCGAATCTACCCCTACAAAAGAAGCCGAATCACCCTATGCGCGAACCAAGCAAATCTGCGAGGACATCATCAAAGATTTCACGGTAGCTCACCAAGACTTCCAATTTGTAACTTTACGCTATTTTAATCCCGCTGGGGCACACGAATCTGGACTTATGGGGGAATCCCCCATCAACAAAGCGGCCAATTTGGTTCCGGTGATTACCGAAACAGCTTACGGCAAACGGGAATCGATGACTATATTTGGCGACGATTACGATACGAGGGACGGCAGCTGCCTTCGAGATTACATCCACGTCATGGATTTGGCACATGCCCATACACTGTGTTTGGAATTTCTTCTCAATAAAAAATCAGAAAAATCAATTGAATTATTCAATGTTGGCACTGGTTCTGGCGTTACTGTTCTGGAAGCCATTGAAGCTTTTGAAGCCTCAACAGGTAAAAAATTAAAATATTCCATAGGACCTCGACGCGAAGGAGATGTAATCGCCGTGTATGCCAACAAAAACAAAGCGGAAGAATTATTGGGTTGGCATCCAACCAGAGACATTTCCACGATTATGAAAACCGCTTGGGAATGGGAATTAAAACGAAATAAATAACATTCATCTATGAAATCATTGATCTTTTTTCTACTGTGTATAAGTTGTTTATTCACACCGATCGTAGCGCAAGAGTTTCAACAAAAAGTGGATTACGATATAGAGGTAAGCTTGGACACCAGCCGCAAAGTTTTGACGGGCACAGTACTGATTCAATATAATAATCGTTCCAATAAAAATCTAAACAAAATCTTCTTACATCTATGGACGAATGCATATCAGTCCAAGGCCAGTGATTTTTCTAAACAAAACCTAGCTTCCAACGACGATAAGTTTTATTGGGCCGACGACAAAAAAATGGGAGGGTATCAAAATATTTCATTTTATCAAGATGAAAATGAATTGGACTTTGCTTATGTCCAACAGAACAAGGAATTTGTAGAATTATCCCTAAATCAATCCATTGGTCCTAATGAAACCGGAGTGCTAAAAGTGAATTTTGAATCCAAAATCCCCTATATCTTTTCAAGAGGGGGTTGGGCCAAAGACTTTATAGCCCTTACTCAGTGGTTTCCCAAGGTAGCGGTCTACGACAAGGACGAATGGCATTTAATGCCTTATTTGGAAATGGGAGAATATTTTTCAGAATACGGAGACTACAAGGTGACCATTGAAACCCCAGACAGCAGCATCATTGGGGCTACTGGTGTCCTAGTGGACTCTACCGTGTTGGATTCGGGAAGAGTACAGCGCACCTATGAAGCGAAAAAAGTATTGGACTTTGCCTGGTTTTACGGTCATGAGATGATCGCTCAGCACGGTAAGACTGTATTGGACAATGGGCAGACTGTAGATTTACACTACTATGCCCCCAAAAATTATCCATTAAACCATGCTCAGGTATCCGACACTTTAATACCTCAAGTAAAAGGTCAGATCAACAACAATCTATCCCCTATTGGATTGATGGCTAGGGCAGTTCAATTTTATTCCGAAGAAGTGGCTCCCTATCCCTATCCTCAAGCCAGCGTAGTTATTGGCCCCCTCAATACAGGAGGTGGTATGGAATACCCAATGATCACTCTGGTAGCTCCCATGCGCGACATCAAAATGTTGGATCGCACCATGACTCATGAAATCGGTCACAACTGGTTTCAATCCATATTGGGTTTCAACGAAAGACAATCCCCATATTTGGATGAAGGCATCAATAGTTTTTATGAAAAAAAATACATGGATCGCTACTATCCTGAGCCCTTTCAATCGATGCAAATCATGGCGGCTAGAACTGAATTGACCATGGATCAAATAATGTACCATGGCAGTTATCAACGAGGAGATATACTACCCGTCAACTCTCACACTCACGACATGAGTACCATTCAGTATTATTATAATGGCTACATGGTTCCCCCTACTCTATTTAAGAAATTGGAAGAAGTAGTTGGTGAGGAGAAATTCAAAGCCGCCATGAATGAATTTTACCAAAACAATGCATTTGGTCATCCTACGATTGAAGATCTGAGAAAAGTCTTTGAAAAAGATGGTCAATCCTTGGATTGGTTTTTCACGGACATGTTGACTACAGTTAAAAAATACGAGGTGGGTATTGAATCGGTTGAGGAAAGAGGAGATCATTTCATTGTGCATTTAAGTCAATCTGGGGAAATCAAAGCCCCCGCAGTCCTAAAAGTGTACGATGGTCCGAAGGTCGTTCTATCCTATGATATCCCTAGCATCAATGATGGCACCAGTATCAAGATTCCCATAGATGACTACGACTATTTTGCCATCGATCAAGGCTTGGTTATAGAGGAAACCCCTCACGACAACACCTATTACTTTACTCCACAACGGGAGCAGAAATTTTTAAATCCAGTATTGGGTCTCAACAATCCCGGTATTAATAAAATATGGTGGTATCCCATATTTAATTACAACTATTCCAGTGGGGGAATTTTGGGAGCAGGTCTTCACAACATCACCCTGCCGGGGAATAATTTCGAATTCAATCTACATCCCGGTTACGCCCTTAAATCCAATGAAATAGTAGGGATGGCCTCTATGGATTATTATATTCCAAAGAACAATACCAAGTTGCGATATATTAATTTTGGCTGGTCATTGAAACGCTACACCTTTGACTACAATGAAGCCCAAGATTTCCATCTCAATTACACGAGGATAAATCCTCATTTCAAAATATCTTTTCAGCCCAAGAATGCTATCAATCCATGGTATAAGACTCTGAGATTTGAGATGCCCATAGTCCAAGAAGAAATTCCAGTATACAATGATGAAGGATTTTATGATGGCAATGACGGTACTTGGCGATATATCCCAAGGGGAGAATTTACTATAGAAAAAAAATCTCCAGTCAACAATATTAAGCTCAACATATTAACGGAGTTTCAATCCTATAAAAGCTTTTTTGACAGATCAGAAAATTATTTAAAAACCTCAGTTGAACTGATGACTGACTATGCCTATGCACCGAAGAAGAAGATATATGCTCGTTTTTTCATCGGGGGTTTTCCAGTCAATTCATCGCGAGATATAGGTAGTGTAGCTTCCTATTATACTCAGGGAAGTCTGGCTATGTTTAGTCAAGCTTATAACGACTATGCCTTCGATGGTTATTTCTTAGATAGAACGGAGCGGGCAGACAATATACTTAGCCGTCAGGTACGACAAAACGATGGTGGGTTTAAAGATGCTCTAGGCTATAGTTATGCCAATGTGACTGGAAATAGCAATTCGTTTTTGGCCAGTGCCAATTTGAGTTTTAATTTGCCCTTTATCCCTGCCAAAATACCGATTCAACCATATTTTGACATAGGTATTTACGACGATGCTACACCTACGGGGTCAGGCATGGAGATGTTGTACAGTGGGGGTATTATGTTGGGCAACCCCAAATGGCCCATTCAAGTCTATCTACCGTTGGTCTACAGTGAGGCTATAGGCAATATATACAAAGAAAGGGGGAATATTTGGAAACGAATATCCTTTAAGATGGACTTAGAAAACTTTAAACTTTCTGAAAAAGCCAGAGACACCAGAGTGGAGGATTTGAATATATTCCAATAATTAATGACCATTATTGCAAATCCTTCAACACAGAAGTGGAGAATCGGTCAGATTGATATGAGGTATAATTCTTTTAAACTTAGATGTGGACTACCACAATGTGGCTATTCTATTTCTATAGCAAAATCCCTTATACCTCTATCCATAGTAAGGACAGATGGTCAAATCACCTATTCTTATGCAACCACCTAGGAATATAAGGAGATATTTCGCATTGACTCTATCTTTCAAAAAGGATCTCTATGAGGTTTTACTATTCCCCTTAAATACTTTTAACAAATAGTAGAGGGCTGGAAATATTATGACCACACCTATAAGCAAGGAATAAAACAGCACGACCATGACTGGTTTAGATGCTGCAGCTTCGTAAATAGAAATGGTTTGGCCATCATTAAAATGCAATACATTGGGCCATTGAATGGCCAACCAACCCAAAACAATAAGCACGACTTGGACGCCAACTAGAATTCTTAAATTCCACACTTGTTTGCGTTGGATATAGATCCAAATCAATGGGACAATTATAGTAGCTATTATCCCTGTAGCGACAGAGAGTGAGTGATCAAAAAAGCGATGAAAAAAATCTAAATCTTGATAATAAGCACTGGCCATTAACAATCCACCGGCTAGCATTGATGCTAAAAACAAACGCTTAATAAACCTAGCGATCAATTGATAACCAAAATCGGTCTCCACTTCACCCAATAAAAAAATAGAAGCGATATAGGCACTTAATACCGACACAAACAAACCACAGAGTATACAAAAAGGATTGAGCCAAGGCTTCATAAATAAAGTATAAAAATTCATAGACTCTCCTACTTCATAGTAGTCATTGTAATTGGGAATGGTACCAGCCAATAAAGCCCCCAAAATAACTCCGAGAAAGAAGGTCGAAAACAGACTTGAATATCGAAACACTTGATTATAGAGTCGTTGACTCCCGTCTTTTACAGCATCATAATGTCGGAAAGTAAATGCTGTACCTCTAAATATAATACCCAGTAAGGCCAACAATACGGGGATATGCAATGCAGTAGTGATGGTAGAATACACTACTGGAAATCCATTAAACAAAATCACCACAGCAATGATTAGCCAAATATGATTGGCTTCCCATACTGGTGCTATAGCCCGACTAATGGTACTTACCCCTCTATCTCCGGTAAAGATTTCCACTATTCCAGCACCAAAATCCGCCCCTCCAAAAACCACATAAAACAATAAAGATATGGCGAATATTAAAATGACTAATTCTGTAAAAATCATTTTTCATGGTTTTCATGTAAAACAAATATCTGTCTTCTCATAAGCCAAATAATGACCAAGGTCAGTAAGGAGTAAACTAAAATGACTAAAATAAAAGAAAACTGGATTCCCGGCATTGGAGTTAATGCATCCTCGGTCTTCATGATTCCATAAATAATCCAAGGTTGTCGGCCGACTTCCGTCACTACCCAACCAGCTTCTAAAGCTAAGAATCCTACTGGAGTTAATAAAAACACCAAGCGCTGTCCCCATTTTTTATTTAATAGTGACTTTTTACGCCACATCATCCACAGATAGATTATCCCAAAGCCCATCATTAAAGTGCCCAATCCAACCATGATTTGAAAAGCCAAATGAGTAATCACCACTGGAGGATGCTCATCCTTGGGAATTTGATCAAGACCAATTACTTCCTCTTGAAAATTTCCGTGAGCCAAAAAACTTAAGGCCCCAGGAATTTTAATGGCATAATCTACTGTTTGATTTTCCACATCGGGAATACCTCCAATAATTAATGCGGCATTTTTTTCGGTATGAAAATGAGCTTCCATTGCGGCCAACTTCGCCGGTTGGCGTTTGGCCACACTTTTGGCGGCAATATCTCCTGTAATGGGCATCAAAAAGGCTGCTCCTACCCCAAAGGCAAGGGCAATTTTAATGGCCTTATAATGAATATCCAAAGATTTTCCCTTGATGAGATAATAGGCATGTAGACCGGCGACAGCGAAACCAGTACTTGCAAAGGCAGCAAAAGTCATATGCAAGGCTTGACTAAACCAAGCATCATTGAACATGGCCTCCATGGGACGAATGTTTGAAAACACGCCATCGTGATAGTCGAAGCCAGCTGGACTATTCATCCATCCATTGGCCGCAACCACGAAAATGCCAGAAAAAACTCCTGAAATACCCACCACTAAACCACTGGTCCAATGGGCCCATTTCGGCACTTTGTCCCAACCGTACAGAAATACTCCCAAGGCTATGGCTTCTAAGAAAAATGCCGTTCCTTCTAGGGAAAATGGCATTCCTATGATTGGCCCTGCATGGTGCATAAACTCGGGCCATAACAGTCCCAATTCAAAAGACAACAATGTTCCACTTACCGCACCAACGGCGAAAAATATAGCTACTCCTTTGGACCATGATTTGGCCAAAGTCAGATAAGAATCATCCCCTGTCTTCAGCCACTTCCATTCGGCTACAGCCATGAAAAAAGGCATGGCCATACCGATACAGGCAAAAACGATATGCCATCCCAAAGAAAAAGCCATTTGCCACCGAGCAGCTAATAAATCGTCCATTTGATTCTGTTTGAAATCTTCAAAAAATATCCAAGCGTATCTCTGTAAATATACAACTTATCGACTTCAAAGTAGAGATCAAGGTAACAGAATAATGTATTTAGAAGCAGTATAATTAAATAAGAAATTAAAATTTAATTTCGAATATAAGTTTGAACTATGGGTGCCCACAATTCATAACCGGCGCGATTCATATGTAGGGAATCCGACTTCCAAATATCCTTTTTAATCACTCCATCCAAATCGTACATTACTTGTGTAATATCAATAACATCGAATTTTTCTCTTTCAATAGACAGCTCTAGGAGTTGTTTACGTACTTCATTGTAACTATCTAAGAGGTGTTTTCTAGAAGGGCTGGGTTTAGGGGGCAAGAAGGAAACATGGGTGCCAGGCAATTTAATCTCTACCATTCTCAAGAAAGTATGAACATCATCCATATACTCCTCTGGTGTCATACCAGCGCTGATATCATTGTCCCCTTCATACACGACAATTTGCTGTGGGGAGAAAGGAGTAAGCAATTGATCGAAATAATATATAACATCAGACAATTGTGATCCACCAAAGCCATTGTTTACCACTTGTTCTGTATCAAAATCTTGTTCAAATCCCACCCAAATGGTAAAACTACTGCTACCGACAAAAACGGTATGTACATTTTCCGGAGTTAGCACATTTGCTTTATTTTCCAGTTTCTCAATGGTTTTCTCAAAGCGTTTGCGGCGTGCATCATCTTTGGAAGGAGATTGCCCAAAGACAAAAACGGAGGAACAGATCAAAGTGATAACAAGGAATAAATTTTTCATGTTTTATTATAAAATTTAGATAGTTTAAACAACAAATTATTGTATTGCAAAGTAGAAAAAAATAATAAAGGGAAGTAAAAACAAAGGTAAAATAACCCAATTAAAAACACCTAGTACCAGATAGTCCATAATTTATATTTATGAGGAGTTTATCCTTGTACTTGTTCGATCTTCCCTCTCAACCCATAATGCCATGAGAGAGAATCATTCTACAGATATATTTGACTATATTTGTTTTTGAATATTTAGATAAAATACAAGATTATCCATTGAAGAACCCAAGTCCCCTTAAAAGCGAATCGGCATTTAGCCGACTCTATAGCCCAGCTACTTTATATGAACCCGTTGATTATACTATGAATCAAGGAGGGAAAAAAATTCGCTTTAATATTACCTTATTGGCATGTAAAGCCTTTACCGATGATGTTGCAAAAGCAGAGTTGGCAGCCAAGGCCATTGAGATGTTTCACAACTTCACCTTGGTCCACGACGATGTAATAGATCGTGCAGATACGAGAAGAGGACAGCCCGCTGTTCATAAAAAATGGGATTTAAATACCGCTTTATTAAGTGGAGATGTTATGCTCATTTTGGCTTATGAATACTTGACCCAAATTCAGCATCCCAATCTGTCTCAAATCCTTCAAAAGTTTACAAAAACGGCTAGAGAAGTCTGTGAAGGTCAGCAAATGGATATCGATTTTGAAAATTTACCAGCTGTCCAAATGGATTCATACATCGATATGATATCCAAGAAAACCGCAGTATTGGTAGGTGCAGCCATGTACATTGGCAGTAAATGTGGTGGCGCTGAAGAAGCAGATGCCTTGTCACTATACCAATTTGGTCTCCATTTAGGGATTGCTTTTCAAATCAGGGATGATATTTTAGATTGTTATGGCGATAAAGTAAAAGTGGGTAAAACCAAGGGTGGCGATATCCTTCAGGGAAAGAAAACCATTTTGTATATTCGCACATGGAACACTTTATCACCCGAAGATCAGGTGAAATTTGAAAAATTGTATTACGGATCAGACTCTGACAAAATAAATCAAGTATTGGAGTGGTTTATAAAATCAGATGCCAAGTCCTATGCCTTGGAGATGGAAAAGAACTATTTTAGAAAAGCTATAAATCATCTGAAACAAGCCAATATTCCAGAACACAAAATGCATGACTTGTTTGATTTTGCCAATGAATTAATGGATCGCGATCACTAATTATTTAAAATATTAACACAAATCAAAATGACTAACAAATATCTAATTATAGCACTATTGGTTTGGTCTTTTACAATGAGTTGTGACAAAAACAAAGACGAGGTAGATATACCTACATGTATTCAAGCCAAAATAGAGTCCTTAAAGACCTTACACAAACAGAATCCACCAGCCATTGTCGAGGAGTGGGAAACTCCTAGTGGGACATACTACTACATCACTTCTGACTGTTGTGATCAATTCAACTATCTCTACGACGGTTTTTGCAACGTAGTCTGTGCTCCTGATGGCGGGATTACTGGTGAGGGTGACGGAAATTGCCCCGTACTTACTGATACTGTAGTCACTGTATTGTGGCAAGATGAAAGATAGGTGAACCTCTACATAGGACATAGTTCTAAGGCTGTCTATATCCATAGATTGACCAATACCATATGTATTTATAGTCCCAACCACAGTTGAAGGATTTATATCATAGGAAGAGTATCTGCCTTGTCGGGACAGGTAATAGAGAACAACTATAGAATAAAAGTCTAGTGAAAATACTATTCTTCTAGGACTTCAAAAGTCTCGACCAATTCCTCCCAGTCCATCATTACTTGATTGAGTTCAGTAGATATCTCTTCATGGGATTTCATAATATCAACCGATTCACTTCTTTCGTAAAATCCTTGTTCTGCCATATCCTTTTCGAGGGAAGATTTTTTGACTTCTAACCGCTCAATCTTTCGCTCCAATTTTTGGATATCTTTTTGCACTTGTTTCTTTTTTTCAAACAATTGCATTTTCTCTTCTCGAGAAAGTTCTTTTTTTGCACCATTATTCGAAGATTGAGCTTTGTTCTGTTCTATTGCCCTCATATTATCTTCATTTCTCTTTTTCAAGAAATAATTGATATCTCCGAGATATTCGTGCACTACACCATCTCTAAACTCATACGTTTTATCAGTCAACCCCACGAGCAAGTCTCTATCGTGAGACACGACCAACAAAGTACCTTTATAATCCATTAAGGATTGTTTTAAAATGGCCTTGGTCTGTAGATCTAAGTGGTGAGTAGGTTCATCTAAGACAAGGAAATTGATGGGAAATAACAACAATCTGGCAATGGCCAACCGCGTCTTCTCCCCTCCGGACAACACCTTGATCTTTTTCTCAACTTCTTCCCCGCTAAATAAAAAAGAACCCAATATTGACCTTACTTTAGGTCGCATTGCCTCGGGACTTTCTTGTTCCATATAGGCTAATGGCGTCATATCAGGAGGCAAAAAATCTACTTGATTTTGAGCAAAATAACCCAAATCCACATTTTGTCCAAGCTTTACAATTCCTGTACTCGGTTTCAGAGTATTGACGATAATCTTAGTTAATGTAGACTTACCTTGTCCATTCTGACCGACAAAAGACACTCGCTCTCCCCTTAGGATTTCCATATTCACATTGGAGAAAACTTTCAATGCGCCAAAGGATTTAGATGCATCCACCACTTTCACCACCTCATTGGCCGATCTACGGACGGGAGGGAACATGACTCGAACACTTTTTTCGTCGATAATTACTTCATCGACGCGATCCAATTTTTCCAAGCTTTTTTCCATTGACTTAGCCATCGAAGCTTTACTCGCTTTTGCTCTAAATCTCTCAATGGTCCGTTCTTTATCGGCTATTAATTTTTGCTGGTTTTCATAGGCGGCTTGTTTAATGGATATCCGCTCTTCTTTTAACTTCAAATAACCAGAGTAATTACTCACGTACTGTTCCAACCGTCCATTGTCCAATTCGTAAACTTCAGATACGATATTGTCCAAAAATTCTTTATCGTGAGATATCAATAGAACAATGCCCTGGTAGTCCCGAAGAAATTTCTCCAACCAGATAATTGAATCTATATCCAAGTGGTTGGTCGGCTCATCCAGAAGTAAGACAGATGGTTTGGCCAATAATATTTTTGCCAATTGCACCCTCATTTGCCATCCTCCACTCAATTCACTCACTCCCTTGTCCATGGTAGTGCTGGTAAATCCCAATCCCTTGAGGACGGATTCGATCTGTCCCTCCATGGAGGCAGCACCGTAATAGGCCAATTTGTCACTTAAATCTGATATCTGCTGTATAATGGCATGATATTCATCTGATTCATAATCACTGCGATTGCCCAACTCATTGTTTAAGACTTCAAGTTTATTTTCGATTTTTTGAATCTGTGCAAATGCCATGGCGGCATTTTCTTTTACCGTCAAATCTTTTTGCAGATCAATATGTTGGGAGAGATAACCAATAGTATAACTACTGGGGATTTCTATCTGACCAGCATCCTGCTTAATCTCACCAATCAGCACCTTCATCAGCGTACTCTTTCCCGCTCCATTCTTACCCAATAAGCCATATTTGGTATTGTCTTTAAAACTACATTGGATTCGATTAAATATAATCCGATCCCCAAAATATAGACTTAGTCCCTGTATCGTTAACAAATTGCTATTAATTTAAATTAGAGAATTCTGAAATATGTGATATTACTTGATAGGTTCCCCCTTTATCACTCATCGCTTCTGCCCATAGGTTTTCTTGATCCAATGCAAACAATCGCTGTATATTCATTTTAGAAACCACCCAAGAGTGGTATGACAATTCTTCCTCGAGTTGTCCCGCCGACCATCCCGCATATCCCACGAAGAATCTTATGTCCTTCGCAGTCATCAGTTTATTATTAAAACACTCTTTTAGTTGATCATAATCTCCCCCCCAATACAAATCCTTATCCACTTGTAAACTATTGTCAATGATGTCTCCACGGTTATGAAGAAAATGGATAGTATCATGGGAAACAGGACCGCCGTAGTGCAACTTACACTCACAATTTGGAAAATCTTCTAAAATTTCGCAAACATTGGGTTGCATCGGTTTATTCATTATAAAACCAACAGTCCCGTCAGAGTGACGATCACAAACCAAGACTACTGCCCGTTTGAATTGATCGTCCATCATAAATGGCTCTGCCAATAATATATATCCGTTTTCTATTTTTATATCCATATTATGTGTCGACATTAAAGCGACTTATTACAAAGAGTATGTTTCGATACTTCTATCCACTTTTTTCAATAATCCCTGAAGAATACCTCCTTTGCCTCCGATCTCATAAAATTGTTTCCCCCCATTCTTTATCATTTCCAACATAGTCTGGGTCCACATCACCGGTGCTGTCAACTGAGACAATAGATTTTCCTTTATAATTTCGGGATCGGTTTCAGGCAATCCAGTCACATTCTGATAAACCGGTACTTGAGGTGCTAAAAACTCAACTTCCTCAATGGAATCCGCCAAATGATCTTCTGCCGGCTGCATAAGTGGCGAGTGAAATGCCCCCCCTACTTTTAGTATAATTGCGCGTTTAGCTCCAGCTTTTTTTAGTTCTTCTACTGCCAAATTAATTCCCTCTATTGAACCTGAAATAACTAATTGCCCAGGTGAATTGTAGTTGGCTGGCACTACGATATCGTCGATACTCTTACATATCATTTCGATCTTCTCATCTGCCAAGCCCAATATAGCAGCCATTGTTCCCTCCGTCATATCGCAAGCATCTTGCATAGCAAGGGCTCTTTCTTTGACTAAAGTAAGCCCATCCTCAAAACTAAGTGCTCCGGCAACGGTAAGTGCCGAAAACTCACCCAGAGAATGTCCAGCCATCATGGCAGGAGTTTTATCTACGCCCAATATCTTAGCTGTAATTACCGAATGGATAAATATAGCTGGCTGAGTTACTCTGGTTTGAGCCAATTCTTCTTCAGTTCCTTCAAACATTATCTCGTTGATGTCGTAACCTAGAATGTTGTTTGCCTCTTTAAATAGTGATTTGGCCTTGGCACTAGACCTGTAAAGTTCAAGTCCCATACTGGTAAATTGGGCACCTTGACCCGGAAACAAAAAAACTTCCATTTTTTTTAAACGCTTTTGATTTTTTTAAAATTAATAATTAATAACATTCTAGAAACCATCACTTGATGGACTTTCTCCTCTGTTTGTCTAAATTTAATGAAATATTGTATAAAATTCTTTTTACACTAAAAAATATATACTTCATTTACGGAGATTAAAACTATGACAAAAGTAAATAAAAATAACGCATATCTCAACGCTCATATATATAAATATGCTGCCCAGTATTCCAAACCTCTACATATTGTATTTTGGGTGGTGTTTTTTTGCACCTTGGTATTCTTAGATATCCAAAAATTGGACGTAATTACCAATATTGTATCAAACCTAACCATTACTTTGTTCTTTGCCACTATAGTGTATGTGAATATATTGTATTTAGTCCCCAAATACCTATTCAATCAAAAAACACTCTTGTATATTGTCTTATTGATAACCGGCATTCTATTGATAACACCGGTATATATTAGTTTGAGGATCATTATATATCGGCAATATCCCTCCTTGGCCAATCTCTACTACTTTAACTACACCACAGTGATATTGATTGAAATTTTTGTGGCCTTGGCCTCACTAATTTACGCCATTATCATTGATTGGCTGAAAAAAAGAGGAGAAGTTGCCGCCCTGTATACTACGAATATAGAGACGGAACTCAATTTTTTAAAAACTCAGATCAATCCACATTTCTTGTTCAATTCTCTAAATAGTATATACGCCCATACCCTGAAAAAATCTGACGAAGCACCAGAACTCGTACTTAAGTTGTCAGAGATCATGAGATATATGCTCTATGATTGCAATGAGGCTGTTGTTCCCCTAGAACAAGAAATCAATTATATCAGAAACTATTTAGAACTTGAAAAAGTCAGAAAGGGTAAAAACAATGAAATATCCTTCACTATTGACGGGCCTCTTGACGGCCACAATATAGCTCCCCTACTCCTTATCACATTTGTAGAGAATAGCTTCAAACATGGAGTCAATAACGTCTCTGAAGGATTTGTCCGTCTGAAATGTACCGTTGACAACCACAACCTGAATTTTAAAATCGTCAATAGTGTATCACCACAATTACACATCGCCAATCTACAGAAAAAAAGTGGTGGTATTGGATTGGAAAATGCAAAGCGACGCTTAGAATTGCTCTATCCCAACAGACATAGATTGGATATTAAAAAAAGAATTGACGAATTTGAAGTAAATTTAATTATAAACTTATAACTATAAAACCATGATTAAGACCATAATAGTAGACGACGAACCATTGGCTCAGGAAATATTAGAGACATATATAGCCAACTACGAAGATTTTGAACTGGTAGGCACCTGTAATAATGCCTTAGATGCCAACAAAATATTAAAAGAACAAGAAGTTGATGTAATGTTCCTGGACATTCAAATGCCTCAGCTAAATGGAATTGATTTTTTAAAAATTCTTGAAAATCCTCCACTTGTTGTATTTACTACAGCATTTAAAGAATATGCATTAGAGGGTTTTGAACTCGAGGCAGTAGATTATTTATTGAAACCGATATCTAAAGAGAGATTTGAAAAAGCCATCGACAAAGTTCGACAGGATTTAGGGAAAAACACGGAAGCATTCGAAGACAGTATCTTTGTAAAATCGGACAAAAAGCTTCACCGACTTCATTTTGATGAAATCTTTTATATCGAAGGTTTAAAAGATTATGTCATTATCAAAACCGAAATATCGAAAATTGTTACCCTTCAGACGATGAAGAGTCTGGAAGAAAAGCTTTCTAGTCATAATTTCATAAGAATTCACCGATCTTATATTGTCAATTTAGATAAAATCAAATCGGTAGAAGGCAATTATCTAGAATTGATCATAAAAAATGAAAGAGTGAAATTACCCATTGGCAAAAACTATAAGGACGACTTATTGGACATCGTCAATACCAGACGATTGTAGTCCTGTTTTATGGCTAATACCAAATGCATTTGGTATTCAAACTAGTATATTAATAAAGTATATTTCGCCTTTTGTCTATAGAAGTATAGAGGGTCGGAAACTATAGAATTGAATATATCGCTTTATGAATTTTAATGTATTACTGAAAATCTCTTAACTGCCTTTTTGCCATCGGCTGTTATTTCCAACAAATACATCCCTTCCACCAATCGGTCGAGGTACATTCGCGGCAAATCTTGCCGATAATCTACTTCGACTGAATTCATCACCTGCCCCTGCATATTATATATAGTGAGCTGTTCAATTTTGTATAAGTCCTCTCCTGAGATGGAGATCTCATTCGTGGTTGGATTGGGAAAGACATTCCAATTTTGCCCCAGATCGGTATCCGAGTCTAGATCTTCGCTAAAAGGAATGACTATTTTTTGATCGGGCAATGAAATACTGCCAAAGGCAGTGTGAACTACAATATTTTTTAATTCTAACTCCAATTCTTTTTTCGCCGAACGAATGGTGGTAAAACCTTCAATTTCATCTTCGACAATAATACTCATTTTCATGGCCAATCCATGTCCATTTTGATCGAAGGTAGATACTCTATATTGACCGGCAACCACGTTGTTGGACAGCCCTTGAGTAACCACTTCAATGGTGGGCTCATTGGATTTCAACCAAGTGGAATGATCGTTTAAAACTTTGACATCTTCACCATCTACCAAATCTTGGTCGTAATTCACCTCCAAACTGATTCCATTAACCCCTCTTAATTGGCTGTCTTCATCTCCCAAATATATTCCCAACTCTACGATATCTCCTGGCTGGAGTACTGACTTAGAAGTTTGGATTTGCACGGGGATACTGGGATCCGCTATTGGGGTGGAGAAAAGACCGTGATGCAATCCATAGTGATACACTACAGGATAGACATCGTCCTTGGTGATAATTCCATCTCCGTCAGCATCAAAATATTGAATATTCTTATTTTCTTGATTAAACCACTCCTCGTTATTCTGAGGCTTCCACAGAACACCTCCATTGCGTTGAGACCCCACTTCTCCTATATAGCGAGCTATGGACTGAATATCTTTAAAGTCAACTACATTGGACAAATCTGTATCTCCCGACCAAATACATTTATCACAATTGGCATCAAAGCTCAGTGATGAAGGCCTAAAGATAATTTCATGCTCACTGGAGAACTGATAATTGGCAGTATTGACCGAGTATTTAAATCTCACTTTATCTTCATCAGAAAAATTCTCACTTGGACTGTATTTAATTAAATTTCCAGGCAAGATGCTAGCTATTCCCTTATTCCCTTGCTCTATTATTTCCAATTCAAAATTGGGATTGGGATTGTCAAAGGGCAGTACATAATCAGCATTGGGATCAATATCAAATTTAAATGTCGAAAGTGCTGGTTTAAAAGCATCGACATAGACTTCCACCTTGGCGGTATCACAAATTCCAAAAGCACAGGAAATATAGTCAAATGAGGTGATACCTTGAAAACTATTTAAGCTGGTCACATTGACCTCTCCATTACCAGATTTTCTAACTTGAATACCTTGACCAATATTTAATACTTCCTGAATATTTTCCAACAAATCATTCTGGCTAATATCCACTTTCAAACTCTGACCTGGATGAATATATATTCGATCCGGCTGATTAAAGGTATTGTAATTCCAGGGGTTATCGAGGGTGAGATCAAAGGACAATTGTCTGCCCTGAAGATCTTTAACCACTACCTCATAGCGACCTTTGGCTGTAGAATTGGAGGGCAGGTGTAATTGATGATCAGCGGTAATTTCCACCCCAGGCAAATTAGAAGAAAATAAATAAAAATCATCTCCTGGCAGAGGTAAATCCATGGATTCATTGTTGTAATAAAACCAAGATATTTTTTCATTCGTCCAATCGGGCTGTAAGCCAATCACCGCAACCTTGGCTTCATCGCATTGTCCGAGGTCATCACATGCGGTATACACAAAATATTGAATCCCCTTCTCTACATTACTTATTCTTACTCTTTCTCCCGCTTTACTAACCACCAATCCTTCTTGAAACGGTAGATACTTGACCTCTTTACTAGAATAAGAACGATCGTTATCCAATACATCAACGGTTTCATTTAAACCAGTATAACCGTAAACCACTTCGGTATTGGCTACAATAAATTTTGGTTTTAATGCAAAAGATAAGATTTGTTGGTCGACCAACAACAGGACGGTATCGTATTGATTATGTCCTCCGTTGTCATAAATTAAGTCGTAAGTTTGATTATTGCGTGCACTTATTTCAAAAGATCCGTATTTTGGAGATTGAAAAACCACAGGTTTTGATGTGCTTTGGATCTCCTTTTGCCATTTTTCACCAACAATGAATTTTTCTTCTTGAAAATTGGCTAAATTCTGGGATTGTCCAATCTGTGATTGAAGAATTATAAAAAAACACAAGATAAATTGAATGCGATACTTACATTGCAACATGTTCGTTAGGATTACGGGATTCCTATGCAATATACGACTATTCAACGTATTAATATCACAACAAGGCCATAGCTTTGCTTATTACAATGTTAAATATGGAAAAAACCAAATTATACCAGCTCCTAAATCAAATATCTGACAGAGAAATTAAAAGAATTAAGTCCTTTTTGCAATCTGGATTAAGCAGTGATAGTCCTAAAGTGATAAAGTTACTCGATCTTTTAGCTCCCAGTGCTGCTGGGACTTCTGCAATATTGGACAAGGAAAAACTGTGGAGAAAAATATTTGGCAAAGAAGCATTTAACGATGGTCGATTTCGGAAATTGTGTACCGATTTATTTAGTGAATTGGAATCTGCAATTGCCCACATCCAATTTCACGACAATCAAAAATCTAAAAGTGTACACTACTTGCACTATTTACGACAACAAGAAATCGATGACAATGTAATGAAACCAGCGATTTCTAAGACCAAGAAACAACTGTTAAACAGGAAGAAAATATCTGGGTCTACCTATTATTACCAATATCGCATTGAGGAGATAGAATACGAGACCCTTCAACATTCGAGTTCTGCTTGGTCTCCAGCCAATATTGAGGCTCTGGATCAAAATCTCAACCAGTTCTTTATTATCGAAAAACTCCGAGTAGCCCTCAGTATTTTCTCTAGACAAAAATATATCCAGATAGAAAAAGAACTGCCCTTTCTCAACACCATATTCCAATTAATTGAAGAACAGCAATTCTTAGACAATCCCATAATCAAGCTCTATTACTACGCTGTAAAAACCTATCAATCTGAGATAGCAGATGAAATGTACTACGCATTAAAGGACACTTTACTGGACTGCATTGACATTCTCGAACCCAGTAACTCAAGAGAGCTCTCTACCATAGCCCTATCGTATTGCATCGGAAAAATCAATCAAAATCAAACCCAGTTTTATCGCGAATCATTTGAATGGTATGAAACCATGTTGGCCAATAGATTACTAATGACCAAGGAAGTCCTTCCATCGACGACTTTTAGAAATATCGTATTAATTGCAATTAGAATTGAGGAATTTGAATGGGCTCAGAACTTCATTGAAGAAAACCACGGCTATTTGGAAGCCGACAAACAACTGGCGACAAAGATGCTTAGCTTGGGTCAACTCTACTTCAATATGAAGGAATACGATAAGGTAATGGAGAGCCTAATGAATGTAGAATACCTTGATGTATCCTTTAATTTACAATCCAAATTGACCTTGGCTGCGACCTATTACGAACTGAATGAAAAAATCCTACTAACCAATTTCCTACCTACTTTCAACACCTATTTACGTCGTAAAAAACCATCGATGTCGGCCGATAAATTTCATAGACATTTGCGTTTTATTTCCATCTTAGGTCAAATGATAAAAATCGAAGACCATGAAATTCACAAATGGGAAGCTCTTCAAGCTAAGATTGCTTCCGATAGCAAGATTGTATCTGTAACATGGCTAAATCAAAAGATAGCAGAAAAACTCAAGCACCAAGTGATCAATTCCAGTGATTCAAAATAAAAAATGTGACCAATATTCTCAGCAAGATGGTTGCCACAGAAAAAACGAAACCAAAAATTGGAATATTACCAGATGAATTTACAATGGAGAAATACACTGGTGAGTATAGAAATCTTACCATCGAATACTAGGATGGTCAGTGATTTAAGATGGAGGCTAAGACAAGATCTTGATTTCTTTTTTGACCAATGGACTGATGGCCATACCTTTGACATCTACTTCTACTTCAATTCGATAAATAGACTTCACTCCCCGAACCCATTTAGCCGACTTAACCAAGCCCTTAAGTAGTATATTTTTATCTTGATATTTGTCCATTTCCGAATGAATGGGCTGAAAGGGCAAAACAAAATCTAATTCGACCAATTCATCTTCTCCGACAAAAATGTGTTTTTCCATAGCCATTTGGCCCAACTCGTATTCATCGATTAATTTTTCATGTCTTCTGCCTCTAGAAAATTTTTCAATGAGACGCATCCGCAAACGAAGTATTTCACTATCCTGTTTGCTCTCAAAGACCAATTGACCTTTAATCTGCTTATCTTTTAAGTATATAGCGTCATCGACGACGACATTGATTTTGACGCCTTCTATTCCCAACCATTTTTTTACTTTCTTCAGCATGGATTTACTTTTTGAATATTGCTAGAAAAGATTTAGTAAATCAATACATTAAAAGTGAAAATAATTCCCTTTTATAGGAACTTTGAATGCCAACTTTTGGCTAGGGGTTGCAATTTTTTCTGATTCCAACTGCCTTTATCTTCCAGTAATGTATTGTAGAACAAAGTATCGTCATCGACAATACCTTTTTCGTATAGTTTACACAGATCTCTAGCACCGACAAAATGGACTTCGGCCTCATCGTCTTGATAAACAAAGACCATTCTATCGAAGAAATCAATGTTCATTCTATCTCCAATTTGTCTGATAAAGTGGACGGATTGATCGATAGAGCAACCGCTGGCTGATTGATGATCTTCGTCGATGGCAAGGATAATAAAAACATTATCTTCCACCCAAGCTTCAGCGACAAGATTTTTACCGTGGGTATTCCATTGATCGAGAAACGAATCTAATTTTCTATTAATACATTCAATTTCTTTGTCATTGAGCACGCGATCTGACTTATAGATCCATATTCTTGCACTATCCTTTAAAGAACCGACTGTTATTGTCTCCATATTATTTTTAACCTCAGTTGGATTATTTCTGCAAAATTAACTCACTTATATCATATACCATGATATTTTTGTCTTTTTCTTTTACACCATCGTTCATCATCGTCAAACAGAAAGGACAATTAACCGCAATTATATCGGCACCAGTATTAGCGGCCTCATCCACTCTTTCAATATTAATTCTTTTGTTGCCCGGTTCATCTTCTTTGAACATTTGCCCTCCTCCGGCACCGCAACAGAGCCCATTAGCTCGAGATCTATGCATTTCAACAATCTCATTGTCCAAATGTTCAAGAACGGATCGCGGAGCTTCGTAGATATCATTGGCTCTACCGAGATAACAGGAGTCGTGATAGGTTATTTTTTTCCCTTTGAAAACATCGCCTTCTACCTTAATTCGACCTTCGTCTAGGAGGGATTTCAACAATTGTGAGTGATGAATCACTTCGTAATTTCCCCCTAGGGCTGGATACTCATTTTTCAATGTATTGAAACAATGTGGACAGGTGGTCACAATTTTCTTTACCGCATAGGCATTAAGGGTTTCAATATTTTGAAGAGCTAACATTTGGAAGACAAATTCATTGCCCGCTCTACGAGCAGGATCTCCGGTGCAACTTTCTTCTTGACCTAGAATAGCAAAACTTATCTTAGCCATATTTAGCACTTCCACCAATTTCTTACTTATCTTCTGAGCTCGACTATCAAAACTTCCCGCACATCCTACCCAAAACAACAATTCAGGTTGGATACCTTCACTTTGAAATTCGGCCATTGTTTTTACTTCCATATTCATTTATTTAACTCCGCTTTGGTTATTGTCGAATCCAGGCATCGCGTTCTTCGGGCAACTGCCAAACGGCACCTGTATTTTCAAGGCTATTAAACATTGGAACCCAATCGCTAGGTCCTTGGGATAAGGTGAGAATTTCATATCTTCTCAACTGCAATATAATATCTAATGGATTGATCATTATAGGACAGGCTTCCACACAAGCGTTACAAGTAGTACATGCATGGATTTCTTCTGGTGATATATAATCGAACAGCGATCGTCCGTCATCAAACACTTCCTCGCTGTCTGCTGGTCGCTTGCGCATTTGTTCCCCCACCTCTTCGGCGCGGTCTCTGACATCCATCATTATTTTTCTCGGCGACAATTTTTTCCCGGTCAAATTCGCTGGACATTGACTGGTGCATCGTCCACATTCCGTACAAGTATAGGCCGCTAACAATTGATTCCACGGTAGATCCATCACATCTTTGGCACCAAATTCAGGAAGTTCATCCATGGCTCCATCTCCTACAGCTACATCATCGGTTGTAAGCCCCAACATGGATTTCACTTCAGACATCACATCGGGCATATTGTCCATTTCTCCCTTTGGTGTAAGTTTTGCAAAATAGGTATTGGGGAAGGCCAATAGGATATGTAAATGTTTGGAAATAGGTAAATATAAGAGAAAACCAAATACCGCCAGTACATGAAGCCACCAAGCCATTCGCTCCAAAAACATCAGTGTTGAGGTCTCCATTCCGCCAAACAACCAAGGCCCCAAAAACTGTGATACCGGAAGGGTGCCTGTATCTGGATATTTTTCTGGCATGATACCTTGCAGAAGGACATCGGTGCCATTCATGGTAAAGATCGCAAACAACAATAGCGCTTCAAGTCCCAATATAATTATAGCGTCTTTGCTGGGCCAACCTATCATTTCGGATTGAAAGAAACGAGGGATTTTCAAAATCAGTCTTCTAATTAAGAAGGCCGATGTAGCGACCAGTGCCAATACAGATAGTATCTCCACAGTGGCAATCACCAAGGTATAAAAACCACCCAATACAGGAGCCAAAATACGGTGTTTACCCAATATTCCATCCAATAGAATCTCTATCAACTCTACTTGAGTGAGCAAAAAGGCCAAGTAAATGAATAGATGTAAAAAAGCAGGTACTACTTTTTTAAACATTTTTTTCTGACCTAAGGCGATCAAGATTACATTTCGCCATCTGTCTTTTGGGCGATCAACAATCCGATTGGCTTTGCCTAATCTTATATTATAAATAATCTTTGAATAGCTCTTATAAGCTAGGTAGGCAACAACAGCCAAGATGATTATAAAAATAATTTGTCCCGCTTTCATATAAAAAAAATAGGTTCAACTTATCCTGAAAATATTCCAAAGATGATCATAAAACTTTAAAATTTGAACGAATCCTAAAATATTAAATAAAATAACTATAAGATTGAGCCACCAATTTTTATTTTTACATCATGGAAATCATTCAGCACAAACAGATAAAACAAAAAATAAAACGCCTCTCAATCGAAATCCTAGAAAGGAATTCGAAGGCCACAGAAATTTACTTAATCGGAGTAAATAACAGAGGATTTCGTTTTGCGGAATTGATAAAAAAAGAAATGGATCGTTATAAATTGACGAAGACTTATTTGGTCAATGTTCAGGTCAATACTGAAGATCCTGTCAATGAAGCGGTAAAACTATCCATCGATGCTCAAAAGTTGCATGGGCAAAGATTGATCTTGGTAGACGATGTTGCCAATTCGGGTAGAACATTGTTTTATGCCACCAAACCACTATTGGACATATTGCCAAAGAAACTAGAAGCCGCTGTTCTCGTTGATAGAACCCATAAAAAATTCCCTATTCACGTGGACTATGTCGGTTTGTCCCTAGCCACTACTCTGAAAGAGAATATAGCCGTAGACCTCGATGATGCCAGAACCTTCTCAGTGACGCTGGATTAAAGACCGTGCACTATTTCAATCCGTTTAGGCGGGGAGTTCGAACATAGATGATTTTTCGAAATCTTCTTCCTTCATAGAACCATTGTACTTAATGGCTATTTTCTGTCTCATTCTATCTAGAATAACGGGTAAGTCGTGAATGGTTTTTCGATACCCCATTTCTATCATTTGATCTACTTTACCAAAATCAAATTTGGCATAGGCTGCCATCCCTGTAGGTTCTACTACAAAATCACAGTCTTGATAATTAATCCCTGTTCTGGTAATCAATGATATGGTCAGGGTTCGCTCCATGATTTTTTTAAAGGAACTGAATTCTTTGCGTTCAACTGTGACCGCTTCTACTACATTGGAACCGATTACAAAATCACATCTGTCTCTGAGAAACCGAGCCGGCATATTATTGGACACTCCCCCATCTACATATAGATTATTATTGATTTCTACAGGTCGAAAGAAGACCGGTATGGCACATGATGCGGTAACCGCTTTGGCTATATTGCCAGTGGATAATGTTTCGTGTTCTCCCGTTTCGAGATTCGTCACTCCGATATGGCTGGATATAGGTAAATCTTCTAGGTTTTCATAACCACAGGCATCTGCTATTCTTTTCTCAAGACTATCCAGAGGAATAAAACCCATTCTGGGAATAGTCCAGCGCACCATCTTGCTAATTTTACTTTCCCTAGCAAATTGTTTTAAATCGCGAATACTGCCACCATTGGCATAAAGCACATTGACTATGGCTCCTGCACTGGTGCCATAAATGAAGTGAGGCTCTATCCCATATTCTCTGAGAGCCTTCAATACACCAATATGGGCGATGCCATAAGAAGCACCTCCTGAAAGTGTTATGCCTATTTTAAAATCTTTCGGTAGTCTCATATTCTATAAACGAAAAGCAGGTCCTTGATGTTTACAAGAACCTGCCCAAAAGATATCTAAATTTTTTCTTAAAAAAAAGTTCTATTCTTCGTAATAAATATATTCTCCAGAACTGTCTTTAATCACGTATATATCTTCAGTACCCGCACCACCATCGTAGATAGCATAAGTAATCAAATATTTTTGACCCACTGCGGAAGAAGGATAATTGGTATTCAATAAAAAGTTGATTCCCGCCAATATCATTTCATCACTCCAATAAGCAGATCCGGTTGGTCGTCGATCAAAGTTTCCGTAATTTCCAGCACTTTCACCGGCATCACCTCCTTGATTTCCTCCTATCAAACTAAAGTCAGCCGAAGACAGGGTAAATCTTATGGTATTGTCAGGTACCCACTGACTGCCATCGAATCCAAATTTCAAATTTGCCACTTTAAGATCTGGAATCACCATCCATTGACTGCCATCAAATTCGAATATAGCTAAGTAGTCTTCAAACACTCTATCTCCTCCACTAGGCACATAAGTATAGGTAAACACCACAGCTTTCACATCGCCTTCATAGGCAAAAGGATACTTTTGGTCAAGTAAAATCGCCAAATTTCTCTTGGCCGTTGTTCGGCTCGAAAAATTGGGAAAACTCTGTCCCATCATAGCGTATTCCTCTGATGTAGGCTGATCGGCCAATAACCAATCATCGTTGTAACGTGCGATTTTTCCGATAACGGTATCTACCGTCGTTCCGTCATCATATACGTATTCTAGAGAAACCAAATCCAAATGTTCTGGATTAGCTAATTTGTATTCAACAGCATCAAACACATCCCATTGACTATCCAAACTTCCCTCTTCTTGACCAAGGGCTTGGTAATCTGCATCGGTTAATTCGAAACTGTATTCATTGTTTGATACAATGGCGCTGTAGATATGATAATCTACCGAAGCACTAGCTCCTTTGCCCAACTGAGGATATAAATAATCCAATACGTATGGAATATAGGTTTTTGCTTCATCTTCTGATGAAAAACTTTTGTAATTGGCAATGCTCTCTGCGCCATCTACATCTTCCAACAATTGGTATTCGTCATCACCCATTGTAATGGACAATTCCTGAATCCCACTGGGGTCTTGATAATTTTCATCTAATTCGGCATAGGTATCTTTTAATGAATCACAGGAGAACAATCCCAAGACCAATACCAAACCGGACAACATCAAATATATATTTTTCATTTTTTATTGTTTTTGAAGTTTTATTGTCTCTAAATATTTAATTTATTCAGGGACACAATTCTGTCAATATTAAAATCTTATTTTAAGACCTGTGGTCCATGTTCTTCCCAATCCGTAAAATACTCTAGCTCCAGCAGCATCACCTATTCCATCGCCATCGCCGTCACCATCTTGAGCATCGGTTATGTACTCTTCGTTGAAGAGATTGTTAACGTTGGCATATAAAGATGCATCCAATGTGCCTATTTTGAAATCGAATACTGCCTTGGCATCGAATACTCCCACATCGGGGATCTTCCATGATTGAACAATACCGTTTTCATCACTTATACGATCGATTGGATCATATTCGGCATATAAATTGGCGTAATAATTATAGGTAATCCCCAATTTCAAATCATCGATTACTCTGTAATCTGCGATTAAAGATCCCGTTGTTTGTGCGGCATCCCCCACTTTTAAACCTTTGATAAACAAAGTAGGAATGGTTCCTACAACATTCTGACGCTCATCTATAATGGATACTCCATCCACATTTTCATCCCATGTCCAGTCTCCTATTGACAACATACCTCGAAGTGTAAATCTAGTAGTTGGCTCATATACAAAATCTAACTCAACGCCTTGGTGAATAGCATTTACCCCTAGGATATTGGCAAATAATTCTGCTAGACTCTCGTCGATCACAGTGTTGGGATCGTCTTGAGCATTAAAGCTTTTGGTAAAAGTTCTATCGTTCCAAGTCGTTCTATATACATTGATGTTGGCTTTAAATGCCGAGCTTCTGAAACCATAGCCCAATTCGAAACTCAATATTTTTTGATTCTCAGCATCGGCATTGATATCATTTCTAAAGTTTTGGAATACTGCGTCAAAATCTGGTGCTTTTTCAAAGTAACCTAAGTTGGCGAAAAAGTTGTGATTTTTATTGACGTTGTAGTTGGCTCCCCCTTTGATTTGGTAACCAAAGAAATTTTGGAAGTCAGTCTCCTGTAATGGATCACTATCTAAATAATTGTAATAGTCGATTCTTTTGTATGAAGTATTCGAAGCCGACAATGATAAAAAGGCAGACAAGGGACCTGAGCTATACTCTCCCTGCAAGTAACCACCTTCCCACAACACGATACCATCATTGGCATAATCTCTTTTATCTCCTACTTTCAATCTTCTGTTGGGATTGTTGATATCGTTGTCATCCAAGGCATAATCTGCACCGAGCAAATCGGTTACTTCTGAGAAGTGAATACCTTTGTAAGATCTCAAGTCCAATCCGGCAAGTAAATTGAAGTCGTTGCTCAATTTTTTGTTATAAGTACTCAACATACCATACCATTTGTGATCATTTCTACTCGCTCTTAAATAAGCAAATGCATGACCATCTTGAGAGGTTAGGTTTTTTTCTACTATAGCATCCAAATCATAGGGACTATATTGATCGCCAGTTCTAAATTCATTGAATCCCACTGATCCATCGGTGGCTGTTCCACCTCCTCCCCCAGTACCGGTAGAAGCATATATGGCAGTAGAAAGATCAGAAGTAGAGTTGATGGTCCAATAATGGTTCAATGAAAATTGTGGTTTGTGGTAGAAGTTATCTTCTACATTGACCAACTGTCCATTGAGATAACCGTAGTCGGCATTGTATTTCAAACCTTGAGGAGCATTTCTAAAAGACTGAATAGTCTGTTGATTCTGACGCTGACCATGACGCTGAGGTGCACCAAATCCAGTCAATGACAGAGTGTGTTTTTTATTGATTACTTTAGATACATTGAAGAAGTAATTATATCCTTCGAAGTTTAATCCTTCAGCCCAACCATCACCTTCAATTTTGGAAGCGAGGACTGTAAATGCCCAGTTGTTATCCGTTAGACCAGAGGAATAATCAAAAGATACTTTACGATAATTGTCGTTTCCGATTCCGTAAAATACAGAACCTCCTTTTTCCATATCAATGGTATTGGTCAATATATTGACCGTTCCCCCAACAGAAGGCACAGCTACTTTAGAAGCACCCAAACCACGTTGTACCTGCATTGATCGAGTAACATCAGTTAAACCAGCCCAGTTTGACCAATATACTCGTCCATTTTCCATATCATTTACCGGCACACCATTGATGGTCACGGCTACATTGGTGGAGTTAAACCCTCTAACGTTGATCCGCGAATCACCGTATCCACCCCCTGTCTTTGTAGCATATACACCAGGAGTAGATTTTAATAATTCAGGATATTCTTGATTAGATGCATTTTCCGCAATAAATGTACGTCCAATCGTAGAGACAGCCACTGGAGTTTTTCTGTCTACAGCTACACTAGCTACGATCTCTACCTGTTTCAAACCTATGGCACTGAGTTCCAATTCAATGACACCCAAGTCCATTTGCCCCGAAATCTTAACAATTTTTGATTCAAATCCTATGTAAGATACTTTGACTTCTGTCGCATTGTTAGGGATGTTCGACAACTCAAAGCTACCATCGAAGTCAGTAATTGTACCTTGGTCGCTACCTACGACCAAAATCGAAGCTCCTATTAATGGCTCATCTGAACCTGCTTCCATCACATTTCCTCGAATAGTTTGTTGTGCCTGTGCCCAAAGAGCTCCAAAACACACTATTCCAAAAACAAGTAACAATCTTTTCATAATGTTAATTAAAATTAGTTAATAATTGCAAATGTCACTAATATTTCAAAAACGAATATTAATTCAGTATTAAATTTCCACAAACCACACCCTTCGCGACCACAAACATATATAATTTTATGGGCATTATATGACAATTTTAACATTATAACGTTCAACTCTAAAAATTGTGTAGAATATTTTCAATAATTTTAAATTAATTCATGGAAAACCCCCAGCATCCCCTACTCCACACCATCACAGGACGTGAATGCCTAATTCCAGAACCGTTTTTAGACGATATTCAGGGGGAAAACCCACATAAAAAAAAGTATTTCACTGCCAGTTTTACTGAAAAATTAGATAATGATGATTGATTTGCAAAAATTTCTTCTCGAGAAAAATTTCAAATAAATGTGATAAAACATGGTTTCCGAGTTATATGAAATACATTTATAATTAATGGGAATCTTCGGATTTAATTATTACACATTACGTTTTAATTATTCTGTTTAGAGCCGCAATGCCAACCAATCTGAAACACTGAGGTTGTGGTGCCTTCAATGTTATTATATTTTATTGAAAAATGAAATTTAAGACATAGCGATTTAAATGTAGTGTTGTCACAGCGCAGTGGCTGCGACTTCTCTCATCGTAGACCGATTTACGGGCTTTCCCTACCCACCCACGACACAGTGGTCATGGCTCCTTCATCCAATCCACATTTACTGGATTGGGTTGTCCTCCGGACAACTTCATTCAGTCATGCTCGTTCACACCCGAAACACGGTGGTTTCGGTTCCTTCAGCGCTATTTTATTATTACTTCAATTGTATTTTATACTTGTCAATTTAAATGCTATCTCGTCGTAGCACAGTGAGAATTTGCTGTCGAATTTTATGTATTCTTGTCGCAGCGCAGTGGCTGAAAACCTATCGAATTACGTTGCAGTCACGCCGGAGCCAATGGCTCCGGTTCCCTCAAGACATTTATATTAATTCTGTGACAAGTACTTAAACCTGTCAATATAAATACTATCTCGTCGGAGCACAGTGAGAATTTGCTGTCGAATTTTATGTATTATTGTCGCAGCGCAGTGGCTAAAAACCTATCGAATTACGATGATACCATGCCATTTAAGCTTAAAAAAGTCCTGAAAGGACGAAATATGTCAGCGTAGGGTGAAACCCTATGAAATAATTGTCATCTTGAAAAGAAGTCCTGAAGGGACGACATAATATTAATAAGTAAAATCCTGTAGTTAAATATTCTAATCATGCCTCGGCACAGTGGCTAAAAAACTGAGAACTTTCATGCCATCTCGTCGCAGCGCAGTGGCTGCGACTTCTCTCGCCCAATGTCCGTTCAGGACATTGGATACTACGTATTTTGCTCGTTCACCCACGACACAGTGGTCATGGCTCCTTCATCAGTTGAACATTTAGTTCATCTGGTTGCTCTTTGAGCAACTTTATTCAGTCCTGTACTTCATTCGTTCACCCATCCGAAACACTGAGGTTTCGGTTCCTTCAGCGCTATTTTATTATTACTTCAATTGCAGTTTATACTTGTCAATTTAAATGCTATCTCGTCGCAGCACAGTAAGAATTTGCTGTCGAATTTTATGTATTCTTGTCGCAGCGCAGTGGCTGAAAACCTATCGAATTACGTTGCAGTCACGCCGGAGCCAATGGCTCCGGTTCCCTCAAGACATTTATATTAATTCTGTGACAAGTACTTAAACCTGTCAATATAAATACTATCTCGTCGGAGCACAGTGAGAATTTGCTGTCGAATTTTATGTATTATTGTCGCAGCGCAGTGGCTAAAAACCTATCGAATTACGATGATACCATGCCATTTAAGCTTAAAAAAGTCCTGAAAGGACGAAATATGTCAGCGTAGGGTGAAACCCTATGAAATAATTGTCATCTTGAAAAGAAGTCCTGAAGGGACGACATAATATTAATAAGTAAAATCCTGTAGTTAAATATTCTAATCATGCCTCGGCACAGTGGCTAAATACCTATCGAATTACCTTGCAGTCACGCCGGAGCACAGTGGCTCCGGTTACCTCAAGACATTTATATTAATTCTGTGACAAGTACTTAAACCTATCAATATAAATACTATCTCGTCGCAGCGCAGTGGCTGCGACTTCTCTCGCCCAATGTCCGTTCAGGAGGGAGTGTAATTTAAAGTCTGTCTGTTTTTATATTACGTTTTAAAAATAATTGGATTTTTCTTTTTTTTAAAATCCAATTATTTTTAAAATGAGCCATAGCGGCAGCGTCACGTATTGCTTGGATTCGTTTGTATATCCAATGTAATTCTATCTCCAAATTTAATATATAATTGTTGAATGGTCAAACTCCAATACGGCAACGGAGAGGTCCATTTCTTTTCAATATTTTTGGTAGCTAAATATATCAATTTTAACAGAGCCATATCATTCGTAAATGCACCTTTCGTTTTAGTAACTTTACGTACTTGGCGATGAAATCCCTCCACTGCATTGGTCGTATAGATAATCCTTCTAATTGGTTCTGTGTATTCAAAATAGGCTGATAGTTCTTCCCAATTACGCTCCCAACTATCAATAACTACCGGGTATTTCTTGCCCCATTTTTCCGATAGTTTTTCTAATTCATCTTCCGCTATCTCTTTGCTTACTGCTTTATAAACAAGTTTTAAATCTTTTATAAATTCTTTTTGGTCTTTGGAAGCAACGTATTTTAAAGAATTTCGAATTTGATGTACTATACACTTTTGGATTTGAGTTTTTGGGAAAATGCTTAAAATTGCTTCACTAAACCCTTTTAAATTATCTGTACATGCAATTAAGAGATCTTCTAATCCTCTGTTTTGCAAATCAGTAAGTACTTGCAACCAGAATTTTGCACCTTCACTTTGTGAAACATACATACCTAAAATCTCCTTTCTCCCCTCCTTGTTCACACCCAAAATATTATATACAGCTCTATTTTCTATTTTGCCATCAACCTTTACTTTGTAGTGCATTGCATCTAGCCATACAATACAATATAAGGACTCTACTGGCCGGCTTTGCCAGGCCTTAATATCCGGTATGATTTTATCCGTAATCTCTGACAATACGGTGTGGGATATCTGCATATCATACATCTCTTTAATATGGGATGAAATGTCTCGCAAACTCATTCCTAATCCATATAAGCCAATGATCTTTTCCGATAAATTATCCGCTAATATTGTTTGGCGCTTCTTTACAATACTGGGTTGAAAACTACTATTTCTATCTTGAGGTGTTTCTATCTCTATCGATCCTATATTTGTTTTTAAGGTCTTTTTACCTTTGCCATTCCTTTTGTTTTTTTCTGAGCCTTCTGATAAATGGGACGTCATTTCTGCTTCTAATGCTTTTTCTATAAAGCTCTTTAGCATTGGGCCAAATGCTCCATCTTCCCCAAATAAACTCTTCCCTGATAATAGCTGGTCTAATGCTTTCTTTTCTAATTCTTTTTGTTCTTGAATTTCCATCTCTTTTGTTTGAATAAATTTATTAATTTTTTTATCCAGACAGAGTTTAATTTACAGCCTCGTTCAGGACATTGGATACTACGTATTTTGCTCGTTCACCCACGACACAGTGGTCATGGCTCCTTCATCAGTTGAACATTTAGTTCATCTGGTTGCTCTTTGAGCAACTTTATTCAGTCGTGTACTTCATTCGTTCACACCCGAGGGATGGGACCCTCGGCTCCTTCATCCAATCCACATTTACTGGATTGGGTTGTCCTCCGGACAACTTCATTCAGTCATGCTCGTTCACACCCGAAACACGGAGGTTTCGGTTCCTTCATCCGATGGATATTTAATCCATCGGGTTGTCCAACAGGACAACTTCATTCAGTCATCCTCAGCAGGAGCTATTTTTTGGATTCTAGAAAATTTTCTGCAATCATACATCTTACACTACCCCCTCCGACGGTTTCAATGGTGGGTATCGGATAGTGAATGATGGTCATTTGACTGGACAAATCATAGAGTTGGCGAAGGGTTAAAGATCTATAAGCATTACTAGACATCAGCAATAAAGGGTAATCTGATCTACCCTGTAGTACAATGGCATTCCCTAGGAATTGATTCATTTGCAGCATGGAGATATCGATAATCTTTTTATTGTTCTTGGAGAATTGTGATTTCAATGTTTTCCAGTCTCCTTTTGGTATGGCTGAGGAATTGATCATAACGTAATGAGGCGTCATTGTCATCAATACATTGGTGTGATACACAGGTCTTCCATGCATATCAAAGGCATCAAATATTATCAATTGATAATCCATTCGCTTTGCCCACTTTTCCAGTAAGGTTCGGCTGGTTCGAACACTCTTACAAGCATATACTACGCGATGCTCTCGATCCAAGACCATGCTGCCTGTGGATTCCAAGAATAAATGACGATCCTCGTAATGAGTCATCGACCAAAATTGTGATACTTCATACTGTGATCGAATATAATCTATCATGTCCTGTCGTCGCTCCGTCCTTCGCTCTGGAACCAGCATAGGATATACCACCATTAAACCATTGTCATGTGTACTGAACCAATTGTTGAGAAAGACTGCATCCATACTTTCGCCTTCAGCATCAAAAGGCAAGACATCTACTTCTAGTCCTGCATGACGTAAGGTGGCTACTAAACCATTGAATTCTTGCTGAGCTTTTTGTTGAATAAAAGTTTCAGAATGAGACAGTTTCTGCTGAAAGTGATTACTTTCCGCTGAGGGTCCGTGAAATCCAAAATTAAACGGACGCTTCATCCATATTTTATTCGTCCACATTAAGCAGAACTATTTTGTGCTTCTCTTTTCATTTTATCGGCCAATTCAGGCCCTAAAAAAGTATCGATAACATAATGCATTGCGTATATCAGTGGGGTAAGCAGGATAGCCATTGATCCCTTGTATATATAGTTGACCACCCCGATGGCCAAGACTAAGGTCAATGACCAATCGGCCCCGATATAAAAAGCTATAAAGAGAACAACAAAACTATCGAGAAGTTGCGATACCAGTGTTGACCCCGTAGCTCTTAACCAAACCATTCCCCGTCCTGTCCATGTCTTAATCTTGTGAAAAATAAAGACATCGACTACTTGGCCCAATAAGAATGCCACTACTGAGCCAATAATAATCCATAAGCCCTGGCCAAAGACCAATCGATAGGCAGCGTTATAATTACCAACCAGAGCCAGTTCTTGTTCTTGACGCTCCACAGGCCAGTTGGGATTGATATGAGATTGTGGCCAAAAATCCGCTGGGTCTAATTTCATTCCCCAAAACACCACAACAAAGGCGTACAAAATCAAGACTACGGCCAAATAAGACAGGAATTTCACTCCTTTTTTTCCAAAATATTCATTAATCACATCGGTTAGCACAAACTCCAGAGGCCATAAGAGCACACCTACAGTAAGATTAAGTGAAAGATTGGGTTGATTAAAGATGGTTAAATCTAATGGGGGAATTCCCAGAGTTTTCTCAAGAGAAAATATTTTCACTCCTATAAACTCCGCAATGATGGCATTGGCCACAAAATAGGCTCCTAAAGCCAAAAACAAAATGTGTTGTTTTTTAAATGTCCGCATGGGTTGAAATTAAAAAATACCACTTACATTTTATCAAGATAATCATAAAATTATAGAATCAAACTGGAATTTTCCCATTACAAAAAACAAATATCGCTGCAAAAACCTTTCATTTTCATCAATTGTTTTCATATGTATTATCAATTATCTATCTTGTTATTTTGTTTCTCTAAACCAGGAAAAATTTAATTGTGGCTAAAAAGAAGAAGAAATTAACGGTTTACTCGACCAATCCAGATTTTGCGGCGTCTTTTTTTCAAAATGAAGAAAGTAGTTCTATAGAACCCAAAGATCAAAATTTGCGGATCTGGTTGGATCGCAAGAAGGGTAATAAACTGGTGACTGTGGTCAGAGATTATGAAGGAGATGAAGCAGAATTAGAGGACTTGGGCAAATTTTTAAAGCAAAAGTGCGGATGTGGAGGATCGGTCAAAGACATGGAAATATTGATCCAAGGTGATCATCGCGACAAAGTACTGGAATTACTTCAAGGCAAGGGTTATTCGAAAACCAAAAAAGCCGGCAACTGACTTAGTGGGCCATGGACAAGGAGTAAAATCTTCAGAATATTTCATAGATAGAATATTGTATTTCTCATTGTTTGAAAAAATGTTAATTTTCATATTTTAACTTTTTTCATCCAATTTTTTGAGTGTTTTGAGGTTTTCTTAACAGTCATAACATTCAAAAAAGCGGAAATGAAAAGAATAATCTACTTGACTTCACTAGTCATATTAATCTCCTGTTATGCCCTATTGGGCCAAAATCCTAGTCAATCATTTGGACCTGGAGTTTACGAAGAACTCAATCCACAGATTCGATTGCGTGCCTCCTGTGTACCCAGTCCTAACCAGGATTACGAATACAATTTCAATCAAAGTTTCGAGGCCAATGTCAATGCAGCCATTGCAAGAGAGCGCAGTGCTTTTAGGAACAACAACATTGATGATTATGTCCATCCCGAGACGTACACAGATCCTAGAGATTATGCTCAAAAGATCATAACCGCTCTTCGAAAAGCCTATAGTTCAGCTTACAATATACCTACGGTTTCCATTCCTTTGCATCCTGCGATAAATAATGCCGCACAGAATCACAGTTGCAGAATGATAAGCTGTGGTGAATTCAATCATCAATCGAGCTGTCTAGGCAGTCCAAGTAGTCGGATTAGTGAACAAGTAGGTGATTGGGGAACTTGTTTCAACGGTTATTCCGAAAATATTGCCATCAATACATTGAGCAGTGTGGAAGCAGCTATTGAATGGGCTGTTTTCGGTATGATGTACGACGATCTCAGTTGTTGTAACAATGGTCATCGAGAAAATTTCTTAAACTGTAGCTTTGATAATAGCTGGTATTTGGGTTTCGGATTTCAGAGAGGAAAATTCTCGTTTGGACAAGCCAACAGAAGTTATGACACCTGGTTTTTGACTTGGGATTATGCCAAAAAAACCAATCAATCGAACTGTAGTTGGGATGAAGACAATGGCAGTGCGCAATGTCCAGAAACAAATTATACTGCATTTCAATCATTTTCCACTACGGGCAGCAACAATTGTTCGTCGGTAGAGATCCAATGGTCTACAAAGCAGGAAGCAATGACTTCTTCGTTTGAAGTATATGTGGCCAATGACAATGGCAATTACTCCGTAATAGAGAACATCAATGCCAAAGGCAGTCCTTCATCTTATTCTGCGGTGTATTCTCCTACTGGAAATACTAGTCTCAGTATATACGTAAAGGCTATTGAGAGTAATGGTTCATTTGTATCCACCTCTCCACATGTTTTGCAATTGGATGATTGTGAAGTAGACAATACTCCGAGTGAGGAATCTAATACACCGGAAGAAACCGAAGAACCTAATGAGGAAGTAAGCGAACCTAGTAATCCTACTGAACCCAGCAATCCCGCGGAGTCAGAAGAACCAGAAACATCCAATCCGGTAGTGGACAATCAAGATATAATAGTTGTTCCCAATCCGGCATCGAGCTATATCAGTTTGAGCAATGTGGACTATGGCTCCATCTATATAATATACAATATGAGTGGTAGACCTCTGTTGATTGGATACTATACCAATCGCATCAATATCAGCAGATTATCCTCAGGTCAATATATTATTGCCACGAGGACTCAGGTGGGCAAATTTGTAAAGCAATAGAGGAAAATTTCTTTTGTATTGAAATTATTTTTAGTTCTAATTCGTTGTATTAGGTGAATATTCTAAATATTTTATAAGCTGATTGCCTGTAATTTATAATAGAATAAAAATACAAATTGGTTGGAGGGGAAGAATAGATTTATGCGGAGCGAATAAATATGATATTTAGAATATGGGTATACCAAATGTATTTATAATTGTCGACTATATTTCGATCTATTTGCGATGGTAATAAGATTCTAAATATTTACCCCTAAGGATAGGATTAATGATTGGATGTGATTGGATGTAATTGGATGTAATTGGTAAATGTAGAAGGGTGATAAGGGTAATTTTAAAAGTCTTCGTGGAGAATTTAAGCAGGCTGAGAAGAATTGATTTTGAAGACAAATGTAGTTTATAGATCAGAATTGAAATAGAGTCAGAAATAAAGTGAGGCGCAAAAGGTTCTTCATCAAATAGAGAAGGGTAATACGAATAATATAAAAGAATTAAGGTTTAGTTAATTTGAGTGCTGAGAAATAGCTTTTTGCTAACTCAGCACTTTTTTTGAGCATAAAAAATCCTAGGTTTCCCTTGTAAATCGTTTAAGACTCCGATATCTCCCCAGTGATGTCGAGGATGGAACAAGGAAAGTATTTCTTCGGCGTAGGATTCGTGAATTTCCATAAAAATCCAACCGTCTGATTTTAAATTTCTACTATAATTTTCTGCAATGGCTTGATAAAACTCCAAACCTTGAGGATGGTCGGTAAATAAAGCAGAGTGAGGTTCGTATTTTAAAACATTATCGGCCATTATTTTTTGGTCATGAAGGGGAATATAGGGTGGATTGGATATGATAATATCAAACATGACATCTTGAAATTCGCCGAGATCCCAAGTCAGAATATTCCCTGTGCACCATTTTACATCGATGTCCAGATCTAAACTATTTTTCTTAGCTACTTCCAATGCCTCTGAATAATAATCCAGTCCGTACAACTGCCACTCTGGTCTTTTACTTTTGATAGCCAATGGAATACAACCACTGCCCGTCCCCAGGTCTAGGACAATAGGGGCATGGTCATTCATCCCCACCATATCCAATAGATAGAAGACCAATTCTTCTGTTTCCGGTCTCGGGATTAAGACCTCAGGTGTTACACCGATTTTGAGATCATAAAACCAAGTGAATCCCAATAAATATTGAAGGGGAAAATAGGATTTTAATTGTTCGATATCTGCATCAAAAATGTCCTCTGGTCGATCCACCTCCACATACATTCGCCACATATTCTCAGTCTCCCGATCGCCATAAAGAGGACTTAAAGCAGACCGCCAGTATTGGTATCTTTTATCTTCATCCATATTTATGAAAGCCGTTGCTTGAAATCGGAATAGTTAAACCGGCGAATTAAATGATAGTTGCCATCGACGTCGATTTTGCCAATATCGGGATGTCGAACCCCATTAAACATAGTGGTTTTGACCATGGTATAATGAATCATATCCTCGAATATTATTTCATCGCCAATGTCCATCGCCCTTTCGAAACTATATGGCCCCAATTGATCTCCTGCTAAGCAACTCATCCCTCCTAATTGATAGACGAATTTCCCCTCACTTCCATAGTTAGCCTTTCTAATGGCAGGGTTGTAAGGCATTTCCAAGCAATCGGGCATATGGGCGGTGAAAGAAACATCTAAGATCAAAATCTTTTGCACTGGTGTTTCGACAATGTCCAATACGCTGGCTTTTAAAAACCCAGTCTGCCAAGCAATGGCAGACCCGGGTTCTAGTATAACTTTTAAGTGAGGATATCTTTGTTTAAAGCTTTTGAGGACATTAATCAAATGCGGTATATCGTAATCTGCTTGAGTAATTAAATGACCACCGCCAAAATTCACCCAATGAATATGGGGCAAAAGATGAGCAAATCTGTGTTCAAAGGATTGCAATACCCTTTCGAAGGTAAAGGAATTGTTTTCACACAGGGCATGCATATGAAGTCCAGTTACTCCTTGAGGCAATTCCGTTAAAGAGGGGATTCCCAAACGAGATCCTATTGCTGCGGGATTGTATAAATCGGTTTCTATCTCGCTGTAACCGGGGTTTACACGGAGACCAAATTCCATATCTGACCGATACCGCAGAAATTCAGGGCCATGGCTATGATATTCTTGCACAGAATTGAATACAATGGTTTGGCTGACTTTAGCCAACTCTTCTATTTCATCTGAATGGAATACCGGGGCATAGACATGGGCCAAGGTCTTCATTTCTTCGGCAATTAATTTGGCTTCATACAGAGAGCTCGCTGTTGCCCCATTGAGATATCGACCGATCAATGGAAATTCTGACCACATTGCAAATGCTTTCAGGGCAAGAATAATTTCGATTCCTGCCTCGTCTCTGACTCTCGAGAGTTTCTCCAAATTGGCGATTAATCGATTTTCTTCCAATACATAGGCTGGAGAATCGATCAGTGGATATATTGTATTTTGATTGTTGTTACTCATTTACAATTCCAAGTCTATATCTAACTCTACCTTCCAAGGCAGTCCACATTTATTCAATTCATCCATAAATGGATCCGGGTTAAACTCTTCTACATTATACACTCCTGGTTTTTTCCATTGATCGGTCACCATCATTTTAGCACCAATCATTGCAGGCACACCAGTGGTATAGGATACGGCTTGAGTCCCGGTTTCAGCATAGGCTGCTTCGTGACTAGCATTGTTGTATATATAACAAGTGCGTTCTTTGCCGTCTTTTATCCCTCGGATTCGACATCCAATTGAGGTCCAACCTTTGTAATTGGCACCCAATGATTTGGGATCGGGCAATACAGCCTTTAAGAATTGAATGGGAACGATTTGCTTTCCTTCGAATTCTACGGGGTCAATGTTTGCCATTCCGATGTTTTGAATTACTCGAAGGTGGGTCAAATATTCTTCTGAAAAGGTCATCCAAAAACGGGCTCTTTTAATGGTTGGAAAATTCTTAACCAAAGATTCTAGTTCTTCGTGATAGATGAGGTAAGAATCCTTCACACCGATTTCTGGATAGTGTAGTTTCTTTTTAAATTGGTGGGGTTCTGTCTCTACCCATTCACCATTTTCCCAGTATTTTCCTTTTTGAGTTACTTCTCGAATATTTATTTCGGGATTGAAATTGGTAGCAAAAGGATGTCCGTGGTCACCGGCATTACAATCTACTATATCTAAATAATGGATTTCATCGAAATAGTGTTTAGCCGCATAGGCGGTAAACACTGAAGTTACTCCAGGGTCAAACCCACTACCTAGCAGAGCCATTAGGCCTTTTTCTTTGAAGCGATCTTGATAAGCCCACTGCCATTTATATTCAAATTTGGCTTCGTCTTCTGGTTCGTAATTGGCTGTATCTAAGTAATCGACACCTGCTTCTAGGCAAGCGTCCATAATAGCGAGGTCTTGATAAGGCAGGGCGACATGAATTACCAAATCGGGTTGAAATGACCGGATTAGGGCAACCAATGCGGGAACATCCATAGCATCAATGGCTGCAGTAGATATTCTGTCATCACCGATGGCATCCTTGATTTCATCACATTTTTCTTTGGTTCTACTTGCCAATAAAATGTCAGAGAAGACCTCTTTTTGTTGGGCACATTTGTAAGCAACTACTCTGCCTACACCGCCGGCCCCAATTATCATTACTTTTTTCATATTTACCAATTTCGAATTAAATATTTTAGTAGATTTTAAATATTGATATCTTGTTTACGATTGCCAAAATAAGTCGCAAAATCGAAGGTCATTAACCGAGGTCAAATGTACATTTTATTGCGAAATCTTATGTTAATTTTCTTGAATAAACAGCTAATTATTCTTTTGCAGTGTTGAAGTCTACAAGGACTAAAGATATCGATTCAAAGCTAATATAATCAATAATTTAGATGGATAAAAATGAAAAACGGAGGAGTTAATAAGAGAAGAAAACTATTGAAAAAATTTGGTTAAAATTTGAAGCAAGCCATTTGCCATCAATTTTCACGATTGAGAATGACTATTTTTCTGTATTAAATGGAAATCTTTTGATTAAAAGTGGTTTGTTAAAAGTATAATTCTTTTCCCGGAAAATTCAGCTTTGGATAAAAATCAGAACATCCGTCATAGCATTGAAAATGACATCATTTTATTACTAAAACGGCTGTTAAAAAATAAGAAGTAATAATGGCAAATTCGAAATCACTCCTTGTATAAGTTTTTGTATATACATTTTAGCCCATGAAATGGTTTTTGTTTATTAATAGCCTTCGGCTGAAAATTTCTATAATAGGGCTAGTAGATGTAATTATACATCTATGATATTGGAAAACAATCAAGACAAAAAGTCGAAATTGGAGGCTTTAGCAGCTAAAATGTGAGGGGTTAGAGATTTTGGATTTTGGTACCAAGCCCATATAATTAGGCATTTAGCTGATAATCTCCATATATGTCCTCGGACGATGGCAAACCATGCGTTCCAAAAGATGGACAAAAATCTCCTCCTTCATCTGATTGCGATTAAATCTATAACAGAATTCATCCAAATAATACTGTAATAATTCAGCATGATGATGAATGCCTCTCAACCAAAATACTATGCTATTTTCAATTCTATAGGACAATGGCATAATGGTCTTCTTTGTTTTTTTAACTCTAGATATGACTTGGTATTTCTTGCATATTTGGTCATAGCCGCGCAATTTATAACAACTAATAAGGGCATCTGGATTCACTGTCCGTTCAACCACAGCATTGATTTGATTATATCCGCGATGATTGACCTCATCGGCATAAACGTGAGAAACTCCCTTACCTTTTTTCTCTACAGCTAGAACTACCCTCTTTTTATACCGTACTTCCCGGCCGTTTTTCATCACCTTCTTCATTCCGATTTCAAAATCTGAAATTTCTACTTTTCCACTTAACCCTACATTGCGATGAGTTTCCATGGCCGACAATACCTTAAGACGGAACAACCAACAAGTCTTTTGTCTCAACTGTAAGGTTCGACTTAATTCACAAGACGATATTCCTTTTTTATTGGTAGCAATAAAGTAGACAATGGCAAAAGCTTTGACTAAATCGAACTTGACTTTGTGAAATAAAGTGTTGGCAGTAGCTGATTCTTTATACCGACATCGAGTACACTGCCTTACGTATGGCTTTCCTCCACTGCAATAATGATGATGTCCACAATGTTTACAGGTAAATCCTGATTCCCACTTCTTTTTGGCCAAATATGCTAAACAACTATCTCTGCTAGGAAAACGTTCGTATAAGTCATAAATTGACACACTTTTAAATTTCTCTTCCATAGCGCTATGTATTTTCCTTAATATACGGAAATCATAGGTTATTTCATAACCGCCTAATTATAAAGCCTAATCACAAAAGCCTAATCTCAACCGCCTAATCACAACCGCTTAATCTCAAGGCTATTGCCCTCTCCCCTAATTCCGCTCCATCTTAAATTCAACTTCTCACTATTTAACTATTAACCCGCAAAATCCTCCCCCCTCATATAATAAAATATTAACCTACATCTTATCAATATTCCCCACGTATATTAAAAAATATCTATACATTTAAGGCCCTTATTGTGAATATCATTATCAAAATATAAACTATGTCTACCCTAACCGACTACAGCCCTAATGGCCCAGGCATGAAAAACAATAATTTTATTGGCCTGCCTTTTACAAAAAGTAATGCAGATTTAATCTTTTTACCTGTTCCTTGGGATGTAACCACTTCCTATAGCGACGGCACTTCCCTTGGTCCACAAAATTTACTCAATGCATCTTACCAGCTGGACCTCATGAATTTACAGTATCCCAACGCCTGGAAAAAGGGACTATTCTTTGACAAAATAAGCAAAGACATATTTCAACGCTCACAAAAATGGCGCAAAAAAGCGAGTCAGTATATTCAACAACTAGAATCTGGGCAAGAAATCAATGCAGAGATGAATGACTTGGTCGATCAAATCAATCAAGAGTCACAGTATCTCAATGAATGGGTATATACCAAATCCAAAAAATATTTAGATCAAGACAAGCAAGTCATTCTAATTGGAGGTGATCACAGTACACCATTAGGTTATATCAAAGCGCTGGGCGAAAAACATGGAGATTTTGGAATCTTACAGATCGACGCACATTGCGACCTGCGCAAGGCCTATGAAAATTTCACTTACTCTCATGCCTCCATTATGTACAATGTATTGGAAGAAAACCCGCAAGTTAAAAAATTGGTCCAAGTTGGCATTCGAGACTTTTGTCCAGAAGAATACTCATATATCCAAAACAATGCAGAACGAATACACAGTTACTACGCTGAAAACATCAGCAAAGCAATGTTTCACGGTGAATCCTGGAATTCAATCTGCGACTACATCGTCTCGAAACTTCCTCCCAAAGTATACATCAGTTTCGATATCGATGGATTGGATCCTAGCCTTTGTCCACACACCGGCACTCCTGTTCCGGGTGGATTGCAATACTATCAAGCAACCTATTTAATCGATAAATTACAGGAGCAAGGACGTACCATCATCGGTGCCGATCTCTGTGAAGTAGCGGGTGATCCACATGAATACGATGGCAGTGTAGGAAGTCGATTGGCTTACCACATGGCATGCAATATGTTGGGAGAATAAAAGAAAGCTATAATGGAATTTTCACCCCAATCACAGGCATAGAAAGTATATCCATCGTTGATACAACTTTAAATTCATGACTTCTATACGAAACCCTGGAATTCAATGGACTCTTTTCCATCAATCCTATGTACATTTTAAGAGCTTTGTTTTGATTCTTATTTGACTTAACAAAAAAAGTAATACTCGTTACAATAAACCCAAGACCAATTAATGCGATAGCTTCTCCACCAGAAGACGACCTTGATATCCCTATAGGGAAGGTAACCGCACCTAATCCCATGGTAATACATGCTATATTTTCTTGAGTCTTACTTTTATCTAACAATGCGTTTCTGACTGCTTTAAGCTCAAGGTCTCTATAATTCTGACCATTCAAATTTATATGTAATTGAAAAATAAAAATTATGAAAATTGCTTTTAATAAAAAATAATTTGGACAACAAAATGAATTTTCCATAAAAAAAGTTTTAAACCCAATCAATACACGAATACAATTATTATATTTTTAAAAAATTCAATATCACCATATGTAAACAACTCTCCATCCTGGACCAACACCTAAACCCGGTAGCAAAGTAGATCTTTGTTGAATCCGAGGAGAAAATGGACTTATAGACATTAGTCCCAAGTCCATTTTAATAGCCTTGGATTGATTGTTACTACCGGCAATGTATAAACCTACACTGGTTCCCACCAAACCTAGACATACAAATTCTGGCCAGCTCCCCAAGCCCTGTATATTTGGATTATCAATGAGGGGCGTTATCAACACAGCAAACCCCATAGTCGTAATGGCCATAATTTTCTGGGTTTTCGACTTGTTTAACAATTGTTCAACGACCTCAGGCTTTATATCATTAGCTCTATGCATGGTCTGACCAGAAACTGTAAAAACGAAGTGTAATAGAATTCCTATAAAACCTATCTGGTATAAAAACTTCGACTGGTGGACTAACTTTTGAACCATAACTATTCATTTTACTAAATTCAGACACATAGCATACACTCGATCTGATGTATACAAATAACCATTCGCTGTATCTAATGCTACGCAAGCAAAACTATACTGAGTATGACTGAGCGTAGTTGATCGAAGAGCAACCGAATGTCCTAAATGGACATTCGGCGAAGGAACCGGAGCCACCGCGCTCCGGGTAAAACCGGAGCCACTGGCTCCGGCGTGACTACAACGTAACCAGATAGATATTTAACCACTTCTCTCCGACGTGACTATACTTTAATTCGGCAGAGAAATTTATGAAATCTCACCATGCTCCAGAGGATGAAGGAAGACGACCACTGTGTCGTGTCAAAGCTTCATTATTATCGAATGCTTAATCAATCGGCAAGCCTAGTGCTAGGTTCCATCAAGCTACTTCTTTCACACCTATATCCATCAAAAAACTACTCCCGCCCCTGCCCAAACATTTCTTTTCTTTGACTGAGAAATTTCTGATCAAATGAGTCTACGGTCTGTATATCGTCAACTACCTCTATATATTTTTTACCTGCAATAGAATTCATATATTTCAAATTTATATACTCAGTAGGATCTTCTATAATCTGGTATTGACTTATTCTTTTAAAACTTCCACCTAGGTTTCTAACAAAGTAGTACGCCGTTTTTAGAATCAATGTATCTCTATAGGGAACGTGTAAAACTTCAGAGACCAACACTTTGTCTTTCCAATACAAGGATGACTTCATCACAGCATAATTTTCTTCATCGATCAATAAGGTGCCACTATCGTAATAGCCTTCACCTTTGCTTTGAAAACCGATGATGTGCACCTTTCTCCCAAATTGTTCTACTTGACCAATATATTGCCAATCAAATTTTCCCAGTTTCAACCTTTTCAGATGATCATCCTTAAGCCGAAGGATGGGGTCGAATTCCATACTGAATAAAGAAGTCAAATATTCACTTGGCTTAAAATTCTTATCCTGCTTAATATAGTATCGACTATTTTGAAAAAAAAATGAAAAATCCTGATTACTATTTTGCTTTAATACCCCATTATAATCCTCTATCGTTTGCAGTACATCTTGTTTATCATATCCATCGATAGTGGTCTGAAATTTAAAATACTGAGTTGAATTACTGTGATTGGCCTTAAGCCTGCGAATACAGTTCTTCATTATGTCGAGCGCCGTTTCCCCAAATACATGTACTTCATCTAATTCGAAAGGTCTTGACTGGAGAAATATCGTATCTAAATGAGACGAGCTACCACATAAAAATCTTTTCTTTTCATAGGAGATGTGACTCATTTCTAAACTATCTTTAAAAGAAATGGACTCAGGCAGAATAAACAATCCTGCTTCGTTCGATACCACACTTAGATGTGGTTGACTTACAGGATAGACATAGGCATTGGAAACAGGAAGTGATCTTTCATTATCCCAAAGAATTCCTTGAACAACATTGACTTGTAATATGAGCAGTAGTAATACATGCATAGTATATCCTGTTTAAAAACATTCAATTAATTTCACTCCGAGTCCTTTCGAAATAAGATTATATCACTTTCATCCAATATCAGTCTAATTGTTTTACAGCAACCAAAACTGCTGCTGTCGCAGTAACTGCCTTCACCACGGTTTCTACCCAACATCCAACTTTACACCAACCTCTTTCACCTATTTTATTCCCATTTTCATCAGTATGTATTTCTTGGCAATGAGCAATACAACTTGCCGATCTTGATTGTAGACCAAAATAATTGGACATAAATTGGGGAGTTAAGCCTGTGTTAAAAAAAAACATTGGAAGTCATTTCTAGTCTAATCCATTTTTTACTTGAATTATACGAGATTCAACTATAATAACCTTTCGAATCAATATTTCTATTTACTGTCGTCGATATCTTCATTAAGTTTAAAGCTTGTAAATTCATTTCAAAACATTTACAATCAAATATTTACAGCTTCTATTTGGGGAGGGATCTAATTTTTTGAAATAATAGACAGGTGTCTATTTAGAAAATTATCTTCTATTTTTCCAAATGTTATTTTTCTAGAATCAACAAGACCAATTACTACAATATACATAAATTTTTCACATTTTCATACACATCTACTACAAAATACATTACACGGCTCAGTAGTACATAAAAAAGTATTCTTTCGACACAACCACGATACTTTTCTCAAAAATTAAAAGAAATTCAAGGTTAATAAAACACCAATTCAAAAATAGAACCTCTCCATCTTCTAATCCACCATTTTTCCAATTCGAATATCAAAAATGGCTTTGATTGAATCTTCAAAGCCATTTCTCAATTATTCTTCAAATTCTAATCCCTTTAGCTAATCCTTTCCCTTAATAGCTCGGATTCTGAACTAAATATCCATCTAGATTAGAAGCACCATCGATGGCTGTCTGCGGAATTGGAAAAATTCGCTTCATGGGATCGGAATTGGTTTTCTCAGTCCACGTCCCTTCATATTCTCCAAATCGGATCATATCACTGCGACGCAGATGTTCCCAATAAAATTCAAATCCCCTTTCCCGATACAATAAATCGAGGTTCATTTCCGTCATAGTCGGTGGAGGCGTACGACTGGTTCGTGCAGCCCGCACTGTATTCACCGCAGCCAAAGCCCCCGCCACATCATTGTTTTTTCGCAACAAGGCTTCAGCTCTCATCAGATACACATCAGCCAATCTCAATATCACAATATCGGCCTCGCCATTGTTTCTTCCGGAACTAGATACAGAACTAAATTCATATTTTTCAACTCGATACCCCGTACTATAATCACTCCCTTCAGCCGTAAAATCAATATTCTCAGTAAAAAACACAAATTTGTCGGGGCGATTTCTACTTAAATTGGTCAAGGCCCCAACTTGGTATTTGCCATCTTCACACTGCAAGAATACACCGCCTTCACGAATCAGTCCATATTGTTGACCTCGAAGGATTCCTCTATTAATTTTAAAATCTTCAGCGGTCAAACAAGTGTCTCGTCCCGTACTGTAAATTTCCAAATTTTGCAGATGAAATCGGGGATCTATCGTGGGATCAGCTGGAGCGTAAGCCTCTACCCAAGTCTGATAGAAATCAGATGTAATACCGGGACCATCGGTTCCATTGGCACTCGGAAATTGAGCTAGTGGATATTGATCTCCTGAAAGTGAAAAATAAGCCATGCGATTGTGGCCATTTAGGTCGGGGCGTTGATCGATGGCAAAAATCAATTCTGGATTGTCGTGATTGTTGTTTCCAAAAATGTCAAAGTAATCATTGGACAACTGATAATCTCCAGAAGCAATAATCTCATCACAATAATCGATTACTTTGTCTAGATCTTCATCCTGAAAAGCAATGTCTACGGCATAGCGATCCCGATAGACCGCTGCATTGAGGTGCAACCGCGCCAAAAGTCCCTTCAATCCCAACTGAGTCAATCGACCAGGACCTACTTGGGATTTATTCTGAAGATTGGGCAAAACTGCTTCAAATTCTGACTGAATATAATTTAATGCGTCCACACCGCGCAACACCTCAGAAGTATTTCCCGGATCATCCTTTTTGAATGACAGACCGTAAAGATCCAACAGCATCATATTGTAGTAAGCTCTCATCCCTCTAGCTTCCGCTATATATACCGTCGTGTTGCCATCGGCGATATCGGGCAATGTATTCATCGCCAAAACAGCACGCGACAATGACTGTACAATATCATCCCAAGTATTGCGCACATTGGCTGAGGTACTGGAAAAAGTATGTCGGTGCAATTCGAGATAGATACCATTGTCTCCCCAATCCGTTCCTCCTCTATAAGGCAATATGGCTTCATCCGTACTAATCTCTTGTAAAGCAAAATAATTGGTATGTCGATACATATTGGGCAATAGAGCATAGACAGGAGCAATTATCCCATCGGCGGCTTCTTTATCCGTCAAAGTACTGGTCAATGACTCATCCAAAACCACTTCTTTCAAATCCGTACACGAAAGCAGTATGGTCAACAAACCACATAAAATCAAAAGTTTATATAATATATTTCTCATTTTTTTAAATTTTTATAAACCAATGGAAAGTCCAAATAAAAATGATTTTGCCTTGGGATAACTCAAATAATCAACCCCATATGATGAAATGCCATTGATGGCTCGATCGGTATTTACGTCGGGATCAAAACCATTGTACTTGGTAATCAAGAAAAGGTTTTGCCCAGTCAGACTAAAACGCAAATGCGATACCCAATCTCCAAAACCCAACTTCCTAGTATCTAAGTTGTACCCCAGGCTGAGATTATTTAATCTAAAAAAGGCAGCATCCTTGAGATATCGAGATGAGACAGGAGCCGAATTATTAATTGATTCATTCTCAAATTCAATGGCTTCTGGAATAGCATTTAGGCCTTTGGACAATCTCAATTTATAAAAATTGGCATTTGCCGTATTGTCGTACACCATATTGCCTGCGACACCATTAAAATTAACAGCTAAATCGAATCCTTTAAAAGCCAAGCTGGCGTTGATATTGTAGATTTTATTCGGCAGAGCCGTTTCGGAAGCCACTCTATCGTTATCGCTGATAATTCCATCGCCATCAATGTCTCTAAACACCGATTCTCCTATTTCGTCGAATCCAATAAATTCTTTTAAATAAAATGATCCAATCGGCCTACCATTAATATAGCCATTGATAGTGGCAGAAGTAAGACCAGGGCCAGAAGCTGCGCCTGAGGGAATAACGGTATAAGGAGAATTGGTCACTTCATTATCTATAAAAGTAATATTTCCACCCATCACAAAACTAAGATCATTGGTCAAAGTTTTCCTATAATTGAGATCCAATTCAAACCCCTTATTCGATATCTCCATATCGGGAACATTGGTCCAAAACGTTCCTGCAGGCTGTACGGGATCGGAAGGAATCACTTCCAACAAAATGTCTTTTGATATTTTGTTAAAATAATCCATGCTCCCCTCAATGGCGCCATTAAATAAAGCAAAGTCTAAGCCTATATCGGTTTGTGATGAAACCTCCCACTGAATGTCGGGATTGGCGAGTCGAGAATAAGTCGTACCCGCAGGATAACTGGACGAACTGTTCAGCGGATAACTAGATGACGAAGAAATAGAGGAATTAAACGATGCCTGGGTGATTTTAGGTGGAATTTCTTGATTGCCCGTCAAGCCCCATCCTGCTCTAATCTTAAGATCCGTAAATATACTGCCCTTTAAAAACGCCTCCTCCGACAAACGCCACCCCAAGGAAAAGGACGGAAATACTCCATATTTATTATTATCCCCAAATTTAGACGACCCATCGACTCTCAAGGTAGCTGTTGCTAAATATCTGTTATTGAACTGATAATTTACTCTCGAAAAAAATGATTGTAACTCATTGATAATCGCAAACCCCGATGGCTTATTATTAGCTAAATCCAATTCTTGCCCCAAACCAGGATTATACACAGGATCAATCCCATTTATGGGAAAAGTATTGATGCTAAAACTTCGACCAGTTAAGTCAATCTTTTGATAAGAATGTCCAATGAGAGCACTAATCTGGTGAATAGAATTGGAGAAACTATAAGTTAAATAATTCTCAATCAACTTATTCAGATTGCGGTTGGTATTGTTTTGAAAACGCCCCAATCGCAGGGGTTCCTCATTGGGCTGGTCTTGAAAATCTCTCGAAGTATTGGAAAGATCTACACCAAAATTCAATTTATATACCAGACCTTCAATAATGGTCAAGGAAGGGGAAATATTCCCTAATATTCTCGTTGTACGGGTAAAATCCTGACTCAATTCATTGGACAACAAGGGGTTGGTGCCATCTAAATAGTGATATATGGAACCATCCGGATTATATGGTATATATGTTGGATTCGCCGTCAATGCATCGGCTATCATACTTTGGACAGGTGGGCGATCGTTTTTGGTTGATGAGGCCGTCAAATTGACATCTACACTTAATTTATCTTTAAGCAAGATTTGATTTAGATTCACTCTACCCGAATACCGATTGAGTTGACTACCTATGAGAATTCCCTCTTGATCTTGAATACCAAAAGATCCAAAATATTTAAGTTTAGCCGTTCCTCCACTGAGTGATAAATTGTGATTTTGGGTTATAGCCGTTCTAGAAATTTCTTTTTGCCAATCCGTATTTCCTCCTTCATCGATAAATTGTACGCCCAATGCATTTAAATTGCGGCGAAACTCATCGGCTGAAAATACATCGATGGGATTGGCGAGGGTTGACAATCCGACATTGGCAGAGTAATTGAGTGCGGAACTGCCTTCCTTGCCTTTTTTGGTTGTAATCAATACCACACCGTTGGCTCCTCTCGATCCATAGATCGCTGTAGCCGACGCATCCTTAAGTACATCAATGGATTCGATATCATCGGGATTTAAGAAACTTAACGGATTGGTCGCAGAACCGATAGAGGAGTTATCTAGAGCAAAACCATCAATCACAAACAAAGGCGTACTCCCTGTTCTTACGCCGCCAGGCCCTCGAACCGTAATATTCAATGGACTTCCGGGCTCACCACTACTGGCATTGACATTGACGCCAGCCACTTTGCCTTGTAGCAATTGCTCTGGGGAGTTGATTATTCCTTTATTAAAATCTTCACTTTTCACCGATTTAGCCGATCCAGTAACATCTTTTGTTCTAGTCGTACCATAACCTACCACCACTACCTCATCCAATAGTTCAGAGTCCGATTCCAAGACAATATACAAGACGGTTTGGTCAGAGACCAATACTTCTTGGCTTTTATAACCTATATAAGTAATCAATAAGACGGCATTTTCAGCCACATTTTCCAAGGTAAATTTTCCTTCAAAGTCGGTAGCCGTTCCATTGGTACTGCCCTTGACCAATACATTAACACCAATTAATGCATTGCCTTCGACATCGACGACTTGACCTGTAATAGTCTTATCCTCATACACTGTATTAATGGGATTTTCAGTGGACCACTCCAAACTCGTATTCATGATCCTTCCTCCTGTATGACCTACTGCCCAGACCAAGCAAGTAAACTGCAGACAAAATATCAATCCTATACAGCGGTATTGATTTTTCAATAAAAACAATAGACTCCTACACATAATTATTGCATTTAAATAATAAATTAACCTTTTATGTAAAATTTCTAATACACCATATATTGATCTTTAAACACACCAAAACTTCAAACAACAATACAATCAAATATTAATTTCACTACACATTAACACACAACACCAATCAATAATAAAGCAAATCGAAATACATAAAAATATAAAATACAATTTTAATTTATACAATAAAACAAAACACATGATTTTAACATATAAGCTCATAAACAATAAATATTAACTCCATTGTTTAACTAAATAAAAATTCTCCCTAAATCTAGGACTAAATAGGCAGTGACATTTTAGTGGAGATATAGATGAGGTATAATGATTTAATTCGTCTGAGCAATCGATGATTAACTTGTATAAAACTAAGAGGTATATCTTTATCAACTAGGTAAAAAAACATAGCTTACACATTTTAAATTAACCTAGTAAAATAGGGGGAGAAATGGGAAACCGACACTGTGGACGACACCACTAATAGGAATTACATTTTATAATGACGGAAAAGATTTCGAGAATATTTGAAGTTTGACGAGGCTATGACTGAACAAAATTGCTCTTTGAGCAATCAAAGGTCGTAAATCGACCTGTGGTGAAGGAACCGAGGCCAGCCAGCCGAGGGTGGGTAAGCCAGCATAGCCGTAGCTACGGCGAGTATTTTAAACAAAGTAAAACTTCTAATAAATCGAAAGATAACCGAGTAAAGTACGAAGTACGGAAGGTAGTAAATCTACCTTCAACGAGGGCACCACGACCTCTGAGTCGTGGGTGGGTGAGCTTATCAATTATAAATGTAATTCGTATAAATCCTTAACAGCACTCTGAACATTGATACGCCAATGACCTCCTTGTAATTGAGCTAGACAATACTATCCTACTTATAGAATTATATTAAATTGACCATATAGCCCCAGCACAACAAATTGAGGTTAAAATATAGAAAGAAACTCAACTAACCACCTTAAAATATAGTGGTACTGACTAAGGGTATATAATCGTTCAGTTAAGTGCAAAGTTTGGCACGAGGACAACCCTTGAATTAATCACTGATTCGTCTATTTTTTATGTGTATTGTTAGCCACTGGCATTTCAACCACGTTGTATTTAATATCCGTTATTTTCAATTTTAACCAAGTCCATTTACCGCTCTCCAATTCCCAACTTGCTTCGCACTCAACAGGTATTTTTATGCCATTCCTTTCTTCGGTTTTGGTCGCAGTTACAGTCCATTCGGTAGGTTCGGCATCGTTTGAATCTTGGTAACGCATTGCTACGAATTTTTCAAAATTGCCGTCTATATCAAAATGAAATACGCCTGAACCTTTTGTTCCATTATATTCCATTGTTGCTCTGGCAGAATTGTCGTTTATAGCCTCCCATTTTATATATTCACTCAAAGACGCTGATGGGAACCAAACGATTTCCGCCAAATATCGTTGCAACGTTGCCTGATTTACCTTTTCGTCATTTTTTGCATTTGCAACAGGAATAATTGATAGAAGCTTAATTGTCATCTCGCCTTTACCGTCTTCAAATTTGTCTCGACCCGCAACACTCAATATTGAATTCATTTCAGTATTAATATTCCAATTAAACGCCGGTGGTTGAATAGTAAAATATTGCTCTGCCGTGCCATTGTTCCAAGTTGTTTGTTCAGGCTTTAATTTGAGTTGTAGTTCTTGAGTTAAATAGACGTTAGAAATTAATTTTTTATCAATAATTCCGCTATTACTCAACCATTTCTGAACATTTACTGGTAAGTCAAGCAATGATTTTCCGGTAACAATATTTTGGTTTTTGAGTTGTGAATTTTCAAATTGAGTTATTCTTTCTCCTTTAATTTTTTCTTTAAAGTTGAAACTTGAATATCCAATAATTGTTGCTAATAGAATAATTACGTTTGCTATAGTGCCAAATTTTGCATCAACCCAATAGTTTATGATTAAGAACTGCGAAAGGATTACTCCAACAATTCCGATAATCCACCAATAATTATATTGAGCAATTAATAGAACTACAGTAATTGCAAATAAAACAAAGGTCAATAACCATACAATTCCGAATGCCTTGGTAATCGAATGTGAAATTGCATTGAACTCGGATATGCCAAATGCTTTCAGAAATCCAAAAAAATGGATAACTCCGTGTAATGCAATCAATATTGTTAAAACTATTCGCATTGGTGCATTCAATGTTCTAACGCAACAAAGCGTTGTTAAAATTAATTGATACTAAGCTACATTTTTAAATTCAAATCTCAAGACTTCTTTAGGGGTTTTGTAACCGATAATTTTTCTTGGTTTATTGTTGAGTTTTTGTTAAAGTTTTAAGAGCTGTTTTTTGCCTATTATATTAAAGTCTTTTCCTTTAGGGAAGCCTCTTCTAATGATAGCGTTTGTATTTTCATTAATTCCTCTTTCCCAAGAAGAATAGGGGTGTGCAAAGTAAATCTTCATTCCTGTTCTTTAAGTTAAATAAGGTCTACTAATAAATCCTAAAATCACTTCAAATAATTTCTAGACTTGACTTTATATGGTTGGGCTGAATCAGGACCAAAATGTTTTCCAAAAAGATTTGTATTATAAAATTAATCCTCTGATCTAAATCATTGGTTTGTCTGCGGATAAATTGACTTAAAAAGAGCTTTCACTTCTTCCACAACTAATAGATATTCATACTAATAGCTATCAAGCGCATGTAAGCCTTACTTGTTTCAGCGTACTTCATTCTTATTTTATTTATCCCATATTTCAATTTTCCAAGACCAAATTCACCCACAATTTCACGCCTTTTATTTTGCCGTTTTTTTGCAATATCTTTTTTCTTCATGTTATATCCTTTGGGGCGTTCCAGTTGAACTCCATAATGTTCGAATCCTCTTTTCTTTAGCATTTTACGATTTTCTCGAGTTAAATATATTTTGCCCACAATTACACTTTGAGGATAATCGACATCGTTGATACAAATCCCTAGACAGAGATATATAGTTGATATGATTGGAGTTGAGACAGATAAGGAATCCAATTAAAAAAGCAAAAACCGCAATTTTTGAGACTGTTCAATTAAGTGTGTCTACTTATCTTAGCAAACTATGAAAAAAGAGAAGAAAAACGAGAAGGAAATACT
>NZ_JAJQYA010000022.1 GCF_021729155.1 Membranihabitans marinus | reverse complement strand
GTTCATCTTTTAATTTTTTGTTTCGAATCACTAAAATCTTAAATATTTGAACTTTACACACTTTTTTGGACAGTATCATCAAAGAAATAATGTGTTGACACTTTAACCAGGAGAATATACCTAATCTTTACAACCAATAAATCGAACGACTCCCTCAAAACAATTTTTTAAAACCAATTAATACTGAGCCTGGAAACCTCCGATAACTTAGGGTTTCGACATAAGAAATGGACTGAAAATAACTATAGACTACCTGGGGATTAAGATTTAGTAAATCTCTTCCAATTAATCGAATCGTCCAATTGTTTGCCAATTTGTATTCCGCGGAGGCTGAAAGATCTACAAAATGATTGTCAATTCCACCACCTTTGAATAGGTTTAGTGTCATGCCGCTTTCTAACTGGAGTTTGTTCTTACTGTGAGAGGCTTGCACGCTATGCCCTTGTCCCACATTGTTACAAATAATGGTCTGGGAATTAATTTTTTGAAATTGATAATAATAACTATAACCAATTTCAAAGGCTTTAGTCACTTGAAAATCTACACCTATGGATTGATAATAGCTATGTTGCCGATTGGTTCTATCTCTCTCTAATTGGGTTTCTGATTTAGACAACCTGGTTGTAACTTCCATATCTAATTTTTGTTTGGCCATTTTCAACGATATCGTATTGTTAATGGAAAAATTGTGTTGAGCAATAGCCTGCTTATAATATAGAATCAACAAACCATTGTCTAAAGCATAATCTTGGTAAATGCCATTACGTGATTGAAAATAGTTCAAGATGGTATGGAAATTCATCTCCTTAATAAGGCTAAAATACAGATGAGTCAATTGAATAGAAGAATGGGTAAAAGTAGTTCCCAATGGTAATGATCCGTGTTGAATCGTATTTTCATCTACATATTCATAGGTATTATAACTCAAGGAAGACGGCACTTCGGACTTAGACATGGAGGTTGTAAGCATAAAAAAGTGAAGCTGATTAAAACTATACTTCAACTATAAACTGGGCGAGTATACAAAGTTTTGTTTTTGCAAGGTATCCAGACGATGATGATTAAAATCAGCATTGAATTTCAATTTTGCCATCCACTTATTTTTTTCATATTCAAAGTTGACATTCGAATTAAAATTTAGTATTGAATGATGAAAGTCAGTATCATATAGCGGCGTTTCTTTGGACTCTATTCGCCAATCTGTTAGAATATAACTTGACCTAAATTCTCCATTTAGCTCCCAGTTTTCGAGAAAGCGATAATAGCCTAACTTTAATCCCGCTTTTCCCTTCTGGTTGCGGTTGGCTTGATTTATTTCCGTCTGAAATTCACCATCTTGACTTAAAAAAAGGTTATGGTCTTTATTTTCCAATAAAAGATCTACATCCCAATAGTAGCTATGTTTTTTTGAAGGGGATTTGTAAAAACTAATTTTGGGAGCTACATTAAAAGTTTTTGTCCTGTTGGTATAAAAATTATGGGAGGCCTGCAGCGAAACATCACCATCATAGGTCTGGGTATTCTTGCTTAAGTCGGCATATGCTGGGATTTCAAAACTTATTCGTCCGTTTTTATTTTCAAATAGTTTGTCCATTGTCCATTTACTATACACATAGGGGAAAATAGTTTCCTTATTCTTAATCCCATTGAGTAAAAGGTTTCTGTCTTCAAAATTTTGCAATACAGTAGACTGTTGATTTCTTTTGGCATAATTTACCATCGATGTGATTCGTGATTTCTGCCGTTTACCTTTATCTTTTTCTAGATTAAAAAGGATTACATTGTCGTAATTTTGTTGTACATCCATACTCGGAGTAAATCCTGCTGGTATCAACTGAGATAAATCGCCTTTGGTCTCATTAAGTGCATGATATAAGCTACCCTTTATACTCAAAAAATCTCCTGAAGACATCACCGCTTCACCAATATTATTGGCCCTAATAAAGGAAGTCATCCCTGACTGTTCCCCTACTCGGTATACATTTGTCTTGGCTTCATACTTAGATTCATGACCAGCCAACAACTCTACATCGCCATTTATTCGAAATTTGGCTTCATCGGTCAACTTAATATCCATAGCAACTTTATTCGATTTAAATGGCAAGTACTGTTCACTAAACGACCGATAGTGCTCTATGATATTGATGGTTTTAACATCCTGTGCTTGAACACCTTCTGCTGATAGCTTGTGCTGATCAGCCAATATATCCCTCCCTTCGAGTAAGAGCTTGTCTATTCTTTTATTATTGTACAATATTTCTCCACTTTTACTGTATTCAATTCCAGGCATATTGCCCAATAAATCCCCTAAGGTTTGGTCACCTTCTCGCAAAAATGCTTTGGCGTCAAAGGAAAGCGTATCTCCTTTGACCACTATGCGCAGGGGTTTGGCCCTTACTTCTACTTCTGTAAGCAATTGGGCACTACTCCTCAGTACTATGACAATGGTATCTCGAGACAATAGCTCTGTATCGATGGGGATATATTGAGTGGCATAGCCCAAATAAGCGGCAGTAATTAACATGTTTGCTTTGACAGGCTTATTTATTTGCCAATTCCCCAATGAATCGCTGATCGAAAATCCACGCATAGTCGTACTATCTGCTTCATATAGTAGAATAGTGGCTCCATCCAATGCTTGTCCTTGGTCATTCAATACACGCCCACTGAGATTTTGGCTATGTCCCTTCCCTCCTATTAGCAAGATAAGAATCCCTAATAAAGTGTGTAGAAAATACCTATTTGATATTTGTAATACATTGGACATAGTTTATTTTTTTTTCACACAATCATAATCCCCATCAATGGTCTTCCCTTCTTCCCTGTCCTTTGTTTGGGAATCGTCTTTCTCAAGAAGGGCTTTCATCACCATGAATGACCGTTCAGTTTTAAAGGAATCATTATCCACTATTTCCAATTGTGAAAAATCCACATCGGGAAAGCCTCCTATATCTATCTCATGAATATTGACCAATTGAATATTTCCTATCGGGGTATCGACTCTTACCACCAATCCCGGCAAGCCCGAATAGATGGACGGCCCAAACACTGTTGGAAAATCCGGACAATAATAAATGTCCACCTTTTCATCGTCCATCTGTCCCGTGACCTTTACGGTCTTATATCCATCGATCCTATAACTTTTTGTGTCTACCTCCCAGTCCTCAGGATATATCATAGAGTAGGTCGTGGCTTTATTGGAATTGGATCGAAAAAATTGCAAGGTTTGCTCTTTGCTTCTATCTACATACTGTAAAAGCCCATTATACCACTCCTTTTTACTGTATCGACAAGTGTCCGCCGTTGTATCAAAATAATAGGAGACATTTTCTTTTACATTTAAACGTTCGTAGGTAATTATAACATTAGATGAGGAAGCATTGGCAGAAGATGAACCTGGCGTATATATCTTCTGTGAATACAATGCTGTATATTCCTGACTGAGACATTGTGTGGCTGTAATCATTACCGTTAAGAATACGAAAAGGATGTTTTTCATAACAACGTATTTTATGGTTTGATTGAAATGATCTTGTATAATCCTCTCCTTTCTATCCAATGTCTCCAATACTATGTAGTTCAGAAATAACAACTGCAAGGTTTATGGCTCCACACATTCAAAGACTTGATCAAAGTCCCTGTCTACTTTCTTCTCCTCTGTTTTTGAATTGGAGTCACTATAAATGGCTCTTAACAATGCCTTTCTTTTTTCAATTTCAAAGGGATTATTATCCAAAATATCTAGTTGGTTGAAATCCACATCGGGGAATGGCCCTAGATCCATTTCATGTACATTCACCAACTCCATCCTGCCTCTTGGAGTATCAACCCTAATGACCAACCCAGGCAAACCCGAATAAAGAGATGGCCCAAAGACCGTCGGAAAATCTGGGCAAAAATAAATGTCTACCTTTTTACAATCCATCATTCCAGTGGCTCGAAGTGTATTATAACCTTTGATCACGTAGTATTTACTGCCAATTTCCCAGTCGGTAGGATCAATCAAAGGATAGGTGGTAGCTTTTTTAAAACTGGAGGGATAATAAAATTGAAAAGTTTGCCTTTTACTTCTATCTACATAATGTAAAAAGCCTTTATACCACTCCTTTTCATTGTATCGACAAGTGTCAGCTTTGATGCTAAAAAAGTAAGAAATATTGTCCTTTACATTTAGACGATTATAAACAACAACAGCATTGGATATTGAAGAAATGCCATCAGAAGACGACTGTGGTTTAGATTTTAAAATATTGTCCTCTGCAGAAGGCGGTGATGGAGGTGGAGGAGGGGGGAAGATCTCCTGTGAGTACAAGACTGTAAATTCTTGTGCATAACTCACGCTCCAAATGATTATAAAGGTAAAAGTCAGATATAGGATTTTTTTCATAATTACGCATTTGACATTTTTGGAATAAATGGTCTTGAATATGGCATTCACACTACCATATCTATATCAACTATCTTTTAATTGATTGCGACTTTCACCTACATAAGTATTTGTATCCTTATCATAGGTATATTCTCTTTCATAATCCACATCTTAAACTTCCTCGTCATAGCCATACCAATAGTACTTGGCATTCTGGTAATTTTCAAGAGCTTCGTCCACAGCAAACATTCCTTCGGGCTTAAAATCAGACAACCTAATCATTTCAATACATTAATTATCATTTCTTTATACATATAAACAACCCAACGCTTCGCAGTTATTCGTATGTAAAAAACGTTAAACCAGTTGTCTATCCTACCTTTGATAAAGATTGGAAATTGAAAAAGTATTAAATGAATTTAAATCGAGAAAAAGATAGAGTATCGGTTAGAGTTTACTCATAAAAATATATTTTAAAAATTGAAGAAAACAATATTCTCCTAAGGTAAGCTATACTCTAAAGCTACATAATTATTGCGAAAATGTCGAAATAAAAAGTAGATAATTTCTAAATAAAGACAAAAATCCCAAACAACACTTATTTATTATTAAAATTGATTTTTCAATATTTACTCTTCATTTTCTTTTTGGTAAATAATACGATTTACATTTTATAATGACGGAAAAGATTGTGAGGATGACCGAATAGAATACATAACTGAGCATAATGCGAAGCATCAATGGTAGTAAATCTACCATTGGCGAAGATGACTGAATGAAGTTTTCCGAAGGAAAACCAAAGATCGTAAATCGATCTTTGGAGAAGGAACCGGAATCTCCGCATTCCGGATGGGCTGGCCATGGCGAAGGAACCGGGCTTCGACAAAGCTCAGCCACCGCTTCCTCCGAGTTTCGGGTGGGTAAGCCACTGCGCTCCGGCGTGACTGCCTGAAAGGTGGGTGTGCATAAAATAGAATCGGTAGCCGTAATAATTGGTCGAATGACAGAAATCAAAATCTTGATAGATTATATTCTGACCATTTAAAATACTTGATAGAAATTGAAAAAGCCCTGAAGGGGCGTAGTCTAATAGCATAGGGTGCAACCCTATGAAAGATAGTTCTCCCCATTATTAAGTCCTGAAGGGACGTAGGAAGGATCAATAAAATATGATTTCAATATTCTTAAATATAATGAATATTCATGGAGTTTAATAAAATCTAAAATGCCTTAACTGATTGAATAAATCAAAACGGGTAAACATTGCATTGTCAGGATCTGATTTGTCATGATTTTTGCCTAATTAATCTTCGTATATAATTTCTAGAATTTTATATAAATCCGTTTATAAATTAAAATATGATATTGCAAAAATCCCGCCAAATCAAGATTGACTTATTCCTATACCGTGGGTTTTCAACCCACGGCTATGATATATCATCCCTTCAGGATGACTGAGCGAAATACGAAGTATCCAATCGACTAAATGTCGATTGGGCGAAGGAACCGAAACCTCCGTGTTTCGGGTGGGTAAGCAGTAAGAAGATAACTGAACATAACTGAACGAAATTCCGATAGGAATCAATGGTAGTAAATCTACCATTGGTGAAGGCACCAAATCTACAGGATTTGGTTGAGTTGTCCTATGATGAGGGAACCTTGCCCTCCGTGGCAAGGGTGGGCTGGCCTTGAAATAAATTTATGGCAAGGATGGGGAGCATGCTTCCATGCATCGGATGGGCTAGCCTTTTAAAGTTAATCCTCGACTTCATACCGTTTTAAAAACAACTTGGTACTATTTCAATTTGTCATGATTTTTGCCTAATTAATCTTCGTATATAATTTCTAGAATTTTATATAAATCCGTTTATAAATTAAAATATGATATTGCAAAAATCCCGCCAAATCAAGATTGACTTATTCCTATACCGTGGGTTTTCAACCCACGGCTATGATATATCATCCCTTCAGGATGACTGAGCGAAATACGAAGTATCCAATCGACTAAATGTCGATTGGGCGAAGGAACCGAAACCTCCGTGTTTCGGGTGGGTAAGCAGTAAGAAGATAACTGAACATAACTGAACGAAATTCCGATAGGAATCAATGGTAGTAAATCTACCATTGGTGAAGGCACCAAATCTACAGGATTTGGTTGAGTTGTCCTATGATGAGGGAACCTTGCCCTCCGTGGCAAGGGTGGGCTGGCCTTGAAATAAATTTATGGCAAGGATGGGGAGCATGCTTCCATGCATCGGATGGGCTAGCCTTTTAAAGTTAATCCTCGACTTCATACCGTTTTAAAAACAACTTGGTACTATTTCAATTTGTCATGATTTTTGCCAAAATGCAAAAATCCCGCCAAATCAACATTGACTTATTCCTATACCGTGGGTTTTCAACCCACGGCTATGATATATCATCCCTTCAGGATGACTGATTAAAGTTACCTAAAAGACAACCAAAAGTCCTGAATGGACATTTGGCGCGTTGCTCTAAACCGCTGCACTGAGCCGCTGCACTGAGCTTAGTCGAAGTGTGGCAGTCAAAATAAAAGGAACTGACACCTCCGTAATTCGGTTGGGTTGATTACCATACCGAGGCTAGATTTTAAATTATAGAAGGTTAAATAATTGTAATTGTAAAAGTTGTACATCTTTAAATAAATCGGAAAATAACCGACAATTAAAAATGAATTTGATACTACTTACTATAGGCCATTGAAGTGATGGAATTCTCAGCCCTTCTTCCTTCAAAAATGCACCCTTAAAGCTATAGTATAATTTATGGAAAGATTACTGACATCTGAGCCCACTTCTAGGGGCAAATATAATTCTGGATACTGGATTCATAGAAGGGAAATTTTCAAATAAAATATCCCTCCGCTATCTAGAATTTAATTAATATGCCCATCATTAAAGAAACCTTTTGTGCCTATATCTATGCATTCGATGCATCATTTTACTACCAATGACTCAAAACACCATCCAAAGAACTTGTGTTAAAGTCGAACTTCCGATTGAACCATCCTTTTATGTCCCAAGTTAAATACCCCCATCTTGATGCCGACTCCAGCTGAAAATCCATTCATATCCTTTATGGTCTGATAATTACCCAAACTTACATCATTAGAGAAACGATAATGAACCCCTGCTTCTAACTGTATAAAATTGGATATTTTAAACACTACATTCAATCCAGGTTCCATGATAAAATATGGATCCCATTCATCCGGAAAGTCATTTGGTCCTAGATGGTCATTATCCAACAATCCGATCGCACCTGCCCCTAGTAAAATAGGGATCGATAAATGTATCTTTTGCTTACCGAACAAAATAGGCTCAATATGTAGGCCTCCGTATCCCCCAGTCAGGATTTTATCCGAAGCCAAATTAGACAATTCATGATCAGAATAAAATCCCATTCCACCAATACCAATCTCTATTTTATTGTCTGCAACATAAGCAATACGACCGCCCAAAAACAGAGCATTGTCGTCAGCAATTGCCCCATATTTAGAATATATCCCCATATAAATTCCATGACTACCACCGCCAGAAGTAAAGGTTTCGGCTTGTCCGACTTTTTTCTCTGAGAATTCAATGTATTCTCCTGTATTCTGGTCTTGAGCTGATAAACCAAGACTCATAAATAGACTAATTGCTAAATAAACTACTCTCATTTTTTGATTATTAATGTTTAAAAATTACACTGCCATTCTTGGAGTATAGTTGAATGATATTGGTCTTGCCCTGTCCGTATAGGGCATGAATATTTTTCTCTTTTCCCGATTTATCTACGTTTGTACTGCTCAAGACTTTGGTATTTATAGGCAGTCGCAATACACCTCCATCGATGGCGGCTTTAAACTCAAATGATTTATCCCCCACATAAATGGACACATCTGAGCTTCGCTGATCAATTTTCATAACCGGGATAGTAGACTTAAAGCCCTTTATATTTAAACTACCAAACAGTAATTTGATATCCTGTCTACCCGACACGGTTTGGAAGTCAAAATGACTAAAATTGGCATCGATGGACGCTGCCCCCAAATGGTTAATCAATACATCATCTCTACCTGAAACCATATCGAGTACATCCACCGACCCAATATCGAGTTGTCCTCCGGTCGAACGAATCGACATTATATCTACATGTTGTACTTTTAGTTCTGCTTGTTTGAGATCGGCATCCAATTGATTCAATTGATCTAGACTTGCTTTTACAAATTTTAAAGCACCAGATAACTCATTTATCGAGCCATCAATTCTCAAACTCCCATGTTCTTGTTCAATCCTCAATTTACCATGCCATTGTTCTACAACGACCTTCCCAAACCCACTGGTAATTTGCAAATCCATGTTTTTAGGCATAAAAATTTCATAACCTATCCAGACATCAGACTTGTTGGTGTCGTAAATATTTTTACTAATCCATTCCGACAAAAAACTTTGCGAAGGTTTTTCCATCTCCACATTTACCACAATCTGACTCTTCGATTGATTAATACTGGGCTTAATCCAATCCATATCTTGCTCTTCCTCGCTATTCGATTTCAACCTGGTCTTTACAACCACTCGTATAGAGTCCTTTTCCCATCCTCGAACAGAAATATCCCCTCCATCGTTTATAGCAGAAAGCTGTAGTTCTGTGGTCCGCTTAAAAGTTTTAATAAAAATATTCTCATTGCCCGACTGAGCCCATAATCCTGTAGCCCATATTATCAAAACCCCGACCACCAATGGTTTACATCGATATATATTCATTCTCATTAATTTTTAAATGATCATCCTTTGCGGATGGATTTAGAAAAAGTTCTAATGCAGCGATTTGCTGTTTGAAATTATTGACCAATGCCGTCAATATTTCCTCGTTATTAGGTTCGAGCTTCAATCTGTTTTTCAGTCTAACCTGCTCCAAATCCAAGGCTTCTAAAGTCCTTAAAAATGCAGATTTAGTTGCATCATCATATTCATCTGTCTTGACCAAGTCAGAAATAAGTGACGTATACTGTTCACCATAAAACGATTCAATCTCTACCCATTCAGGGTTACTAGCGTTCAATATGTTATTTTGCCCGTTCCGATAACCGTTCACATAGAGTGAAGTGCCTGCCATGATAATAATAAGGACAGCTGCTGCTATTTTTAAAAATCGTCTACTAAAAGCCGATTTCCGATCCAATTCCATGTCTATTTTATCCCAAACCATTTCTTGATCAAAGGTTTGATCGTCAAATTCCTCTTTGTGGTTGTCGATATAATCCTTTAAATTCATATTAGTGGCTTTAAATATTTTTGTAATAATTTTCTACCTCTGTGATACTGGGACTTAGAAGTAGAAACACTAATTTTCAATATCTGGCTAATTTCTTGATGGTCAAATCCCTCAATTAAATACAGATTGACCACGGTTTGATACCCCAATGGCATGGAACGAATGCCCTTCTTGATATCCTCTACCGACCATGCTGTCGACTCTATTTCCTCATCCTCATCCATCACCTCTACTTCTTCACTAGAAAATTTTAGTCTAGTTTCTTTTTTCAACAATTGAACGGCTTTATTAACCATAATTCTTCTCATCCAGGTTTCCAAAGAACTTTCTTGATTAAACTTTGACAATCCATTGAACACCGCCAAAAACCCTTCCTGAATCGCATCTTCAGCCAAGCCTCTATCATTCAATATCCGATAGGCCACATTGTACATTCTCTTAGCATACAACTGGTATAATTGTTTTTGTGCTCGACGATCTCTATGGACACATTGAGTTATGAGTTGTTGTTCGGCGTTATGAATCAAGGTCTTGTTAATCACTTATTGTTCTTATTCTACTTATATAGTTTCAAAAAAATAGAAAGGGTTGCATATAAAACTACTTTTTTAAAAATTATTTTAAATTTTTAATCCAGCGAATGCTTCGTCTTGATCCATTTAGTTTTACCAAAAGCGTATTATAATCTGGGATAAGATTTTGAGATGACCGAATGAAGCTCACGACCGAATGTAGTTCGAAGAACCGTAGACCTTAAATAGGTCTACGATGAGGGAGCCACGACCACAGTGTCGTGGGTGAACGAGCATGACTGAATGAAGTTGTCCGGAGGACAACCCAATCCAGTAAATACGACTGAAATAAGTAGACCAATAGGTCTACCAGATGGACTAAATGTCCATCTGATGAAGGAGCCGAAACCTCCGCGTTTCGGGAGGGCTGGGGATGAAGAAGCCGAGGGTCCCATCCCTCGGGTGGGTGGACAAAAGCATCCTAACCCGTAAATCGGGCTCTGGCGAGAGAAGTCACGACCTCCGTGTCGTGACAACACTACATTAAGATTGACAAGTATCAACTAGTTTTACAGAAATAGTAAAAAATGTAATGAAGGAACCGAAACTTCAGTGTTTCGGGTGGGTTAGCCACAGCGCTGCGACGAGAATATATTTATATTAATAAGTATTAAATTACATTTTTCAATAATAATATAATAAAATTAAAGGAACCGAGGCCACTGTGCCGAGGCGTGACTGCCCTGTATATTGTAAGGTAATTTTACCACTGGCTTCGGCATGACTGCAACGTTGGTAGTAGAGACGTGATTGTAACATAATTCGATAGGCTTTAATCCACCATGCCGATACCCGATTAGAATATAAATCTGCAGAATTTTACTTAATAATATTATGTCGTCCTTTCAGGACTTCTTAATTGGGTAAACTATCTTCCATAGGGTGACTGAACTGGATATAATGCACTATGTTCTGCATTACTTATCACTGACACGATATGAAATGAATCTAACTTACCATCAGCATATTTCATACTTATTGCACTTATTATGTCTTGTAAAATTTTCTTTTGAACAATTATATTGATCAATATTATTTCTTATCAAGCAAATTCCATTCTAAACACTCAATCAGTATTTTCATCCCTAATATAACAACTCCTTGCAATTCAGGATTCATTTTCTTAAATCGAGGTTGATTCTTTGCCAGGAATAATATACCTGTGAACAAACTTTTAAATTTAATATTGGAAAGATTTTGTGAATTCACATCCATTCGATTCCCTTTAGCTTGTTCGCCAGACAAATAATTTAAAAATTGAAAATTTTTTTCCTGGAAAATTTCAAAATCGGATAGATCAATTTTTTTCTTCTTAATATTCGTTTTCTTCTCAAAGAATAAGAATACCACAAAAAACATTTTTATTATATCATCCATGAATTCTGGCTCCACATCTTGAGTATATCCCAAAATCAATGACATCATAAAAGGCTGATATTCTGCAATTCTATCTGATAAATCATTGGCACTTTTTATTCCAATATTATCAACTTGTTTTATTAAATCGGCGACTAATTGAGCTTCAATCTCATCTCCTTCACTAAATAAATTATGATTCATTCTATAAATTAAAATAGTCAGTGGCTCTTTCCTCACCCACCCAAAGCCAGTGGTTATGACAATTTCACCAAAAAAATCGAAAAATAGAAAAATTTAAATATCTGAGAGAATACTGTTATACAAAATGCATTTTATAACGACAGATAAGATGACCGACAATTACAAATACATTTGGTATTAGATTATACCCTATATTTTCTAAACTTCACAGCCCGAATTTCTGATTTATTAAAAACCACCCAATAAAAAAAGATCCTCCCTTGTGGTAAAAGAGGATCTTTCTTAATAATGTTAATTGCCTAAATATAACTACCCAATTATTTCATTAAAACCATCTTCTTTGTCGCTGTATATTTATCTGTGTCCAACTGATAATACAATACTCCTGTTGCATTAAGATCTGAACTGTTCAATCTTACTTCGCTGTAGCCTTTACCGTATCCACCTTCTATTACTTTCAATACTTTTCCGGTTATATCATATACCCTCAGTGTCGCATCTGATGCCTCAGGCAAGTTGAATCCGATAATTGTTTGACCAGCATATGGGTTTGGTCTGTTTTGGTACAATGCTAATCCCTTACTGCTACCCTTAAACTGTAAGTTTACATTTTTCAACTCCTGTCCACTTGTGTAGGCTTCTGTCATTGTTACTCTGTCGTTCAAACTCAATACATCTCTCAATTGTACATCTGCTTTCGCTTTGATCACCAATGTGAACAATACATCATTGGATCCTTTGCTGATTGCAACCCCTTCACTCCAAGAAGAAGTGATGATTCCTGGCTGGTATTTCACATAGTTGTCTTGAGTAAAGTTCAATGCTCCTGCATCGATGGTTTGAATTTCTACAGCGTTGTCAGCATAAGCCAATGTGTACTGCATACCTGTGATTTCGTTGAAGTTATCTGAAGTTACATTTACTCTGTATACCTCTCCTGCTTTAAGTGCTTTGTCTGCTACGTTCAAGTTCAAGCTGGTCAATCCACTTCTTGCACTTCTAGATGCATCGGCCGAAAGAATAACATCTCCGATTTTTACACCTACAAAGTCCACATTTTCATCGGATGTCAATGTCGTGGTCTCGTATGTTTCTCTCATACTACCATCATTGACAAAGAATCTCCAGCTCGTATTGTTGGCAAACTGTCTGTTTGGTGTCATTACCATTCTTCTTGTTGCCAATACATCCAATCCGTTGATCTCACCATTGCCATCTACATCAGCTGCGATTTTCTTGTAATCACTTGCGATGTTAGTTTTCTGCAATACATGACCTTGGATAGCAATAACATCCTGAGTACTGATCCCGTTTGAATGTCCAATGTTTTTGCTTGGTACAATGCTTACTTGTGAACCTCCATCCAAGTTGAAACCGTAACTTCCGTTTCCTGTAGTTACTGCTGTCAATGGACTTCCACTTCCCAATACTGCTTTCACTTCTACTTGTCCTATTTCTTTGTTCTCTTCTGTTACGATAGTTCCTGACAAGCTAACATCTCCACCACCTGGAGTTGTGTCAACAACTGCACATGAAGGATCTACTACGAATACGATCAATTGTTCGTAGTCTCTCTCGATAGTTGAACACCAATCTCTGATATTCCACACTCTAGTCATTTTATACATCTCTGGTCCGTCAGCATCTGCAGATGCTACCTCACTGATATACTCTTCTTTTAAACCAATAGCCAATGAATTACACAATGCACCTACCAAGTCAGCTTTCAAACTCACTTTACCCGTTACGGCTGGAGATAATTCTGTACTTACTGTTTCCAATGATGTGACACATGCAGGAGACTCTTTAGTATAAGTGTCAGCAGGAGTATCAAACATTGAGATTCCCAATTCACAGGCACTACTTATCCAGATCGTTTGCTCCAATGTGAAGTTAGGTGCTTTTGATCCACAACCTCCACTGATATCAAATCTTCTGGTGATCTTTCCGTTGCCACAGTCGTCTAGGTCAACCCATACGTCTTGTGTTTCGATTCTTGACTGACACAATACCGTCAATACTCCTAAGTAATGTTCAGATGAATCGTTAACCAAACTTGTAGTTCGCTCTGTTACATTGATCCAATCAATGTATCCATCGTGCAATGTATCGGCTACTCGAGTTACTTCCTCAGTCTCTTCACAAGTAACATTCTTGATATAGAATTTCAAGTCTTCGCTTGTGATTTCGTTACCTGCTGCATCAGTTACCACACCATTGCTGTTAACCCATGCTGCTACATATGAACCAAATGCTTCGTTCAATGCATCGAATGCACCTGTGCTATCTATAGCTGATCCACCTTCTCCGTATGCCGCTGCAGCTTCAATGATAGATTTATAGTTTACGTTGTACGACTCACATGAAATAGCTACATCAGCCAATTCTCTGTGTACTTTCGCTTGGGATTTGTCTTCCACTTCTACGTCTAACCATCCTTTACCCCAGTTACACCAGTAATCCATGACCAATAATTCTACAGTTGGGTTCTCACAGGCATCCTCACATTTGAATGGTACCGCGGGGCTCCACCCACCTCCTAGGTAGCTTACTTCTTTTCCGTATCCGGGTCGACCAGTAATCGCGTCTAAGAATCCTTCGAATTCTTCTATTTTCAATCTATTACCATGTTCCACATCTCCTCCACTACAGTTGTCGTTCAACAAAATGTATTTTACGATGTCATAAAGCCAGCCGTGTACTACAAATTCTCCACACTCATAGCTGTCTTCCCACAACCATAATAATTTTTGGTAGTAGTGATTTTCTACAGTCTCTGAGTTTAAGAATTTTTTCAACGCTGTAATATCGAAGTCATAATCTCCGCACTGGTACTCACCTCCTAAGGCACCTCCGTATCCAGAGAACCCTAAGTCAGACAATAAATCATCCCAGCTAGTGTAAGTTTCTCCTTCAGGACAAAGATCTACACAAGCAGTATCTGCCCACCAGTCAGTTCTTCTAGCCAAGATTAATTCGATTTCACAGTTGTCCCAACTTCCTTCATCAAAGGTCTCTGCTTTTACCCAAGCTTCTTTTGAAGTCAAAGAAACACGTACTTCATCATCCATCACCACGATTGGAGGAGTAGCATCTTTGATCTCTATGTATTTGAACCACTCACTTTGGTTCCAACAGCTATCTGCTGCTTCGTATCTTATTTCAGTTTTCACACCGTGTCCTCCGAATGGTATTCTGATAGGATTAGAAGTGTGAGCAAAGGTTACATAACCATCAGTAGTAGTAGCAACTCTTTCCAATTGTACTGCTCTGTCATTTACCATCGCTTTTACACTGTGTACACCGGAACATAGATCTTTCAATGTCACACTGGGTACATATACATCAGTGGCACAGTCGTGGCTCTCTGTAGTATATACTGTCCCATGGCAATACTCGTATTCTCTCGCTGATTCATATTGAAGACCAGCTGCTATATCTGCTACGATTTCATCGTGATCCCACTCTCCTATTTCGCACAACTCCTCTTCACATATACCGTACTCCCTTCCACCATCTACGGGATAACAGAAGTCGAAGATTGGACCTACTGTATCGATCAAGGTCAACCACTGAGATATAATGTATTTTGGTTTTTCTGTTACTAATTCACTAGACCAATCTGTATCATCATCAATAGTATAATGGGTGAAAACTGATTCTGGTTGAATAGCATAGATCCCTGCTACAAAATCAGGTCCGAATTCACCATTATTTCTTAGATCTTCATTACATGCTCTCAATTCTCCTAACACTTCTCCGTTAGCCCAACAGCTTTGAGTAATTATTATATTTCTTCCCTTTGTCTTAGGGCATGTTCCAGTCCAGTCGGCATCATCGCTAGTCATAGTAATTCCACAATGTGGCAAACCTGCCAACTCATCCAAACATATTTCAACACATGTATCTGGTGAGTTATTCTGGCCTACTGAGAAATCTAAATTCCCTTCATCATCCAATTCTATCGCTGGCACGCAGACTTTCACACATTCATCTGTTATTCCATCTGCTTTATCACAATATCTTACACAATCTCCTGATCCGTAGATTGATGGCCATCCTGCTGCGAACCAATAAGGACTATTGCCATTACCGTCCCAGAACCATTGATCGGTCACCTCTTCGTAATATCCATCTGCAGACAACACCCTGTCTCCTTTTTCTAAGAACACATAGGGGAAATATTGAAGTGATGCCAACGCGATTAAGTGATTCTCCCAATCTTCAGCCAATCGCGCTACAACGTTCAATGCTCCATATCCCAACTCTGTGCTACTTGCACCAGCCAATACATCAATTATATAGTCTCCATCGATGATATCTCCGATAGTATATTCAGTTTGAGCTTTGTCATTCTTTTTCAAGATAACACAAGCCAAATACTCTTCCAATAAATCTTGAGATGCTGCATTTACATAACCTGCAAGAAGTACGGCGGCTGGCAATTCATAAGTTACCGCTCCCATTTTCCCATAAGGCAATTCGTAGTCGTGTAATCCCATTGGCTGCTTCCATGCTGCATATCGCTTCAATGTCTCTCCTCCGATTTGATTTTCTTCGATTTCACAATAAGTTGTATCCTCTGCTTTCCCTTTAAACGAAGCAGGACCAAAGGCCGGCAATCTCAATACCACGATGGTGTCTACCAAAGTGCTCATGACGCCTTCCTTGTTAAATACTTCCCAGGTACGGAATATAATCTCTGCTGTATCATTTTCTTCATCACACTTAATAGGCATAATCCAATCTGGCTGTACGGACAATCCATAATATCCACTTCCTCTACCACCTGCACAGGGCACAGACACTACTGGTCGATAATCTGGATTATCTGCACTGGGAATATAACCACAATAGGTTACGACCTTCCCTCGTCTTACACCAGCGGTCACTACCTCATCGATATCACTGTCATCTGTAATATAATCCCCGTCATGAGTTGGCAGATCGGTGATATCGTGTTGAAATCTTGACGTCAAGTTCAATGACGGTGTACTTTGTATTCTAACCATACCTTCTGTGCAACTGCCCATTTGGTTGGTCACCGTAAAATCTACTACTTGCCCTGAATATCCACAAGTATTCCAACTAACTAAGTCGCAAAAACCTTCTATGTTAAAGGTCGATAGTAATCCGCCCCATTCATTGTAAAACTGTACAGTAATAGGATATTTAACTCCTTCTGCATTGGTCAATAAATCATATGCACCGAAAACAATGTCTCCATTTTCGTCTATGGCGGGAGAAAAATCACTACAATTCGGCAATTGATTGCCACCCAAACATTCTACCTCAATAAACAATATACTGGTATCACAAAAGCCGAATTCATCGCAGAAAAGTACACAGGCTGTATCGAAACCTGTAAATCGAGGATTGGGGGTATAATCCACACATCCCGTAATTAAATTTAAATTCCCAAGGCTTCCATTTGATGGATTTCCACAGGACAATATCGACGTTAATACTCCAGGTAACATGGTCCCATCCTTGCATATGGTGACGAGACTATCCATCGGAGTAGTCACTCGAATTGTATCTGGCAGGGGATTAACTCGTATTGCAATAATAGTAGTATCGCAAATACCAAAGTTGTCGCAAACCACTACACATGCAGTATCAAAGCCCACATAATCCACAGTAGGCGTATAATCCACACAACCCGTAGACAGATTTATATTGGACAAAGTCCCATTTATTGGGTTTCCACAACTCTCCATGGTGTTTACAATACCTGGAAACATGGTGGTATCAACACACACTTGAATAGTGGCATTTCCAGCTGTTGCGACTTCAACTATTTCTTTTTCTGGATTCTGATGAAGAGTTATCTCATAATCTTCAACTTCACCACCAATGACCGCTCCAAAAGGTTGAGTACATTTTCCTCTTTCATCACATAATCTAATTCGCGCATAACTGGTTTGAGGTAGTGTAACAGATAAATTGGGAACAGTAAAACTTAAAGAAGCAGAGGTCGACATATCACCCAATTCCATGTCAGTAGCAATTTGCTCTCCCGGATCTAAAAAATCTCCATCGTAATTGAAATCTATCCAAGCATTTATATAAGCAGAATCTCCTGTATTATTGGTTACGGTAATGGTTTCATTATAATTTCTTTGACTGACAATGGGATTGCCCCATACAATACCATCTTCATCATTGACACCATGAACATTATCGCCATTGGCCAATGGATTAATACCTGCTGCATCAAATTCTGCATCAAGTGCATTTCCCAACATCAATGTAGAAGAAGCAGATAAACTATCATAATTTAAGACAAAATGACTGGGTCCATTATTCACCAAAGTAGTCTGATAACTATCGGGAGCATCACCGAGATCAATACTCAAATCGGCATTAAAACAAAAGGCTCCATCATTGGACCCCCCATTATTGGTGACTCCAAGTGCTACCGTATTTTGATTATCAAAATCAACGATCGGATTGCCGCGTAAATCTAACCTATAAATCTGACCTGAATTGTTATGACTAACATAAAAAAATCCATTTTTATCGATATAGGCAGCTCCATAATTACCTGGGTGTAGGACTCCAGAAGGCCCCAAATTGACAACATTCCCTGTAGTAAGATTGATTTGAACAAGATCACTACCAGTTTGAACACCATAAACCATTCCATCCAATGGATTAAAAACAAAATCGTATACATTTGCTGGAGTATTCATAAAAATACTATCCACTATGGTTAAATAATCCATTGAACCAGGATCGATATTGATTTTATAAATATAATCAACCGCACTGGAATTATACAACAGCAAATGACCGTCATTATCCACATCTCCTACAGTAAAGTTTTCATGAGGCAATTTTGCAATTTCAGGCGTAAATTCAACGTGAAAGTCTCCCGATGGCAATTGAAAAGCGACGAAGAGGGTTCCGTCTCGTAAATCAGAATTGTACCCCCATATTCTATTGTCAATAATACTATATCCTATTGCATTTAAATTGACACCAGCAGCTAGATTATCACCATGGGTACCAAAACTCCCAGTGATTAAATTAATTGTATTCCAGTCCGCATTGGGTCCATACACTTGATATCCAATTGGCAGACATTCCATTTGAGGACAGACTGCCGTACCTTGATTGTAGCAATCTTGGTCGACGCAGTCGATCAAGCCATCACCATCGTCATCTACACCATTATCACAGATTTCCACCTGGGCATATACTGTTCCCATAGTAAAAACCATAATTATAGCCGCCTTGCAAAACAATACAAACAAATGTAGCAAAATAGAGTCTCCCTTTTTTATCATCATTTCATCTTTAAGAAACTATCAATTAGTTTACGCTTCTATATATCAACAACTTATACGACTTCCATATAAAAATTATGATATAAACAAATTAATAAGGATAACCACAGAGCCTACATAAATAAAAACTTAGGCTATTATTTAAGAGTAATAAATTGAATGAATTCAAAAAGTATTGGGGAATAATATAGACATGAGTTCAAAAACTATTCCAAAATTAATTTAAAATAATTGATTTCAAAATAATTTAATCTACTATTCACAAACATTTCATTTCGAACAGCATTAGTTTGAAACTACTGAAGAATAATTATGATTTCTTGAAATAATCTAAGACTACTTTTTAAATAGCAGCTTGTCTCTGTATTGCTAATAATAATTTAATTAGTAAAATTTATATCAATCTCATATAAAGACCAACCTGAATTCCTCGATAAACCTAAACCAAAAAATGGCTGACTTACGAACCTAGCTTATCACTATAATGTCCACAATAATTAAAGTAAAGTTAATCCGAAAATCCATTTCCAGACACGATGAAACGATACATTAGGGCTTTATTAATCATCTGAATAACAGTCCAATGAAAAAAAATTTACTTTTACTCACTGTCATTATAATCAATGTCGTTTGTAGCAACCTACTATTTGCACAAATTGACTTGCCAATACAAAGATTATCAAGCTATTCTACCCAAACAGAAGGGAGTGCTGAAGTAGTAGCATATGACAAAAATTCTAAACGAGTTTTCTTCACCAGTTCTGCAAATAATAGTTTTACAATACTGGATATTTCAAACCCCACTTCTCCTCAACTTATTAAAGAAATCCCATTACATCATTTAGGTGGTGGGCCCAACTCAATCGCAACAAACAACGGAATAGTAGCCATTGCTATCGAAAACGACACTAAAGTAGAAAATGGCTTTGTTGCATTATACGATACCGCAGGTGTATTTCTAGACACTGTAACTGTAGGTAGTCTACCCGACATGTTGACTTTTACTCCCGATGGCAGCAAAATCATTGTAGCTAATGAAGGAGAGCCGAATGACGACTACAACATTGACCCATTGGGCTCAATCAGCATCGTCGATCTGGCTTCTAGGACTGCAATCACCTATGATTTCACTTCGTTCAACGAAAGAAAACAAGAATTAATCAACAAGGGAATCAGAATCTTTGGCGACAATGGTACCACTACTGTTGCTCAAGATTTAGAACCCGAATACATCACCATTGTAAAAGATGGAAGTCTAGCCTATGTCAACTGTCAAGAAAACAATGCTTTAGCTGTGTTTGACCTAGAAACCAAAGAATTTATAGACATCCTGCCTTTGGGTTATAAAGATCATTACCTGGGCAGTGCAAGTGTTCAAATGTATAATATTAATGAAAGAGTAAACAACTGGCCTGCCCTAGGACAACCATTATACAACGGTGGTCAAGACACGGTATTCTTAGGGGGATTTTCAGGACTGTGCTATGATGCTTCTGCGTCAAATGACAGCATATCAGTATTTTTCGTCATTCCTGATCGCGGACCCAACGATGCTCCTGTGGCTGCAACAAGCGTAACACCAGCTGCTCCCAAAAATCTTAGACCTTTTAAATTGCCCAATTACCAAGGACGAATTGTAAAATTCTCTATAAATCACTCCAGTGGAGAAGTCAGTTTAGACCAACAGATTCCCTTGTTTAGACAGGATGGAATTACTCCTATTTCAGGTAAAGGGAATATCCCAGGTGAGGATGAAGTGCCTGTAACCTATACCGATACGACGACGCCTTATGGCAATGCGGATTTTATAGGTCCAGATGGAAAAGCTTATCATTTGCTACCCTACGACGAAATGGGAGGTGACTTTGAAGGAATAATTATTGACAAAAACCAATCATTTTGGATGTGTGATGAATATAGACCTGCTCTTTACAAATTTGACAGTACAGGTGTACTTATCGACAGATATGTTCCCAAAGGCAATTCATTACAGGGAACTACACCTCAGCCTGAGGGCACCTATGGCAATGAAACACTTCCTGCTACTTATGCCAAACGTTGGGCCAATAGAGGATTTGAAGCTATAGCCTATGATTCGACAAACAATATTATTTATACTTTTATTCAGTCTCCATTATACAACAGAAATAGCAGCACAAAAAACAATTCTGATATTATCAGAATCCTTGGTGTCAATGCTGAGAATGGTCAGCCTATAGCAGAATTTGTATACCTCCTAGAAGGCAATAAAAACCAAAGTTTTGGAACTTCAAGAGTAGACAAAATTGGAGACGCCGTTTACAAAGGGGAAGGAAAGTTTTTGGTAGTAGAAAGGGATTCCGAAGTAGGCAATAATCCACATGGGAAAAAATATATTTTTGAAATCGATCTTTTGGGTGCTACCAACATCTTCAATTCAGACATTGCAACCAGTACTGGTACAGGTGACATTACTCCACTTGAGGAGATGACAGCAGATGAATTGTTTGCCAATGGTATTCAACCGGTGCACAAAACCAAAGTAGTGAACCTCCCCTCAATCGGCTATTACGGATCGGATAAAACAGAAGGTATTGCCATTCTACCAAATAATAAAATCGCAGTAATCAATGACAATGACTTTGGACTTGCTGGAGCTGGGGTCATCGATGAATCGGTTTTGGGCATACTTTCCTTTAATGGCGATTACGGATTTGATGCCAGCGACAGAGACGACTCTATCAATATACAACCACAGCCAACTTTGGGCATGTTCTTACCTGACGGAATAGCCTGCTACAGCGTCAATGGTATGGATTATATAGTGACAGCCAACGAAGGTGACTCAAGAGACTATGATGGCTATTCTGAGGAAGAACGCGTTAAAGATTTAACATTGGACAGTGTGGCCTATCCGAATAAAGAAACCTTAATGGCCAATGAAAATATTGGCAGATTAAAAACCACTACAGCTAATGGGGATTATGATGGTAATGGTAGCACAGATCAAATTTATTCTTACGGAGCTAGGTCATTCTCAATCTTTGATAAATATGGAAATTTAATCTACGACAGTGGTCAGCAGTTTGAAGAAATCACTCGAGATCATGAATCCGAAGTATTCAATGAAGATGAAGGAGAATTTGACGGTAGATCAGATGACAAAGGGATAGAACCTGAAGCTATAACTATTGGCCAAATCGGTGAATTCACCTATGCTTTTATAGGCCTGGAAAGACAAAGTGCCATTATAGTTTATGATATTACTGATCCCTTTAACCCTTATTTTATAACTTACTACAACAATAGAGGTAATGGAAATGATTCATTAGCTGATATAGCGCCCGAAATCATTGAATTTATTCCAGCTTCAGAAAGCCCCAACAACAATGCTCTATTGATTGTCGGTTATGAAGTGAGTGGAAGTGTGGGCATCCTACAATTGACCGACGAATTGACGACTACCAGCCAATTGGCAAAAGAGGCGAAATTTAGCATCTATCCCAATCCGGTAACTGATAACCATTCACTCTACTTCGATCAAATTTTGACAGGAAAAATTATTTCAATGGATGGAAAGGTAATACAATCATTTGAAGCTCAAAAACAGATTTCTGTTGCAGGTTTGAAAAACGGAATTTACGTCATCCAAAGTGATAAAGGTATTCAGCGTTTTATTAAGCTTTAATCATATCACATAGTTATTATACGTCAGCAGGTTGGGCTTTTTCTCTAAGCTCAACCTGTTTTTTTAGGTTCAACCTCATATCGAATTTATTTAATCAAAATCTAGAATACATAAGTAAATTGTCAAATATTAACTCAATCTTACACTATTTGTCGTATAAATAACTGAACTACTTTTCCATATTCTACCTAAAACAATGATACTAATAAACCGAATATCAACGACTCCCAAACCAAAAATCTTTATCGCAGCGTAAAATCTTTAGGAAATTTTTCCTTCTTCCTCACACCAAGTTAAATTCATTCGCGCTTTAAGAACTCATTCTTTTAATCTAACTTTACATCATCACCAAAACAACTACAATATCTATTTAACACCACAATCAAATGGATCGTAAATACATAGAAGCCCAGGTTTTTGACAAAATAGACTTTTCTGAAAATCCTATTCAAATGGGGGAATATGAATACTGTACTTTTGCCTCTTGCAATTTCACAAAGGCAGACTTATCTCAGATTCGATTTCTCGACTGCGAATTTTTGGAATGCAATTTGAGCAACACCATCCTACACAATACTAGTTTCCTAGAAGTGAGCTTTAAAGATTGTAAAATGATAGGCCTACATTTTGACCAGTGCAATACCTATGGACTAGAGGTTACCTTTGAACGTTGCCAACTCAATTACTCCTCCTTTTTCGAAGTCAGTCTCCCTAAGACTTTGTTTAGTCATTGCCAATTGCACTTTACGGATTTCACGAGGTGTAATCTTAGCCGTTCTGAAATTAATCATTGCGATTTACTAAATGCCACCTTTCACGATACTGTTTTGGAGAAGGTCGATTTCCGTCATTCCACCCAATACAGCATTGATCCAGATCAGAATAAAATCAAAGGCGCTAAATTTTCATTGCCCGAAGCCCTTTCACTTCTCAGTAAATATAAAATTCAAATCACTTAATTCCTCCCCACCTTAAAATGTCAAATCCAAGTTCCTAAATCAAAGAACAAAATTTTTAGACACAAAACATCTATCCTCCTATTCAATTCAAAAGTTTGAAAGGAAAATTTCATAGTTTAAACGAAACAAGATTTCTTGGAAAGAAATTGAATACAATGCCTCAATAAAATTAGATATAATAATCCTTTGAAAAAGTAATTAGACTTCCTTTTGGAAAGCACTTATTGATCAGGTATAAAAAGATAAATTACCAGAACGCGTCATTATCCCATCGAAGTAAGAGCTGACGATGGTCGTACAAAAAAATATAAAATTTCCAAATAACAACAAATACACCCACATTCTATTGCCTATCCCAGATGATGAATTATCTTTAAACAGAAAATAAAAGCCAAACCATCGATAGTTACCGTGACCAATAACCCAATAGCCATGAAATACATCATCCTAATCTACCTTTTAATCTTGGCATGTAATTCACCCATACAGCAAAAATCCAGCTTATCGGTGACCCAAGACGAAAGCAATGGTCATGTCATAGTTAAAGATCTTGAAGACACTGTATTGATTTATAACTATCATACCATTCACGAAAAAGATGTCATTCGATTAGATGGAGCCGTTCGTGAGAACTACAATAGAGTGGAAGGCGATACATTTGTGACCACAAGTATTTACGCCGTTCCCAGAAGTGATTATATCCATCCTTTGTACGGACTCCAAGGTGAAATGCTGACGCGGGATTGGCCAGACGGAGGCCACCCACATCACAGAGCCATATTTTGGGCCTGGCCTGAGGTAGAATGGGGTAAGGAAAAGGGAGACATCTATGCTTTGCAAACAGTTTTTGCAAGACCTACTGGAAATTTAGAATTTTCCAATGGAGAAGATTTTGTTGAAATAAAGGCTGAAAATCTTTGGAAATGGGAGGATACCACCGACATTGTTCGAGAAATAGCGAAAATCAAAGTCTATGACAAATCTGAAGATTTGCGTTGGATCGATTTAGTATTAACTTTTCATGCCCTAAAAGACAGTATAACCATTGCAACTCGAAAAACAGACAGTTACGGCGGCCTTAATCTTCGCATGCAGACCCCAGACCATCAATCCATTAGGCACCATTCCGACACAATAACCAATGAAGTCATTCGATCATGGTCAGATTTTAGCGGTCATTTCCTAGGGGCAGAAAAAAGTAGTGGTCTCGCCGTTCTACAGCATGGATCCAATCCAGAATATCCAGGCACATGGGTAGAATACCCCGATTTGGCTTGGGTTCAACCCACATTTCCCACTCCGGGTACTAGATATGCTTTGCACCAAAATCAACCACTCACTTTGCGATATCGACTCGTCATTCACAATGAAAATAATATTCAAGACAAAATATTTGAAGAATGGTGGGATGAATACAATCATTGAAATGTGAAAAATTGATCCAATAAACCTGTATCCTTTTCTAAAAAATTCAAAATAATGAAAAATAAAAATGATATCAAGCGCAGAGACTTTGTCAAACAAACTTCTATGGCAGCTTTCACCCTACCTTTTGTACTTCCTTCAAAAGTTATTTCAGGCAAGGGCAAAATAATGCCCAACGACAAAATTAATTTAGGCATCATAGGCTGCGGTGGTTTGGGCAAGGCCAATTTAAGAGCTTGTATGAAAGACAATGCAGTAGAACTGGTGGCCGCCTGTGATGTATGGGACGAAAGATTGAATCCCATTATTGACCAATACAAAAACGCTAAACCCTACCATGACTATCGTGAGCTTTTGAACCACCCGGGATTAGATGCCGTCATCATTGCCACGCCGGCTCATTGGCACGCCATACAAGCCATTGATGCCGCAGAAGCTGGACTAGCGGTTTATTTGCAAAAACCTATGACTATGCATCCAGCCGAAAGCATTGCAGTGAGAAATGCATTTAGAAAACACCAAACCATCAATCAAATAGGCACTCAGATTCATGCAGGACAACACTACCGCAGGATGGTAGAACTTATCCAATCCGGTAATTTGGGTAAAATAGCTTCTGTTCGAACCTTTTTTGTAATGAATGAAGCCCCCGATGGCATAGGCTCAGGATTCAACAACTCTCCCATCCCCAAAGGTTTAGATTGGAATCTTTGGGTAGGACCGTCGCCGATGCAAGCCTTCAATCCTCATTTGGTTAAAGATGCTTTCTATCACTGCTTTTGGATGGATTTTAGCGGAGGTTGGACGCCGGGTATGGCACCACATATTACCGACTTACCCATATGGGCATTGAATCTTGGATATCCTACTGAAATATCAGCAAGCGGAGGACGATTCATCATCAATGATGATGGGGATGCCTATGACAATCACGAGGTTTTATGGAGATATCCCAACTTGACCATGACATGGATGCAGTCTTCAACCAATAGTCATGGATGGGCATTTCAAAATGCCGACAAAACTGGTGTAGGCTACGAAACGGGGACCAGAAGAAGATTAGGCATTTATTTTCACGGAGTCAATGGGACCTTGATCACCGATTATTCTTCACACATTCTCGTTCCCGAAGGCAATAGAATGGATAACCTATCCACACCTCCTCCTTCGATTGCGCCTTCTCCAGGACATGAATTGGAATGGATTCAAGGATTGAGAAACAAAATTCAACCTTCTTGCAATGCGGAATACCACATCAAAGTGGACCTACCCATACAGCTAAGTATTCTATCTCTTAAACTAGGTCGTTCCATTAAATTTGATCCCATAACTGAGACTATTGTCGATGACAAAGTTGCCGCAAAAATGGCCATTCCCGAATACAGAGGAGAATGGAAGTTCCCCAAAAAATATTTAAATAAATAAAATCAATTTTTAAGATATTTACAAAATCAAGCTTTTCAAAGCACATTATTGCTGCTGGGAATAATTCATATAGAATGATAGAATAATTGTTTTAATTCGACCATTCCTATCACCGATATTATACGAATTACATGTGCCATGGGAATATAAAATTGTCAATTTTTAAAAATATATCTAGCTTTAAAAAGCATAAATTTGAAATCTATGCAAACCACCATCCATCAATTTCGTGAAAAAGGCTTTGTCAAAATAGATTCCCTATTGACCAAAACAGAAGTCGATGAATTGCGACAGATATACGATGCATTATTGGCCGACAAATTAGCCACCCAAAATTTGAGAAGTGATCTGGCTGGGGACAATGCGACTAACGACAGCGGTGTAGAACGCATCACCCAAATTATGAGGCCCAGTTCTGTTAATCAAGAACTCCATCAACACCTTGTTTATCAAAAAACAATACAATGGGCACAAGATCTTCTGGGGCCAGATATGGCCTTAGATTTTGATATGCTCATCAATAAAGCGCCCTTTACAAAAACCGAAACGCCCTGGCATCAAGATGCAGCCTATTGGATCAATATGCCAGACAAACGAGCCGTAAGTTTTTGGATCGCCCTCGACGATGTATTTCCCGAAAATGGCTGTATGTGGTTTGTCCCTCGAGCAAAAGAAGATACCGTCTACCATCATCAAAATCTACCCAATGGCGGAGCATTATACTGTGAGTACAAGGGGGACCAAAGCCAAGCCATCTCCATGAAAGCGGGTAGTTGCACCGCCCACGATGGATTCACCTTACATTATAGCCGGGGCAACGAAACCAATGGATCAAGACGCGCACTTATTCTCAATTATCGCCCCACATCCATGATTGCCTATGAAAGACAACAAGGTGTAGACCACACGGGTCAACGAAAATTTAAAAAATAGCTAATTAAAATTACAGAACAAGCCCAACCTAGAATAACCCTCGTAATCTTAACCGTAATTATGAAATTAATGTAATAGAATACAATTATTCAATATCAGTATCGATATCTGTTTGATTAATCCAATTGGCTTTGATATCCTCACCATTCATAAATCGACTATAAAAATTTCGAGTAGCAGACTGCGAATAGGGATAATGGTCAAAGATGTCCCCATTACCGAGAATTCGCGGATCCTTCTCTTGTTTCAACTCTTTTTCCATTTGTGCGTATAAGTTATTTCGAACCGTTTCATAAGAAGCATTATCGATCAAGTTATCCATGCATTCGGGATCTTTGACCACATTATACAATTCTTCACTGCCCCTTTTCCCAAAAGAGAGATCCCAATACACTGAACTTCCCATTCGTCGGCGAAGATTTAAAATATATGACTTAGTCGGCGAACCATCACAATTCATATACCCTGTCTCTGGATTACCTGCAGGCCAACGGTCGGTTTTATAATTTTTAATATACAAAAAACTATCCTGTCGGATACCTCGCATAGGGTAACCCTCATCATTGGGTCGCCCCAAATCATGCCTTTCTTTTCCTATAACCATGTAATTGCGTTGATCTGGAAATTTTTTATCCTTAAAAACCGGCATTAAATTATTTCCCTCTATGGGCTGCATTCCACTTTTTGGCTCAACTATTCCAGCTACAGCCAAAAAGGTAGGTGCGATATCGGCAAAACTTACAAACTTATCATAGCGACGACCGGGATTTTTAATACCTTTTGGCCACATAATGGCTAAGGGCAAATGATTGGAATACTCATAAGATTGACCTTTTAGTCGCGGGAATGGCATTCCATTGTCTGAAGTCACCACAATAATGGTATTGTCCAATTCCCCCATCTCTTCTAAAATAGCCATCATTTGACCTAGATGATTATCAAAATGTTCGATCTCAAAAGCATAATCCAGCATATCATTCCTCACCGTATCGGTATCTGGCCAAAATGAAAAAACGCGATCGATATCCTCCAATGACTTGCCACCCTTTTCAACCCCAGAACGATAACTATACCTTCTATGTGGTTCAGTAGCTCCATACCAAAAACAAAATGGTTGATCGGGTGAACGATCCTGCAAAAACTTCTTAAAATTGGCCGCATAATTATTATTAGAAATTTGCTTTGTAGGCGGAGTCAAAGTTTCACTTCCGTATTTCCGCCCCAATAAATGACGAGGCTGACCATCGATCTTCCCCGGATCTCCTGGCGCCCACCCCTTACCTGTCCATCCAGTATGATATCCTCTATCCAGTAATACTTCAGCGTATGTCTTGTACTTTAAAGGAAAATACGGAACATGATTTCCAGCCTCTTCTAACTGCCACGAATTTCGCCCCGTTAACAAAATTGCACGAGAAGGTGCACATTTAGCATTAGGGGTATATGCTTGGGTAAACAAGATACCCGATGCTGCGACCCGATCAAATGATGGAGTATTCACCCAATCGCAACCATAGGCTGAAGCATGGGGAAAAGACTGGTCATCCGATATACAAAACAGGATATTGGGAGGCCGAACCGCCTCTTCCTCCTGACTACAGCTAAGAGTCAAAATATAGATCCAACCAAACACAGCATACAAAACACTACTGCGTATAACGCTTAACACATTAATTTCCATCATTATCTTTTTATCACAATTTCTATTCAATAGTCTTCCATCCTTGGTTAAAAATCTTATCTCTCGAAGCACTTCAAATCAATCTATATCTTCACCTCCAAATACAACAACCGCCGTTGCACTTCATCACTTGCTCTTACTTTCTCCTTTAACCGCTTCCCGTCAATATTGAATTGATAGTCGGCACCTCCATCCTCCAACAACACCATCATATTTAACATTAACAGTGCTTCAGCTGGCTCTTCTGCCTCATATAACGCAGTCAAAATGTGTTCCTCTTGATTTTTATTCCCTGCAAGTGCAAGTGCTTCTGCAGCTCGAACTCTATTGATACCCATTTCATCTTTTATCGCCATCTCTTCTATGATAGGAAATAAACCAACCGCTTCCTCTCCAAATCCCACACATACCGTCAATGCCCAGTAACGATCCAGTGCATCAGTGGACTCGAGGCACTTCATTATTTCTTCCTTTACATCATCAAAGATTGCTAAAGACAAATCCGCAATAGATAAATACCGCTGAATATCTTTCGCATGATTCTGACCAAAAGTAACAGGATCTCCCCCTCCATCTCTAATGAATAAATATTCGGGATATAGAGACAAATCGGTCTTTTCTATCATCCAATTTTGTAACCGGACTCTCATATCCAGCAAAGTAGAATGGTAACTGCTTTCCATGGCCAAATTATTGGTCTCATATGGATCCTCTTTCACATCGTACAACAACTCAACGGGTCGAGGTTTAAAAAATGCCCCTTCTACCTCATCCAATTTACCCTCGCGATACAGGCTATCCCATTCCCGATATGCTAATTGTTTATATCGATAGTTGTTCCTTAAACCATCGTGATTGAAGGGTTGAAAACTGCGGATATATTTATAATTCCCTTTTCGAACTGCACGCACCATATCGTATTTTTCATCGAATCGATCGGCATAGCTATAAGTTTCATCTCGCCCTTCTACCTCCGACCATTGCACACCTTGTCCCAAAAACGGTTTACCGTCCATTCCCTTGGGAATTTCAATCCCCGACAAATTCAATACGGTAGGGCCAAAATCTATAAACTGTACAAAGCCATTGGATTGACTTCCAGCCTCAATACTTAGGGCCTCTCTGTATTGTTGTGGCAAATAGACAACTAAGGGCACATGGAGTCCAGTCTCATAGAGATAACCTTTGCTGCCGGGCAAAACACCACCATGGTCTCCAAAATAAAAAATAATGGTATTGTCCATTAAACCATCAGCTTCGAGATCTGATAGGACTTTCCCCACTCTTTCATCCATTTCAATAATCTTATCTCTGTAGTAGGCATTGGTAAATTGAAACAAATGGGTATTGGGGTGATTCGGCAGAACCATCGACGTATCCATTTCGGTTTTGAGATCATATGATTGTACCACATCTTTATCAAAATGCAAACTACTTTCATGACTCACTCCAATATTGTGTACATGAAAAAAAGGTTGACCTTCATTTCGATTTCGCCAACTGGCCTTTTTTGAAGAATCATCCCACACACTATCCGATTTCTCTAAATTGTAATCTTCCTTGCTATTATTGCTCGTATAATATCCCGCTTCCCGCAAATACTGAGGGAACATCTCGACATCCTTGGGCATGGGAACTTTTTGAATTTTTCGGTGATACTGTGCTCCGATCCGAGGAGCATAACATCCAGTAATCAATGTGGATCGTGCCACACTGCATACCGGAGCATTAGAAAATGCTCGATTATATTGTATCCCCTCTTTGGCCAGAAACTCGATATGGGGAGTTGGACTTCCATTTTCATGAAACATAGAAAGATAATGCATAGAATTGTCCTCAGATGTAATCCATACAATATTTGGCCGATCAACGATGGCCTTTTCATTTTTCATTTGACAACCCAATAAGGTTAAGAAAAATATACCCATTAGGGTTTGATATCGAATTGAGGCATTCATCATTATCTTTTTTTCTCTATTTCTATTAATTATTTCAATTCCAAATCTTGTATTTTTCCGTAATCATCCCCTCTAATGGCCTCAAAATCCTTAATCATCGATTCCAATTTATCGGGATGTTGAGCAGCTATATTATTTTGTTGACCTATGTCAGTAGACAAGTCATACAATTGATACTTGCTGTCATTTCCCAACTCGATATTCACTGCTTTATGCAGAGCCGGCCCCTTATATGGAGGAATCAGCGCCCAATCACCTTGTCTATAGGCCGTTCGAGAGGTAGCTTCTATGATTAAATCATCCCTACCTATCTCGTTTTCTCCTAAAAGTGCAGGAAGTAAATTTTCACTATCAATATTCCCCTCAGGATTTAAACCCACCAAAGCCCCTATAGATGCCAGCAAATCGATTTGACATACCATGGCATCGGAAACTGCTGGTTGAATTTTCCCTTTCCAATAAGTGATAAAAGGCACTCGAGTACCTGCCTCAAACAGACTGTACTTTCCTCCGCGGAGCTGTCCTTTGGGATTGTGATTGCCCAGTTTTTCGACGGCATCATCAAAATAACCATCGTTTAATACAGGTCCATTGTCGCTCGTAAAGATGATCAAGGTATTGTCCAATATTCCTTCTTCTTCTAGAGTTTTCATGAATTCACCAAAACAATAATCTGCCTCAACGATAACATCACCTCGAGGACCTAAACCTGAAGATCCCACAAATCGCGGATGCGGTGTTCGTGGCACGTGGGGTTGTTGGAAAGCATAGTACAGAAAAAATGGCTCATCTTTATGTTGAACCACATAATCCTGAGCTTCTTTCAAAAAATGATCGGCCATATCTTCGTCTTTCCATTTGGCTTTTTCTCCCCCCTTCATAAAACCAATTCTCGGAATGCCATTGACAATGCTATTATTATGTCCGTGATGCCATTTCATTTTCAGCAATTCGGGATTGTCTTTTCCGGTTGGTTCTCCCTCAAAATTGTTTTTATAATCTACGGAAATGGGATCATTGGGGTCTAGATTTACCACATCGCCATTTTCAATATATACCGTAGGTACTCTGTCCTGTGTAGCAGCCATAATATAAGAATAATCAAAACCTACTTCGTTTGGCCTCGGCGATACTCTTGTGTTCCAATCTACATTTCCCGATCCAAGCCCCAAATGCCATTTGCCCACTATTCCGGTGTGATATCCAGCTCTCGCCATCAATTTCGGTAGAGTTTCTTGCTGGGTATCAATGAGCAAGGGTGCTGTTCCCGGAAGGATTTTTGCATTTTTATTGCGCCATGGATATACTCCAGTCAGCAATGCAAATCGACTGGGAGTACAAGTGGCTGAAGAAGCATACCCTCTTGTAAATCGAATCCCCTCATTGGCTATTCGATCAAAATGGGGAGTTTTTAATTCAGTAGCTCCATAGGCTCCTACATCACCATAGCCCAAATCATCCATATATACGACCACTACATTGGGTCTCTTTTTATCCTCGGATTGCTCATCGGTCTTTGTCTGTGATTGACAACCAAACAAAATTCCTACAAAAAACAACCATACATATAATTTCATAACATCAATTTTTTATCAATACTTTCTATTTTCAAATAGAATACATATATTAAGTATTTTGTAAATTCTACAATGCACCATTTCCGGAACAGAACAATTAATACGAAATACGTTTTTTAACCGTCCTCTGACTATTCCCTTATCAACTTCATATTGGGTTCACCAGTCAAATAACCTAAAGAGGTCAGAAATCGATCTAAAGCTTCTACCGTCGCCTCGTACATCGGTCTATTTTTGAGATTAAAAAATCCATGGGGCTGATCTTCGTATATATGTAAGTCACAGCGACTCCCAACTTTCTCTGACACCACTTTAAAATATTCTGCCGTCTCAACTGGAATTAAACGATCCTTATCCCCTAAAAAAAATATCGATGGAGGCATACCTATTCTGATATTGTGCAGTGGTGAAAAATAGGGATACCTTGAACCTATTCTATCGTAGCCATAACCTCCAGGACCGTTATCTATCACAGGGTTAAAAAGTGCAAGGGCATTGGGGACAGCGCTGATATCGAGATTATCAGATTTTTCATTATATCTTCTTATGGTGGCTGTAGCCGCAGCCAAATGTCCACCTGCCGATCCACCTGCAGCAACAATTTTATTGGGATCAATCTGAAACTTACTAAAATTGCCACGAATATATCTCACTGCAGACTTGGCGTCTTTTAAGGATTCAAATGGTGTAGTTCCCTGTCTAGATTTCACTCTATAATCGGCCAAAAAAACCACCATTCCCCTACTGGCCAAATACTGTGCATGGGGTTCAAATTGAGCTGTACTTCCTCCATTCCAACCTCCTCCAAAAAAGAAGACTATGGCAGGATACAATTGTTCGGCCTTCATATTACTTGGTTTATAAACCTCCATGGTCAATTTTGTAGTATCGACTTGTTTGTAAATAATAGACTCCTGGGCTTGAATCGTAAATGAGAAACAACAGATTAAAAATAACAAGAATGCCTTTTTCACTAAAAATATATTTTAATGGTGTTTGATAAAATAAAAACAAAATACATAAATGAAATCACATTTCAATATTTTGACTTCCCATCTTATTTCAACTAAAAAAAGCGACACTATAAATAATTAATCCATAAGACCTATAACTGTCCAAAAATATTACACAAAAAATTTGTTGTTGAATAAAACACGGCAACTGACCAGAAACTAAGACTCGCTAACGCTCCATAAAATTATTTTAGAGAGCAAATCATTTCTATACTATCTTACAATTGAAAAACTTATTTAAACTCAAGCTTCTATGTCACATTATCATCAAAACCTCTGTCTTTTAAGCTATCATTTTTCTCAAAACCTAAACATCAGCATTGCTGCAAGGCTCAACTCGAATAGCAATCTTTTCCAAATTATATATCTAATTGAATTTACACTATTGTATATGGTGATTTACATGGCTTGAGAACCAAAATAAGCAAGGCTCCACACGATGACAGATGAAATAGTGATGCCAATTGTATTGGCAAAAAAAGCAGCTTTGCGCTCCAACTTAAACAAATAAGTAGCGATTGACCCAGCATATACCCCAGTACCTGGGACAGGTAACATAACAAATAAGACGACTCCCATATTGCCATATTTTTTCAAACTGGTCGCCGAACCCTTCTTAGCCCTTTTCGCTACCCATAAGGCCATTTTTTTATACCAATACCATCGAAATAAGAAAACATTAATTTTATCCAAGAAAAACATCATAATAGGATATACCAATATATTGGCAGTAAGTGCCACCACGAACACCATATAGGGGTTTAATCCATTAAGTATTCCATAGGGAATGCCCACTTTAGCCTCCCCTAGGGGAGATATGCTCCATAAAAAAGTTAATATAAAATCTCGAATCATAGCATAATTAATCTGCAAAGCTATAAATAGTAAAAGAAAGTAAACAGAATTGTTTTCAAAAAAATTGCCTTTTTATCAAACGAAAGTTAGGACTTGATTCGACTACTTCACCACAATCTTGTAATAAAGTGACTTATCATAATTAGATACAAAGAAATAAAGTAAATTAAAGACCACAGAGCTATTATATTATTCACTTATGAATCGCAAAATGGGATAGACCAGATTTAAGTTGATTCCCAGCCAGATCAAGTCAGTTATAGTTAATTGACATAAAATATAAATTGCTAATCTATGGGTATTCCATTAATACGAAATACATTTTATAAAGATATTAAAATAAAAAAACTATGCCCTACTCAACATAGTAGGGCATAGCCTAAAATTATTATATCTAAAAAAATGATATAAGACTACATTGTAGGATAACCTGGATTCTGTGGTCTTAAATTAGGATTATTCAACATCTCTTGAACCCCCAACGGGAACAATAAATGTTTCTCTTGCAGGGACTCATTTGAGCCTAAATTCTTATGGCCTACAAAATCGTCGAATCCCTTTGTCGTTTCATTAAACACCTTACGCAAACGCACCATATCAAACCAAGTCTTGCCTTCATAGCACAACTCATGCCATCGCTCTTTCCATACCGCTTCCCTAAATGATTCTTTGCTATATTCAGATAGTGGAAGTGTATTCAATCCCGCCCGGTCTCTAATCTGCTTAAGCGCATCTAGTGTTGCTTGATTGGGTCCACTTACTTCATTCTGAGCCTCTGCATAAATCAACAAGATTTCTGCATATCGAAGAATAGGTACATTTAAATTGTCCTTTGCCGTTCCAGGCACACCAGATGTGCCATTGGCTGCAATATTAAAATGCTTAAAAATATAGGGTGCTCCCAAATCAAATTCATCCTCGCTCCCGTTGGTGTAATAAGTGGTATAAAAATAACCTTCTTGATTGACGGTTCGTTTATCTCCAGTCTCAAAGGAATTATAAAAACTAGAGGTAGGCACTGTACTTCCTGTCCCACTTGGCCCCCTATAGGAAATAGGTTTAAAATTGGGGAACATATTCGTCATTGGATTGGAGGCTACTAAATCGTTGTACTGAATACTGAAGATATGTTCTTTGGTATTGCCTAGGTTTTCATCATGTACCTCTTTATAAGTATCGAACAAGGCTATACCACCTGGACTGTCAATAATCTCTTTGGACTTGGCTGCTGCTAATTGGTAATATTCCTGTCCTTTATTCAATGGAAAACCAGCCATGGTTAAATAAACCTTCGACATCAGTCCTTTGACTGCGGCCGTAGACACTCTTCCACTCTGATCTGTCCAAGGAAGTCCTGCGGTCTCAGCATCTTTTAAGTCATTTACAATCTGAGCATATACGACTTCTTGACCCGTTCTTTCTGGTGAAAAATCTTCGGATGAAGCCGTCTGAGGCATCAAGACCAAAGGAACATCTCCCCATAATCTCACAGCATAAAAATAAGCCCATGCTCTCAAAAATTTGGCTTCCCCAAGTATTCTGGTCTTTTGTGCTTCGTCCATCGGTGTAATTCCGGGGACTTTATCCAATACCAGATTACACTGGGCAACCAATCGATAAATACCTTGCCACCAATTTATAACGTGACCAGTATTGCCATCATAAGTGAGTGAATACAGATTATTTAAATCCGAATTTTGAGCTGTTTCTGTAGTACTCGTCCCTGTGGGAGCTTCCAAAAGTTGCCAATTAGAAGAAAATATACCGGCTCCTCCTCCGTAAAACCGAGTATTGTCATAGGCCGCCGCTATGGCAGCTTCAGCGTGATCGGGAATGGTATAAAAACCTTCTGGGGTAAGATTAGAGGGATCTTCTTCATCCAAAAATCCAGAGCAACTAAATGTCATGGAGCAGGCCAGCAATAAGGCGGCCCATAGATATAATTGTATATTTTTACTTTTCATGATTTTATCTTTTTCTTTTTATTTTGACCCAATTTGACTGCGTCTTCATTGGTTAAGAAAATTTTTTTTAAAGTTTTCATCTCGATATATCACCACACATCAACGGCAATAATTCGGTGATCTAATTAAAATCCAACTTGAATACCTACCATAAATGTCGTCGGCTTCGGATATTCATGCCATTTCATACCTTGTGAAAAAGCATTATCTCCATCTCCTCCACGAATAGGGGCTACTTCAGGATCTCCGATTACTTCATCATCTACAATTAAGAAAAAGTTCTGAGCCGAAGCATATACACGTACATTGTCGATACCTACAGCGGATACGGTAGCCGATGGCAATGTATAGCCAATTAATAAATTTCGACCTCGTATAAAAGAAGCATCCTTAATCCATCTCGTATCCACATTGGTTACATATCCCGCTCTAGTATCTCTTATTTCAGCAATCTGACTGTCTTGATTGTCTGGCGTCCAAGCATCCAATACCGTAGTATAACTATTGGCTAAAGCCTGACGATCTTCACTGGGATGAAGGTTCATATCCATTAAGTCATTGCCATAAGTGTATTGCACGTCAAATACCATATCGAAATTTTTATATCTCAAGGTATTCACCAAGGATCCCCACCCTTTGGGACTGCCATTTCCTATGATCATCCGATCGGCATCGGTAATGGCTTTGTCACCATTTACATCCTCATATTTTATATCTCCTGGCAAAATCGTCAAACCATTTCTATAACTGGTAAATTCTGCAGCTTCCGCTCTTTCCGCCTCGCTCCATACACCCAATCGATTTAAGCCCCAAAACGAACCCACAGGCTCACCCACTTGGATAATATTGGTTGGGTTGGTAAAATTAGGTCCTCCCACACCGAATATTGGTGCTGGGGTAGCCAAGGACAACACCTTATTTCTATTCAAGGAAATATTAAATGATGTACTCCAAGTAAAATCCGCATTATCAAAATTCACCGTTCTCAAAGTAAACTCAATCCCTTTGTTCTCCATAGAGCCAATATTTTTCCTAATGGTTGCATATCCACTTGTCGTAGGTACTGGAGCATCTAGCAACATATCGGTCGTCTTGCGATAGTAAAAATCTGTCTCTATTGAAATCCGGTTATTATACAAACCCAACTCAATACCTATATCGGACTGAGCTGTTTTCTCCCATCTCAAATCCGGATTTGCCAATCGATTAATTCCAGTTCCCCCCACTCGTGAATCATTCAATATCGCCGCATAGCCCGATCCCAAAAGAGACAATGAAGAATAAGGAGGTATTTCAGAATTTCCTGTCAAACCGTAACTGGCTCTTATTTTCAAATTTGATATAACGGCATTATCGGCTAAGAATTCTTCCTCAGACATACGCCATGCCAATGCCGTAGAAGGAAAAAAGGCAAACTTGTTGTTATCCCCAAATTTTGACGAACCATCGGCTCGACCGGTTACCGTCAATAAATATTTGTTGTCCAAACTGTAATTGATACGGCCAAAATAGGAATTCAAAGCCTCTCTTGAAGCGCCAGAGCTCACGCTAAGATTGTTGCTACCAGCACCTATATTATTGAACAAGAAATAGTCGGTAGCAAAAGTTCTGGCTCCTTGATCTATCCTGAAATAATTGGTCTCTTGCCAAGACATTCCCAACAAGCCTGTAAAGCTATGGATTTGATTAATGGTTTTATTATAGGTCAAATAATTTTCAAAGGACCAAAATGTTTCTTTTTCGTTGCTCGTAGCTGCTCGTCCTTGACTTCCAATGTCTAGAGTTCTAGTCGTATAGTCATTTCTTTCTTGAGTGATTACATTGGCTCCCAATATCGATTTAAAAACCAAACCCTCTGCCAAAGTCAGATTGGCATATGCACTTCCCAATACGGTTTGAGTATTCAGTATATAGGTTCGTCCATTGAGCCGGTGAACCGAACTCATCGTCCCCTCTGCAAATGGATAATCCCTATTGTTGGCATAAGTTCCATCTTCGTATTGAACCGGCAAAAAAGGAAAATCTTCTACGATTTGACGAGCGACTTGATCACTGATATCGACCAAATTTTCCGATTGATTATTATAACTCAATGTCGTCCCTATGTTCAACCATGTCTTAACGTCACTATCTAATGTCAATCTTCCAGAATATCTTTTCAAATAAGATTTTTTCAACAATCCCTGATCATCGCGATACCCCAAAGACACGGAATATGTAGTGTTATCACTGCCACCGCTAAAACCCAATTGATGATTCTGTGACAATGCATTTTGGGTGGTTTCTTCTAACCAGTCGGTATCGTATTTTGGATTGCCCTGAGCATCAAAAACTCGAGGATCTGTTCTTCTAAGCGCTGGATTTAAATAGGCCCATTTTCCAGCTGCCCAACCTTCGGGATCGTATTTTTCCATATTTCTCCAAGCCAAATCTTCAACAGCAAGATATTGTTCCGCATTGAGGACTTCTCGTCTATTGGGCCCTATGGTATTCACACTAAAATCGGCATTGTAAGAAACCTGGCCTTCACCAGATTGTCCTTTTTTAGTGGTTATTAAAATAACCCCATTGGCACCACGCGCACCGTAAATGGCGGTTGAAGAAGCATCCTTAAGGACTTCTACCGATACGATATCAGCGGGATTAATATAATCGATGGATTGACTAAACTGAGCTTGATTACCCACAGGTAATTGTACTCCATCTACTACATACAATGGATTATTGGATGAATTAATCGAACTAAATCCCCGTATTCTCACATTTGTCCTTCCTCCTGGTCTCCCCGAATTGGTATTTACTTGAACTCCTGATATCTTTCCAGCCAATCCTTGATTCAGTGACGGAGTTGGTCGCTGTCTTAATTGATCTACATTAACCGAGCCCACAGCACCAGTTAAATCCGACCTTTTCTGAGAACCATATCCAATCACCACTATTTCATCTAAAGCTTGTACATCTTCCATCAATTCTACATTGATGGTCGTCCTTCCATTAACAGCAATTTCTTGCGACACATAACCGATATATGAAAAAACCAACACGGCTTGTTCATCTACATCTTGCAATTGATACTTTCCGTCAAAATCGGTGACAGTCCCTTTGTCACTTCCCTTGACCAATACATTAACACCGATAAGTGGTTCACCACTTTGATTTAAAATAGTTCCATTAATATTGACAGCCATGACATCAATAGCAAATAGAGTACTACTCGTCATTACGGTCAAAATAAAAATCAAACCATACTCATAAAACATCCTATTCCATTTCATTGTATTGTAAAATTTACACATTAAATAATTGATTCGACAATAAATTTAATATTTTATTTAACCTTAAGCATTAAATTATGGTAAATAATTATTAAAAAGTCAACAACACCCAATTTTAAACAACTATAGAAATAATATTATATTATCTTTAATTCACTACAAAGAAATTACTTCAACTTCAATTTCAATCTTTGTCGTTATTTTATATCGATACAAAACATAACAACAATATTTCATTTTTTATAAATAAATACAAATACACAACTTAAGTGCAATATGCTTAATTAACTAAAAACTTAAATACAATAAATAAAACCATTAAATTGCACTACAACCTAAATTGCAAATAAAATTAAGCGCCAGAACCAACTGCCAGAAACAGCAATTATCACAATAAAAATATTTGCCGACAACACAACAAATACATTATTAAATAAAATAAATAAAAAAAGGGATGCCAACCATAATTGACATCCCTAATATTTTGATATTGATCTAATAATCTAATTAATATCCCACCAATTTTTCGTAGCCTGGGAATCACCTCCGATTCGAGAAGATGCCGCTGTACTATTGGCTATATTATTCGCTTTAGTAGAAGAAGGATAAGTCAATCGACTGGGTAAATAATCTACTTCGGGATCTAAACTTCCAGACACTGGCGCTATAAACAAGTCCTCACCATTGGGCTTTTTAAAATCCAACCGCAATCTCTCCATCCAGCCCTGTATACCCTGAAGATATAAGGCCAACCATTTTTGACTCCCAATAACATCTCTCCATGGACCTCCGTCATAGGGAACAGATAAAATATAGTCATCAATCACTGAGTCATCGGTCACATTCCACTGTTTCATGGCCGCTCGAATACCTTCTTCATACCATTCTGCTGCAGATTGACCGACGTTGACACCTCGCGCTGCTGCCTCTGCCAATATAAAGGCTACTTCGGAATAAGTAATTACATATCCCTTAGCAGAACCACTATAAGCTTCAGAACCGGGCTTTGAAAGACCAATCACTGTCGGATCATTGAGTTCTTGACCGTATTCTTTCCCTATGTATTCGCCATTGGTCTCATCGGGACGAGCATAGATGATCAGTCTCGGATCGTTGAGTTCTTTCAGGTAATCGATTAAAGTCGTTGTCACTGCAAACTCCACCAAAGGTCGCTCTACATTGTTGTATGGAAATCGACTCGATACTGCAGCAGCAGAATATGGAAAATAAACATCTTCATCCACACTGGTCAAGGTTTGACTGGCTGCCTCTGCAATAATAGCTTTGGCTTCTGCCTCCCTTACGTCAATCATCCTCATAGCCATTCTCAATCGCAGGGCATTGGCAAATCGGATCCATTGCTCTGCATCTCCATTAGAAATAATATCTCCACGAATAACGGTACTTGGGTTTTTCAGGATCTCAATTTGATTGGCTAAATTGGCCAATATATCAATGTATATATCTTCACCGGTATCAAATACTGGCTGTGTTATCGTCCCACCTTGCAGTGCTTGACTATAAGGCACGTCGACATATACATCGGTCAAAATATGAAATATCCACGATTTAAAAATTTCGGCAGCCGCCAAGGTATGTGGGCTTACTTCATCGGGGTGTCGATCATAATAATGCTCTATTTCTTGCAAATCGGCCAATGGACCGGAATATAACTTGGACCATAGACCATCATCAGTGAACAAAAATCGCCCGTCTGATGTCTTATCCGTCCCCATCCAATACTGAGCCAATTGCATGCCTTGTCGGCCGTTGTAGTAATTATTATATATAATATCCAAAGCCGATTTCTCCGCATTGCCCAATAAATACTCAGGCAGTGTTTCAGAGGAACGAGCAGGATCTTCATTAATTTCTTCGAATTGATCACAACTGATAAATACACAAATCACGATCAACCATAAAAATGATTTTAAAAATTTCATAATGTCTTATTTATAGGTGATTTACAATTACAGGGTTAGATTAATATTGACTCCAAAACTTCGAACCGGCGGCAGTGCACCACCTTCAAAACCCAATTGATTACCATTGGAATTGGTAATATTGGCTGGGTCTACATTGGGCGCATTGCTCTGGATCAACCAAAGATTCCGACCGGTGAGTGTCAACCTCAAAGCTTCCACCCCTAACTTGCTAGCTAGATTTGAAGAACCATTCCAACCCATACGCACTTCTCTCAAATAAATAAAACTTCCGTCGTATAGGTTGGCTTTGCTAATGCGATTGCCACCATTGGAATTAAAATGAGATTGCGCAGAAATAGATACGTTGTTCACCGTACCATCTTCTCTCTTACCAGGTACAATTATACCATTTTCTCTAATGCCGTTTTCAGCTGTCTGAGCCAACATTCCAGACTTGTTGCCGTATAGATTGGTATAAGAAAAGAAATCACCTCCTTTCTGAAAATCCAACAAGGCCGACAGATAAACTCCTTTGTATGTAAATGTATTGGAAAATCCACCGATAAAATCGGGATTGACGTCACCGATGACTACTGGACTAGAGGTCACTAAATATATCCCATTCTCTCCAACCAAGGGATTGCCGTTACTATCGTACACATAATCAGTTCCCAACATGGTACCGAGGGACTTTCCTACCTCTGCCACCATAGACACTTTACGCGTTCTTCGCTCCGTCCCTATGACAAATCTCTCCAAACCACCTACTTCATCACTGGTACTATTTAAATCCAATACCTTATTCTGGTTTTTGGAAAAGTTAAGAGCGGACTTCCAAGAAAAATCATCTGCTCGAATCACATAGGCAGATACCGAAAACTCAAATCCCTTATTTTGAACATTTCCCCCATTGACAACCTTGGTCAAAAATCCTGTTTCAGCGGGAATCTGAACATTCCAAATCTGATTTTTAGTCGTTCTGTCATAATAAGTAAAACTGGTCGATAAACGATCCTTGAAAAAACGTAGGTCAAGTCCAGCTTCCACCTCTGAAGTCAGCTCCGATTTGAGGTCGGCATTAAACAAGGAATTCGATGTCGTTTGCAAGGGATATGATCCAAATGATTCTACATAATCGTAATAATTGGACACGGTATAAGGCTGGCCGTCATTCCCCACTTGAGCCAAGGACAATCTCAACTTACCAAATGTCAGCAAATCAGACTGTGACATTAAATCAGTAAATATAAATGACCCTGCCAGGGATGGATAAAAATATGAGTAATTTCCAGTCTGATAGAGGGTTGAGGCCCAATCATTTCTACCAGTAGCCGTCACAAAGAGGTAGTTGTTATAGCCCAAAGTAGCAGATGCAAAAAGTGAGTTGGTCTGTTTTCTGCTATAAAAAGTACGAATACGAGCTGAAGATACTGAATTCTGAAGTACATAAACATCTGGACTCTGGAGTCCGCCATTGGTATTTCCAAGATCTTCAGTAGACCGCGTACTCAATATATTACCTCCAGCTACGCCATCCAATGACCACTTATTAGACAACTTGGTTTTATAATTTAAAGTAGCCTGATAATTGGTTTCATTAAACACAAACTGACGCTTGGCGTAGGATCCCACAAAGAAGCCTTTTGCCGCCCTTGTTTCGTCTAAATGATTTAAATCGTCGGAAAACACTCGAACATCGGCCGACCATTGCTCAGAAAACTTATAAGTTAAGCCCGCATTTCCGTAATACCTTTTGTTTTGATCTGTGGCATAGTTTTCATATTGATTCCAATACGGACTCTGAGTAAAGGCCGGTTGCTGAATATTCCATGCCCTTCGATTCCAACCTTGTTCAGATCCATCTTCGTATTTATAATTTCTAAAATATTCATCATTGATCTGGCGCTGTCCGTACATAACATAGAACAACATGGGATTATTTCCATAAAATCCTGTTCCAGGACGTCCTTTTGACCCATCATTGACATAATTTATTCCACCGCTAAAAGTCAATTGATCGGTAAACTTATAGGTCGTATTTAGCCCCATAAAGAAACGCTCTAAGTCACTACCAGGATAGATGAAATTTTGATTGGTATGCCCAAGTGAAAATCGAATAGAACCATTTTCATTACTACTTGCCACCGACAAATTATTTGAAAAAGTCACCCCAGTTTCAAAGAAGTCTTCAACATTGGTCGGATGAGCTTCCCAGGGAGCTGCGATTCCAAAATTTGGATTATTTCTATCGGCATCCCAGGACCAGTAATGTCTCACCAAACGTCCATCGAGGGCAGGGCCCCACGATTCATCTACTCCATAAGCAGGTATTAAATCATATCTTCCTTTGCCATCGCCATCGTCATAACTTCCCCCTCCAGGCAAAAACCCACTGGGATTTTCATTGACATATAATTTCATAAATTCAGGACTTCCTCCACCTCCATAAGAATTTTGATAATCCGGTAGGAGAGACACCTGATCAAACTGAAGATTCATATCGTAATTGACGGATAACTTACCGGCGCCTTTTCCCGTTTTGGTGGTAATATAAATGACTCCATTCTGTCCTCGACTACCGTACAATGCAGTAGCTGCGGCACCCTTGAGTACGGCAATATTTTCGATATCATTGGGATTGATTAATTGAGCAGGATTCCCCCAGTCAAATCCACCACCTCCTGTACCTTGACCTCCGGTAGTACCTACCGAATTGAGATTCATATTGGCCATAGGTACTCCATCCACTATAAACAATGCATTGTTATCACCTGAAATGGAAGTTTGCCCCCTGATAGTCACCTTTGAGGATCCACCCATAGATCCGCTGTTTCCTCCAATTTGAACACCGGACAATTTTCCTTGAAGCGAATTCAAATAATTAACTTCTCGAGCTTCCTGAATACTGCCCCCTTCCAATTGCTGGACAGAATAACCCACATCCCTCGTCTTGCGCTGAATACCCAATGCTGTAACGACAACCTCATTTAAAGTCTGGCTATCTTCTTGCAAGATCACATTTATAGAAGTCCTTCCATTGACTGGAACTTCCATTGATTCATAACCAATATAGGAAAACACCAATACCGCTTGTTCATCGATATCATCAATGGAAAAATAACCATCCACATCTGTCACTGTCCCCTTACTACTACCCTTCACCAGAATATTTACACCGATGAGCACATCTCCATTGGCACTGGTTACCCTTCCTGAAATATTTAATTCAAAAGGTTTTAAAGATTTGAGTCCTCCACCGAAGTTCAATAAATCAATACTTTGATTATCTTTTTTCATCCGGTTTTTGACCACCTTGTTTTTATCGTTTAGAAATTGCTGCAAATGACTTACCATTTTTTGGACCGACTCCAATCCTTGCTTGTCATTTCTATAGATAATTACAAATTGCTTGTCAAAAATCTGATAAGCAAGATTGGTTCCAGACAACACAGTGTGAATAGCCTCCTCTGCCGATTGCAATTCCTGAGGCCTATATTCCACCGTATATCGAGATGCCATATCTCTGTCAAAAGTAAAATAGACATTGTAATCAATACTGATTTTGTCAAGTGCTTCACTCAGCTTAATGCCATCCAACACCTCCTTCCCATCGACATGAAAGGAATACAACATGGCAAAAACAGCTAGTACCGTAGTTAAAATTTTATTCATAATTCTGTTGTTTTTGTCTCCAATAATTTAATTTCAATCTGAGATCTGATCATTATTTAATATCAAATATCCATGACCTTCTTTCTCTATGACAATGCCCAAGGCCATTTCCAATGCCTTCTTGGTATTTTCCCAATCCATATAGGGCACCCCTAGATTAATTCTTCTTTCTGCTTCTATATCATCACTGCATTTCAAGCTAATTCCAAACAGTAATTCAAGGTTTCTCAAAACATCACCTAGTGTTTCATCGTGGTAGCTCAATATGCCTTTGGTCCAAGAAGCTACGCCATCTACATCGATATTTTTTTGAATGACCAATTCCGAAGTCTTATCATCGTATACAATTTTTTCACCGGGCATCAGCGGTTTTTTCTCACCTTCTGCTATCTGATAATGGATACTTCCCTCTTCCAAAAAAACCTCTTGCCTTTGCTCCCCCTTTCTAGCATTCACATTAAAAATAGTACCTAATACATCAATAACTATATCTGCTGTCTTGACTTGAAATCCTCGTTTTTTATGATTATCATCCTCTGATTTAGCCACTTTAAAATAGGCCTCCCCTTCCAAATTCACTTGTCTTACCATACTGTGATCAAAATCACTTGCCACTGTCAATTCTGAATTAGCATTCAACATAACCACAGATCCATCATTTAATTCAATATTTAAGACCTCTCCATTCCCTGTACTATAAACCATTGTCTGATCTTGGCTTTTGTCTATGGTCAATAAAAACCACAGCGCGATAATTATCAAAACGGAGGCAGCCAATCTCAAATAAATCAATTGCTTCCCCTTAGACTTTGACTGACTAACATCAACAGCACTGTAATTTGACTGCCAATGAGCAGACATCTCCGATTTTAACGTCAAATCATCATTCTTCATCAATGTTATCAACTCCTCAAATTCGCTGGAAGTAATACTATTGTCCTTGTATTTGGACAACAACTTCTGGATTTGGTTTGATTTATCTTCCAATTGATCTTATTTAATAGTTAAAAAATAAATTCACAGACATTTTTCAGGACAGTTAGACTGTTTCCAGAATAAAAAAGACTAGTTAAAGCTTAAATTATTTTATATTTATTTCCAAATCCTTATATTACAGGAATATTATACTACCACTTTACATTTAGATCAGCTTTATTCACATTAATTTTATCAATTATAAAATTTCAAATGGATCATTTTATACTTGAATATCGAAAGCGCGTCTATGGGTTTCTATCCCATTACATAAAAGTTCAACCCGAACTGGAAGACCTTACACAAGATGTCATGATTAAGCTATGGATTAATCGAGATAAATTCCAGGAAGTTTTAGATGTTGAAAAGTACATTTTAACTACTGCACATAACATGGTGATGGACCATTTCAAAAAATTATTTAGAAATCAAGCCTACCGGGAAAAGGTATGGAATACGATAGATTCTAATAAGAACGAAAACAATCTCATAAAGGAAGTGTATAGAAATGATTTAATTAATCACCTCGAAAAAGTGCTTTGCGACCTACCTAAAAGACAACAGACCGTTTATCGCTTAAACAAAATAGAGGGTTTGTCTCTTGAAGAAATCGGTAAGCAGCTAAATATTTCACCTTACACAGCTAAAAACCATCTCGCGCAAGCACTTAAACAATTAAAACACAAAATCAATCCAGATTACTTTTTATTGATGACCATATTATTAGGGGCATAAAAAACAAAAGCCATTCCACACTTTAGCAGAATGACTTTTGGCATAAAAAGATTGTTACTGACTTAATCTTTTCTCTTTCGAAACTCAGTTCAAGATTTCAACTTAAGTATTCGTTTATTTCTTTAAATAATCCTCCATTTAGTTTTTTGAAATAACTTATTCTACACCATCTCTCATTTCCATGGACTAAGATTTGTTGTATATGGCATCCATACACCAGGAGCTTAATCACACTATTCTCCATTTAGTTCAAAATCGACTTTAATGGTATATATCTTGTCGGATTCGATATCGGCAATCTTAATTTTTTTGTAATTCAACCGAGATTTAATAAAGCCATCAATTTTCTTCTTTCTGGCATCGGTTTTTAGGACAACCATCTGGCGATCTGCTGTCACAAACAAGGATATTCTAACTTTTTGAGAAAATTTGAATTTGAGTTCTGGTGCGTTTAACATCCATTCGATATCATGGCTCAATCGTTCATTTGAACTCCATGAAGGCAAAGCTTCATTTACTGGATTTATTGTAGAAAAAGGAATCCACAAATAGACTAAGTAAGTCATTAGGTAATTCATAGCTGTTAGTTTTAGGGTAGATTCTGCACCATAGAAATCATTGCACCTCGACTACGATTACTATAGTTACAACATCGACTCTAAGCTAACCAATAAGGCATTACACAGCTTATACTTTTCGGACAACCGTTGTAACAAAACGGACACTCACACAATTCAACATTCACTATCAAGGACTTACATTTCCAGCCCTCACCTCAGAAGGAGAATGGCCGTAAAATTCTTTATACCTTTTTGAGAAATAAGTGAGCTCATTAAACCCTACAGCAAAACAAATTTCAGTAATCGAACTATTGGTATTTCTCAATAATTCCCTTGCCTTATGTAATCTAAAATTACGAATCAGCTGATTTGGCGTCATGTTAAATTCAGCATTAATTTTTCTCCGCATTTGACGCTCACTCATAAAAAACACCTTACAAAATTCATTGGCTGAAAAATCAGGATTAGATAGATTCTCTTCCAACAATTCCAATATTTGCGTTTGAAACTCTTTTTCTTTTTGGCTAATTTCTCTGTCGGGAAGGAATTCATCATTCTGACTTTGAAATAAATTTTTCAATAATTTTCGCTGATCGAGTAAATTTTTAATCCGAACCAACAATTCCTCGGAGGAGAATGGCTTGGTCAAATATTGGTCTACTCCTTTGTCATAGCCATCAATAACTTCATGCTGCATAGCCCTTGCCGTAAGTATAATTACAGGGATATGGCAAGTAAGTAAATTTTCTCTAATGGAAGCACAAAATTGCAATCCATCCATCTTTGGCATCATCCAATCAGACACAATTAGGTCTGGAATCTGTTCGATAGCGATTTCCAAAGCTTCTTCGCCATCTCCAGCTTCAATGACCCGATATTTTTTCTGCAATACTTGAGCCAAAAATTTGCGTAAATCATATGTATCTTCTACGATTAAAATCAGAGGGTTTTCATTGGGCGATACAAATTCTGCTATGGCATCTACCTGACTAGACTTAGTCACAATAGTGGGTATATGTGATATTATTTGACGCGATACCGTCTTAAGACTGCGACTTAATATTTCGGCTTTTACGGGTAATAAAAATGAAAATCGAATACCTTTTTTCGTATTCCCAACGCGTACGAAACCACCGTGTAGTTCAACCATTTCTTTAACAATAGTCAAGCCCAAGCCCGCGCCACTATTCTCTGTTTGATAAGTGTAGTACTTATTGAACAACTTGGGTAATACGTCATCAGGCAATTGAGATCCGGTATTTTTAATAGATATCTCGACATAAGATTTTTGCTGCCATTTACTGTATTTATTTTCACTCCCTTTGCCTATGATTAACTTTATTTGTCCCCCTTTTTGGGTATGCTTAAAGGCATTAGAAATTAAATTATGAAAAACCTTTTCGAGTTGTCCTGAATCAAATTCAAGGTTGAGACTGTCCCAATTCGACTCTACTACCATTTCTATTTCCTTTGTTTCTGCATAGAATGCATAAGACGAAAACACTCCTTTCGCAAAAGAAATGATGTCCATTTCCGATTTTTCCAATGCGATACCTACAGCATCCAATTTAGAAATGTCTAGGATTTGATCGATTAAACTTTTTAAGCGATTGGTATTCTCTTGCACCACTTGCAACAATCTAGTTTGCTCTGCAGAAGTATTCTCAGTCAACAGGGTTTCAACTGGACCTTTGATCAAGGTGAGCGGTGTTCTTAAATCATGAGAAATATTTGCAAAAAATTGAGTCTTTATTTCATCCAAAGCCAGCAACTTATCTCGCTCTAATTGCTGATACAAAATCTGGTTCCTCATCAAATTCCTTTTGTAAAAGTAGCTCCAAATACCATAAATTATCAACAAAGCTAAAAGGATGTAGAGAAAGTAAGCAACTTCTGATTGCCAGTAGGGCGGTAAAATAGTGATAGATATTTCTTTGCCCTCCTCATTCCACACTCCATCGTTATTGGCCGCTTTTACTCTAAAAGTGTACTTTCCTGGAGAAATATTGGTATAAGTTGAAGAGCGTTCATGACCCGAATACACCCAATCGTCATTAAAACCCATGAGCTGGTAAGCGTAGGTATTCTTTTCAACCGCTGAATATTCCAATCCGGCAAAGGTAAAACTAAAAATATTGGCCATTTTATAAGGCAGTACAATCTCAGAGGTATAAGCCAATGCTTGGGGCAAAATCCCAGTAGAATCCCCTATTTCAACTGAGTGATTAGCTATTTTGAAATCAGTAAGTGCCACTTTTGGTCCTACAGGATTGGCAACAAGATCGTGGGGATAAAAATAGTTTAGTCCTTTAATTCCTCCAAAAAACATCTCCCCCCTTTTACTTTTAAAATAGGCTCCAGAATTAAATTCATTACTTTGCAGACCGTCATCACTGGTATAATTTGTAAATGTCTCTTCCTCGATATTGAATTTTGACAGTCCCAAATTGGTACTCATCCACAAGTTGTTGTTCTCATCGGCCAAAATACCATAGACCACATTATTGGGCAAACCGTCAGCTTCCGTATAGGCTTCAAATCGTTCTTCCTTTATATAAAATTTATTGAGACCTCCTCCTCCAGTACCCAGCCATAATATTTCATCGGGTTGTTGTGGGTCGGGAAGTAGACACTTTACATCGTTAAAGTTTAGGCTATTTACATCATGGATATCATTTGTATAGGATTTGCTATCGCCTGTTTGTGGATTAAATTTAATGAGGCCCATATTGGTATTTATATAAAAAACACCTTCATCATCCTCATAAATGGACTCAAAACCGGAAATATTCGCCAATCTATAATCCAAAATGGGATATTCTTCGACCTCTCCACTAAGCGATTTTAACTTACACAAATATTTTCCTACGGTAAACCAAATTTGCTGATGGGAATCTTCAAAAATCTCAAATATTAGTTTGTCATTATATCGCTCGAATAGACTAGGAGTAAATTCAATATGTTCTGCTACTTCCGTATCCGGATTATATCGATACAGGCCTTCGTATGTCCCAAACCACAAATAGCCCTTTGAGTCTTCAATAATGGACCAAACTCCTGTATTGCCAAAGTCCTCGGCGTCGTAGGAATTGGTTTCATAACTTTTCAAAGTATTGCTTCTTCTATTCCATCGATACAATAATCCAGAACTAATCCATACATTGTCATTATCGTCTTCGAAGATTGTGCGCACACTAAAATTTGGGATTCGTTCCTCTGCACTATAGGGTTTTATATATAGACCAAAACGATGAGCATTTTTACTCCACACACTTAAACCTCCACCATTACTACCCAACCACACCACTCCAGAATTATCTTTATATATAGATTTGATTCCTACCTTAGGTAAATAAGTGGCTTTGCCATCATAGTAATTGTAGGATTTAGACTCAATATCAAAAATCACCAGATCTTCCAAGATACCCAACCACAAATAACCATCATCCACCTTTTTAATCTCAAAAATATTTCCCCAACCATATCGGTAATCTGCATACTTATTGGGATAAAAACTCGCTTTCTTCTTTTCCTTGTCCCAATGGATGAGTCCACAACCATGACCTATCCACAGTTCTGCTGAATCGACAAAAATATAATTGGCAGAAATTCCACATTTAGGAAATTCCTTATTATCCACAAAATCCCCAAAATCTAAGGCTTCTAATCTATATTCATGGCCTTGCCTAGTCAACTCGAACACCCCATTTTCTCCTGCAATCCACAATTGTTCTTCATCGACAGCTAAATGGCTAACTTGAAGTGAAAACCCTGTTTGGGCATCGTAATCAGTGAACAGATTCAATGCCTGACCGTCTAATTCACCATGCCATAGACCATTGCCATCTGTCCCCACCCAAATTTCGCCATTAGGACAAGACTGAATCGTCGTTATTTTCTTAACTTCCAAATCATCGGCTATAAAAGGAACATCGAAAAATTGCTCAGTTTGCGGAATAAACAAATTGACATGACCATCAATAGTTCCCACCCATATATTCCCATTTTCGTCTTCGAATAATACGGTTATGAAATTATTTGAAAGGGACATTGAATCGCTGGCATCAAAACTATACACCTTGTATTCATATCCATCGAACCTTGCCAAACCGTCTTTGGTCCCAAACCACATAAATCCTTGTCGGTCTTGTAATATTTCATTGACTACATTCTGAGGAAGACCATCCTCTATAGTTATATATTTGAAAGAAGAAGGCTCTGGTAACCTTTGACCATAAAGTTTTTGCGAAGGGAGACTAATCAAACATGTTGAAAGCAAGAAAATACAAAACAATATGCGGAACACCGACTTAAAAACCATGATTATCTATAGTATAATATGAGGCCATTCTACTCCGAACAAGTAAAACAACTAAATACAATAATACATAAGTCAGTCAACAAAAATCCAAAAATACGATATTATTATATTTTATTATAGAAAAACAAAAACAACAAGTCCCCCTACTCAGATTTTTATATGTACTATTTTTCAAGCCATTGTTTAAAATCATCTAAATGATCGACACCTAAGATATCGACCTCATAATTCATAAGAAGATCCCACATTTCGGGCACATCCTTGGCGCCCCAAAATCGGATTTTCAAATTTTCATCGTGAACTTTTTGTATAGTCGCAGCTAATTTTGCTTTTTCTTCATCAGGACATTCACCCTTTCCATCCCAATTTCCGACAGCGCTATAGGAAGAACTCACCATATACACTTTGTGACGCAAGACAGGGGGAATGTCATCAGACAATCTGCCGTCAATCATAATACCTGGTGGCAAATCCCCCCAGGTAGATATATTTGGTCTCAAACCACTGATAATAATAGGGATAAGATTTTCTTGTCCTTCTATTGGTCCAAAAATATGGGGATTATCATTGTACAATGAAATGATGAATCCCATTATTTCCTCGCGATGATTTTTGATATCAAACATCAGGGCAAGTCTATTAGATGTATTGGGATATGGCCCACTTCGAGCACGCATTATCTTTTTCAGTGGCTTTAGATACAGCTTCTTAAAGGAGGCATTGTGCACAGTTTCTGCAGCATCATGAGCTACCAATACTTCCCCATCATGGTAAAACAAATCCACTTCTATTACCCCCACTCCATGGGCATAGGCATTTAAAAAAGGCTGAGACTTTTGATAATCGTTATGAGCCAGTATCGACTGAAGGAAAGGATGAGGGACGGGATTCTGTCCTTTAATTAATGAATTGGAATGAAGTAATAGAAGAAAAAAGATAGCGCGGATCATTGTTTTTTTACTAAAAATAGCGAAACCATATTAATAATACATTATCACAATGACAACCTTTTATTACCCTTCTCCTTTTGTTGTCCATCTAACTACACCTACCAGCTTACATACAATGTATAATACGAATTACACTTTTAAAGAATAGAAAAAAGGAAATCTATCAGAATTCAATGGAAGTTCCTAATATATCTTCCATAAAAAAATAGAAGCCAGACTTAACTGGCTTCTATTTAATGAACACTTTTAAAGATATATCTTGACTACCAAGGTTTTCCTGTGCCTTGCAACAACCACATACGAGAGTATGCATGGTCTTTGCTCTGACCTACAGGAACAAAATTGGTCACCTCCAATTTATTGATGGCCGCTTCATAATTCACCAAATAACTAGGATCTAAATTAGGTGAAGGATACACAAATCGTATCGGTAATGCATCTCCAAATTCAGTTACTTCACCGGGTTGTAAATTTGGATAACCAGTTCTTCTCCAATCAAACCATGCTTCTGCAGATTCAAAAGAAGACAACCATTTCTGAGTAAGAATTCTCTCCAATGGATTGCTAGCACTTGAGTAATCTACACTGGGTTGATTATAAAAAGCATCAAAATCAAAAGAAGAAGCTCCTTGAATCACATTCCAATCGTTCATAGAGGCTAAAATACCATTTCGATAATAAGTCTCTGGACTACCTGACACACCGTAACTACCTATCAAGGCTGCTTCTGCTAGGATAAATTGAACCTCACTATAAGTCATCAATTTGATATTGACCAACTCTTCATAATTCATTCTAAATCGATCGTGAAGGTAAGAAATATGAGGATTTCGCTCTGGATTAAAAAATTCATCATCATCACCAATATTATAATTGATGGCATCCAAAGAAGGCAATCCAATAGGTAAACCTACATATAGATCCGTATCTAAAGTTTCATCATTGGTAGGAACCAACTCCACAGTGTACTCATCTCCAAAAATATTGGTAACCGTTGTCGTAGTAACTTCTGAAACAGAAGTATCCCATTTTCTCAAAACTGGATTTACCCATCTTTCCAAGCGCGGATCCGAAGTAGAAACCAACTGATTGATCAGTGTTGCTGCAGGTTTAAGGGCAAAATTGGGATTAGAAGAACGCAACAATCCGCCAGGGGCTGCATTGTCCTCAGTAGTACCTATGTATTCCATAATGGCATTATCATCATTGCTTTGGAATACAAATTGTGCTGCATCCTGAAACTCTGACTCGAGATTCAATTCAGAAATTTCGCTCTTTTTATTATCCAATCTAAGCACATATCTCAATCGCAAAGAATTGGCAAAACGTCTCCATTTATCGGGATTTCCTCCGTAATAAATATCTGCAGAAGCATCAATTGGTGAATTGCTGGTATTAACCGATGACAACAATTCATTGGCCTTTTTCAAATCCGACAATACACCTACATATACATCTTTCTGATCATCATACTTAGGAAAGAATATGTCTTCAGATGCCTGCAAAGCCTCAGAAAAAGGAACATCGCCATATAAATCTGCTACGAATCCAAATATATAAGCTCTCATTACCAAAGACACCGCTTCGAAAAATGCATGGTCTTGCTCAACGGCAGAATTGTATATTATCTGATTGTTTCTCAACACATTGTAATATCCAGACCAAGATTCATTACTCCACGCATAGTAATTAGGACCACTGTTGTTAAACTGAGTCCCTTTCTGAGTGTACTGCATTGCTCCAGCAATATTTGAACTAATTCCACTTTCGCCAGTATATAATTTTGCTGTTTCTGTCAACACATAGGTCAACACAAAATTAGAAGATACAACCTCAGGGTCATTCGGACTTGTATTTACTTCTTCAAAATCCTCACAAGAAAAGATTGAGATAGAAAATACTACTATTAATATATTATATAAATATTTCATTATTCTTTTTTATTAAAATTCGACATTTAATTTCACACCTATTGATCGAGTCCACGGCACTACATTGTAGTACTCAAATCCTTGAGTCCAAGAGTCTCCGCTCAATTGAAAAGCTCTTTCAGGATCTATGTCTGTTCCAGCTTTCACCCATTCCATTAAATTATTTCCAACAAATGAAATTGAAAGATTCTGAAGTTTAATTTTTTCCAATAAACTCTTATCAAATCTATAAGTCAATGAAACCTCTCTAACCTTTACATAAGTAGCATCAAAAATATTACGAGAAGGGAATTCTCTGATGGCATATCTATGTGCATCATAAGGATTCAACCATGCCGTACCTTCACCTCCTAAGTTCTCTATATAAATGATGTTGCCATCTGCATCTGTAGCCTGTCTTACCCCAGCATTGAAACTGGCATCATGTCCACTTGGATTATTTTCTGCCCATTGAAATCCACCGTATTCAGCATTTCTTCCACCAATCCAGTTTCCGAAGAAATATTCAGGATTTTCCAAGATTTGCTCTTCGATGTCTCTACTTTGATCGTATGGAATACCAGACAAAGAGCCTATTGTAGATCCATTATTAGCAAAAAACATTTCCGTTTCTGAGTAAAATTCTCCTCCCTGTCTCCATTCTACATTGGCATACAATGAGAAATTTTTATACGAAACAGAAGGCTGTATTCCTACAATGAAATCATGGTTATAGTTACCAATTTTTACTAAATTATTTACATCACTATCTTTTTGGTATCGACCATTACCGGTCAACAGTGGATATCCAAAATAAGGAGAAGATTCATCCTTAACCGTCAACAAAGGTCTCTCATAGATATCACCTAAAGTACCTCCTGTATAGGTTCTAAATTCAGCTCCTTGTACCGATCCAAAATTGAAAAATTCAATTCCATCAGCCAATTCAACTATTTTGGTTCTATTACGGGTAAATGTAAAGTTCATATCCCATCTGAAGTCATCTGTAAGAATAGGAGTGGTAACCAATCCCAATTCCACACCTGTGCTTTCGATCAAACCTGCATTAATCAACTTACTTGTTGCACCTGATTCAACCGGCAAGCCAATATTTAGAATTTGGTTTTCATTTTGAGTTTTATAAACCGTAGCTTCTAATCCAATTCGACTATCCAATACTTTGAAATCAAATCCTATCTCATTTGAAGTAGCAATTTCGGGTTTCAAGTTGGCGTTTCTCAAAGTACCTCCCATGTACATTCTTTTGGAAGTACCCCAATCGTTGGCTACTGAGAAATATTGCGCTAAGCTATAAGGACTTACATCATTACCCACTTGTGCGTATCCACCTCTAAGTTTCAAGAAACTAACCCAACTAGGCATGTCAACCATTTCAGATACCAATACACTCAATGATGCCGATGGGTAAAAGAATGAATTATTCGCTACAGGCAAGGTACTAGACCAATCATTTCTAGCCGTTACTTCCAAGTACAAGTAATCTTTAAAACCTATTGAAGCCATTCCATATACACCGTACAAGTATTTTCTATACAAATCACTATCGTATTGAACCGTTCCTGGGATGGCATTGGAAATGGTATACAAATCTGGTACTACCAAACCATCTGCATTGTTTTCAATTCTTCTCGAATTCTGCTCTAATCGATTAAATCCAGCAAATGCATTGAAACTCAAATCATCACTAAATCGCTTGTCATAAGTCAATATCAAATCAACATTTGACTCTGCTCGATTTAAATTAACTAAATTATATCCACCATTGAATAATCCGTATGTACTAAAGGCTTTTTTTGCCTCATTTTCTTGGGTGAATGCGTCTCTTGTATAGCGAGCCATTATGTTTAAGTCATCGGATATATCATAATCAACTTGGAATTTTGCGACATTTCGATCTCTGGCAAAGCCAATAGTATTTTCATGGGCCAAGAACCAAGCATTATTTTGTTTCTCCTTATATTTCAATTGTTGGATACCTTCTAAACCTGGCTCCCAATAATCTTTTAAATCGAGGATATTAATATTGGCACCCATTTCATATAAACTTCGAACTGGGGAGTCTCTACCTCCATCGATATTGGGTCTGCTATCAGATCCCGAATTAGTAATACTTACATTGGCTGAAACTCTCAATCTATCCGTTACATTGTATAGGGAGTTTAAGCTAAAAGTAGTTCTATTGTAATCTGTATTTGGAATCACCCCGGTGTTGTTGGCATTTCCTATAGACAATCTAAAGTTACCCTTGTCATAGTTTCCATTAATGGCCAAGTTGTTGGTAAAATTGCTTCCATTCTGGAAGAAGTCTTTAAATCGGTTGGGATAGGACACCAATGGCACTGCTTCACCATTACTATTCCACTGCACCCAATTTTCTCCAGCATCTAAAGCAGGTCCCCAGTTTTCATTTTGACTTTCTTCCAAAATATGGGTACCTGTTTTACCTGAAGCAAATTTATTTTGAATATCAAAATAATTGTACGGTTGGTCACTGATATAAGACGTATTGTACGATACACCCAATCCCTTCTTGCTATTGGCACCGGACTTAGTAGTAATCAATACCACACCATTACCCGCTCTAGATCCGTATAATGCAGCCGCACTTGCTCCCTTCAAAACCGATATATCCGCGATATCGTTTTGGTTGATATCGGCAATGGGATTACCCATATCTGCCCCTTTGTAGGCATTGTTCAAAGAGTTTGCAACCGGCACTCCATCGATGACAAACAATGGTTGATTGTCGTTATTTAATGAGGTAGCACCTCGGATAATTACATTCATAGACGACCCCATCATTCCGTCCATCTGAGAAATTTGGACACCAGACACCTTACCCGAAAGCACACTTAGGAAGTTGCTCTGGGTGGTCTCATTCAAATCACCACCATCTACTTTTCCCACAGAATAACCCAACGATCTCTGCTCTCGCTTAATACCCAAAGCAGTAACCACTATTTCATCCAAGGTTTTGGAGTCTCTCATCAAAACTACCGTCGACACTGATTGGTTTTCCAATGACACCTCAAGGGTCTGATATCCTATATAGGAAAAAACAATTATTGACGTTTCTTCAATATTTTCTAGTGTAAAATTCCCATCAAAGTCGGTAGCCGTCCCCTGATCTGTTCCTTTTACGAAAATATTTACACCAATTAAGGCCTCACCTGATTCATCGACTACTTGACCACTCACATTAATGGTTTTATCGACAGTTTCAGTGACCATAGCTAGCTTAGGTTGCTCAGCAATATTGTTTTCTACAACCTCAATCTTTGGTGCTCTAATGATGACATAATTCTGGTCATCAATTTTGGAATACGTTAAACCAACATCTTTCAAAAGACTGGTCAGATTAACTTCCAAACTTTGTTCTGGTCGAATTTGATAGGTCAAAGAAACATCCTTAATCAAATTCGACTGTGCAAGTATCTGCACATCATAAATTCTTTCTGCTACTTTAAGAACAGATGAGAGGCTTTGTTTTTCCTCTTTCACATTGTCATAAGTAGAATTAAAGCTTCCTCCGGCGTAAGCTACTATTTCCTGTGACTGCAGTTGGCAGACAGTAAACACAGCCATTACACCGATCATAAATCGTGTAAATTTCCTATTCATCATTACTGGTTTTCATTAGATTATTTAAATTCCCATTTTGTATTAGTTATTTTCTTTACTTCCAATCCCAGCGCAGCTCCTATCATCTTTATCGCGGTATCAGAATTATCTGTTGCAATCGTACCTGTCAATTTCCTATCCAAATATTTTGAAGGTAGATCTAGTTCTATGTTGTAAGTGTGTCCAAACCAACGAATCAATTCATCTAGGGATCGATCGACCAAGGCCAACTTATTTTCCGTCCATAAATTATAGGAAATAGCATCTATATTATGCTGATCTATCTGTCCGGTTAGATTATTGTAAACCACCTTCTCTCCCGGCGTCATAAGTATGGTTTTTATTTTCGCTGATTCTATGGAGCCCAAGCGCAATTGAACACTACCTTCTTCCAACACTACCGTTGTCCACACACTATCAGTGCTTACACTAAAGGTTGTACCCAAGACTTCGATTTGGGCATTACTGGTTTGAACAACAAATTTTTGGGGCTGACCATCTTGATAATGTTTCCGTACAGAAAAATGAGCTTCTCCATCCAGTTCTACTCTGCGGACATCATTGGCTATGTCAGAGGTATATGAAATAGTAGTATTTCCATTGAGGATAACGGATGAAGAATCGGGAAGACCTACTTCTTTTATTTCTCCAACTAATGTCATTTCTTGAAGTGAAACTTCAACAGTCTTAGGTGAATTCATGAAATAAAACAAGCCCATTAACAATACGATGGAAGCTGCTGCATATGCAGACCATCTCATGATTACTATCCGTCTATTCTTTTGAGAAATGGCAGCTTTCAACCTTTCAAATCCAGCCTCTGCTTCACCATCATTTACCATTTGGTTGCGAACGGGCAAACCTCGTTTAACAGCTATGGCATCATATAACAATTCAATCATGTCGGGATGTTCAACCTTCCAATTCTCCCAATATTCGCTATACAATCCTTGATCTACATAGGGAGCAAAGAAGGGATCCGACAAGATCTTTTCTATATTATTTTTCATTATTTTCCTATTCCAATACACCTTAATAAGGAAATGGACTATGGATTCATACTCAGTTTTTACATTAAAATTTTAAAAAAAAATTAAATTTTAAAATCATATAAAAAGCAAAGAGTTGTCAAAATATTATTCTTTAAAAACTAAAATGTTCTAAAAACTATATACCTTCAGGATAAACTTCTCGTATTTTTCTAAAACCGCGCTGTAGATTATTTAAGACAGATTGGTATTCTATATCCAAAACATGGGCTATTTCTTTATAGGTCTTACCTTCGAAATAATGAAGATAAATAATCTCGCGCTGTCTGGATGAAAGACTATTTAATAGATCGGCCACATTCTGCTTTTTCTGAGACTTTTCCTCATCTTCTATAACCCAATCTTCCGCCGAATATACCAAGGTCTCATCCTCTCCAATGACCCTATCGGCAGATAAAAAATAGGATTTTTGCGCCCGGAGTAATTCTCTTCGAAATGATTTAATAACATAGGCATCCGGATTAGGATGTCGTTCTAAGGACAGTGATTTCTCATAAAATTGCAAGAATAATCGTTGAATAATATCTTTAACCATGGATGCATCACCTACAAGCTTAACACCATATCGCAACATTACTTCGTAATTGTCAAAATACAGTTTTTTCAACAAATCTATGGTTTGCTCTTTGGACATCCTATGACATTATACTTCTAATATTCAAGTAAAAATTCGAGTAAATGTAAATATTCGAAGGAAATATATACAGTGCAACATACAATAGTACGTATTAAAGTGACCTATTTTAATATTATTATATTAGAACATCAAATCATCTCCGACCCAACTAATATTATCACTAAAAATACATGTTTCACAGAAACTATTTACAAAATACAAGAATAATAAAATACAAACTAATGTATTACCTCTAGGTTAACAGTATTATTAAAACAATAAAAATCATATAAAATCCTAGGTAAATATCACAATTTACCGACCTGATTAGGGTTATTTTCCCAATATCTAGCAGATGAAATTTTCAATAACATAACACAAACATAACATAGGCTTATTATAGTCATCGTTTTATAACAATGAAACCACCTCAAATTTAGAAATTATCTTCATCTCCATTCAATCGAAAGAAAATTCTCCTAAACACCATCACTTCAAATAAATTATTGACTAAAATTTATCTAACTACCCCATCAGTTTTCATAAAATCTAGTCATGCCCACACTGACATGACTAGATTCCCGGAAAATCGCTGTTGAATTTTATACTATATCCAGACATTGGATACTTCGTATTTCGCTCGTTCACATTTAGTCCATCGGGTTGCTCTATTGAGCAACTACATTCGATCACCTCCAAAGGAGGGGGATTATCCAAGATGGCATCATTACCTATGAATTTAAAATTTAATAATTAGAAATGCCCTATTACAATTCAAATTATCAATATTTCAACAAATACGCCACAACAATATCAATATTGCATATTTAATCTATTTTTATTAAATTATTTTTATAATACAAGATGTTTTATTGTATATTTGCCAATGTAATCAACAAGTGATTACATTCCATAAACATACTGTGAGGTGACGAAATAGGCAGCCGTGCCCTCTTGTCTCGAGGGTGGAGTCAACGGGATAAATGTTATAGGATAAATAATCTTTACCGATTGTTTTTGGATTTCAGTATCTGTTCAATAGCACTAACCGCTCTGTGTAGGTTCGAATCCTGCTCTCACAGCCATATGGTCGATATTTAATAAAAATATCGACCATTTTTTTAAAACCAATCGACATTTCCCTAATCTTATTATACGAATTACAAAAGGTCCTCTAGATTCTTTGACAGAGACAGGATGAATTTCATAGACCAAAAAGAGGTAAGATTTATACAATCACACTATCATGATCATATAAACAACACATACTTTCATTAGCCAATTTACACCACTTGTTCTTTAGTATTGCCTTTATTCATTGACCAGACCAATCGCGTAAAGGACAAGGTAACCAACACAGTTATTACTGCTGCCGCCATTAGAGCCCTATCATAGGACCAGCTCAATCCCTCAGGCGCAAACAATAGATAGGTAGATACCACCATGGTCATAAAAACGGCGGGAATTAAAGTAATCCAATAATTTTTACTGTATTTCAACAAATAAACGGATATGGCCCATAAGACTATAGTTGCCACCACTTGATTTAACCAAGCAAAATACCGCCATATAATTCCAAAGTCAATTTGAGTCAATACCCAAGCAACAGCAAATAAAGGGATGCTAATCATCAATCGGTTTTTTAAAGACCCTTGCTTGACTTTCATAAAATCACTGATAATTAATCTCGCACTTCTAAAAGCCGTATCTCCAGAAGTAATTGGCGCAGCCACCACACCCAACACCGCTAGAATACTTCCAAATGTACCCAATAAACCAACTGAAATTTCATTGACAATATACCCTGCATTGTTCCCATTGGCAGCCATTACCTCATTGAGCTGACCGATGCCCCCAAAGAAACTCATACTAACAGCAGCCCAAATCAAAGCCACCACTCCTTCTACGATCATCGCTCCATAGAAAACCTTTCGTCCCTGATTTTCTTTTTGCAAACATCGAGACATAAGCGGGGATTGGGTAGCATGGAAACCAGAGATCGCACCGCAAGCTATGGTCACAAACAACATTGGAAAAATTGGGAAAGATGAAGAATTGCTATGGTGATTTGTCGTCAAGCCAATATTGTAATCCGGTATCTGTACACCTTGAACCACCATACTGACCAAAATACTAACGGCCATAAACAACAACACAAATCCAAATATCGGATACAGTTTTCCTATGACCTTGTCAATAGGCAATAAAGTAGCTATTAAATAATATATAAAAATAATGGCCACCCACATAGTCATCGACGCCCATCCACTGGTGATCTCAGCCAATATCTTGGCAGGTCCCATAATGAATACTACACCCACCATAACCAATAGTACTACAGTCAACAACCGCATTACCTGCTTCATGCTATCTCCTAAATAATGTCCTGTAACCTCAGAAATACTTAAACCATTGTGACGAAGAGACAGCATTCCAGAAAAATAATCGTGAACAGCACCAGCAAAGACACTGCCGAGGGCAATCCACAAAAAAGCTACTGGCCCCCACATTGCACCGGCTACCGCTCCAAATATCGGACCTAAACCAGCAATGTTTAAAAACTGAATCAAAAAGACCCTCCACCAAGGCATAGGCATAAAATCTACTCCGTCTGCATTGGCATAAGCCGGGGTCTCGACATCGGTCTGTATGACAAAAATACGTTCAACAAGTTTGCCGTATAAAAAATAGCCCAATACCAATATAGCGATAGACAGTAAAAACAAATACATGGTAATAATTTATTGTATAATTATATATTCCATTGTCCATATAATTATGGCAACAATGGGATGCAATTATACACTATTTTGTACTTAATAACATCTATTTTTAAAGATTCTTGAATACCTATTGGCACAATTGCCCAATTCTGTTGTTTTCCACTTATCACCATACCTATATAAGCGAACGAGGTTCTACCATCATAGTCAATATCTTCTCTTCACCAGGTTTCTCCATTAAAAACAAACTCTTATAACTACTTTACACTTCTACCCTCCCAATTACGGCTTTAAGAATCTCAATCTTCTATGGCTGCAATAAATAATCATACCTAAACTGCCCGCCGTTCACTATTGAATCGATACGCATACGGGTTGAAGACCAAATAACTTCCTCATTCTTGGCCAATATAGCCGATAATGATTTCACTTGATTCTTGCTCAACTCAGTTAGACAATTCGCCATATCATTTAATGATTGTGGTTCAATCCAATCTTCGTCCAAAAGTTTATTTAAAACATAGGTTCTACTGTTGACATCCATAGCCATAAAATACTTCCCTAATTTAAGTTGAACCTCTCGATCTTGCCATAATATTTTGGGCATTTTTTTCAAAATATAAATTCTATTCAATGGTATAGCAGACTCAATTAGACCAAGGATGATTTCTTTATAGCGTAGAAAATCATCTTCATTTAGGTTTTTCAAGGCATAGAGTTGATCATCGGCGTATTGAGAATTCAACAACTTCTCTGTCAATCCTCGATCCAATAACTCCTCTGTATGCAACTGAATACGATCAGAGATTTCTCCATATACCAAATGATATAAGGTATAGCAAGAATAAAGTGCACCATCTACCACTGCTTCCTTTACCTCCAAAGCCGTGGCACCAGTCACCGCATCTACCACTTCGGATTGACGTGTTTCTGTCTTATCAAATAGTTCGGCTTTGCTCTTCCTTTTAATTACGGCATTGTCATCTTGTAACAATTGATGCAATTTATCATAATCTTCATTGGTAAAGGCCAAATGGTCGTTTTTGGTTAAAGACTCACCGGCTATGGTATCGAAGCCCAAATAATTACCCAATACATTCCAATACATTTGGATATGCAGAAGATTGCACAAAGTATCATCACAGACCGGAGTGCGAATATAAGTCGTATAGGCTTCCGGCAACCCCCCATCGTCCTCCAACAGCAATATGTCCATGGATATCAAAGTACTATCATCTACATATTGAAAAGCCCTATCTGCAGTAGACACGGCTTTCCAATTCCTAGTTATCTTCATGGGCCGACCATAAGACATTTCCGAGATCAAGGCGATCAAGGGCGAGGTCATAAAAACGATGGCCATCAATATTATCCCTCTGTATTTCATTTACGGCTTTGCCTGATTGTTTTGATTGACGACCAACTCCATATATTCCTTGAGATGGTTTTGATAGACTTCTCTTGGACTTACATTGTACTTGGTACAGATGGATGCGGCCAAACCAACAGCAGCCCCCATCTGCCCAGTTGTCCTCATCACTCGAGGTCCCCCTAATCCAATATGTGAACAACTAAAGTTTCTTCCGGCCATAAACAGATTATTAATATCTCGTGAATATAGACTGCGATAAGGGATGTAATACATTTTGGTCTTGTAAAACATGGCTTCAGAAAGAAAATCCACCTTCTCTGGATCCTTTAAATTTTGCTGAAAATGCACATCAACTTCTCTGATCTCCATGACTACAGAATCCTTAAACTTTTTGCTATTGCGCGCATCGTTAAATGTAAAAATGTAATCACCAATGATTCTTCTAGACTCCCGCTTCCCCACTAAATACGAGATCCACTCCAATCCTAGATTTTCTTGACCGGGCAATTTCTTTTGGTTGGCAAAGGCACCGAATATCCCCCTCAACATATGATCTCGAATTTCCTCGGCATCGTGAATTTGATGAATATCTGCTCGAGAATACTCCCATTGCCATTCCCCTTTTTTGGCGGCAAAATCTCCCACCACTTCCTCTGTCCAAGGCAATTCGGGAAAAGGATAAGGCTTGCTATCCTCAAAGCTTCGCCATAAAACAGATGATCCCATCACCGCTCCATCCGGTTCTTCTGGACTCCATAACTCTCCAAATTCATCCCAACCTTCATCGTATTCATCTACACTTTCTCTTCCGTACATAAATTCTGCCCCTGCCCAATAGGCAATCCATCCATCCCCAGTACAATCGGCGAAATACGGAGCCTTAAATCTTATCCGCTCTCCTGTCGAAGTATGTCTGGCATCTACAGAAGATATGGTACTATTCTCCGTATTGGCATCATAGGCTCTCCAATTGAGGAAAAGATCAATATTCTTATAGCTTTTTACATTTTCATCTCGTTTCTTTTGATCTTCGTGAGCTTCTGGAGATCCGTTGGGATAATGTTCGGTATCCAACATCTTCAATATGCGTTCATAATGTCCGTAAATACCCAAAGTATGAACGCGAATTTCACTACTGGCATTCCCACCTAAAACTGGTCTATCGTGAATCAAAGCCACCTTTAATCCCTGTTCTGCCGCTGCAATCGCACTGGCACAACCCGCAATACCACCACCTACGACTACATAATCGTATTGTTTCGTCTTGCTAGGTGCATTTTTTTGATTGGTAATTTCCGTTCTCCATTCGGCCAATGCCTCTCCACTATGGGGAGGTGGCTGATTTTCGAGACTAAAATACAGAGCATCACACCGTCCATTAAATCCAGTTAGATCCTTTAATACCACGGCTACTTTTTTCTTATTTATCTCCACACTACCGGCATACTCCCAACTCCAGCTAGGTTTTTGACCCAATGTGGGCTCCATGACTACATCGTCAATTTGCAGCTTAAAGCGTCCGGGCGGATCCCATTTACCAGGCACCCAATTTTTGGTTCTAACCCATACATGGTATTCCCCTTTTTCTTTAAAACTAGCCTGTGTCACAGCATCTGCCACTGGGATACCCATACCGTGAGCCATAATATAGGGTGACCCCATTTGTTCCACAAATTGTGGATCGACAACCCAGCCCCCTTTGTCATCAAAGCTCTCGGCTTCAATTAAAAACGATTGAGCATGACTTGTTACAAAGTGCAACATTATGCTTAAAATCATCAATGCGAATTTCATATTTTTCCTTTTTGCCATAATATATTTAAAGTTTTTCATTTTTGATCAGAATCAAGTAAAATAAATTTATGCATAGCAAATGCCAACGTTTTACCAAATAATCGAGCATTACTAGGATTAATTGGGACCCCTGATACCTCTGCATAGGGGAATTCCAAAGTTGTAGATAAACGAACTTTATCAAGATTCTCTACCCACCCCCTAAAGTTCTGACCTTTTGTATAATTTTTTGATGTATTCCATGATTGCCCAAATAAGAGATTATCTTTTTCATAATAAGGTAATGAATTTAGGGTTTGAGAACTTTCCTCCAATAATAATGAAAATACTTTTTCATTTACAACTCCTTTTTCCCCTCCAACAATATGAATTTTTTCGTGAATCCCCCCACTAATATATGGACAATGAAGATCCATTGCTATTTGAATTTTATCCTCAGCCCAAACAGGAAGATATGCTCTTATGGCTCGTGTACTTTCATATAAACTTTCTCCTGAATAATCTCTGTTGTGATCTCGACCTTTCCTATTTTTTCCTTGGTCCCCATTTTCTACCCCATCTTTGTCTACGAAAGGAATAATCATTACTTCTACATGTTTTTGAAACCATCGTGAAACATCACTATCTCCCAATACCGTTTCCATAAATCCTTCTAATACATAATTGGTCATCATTTCACAAGCGTGGTGTCGAGCAGTTAAAATTATCTTGTATTTCGGGTTTCCATGAATATTCCCTAGATGCAATCGCTCTACCTTGCGCCCACCTTTCGTTTCAGCAAGAATTCCAGTTTCTATAAATATATTATCTGTGAACCTCGACAAAAATGACCTTAAATCAGCTTCAACATATGGCATTCCCATACTAAATTGAACAATGGTATCCTCCTTTTTAAAGTCATATTCAAAACTTAAGTCATTTACACTTTCTTTACCCAACCAAATCCATTCCTTTCCATTATCATAACTAATAGCTGGTCCATTCACTGCAAATACAGGTACATCTTTAAGGTCTTTCCAGGGATTCACAAATTGAAAAACCAATTTTTTTCCTGCTCCCCCTCTCAATCGAAAGTTCCAATAAAACCAATTTCCTTCAGTATCTTTTAAATCCTGATAGATATAAACTGTATCATTTGATATCTTCTGAACCGAAATATTACCTCCTGGAAATTCTTTATCAATCACTACACTTAGATCCTGATTCCCATCTGATTGACCATTTACTTCAATGAGCATAAAAATAAACATGCCTGAAAAAAAACAGCTTTTTATAAATTTTATCATAATTTCTTTTGTTGTGTAATTTAATTATCTCCAATCCTCATTTTGAACAAGCTTGGGATTGGCATTAATTTCTTCTAAAGGAATCGGAAAATACCTGTGTTTTGGCTTAGGTTGTCTTACTGGGTAAATACTATTGACGGCATGGGGAATCACTTCCAAAAATGTATTGGTTCGCGTTAAATCATACCATCTATCTCCCTCGCCAAAAAACTCCCAAGATCTTTCCTGCAGTATCGCATCTATTAATTCCTCTTTAGTGTGTCCCATTTCCAAAACTTCTAGTCGAGCTCTTTTTCTAATTTGATTGATATAATCATAGCATAAATTTGTCGGTCCATTCAACCTACATTCAGCCTCAGCCGCAATCAATAGGACATCGGCAAACCTTAATATGGGTATATTATTTGCTCCGATACTACCTAAAGAATTAGGATCTTGATATTTTTTTAATAGCACTGCCTCCTTTATTGCTGGATCTATGTCTTTTTGAGCCACATTGTGTCCGTCCTTATGCAAATATGAAGTATCTAATAGTTTACGTCGATCATCCAATGGATTAAATGAGTCAAAAAACGATTGATAAGCCAAAGCTGACCCCCAAGAGGTTCGAAGATAATTTGGACCAGAACTACTTCTAGGGCCAAATAAACTGTGAATCTGACTCCCAATTGATGGTACTGAAGTCTCGCATTCAAATGCCCACATAATTTCAGTCCTTGCAAAATCCTCTGTTTCCACCTTGTACAATTTTGATACATCATCAATTAATTGATATGCTCCCGAAGAAATTACCATTTTAGCTTTTTCTAAAGCCACAGTCCATTCTTCAGCATATAGTGCAGCTTTTGAATAGAGTCCTATAGCAACTTCTTTCGAAACTCTCCCTTTTTGAACACTTATATCATAATGTGGTAACCGTTCAATGGCATTATCTAAATCACTAAAGATTTGTTTATATACTATTTCTTTTTTTGACTTTTCCACATATGCACTTTGTTGATTATCACTAGGTTCAAGCTTAAGTATTACATCACCAAAATTTTTAGTTAAAAACCAATGGTAAAATGCCCTTAAGAAATAAGCCTCTCCAATAATTTCAGTCTTTCTAACTTCATTCATAGAAGCACTTGGTACTTTCTTAATAACCCAATTTGCCTTTTCAATACCAAGATAACATGATCTCCAAATATATTGAGCAGATTCAAACTCTCTACTAAAACTTCTTTGCGTTGTATAATTTTGATCATAATTAAATAATGCATACACATCTCTGCCCACTACTGGTCTGGCATAAGTTTGATCTGCACTAAAATCCGAAGCTCCTGTTCCTGCAGTATTGTACAAATTTTGAAGTGCTCCATAAGCTGCAGTTAAACCAGCTTCTGAATCACTTTCTGTTTTATAAAAATCCTCTGTAAATAAGGAAGAATATGGTTCTTCCTCCAAACTACAGGAATAAAATACACAAAGATAAATTAGTGCTATTTTTATAATATATTTCATTGTTAATTATTTAAATATTAAAAACCGATTTGCAATCCGAAAAGTAATGACTTTGAATTAGGATAAACAAGATTATCAACTCCTAGCAAGACATTAGACCCACCATATGAATTGACCTCTGGATCATATCCTGAATAAGAAGTAAAGGTCAAGGCATTATTAGCACTAATGTATATCCTTAATGAAGCTATGGACTTTAGCGAAGTTAATCTATACCCCATACTAACATTTTTCAACCTTAGGTATGAACCATCCTCTATGAACCGATCTGAAATCTGTAATCTTCCTCCTTGACTACCATTCTGAAATTCATTGCTGGGATTATCCAATGACCATCTATCAACCAATCCTCCTAAGGTATTCCTAGACCCCAGAGGATTTTCAAAAGTATACCTACTTAAATTATAAATACTATTCCCATGTACACCTGAAAGAAATACACTTAAATCAAAACCCATAAAAGAAAGGTTAGAAGACACTCCATATATAATTTTAGGATTTGCGTCCCCTGATATCAGTTGATCTTCAGATGTCAACATTCCATCACCATTTACATCCTTTAATTTTGTTCCTCCAACTCTACTGGTCTGACCTGGCAGAATATTTTCACCAGTTTGGTAAATTCCGTCAAAAACATATGTCCTAAAAGTACCAACAGGTAATCCAACTTTTAGAATACTAAATTCTGAAAGTATAAACTCATTCTCTTTACCTTCAAGGGATAACAACTCGTTTTTATTAATGGAAATATTACCAGCCAGATCCCATTTTAGTTCCTTATCTATTAAAATTGCATCCACGGCAAATTCAAATCCCCTATTTCTAATACTTGCAAAATTCCCTGTATATGAATTATACCCAGAGGACATCGGTAAATCCCTTCCAAATAACAGATCATCAGTTTTTTTATCATAAATATCCATCACTACATTTAACCTATTATTTATAAAAGACATGTCAACACCCAAATTTAATTGCTGGGATTTTTCCCATCTTAAATCTGTATTCGCAATGCCAGACGGACTTATTCCCGAGGTATATTGATGATTAAAAATGTAGGGATAACCCTGGCTAGAAAGAGATAGTGATTGATAAGGTCCTATTGCGGCAGCATTTCCAGTTAAACCATAACTTGTCCTTATTTTTAAATCGCTAAATACATTTTGATTTGACATAAAAGTTTCATCAATTAATCTCCAGCCAAAAGCCACAGCAGGGAAAAAACCATATTTATTATTTATACCAAATTTTGATGCTCCATCATATCTTGCCGTCAGGTCAAAAATATACCGACTTTTAAAGGAGTAATTTAATCGTCCCATTACTGAAACTAAATCACCTTTACTTCTATAACTACTTACAGTCCTATTTATACCCAAACCTAATGCTTCGTTGGTTGTTTGATCATTGGGGAATCCAGAGGCAGATATGCTATTGCTTGAATATAAATCTCTCTGAATAGAATAAACACCTGTAAACTTTAATCCATGTTCATTAAAATCTTTTATATATGTCAAAATGCTTTCATGCAATAAGGATCTTTTGCTGACATTGGTCTTACTCGCAGTGCCAGAGCTGGCATTTACCATACTTTCAGGAATTATATAGATAGGAGAATAAAAATCTTTTAACGAATAGTTTATATCAAAATTTGCCGTAGCTCGATATCTAACATTTTCCAATATTTCAATTTCAAAATATTGATTCGTCAATATCCTATTAATTTGATTTTTATCATATACTTCTGCTAATCCTAAGGGGTTTACAACTTCTGCGTATCGTCCACCACCTTGATCAACGAAAGGAAAAATCGCACCATCATCCCGATATGGTTTTAATGTCGGTGGAGCACCCAATGCTGCACCGACTATACTCCTATCTGACAAATGATTATTTACACCAGTCACTCCGGTAGGAATACCATTGTTAGCTGAATAACTACCTAAAATTGTACTACCTATCCTAATTCTATCATTTACATTATGATCCAAGGTAGATCTTAGAGAAAATCTCTTAAAATTTGATTTTATAATAATTCCAGATTGATCAAAATAATTTCCAGAAACTGAAAATTGGGTTTTTTCATTCCCGCCAGTAACAGATAATTGATAATTTTGAATAGGAGCTTTTCGATATATTAAATTCTGCCAATTTGAACCCTGACCTAAATTATCAATATCAGGATATGGTGTTGAAGGATAAATCTCATTTTCTAATTTTGCAAATTCTTTTGCATTTAAAACATCTAATTTTTTTGTTATTTTTTGCATTCCTACATAACTATCAAACTGAATTTTGGTTGGTGCATTCTTTCCTCTTTTAGTAGAAATCAAAACCACACCATTTGCACCACGAGCCCCATAAATTGCTGTAGCAGATGCATCTTTCAAGATTTCAACCGATTCAATATCATTCGGATTTATAGTGGATAGAGGACTAACATCCGTTACCCCTCCTCCATTAGAGATTTGTATGCCATCGATTACATAGAGCGGCTCAGAAGAACCATTTATGGAATTAGTTCCCCTCACACGAACACTTATATTTCCTCCAGGTGCTGAACTATTTTGAGTAATCTGAACACCAGATACTCTTGACTGAATTCCTTGTGCTATATTTGTTATTGGGGTTTTTGTTATTTCCTCAGCTTTTACTGAACTCATAGCACCAGTTGTAGAACCTTTCCTCTGAACACCATAGCCCACAATGACAACCTCATCTAACAATTCTGAATTTTGCTCCAAGGTAATTGTCAAATTTGACCTTCCATTAATCGGAACCTCTATAGTCTTATACCCAATATAAGAGATTATCAATGTCTCACTGGCCCTGACATTTCCAAATGAAAATCGACCTTCAAAATCAGTAATGGCTCCTAAACCAGGCTGCTCCTTTACTTGAACAGTCGCTCCTATCAAAGGCACCGACCTTTTATCTACCACCAGACCATCGATGGGTGGTTGCCGATCAGACCTTTTATAACTTAAAAACTTATTAAATCTTAAGGGCAACATTTGAACAGATCTTAGATGAACTCCTTTATTCTTCATTCTATAAATTACAAAGTTTTTCTCACTCATCTTTTTAAAATCGAGTTGATTCTTCTTTAGATAATTGGACAACAAATCCTCCAAAGTCAATTCTTTTAAATCTAGAGGAGTAATATACTTCTCATCTAATAATCCTGCTTGGTATGCAAAATTGACATTATATCTTTTTTCTAAATCATATAAGACTCGTTTTAATTCTTGTTTTCCAGTCCGTTCTTGAAAATTCATATGAGGATAGGATACCAAAGTCAATCCTTCTTGTGAATGACCAGGGCATAGTCCTGCCAGTATTCCCACTAATGTGAGAATATACATTCGTTTAAAAAATCCCATTATTATTAATTTATATTAGTAAAAATTTATTCCATTTTCCAGCTTTTGTCATCGAGTTGTATAGCCTCTAAACCAGCCGCAATAGATACTGTAGTTATGGTTTCCGAAGTTGAGGCCGTATTCACTGACCCACTTAATCGAATATCTGCTCTGGAGGTATCTATCTCAATATCGATGTTGTATCGCTGTTCTAGCCAAGCTACAACTTCACCCAAATTTTTCCCAGTAAGTGTCAATACACCTTCCTTCCAAGATGAATAATCGGGGGCTAGTACCAATTCTTCCTTAAACAGTCCTTTAGATTTAGAATAATATACCTTGTCTCCGGGGTTCATCAGCATAGGTCTGTCATATCCTTCTACCAATAACTCTATTGATCCTTCTTCCAATACTACAGTAGTACCATCATCGGTGGCCATTACATTAAATGATGTACCCAATACACTAATCTTCATATCTTTGGTCTCCACTTGGAATTTTTGATACACATTATTCTCCTTCAATTTTTTAACATTAAAAAAGGCCTCTCCTTCCAAATAAACCGACCGAAGATTTTCTTCTCTGTCATGATGATAGGTTATATCGGCATAGGCATTTAACACCACCATGGTACTATCGGGCAATGCAATATTCTGAATCATCTCATTCTCAACAACAGCGACTTTTTCCACAACTTCGGATGGACTGACCAACATCATATAACCCAAGATCAACAAAGCAATAGCTGCCGCTGCTGACAAGGCTCTCTTCCATGTCATTATAGATATAGGTGTTCTTTGTTTTTCTACTTGTTCAACCTCATTCCAAAATCTATTTTTTGCCCGATTTACCTCATCAATTGGCAATGGCCTGCGGTCAAATGGTATACCAGAAATCATATCTTGAGCCAATAAAAATTCTTCATGGTACTCCGGATGAGACTGATCCCATTGAGACCAATACAAATCGTATTCCCCATTCTTCACCCATTTTCTAAATTGATCATCATTGATTAATTGATCTATTATCTGCTTATCGATCATGTTTATCTTTTATGACTATATTGTTTTATCTAAACATTTAACTACATAGAGAGAATATACTCTTATATATACTCACCAACACAAATAAAATTTAAAAAAAACCATATTATACAAACATCAATATTGTCATGTTTAGACAATAATTCCAAATAAAGACCAATATGCCAAATATTAAACAATCATACTATGTAAGGAGATTGAAGAACCAAAAATAATTCCTAAAAAAAATAATTATTATTGATTAAATTTTTCCTTCTCTCTCAATTTAGAAAAGGCCCTTTGAAGGTTATTTAAGACGGACTGATATTTCACCTCTAGGATAGAGGCAATTTCTTGATAAGATCGATCCTCATAAAAGTGGAGGTAAATAATCTCTTTTTGACGTTGGCTTAATTGGTTTAAAAGCAGGGTGATTCTATTTCGTTGCAATCCGACCATCTCTTGCTCCAGCATATCGTTTTGATTAAATGTGATATTAAAACCTTCATCGATAGGTGTCATATCGATGGTATTTTTCTTATTCAACAACAATTCACGGCGCAATGAAATCAAGAGGTAAGCCGACTCCGATTGAATGGACAACTGGTCTTTTTTAAGCCATAAACGCATAAAAACATTTTGTATCCCATCTTCCACACTTACCTTATCCTGTAATAACCTCATTCCATATCGATACATCATCTCATAATGCTCATCGAACATACGATTGTATCGCTCTCGTTGTGAATTGATGTTATGATCTCGACCAGACATATTCGATTTTAATACAGGACAAAATTAATGGCAAATATTGGTCTTTATTTTATTTTTACAAAAATATATTTCAAATAAAAGAAAAACCTTAAACTATTGTAGACTCACATTCAATTCCAACGATTTCGGATTAAGCAACATGGAATAGCCAAAAATAAAGATCTCCATCATAGACAAACTATCAATATAATGTACTATTCAGACAAGCTAGTGACTGCATATAAAAAATAGGAAGAGTTTTCAAAATTCAAGAAAACTAAATACTCTCATGAATGGAAGTAAACAAATAATTAAAATATATGATTTATCAATTCTCCTCCCATTATAATTACTATATTTATACCAATTGCGTTTTATGATGTCGGCCACCTCTCTACATAAGCAAATCGAATAATAACCGGCAATAATATATTCATTTGGAATAATATAGAAATCTAAGAATAATACAAAATCAAATGTGAGTTTATAGCGTTCAATTTATTAGGACAATTAAAATGTATCATTATGGAAGTAACTAGCAAACACAATGAACGAATGGCCAGCTTGACCTTTGCATCGGTATACCCTCACTATGTTACCAAAATTGAGAAAAAAGGAAGAAGCCAAGAAGAATTGCATCGTGTCATTGAATGGTTGACAGGTTTTGATGTGGTCAAGCAGCAAGAACTCATTGCAAAAAATGCAACTTTTGAAACGTTTTTCCAACAAGCCCAACTCAATCCCAATGCAACCCTCATAAAAGGTGTCATCTGTGGTTATCGAATTGAGGAAATTGAAAATCCTTTAACTCGAAAAGTAAGATACCTCGACAAGTTGGTGGACGAACTCGCAAAAGGTCGAAAAATGGAAAAGATATTAAGAGTTTAATCTTTTTCGAGCATATTCTGCCGCACCCAAAAACCCAGCTTGATTGCCAAACTCAGCCGCAGATAGAATACAATCTTTCACAGCAGTGGGCATACTATATTGTAACATCGCTTTCTCTATCAACTGAAGATAGATAGGACCCGCTTCTGAAATACCACCACCGACAATTATTCTTTGTGGATTAAAGATATTAACCAAACTGGCCAAGCCCATTCCAATGAGTCGACTCTGTTCCAACAATACCTCACTAGCCAATGCCTCACCTTTTATATACCGTTGAAATATGGTATATCCATCCATAGATTCTTCCGAATGACCATCTTTTTCTTGATATCTGGCAACCAATGCTGAAGTACTTGCAAAATCTTCCCAATAACCCACTTTGCCTTCATACTCCATGACCAAACCACCCAATTCACCACCGGCAAATCGATGACCGCGATACAACTCGCCATTCATAAAGATAGCCCCACCAATACCAGTGCCAATGGTGACAAACAAGACCTGACGCTCTCGGATATTCTGACCAAATGAAAACTCTCCCAAGCCCATTAGATTGGCATCATTGTCTATGAATACGGGTAAACCTACCGCTTCGGTAATGGCATCTGCCAACATCAGACCATTCCAACCATTGAGATTATTGGCCTCCCCGAGGACTTGCCCACTATGGATATCGATTACCCCTGGAGAACCCATACCTACACCCAATATCTCACAACCTGTATCTCTAACACCTGCCCTAGCCTCTTCGATGGCAGTTACGATATTCTGAAGAATATGAGGGGTGGCCATCTGGGCTTCCGTCGCTTTTTTCCCTTGCCAAAGAACAGCTCCAGATTCATCCACGGCTGCATACTTGATGGATGTTCCACCTAAATCTACTCCTATACATGCATTTTTAACTGCCAACTATCGTGTTTTTAATAATTCAAAAAATAGTCTTGCCTTAGCCAGAGGATATTCCACTCAAGTAAAATACAATCCTCTGTCACTATAATGTGGTGTTTCTGCTCACAAAATAGAAAAACTATTTAATCTCTTCACAAATCCATGACAGCTACCTTATTGAACTCGGTCTATAAAAAAGGAATCCAGTCTATAACCGACAAATTGAATACCTGTCACTTTATAGAGACCAAAAAAGTTGGTTGCCTCATTAAATTTAATATCCATCCATGCTATCATTAGATATTACAAAAAAAACTAAATGCCACTTTATATTTCATCTCCCTTTTCTTAGTCAAACTCTACTTAAATTTAAATGCTAAAAATACTCATCTAATTGACCTTGGAGAACCATACTCTTTCATTTTCAATGGCAAAAAGTCCTATAAACAAGAAAAAATTAAAAGGCAAGAACAAGATGATTCGTCATCGATGATATGGACCAAAAACCATCCATAGCCAAAGTGCGATAAAAAGGGGTAAAAAAATCTAGTTTGTTATCTACAATAGATTTTTTATAATAAAGAAAAACTAATATTGCCAGTCAATATGGTACTTTTTAAACTATGTGTTCGAACACATGTTAAAATAAACCCAATATATCTTTAGAAAATACAATGTAGCTCTAGCCTCACTTACGAGAATAGAGAAAAAAACAGTAAATTGGAGTTGAATTCTATCGAAATAAATAAACTTAAAACCAGACCAGAGGGCTGAAAATATTAGAAAATTATGAAAGCCGTTGAACTCCATTTACCCCAAGATCACAATACTTCTTTTATTGTTTTTCAAGAAACTGGTCAATACTTTCCCGTTCCTTGGCATTACCATCCTCATTTTGAATTTGTCCTAGTTACCCAAAGCACTGGGCGCAGAATGGTGGGCGACCACATCGGATATTTCGAGCCCGATGATTTGGTGTTTTTAGGATCTCTTCTTCCTCATGTATGGATCAATGATGAAGAATACCTCAAAGGAGAGGCAGAGGAGGAAGCCAACGCCATAGTCATTCACTTCACTTCAGACTTCCTCGGCGATGAAATATTGAAAATTCCAGAAATGGAAAGTTTCAACAAAATCCTACAACTTTCAGAGCGGGGCATGGTCCTCAGAGGAAAGACCAAGGAGGTGGCCAATGAAATTATAAAAGCGATGCCGAAAATGAGTGGTTTGCAACGGATTTCTTCTCTTTTTAAAATATTCGATTTGCTCACTCAACAACCCGAATATGAACTCTTAGCCAGCCCAACATTTGTAAAAAACTCAAACCATGCAACTTCGGATCGGTTTAAAAAAATCACAGGATACATTATGCAAAATTTTGATCAACCGATAAAATTGGCCGACATTGCAGAATTGACCAATATGAGTGTAACTACCTTCTGCAACTATTTTAAAACCCAATTTAGAATGACTTTTGTAGAGTATGTCAATTCCGTACGCATTGGTCATGCCTGTATGTTGATGTCGGAAACCGATCAAAATATTTCAGAAATTGCCTACAAATGTGGATTCAACAATTTGGCCAACTTCAATCGACAATTTAAGAAAACCAAGAATCAATCACCGAGCCAATACCGCAAAAACAGTCATTTTTAAACTTATTGGCCTATCTATCATTTAAATAACGTTAAATTTTAGGTATAATTAGACAACAACCGTACTTTTAAGAAGTTATACAATAAATCAAAACAGGGTATTCTATGAATTTTCGACGACTATTAATTTTATCTATCAGTTTCTTGAGCGTTCAAATAGCCACTGGTCAAATCGAATTCAACCACGACAAATGGGCGGATCTTCTTGCGCTAGCCGAAAAAGACAATAAAATCATTTTCGTTGATGCCTATGCAGAATGGTGCGGGCCGTGCAAAATGATGGATCGACAAGTATTTTCCACGTCTGAAGTGGGCGATGTTTTCAATAAGAATTTTATTAATGCCAAAATTGATATGGAAAAGGGCGAAGGCCCTAAGTTGAGAGGGGAATTTGGTGTAACTGCTTACCCTACATTACTATTTGTCAATAGCTCAGGAAAAGTATTGCACAAGGTCGTGGGATACCAAACCCCGGACAAATTAATACAGAATGCAGAATTGGCTTTGCGAAAAGTCAACCAATACAAAGAATACAAGGAAAAATACGATGCCGGAGAGCGAGATCCCGGTTTCGTACTCAGCTACATAGAAGAAATGATAAAAGCTGAAAAACCCACGGAAAAATTCACCAATGAATACTTGAGAGAACAAAAATCCATAGACGAATCCCTCAAAACCAAAATCGCTTATTCTGGATTGGAATCTTTAGATTCTTATCTATATGGAATAATCAAGGATAAAAAAGACTTTTTAGACCAAGCATACGGATATGAAGCCGTGGTCGAAAAAATATATAATGCGGCCTCTGCCTCTATTGAAACAGCTGCCATGTATGAAGAGGTTAAAATCTTTAACCAAACTATAGACAACGTTTTAGAATTTGGTTTAAATCCTGCCTTTTGCAGAAAACTAGAATTGCAATATTACGGGACTTTAAAGGATGAAACCAGTTATCTCAAGACTCTAAACGAACACATTAAAAAAGACGGTCCCAATGTTTCTATTTTGTCGTTTGAGACTTTTAGAGCCTTTGTCGAATCACCCAATATGAGGGATTATTCTAAGCAAATTTTTATCAACGATTATACAGAAAACACAACTCTTCAAAACTATGTAATCGGCTTAAATTTGGCCATCGGTTCAAAAGATGAAGATTTTTTGGAGAAGGTTTATCAAATGATTCAAGCAAAAAATGGTCAAAACGATCAAGACAAAATGCGTATCACTCAATTTTACCAGAAGGCCAAACAAATGATATAACCTTTTATTGTGCAAACATCACTACACGGCCATAAAACCTCATTAAGTAACACAAACCCTGTTCTATGGACTTAATTATCGGACTCATCGTAGGTGGTATTGCAGGCTGGCTAGCCAGCTTACTTTGGAAAGGAAAAGGATCTGGATTGATCGTGAATATAATTCTCGGCATGTTGGGTGCCTTTGTAGGTGGGTGGATCTTCGAAAAACTCGGTGTGACCATAGATAGTCGCTGGGGACCGCTAATCACAGCTACTGTTGGAGCCTTTGTTTTGTTGTGGCTGAAATCCCTGTTATTTCATATGCGCAAATAAGGATTAAATTGAAAGAGAACCTGTCCATTGATCAAAAATGGCGCCTTATACTAGGACCTGGAGCTGATCCCGAAGGCAGTGAATCCCTAGACGAAGATGGTGAAAAAATAGATCGCGCCCTATCCTTGGTATACGACGATACCAAAAACGATGCATTGCGTAGATCTAGGGTTAAACTCAATGAATGGTTAAGAGACATTCGAGAATATTTTCCCCCAGAAAAAACTTTTTTTCTTCAAAAAGAAGCCATAGAACGCTTGCGTATTAATCAATTGTTGTTTGAACAAGAAACTTTTGAACAACTCATACCAGACATTGAACTCATCAAGACCATTCTCAACCTAAAATCGCAAATACCGGAAGATCGCCTCGACGATGTCAAACTAATGATTAGACGGTATGCTGAAGAAGTTGAAAAAACCATCCAATGGGAAATTCAAAATGCATTATTTCAACATTTTTCAAAAGGAGAGTTGAGTTTTCACCCTCCAAAAAGATATGTAGACTGGAACAAAACCATTAAAAGAAATTTAAAGAACTATCAGGAGTCACTAAATACCATCTTGATTAAAAAATACTATGGTCACGCTATGAAGTCCAGTGGGTTTCCGGAGATTTTCATTGTGGTAGACTCCAGTGCCAGTATGAGCGACAGCGTCATTTATTCAGCCATTATCGCATCTATTCTGGCTCAAATTCACACCATCAAGACCACACTTATCCTTTTTGACACCGACATTGCAGATTTGTCCGACCAACTCGACGATGTAGTCGACCTCCTTTTCCACATTGAACTGGGTGGAGGCACTAATATTAACAAAGCCTTGAAATATGTAAAATCTAAAATTCAAACACCGGCGGACAGTTATGTATTTTTAATAACTGACTTGTTTGACAATTACAGCGATCGTGCGGTGTACGATACGGTAAGCGAATTAAGAGCCGATCATGTAACCATCCACTGCATCTTGTCGATGGACGAAAAAGGCAGTACGAGTTACAACAAAGCACTGGCCCAACATTTACTCAAACTCGACATCCCCTGTTATACCAGTCATCCCAACCAGTTTAGCGAAGTCCTTGCCGCGGCTTTACAAAAAACTACTTTTTCTAACTAAACGATTTGGGCGTTAATTATCCGAAAAAGGAATATCATTTATCGGAGGAAATGCAAACTGAGCGTTGGCTTGGTCTAGCAATAAAATACAAAAGAATGAACTCGGATCTTTGTACACATCCTTAAACTCTTCTATTTTGGAATCTACGATTACATTTTTAGCGACTAGCTCTTCCAATGAGGATGCATGAACATTCCAATCTCGATCAAAGTCTTTTGAACTGTATAAACCAATTCCTATTTCGGGCTCAGTTTTCGAAAAAACAAAAACCGGAAAATCCGATACCTCACTGTTTAAAATAATGTTTTGGGCTTCTAGCAACATGTCTTTAAAGCGAGGAAAATGATCCTGAAAATTTTTAACTAATTCTTTCATAAACAAAACTATAGTACTTACAACATTATATCCATTCAGACCACAAAACTAGGTCTTTTTAATTAAAAGTGCCACATTTTCCACGTGACTGGTATGGGGGAACATATCCACCGGCTGCATTTTGACACAGTCATAATCGTCTTTCCACAAGGCCATATCGCGGGCTTGTGTTGCGGGATTACAACTCACATACACTATTTTATTGGGCGACAATTGACCTATAAAATGAACGACATCAGCGTGTAGTCCAGCTCTTGGTGGATCTACAATGATGGTATCCGGTGCTCCATTTTTAGCCACAAATTCGGTATTGAGAACCTTTCTTACATCACCGCAGTAAAAGTAACAATTGTCGGCATGGTTTAGTTCTATATTCCGATGAGCTAATTCTACGGCCTCTTCCACTTCCTCAACTCCGATCATTTTACCCACCCTGTCGGCGGCATACAATGCGATACTCCCCAATCCAGAATAAAGGTCATAGACAACTTCATCCTCCTTAAATTCAGCAAATTCAACGACGATATCATAGAGTCGAGTAGCCTGCTTAGTATTGGTCTGAAAAAAGGATTTAGGACCGACATAGTATTTTTTATCTCGCAGTGTCTCTACAATGGTCGAACTACCAGAATATACATGAACGGGAAGATCGTATATAGTATCATTGGCTTTATTGTTGATGACATACATCAAACTCGTTATGATGGGAAACTCCGCTTTAAGTCCACTCAACAGGGTTTCAATAACAGTTTCATCATTTTGTGAAACTATCAATACCACCATAAGGTCACCACTCTCAGTAGTGCGGACAATCATATTTCTCAAAAAACCGATCTTTTTTACCGCATCATAATACGTGAGATCCAACTCCAAAGCCCGGTCGTGAATATAATTTCTTATTTCATTGGAAGGAGAAGGCTGAAGATGGCAATGAGATAAATGCAATACTCTATCAAATTTTCCGGGTCGGTGAAAACCCAATCCCCGCCATTCTATACTTTCCTTATCGATATCTTTTTCGGCATCGGTAATCCAACGCTTGTTGGAAAATGAATACTCCAATTTATTTCTATAATAGTAAATCTCCTCACAACCAAGAATAGGTCTTTTTTCACCGATAGTCAAATCTCCCAGTCGCTGCATTGCATCGTAGACACCTTTTTCTTTAAGGGCTATTTGCTTGGCATAACTCAAATGCTGCCATTTACATCCACCACATTCTTCAAAATGCTGACATTCTGGGACAACGCGGTCAGGGCTCTCACTAATAATTTCATGAACATAGCCGTTCCACAATCCCTTTTTCTTTCGCAAAAGATTGGCCATTACTCGATCACCAGGTACAGCGTCTTGTACAAGTACCACTTCTCCGGCATCGGTTTTACCTATTGCCGCACCTTTGTTCCCTATATCCACGATGTTGACCTCTATCATTCGCGGCTCTCTTCTTCTTGCCATATTTACTTTATTAAAAATTCTGTACGTCTATTTTTTGCTCTACCTTCTGGACTGTTGTTATCGGCTATGGGCTGCTCCTCTCCCTTTCCGATAGCCATTAACCTGTTGTGCTCTATGCCTTTGCCTACTAAATAATTCACTACGGCATTGGCCCTATCTTGAGACAATACCTTATTATCATCAGGTTGTCCGATATTGTCAGTATGACCTAGGATTTGAATCTCCATATCGGGATTTTCCTCTAAAAACTGGGCCAATTTATCCAATTCAAATACCGAAGCCTCTTTTAATTCAGCTTTTCCCGTTGCAAAGAAAATGTTTTCTAGAACAATAGGACGATTTAATTTTTCTAACTTATCTAAATACAGGGTATCTCTTCGGTTATTATCGAGGTGATCTACTTGAGCCGATGTCATCACATAACCCGGTCTTCTTACATTGACACCATAAGGTCGATCACTAGATACGAGGTAGCGAAACTGTCCACTCTGATCGGTAAAAGTCTTATTCAGCACCTTGTTATTTTCAATATCATATACTTCAATCTCGGTATTGGACAACACAGAGTGATCCGCTCTATCCATAACCACGAGATCGATCAACAAAATGGTGGAGGGACGAATGGAAGCATCCATAGAAAAACGATATAAATTAAAATCCCCTTCAATATTTGAGGAAAAATAGCCTTCATCTCCCTTGGCATTTACAAATATACCCTGTTCGTCTTTGAAGCTATTGATCGGATAGCCAAGATTTTGTGGCCTCGTCCATTGATTGCCCTGTAATCGCTGACTGCGAAACACATCTTTACCTCCAAAACCGGGATGATAATCAGAAGTAAAATATAAACTGTGTTCGTCGAGATGTAGAAAAGGATTTTCCTCATTGCCCACGGAGTTGACAGTCGGGCCCAAATTTATCGGATTGATCCATTGACCTTGGCTATTCAACACCGTCAACCACAAATCTCTTCCCCCTTGACCTCCTGGTCGATCACTACTGAATATCAATACAGAGCCATCGTTGGAAATACATGGTTGAGAATCCCAAAACCTCGAATTGATTCCTGTCATGGGGAAAGGTTCTTGCCAATGTCCATCGGATTTTAAGGACATAAAGATATCACAACCGCCCTTGCCCTCACTGTGATTGCAGGCCGTAAATACTAGGGTTTGTCCATCCCCAGATATACTGACTCCACCTTCATTGTCGGCGGTATTGATTATCACCATAGATACCGGCAATGCCCAATCCCCATCTTTATGTTTAGACCAAAATATATCTTCTTGATTATTGCGGCGGGTAATCATCATTTCTTCACCATCATGGGTAAATGAAATACTTAACTCATCGTCTTCGGTATTGATTGTATTAGACAAGGATTGAGGATCAAATATTCGAGGTGAGTTGTATAGGGAATCGGCCAATGATGCCGATCGAAGGAAGTAATCCAATTGGCGACTCACTGTGGGTTGAAGATTGAGATTGGCTTCGTGAATAGTCGTCAGTACCTCATATGCTTCCAAAAATTTATTTTGATACCATAAGACCTGGCCCAAACTGAAATTCACAAAAATATTTTTTTGAAGGCTATCTAATGCCAATACCCTGCGGAAAGATTTTTCTGCCGCAGCGTAATCCTCCAATTGCAATTCTGTATTGCCCTTGATATTGTAGTAATACAGCGAGGTATCGTCTAAATCATTCAAACAAGCATAAGCTTTCTGAAAATCACCAGAACGATACCATTCTACACAGGACTCAATATTTTTGTGTTTGGACTTAGCCGATGCCCTTTTATTTTGAGCACAGCCTTCCAAAGACAAACAGCAAAACAATATAATATATAGTGCGTATTTCATTCAATCCATAAACGCAAACCTTGATTATCTATTTTCCAAAATGCCAATAGCGCGTTTATTTCCCATTTTTGCCGCTCTTTTCAAATCGGCGAGGTGGCCATTTTTGCCCAATTCTTTCTTACAGATGGACATTTCCAAATAGATATCGGCATCTTCGACATATTTCTGATTTTCGTCCTCTATTTTCAAGGCATCCTTAAGCGTTACCAGAGCTTTGTCTGTTTCGCCGAGTTCCTTCATCACAATGGCATGTTTGAGCATAGACACTTTTTTGTGTCGACTATTTCTACTGGTCTTCTTAAAGTCTTTCTTTATAAAAAACCGAAGTTCAAATTCCGCTCCTTTAAAATCTTTTAAATGGATCAAACAATCGGCTTTAAGTCTACGGGCATGCCAATGGATGTCCTGCAAGGCCAATGACTTGGCTATGGTCATCTTGAGATCTTCCAAGGCTTCCACATAGTCTTTCCGTCTCATTTTAATTCTTCCTCTACCCAAATAAGCAGCGGCATTGCCCTCATCCCATTTAATGGCCTTGGAGAAATCTCTTTCGGCATCGTGATATTTCTCGAGGATATAATTCATAAATCCTCTTCGTTCGTAGGCCTGTGAATGTTTGTCATACAACTCGATAGCCTTTGTCAACAAGTCAATGGCTTCGTCTTCTTTGCCCTCTACCTTGGACATTTCTTTGCCCATTAGATAATTTTTGACCACAGCCTTATCACTTTCCGGTTCTATCCAAGCAAAATGCATCAACTTGCCTTCATCAATCATCCACACGCCCAAACTCCCGGATATTCCAAACTGCGCCGTGTAAGACAATAGGCTCACCGTGGTTTTCCAGGCTTTTTCCGTGGTATTGAGTACGGTTCGCGGCAATTCAATGGTCAACCGATCCTCGTGAAACAATAGCTCTTCATCGAAAATCACCTCTGTCGACTTGTGGTAATTTTCCACACGGTGTCGAAACATTTTAAGGGCTTTCGAATAACTTCTAGGGTTGTCAAATTCTATCTTTCCTTGAAAGATACTTTTATAGAACATATTGGTTGTTTTAAAAAATTATTTGTAGCAAAATACTAACTCAAAATCTATACCATTCTCTAAGATCTGAACAAGTATTGGATGAATAGTGTAAATAAGATGTTACAAAAATATTGACAATTTTAAAATATCCCAAGAGAATCGACATAATCGTAAAGAATACTTTTAATTTTGACCGATTAATTCTAAAAAAATAACACTGAAGGAGGAAAATCAACAGAAGGTTAGAGGATTTTCTCCACTTTATTAATTATTAAGAGCAATGAAATATTTAGCAGTTGGCCTAGGTAATCCTGGAATTAAATACAGCAATACCAGACATAATATAGGTTTTAAAGTTTTAGATCATTTAGCCCAAGATTTAGCCGTCCCTTTTGAATCGGTAACACACGGTCACATGGCCACGGGCAAGCACAAGGGTCGAACCATATATATGCTTAAACCCAACACTTATATGAATCTCAGTGGAAAAGCCGTGAATTATTGGATGCAAAAACTTAAAATCAAGTCATTGGACCGAGTATTGGTCGTAGTCGATGACATTCACATCGATTTCGAAGTTATCCGTATTCGCAAAAAAGGAAGCCACGGGGGCCACAATGGATTGAGAAATATTCAAGAAGTACTCCAAACCCAAGAATATCCGCGATTGCGTATGGGTATCGGTCAAAATTTTTATTCCGGCCAGCAAATTGATTTCGTTTTAGGGGAATGGTCAGCAGATGAAGAAGCAGGTCTCCCTTTATTTATTCAAAATGCCAGTGAGGCCATCAAAAGCTATTTTACCATTGGTCCTGCACGGACGATGAACGAGTTCAACACTAAATAGCATAAGGAATATAAGTCCTCCTAGTCATTAATTAATGGATAGAATTGCTTTCTATCCACAATATGGAATGGATGCTATTCCTTCGTCAAGTCCATTTTGTGGTCCAGCAATTCTACACTGAAGTTGATTTTGGCATTTAATGCTCTAAAGACTTTTAGAATAGTTTCAAATCGAGCGTCAGTTAGATTATTCTCTATTTTCGAAATTTGTGCTTTTTTTACACCAATTAATTCTACATTTAAACTTCATACTTTCTATTTATTTTAAATAACCAACGAGACTAAATCTTTTGCATTGCGATGAACTTATGTGACGATATTGCAATTTATATCAATAAAAGATCTTAAGTGAACAGCCGTGTATTAAAAGTCCCTTCATCACAGAAAAAAAAAGACTGGTTCCAATTTATAAATAGAAGCTTACAAAAGACTGTTGGTTTTGATGAATTACTAGTCGATTTTAATGTTGTCCATTTTATGGATACAGATGAATTCGTAATGTTAGCGTGTTTAATTGAAAGTTATTACATCAATAACAGTAAAATTTTATTTGTTGGCGGCACACCAAATTTCAATGATCACCTTTTTAATATTAAATTTAAAGAATATTGGAAGCCAGGTTTCAACAGAGATAAATTTACCTTTTCAAAGAATCACACAACACTTTGTCTTTGGAAAATTTCAATTGATATGATTTACTCCTACTCTAAATATGCTAGACTTTATTTCGAGAAGTTTACTGCGAATAAGGATTTGATACCACTTGCTTCTAATATGGATGAAGTATTCAACAATATCTTTGACCATTCACAATCTCCAGTTACTGGATATATCTTAACCCAATATTACCCAAAGACCAAAAAGCTATCTTTTTCTGTATGTGATTATGGAATCGGAATTCCAACATCTGTAAAAAATACAGACCAAAAGGATTTAGCACAAATGGAAGATTGGGAAGCTATATTAAAATCATTAGAAAAAGGTTTTTCTGTCAAATCAAATCCCAGAAATAGGGGATTTGGGTTAAATAATATTTTAGAATTTACTGAAAATTCAAAAGGGAGACTCTTAAGGGATAGTTCATTTAACTGTGTCTTTGTTTAAAAATAATATTATTCTACTTCCCTCTTTTGGGAAGTAAGATTAGGT
>NZ_JAJQYA010000021.1:41881-87377 GCF_021729155.1 Membranihabitans marinus | reverse complement strand
GGTCATCTTCATCAAAGGTCGATTTACGACCTTTGGTTGCCCTAAAGGGCAACTACATTCAGTCATTCAAAAATCTTTTCCGTCATCATAAAACGTAAATCGTATTATTCGCCACTATAGTTTTATCATATCATATATGTTTTATACGAAATCCATTTAATGATTAATAAGCTCACCCATCTACGACACGGTGGTGAACGAGCTAAATCTTTTCCGTCATTATAAAATGTAATTTGTCTTAAACAATAAGATATCTACTGCCTGGCAGGGTCTTGACAATGCCCTTGAGTTCGAGTTGGAGCAAGGCAGTGGCGATTTCCCCATTGGAATAGGGCAAATCGGCTAGTATTTCTTCGATGTGGAAGGCTTGGTTTTTGGTATAAGATTCTAAAATGATTTTTTCCAATGTTGTAAACTCGTGAAATAGGCTGGTTTGAACCAAGGAATTTCTTTGGATTTTGTCCCAGGACATAGCTTTTAACAAATCCTGAGCTCCCATGATTAATTGAGCTTTGTGCTCTTTGATCAATTTATTGGGCCCGCTAGAATAGATATCATTGGATCGTCCGGGAAAGGCAAAAATGTCCTTGTGGTAACCAAAGCCCAGATTGGCTGTGATCATGGCACCGCCCCTGGTCTTAGATTCCACAATCAGTAGGGCATCGGACAAGGCGGCAATTATCCTGTTGCGAGCGGGGAAATGATATGATTCAGGAAGGGTGTCGATGCCGAGTTCAGTTATTAGTCCCCCATTCTTCTGCATCTTTTGGGCAATCGATCGATTGATATTGGGATAGATGAGGTCGAGTCCAGTTCCCATCACGGCTATGGTTGAGATTCCATTCTCCAACGCAGACCTATGGGCCATAGTATCGACACCATAGGCCAATCCACTGATGATGACAATGTTCAGTCCCTTTAAGTCTTGAACGAATTTTTCTATATTAAATTTGCCGTAAGTCGTCATTTTCCTAGTACCGACAATGCCTATCATTCTATCGGCGTTGAGGTTCATTTGTCCCTTGGTATACAATACAAGGGGGCTGTCATCAAAGTGTTTAAGTCGATATGGATATTTGCTGTCGAAGTAGGTAACAATCTCGCAATTGTTTTTTTGTGCATAAATCATCTGTTTTTCTGCCCATCTTAAGCCGAATTCAATATTTTTATAGTTGCAAAGTTGTTTCAGTGTTACTGGGATATCTGAGGATTGTGATCTACAGAGTGAAAAAAAATCATGCACGGAACCATATGTTTGAATTATTGCTTTTGCTTTTACAGATCCGATTCCCTTTATTTGAGTTAGGGCAATGAGTTGCTGGACTTGATTTTCCATAACGGGAAAGTTGTTGTGGATGGGGCGGCTCGAAGGTGATTTAAACGAAAATCATCTATAATTAACGGTAATCTTTCGATTTGTTGTCGAGGTATGACGCATTCAGTCATTGTAAAATGCATTTCGTATAAAATACAAAAAAAACTGGTCTTGGACCTAGAAATAAAATATAATAATGAGTAAAAAGTCTAAATATTACGTGGTTTGGGAGGGATTGAATCCAGGCATATACGATTCATGGAGTAAATGTCAAGAAAATATTAAAGGATATCCCAATGCCAAATACAAGTCTTATCCCGATGCTGAGTCAGCTACTTTGGCTTTTAGAGAGGGGTGGAAATCTTCTTTTAAAGCAGAACAAAAGAAAGTCAGCGCCAAGCCCTCGTCGTCTCAAGGTATTATTATGAATAGTATCAGTGTGGATGCGGCAAGTTCGGGCAACCCCGGCAGGGTTGAATATCAAGGAGTTTGGACCCATAATAAGCAGTTGATCTTTCATCAGGGGCCATTTGAGCAGGGTACCAATAATTTGGGAGAATTTCTGGCTTTAGTCCATGCATTGGCTATGTTGGACAAGAAAAAAGCCTATCAAATACCCATATATTCGGACTCGAAGACGGCACAAGCTTGGGTTCGGAATAAGAAGATCAAAACTACTTTGGAGCGTAATAATAAAAATGCAGCCCTATTTGAATTGGTGGATCGAGCGGAAAAGTGGTTGAAAGAGCATGAAGTGCGCAACCCAATATTGAAGTGGGATACGGTCAACTGGGGAGAAATACCAGCTGATTTTGGTCGAAAATAGGATGAAGTTTTCTCTTTATTTTTCTCATAAACTAAAGGTGTTTTATAGTATAATACAAATAGTTTGTTATATTCATCTGTGAATTTCGGGTTAAATACCACGAATATTCTGGATGATGAAAATTTAGAATTATATTGTATTTTGTTAAATACTAAAAATCATCGTATCTTTTACGTCTTGAAATTATAAATAAAATGATGGATTATGGGAAATAAACCTTGGTTAGAAAATTATCCGACTGGAGTGGCGGCGAATATAGATATATCGGCTTACGATAGTTTAAATCAATTTTTAAGCGATAGTTTTAAAAAATACAGTAAACTGACAGCTTATTCCTGTATGGGGAAAGACATGAGCTATCACGAGATAGAGGTTACAGCTACTTATATTGCAGCCTATCTACAGTCTCGAGGCTTGGTCGCTGGGGATAAAGTGGCCTTGGTCATGCCTAATATCTTACAATTTCCCATCGCAGCCTATGGGGTAATAAAGGCGGGAATGGTTTTAGTCAATACCAATCCACTATATACTTCACATGAGATGAAGCATCAGTTTGTAGATTCAGATGCAAAAGCCTTAATTATCCTAGAAAATTTTGCAGCAGAATATGAGAAGATAGCGGCTGAAACCGATATTAGAGTGGTTATCAGGACGAGTATTGGAGAGTTGCTAGGTCTCAAAGGTCATATGGTAAACTTTGTGGTGCGCAAGGTTAAAAAAATGGTTCCCAAATATCAATTAACGAATTCAGTTACCTTTAGTGAAGCTTTGGATGCGGGTAAGAAATTTACTATGCAGCCCGTAAAATCCCATCCCGATGATGTAGTGGTATTACAGTATACCGGTGGTACGACAGGAGTGTCTAAGGGAGCTATGTTGACCAATCGAAACTTGGTGGTCAACGGTTTGCAGGTAAAAGAAATCATGAGTCCATTTTTGGAAGACGGCAAGGAGATTGCCATCTGTCCACTACCTCTATACCATATATTTGCCTTTACGGTAAATTTTATCGCCCTATCCGCCTTGGGTATGAAAAACGTCTTGGTTACCAATGCCAGAGATATTAATTCCCTGGTAAAGGTGTTCAAGAATGAAAAAATATCGGTATTCCCCGGTTTAAATACCTTGTTTAATTCACTGACCAATAATGAGGATTTTAGAAACTGTGATTTTTCCAGTTTGAAAATTACCGTTGGTGGAGGTATGGCCGTGCAAAAAGCAGTAGCTCTGAAGTGGAAGGAAGTCACCGGTTGTGTATTGAGCGAAGGTTATGGTTTGACAGAGGCCAGTCCTGTAGTCTGTGTGAATCCATTTAACGATTCAGCTCGACTGGGAACTATAGGTATTCCCATCCCTTCTACCGATATGCGTATTGTCGATGATGAAGGCAATGTTTTGGGTTTTGATCAGGTGGGAGAAGTCCAGGTCAAGGGAGCTCAGGTAATGAAGGGCTATTATAAAAGACCTGATGAGACGGCTAAAGTACTTCAGGACGGTTGGCTGAAGACGGGAGACATGGGATTGATTGAATCCGATGGTTTCTTTAAAATAGTGGATCGCAAAAAAGATATGATTTTAGTCTCGGGATTCAATGTATATCCCAATGAAATAGAAGATGTGATCGCTATGAATCCAAAGGTTTTGGAGGTAGCTGCCATTGGTGTACCGGATGAACATTCGTCTGAAGTGGTCAAAGTCTTCGTGGTTAAGAAGGATAATAGTCTAACGGAAAAGGAGTTGAAGGAGTTTTGTAAAAAATATTTAACTGGATATAAGAGACCTAAGTATGTAGAATTTAGGAAAGAATTGCCGAAAAGTAATGTTGGGAAGATTTTAAGAAAAGAATTGCGAAGTTAAAACCTCGGGAATGCTTTTTTTAAAGAGGGATGCCAGTATATTTGCACTCTCTAATGTCTGTGTAATGAATAGAAGCTGTGTTTGGTCTGTCATCATTTTGTTGTTTTTTGGAAAACTCGTTTTGGGTCAAGATCTCTCGTCAAAGCTTCAAAAGCTTCCAGGTTTTGTTAATGGACCTAATACCGATGAAATAGCTCCTATCCTTACTTGGGATGGCAATACAATGTATTTCACTAGGATGAAGGATGCCAGGTTCAACAGAACATTGTATTACAATGGAGAGGATTTGTCCAAAATATTGGGTTTTGCGGATTATCTCGAAAAAATACAGGAAGTTTACTTATCTCTGGGCGATAAGAAGCACAGTGAGTTGTATCTATCTCCTTTTAATCAAGATATTTTTATAGCGAAAAAGGTCGATGGAAAGTTTGCTAAGCTCCATCACCCCGATCATCCTCTCAACAATGCCCTACCCAATTCTGTCTGCGCCATAATGCCGGATCAGACTACTTTGGTCCTGCTCAATCAATTCTATGAGAATGGCAGTATGTATAAGGGCTTTTCTTTTGCTGAAAAGGCAAGTGAAAATGAATACGATTTTCCCCAGCCCCTATTTATTTATGGATTTGATGATATGCTGGTGGGACAAGCCAATATTTGTTTGTCTCGAAATGGTGAAATTATGATCATCGCTTTGGCCAAGGAGGGGCAGAACGACACGGATCTGTATTTGTCTACCAGGGTAAATACCAATATTTATAGCCAACCGGAATTACTGCCCGGTCTAGTCAATAGTCCTTATCGAGAGTTTAGTCCAGCCTTAAGTGAAGATGGAAAATTTTTGTTTTTTTCGTCCACTAGAAGTCCAGGAATGCATCAAAGTGATATATATGTATCGCGGCGATTGGACAAAAGCTATCTGCATTGGAGTGAACCTCAAAGATTAAATGAACCGATTAATTCCCCTTCTCATGAAGGCCACCCTTTTGTGGTGGGTAAAAAATTGTATTTTAGTTCTGATCGCGATGGTAGTTGGGATATATTTTCTTATGATTTTAAGGCAGAAATACAAGACGAAATAGTTAAAGAGGAAAAGGCTTTGTCTAATAATTCAACGGAGATAGATGAAAGTGTAGTGAGCCAAAAGGATGATTTGGTCCTGGCGAATCGTTCGGTCAATGTGGAATCCAAACCTGTGGCCCAACCTAAAGAACAAGTCCAAGCTAAGCCCCGTATTAATAAGATTAAATTGAAAGTAGTCGATTCACAAACCCAACAGCCCTTGGCTTCAATCGTACAGATGAGACCTCAGGAAGGCGGACTAAATTTGAATGTTGATGTTGGCGCAGATGGTGTTATATTGGATATTAACGATGCGAGTTTGGTTACTTTTCAAGCCCAATTGGATCAATATATTTCAAAACCAATTACTCAAAATTTGGCCACTTTGTTGCAAAATGCGAAGACCATACCTGAGATTATTGTCCGAGTAGATCCGGTAAAAGTCGACAGTAGAATTACTTTAGACCCAATATATTTCAATAGGGGAAAGGATCGTATATTGTCTGTTTCCTATCCAGAAATTCAACGGTTGGTCGATGTTATGAAAAAGTACAAAAATATTAGCATTTTAATAGAAGGTCATACCGATAATTTTGGTGATGAAGAAGCTCTGCGCGAGTTGTCAGAGAAACGCGCCTATGCTGTTAAAAGATTTTTGGAAAGCCAAGGCGTGTCGAGTGACAGGATGAGAACTATAGGATATGGAAGAGCTAGACCGATTTCAGACAATTCCAATGAATTTAATAAGGCCAAAAATCGACGGGTAGAAATCGTGATTACCAAGACTTAATCGAGGAATTATTACCTTTGAATAAATATTTCTATGATAGCAAAAGTAAGTGAGATCGTTGCCAAGGCAATGTCGGTTGTATTTCATCCCATATTTTTACCACTGTATATATTGGTGATATATTTAATGGCCAATCCCTATCAGTTTGGATATAGCAGTCCTTTTGAAGATGTTGTTTTTTTGGTACAGACTCTCTTTATTTGTGTGATGATGCCATTGATTGCCGTATTTATGATGGCTCGATTAAATCTGGTTTCCTCTATTCATTTGACACAGAGGATGGATCGAATAGGTCCTTATATTGTTACCGCTATATTTTATATATGGTATTATTTAAATATTCAGAATTACGGTGTCGCCCTGATTTTTGAAATTTTTATTTTAGGTAGTTTGATTACCTTGTTTTTGTGTTTTTTTATCAACAATTTCTTTAAAGTCAGTATGCATAGTGCTGGGATAGCCAGCCTCATCGTCAATTTAGCTATTGCTAATCTCGCTTTTGAATATGGAAGTATCACATGGCATCAAGGTGGGCATTTTTATTATTTGCCCTTGGCTTTTGTTTTAGTAGCGACTTTAATAATCGGTTTTTTAGTGGTAATTTCGAGGTTTTATTTAAAGAGTCACAGTTGGCTAGAGCTTTTTGGAGGGTTATTATTGGGCGTTGCTGGACAGATATTTGCGCTAAAATTAGTTTATATCATATAAAAATTAACGAATGAATATTCAAAGGTTACAACAGATTATTGAAAAATCTTGGGAAGACCGATCCACTTTAGAGTCTGCTGAAACATTGGAGGCTATAGAGGCGGTGGTAGAATTATTGGATCAGGGTGCTCTTAGAGTTGCAGAACCACTTGCCGACGGAACTTGGCAGGTCAATGATTGGGTAAAGAAAGCCGTAGTCTTGTATTTTCCTACTCGTAAAATGGAGACCATTGAGGTCGGGCCATTCGAGTTTCACGATAAAATTCCATTGAAGAAAAATTATGCAGAGAAAGGCGTTAGAGTCGTCCCTCATGCTATAGCGAGATATGGATCCTTCCTCGAGCCCGGGACCATTATGATGCCTTCATACGTCAATATAGGTGCCTATGTAGGTGCTGGATCAATGGTAGATACATGGGCCACAGTAGGTTCATGCGCTCAAATAGGTAAAAATGTACACCTCAGTGGTGGTGTAGGTATAGGCGGTGTTTTGGAACCACCTCAAGCGGCTCCAACAATTATTGAAGACAACTGTTTTATCGGATCAAGATGTATCGTTGTCGAAGGAGTAAAGGTAGAAACAGAGGCGGTATTGGGTGCCAATGTCGTACTTACTCAGTCTACTCATATCATCGATGTTACGGGTTCGGAACCTGTTACCTACAGAGGAGTTGTTCCCGCCAGAAGTGTGGTAATACCTGGAACCTATGAGAAAGATTTTCCCGCTGGTAAGTATCAGGTTTCTTGTGCTTTGATCATCGGTAAGAGAAAAGAAAGCACGGATAAAAAGGTGAGTTTGAATAGTGCTTTGAGAGATTTTAATGTAGCAGTTTAAAAATTATTTATATGAAGTATGTAGTATTTTGTATTGTCTTATTTCAATTGGTCGCGTGTTCGGGGAGTAAGAAAATCGTCAAATCTGGAGATGAAAATATTCCCAGCATTGAACAGCGACAATTGGATACAATGGTGGTTACAGCACCTAAATTGGACACTTTGAAGGAGGAGATGCCTGTCGTTCAAACGGAAGAAGTCCCCAATGAATTAGAGGTGTATCGAGCCACTTTTGAAAGAACAATCGATATACTACATACTACTTTAAAGGTAGCCTTTGATTGGGAACGCGAAGCGGTGTTGGGCCAGGCTGAAATTACCCTTAAACCCCTATTTTATGCAACCAATACCATTGTTTTGGATGCCAAAGGTTTTGAAATTCACGATATCAAAGTGAATAATGGCGAGATAGGGATGGACTATACCTACGATGGTCAATTGTTAACCGTGATATTGGACGCGGTTTTAACTCGTCAAAATAAGGTTAAGCTGACCATTGATTATACAGCCTTTCCAGGAGAAACTGGTGGAAGTGCTGCCATTACTTCAGACAAGGGTTTGTTTTTTATCAACGCTGATGGCTCTGAAAATAAACCTCAGCAAATATGGACTCAAGGAGAAACAGAACACAATTCAAAGTGGTTTCCCACAGTAGACAAGCCCAATGAGAGAACAACGGCTGATATCTATATTACGGTACAGGACAAATTCAAGACGCTGTCTAATGGTTTATTGCTCAGTTCCAAGGACGAGGGCAACGGTAAGAGAACCGACCATTGGAAAATGGATCAACCCCATGCACCCTATTTATTTATGTTGGCTGTAGGAGAGTTTGCAGTAGTTGAGGATAGTTGGAATGGTATTCCACTCGGATATTGGGTAGAGCCAGAATTTGAAAAAGATGCCAAAGCCATTTTTGATAATACCCCTGAGATGTTATCGTATTTTTCTGATTTGCTAGGTATTTCATTTCCGTGGCAGAAATACGATCAAATTGTAGTTCGAGATTATGTATCTGGAGCCATGGAAAACACCACTGCTGTTATCTTTGGAGAGTTTGTACAACGTCGGAGCAGAGATTTAATCGACAACAACAACGATAGAATTGTAGCCCACGAACTTTTTCATCATTGGTTTGGTGATTTAGTAACTACAGAGAGTTGGTCTAACTTAACCCTCAATGAAGGTTTTGCCAATTACAGTGAACATTTATGGCGGGCACATAAGTATGGAAAATACGAAGGTCAAGCTCAATTGTTTGAAGAGAAATTTGGATATATTTATTCAACATCTACCGAAATTCATCCCTTAATTGATTTTCAATATGCCGTAGACGAAGACATGTTCGATGCGCATACCTACAACAAAGGGGGAATGGTATTGCATATGTTGCGTCATCATTTGGGTGATGAAGCTTTCTTTGCCGGCTTGAATACCTATCTTACTCAGCATGCTTATTCTTCTGTAGAAGTACACGATTTGCGTTTGGCATTTGAGAAAGTAAGTGGACAGGATTTAAATTGGTTCTTTAACCAGTGGTATTTAGGTGCCGGTCATCCAGAATTGGATATTGAGTATAATTATGATAGTTCGAATCAATCCTTGGAGGTAAATGTAAGTCAGACTCAGGATCCGAATATTTCGGTAGCCATTTTTGAAATTCCCGCCGTATTTGATGTCTATGCCCAAGATGGCAGTAAACAGAGATTTGAGTTTTGGTTGAATCAACGCAATCAGACTTTTACTATTACCGATATCGATAGTGAGCCAGCCGTAGTCAATTTTGATCCGGATCACGTTCAATTGGTGGTGACCAATCAAAATTATTCTGGACTGCAAGCCAGTTTTTTGATCAACCATACCGATCATGTAGCCGATGTATTGTTGAATGCTAGAAATGCTGATCCCATGGCTATCGATGTAGATCGATTATTAAGTCATCCTTCTAAAGATCTTAAATTAATGGCCCTCGATATTGTTTCACCGATGAGCCCAGTTTCTCATAAAGAAAAGGTGATGGAGATGGCAATGAGCGATAAAAATAGTTTTGTGAAAGCTAAGGCTATTGGCGTATTGTCTACCATTGGCACTCCGATGTCGGATGTTAAATTAATGGCTATGGTACAGTCATCATCTCTTCCATATCGAGTGGTTGATGCTGCGCTTAAGGCATTGTACGAGTCCGATGAAGAAAAGGCGATTGAAGTTTTACACACTATAAATATAGAGGAGTCGCCTACATTGGTGGCCAGTGCAGGTAATATATTGAGCCATTCGAGAGATGCAGCCAATTTGCCTTTCTTTGAGAATAATGCTCATAAAATCACAGGAGAAACGGCATTAGATTTTTATGGTGGTTATATGCGTTTGATGTCTGGTATAGAGTACGATAGTGTGGAGTCAAAATGGGATACATTAATTGAAAATATATCATCATCCAGTGATCTTTATACTAAATATGGGGCCATTAAAGGAATAGGAGATGTATTGTCATCGGGAGAGACTTTAGAGATCGGATCAGGAGTTCTAAGGAATTACGCGGCTAAAATTATTTCCACTGTGGATAATCCACAATACAAAGTTTATTTTCAATCGCTGGTAAAGTAAGAGAATATTAAAAGAGGTAAATTTGATGGGGAGTCACTGTAAGGGTGACGGTGAAATTGAAAAAATATTATGGCAGATTTTATAAATGGGTTGAATCCGATTCAAAAACAAGCAGTTACCCAATTTCAGGGGCCTGTTATGGTTGTGGCAGGTCCGGGATCAGGTAAGACAAGAGTACTTACTTTTCGGATAGCTTATATGTTGACTCAGGGGGTAAAGCCTCATGAGATTCTTGCGCTTACTTTTACCAATAAGGCGGCCAAGGAGATGAAGGAGAGGATAGAAAAGGTAACCAACGGTTCTATTAATTCTTTGTGGGCCGGTACTTTTCACTCCTTGTTTGCCAGAATATTGCGGATAGAGGCCAATCATATTGGTTACCCCAGTAATTTTACAATTTACGATTCCGATGATTCAAAGAGTCTGTTGCGGACCTTAATCAAGGAAATGAGTTTGAATAAGGATGCCTATCCTCCTAATCAGGTATTGTCCAAGATTTCGGCGGCCAAAAGCAATTTAATGACGCCGAAGGCCTATGTAATGGACAAGAATAATATGCAGGCGGATCAAATAGCGAATCGTCCTCATTTTCACGAGATTTATAAGAAGTATGTAGATCGATGTAAGGCGGCAGGAGCAATGGATTTTGATGATTTATTGTTTCGACTGTACGAGTTGTTTCAGAAAAAGCCAGAAGTCTTAGATAAGTATCGCGCGCGATTTAAATATCTTATGGTAGATGAGTTTCAGGACACCAATTTCTTGCAATATGCCATTATTCGCAAATTGACCAAGTATGCCAACAGTCCAGAGAATATATGTATTGTTGGGGATGATGCCCAGAGTATATATGGATTTAGGGGGGCGACCATCGATAATATTTTAGACTTTGAAAAAGATTTTTCAAATGTCAAGGTCTTTAAGTTAGAGCAAAATTATCGAAGTACCTTACATATAGTTGCGGCAGCCAATGAGGTTATTGGGTATAATAAGCGGCAGATAAAGAAGGAGATTTGGACGGATCAGCAGGAGGGAGAAAAGATCAAGGTACTCAAAGCGGTGTCAGATGGAGAGGAAGGTAAGCGAGTGGCCGATTTGATACTGGAATATAAGAATAGGCACCATGTGCCCAACAATGAGATCGCTATATTGTATCGGACGAATTCACAGTCAAGGGTTTTTGAAGAACATCTTCGACGGTACAATATCCCATACAGGATTTACGGGGGGCAATCATTCTATCAGCGCAAGGAGATAAAGGACATGATGGCTTATTTCAGATTGGTTATTAATCCCAATGATGAAGAAGCTTTTAAACGGGTAGTCAATTATCCCAAGCGAGGGATAGGGGATACGACCTTAGCCGGAATTTTGTCTTATGCTGCGGCCAATAATATTTCGCTTTTTGAAGCGGCAAAGCAGGCTCCACTCAGTGCGAGAGCTAGAACACAGATCAATAATTTCATATCTATTATTGAGTCCGGTATTGCCAAAAATCAACCTGATGCGGCTTATGCTACTGCTGATTATGTAGCCAATGCCAGTGGCATCATTAAGTCATTGAAGGATGAGAATACGGTGGAGAGTTTGGGTCGATTGGAAAATATTGAAGCATTGCTCAATGGGATCAAGGATTTTGTAGAGGCTGACGAAGTTGTAGAATCCGATGATGAAGAGGAAGTGGATAGAAGTTTGGCTAGTTATGTTCAGAACATAGCGTTATTGACGGATCAGGACAATGAGAATTCGGAATTTGAGCAGGTGACATTAATGTCTGTTCATGCGGCCAAGGGATTGGAGTTTGACGCGGTATTTGTAGTGGGGATGGAGGAGAATTTATTTCCATCGTTTATGTCCATGGAGAATGAACAGGATGTGGATGAGGAGAGGAGGTTGTTTTACGTTGCGATTACGAGGGCACGCAAGTATTTGACTTTGGCATTTGCCACTTCAAGGTATCGATTTGGCAAATTGGTATACAATCGATCCAGTCGATTTCTTGAAGAGTTGTCGGCACAACACCTTGAGAATCCCAATGTATTGCACGGAGTTCCACAGACTACTGTTGCCAGTTCTAGGGCTACGGTCACAGGTATAGGGAAGTCGAGGTCGGCGCCAAAGATGGTGACCAGAACAGCGCCTGCTGATTTCAAGCCATGCAATCCCGATGATATTGAAGTGGGCATGTATGTTTTACATTTAAAATTTGGTAAGGGTAAGGTATTGAATATTGACGGAAAGAATAAGAGCAAGGTCGCTACGATATTTTTCAAGGAAATCGATAGTCCACAACGGCGAATAATGTTAAAATTTGCTAAGCTTCAAATTTTAACCGATGGCGAGTAAAGGAGGTTGGGTATAGAGATTTTGTGTTTTGATTTTTAGTCATGATCAGAATTTAGCGGATTGATTGGGTGGCGATTACGGGATTTGATTTTGTTGTGATGAGGTTGTGGTTTTCGATATAATTAGATCAATTTGTTTATCATGAGGTTAAGGATAGGTAATTCAATTCAATAGTTTTTGTGATGAGAAGCAATTGATGTCGAATGAAATTTCGGTATTGATTTCATTTTTAGTTGAGGAAGCGATATTGGAGATTCGGTTGATGCTGTTGGAAATCGGCGAGAATTTTTGTCATTGAAAAAATTACTCGGTTTTTCAGACTAAAGGCGCTTTAGGCTTATAGGTCACAATGTCTTTGTAAGTTCTCGCTTCATGTTTTATCATCCGTTCTATAAGGTGGAGGAAAATGCCATCTTCCATATCACATCTATTAAGCCTAAAGAAGTATTCGTCTATATAATACTGCAAATGTTCGGCATGTCCGTGAATTCCCCTGAGCCACTGCAATAGCCCACAACCGATACGATAAGACATCACTAGGGGACGTTTCCCTTTATTGGGTTTGAAAGGTTTCATTTTTCCATATACATTTTGTAATGGGGCAAAGCCAGACCATCCCGTCGTTTTTATAGTTGCTGTTTTGTCAATATGATTTAGAAAAATTACGCTCAATTCTTTGGAACTCAGGTTTTTTATTCTGTGACCATATGTGTTGCCTCTACCACTGCCTTTTTTTTCATGAGCAAGAACAGCTAGTTTTTTCTTTACCACCTTTTCTCCATTTTCTATAACATGGTTGATTCCCAGTTCCAATGGCAAAATTTCTACATCGGTGGTTATGGAATAAATCTTTCTACTCCCCATAGCTTGCATGGTCTTTTGTTTAAAAAGCCAACAAGTTTTTTGTCTTAAACCCAGTTTTCGACTGAGTTCCGTAGATGAAATCCCTCGTTTATTGGTCGATACAAAGTAGACAATGGTAAAGGCTTTTAGTAAACTAAATTTCACTTTGTGGAATAAAGTGTTGGCAGTTGGTGATTCAATATATCCACACTTAGTACATCGACGATGGTAATTCTTTACAGTATTACAATATTTTTCGTGCTTACATCGATGGCACTGATATCCATTTTTCCACTTTTTGTTTGATAAGTATTTCAAACAACTTTCATCGTCGGGGAATTTTTTCTGAAAATCAGACAAAGTTAGGCTTTTTGATATTGCTTTCATTTTTTTAAATTTTAAATCAGCTATACTTGAATTGTGTTCTGATGGCTAAGCGCCTCATGCGCCATTGGTCATCCAACGACCCATTCCTCCCCCCTTCCTACATATTTTACCTCCCCTCATTTCCCCTCATCTTCCTCATTCAGCTAATCTTTAGCAAATATTTAGGGGTAGTATTCTCTACGCATTTGTATTCTCTACGAAGTTGACTTCTCAAGATTTAGTTTCTACATCATCCGTCTTAAATTTATGATCAATAGTTTTGATTACTCGTACTCGCTAACATTCTAAATGCATTTGGTATTATACCTTTCTTCTTCATCCCAATAGGCTGAGATCCAATGGTTGAGTTCTCCATCCTGATTTGCTGTGATCTATTGTTTTGTCCATTGATTCGTTCCAACTTCTATATCTTCTCTATGTATGTAGTGAGTATATATCCTCAATCGTTCCTAGTATTCAGTGTCTTATGATCAACAAACATTTCCTGATCATAGGATAATCCTTATCTGACCAACTCAATCTTTTTGCATTCTAATTCCCCCCTATCTTCTATGACCAAAAAATAAATGCCAGAAGGTAAAAAACTCAAATCCAATGTTTTATCTCTATAGCCTATATCTCTTAAGACGATCTGACCGAGATTAGAAACTAGATATATATTGGTGTTTTGAGAAAATGGCCCCCAATCAATTTTTATGTGACCATCACTTGGGTTGGGATATATGGTGATTTTTGAAGATTGAGATTCTGGTTTTAAGTTTTCTGTTCGACTATATATTGTAGGACTATTGACGGAATGAATTTTTAATCGAAAGAAATGTTCATCAGAAGATTTAGGACTGTAATAATACGTGAAATCATGTAAGCCAGACCCATCTTTCATAGCCTCAGTCACAAAAATATCTTCCCATTGATAACCGTTGTTACTGTGTTGTAAATGGTATTGCGCAAATAATTCATCAATATTTAACAGCTGCCAAACCACTTTTATGGCTTTGTCTTGCCATTTGGCCTTAAAGGCCTGTATATATATGGGGAGGCCAGATGACAACATCCTTAAATTTATCTCATCTATAGCCAATTCGTCTCTGCTGCCAGAACCTCCTTCGTCATTTGTCGTCCATCGTAGGTAAATGGACGATGCCGATGGCAATATGGTGTCAATGTCTCCTTGGCGATAAGTCATATTCCAAACAGCAGAGTCGGATTCTGCCTCCGGACTGATATAGTCTAAACTGGGAATGTCGTGATATATTACGTCATCCAATGACCATGAAAATTTGATGTGACTGGATCGATTCTCATTATTATAGGTCCAAATTTGGTAATTGATATTTAATCCATTGACTTCCATTCCCGTGTTGTTAATGGCTCGAAGAATGATTTGGCCCGGGGTGAAATCCCCTCCAGTGGGCTGGAAACCGAAACTGTGATTGTTTGGAGAATGGATAAATGCATAAATACCACCAGTAGTTTTTCCACCTTCAGAAATTCCTCTGGCAAAATCATTTTCCGTAGCCGTCTCTCCGAAATTTAAATCGCCAGCGGTGAAACCCAATATCTTCCATGCGTCTGAATCTAAATTCCCAGGTGAAGGAGCGGGGGCAAAACCACTTCCAGTAAAAGTGTCATTGCATACGCCGTCTAAGGTTTGATCAAAATCAATATTCGCTGTACTATCGATTTGATTGATGGACCACTGGCCGATGACCGGATATGTAAAAAGGAGAATTACAATATGACAAACATATTTAATCTGCTGAATACAACCGATATTTTCATTAAACAACTGCATGTCAATTGTTTTATAAGAGAAAATAAAGGTTTAATTAATTTTTTGGTGAATTTCCAATATAGTGAAAATATGTTGAAGGAGAAAATTTTTTAAATATATTTTTTTGATATAAGTAAAATATTGGCGGTATTATGGTTCATATAGCAAGAACTCTTTTTTCCCAGCCTATCTAGGTCAAGCCGGGATTAAATATGATGTATTTATTCAATTTTATTCTAATTCGGTATGTCATTATAATTAGAAAAGAAGGGATGGATATATTCTTTTAATTCTGATGAGGGTGGCGTTTTTCAATCATATACTACCCTATGTTATTAGGTTGACTTTGTTTTATGTCAGATAAACACGATTTTTTAAATATATTTTATGCAAATTTATCCTTCAATTTTCAAGCGATATAAGAATGAAGCATAAGGTAATATATGTAATGGGAGTGTCTGGTAGTGGAAAAACGACCATCGGTGAAATGGTGGCTGAAGATTTGTCTATCGCTTTTTACGATGGAGACTCCTTTCATTCTAAAGAAAATATTGCAAAAATGAGCGCCGGCCATCCACTTAACGATGACGATAGGGCAGGTTGGTTGTCAAATATTAATGAATTTGTGGTCGATCAACTGCAAAACCACAGTGTTGTGGTCGCTTGCTCTGCCTTAAAAGAATCCTATCGCCATGTACTAAATCACAACATCAGTGAAGAAGATAGAATTTGGATATATTTAGATTGTGATTTTCACCTTATTCGTCAACGAATGGAGGCAAGGTCTCATTTTATGCCGCCTTCACTCTTACAATCTCAATTCGATACCTTGGAAATACCATCGGCCGATCTCCGTATTGATATGAGTCAGTCCTTGGACACTATCCACAAGACATTGAGATCTTTCCTCCAATCCATTTCTTTATAATAAGCTAGAATAGAAGAACTCTATTAATTATTCCGATCTATTAATGCTACTGATATGTAAGCATAGCTAGAATATTTTTTTCAATTTTTTTCAAATATGTTTTGAGAAGAAATTTTTAGCTCTATATTTATCTTTAATTTGACTAAGTCTAAATAAGAATAACAATGAAAATAATTACACCCCTTATCATTTTAATGTTTTTTTCCCTACTATCTTATGGCCAAATTGACCAAGTGAGTCAAGGTGATGGCTACCGATCCAGTGTTTATTACAGCTTATCAACTGGCGAATCTACCAGTGTCGATTATCAACAATGGGATATTGCTTTCCAAGTCAGTAGTCGAGGATTGGCCGTGGCTATCAACGAAGCTGCTTCATCAGCTACTGATGCCCTACCTCCAGTGGCTCTCTACAGTTCTTCTGTAAATGATTTTGATGCAGTATTGGATACCAGTCATATCTTAGATCAACTGTACAATGGTGGTTCATCCTGGTCAGAAGGTGCCTTCAATAGTTTAACCGATACCGCAGATGTTTTTGATTTTGGATGGGGAAGCTATAATCCAGCTAGTCATGATGTCATTGGAAGTCGAGTATTTATTGTAAAACTAAGAAATGGTGAATATCGTAAATGTATGATTGATCTTCTGAGAGGAAGTAAATACTACTTTAGATATGGAGATTTGGAAAGCCAAAATATCGTAGTAGACAGTATCGATAAATCCGATTTTGAAAACAAACAATTTGCTTATTATTCTCTTCAAAATCAACAAGTACTCGACTTGGAACCAGAAGATTGGGATTTAAAGTTTACCAGATATAATACTCCTCTCGACGATGGTCAAGGTGGAATTTTAGACTACAATGTAACTGGGGTATTGTTGCGCGGAGAGTTGGAAGCCATTAAGGTAACCGGCGTTGATCCAGCAACTGTTCCATATAGTGATTACGAAGATCAGTGGTCGTCTAATATTGAAACCATCGGTCACGAATGGAAGTCCTTTAGTCTATCTACCTTCCAGTATGAAGTAGCCGATGATCAAGTGTATTTTATTAAAACGGCTAATGACAGTATTTACCGCTTGCAGTTTATTGACTTTGAGGGATCGTCGACAGGGATATCTACTTTTCAGAAAACCTATGAAACAGTATTAGCTTCTTATCTAGAGAGACCATCTTATATCAACGAATTTAAACTCTACCCCAATCCAATATTACAAGGTCGGGATTTAAATGGGATAATATCCAGTACTAAAACTGTAAAAGAGGCTGAGGTTAGTTTGTACAATGTGCTTGGACAAAGATTATTCCACCAGTCCTTATCATTACAAGTAGGTGACAATCCCTATGTCCTTCCCAGTAATTTCCAACCCGGGTTATATCATTTAGTCTTATCGATGGATGGATCCGCATTCTCGAAAAAACTTATCATTCAATAAATAAAATATTATGAAGGTTAAAATTCTAGCGCTAGCCGGCATTGTAATGCTACTAACTTTTTGCCAAAATTCATCTGATCCACAAAATCAGCTGACTTCGGTACAAGAAAAGAGGATAATATCTCTTAGTGGATTCGTTACAGAATTGCTCTACGATTTGGATTTGGGAAATCAGATTGTCGGAGTTGATGTCACCAGTACATATCCCGATGATGTGAAAAGTTTGCCTCAGTTGGGTCATATTAGTCAAATCAATGCAGAGGGAATAATGTCTTTAAGTCCAGACCTGATATTGGTCGACGCTCAGCAGATGGCACAAAATCCAGTATTTGAACAATTGGCCAATTCTGGAGTGGAAATACTGCCGGTACAAACTCAGTTTACATTGCACAATGCCTATAATGTAGCAGAACAATTATCAGAACATATAGCTATTGACCATGAAAAAATAAAAGAATTAAAACAGCAATTAGATCAAGATAGCGTCAGCCTAAATGATTTCAAAAATCAAATAGAAAAACCAGCAAAAGTATTGTTTATCTATGCTAGAGGGGCAGGTAATCTGATGGTTGCCGGTAAGGAAACTTCTGCCGCTGCTATAATCAAATGTGCTGGAGGAATAAATGCCGTTGAAGAGTTTCAAGGTTTTAGAGCGCTAACTGCGGAATCATTACTGGAATCCAATCCCGATGTTGTCCTGATGTTTGAATCGGGATTGGCCAGTTTTGACAATGTCGAGGGCCTGTCTCAAATCCCAGGTATGTCTCAGACTGCTGCCTTTAAGAACAAGAAGATTATTGCCATGGACGGACATTATTTAACTTCCTTCGGTCCTCGGGTGGGTAAAGCAGCATTGGAATTGTCTCAAAAATTATATTGAAACCACTATTTAAAATGAAGTTCAGCCATCGACAAATATTTATCTCTCTCTGGGGACTGCTAATGGTTACCGTTTTAATCTCCCTCAATATGGGAGCATTTCAGGTAGACCTAAAGTCACTTATGGGACAATCTTCCACAGAATTCCTAGCGTCGAGCCAATACTTTATATTAATGGATATTCGTCTGCCCAGGATAGTATTAGCTGGTCTTACTGGGGCCGGATTGGCAATTACTGGAGCAGCTATTCAAGGAATGTTTAGAAATCCCCTTGCCGATCCCTCTCTTATAGGCGTGACCAGTGGAGCCATGTTGTTTGCGGTTATGTCAATAGTTTTAATGGGGGTAATTCTGCCCTCAATGACGGCTTTTTTTCAGCAATCCATGGTGGCTCTTTTTGCCTTTGCGGGGAGTATGGTATCCATCTATCTCGTCTATTTTTTATCCAAAAAAGCGGGTAGAACCCATATTATGACGATGTTATTGGCCGGTATTGCTATCACAGCCCTTACTAGTGCTATTTCCGGAATTTTTATTTATTTATCTGATGAACAACAATTGCGAGATATTACTTTCTGGAGTTTGGGGAGCTTTGGCGGAGCCACTTGGACTCAAGTTTTTATTGCCGGTCCTATTATCCTAATCGGAATATATAAATTAAATACCTACTGCCATTCTCTCAACGCTATAATGCTGGGCGAGCACGAAGCAGAATATCTGGGCGTTGCTGTGGAAAAAGTCAAGACAGGAGTTATTCTCATATCCTCTCTCATAGTCGGAGTATGTATTGCCATGAGTGGAATTATCGGTTTTGTAGGTTTGGTAATTCCACATTTTATACGCTTAATTAAAGGAGCAGATTATCGATTTCTAATGAAATCGTCAGCCCTAACAGGTGCCATATTTATGATTTTAACCGATGATTTAGCGCGTACCATTATTGCTCCTGCAGAACTGCCTATAGGAATATTGTCGGCTTTGGTAGGGGGGCCATTCTTTTTATGGTTATTGATGCGGTCACAAAAAGAACAGTGGTTATTATGATAACAGTCCAAAAAATAAATGTAGCAATAGCCGGTCATGAAATCATAAGGGATATCTCTTTTGATATCCTTCCCGGCAGATTTACCGTGGTAATCGGGGTTAATGGCGCGGGTAAATCCACCCTGCTCAATACCTTGTCCGGACGGAATAAAAGATTCGATGGCAGGATATTGTGGGATAAACTGCCCCTCCATCAAATGGATATTAAGATCTTGGCTCGTCGAAGAGCGGTATTGTCCCAGCAGTTCTCTCCGGGATTTCCGATGAAGGTATACGATTTGGTGGAAATGGGCATGATGGCTATAAATGAAAAAGTATCTCCTGGGGACAAGAAAAATAAAATCCTCCAAGCCTTGAATGAAGTCGGCATGTTGCGATACAAAGACAGGATGTTCGATACCCTTTCTGGTGGAGAACAAAAACGAGTGCTTTTGGCCAAATGCTTTGTTCAGTTGTCAGACAGTGATCATCATATTAAATATTTATTTCTAGATGAGCCAACCGCTTCTATAGATATTCATCATTCCTATAAGATCTTGCAGTTGGTTAAGGAAAAATGCCATCGTGAAAACTATGGGGTTTTTGCCATATTTCACGATCTCAATCTAGCTGCTCAATTTGCAGATCAAGTCCTGTTGTTAAAGTCTGGGGAACTCGTGTATAGCGGATCTCCTGATCAAATGTTTCAACCCGATATTCTACAGTCGGTATTGGGTATTAATTCCATTGTTCAACCACACCCTATATTGGGATGTCCTCATATCACAACTTTACCATTATGAATAGAATTAAAAATTTAAAAAGTCAATTAGAAGATTTAAAAAAATCAAATCCCAAATTGCGGAACAGAGATTTGGCTGAGAAATTGGGAATTTCAGAAGCTGAATTGTTAACCTTGAATATTGGCGACAAAGTCGTCCTTCTTCGAGATGATTTTAAATCACTTTTGGAAAATATGTACCAAATGGGCAAAATCATGGCTCTGACCCGGAATTCTTCAGTAGTCCATGAACGCAAAGGAATTTATGAAAATGTAACCTTTTACAAAGGTGAGGCCAATATGGGAGTAGCTGTGAATCCCGATATCGATATGCGTTATTTTATGAATGCATGGAAGTATGGATTGGCCGTCGTCATGGTACGTCCCAAGGGCGATGACTTATATTCCTTTCAATTTTTTAATGAAGAAGGGGAAGCTGTCCACAAAATATTTTCAACAGTTCAATCTGATATAACGGCTTATCATTCTCTTGTGGAACAGTACAAAGCAGATGAACAAGAACCGATAGAGATTCAGAAAAGTCAGACCAAGCCCAGTGAAAAGGAAGAGATTGATATTTCTCAAGTCGATGTAGCTGGTTTTCGTGAAGCATGGATAAATCTAGATGATACCCACAGCTTTTTTGGAATGTTGAAATCATTTAATCTCGATCGATTAACGGCATTGTCCATAGCTCCAGAAGGAATGACGCAAAAGGTCTCTAATCAATCTGTGGAGAAAATATGTGCGTTAGCTGCAGAGCGTCAAGTACCGATTATGTGCTTTGTGCACAGCAAAGGTTGTGTCCAGATTCATACCGGACCTATTCGCAACCTAAAAACCTTTGGCGATTGGTTTAATGTCTTGGATCCCGATTTCAATTTACATTTGAAATCATCAGATATCTGTGAAACTTGGGTTGTTCGAAAACCGACCAAAGACGGTATCGTGACTAGTTTAGAGTTGTTCGATAAAGAAGGAAATTTAATTACCTACTTTTTTGGAGCTCGTAAACCAGGTGTTCCGGAATTGGAAGAATGGAGATCCATCGTCGACGACACTATAGTTTCAACCTTGGTAAATCAATAATATGTATGGTCGAGCGACATTGGTATTGGTATTACTCTGTACAATATCGAGAGTAATCGGTCAGGATAGTTTGCATTTTGATTCCATTGCATGGAATCTAAAAATGGACGAATTTGTGGTGACGGCACAGTATCAGCCTACCCATTATTCTCAAGCTATGCACAAAGTAAGTGTGATTGATGGACAAACCATTCAGAAAATGGGCGTATCTAATCTTTCGGAAGTGCTATTGACTCAACTGAATATGCAGGTCAGTACCGATTTGGTATTGGGCAATGGCTTGAAAATGCAGGGGATCGGCGGTGAAAATATATTAATACTTCAAGATGGCATTCCCGTAATTGGAAGATTGGATGGCAATATCGACCTGTCCCAAATTCCGATGACTCGAGTCAAAAGAATAGAAATAGTGCAAGGTGCAATGTCGGCACAATACGGTAGCAATGCATCTGGGGGAGTAATCAATATTATATCGGATCAAAGTACCATAAAGGGACTTAATATTGAATCGCGCAATGTCATAGAATCAGTAGGTGTATTGGACAATGGTTTGGGTATAAGTAAACAATGGGGTAAATGGTATGGCGAGATCAATGGACGTCGATATCATTCACAGTTAGCTTCTAGTGATAGCCTTCGTATCTATGAAGTCATCGACAATGGTGGCATTATTACTAGGACTAAAAAATATCCATGGAATCCTAAATATCAATATTCAGGTGATGGTACTCTAAAATATCAAATCACGGATTCTTCATCCATTCGTTATAAATTTCGCTATTTAAATGAAGAGGTGAAAAATATGGGCGAAGTGCGAAGACCTGTGTATAAACCCTATGCATTTGACGATTACTATTATACCGAGCGAATTGACCATAGTGTCTATTTTTCGGGATATTTGGGGCCAAAATTGTTCTTTACTTCTAATAATGGATACAATTCGTATAATCGAAACTTGGAAACCATTCGAATGGATTTCGATGAAAGTTTGGAGACGACACTGGCAGAGAGTTTGGACACCACCACATATCACAGTTTATTATCTAGAAACTTTGCATCCATTGATTTTTCTGATCGTTGGTCTGGTCAATTGGGACTGGAATATCTATACGAGACGGCTCAAGGCAATCGAATTAAGGCTGATTCAACGAGGGCCAATAAGCAAATTAATTATGGGGGTTGGATCAGTAGTAAATACAAGTTACTCCCTTCTTTAGATGTTCAAGGTCATCTGCGATACGGTTACAATTCTACCTATGATCATCCATTGATTCCGGCTGCTAATTTACTGTGGCGGATAAATCCTCAATGGAATGCAAGGGTGAGTTATGCCCATGGATTTAGAGCCCCCAACCTTAAGGAGATGTTATTTGAATTTATAGATATCAATCACTACATCGTGGGCAATGCGGAATTGGGTGCAGAGCATTCTAAAAATATGTCTCTCGATATTACCGGCCAGATCAGATTGTGGAATCGAAAAACCATGTGGACTACCTCGATTTTCAATAATATCATTGAAAACAAAATTATACTGGCTGAGTTTGATGTCAATCAATATACCTATCAAAATATATCCGAATTTGAGAGCCATGGTCTTAATTCTTCCATGGAAATTGCTTTCTCTGATCGATTTCAATTTCAGTCGGCCGGTAGTTGGACTCGCTTATACAATATATATAGTGATATCTCGGACGCCAATCGATTTACCAATGTATTTGAGTGGCAAAACAATCTAAGTTATCGGATTCCGGGGATTGAATCAGATTTTTATATTTTTCAAAAATGGACGAGTCAACAACAACGGTATTATTTAGGTGAAAATAATGTCGTGGAAGAAGGCCGAATAGGAGGGATGAATATGGTCAATCTATCTGTGAGTAAAAGTTTATTTAATACCTCTCTCTTTTTATCCCTAGGGGTGAAAAATTTACTCGACATTCAATCAATTTCCGTTTCTGGAACCAGCGGTAGCGCTCATTCTTCGACGTCCTCGCAGCAATTGGTGGACTGGGGTAGATCTTATTTTTTTAAATTAAATTATCGATTTACGGTCGATAAAGACTAGTAGTTTGTAAATGTATTTCGTACAAATCAATCTCTTATCTTTAAAGAATTGGCTTGCTTTTGTTTTGACGATAGTAAGTTATCTTTATTTGAAACATTTCGGCCATCTTTTTTGCTCTCCACAATGCCTCATCAGCTTTGGGGCCTTCAAATAATTCGTTGAGAGTAGATTCAAAAAGGGACAGCCAGTGATTGAAGTGTTCTGAGCCAACAGGCAATTGGGCATGTGGACGAAAAGGACTGCCTTGGTAGCTGTGTTCGTTCAGCAAAACGGTTTGCCAAAAGCGGTACATTTTTTCAAGATGGACAGGCCATTGATCTTTTATTCTTTCATTGAAGATAGGGCCTAAAACATCGTCGATTCTTATTTTGTCATAGAAGGTGTTCACTAGGACTTTGACCTCGTCCAGACTTTCAATATCTTTTTTGGGCTGATTCATATTGTAGTGTTCATATCTTAACAACGATAGTGAGATGAGAAAGTTTAATGACTCAATTGTGGTTTAAGTGAAATATTTTCCCATATATATTCGCCTACTTTTTGGCCTTGGATAATGCCTTCCTCTATGGCAGGCATATAGTGGATACCTCCGTAAAGCCTACTGATGGCGGCTTCTTCAGAGGCTTGGAGAAAGGAAGTATATTGGCGGGCAGGGAGGCCGTATTCTTCCTCTACGGTGTCATTGTATGCAAAGTCTGGTCCAAATATTTGGGTCAGTATAATTGCCGATGTTCTGGAAACTACACTATGGCCGCTGGTATGCTCGGGAAATGGAGGAGTTTGTAAAACCGGTTGCCATTGATCGTCAATGTATTTGTTGATATAGGTTTCAGGTCGAATTAGATTGGAACGATATTTTTCATCCCAACAACTGATAAAAGCGTCAAACAAACCGATGGAGACCATAGTGTAGGCTGCGAGGCTTTCTATTATATTGGTCTGTTCTTGTTTGCAAGCCAATTCAGTAATGCCAACCCAATGACCACCGGGAGATATTTTTTTTGAAGCAAACATTACATGGCCGGTCTGATGCATGACGAAGGGATTGCAATCCCAAAAACTGGCGATGGCTATTTTTTCTTCGTTTAGATCTTGCATAACAGTTTGAGCTTCGCGATAAAAGTCACTGTTGGCTTCTATGCTGAATGGCGGTGGGGGAGCTGGCTGAAATTGATCTGGACGTTGCAATACCATGGTTCTAATGTTTCGCCAATGAGGTTCTATGCCATCCATATATGCTGGCGGGGTAGGAACCCATCGGGACGGATCATCGGTTACACTGAATTTGGGATCGGTTCTGGTCTCTGCGTATTGATCTTTAGACATCCATTCAACAATGTGATGGACGACTAGATCTGCATAGGCTTCAGAAGCTTTGAGTACAGAGCTGGGTAATCCCAAATCTTTCCACTCTTGGTGTAATGAAGCTCGATAATCCACCATTTCATGTTCCGAAAAAATCAGTTTCTGGCCCACTTTTGTATAGGCATCGATGGCGGCTACGTAGAGGTCTACATTGGATGTGGTATCCCACGCTGGGATAGGAGTCAATTCCTTCAATTGCCCTGCCAATGATTGATAATCGGTTTCTCCTTGTTGCATGATTTCATAGGCCGCTATCATGGGGTAGGCATAAATGCGAGAGGCTACTGGAGGAGAGAAAATATCGTGGACCATGATGTCGGTCAATTTTTTAACCGATTCAAAAATGTAGCGAGGTTGATGTAATGAAGCTTTATAATCCTGGTCGTTGGATGTACAGCCACATAAAAGAGTAAAGAGAATCAAGAAAACTACATTTTTATATGATGCCATTCTTTGCGGTTTTACCTTCCCATATGGACGAGAAGTACGGATACATCAGCTGGAGAAACCCCAGATATCCTACTTGCTTGACCTATGTTCATCGGTTTTATTTGATTTAATTTTTCTCTAGCTTCAGAAGAAAGTGATGTAATACGCCCATAGTCCATAGTAGGACCTAATACTACCTTCTCCAATCGTTTCAGTTTGTCGGCTTGTTCTTTTTCCTTACCGATATATCCACTGTATTTCATCTCAATTTCAGCTGAAGATATTTTTTCACCGTCAAATTGTTGTAAAAATTCATTGAGAGGGGGCAAGTAGGTTTTGATGGCTTCAAAAGAGACATTGGGACGTAATATTAAAGTAGACAATTTTATCTTTTGACGCAATGGTGTACTGCCAATAGTCTCGAGGTATGGATTAATTAATCCGGGTTCTACACTAAATTGATTGGCAAAGGATTCAATTCCTTTTATAGCCTCAGATTTTTCATTGACCATTTCAATTCGATGGTCCATATTTTTCATGCCCAAGTCGGCCACTTTTTGAGAGAGTCTGATATCGGCATTGTCTTGTCGAAGGAGTATTCTAAATTCCGCTCGACTGGTAAACATTCTATAGGGTTCTTGAGTGCCTTTGTTGACCAAGTCGTCGATCAACACGCCGATATAAGCATCGTAACGGTTGAGGATAAATGGATCTTCTTCATTGATCTTGAGGTGGGCATTGATACCGGCCATTAATCCTTGACCTGCGGCTTCCTCGTATCCTGTAGTTCCATTGATTTGACCTGCAAAAAACAGGTTCTGAATCAATTTAGTCTCCAGAGAAAGTTGCAATTGTTGAGGAGGGAAGTAGTCGTATTCTATGGCGTAGCCAGGGCGAAACATTTTGACATCTTCAAATCCTACTATTTTTTTCAATGCATTGTATTGAACGTTTTCGGGAAGGGAAGACGAAAATCCATTGACATAGATTTCACATGTTGTTCTGCCTTCGGGTTCAATAAAAAGTTGGTGGCGATCTCGCTCTGCAAAACGGTTTATTTTGTCTTCGATGGACGGACAGTATCTCGGACCTATGCCCTGGATTCGACCATTGAACATCGGCGAATCTTTAAATCCCTTTTCCAATTCTGCATGCACTTCTGGGGAGGTATAGGTGACATGGCATGGACGTTGTTCCGTCAATGCTGGAGTGTCGGTATATGAAAAACGACCCGGATTTTCATCCCCTGGTTGTACATCCATTCGATCCCAATGGAGAGACCTGCCATCGACACGGGGAGGAGTTCCGGTTTTCATCCGGCCACTTTCAAAACCCAATTCCCGCAATTGTTCGGTAATGCCTTTCGCTGCTTTTTCACCTGCTCTTCCTCCGCCAAATTTTTTATTGCCAATATGGATAAGGCCGTTGAGGAAGGTTCCGTTGGTTAGAACTACTGATTTGCTGGGTATTTCCAAGCCCAGAGATGTATAAATACCACAGGCTCTACTGTCTTTAACGATAATTCCGGTCACCATTTCCTGCCAAAAATCAATGTTTAGATTCTGTTCTAACATTTCCCGCCATTTTCCAGCAAATTCCATGCGATCACTTTGCGCTCGTGGACTCCACATCGCTGGCCCCTTGGATAGGTTGAGCATTCGAAACTGTATCATAGTATGGTCGGTAACAATACCGGAGTAACCATTCATCGCATCTATTTCACGCACAATCTGACCTTTGGCAATCCCTCCCATGGCTGGATTACATGACATTTGTGCTATGGTATTCATGTTCATGGTTGCCAACAAGACTTTAGATCCCATGTTGGCTGCCGCTACTGCGGCTTCGCATCCGGCGTGACCTCCGCCCACTACTATCACATCGTATTCTGGAAACATCGATTAAAACTTTGATTTAGAACTGCAAAGGTAGGGATTTCTTTAGGTATATAGATACAATTATTTTTCAATTTCCCGAATAATGGGGGATAATTTTACTTTTGTTTTGTGAATAGCTGAGGTTGGATTACAACTTCTTTTTTATCTTTACCCTATGAAATTGGATGAATTTGATCGTCAGATTATGGACATGCTCCAAAAGAATGCACGGATTACCATTAAGGAAATGGCCGCTGTATTGACCTTGTCTGCCACTCCCATCTTTGAACGGATTAAGCGATTGGAAAAAAATGGTCTTATTGACAAATATGTGGCCTTGCTCAATGCCGACCTATTGGGCTATAAGATGGTGGCATTTGTCCAGATTTCTCTCAGTCAACACAATCTCAAAGAGGTGACGGCATTTGTCGATAGAATTACCGTATTTCCAGAAGTCATGGAATGCTATCACACCACGGGGGATTCCGATTTTTTATTGAAAATTTTGGTTAAGGATATGGATCAGTTCAACGATTTTATCCTCAATAAGCTGTCTAATATTGAAAATTTGGGCAAGGTGAAAACTCAGTTTGCACTGTCGACTCGAAAGCGAACGACGGAGATCGATTTATAATTAGACCTTTTTTTTTCTCCGAGATTTCCATCCTTGTGTTTGGGTAGTTGACCTGGTCTTCTCACAATCTTAGGTCGAGTAGGTGAATCTCGAGTCGTTTTATCAATTTCCTTATTTATATCTTATATTTCTGGAATTTTATGGATGATGAATAACATAGAATAAAGGGCTGAAGAGAATTATTTAGGGTGAAATTTTATGGATATTGGGAAAACTCTAGTAAAGGTCAGATAATATTTGGCAAAAGGATTTACATTTGCACATCGGTCTTTATAGGTGTAAAGGCGAGAAGAAAAATTTATGCAAATCAACCAAAAACAAGTTTTAACCAAGGGCATTATCTATGCAGTGGTTGCCGGTGTCCTATGGGGAGTTTCTGCCATCTGCGCTCAGTTTTTGTTTCAATATAGAGAAATAGAACCTCGTTGGTTGGTCAGCGCTCGACTCCTGTTTTCTGGCACTATGTTGATATTGTATTCTAGTATTACTCATGGCAAAGCTGTTTTTGATATATTTAAAACGAGGATGGATACCATCCAGGTTTTTGCCTTTGGTATCTGCGGGATGATGGGAGTTCAATTTATGTATTTTACTGCCATTCAAGCATCCAATGCTGCGACAGCTACGGTATTGCAATACTTAGGGCCGGTATTAATCGCCAGTTATTATGCATTGAGAAGACGTCGATGGCCAGCCGGTAGAGAAAGGATCGCTATAGTTTTGGCCGTTTTAGGTACTTTTCTATTGGTGACCCACGGAGATATTAGTAAACTGTCTATTTCAAAGCCAGCCTTGTTTTGGGGCTTGGGAGGAGCCATGGCCTTGTCCTTTAACTCCATTTTTCCAATATCCCTGCTTCGAAAATTTGAATCGACCATCGTTTTGGGCTGGGCTATGTTTATCGGAGGACTGACCATAAGTTGTTTGATGACTCCTCCTTGGGCTGTGTCAGGTATATGGGATCTGAGTACTTTTATGGCCACAGGTTTTATTCTGGTCTTTGGCAGTTTAATTGCATTTTATTTATATTTAAATGCCATTCATATGATAGGGGCTGAGATTTCCTCACTATTGGCGACGGTGCAGCCGTTATCGGCCACTATATTGGCTGTTTTGGTGATGGGAGTGCCCTTTATTTTAGTGGATTATCTGGGAGCGGCCTGTATTATTACCACTATTGTTATTTTGGCTAGGAAAAAATAAGGTTGAGGTGTATTTTGTGACTGGTCGGTGAAAGAGTACGATTAATTTGTTGATTTTACCTGTCCCAACCCCAGAACACTGCATAGGCTAAAATTGAGAAAGGAAAAGAAGCGAGTTTTGTAGACGATGTGTTGATCGACCTCTTCAAATGAGGGCATGCCTGAAAGTATCCAATCCGCAAAGACAGGTAGACACATTACGATGCCAAAAGCACAAACTGTAATAATGATCCAAGAGACCATTTTAATGCCCCGATGGAAGATTGATAAAACGGCGTTAAGAGCCAGTATGCCAAAAAGCAAGTACCAAACCGTGGTTTCTTCCTGAAAAGATCCCACCAAACTCATCATTAACAATAATGTCAATACAGTCCAAAAATGAAATTTGTTTTTTTTATACAAAGGCTTCATATCGATATTAGGTATAGCTGTCTGATGTAAAGCAAATATCATTCCATTTTCGATTTTACAACATTTATTTTCAGATACTTACACATTTATTGTATCAAATGTTTCTTTTTTTATGTTAAAAATTTAGCATTAAAGGATTTTGTTATTTATTATTACGTGTATATGTTGTTATTGTAGTGAAATTGCTCTAAAGGCAGTATCATTAAATTGGTGAAGTATAAATCGAAAAAAATATACGATAAAAGAAAAAATAGAAGATTTGGATAAAAATTGACATTATTCAATCTCAATCTCAATCTCAATCTCAATCTTTATCCAAATTTCGTCCAGTAACCTGGCATTGTCAGTTAACCAATGACTGAGTGTAGTCATTAGTAACAGTGTTCCTTACTTCGTTTCCAATGCCGAAGCCAAAGGCAGGCGATATAATCGCCATGCCGGAATCAGTACCGCGGTCACACATATACACAATATGGTTACACAAAGCAAGATTTCTTCTTTATTCCAATAGAATATGGGTAATCGGACCTGATATTGATCCCTTAACCAAGGATTGATGGTCATAAATGCGGTGGCAGATAGCAGATAGCCCAAACCAATGCCCAATCCTCCAATGATGAGAGATTCCAAGAGGATGATCTTGATAACCGTACTTCGTCCTCCGCCCAGGATCCGAATAATAGCCATATCTGAGATTCTTTCCTTGATCGTCATCCATTGTGAAATAAAAATACTAATCATAGATATGGCAAAAATCGCCATTGCCAATAGATAGGTGATATCCATTCCACTGCCTATCCATAAATAGAGACGATTGATTTCAATGGCTGGATCAGCCGCCATTATGGTGGTTCGTGCATTGATCTGGCGACCAAAATTTAATACCTGCATATTATGTCCTTTGAATACCAACAATACCGCCGTTATTTCCCGATCTACATGGGTCAATAAATCTTCATTGCTTCGGATGGTTGGGGTTGCATGGTTTAAAGAGTCTCCTTCAATGCCATGATCTATTTTGGTAATGCCTTCGTGCTGGGCCCAAACTGTAGAAGCCAAGGTATATATGAGTTGATCCGTAATATTGCCTTTATGTTGTAGAATACCTACTACCTTTAGTGGGCCACCATCTTCGTGTTCCATTCCTATGTCGCGTATGCCGTGTCCACTGTGAAAGGTGTCGCCAATCTTCAACGACAATTCCTTGGCTACCGTACTGCCGATCACTACACTGTTGTTTTCGGTTAACTCTTGTCCAGAAGCCAGGTTCAATCCATAATGGTTGAAAAAAGCTTCAGTACAGCCTACAATTCGGTATCCTTGGTAATTGTCTCCAAGGGAGATGGGAATGGCGGTTTGAATATAGGGATGGTTAGGGCGCAAATAGGGTTGGGCATCTTGAATGCTAATATTTCCTGTTGGATTATCTATGTGAAATAGATTGCACAACACAGATTGGAGCGGACTTCCCTTGGCACTTAGGATCATTTGGATGCCGGCTAGATTTTCTGAGAAGCGATGTTCTACTTTGTTTTGCAAGCGCAGGCTAAACACCAACAATGCAACGCTCAAGCCAATCAAGAGGGTCGAAAGGATAGGACCCAACGGACGATGAATACTGTTTTTTAAAGCGATATATAATGACTTCATATCAATTGGATGGTTGATGGGAAATAGGGATCTAATCGATGATCGTGACTGGCGACTATGAGTCCAGCATTAATGGCTGCCGATGTGTGAATCAACAATTCTATCACATCGTTACAGTGCCTGTCATCTAGAGCGGAAGTAGGTTCATCGGCTAAGATAAAGGTCGGACGCTGAACCAGAGTCCGAGCTATTGCTGTTCGTTGACGTTCTCCAGTGCTGATATGACCTATTTTTTTATGGGCAATACCGGTTAGATTTAAAGATTGGACTAGGTCCATAATCTCTTTTTTACTCATTTTAGACTGATAGGTTGCCGCCAACTCAATGTTCTCATAAACAGTCAAGGCGTATAGGAAACGCGGCTCTTGAAAAATAAGGCCAAAATGCTGGCTTCTGAAACTGTCTTTATCCTTTATGCTGAGGTTTGAAATATCATTTCCATCTAGCAAGACTTGACCTCGGTGGACGGGGATGATATTGGATAATGCGTAAAGTAGTGAGGACTTTCCGCATCCAGAAGGGCCTTTTAATAAGACCTTATCCCCAGAATTGAGCTCAATATCTGGGTATTTAATTGAATTTTGGTCTTGGTACTGAATAGAAATATCCTTCGTCGTTAGCTTCATAGTCTACAAAACATATTGGTTGGCATCAAATTACCAAATGCTTTTGAAAAAAGCGAAACGAGGAAGGATATTTTACAACACAGGATATGTCTATCAATGTATCAATCTATCCATCAGGGTATATCTTATATTCCTATGGCGCGACCACATAGACATCGAGTTCAGCCAGAAGGGCAAAGAAATTGGGTCCATTCATAGCTACATATCTTATATATCTACCTGTTGAGGGATTTTCAAATTCCACTTTTTGTCCTTCATCAGTGGAATTTAAAATGTCGTAAATTCCATTGTCCGTCCAATTTTCACCATCCTCACTGGTATATATTTGGATAACCGTTTGGCCCCTACTATCTCCACGGCGTCGATGGGACATGATGCCGGTTATGTCGTATTGATTCCCGAGATCGACAGTGATATGATGGGGATAGCCCGGACTTCCTCCCGACCATTGGGTATGCCAGAAGGTTTCCAAATTATTGTCTATAGCTGATAGGGCTTTACCATTGTCTGGGTAGCTGGCATTGCCTTCTGCGGGTTCTTCGGTGTCAAAGTCGATAATTGACCATTCCTCTTTGTTGTCCAACAGTATAGATTGAATGGGAATGGGCAAGTCTAAGGTGTCGTAAAGGCTATAGAAAGTGTCTAAGGCTAGTGGAGCAGGAAGATAATAGGTTCTGTAGTAAGCTTTTGATCCCGGCTGCCAGTCACCAATGGTATAACTACCGGTACTCGATGGCAATAAGATTTTTTGGTTGGCATCCGCACGGTCTACATAATTTAATTCCAATAATATCCCTCCATTGCCTGCAGATCCCCATTCTAATATCAAGCTGTCTTTGTCGCCCAAACTGGTGTTGGTCAGCAATTTGTTGTTAAGGGATTTTTCGTACTTTTCACCATAGGCCGTACCGGTCATTTGAACTACTATGGATTGATTGCCGAAGGCATCCATGTTGCGCACATCAAAAAAGTAGGATTTTTCTTCTAAATTTTCAATAATAATGATTGATGAGTCCAATCTACCGACTGGATTCACTTGGAGTTTGGATTGATTTTCTCCTTGGTTCCATTCGACAACGGTTTCTACTGCGCTACTTGGTGATGGATAATAGGTCTTTAATTGGACTCTATTTCGCCCTGGAACAATCTTCCCTACGGGTTTGGATGTGTAGATGATTTCACCGGGTTCCGTATATTTTTCGTGAAATTGATTGATGTCTGTGCATGAGGTCTCCACCATTAATAGGAGTGCTGCTATATATTTGATATAATTCATTATTCCTTTCATGTTTTTTTATTGTTTTTGTCCCCAAAATGACACTTCACCAAAATGTATAAATCCTGTATTGCCCCATGTTTGTTTTACAACAAATCTGACGTATCTCACAGCTGGGTCGGTTAATTTAAAATTGTAATTATCGCCATTGTCATAATGTATTTGGTCTTCATCCGGTGTCCCGCCTTGAAGAGTGGGTCTACTGGCTTCACAATCACATAGTTTCGTCCATCCATCGAAACTGCCATCAACGGGTTCGGTATTTGTTCCCCAAATTTCCAATTGTCTTGGATTGCCATGAGAATAAAAATAGTTTCGTCTCTGCACAATATTGGCTCGGGATAGCTTGGTTGAACTACCCAAGTCAAGGGTCCACATTTGCGGCCATCCAGTACCTGCCCATGTGTGATTAAAGGTTTCAATGTTGTCGTCATAACCGTGCTCGTATCTCGCACCCCAAGCATCCATTTCGTGATCTCCTTCTAAGATGATTTTATTAAATTCTCTTTTGTTTAGTGCTTCTTCAAACAAGGGAGTGATGGACATAATCAAGGTGTCAGAATAATTGTCCCACCGGTCGCGTACTATAATGCCAAAATCGTTTTCTACAGGGGGAAATCCGCGCAAAGTAAATACTCCAGAATCGATAGCACTGTACACGGTTTCATAGGGTAGGAGATTGCCGGTAGAGTCTCTGGCCAATAATATAAAGGCCAAGGAGGCATTGGTTTCATTTTGCCAACTGTACTGAACACCTCCAAAGTCTGGTATCATTTTCACAGTTTTGAAAGTAGAGTGTACTGGCGGTTCTTCTGGATGAATGGTGGCCGATACCGGTTGACTTTCAATATTGCTTCGATTGACGGTAGTAATGGTAACCTCCTTGGCATCGGTATCTCCAAAGCCCAAGATTTTTAAAGTGTCGTTGTACAATGAACTTCGCTGTTCAGCCACTTTGCCGTCTTTTAAAGTGTAGCTGCCCTTGACATATAGCAAATCCGGAATAGTTGGGAGGTCGTAGGTAATATAGCCCCCTCCAGGAATGTTTTCAACTTCTACCCCAGATACAGGATCTGGGGCTCCATTGTTCTTGTGTATTGCTTCCTTTTCAATTTCTTTACAACCATGTATTGAAATTAAGATGAATGAGAGATAGATGATTCTTGAAATATTCATTTTAATATTTTTTAATGGTTTACCAACCTGGATTTTGAACGAGGTTTGGATTGTTAATAATTTCGGTTTCGCGGATGGGCCATAGGTAGTTTTTGGGTTCAAATTGACTATTCCACAAGGTCTTTATTTGATAAAATTCTAGACCAGGACCGTTAATATTCCACCCTCTGATGGGTTGTGATAAAATATCAGTGGCGGTTTTCCATCTGCGAATGTCCCAAAAACGCTGGCCTTCGAAGGCCAATTCGATGAGTCGCTCTCGCTGGATGATTTCCCTCATCCCGGTTTGGGTAAGTGGTTTGTCCGGTGTCCTCGAGTATGCCGACCATGTTTCTACTACCTTGCCTAACCCCGCTCTTTCTCGGATTTTGTCTATGTATTCATATACTTCTTGATCGGGACTGGATTTGATTTCGTTTAATGCTTCGGCATAGAGCAAGTACAGGTCGCCCAATCGTATAATGGGAAAAGGGTAGGAGTAGTTGATGGCATATGATTCTCCATTGAAATTGTTTTTGGCATCGACCAATTTTTTTACAAAATATCCCGTGCCTGAAAATTCTCCACTATTTCTTTTGGTGGCCAGTTCTCCAGCCCTTACTTGGACGTATCGATAGGTTGGATCTAGCACATATGCTCCTCTGTCGAATGATACTCCGGCGTAGAATCTCGCCTCACGGTTAAAGTGTAGTTTAACCGTTGATTGACCGGGTTCTACATAGTCGGCATCAGCGCTGGTCGCTCTTTGAAATTCAAATCGTTTGTCGTATTCGTATTCGAGATCTTCTTCAATGGGCAGTCCATTTTTTGAATAAAATAATTCCGCCATTCTCAATGTGGCGGCGTAGAATTGAGATACGGGATTGGCAGATTGTACCGATACCAATAGTGGCTGGGCCATGCGCTGGTAGGTATATGAAAAGGTGAAATGGGTAGATCCCCAAATCACTTCTTCGGATTCTCGTTTGGAAATAATGGAACGCAGCATTAATTCTTGCTTAATGGTGTCGTTTAAGTCGGAATTGGTTTCGTATTCGGTTACCAATCTAAATCCATTAGCTTCACAGGCGTCGATAGCTTCTTTGACTGCGGCTGCGGCTCGTTCCCATTTGGCGGCAGAATAATCGGGGTTGAAGAGTTGTCTGCCTTCATTATCTACCAATGCGGAATAATCGGTATTGCCATTGAACAATGGACTGGCAGCCGTCATCAGTAGTCTCGCCTTGATAGAAAGAGCGATGGGAGTAGTGATCCTACCCAATTCTGTAGTGCTGGATTGAATTTGTTCTGGCAAATCAACAATGGCTTCATCAATGAGGTTGACTATATATTCTACGACATCATCTACTGGCTCTCTATAGGTCTTGATTCCTTCTGTAGAGGTGTATATCGGAAGGTTTTCATCCACTATGGGGATGGGGCCATAACTTTTAAACAGCCAAAAGTGATAATAGGCTTTTAAAAACTTGACTTCAGCCGTCCATCTTTTTCTTTCCGTTTCTTGAATATCGTAGGGCCTATCAATGTTTTCTAGAAAAATGTTGCAATCTCTAATTCCCTGGTATAATGGCTTTCCCCGTTCACGGCCATCCCAATAATTAATTAGCGGCTCAATGGTAGACTGAAGATTTTTGGACAGCAAACTTGCTGCGGGATCTCCTTGTTCTTCATTTAACCACACCTCATCGCTGGCCAATAATCCGGGATTGACCCAGGGGTCTCCGAAATTGGGCAAGTAGGAATAGCATGTGGCTAAAAATTTTTGAGTGCTGGCTCTATCGGCAAAGGCATTGTCTAAGGTGGCTACATTGTCTGGGACTACATCTAGATAACTCTTGCAACTGAGAATGACGGCCAGGGCAATAATGCTAAAACTATATTTTAAAATTTTCATCTGAAATATTTTCTTCAATGGTTAAAAGGAAATTTGAGCACCGAAATTAAAGACCCTTTGTACGGGGTAATCGAGGCCATTGCCTCCCATCTCCGGATCCCAAAGTTTGAATTTGCTCCAATGCAATAGATTGGTACCACTTAAGTAAAATCTGATTTCTTTGGTTTTTAGGCGGTCAACCATTTTGCGGGGAAGGCTAAAACCCGCTTCTATCGACTTGAGTCTAAGGAAAGAACCGTCTTGCATAAACCAAGTATTGCGCTGTACATTATTGGCTTCTTGATTGTCTGATAATCGGGGCCAAAAGGCGTATACATCGCGGTTGGATTCCGACCAATAACTATCGGCAATGTCTTGAATAAGAGCATTGTATCCAATCCAATTTTTGGTTTCGTCAGAGTATGTGGCGTCGATGAAGGGAGAAATAAAGGTGGGATCAATCCAGAAAGATGAATTGGCCGATCCCTGGAAGAACATCGATAAATCTACGTTTTTGTATCCCGCTGAAAACCCAAAGCCATATATGATTTCCGGAGTGGTAGGATAGCCAATAGGGACTTGATCCAACCCAGTGATTTTATCGTCTCCGTTGATGTCTCTGTATTTGATATCACCCCCTCTTACCACACTGCCAAATAACTGATCGGGAGATTGAGCTACTTCTTCGTCGTCTACAAAGAGTCGTTCTGCGATATAGCCCCATTGCTGAGTAATCGGAGCCCCTAGTCTAGATAACCACGGAGTAGCTTGATAGTTGGGTTCTTCGAAGCGATCGAATACACCGCGAGCATAAGTGAAATTCGTTCTGGCAATAACCCAGTAATCATTGTTAAAAAAATGTTCAATATCCATTGACAAATCGATGCCACTACTCGATGCTGCCCCTACATTGGCTCTAGTCTGGGCTTGTAATCCCAAGGTAGATAGGTTAATTCGATCCATTAATATATTGTCTCTTTTTTCTGAGAATATATCCCCAATTATGGTAATGGAGTTAAATAAGCCGAGTTCAAATCCGAGGTTCAATTTCTCAGCAGTCTCCCAGGTGATTAAATCATTGGCATAGCGACTGATAGATACGCCTGGTTCATAGATCAAACCATCGGTTCCCCATCGATAACCTCGGCTTTCATTGTTGAGGTTGACATTGGAAAGGTAGAAAAATCGATCTTCTTCTCTTCCAATGGCATCGTTGCCTACTAAGCCAAAGGTCGCTCTCAGTTTCAATTTGTTGACAATGGGTGATAGTGGCTCCCAGAAATCTTCATTGGATACTAACCAGCCCACACCGTAGGAAGGGAAAAATCCAAAGCGTTCATTTTCAGAGAAGCGCTCGGTTCCATTGTATCCAAAATTGAATTCACTAAAATACTTATTGTCGTAGGAATAGGTGAACCTACCAGATACCCCAACGTTTCTCTTGGGTAAGCTGGTTTGTAGATCAGAGTCAAAGTCTGGAGCAAATAAGGATTGACGGGCAATCCCCACCAATAATCCACTAACCCCGTGTTTATCGTTAAATACGCGATTGTAATTAATGGCCATTTCTCCGTAAAAGTTGGACAATAAGGTTTTGTTCCCCGGTACATAATCCAAATATTCTCGTCCTTGGTCTGAGTTCAGTGGCTTGAGAGAATAGCTGTCGGTTCTGCTATTGTATTTGTTGATTTCATAATAAAAAGGAACCGCAGTCCGAGTGATATCAAAAAATGCTTCGCGATAGGTGTTGGCCATCCCTCGTAAATTGAGACCTTCGACTAAACTTCCTAAGTCTTGTTCTATTTGAAACTGAGCCAACATCAAAGAATTGCTGTATTCCTTATATCCTCGGGTCAAGTCCGCATAGGGATTCATAAATCGACCCGTTCCAGAATTTCCATATAGGATATGTTGACGAAATTGATTGGCTTCATCTGGTTCGTAATAAGCTGGGAAGAGGACAGGATTGGATCTGGCTACATTTCTATAAACTTGAGTACCTCCATTGATCGGACCTTGGTAGTCGTCAAAGGTGCCGTGGATTCGTATGGTGGCTACTGTGGATTCGGTTAAATTGATGTCGACATTGGATCGAACGATATATTTTTGTAAGTCGATATTGGAATTAAAATTGTTTCTTTGATCCACTTTTAATGCACCATTGTCTTTGGTTGCAGATGCAGATATATAGTATCGAGCAACTTTTCCACCTCCGCTTAGATTGAAGTTGATACGGTTGTTGAAGGTTCTATCTTTAATGGTTTCTTTAAACCAATCGTTGGCAGGATATACAAATGGATTGGCACCCAAAGCAGTTTGTTCTGTCTTTAGTTGAGAGTAGGGTAGGATGCCGAGTGGATCTCGTGTCCTTATGGCTTCATTGTGTAGGGCCATGTAGGTTAGTGGATCGGCAAAATCGATACGCTGTGTTGGTTCTGACATCGATGATTCAAATCGCACATTGATTCTTGCTATACCTTCTACCCCAGATTTTGTAGTGACCAAAATCACTCCATTGGCACCTCGCGCCCCATAGAGTGAAGTAGCTGTGGCGTCCTTCATTATAGAAAAACTGGCGATGTCGTCTGGGTGCATTCTGGACAGATCATCGGTGGAAAGTTCGATTCCATCAATAAGGATAAGGGGACTTCGATTGTATCCAAATGTAGTGACACCTCGAATAAAAAATTCGGCATTGTCTTGTCCCGGTTCTCCTGATCGTTGATAGGATATGATGCCAGACATTCTTCCAGCCATGGCCGTAGTCAGATTACTCGATGGAACCCTGAGTTCGCTGGGATTAATGGTCGTTACGGAAGCCAGAACACTTTCTTTCTTCTGTTTTCCAAAAGCCACTACAGTTACTCCTTCCAACTCTTCTAGTTTGCTTAACATAACAATATCTATTCTTCGCTGGGCATTTACAGGAACGACTTGTGTTTCCATTCCAATGAAGGAAAACTTTAAGATGCCATCACTGGGTGCGGGGATGGAATATTTCCCATCTATGTCTGAGATTACACCTCCAGATAAACCTTCGACAGTAATGGTTACTCCGGGTAAGCCAATATTGTCTTCATCTACTATAGTCCCCGAAATCGGGATAGAATCTAATAGTTGATGGTGATATTCTGAGGGTAGGGGATAGGCGTTAATATTTACTTGTATTATTATAAAAAATAGTAAAATAACGCAAGACATTACAGGGTAATGAAAGTAAAATCTATTCATAAACCAGGGTTTTAAAAAGTCTTAACAAAAATGAAACGATAAGTTAATAATATTATTCAAAAGTATGTAATTAGTTTTATAATTAGGTAATTTTTAATTGGAAAATTTATTATTAAATAATGGATATAGTGGATATCTCAATAAATGATCTTTTTTAATTGGTTGTATATTTTTAAATATGTCGTATTTAGAGTCTATTTTGAAATAAAATTGTGTTTAAATGGAGTGATTTAAGTGTGGACTTTAATACTTATTTTGTGGAAATATTTTTAATAATAGTAAAGTTTTATGATTTTAAATTTAGTTAGGGTTTTGTTTAAGATTGGGAGATGATTGGTTTTTCAAACAGAACTAGCGGCTTGTTGTTGTATTATGAGCCGTGGTCAAAGAGATGAAGAAAAGACGATGCAGGGAAATCATACAATTTTTGACATTCATTTACTAGGATAAGATTAGACTTAGTATCTTTGCATCTTCTTTTAAATATTTAAAGATAGATTTTCACTATGTATAAATCGTATGATGGGCTCAATCTGCCAGAAATAGATCGGGAAATTCAGGAATTTTGGACAAATGAAAATATTTTCCAAAGAAGTATTGAAGAGAGGGATGAGGATAATAGTTTTGTCTTCTACGAAGGACCTCCATCTGCCAATGGTCAGCCCGGGATTCACCACGTTATGGCTCGAACCATCAAAGATTTATTTTGCCGGTACCAGTCCATGAAGGGCAAACGAGTAGAGCGAAAAGGAGGTTGGGATACCCACGGTCTTCCTGTGGAATTGAGCGTTGAAAAAGAACTCGGAATTACCAAAGACGATATTGGTGTGAAAATCAGTATTGAAGATTATAATGCCAAATGTCGGGAAACCGTCATGAAGTACAAGGATATGTGGGACGACTTAACCCGTAAAATGGGGTATTGGGTTGATCTCGATGATCCATATATTACCTTTAAGAATGAATACATTGAGTCGGTTTGGCATTTGCTGAGACAATTGTACGATAAAGATTTAATCTACAAAGGCTATACTATTCAGCCCTATAGTCCAGCTGCGGGAACTGGTCTTTCTTCCCATGAGCTCAATATGCCGGGATGTTACAAAGACGTGACCGATACCACTGCTGTAGCTCAATTTAAAGTGGTCAAGGATGAGAAATCCAATCCGATATTCGCCGATATGGATGCCGATCAAGATCTGTATTTTTTGGCTTGGACGACAACTCCTTGGACTTTGCCATCCAATACTGCCTTGGCAATGGGGCCAAAGATTGAATATGTGAGGGTTAGAACATTTAACCCCTATACAGGGATAGAAATCAGAGTGGTATTGGCCGAAAAGCTATTGTCTAAATGGTTTAAAGCAGATGGACAAGATGGTGATTTTGAAGCCTATTCACAGGGAGATAAAATCATTCCTTGGTCTATAGAAGAGAGATTTGTCGGTAAAGATTTTGAAGGCATTCAGTACGAACAATTACTGCCCTATGTGCAGGTGGAGGATGGTTTGTCGTTTTTAGTCTTAGTCGATGATTTCGTAACCACAGAGGACGGTACTGGGATAGTACATATAGCGCCCTCTTTTGGAGCCGACGATAGACGAGTAGCCCAAAAATACGGGGTTGGTTCATTGACTTTGGTCGATAAACAAGGTAAATTTTTGCCAGAAATGGGTGAATTTGCCAATCGCTATGTGAAAAACTATGTTGATGAGGCCGATTATGTGTCGGTAGATGTCGATATCGCCATTAAATTGAAAAAAGAAAATAAGGCTTTTAATGTTCAGAAATATGTCCACAGTTATCCACACTGCTGGCGAACAGATAAGCCGATTTTATATTATCCATTAGATTCATGGTTTGTGCGGTCAACGGCTCGCAAAGATCGAATGGTAGAATTGAACAAGACCATTAACTGGAAGCCTAAACACACAGGAGAGGGGCGATTCGGCAATTGGTTGGAGAATCTTCAAGACTGGAATCTATCCCGATCTCGATACTGGGGTATTCCATTGCCGATATGGCGAAATGCCGATGCGACCATCGAAAAATGTATTGGCAGTTTGGAGGAACTAGAAGTTGAAATCACAAAGGCCAATCGAGTTTTGGGGCTAGAGCAAAGCCTGCCTCACGACTTGCATCGTCCATTCATTGACAATATCGTTTTGGTGACTGATGAAGGTGAAGTCATGAATCGCGAAACCGACCTTATCGATGTGTGGTTTGACAGTGGATCCATGCCCTATGCACAATGGCATTATCCCTTCGAAAATCAAGAAAAATTTAAGTCCAACTTTCCAGCAGATTTTATCTCTGAAGGTGTGGATCAAACCAGAGGTTGGTTTTTTACATTGCACGCTATAGCCTCCATGGTTCACGATAAGATAGCATTTAAAAATGTATTGTCTACCGGTCTGGTTTTGGATAAGAATGGCCAAAAAATGTCCAAGCGATTGGGTAATGCAGTGGATCCATTTATCACTTTGAAAGACAAAGGTGCTGATGCCACTCGATGGTATATGATGTCCAATGCCCAGCCTTGGGATAATCTCAAATTTGACTTGGATGGCATCGATGAAATACGTCGTAAATTTTTCGGAACCCTGTATAATACCTATTCATTCTTTGCACTATATGCCAATATTGATGGGTTTAAATACGAAGAAACCGATATAGCCAAAGAGAATCGACCAGAGATTGATCGTTGGATACTGTCTTGTCTACACACTTTGGTCGCTGAAGTAGATCGCAGTTATGCGGATTATGAACCGACCAATGCAGCGCGAAAAATAATGTACTTTGTAGACGACCAGTTATCCAATTGGTATGTGCGACTTTGTCGACGACGTTTTTGGAAGGGGAGTTATTCAGAAGATAAAATAGCCGCTTACCAAACCCTATATACTTGTTTGGAAACCATATCCAAGTTAATGGCTCCTATTGCGCCATTCTTTGCGGATTGGTTGTTTAAAAATCTAAATGATATTAGTCAGAAAGAGGATGCATTGTCGGTACACCTCAGTTTAATTCCAGACTCTGATTCTGCATGGATAGACAAAGATTTAGAAGTGAGAATGGATTATGCCAAACGCATCAGTAGCTTGGTGCTTTCGCTTCGAAAAAGAGAGCAAATTAGAGTGAGACAACCGCTTAATAAGATAATGCTTCCGATATTGGATCCCAATTTTGAGCATTTGGTGTCTCAGGTAGAGGATTTAATATTGGCGGAAGTCAATGTTAAGTCCATAGAATATGTGACCGATACTGCCGGTATAGTTAAAAAGAATATTAAACCAAATTTCAAAACCCTGGGTCGACGACTGGGCAAAAACATGAAACAGGCAGCTCAAGTGATTGGTAGTTTGACCGATGCCGATATTGTGTCAATAGAGCAGTCTGGACAGTATATCTTGAATTTGGGAGAGGAAGAAATGGTGTTGACCCTTGAGGATTTTGTGATTACTTCCGAAGATATCGAAGGTTGGTTGGTGGCCAAAGACGGCGAAATCACAGTGGCTTTAGATATTCACATGGATGATGAGTTGCGATCAGAAGGTATAGCGAGGGAGTTGGTGAATCGGATTCAAAATATAAGGAAACAGGAAGATTTTAATGTGACCGATCGCATCGATATCCGCATCAGCAATCACGAATTGGTAATGCCTGCTGTGGAAAAATTTGGGCAATATATTAAAAACGAAGTGTTGGCCGATGATATTACTCTAGATGGAGGTGTTGAAGGTCAGGAAGTTGAATTGGTTGAGGGCACCTTTATCCATATTTTGTTGAGTAAAAATTGATGTGGCAAAGCTGACACAAGCCCAATGTATCGTTCTGCGTAGAATGAACTATCGGGAGAGTAGCATGATCATCGATGTGTTTTCTCAGCAACACGGTATGGTGGCCTGTATTGTGTCTGGGGTTCGAAAAAAGGGGAGTAAATTGTCACCGGTTTTGTTTACCCCCGGTTATTTGCTGGATATGGTTTACTATGAAAGTGATCCACATAAGTTGTGGCGGATAAAGGAAGTCACTTTGGCCAGTCATTTGCAGCGCACACCCTATGATATATTGAGAGGAAATACGGCACTCTGCATGTGTGAGGTCTTGAAAAAGGTTTTGCCGGTCTACGATGTCAATCCCTCCATGTTTGATTTTATCGAATCCTATATTTATCTCTTAGATGAGGTAGAAAAACCGGCCAATGTATTATTGCATTTTTTGATTCAGCTGTCGGTGCAGTTGGGTTTTGGACCCCATCACTTAGAGGACAATGGAAAGTCGTATTTTGATTTAAAATCCGGTTCTTTTTTACCTCATTCTCCTGGTCATCCTATGTATATCGATCAGAGTTTGACACCGTTGTTTTATGATTTAATAAGGGTGGAAGCGGAAAATTTAGAATCCGTTAAATTGTCGAGGGTTCAGCGTCAGCAATTAACTGATCACGTAATCGATTATATTCGGTTTCACAGTCACGCCTTCGAGCGCATTAAATCTTACGATGTCTTAAAATCTCTATGGTGATTTTGAATTCGCCACTTGGAATTACTTCATTCACAGTAAAATACACGTATGAATAATGTATTTGGTATATATTGTGATGTATTATTACAATAGAAAAACGGTAATTCTATAGGATATTTGAATGGTGAAGAGTGAAAGGGGTAATTTTCTGAGGGCTGATTCTTATATTTCATTTTGAGTAGGGTTGTGTTCCATAAGGATTAGATTAAAATGAATATAGTTGTTTGTATTTTAACATAAAATGCTAAAAAAGTGACGGAATTAGAGCAGTATATAAATGGATATTTTGGTGTCGAACGAAGTAAGTTAAATGCTTTGTCGGAATTATTTGTTTTGACGACATTGGGAAAAGACGAATATTTTTCAGAGATCGGGAAACATTGTTCCAAGTTAAGTTTTATCAAAGAGGGGTATGTGAGAGTTTATAATTATACTGATGGCAAGGATGTTACCCAATGGATTGCTTCCAAGGGTGAATTTATAGCAGATCTATCCAGTTTGGTTTTTAAGACAAGAGGCCGGTGGAATATTCAGGCATTGACATCTTGTGAATTATACACCATAAGTCAAGAGAACTACGATGGGATTGGAGAAATCATTCCCGAATGGGATAAGATAGAAAAACTGTTTATCGCCAAGTGTTTTTTGACTTTGGAAGATCGCGTTTATTCGTTTTTGTCCATGTCGGCAGAGGAAAGGTATAAAATGTTATTTTACCACAAGAGCGAATTGTTTAACCAAGTGCCGTTGCATTATTTGGCTTCTATGCTGGGAATGACGCCAGAAACCTTGAGTAGGATTCGAAGAAAACCCATTAATTGATCTATGTCAAGACAAAATAATTTCATTAGTCTGATTTTTGCATTAAACAAAATCGATAAAGGTTATGGAAATAAAAACTGAGATTATCATCAATGCAAAGCCGAGCGAGGTATGGGAAGTATTCACTGATTTTCAGAACTATCCTCAATGGAATCCTTTTGTAAAGTCGTTGACTGGAGAGGTGAAAGAAGGCAATCAAATAAAAATTGAGTTGCCCGGTATGAATTTCAAGCCTGTGGTTTTGACCTTGGAGGAAAATAAAGAGTTGACTTGGTTGGGGCATTTATGGTTTAAAGGTTTGTTTGATGGAGAGCATTCTTTTCAATTGACCGATAATGGAGATGGGACGACGAAGTTTGAGCAGAGTGAAATTTTTTCTGGTATATTATTGCCCTTATTTAAGAAGAATCTATTGACGACGACGAAAGATGGTTTTGAGGCCATGAATAGGGAATTAAAAGCCAGAGTTGAAAATAGTAAAAAGGATTAAGTAAAGGTTGTCTGATAGGGAATGGGGCTTCGACAAAGCCTCAGTGCAGGGACTTCAAAGATTATCTTGATCATCCTTTTATTTTATTTATACCAAATAGGTTTATAATTGTCGGTTATATTTCGAATTATTATAAATGTAATTCGTATGAACCATCATCTTCATTGGGTTGCATTTCTTCAGAAGTATTGACTTCGTCAGGTATTGGTACGTAGAGACTGGCTATCTCAGCATATGGATAGATAGATAATGTATAGAATACTGCAAATCCAATGATGACCATCCATTTTTTATAGGCAAAGGGGAATAGATTGTGCAAATATTTATAGTTGAGATAGAAAAATATAAAAA
>NZ_JAJQYA010000021.1:0-41781 GCF_021729155.1 Membranihabitans marinus | reverse complement strand
AAATATCATTATTCTGTCTTGGTTTCTCTCTCCAACCTAGTAAATACATCAACTGGCATAATACTTTCGTATAAACCTGCATCCTCATTGGGTTGACTTTCTTCGGTGGTGTTGTGTTGGTCGATTTTAGGTCCGTACATATTGGCTATTCTGGCATAGGGATATACACTGAGGGTGTAAAACAGGGCAAATCCAAGAACCCCCATCCATTTTTTATAGGCAAAGGGGAATAGATTGTGCAAATATTTATAGTTGAGATAGAAAAATATAGAAATCCAAAGAATGGGATTACTGATAATATAGAGCCAGAATGGATTTTTTGCTATAGATACAATCATAGTCATTATGTAAATTATAGGACCTAAGAATACCAAAAGACGATGAGATTTGGGTAATTTCACTAAGACGGATTCCCGCATTAAGTCGAATGAGATGGCCGTCGCTACAAAACAGAGAAATACCAAATAGGTGTTGGTTGTGAGGTTGTCCAATAACCATAATCCCCAGAGAGGGATGAGGAGAAGACTATAGGCGATGACTTTTAGGTGATTCATGATTTAAGTATTTGTATAATAACGATTTAAATGGCATAGATGTAAGTCGTTTCTTTAGAATTACCCTGGTTTTAACAACGGTGTCCTAGGCCTTCAAACCTAGGACTAACTTTAAATATCATTATTCTGTCTTGGTTTCTCTCTCCAACCTAGTAAATACATCCACGGGCATAATACTTTCTTGTACACCTGCATCCTCATTGGGTTGACTTTCTTCGGTGGTGTTGTGTTGGTCGATTTTAGGTCCGTACATACTGGCTATTCTGGCATAGGGATATACACTGAGGGTGTAAAACAGGGCAAATCCAAGAACACCCATCCATTTCTTATAGGCAAAAGGAAATAGGTTGTGTAAATACTTATAGGTAAGAAAAAAGAATATTGAAATCCAGATAATGGGTTGGCTGAAATAAAATAACCAATTAAATGGTTGAATGACCACCAGTGTGATTAAATAGATCGCTGGGCCTAAAAACACTAGTGGTTGATGAGGCTTGGGCAATTTAATCAATACGGTATTCCGTAGGATATCAAAGGAGATGGCCGTCACAACAAAGCAGAGAAAAACCAAATAGGAATTACTGACGATATTATCCAACAACCAAGATCCCCACAATGGAATGAGGAGTAGACTATAAGCTATGACTTTTAGGTGATTCATATTATGGTAGATATTAGATGATTAAATGGATAGTCTTGCTGGCTAGTCTTTTGGGGAATCATCGTTGTAATAATGAAAAACAATCTAGTCTTTGATGGAAAGGTTGATTCGAAGATTTACTTTCTTCATATTCAAAATTTTAAGTGAGTGTTGTATAAAAATATAATTTCACTTACAATATAATGAATATTTTTTATTGTGTGATTTATTGAGCATTCAATTTTAAAATTTACGTTTTTTTAAATATTTACATTTGATTATTAAATAATGTAATAATTTAAAATTGAATATGAGTTTTGGCGAACCCAATGAATGTTTTACATAGCAAAAAGCTAAGCCTATCCATTTAAGTCTTATCTCCATTCCATTAAGGCGGCATTGAGTGCCTCTTCCACCCGAATTCGAGGACGGTGAAAGTATATCATCCCATGACCGGGCAACATAATGTCGGTATCTATTTTCGAGAATTTCAAAAGCGATAAAATGTATTTTTCCTTGTCAAAATCGATGGATCCACTCCAACCAAAGTGACCACTGAGCAAGGTGCCAATTACATCTCCGCTAAAGACCAATCTCCGCTCTTCCCATTCTAGAAAATAGGCCGTGCATCCCATCGAATGACCAGGTAGATGCATGGTCTTTATCTCTATGTCCAACAAACGCAGTACTTCGCCATCTTCAGCGATATAGTCCATCGTAGTAGGATTGAAGGTCTTGTGATAGAGGTATCCGCAACAGCGGTCATCTCCATTGGCAATGGCGTCTGCCGTATCTGGTAGTCCGATCAATTGCACCCCTCTCGATTTAAGGATGTGAGCACCGCCGGCATGGTCGAAGTGGGCGTGGGTGAAGAGGCAGTAGACTATGTCCTGAGGATCTAAACCCCAATATCTCATGTTGTCGAAAATTTGGTCCATGGTGTCGCCACAACCACAATCAAACATTATAAGACCTTTGGGAGTTGAAAGAATGTAGGAATTGCCATCGTTCCACAAGGCATCGGGCGCATCGAAGGTGATGCCGTTGAGATCGCCCCCTACTTGAAACAAGTTGTTAAGAATTTGCATAATAGAAATTTAGACTATCGTTGCTTTAAAAATTATCTGTACTGGTTCGAATATACTATTTTTGCGACGTTATCAAACAATCATTAAAAGACAGAATCGTGAATATAGCTATTGCCCAGATCAATTATCACATTGGAAATTTTGAAGGAAATTATCTCAAAATGAAGGCCGCTATTGAATCGGCGGAGAAACAAGGGGCAGATATTGTCTGTTTTAGTGAATTGGCGACTACGGGATATCCGGCACGGGACTTTTTGGATTTTGATGATTTTATAGACTTGTCCAATCAATTATTAGAAAAGTTGGTGAAATTGTCCAATAATATTGCCATTGTAGTAGGAGCGCCCACAGTAAACCCAGTTTTGGAAGGTAAGGATTTGTACAATTCTGTGTATTTCTTAAATGAAGGTAAGATTGAATATGTACAACACAAGGCTTTGCTTCCTACCTATGATATATTTGATGAAAATCGCTACTTTGAAGCGGGCAATGAATTTGGCATAGTTCATTTTAAAGGCAAAAAAATTGCGTTGTCGGTTTGTGAAGACATTTGGAATGTGGGCAATGAAAATCCGATGTACACCATCTGTCCATTGGACGAAGTCATGGATGAAAATCCAGATTTTGTAATAAATGTTTCCGCCTCGCCTTTTGATTATACCAAGGCTGAGGACAGAATTGCTGTACTCAAAGAAAATGTCGATCGATACAAGATTCCATTTTTCTATATCAATCACTGTGGAGCACAGACCGAATTGGTATTCGATGGTGGATCTTTGGTGGTTAATCAAGAAGGAAAAGTGGTAGCTGAAATGCCCTATTTTGAGGAGGCTTTATCGGTATTCAATCTTTCTGAAATTACCAGTGCACGGGAGGAAAATGTACAAGATAAAACCAAGATTACCCTTATTCACGACGCCATAGTTCTAGGGATTAAGGATTATTTCAATAAACTTGGGTTCAAAACAGCGGTGTTGGGTTTGTCTGGAGGTATTGATTCTGCGGTTACCTGTGCTCTCGCTGTGCGTGCATTGGGTGCTGAGAATGTAAGAGTGGCCTTGATGCCCAGCCAGTTTTCATCTGACCATTCGGTTAAAGATGCCATGGATTTAGTCGATAATCTGGGAATTCAATCCAATATATTGAATATTGAGTCTTCCTATCAGGCCATTTTAGAGACCCTGAATCCCGTGTTTGAAGGGCGTCCCTTTAATGTGGCAGAAGAAAATATCCAGGCTCGTATTCGAGGTCTGTTTGTAATGGCGATCTCCAATAAATTTGGCAATATATTATTGAATACTTCCAACAAGAGTGAAGCGGCTGTGGGTTACGGTACCTTGTATGGCGATATGGCTGGAGGATTGTCGGTTTTGGGCGATGTGTACAAGACCGAGGTTTTTGAACTTGCGCGATACATCAATAAAGATTCAGAAGTGATACCTGTCAATTCTATTGTTAAGCCACCATCGGCCGAATTGCGCCCTGACCAAAAGGACAGCGATTCCTTGCCAGAATACGATATACTGGATGAAATATTGTATCAATATATCGAAGAAACCATGAGTCCACAAGATATAATTGATCGTGGCTATGACGAGGCTTTGGTGGCTAGAATACTGCGATTGGTCAACATCAATGAATTTAAACGATATCAAGCGCCACCCATCATCCGCGTTAGTCGCAAGGCTTTTGGCATGGGGCGGCGAATGCCTATTGTCGGAAAGTATCTTTCTTAATTGTAATTGATGAATTGATAATGTAAATCATTTGTAAGTCGGTTTCGCTTTATGTAGTCTAATCCTAAAGGTGGATAGTTTATTAATATATTTCTTTCATTATTTACGACAGGGAAATATCATTGATGGATTTTCTTGAAGAATATAATTTTCTGTTTATAATTTATTAGCATTTTGGTAAAGATTTGATAAAGAGGTATAAAGGCTCTTTGTCTGGGGGGCGAATTAATTTAGTCCTCGAAAATTTGGAGGAAGGTTTTGGCTGTTAATGAAATGGTAGTCGTCCTATCCCCCGTTTTGTTGACTCCCAAATATTCAACTCTTTATGTTGCCTTTATTCAATCGCCTCAGACCTTTTATAATCACGGTTTTTGTATTCCTGTTTGTAAGTGTTGTATTAATAGTTTTATTTCCCAAAGCCCAACTGCATTTGATGCTCAATTCTTTGTGTGGTAGAGGTTTCGATCGATTCTTTGTGTATTTAACCTATTTAGGCGATGGTGTTGTGGTGCTGGTTTTGGCCATGTTGGCCGGTTATAGTCAGGCCAAAAGTAAGATCAGATTTCTCTTTCTAGGTTTTTCCATTTGTCTGATTGCCGGATTGTTGGCTCAATTTTTTAAAAAGGTAGTATTTAATGGAATGCCTCGACCCATGGGGTATTTTACCGAAGGAGCCTTACAATTGGTAGATGGGGTAAAAATACATTCGTGGAATACCTTTCCTTCTGGTCATACTACTTCCATAGTGACCTTAATGCTGTTTTGTGCGTATTTATATGGTAAAAAGCCTTGGATTCAGGTATTGTTTGCGGTTTTTGCATGCGGAGTCGCTTATTCAAGGGTGTATTTGTCTCAGCATTTTTTGGAAGATGTTGTAGGGGGAAGTGTGCTGTCCATTTTAGTTTTCTTTTTGTTTGCTAGAACCCTGTATACATGGTTCGAATTTGCCGATGTAAGGTGGGCATAGATTAATCGTAGAATATGTCGAATAAAAGGATACTGTACCTTGTATTAATTAGCCATTTTGCCGTCAGGCTTATCGCTGCTCTGTCGACAGAATTAAGTGTGGACGAAGCTTATTATACCATGTACGGTCTGTATCCGAGTTGGAGTTATTTTGATCATCCGCCCATGGTGGGATGGATGATTCGGTTGACTACATTAAATTATTATTGGAATACAGAATTCACGGTGCGAATATTGCCCTTAGTGGTGGGAACGGCCAATCTGTATTTAGTCTATCAAATTGGCAAGCGATTTTTCAATGAAAATATTGGTCTTATGGCCCTGGTAATGAGCGCTGGGTCTATATACAATAGTGTGGTTTTAGGATTGTTTATTCTTCCCGATACCCCACAGAGTTTTTTGTGGTTATTGGCCATGTATTTCTTTCTCAGCTATATAGAAAATCAAAAAATACATTGGTTGTGGTATTTTTCTTTTGCAGTGGGGCTTGGTTTGCTGGCCAAATATCACAACGTGTTCTTGTTGCTGGGAGCTGGATTGTATTTTATATTGAAATCTCCGCAATCACTGCGGTCCGTAGTGGTGTGGTTGGCGTTGTGTTTTCCCATGTTGTTTTTTCTACCCGTACTGTATTGGAATTATCATCACGAATGGCTGTCGTTTAATTTTCACGGCAATCGAGTAGGTAATGATAGTTTTAAAATATTGTGGGATTATTTCTTTCAAGAAATAGGAGGGCAGATTTTATATAACAATCCATTCAATTTTGTGATGGTGGTTTTGGTCGCTGTTTTTGGCTTTAATTACAGGAGGCGGGCATTTAAAAACAACAAATTGGTATTCTTGCTGGCTACAGGTCTTCCTTTGGCTCTGGTTGTAGTATTAATGTCTTTGTTCAATAAGACCTTGCCCCATTGGAGTGGGCCAGCCTATTATTCATTGTTCTTAATAGCGGCTTTGGGCTGGCATTATTTTCAATGGTCAAAGAAGGTTTTATATTGGAGCTACGGTTTTTTTGTGTTTTTCCTACTATTGGCTTTGGTCCAAATACATACTGGGTTCTTAAACCTTTCATCCACGGTCGATGATCCTCGAATGGGGCGCAATGATTTTAGTTTAGATCTATATGGATGGCATCAATTGAGCGACAAAATGGATGATTTAATAGCCTTAGATCAGGAGGCTGGATTATTGGATAGCAATGTGGTAATATATACTAGAAATTGGTTTCCCGCCGGCCAATTGGATTACTATATTGGTTACCGAAAGAACCGCACTCTTTTGGTTGATGGAAATATGAATGAAAAACACCACTACTATTTTGTCAATCAATATCGCCAGTTAGATACCTTGCCTCGATCGGCTTATTTTATTTCGTCTTCGAGATATAACTACAATATGTCCGATGAATTGAAGGAGAAATACCGTGTAATAGGTGAGCCGAGGAAGATTGTCATCACTAGACGTGGGAGGCCAGTCTATTTTTATTCAATTTACTTATTGTCAGATCTTAAGAGCGCCGAAAAATAGCTTGAAATAATATAATTTTGAGATAGTAATTTCTATTGTGTTTCAGTTCCTTGTACTCAAGTATGGAATAAGGCAGAGACTTTGTCTTAACAAAGTCAAAATAATACCAGTATTAGAAAAATATTACAAACAATGGCCCTGCCTTATTCATCACTTTTACCATAAGGTTTATTAATTTAAAAATAAAGTATAAGATACATGTCAAATATTATTGATCAACAGCGAATAGGTTATGGTGTTTCCAAGGAAGGAGACCAATTGTTTCAGTCATATGATCCTGCGAAATCCTCCAAAATTGGACCGGATTTTGCCGATGCAACTCCGTCTGAAGTCAATCGAGCTTGTGCATTGGCCAGTCAGGCTTTTGAAACATATCGCAAAACTTCAGGAAAAGACAAGGCGGCATTTTTGGATGCCATTGCCGATGAAATAGAAAATGTAAAAGAAACTTTGGTCGAAGTAGCCAATGCAGAGTCGGCTTTGGGATTGCCCCGATTAAATGGCGAATGCGGGCGGACTACTGGTCAATTGCGTTTTTTTGCTAAAATATTGAGAGAGGGATCGTGGAGACGACCCATTATCGATTGCGCCACGGCGGAACAGAGTGGAAGCCAAGGCGATATCAGACAGATTCAAATCCCTTTGGGACCGGTAGCTGTTTTTGGAGCGAGTAATTTCCCATTGGCATTTTCTACGGCTGGTGGCGATACCGCATCTGCTTTGGCAGCTGGTTGTCCCGTGGTATTCAAAGCTCATCCTGCTCATCCTCAAACATCAGCGCTGGTAGCAGAGGCCATCCTAAAAGCCGCACAAAAATTGAATATGCCAGAAGGTGTTTTCTCAATGGTATATGGCAATGCCCATCAAGTAGGAGGTACTTTGGTGGAAAATCCTCATATCACGGCCGTTGGTTTTACTGGGTCGTATAGAGGTGGTAAGGCCTTGTTTGAATTGGCCAATAGAAGAGAAGTGCCTATCCCTGTATATGCTGAGATGGGTAGTGTAAATCCGATTTTCTTTTTGCCCAATGCCATTGCTAAAAACAGTGCAGAGATGGCCAAAAATTTTGCTGGATCAATTAACTTGGGAGTAGGACAATTTTGTACTAATCCAGGGGTGTTTGTCACTTTTAAATCCGCCGAATCTACTGAGTTTGTCAATCAATTGGTAGAGGTGTTAGAAGCACAGCCAGAAGGGGTAATGTTGACAGAAGGAATAGCCAAGGCATATTGTTCCGGTGTAAAATCGCTAGAAAATGTAGCAGGAGTAGAAAAATTGTTGTCGGTAGACTACAGTGAAAGTATTAGAGTGAAGCCGGGATTATTTCAGGTAGACCTCGCTACCTTAAAAGCGAATCCATCGGTGTTGACCGAGGTTTTCGGTCCTACAACCCTCCACATAAGTATTGAAGAGTCAGAATTGCCCGAGTTATTGTCATTGCTTGAAGGTCAAATCACTGCCACTATTTTTGCCGAGGAAGGCGATGAAGCTACCGCAGCTAGTTTGGCAGAGAAATTAGAGCAATTGGCCGGCCGAACTATATTCAATGGCTTCCCGACCGGTGTCGCTGTCAATTATAGTATGGTTCACGGTGGGCCCTATCCCGCTACCACCCAACCTGGAACAACTTCAGTAGGAGGTACAGCTATTTTGAGATTTACCAGACCAGTTGCCTATCAGGCCTATCCTGAAGCATTGCTGCCCGATGAATTGAAAAATGAAAATGTATTGGGTGTTTGGCGATTGCTAAATGGTGAATGGTCAAAAAATAATTTATAATTCCCTTGAACCTCATTAAGTTCAATACTAAATAATAACAATGAAGAGTGTTTTGCAAATACATCCCTCTGATAATGTATGGGTAGCCTTACAGGATTTGAAGGAAGGACAAGTAGTGGAATATAACGGAAGTTCTATCACTTTAAAAAACGATATCCAGGCTAAGCATAAATTGGCCACTAGAGATTTTAAAGTATCGGAAGAAGTGTGGATGTATGGATTGAAGGTGGGAGAAGTAACTGCCGATATTCAAAAAGGAGAGTTGATCCACACCGGTAATCTCCGACATGCAGTATCCGGATATGAAGTCAATGACGATGCAGGTCAGTATCAATGGACACCACCTAATGTGGATAAGTGGAAGAACAGGCAATTCATGGGGTTTCACCGCGAAAACGGTCGAGTGGGAACTGCCAATTATTGGTTGGTTATTCCATTGGTGTTTTGTGAAAATCGCAATGTTTCGGTTCTGGAAAAAGCATTTAAAGATGTTTTTGGAGCTGGAAAGGAGAATTTCTACACCAATTATTTAAGCAATCTTTGTGCTTCTCATGAAGCGGGTCAATCCCTTAACGGCAATGGTGCTGATGTATTGGAAGAAGTGGCTCTGCCCAAATATCACAACTATTTTAAAAACATATCTGGTGTGCGATTCTTGCAACATCAGATGGGCTGCGGTGGTACTCGTGAAGATGCGGCGACATTGACTGGGTTGTTGGCTGGATATATCGCTCATCCCAATGTGGCTGGTGCTACTATATTGAGTTTGGGGTGCCAAAACGTCCAAGAGGAAATGATGGTGGCTGAAGTGGAAAAAAGAATTCCCAATACCAATAAGCCCTATTATTTCTTTGAACAGCAGAGATATGATTCTACCGAACAAATGTTGTTGGATGCTATACGTCAAACTTTTGATGGTATGGCTGAAGCCAATAAACAAGATCGACAGCCTGCTGGTTTAGATCAACTTATTTTAGGGGTTGAGTGTGGTGGTTCTGATGGATTTTCCGGTATTTCGGCCAATCCATTAGTAGGCAAGGTGTCTGATCGTCTTGTGGGTTTGAATGGCAGTGTGATTTTGTCTGAATTTCCCGAATTGTCAGGGGTGGAGCAATCCTTGATCAACCGATGTGTGGACAAAACTGTGGCCACCAAATTTAAAGAACTCATCTATGCATACGAGAGAAGTGCTGAGGCTGTAGGTTCTGGATTTGATTCCAATCCCTCAGCTGGAAATATCAAGGATGGATTGATTACCGATGCGATTAAATCCGCTGGTGCCGCATTAAAAGGGGGCCATTCCCCGGTTCAAGATGTATTGGATTATCCTGAAATGGTTAGTAAAAAAGGTCTGACCCTACTTTGTTCTCCTGGGAATGATGTAGAATCCACTACAGCTATGGCTGGTTCTGGAGCCAATTTGATATTGTTTACCACTGGTTTGGGAACTCCTACTGGAAACCCTGTAACTCCAGTTATAAAAATATCTAGTAATACACATATTTACAATAAATTACGTGATTTTATCGATTTCAACGCCGGTGAAATTATTACAGGAACCAAGGATTCCGAAATATTAGCCGATGAACTTTTAGAAATGATTATTGCCACTGCTTCTGGTGAATATACCCCTAAGGCAGTAGCGCTAGAACAAAACGATTTTATCCCTTGGAAACGAGGTGTATCTCTATAAAAAACTATAAAAAATGAATTCAAATAATAATATAATTACTATCCCTCAGGGAATTTGGCCAGTAATGGTTACTCCATTGACTGAAGATTTAAAAATTAACTACCCTGGTTTGAAAGCTTTGATTCAATGGTATGAGTCAGCTGGTGTTCACGGTTTATTTGCCAATTGTTTGTCCAGTGAGATGTATGAGTTGGATGAAAATGAGCGTTTGGATCTAACTCAAGCCGTGGTCGATACGAGTATTGTACCCGTATTGACTACAGGTACCTTCTATACTGATGCCCATGAGAATGCGGCATTTATCAACAAGATAAGTGAAACCGGAGTGGACGGTGTGGTCTTAATTACCGGTTTGTTGGCTGGAGAAGATGAAGATGATTCTGTTTTGGAGGAATCGATTCGGGTTATTTTGGAGGAAACAGAGGATATTCCGTTGGGATTGTACGAGTGTCCAGTGCCTTATAAAAGATTATTGTCGCCTGCTTTAATAGGAAAATTGGCGAAGGAGAATAGATTTATTTATTCCAAAGATACTTCTTGTGTGGCAGAAGTAGTGGTTGAGAAAATTGAAGCCGCCAAAGGTAGTTCCCTGGCCATATACAATGCCCATACTCCTGATGCATTGGATTCAATCCGCAATGGAGGAGCGGGTATATCGCCAATTGGAGCTAATTTTTATCCCGAATTGTACACCTATTTATGGGAAAATGGCAGAGGAGAAGATATTTCAGATGATTTGGTGGCCGTAGAGCAATTTTTAGTGGAAAACGATGGAATAGTTCATCACAAGTATCCTTTGTCTGCTAAATACTTTTTGCAACTTAGAGGTTTGCCGATGGCGGTAAATACTCGGAAAGATGTACCTGAATTGGAAGCTGCTGATATTACAGAGATCGAAGCATTGTATCAACGGTTTTTAACTCTGTGCGATCGAATCGGGATTCAGCAAGCAGAGGTAGTGGCATAAGCCATTGGGCTTTTTTTGTGAATAGGAATAGGATTTTTTTAATTTTGAATATATAAAAGCAATCATATGAATTGGTTAGACCTTGTTGTATTTTTTGTGTACCTAGCAGGTATAACACTTTTTGGGGCATCATTTTACAAACACAATAAGTCTTCTGAGGCCTATACTACAGGTAGACATAATTTTCCAGCATGGGCAGTGACCATGTCCATCTTTGCTACTTTTGTCAGTAGTATTAGCTATTTGGCATTGCCTGGCAACGCCTATCAAACCAATTGGAATGCCTTTGTATTTAGTCTTTCTCTTCCTATAGCTGCCTTGATTGCAGTAAAGTATTTCGTTCCTCTTTACAGAAAAATCAACAGTCCTTCAGCTTATACCTTCTTGGAGGCACGATTTGGGGTCTGGGCTAGAGTTTATGTGTCTGCCTGCTATTTGATGACTCAAGTTATGCGAGTGGGTACTATATTGTATCTTTTGGCCATCACCATCAACACCATTACGGGCTGGAGTATAGCCGTCATTATATTGATCACCGGTATTACGGTATTGATATACTCCATGCTAGGAGGTATTCAAGCTGTGATCTGGACCGATGCTATTCAAGGTATTGTGTTGATCGGAGGTGCTTTGATATGTACGGTTTATTTGTTGTTTGCTATACCTGGAGGTATGACTACCGTGGTAGAAGTAGGTAGTGAGGCCGGCAAGTTTAGTCTGGGTAGTTTTGGATTCGAATTGGATAAGGCCACTTTCTGGGTCGTACTGATATACGGGGTGTTTATCAATCTTCAAAACTATGGTATTGACCAAAACTATGTACAGCGGTATATTGCCTCATCTTCGGATAAGGAAGCGGGAAGTTCTGCACTTTGGGGTGGATTGCTCTATATCCCGGTTTCATTGTTGTTTATGTTTTTGGGGACATTGTTGTATGTGTATTATCAATCAGATGCAGGAGTGCTTCCTCCAGAATTGCAGAGTATGGACCAAGCGGATAAAGTATTTCCCTTCTTTATTGTCAATCAATTGCCTTCTGGGATCACTGGACTTTTAATAGCTTCCATTTTTGCAGCTGGAATGAGTACGGTATCTACATCATTCAATAGTGGAGCCACTGTGATATACACCGATTATTATCAGCGATTTTTTAATAAAAATGGCAATCACAAACCCATTGTAGTGTTGTATATAGCCTCAGCAGCCATTGGGGTATTGGGTGTAATTGTTGGATTGGCCATGATCAATGTGGAAAGTGTATTGGATGTGTGGTGGAAACTCGCTTCGGTATTTAGTGGTGGTATGTTGGGATTGTTTTTATTGGGAGCCTTTACTCAGACTGCAGTCAAAACAGGAGCCATTGTCGGTGTGTTGGCCGGTATCGGAGTTATTATATGGTTAAGTGTTGTTCCTTTTCTTATGGGGACGAGTGACGACCCCGTTCTGCACAGTTATTTGACCATAGTCATTGCAACAGCTGTTATCTTCTTGTTGGGTTTTGTGGTCTCTATGTTCTTGGGTAAGAAAGATGAGTCTAATTTGAAAATAGATTAAAATATATAATCCTGAAATTTTAAATGATTTTTTGCAATTGTAAAAATTAAACCAATGAAAATATATAATACAAAAGAGGAAGGCATTATCGTATTCTTCAAAGACCAATACTATTCACTTAAAGAATATGGATGGGATGATTTGGTCAATCAAGTGCATCTACGAGCGAAGGTCAAACTTATCCTCGATGATCGATTGCCTTTGGTCAATTTTGATATAAGTAAGTTGACTTTGTTGCCACCGATTGGACAGCAAGAAGTTTGGGCTTCTGGGGTTACTTATTTACGCAGTAAGAACGCTAGGATGGCAGAATCTCAATCCAAGGAAGGAGGAGATTTTTACGATAAAGTATATGTTGCAGAGCGACCGGAACTGTTTTTTAAGTCTACCGCAGCGCGGGTAGTTGGTCCATTGGGCGAAGTCAATATTAGACCGGATTCTACTTGGGATGTACCCGAGCCTGAATTGACTTTATTTATTACCAGTGAAGGAAGTATAGAGGGATATACTGCTGGCAATGACATGAGTTCGAGAAGTATAGAAGGACAAAATCCCCTCTATCTACCACAGGCTAAGATGTATGAAAAAAGTGCAGCATTAGGACCATGCCTTTATGTGCCTAAGGAGTCGGTGTTTAAGGCCAATACTCAAATTCGACTAAAAATCAGTCGAGGAGGAGAAGTATGTTTTGATGAGTCCATCGGCATAGATCAGATGAAGCGCAATGAAGTGGAATTAAAAGACTATTTAATGTATGGTTATACTTTTCCAGTAGGTGTGTATTTGATGACAGGTACTGGGATTGTTCCCCCAGATAGTTTTACTTTGGCTGCTGGAGATGTGGTGTCTATTAGTATAGACGGTATTGGTGAATTGGTAAATACTGTGGCAGTATTACAGAAGTAAAGCAGGGTTTGAAGTTTTGTTTTTTATCATAGGATAAAATAGTATCGTTTTAGGCTATTTTAGTCTAATAAAGCATTGGCGTAATCTATTAAATTTGGGTAAATTGGTGAGTAAGGTAATATGAATAGGTGGATTGGCGTATATTTATTTTATGATTTGCCTACTTATTAAATAATCCAATTAAATACAAATTCTTGTCGGATTGTTTGCTCATGAATAATGGAGTGAATAATGGACTGAAATTGATCACTTTAAATGTTATTAAAATGAAAAATGAAAATGTAGAATCCCACGACCAACATAAGCGGCGTGAATTTTTAAAATCAGCTGCAGTGTCGGCGGCTGGATTCATGATCGTGCCCCGTCACATCCTAGGAGGTAAAGGATATTTGGCTCCCAGTGATAAATTAATGGTTGCAGGTATTGGAGTAGGTGGCAAAGGTCGGTCTGATTTGCGTCATTTTTACGAAAGTGGCAAAGCGGAGATTGCCTATTTATGTGATGTAGATGATAGACAAAGTGTAGAGTCAAGAGAGCGATTTCCCAAAGCCAAGTATTATACGGATTGGCGTGAAATGTTGGAAAAAGAGCATAAGCACATCGATGCAGTTTCGGTGTCCACTCCTGATCATACTCATGCCGTGAGTGCATTGGCTGCCATGCAGCTGGGCAAACACGTCTATGTTCAAAAGCCCATGACTCATGATATCTTCGAAGCTAGAGTATTGACTGAAGCCGCTAAAAAGTATAAGGTGGTGACTCAAATGGGGAACCAGGGTGCTTCTGGTGATGGTGTTCGACAATTGGTTGAATGGTATGATGCCGGTGTGATCGGTGATGTACATACAGTTAAATGTTGGACGAATAGACCGGTTTGGCCTCAAGGTATTCCTTGGTCTACAGAAAAGCCACCAGTGCCCAAGGGACTTAATTGGGATCTTTGGTTGGGTACGGCACCATATAAAGATTATGTAGACAATTTGATCCCAGGTAGCTGGCGAGGTTGGTGGGATTATGGAACTGGGGCATTGGGTGACCTGGGTTGTCATTTGATGGAGGCTCCATTTAGAGTTTTGGATCTTCAGTATGCCACCGATGTTCAAGCCAGTGTGGGAAGTGTGTATGTAGCTTTTGGCAAACGAGGATTTTTCCCTGATAGTTGCCCGCCTTCAAGTAGCGCAACATTGACCTTCCCCAAAACCAAGAAGACTAAGGGGCCTATCCAATTTCATTGGATGGACGGAGGTATTAAGCCGGAAAGACCTGAAGAATTAGGAGCCAACGAGCTCTTTGGAGATGGCAATAGCGGTATCTTGTTTGAAGGGACTAAAGGTAAGATGATGGCCAGCGAATATGCTGCCAATCCTAGATTACTTCCATTGTCTAGAAATGAGGAAGTGAAAGTAAAACAAAAATTGGATCGTGTTCCCGGTGGAGCTGACGGCCACTATGCTCAGTGGGTAGAAGGGTGTATCGCGGGATATGGCAATAAAGAATTGTCTGCTTCATTTGACAAATCTGGACCGTTGACCGAAGCGGTTCTAATGGCCAATTTGGCGATTAGGGTTGCTGATATTCCTAAGCCTAGAACCAATCGACGTGGATTTGATTACCCTGGTGCTAATACCAAATTGGAATGGGATTACAAAGATATGAAAGTAACCAACTACGATGAGGCCAATCAATACGTAAAACGAGAATATCGTTCGGGTTGGTCCTTAGGTGTATAAATTTTAATAGAATATATTTAAAAACTCCCCTAATTTTATTTAATATTAGGGGAGTTTTGATTTTTTAAGAATATAAAAATGGAATATGTATAGATTTAGTTTGCTCATTCTCATTGTGTTGAGTATGGGATGTAATCGCTCGATGACCCAAAATGCTATGGACAGCGACAAGGGCTGGATTTCATTGTTTGACGGTCAGACCTTAAATGGTTGGAAGGTCGGTACCAATGCGTCTAGTTTCTCCATAGAGGATGGTTGTATTAAGGTCAATGGACCCAAAGCTCATTTGTATTACGTAGGAGATGTGGAAAATCATAACTTTAAGAATTTTGAATTCAAGACTAAGGTGAAGACTATGTCAAACTCAAATTCAGGGATATACATTCATACCAAATACCAAGAGACTTCTTGGCCCAAGATAGGGTACGAGGTCCAGGTCAATAATACCCACGGCGATTGGAAAAAGACGGGAAGTTTGTATGATGTAATTGAGGTGGCTGAGCGATATGTAGGAGATGATGAGTGGTTTACAGAGTACATTAAAGTAGAGGGGAAGAGAATCATTATCAAGATCAATGATACCGTGGTAGTGGACTATACTGAGCCAGATAATCCGAAAAGAGAGGAGGGGGATAGACAGTTTAGGGTGTTGACCAGTGGTACATTTGCTTTTCAGGCACACGATCCCAAAAGTATCGTCTATTTTAAAGACGTTATGGTAAGGCCTTTGCCTTAGTCAATTATAAAATGTAATTCGTTTAATTTGCGAATGTTACAATAAAAGTGAAGCAGTTCTCAGTGAAATGAGGACTGCTTTTTTGGTATTAGTTGTGTTCTAGATCTCTGATTACATTGGGGTGAAGGTTGGAGATGCTGTTGTTTTTGGAGTATTCTTTGTAGTAATCGCTGGGTGCCTGTCCGGTCAATTCCTTGAATTTGCGATTGAAGTTGGATAAGTTGTTGAATCCACTTTCATAGCAAATCTGAGAAATACTGAGATTGCCATCGAGTATGAGTTTACAGGCATGACCTACCCTTAGTTCGGTAACGAATTCAATAAAGGTCTTAGAGGTTCTTTTTTTGAAATACCGGCAAAAGTAATTGGGGGATATGTGTACGTGTTGAGCCACTTCGTCAATGCTAATGCCATTTTTAAAATTAGAAAGGGTGTATTGGTATATTTCGTTAATCTTATCATTGGGATCCATTTTGTAGTCGTCGATAAATCCCTGACTCGACAGTGGTTCCAATTCTTCTGATAAAGCGAGGATGTCTAGTATTTGCAATAACTGTAAGATGCGTTTAGTGCCTTTAACCTGCAAGATGGTTTCCATTTGCTGAGAGATAATGGCATGGGTCTTGCCTTTTATTTTTAATCCTCGTTTAGATTTTCTAATTAATTCTTTAATGTGTTTGTTTTCCGGTAAGTCCAAAAATGTACTTCCCCAAAAGTCTTCTCTAAAATGAATGGCTACGGCTTCAATATGTTGGTCTGACGACTTTTCAAAATACACATCGTCGTTTCGCCACATATGGGGGAGATTGGGGCCGAGAAGGATTAAATCACCATCGCTAAATCGATCGATACTGTCTCCGGCCAGTCGAGTTCCCGAACTTTTTCTAATATAAGTAAGTTCGACTTCGGGATGATAATGCCAGTAATTATATAGAAAAGGATATACATTTTCTCTGACACTAAAAGAGTGTTCTGCATTGGAATCTACTTTTCTTAAAATCGGTTTCATATAGTATTTTTACCCATTAAAGTGGATGAATATAGCAATTTTAAAATGTAAAGTCAAAATAGTATTGTAGTAATTTTTGTGTGCATCTACTTTTGTCTCTGAATTTTTGTGTGAGATTAATGGTAATTAGAGGAAGGATTTGTGTTGGAATAATATTGTGATGTGAATATATAGTGAAATTATATTTTTTTATTTTATGTGTTTGAGTAGTGTTATTGTGTGTTTGGTGTTATTATTGAAAAAATCTATATTTAGATTTTGTTTAAGTTGATTTTTTTTAAAATTATAAACAAATGTTAATTAAGGTAAATTAAATATAAAATATTCTTATTTCTCAATCTCAGCTATTTAAAGTATTTTTACTGTAGGCAATAAAGTATCAAAAGATAGAATAGTATGTGTTTTGGATAGTATCTACAAATGACCTAGGTGTTAACAAATTTAACTTTGGAGGGTGAAAAATATTGACTTAGGTTCAAAAAAAATGGGTATTTGAAATTTGGATACTGTGATTTTTTTTTAGGTCAGGTGTTTTTTGCCAATAAAGGAATGGGTTATGTTAAGTTAACAATACCATTGCATTAAATTATGGATATGAGTTTGCGATATTTCGCATTTCATAGTATATAGGGCTTTTTTTTTAACTAACACGAAAAAACAATTATTGATGAAACTAAGTGTACAAAAAATGGGTGTCGTATTGTCCCTGTTGTTTTGTTTGTTGCTTAATCCAAATTTATCCTATGCGGATATTGGTGCAATAGACGAATTGACTGGTACTGTGGTCGACGAAAACAATGAGCCTCTAATTGGGGTGAATGTGCTGGTAAAGGGTACCGCCAATGGTACTTCAACCGATTTTGATGGGAATTTTGCATTGAAGGATGTGGCCTCTGATGCTGTTTTATTGGTGTCTTATATAGGATACTTATCACAAGAAGTGCCTGTAAATGGTAGAGCTTCCATTCAAATTCAATTGGAAGTGAATTCTGCTACTTTGGATGAAGTAGTGGTAACGGCTTTGGGTATTTCGCGAGAGAAAAAATCTTTGGGTTATGCTGTTGAAGAAATCGATGGTGGCTCATTGAATGAAGTAATACAGGAGAATGTGTTGAATGCATTGTCTGGTAAGGCTCCTGGTGTAACTATTAATAGTTCAGGAGGAAATGCTGGATCTTCAGTAAGTATGATCATTCGTGGAGCAACTTCATTGTCTGGAGACAATCAACCTTTGTTTGTGATTGATGGAGTGCCTGTCCAAAATTCATTTGCAGGGAATACTTCAGAGGTAGGGAGTAGAAATATCGTGGATTATGGGAATGCTATTTCTGATTTAAATGCCTCAGATATTGAAAATGTATCTATCTTAAAAGGTGCAGGTGCATCTGCCTTATACGGTTCAAGAGCAGGTAATGGAGTTGTATTGATTACCACTAAAACTGGTCAGAAAAATCAAAAGATGAAAGTTTCTTTGAATAGTAGTGTGGTCTTCGATCGACCATATGAGTATTTGAAGTATCATAGTTTGTTTGCAACAGGTGTGACTCCATTTACTGAAGAACAATGGGGACAATTGACCGGTGGACCATTGGTTATTGAAGAAGGTAGTGCAGCTAGATTAGGACCACAATTGGATATAGGACAAAGTGCCATCCAGTTTAACAGTCCTTTGGATGCTGATGGAAATCCCGTTCCTTCTTTGTTGAAATCTTATCCTAATAATGTAGAAAACTTCTTGCAAACTGGTATTACCAATACCAATAATATAGCCATTAGTGGTGGTAGTGCGACTAGTTCTTTTAGAGCCTCATATACTAATATGAACAATGAAGGAATTATCCCAGGGTCTGATTTGTACAGAAATTCATTGAATTTAAGTGCTAATTATGATATTAATAAGAGATTGTCTTTTAATACCAATATCAATGTGGGGAGAACACACTCTAACAATGTACCTTCAGGTAATAGAGGAACGAATCCATTGCAATGGGCTTATGCGGTATCACCTCATATAGACATCACTACTCTTCAAGATTATTGGGCTGTAGAAGATATTCAACAATATCAAGTGCCTGATCACAACAATCCTTATTTCTTGGCTTATGAAGTGGATAATTCATTCAATAGAGATCGAGTTTATGGAAACATTGGCTTGGATTATAAATTAACTGATGATTTAACAGCGACTTTTACCTATGCCTTGGATCGATTGAGTGAGGAAAGAGAATCTATTATACCTTATAGCTATGGTAGAAATCAACAAGGAGCTTACGGTATTTCAAAAATAGCACGATCAGAAAGTAATGCTTCATTGTTGTTGACCTATAGAAAATACGTGAGTGACTTTTCATTCTCAGCTTCTGCAGGGGGTAACTTAATGTATCAAAAAGCGTCTTCTTCTTCTCAAGAAGGTAGTAGCTTGACCTTGCCTGGTCTATATAATGTATCTAATATTCTACCGTCTAACTTGGAATATAGAAGTTCTTGGAGCCAAAAAGCCATTAATAGTGTATATGGATTGGCAAGTATTGGTTATAAAGACATGGTTTACGTAGATTTATCAGCTAGAAATGATTGGTCGAGTACATTGCCTGAAGCGAATCGATCATATTTTTATCCATCAGCTACAGTAAGTGCATTGTTGAACAATATATTTAATATGGGCAATAATGTAGATATGGTGAAATTAAGAGCTGGTTGGGCACAAGTGGGTAATGATACAGGTCCTTATAGATTGTTGGCTACATTGGGTAATGCTGGTGCATGGGGTGATGTTTCTCGATTGTCTACTTCAGGTACTTTGTTGACGCCAGACTTGAAACCAGAAATCGTTACTTCACTTGAGTTTGGTGGAGATTTGATTCTTTTTCAAGACAAAATTCGATTTAGCACCACTTATTATAATTCAGACAATGAAAATCAAATCTTGCCATTATCCTTGCCGCAATCATCTGGTTATTCTACTAAGTTGATCAATGCTGGATTGGTGTCTAGTAGAGGTTTGGAATTGTCTATAGGATCAACATTGATTTCAACAAAAGATATAGGGTTTGATGTAGATCTTAATTACAGTTTCAATAGAACTCGAATTGAAGAATTAGCTGACGGTATCGATTTTTATAATTTTTGGACCGATGCCAAAGGAGGAGCTTATACTTGGGTAGGTGATGATATAGGAAATATCTACGACAGAAAATTAGTAACAGTAGAGGATGAAAGTTCACCTTACTACGGTTGGCCAATATTAGACGATGGTGGATCTTGGAATAGTAAAAGTGGGGTTAACGATTTAGTGAAAATCGGTAACTACAATCCAGATTTCATTATTGGGCTACAATCTTCATTTAGATATAAAAATTTCACCCTTTCTGCAAGTTTAGATTGGAGACAAGGTGGACAATTTGTTTCTCAAACATACAGATACTCTGAGTCTGATTTTGCTACACAACGTCAATTGGATGAAATTATTAATCCTAACGATGTTAATGGGAATATTGCAGATTACTTGAAAGCCAATGCCGATGAGTTAATTGTTAATCAAACAGCTAGAGTTGGTGGACCAACTCCTGAATTAGGTGGATATGAGTTTTTCTACGAAGACTTAGGATTGACATTGGGAAGTGGGGTGTTTAACCCTGGTGTGATTCCGGAATATGATGCTGATGGTAATTTCTTGGGTTACTTTGAAAACTTAGGTGGAGAAGGAACGAAAATGATTCCTTTAGCGGACAACTATCCTTGGGACTTTACTAAAGCTGCGATGTTTGATGCTTCTTTTGTGAAATTGCGTGAAATTTCATTGACCTATCAATTTCCAAAAGCTTGGATGTCTAACGTGAAAATGGATAATCTTGCATTGTCTGTATATAGTAGAAATATCATTTTGTGGACCAAAGCTGATGTAGGTATTGATCCAGAGAGAGCATTCCAGCCAGAAGGGAATGGTTCATTTAAGCAAGGGATTGAGAGATATAATGTAACTCCATTTGTATTGCCGATTGGAATCAAATTATCTGCAAACTTCTAAAAAAAATAATAATGAGAAATAGTAAAAATATATTTGTATTAGTTCTATTCTTAGGATTGACATTGTCTCTTCAGTCTTGTAAAGATTTGACAGAGTTGAATATCAATCCCAATGGAATAGCTATAGAAAAAGCAAATGCCAATTTGATTTTGGCGACAGTGTTGACTGAAACGGCCAAAACCTATAACAGTATGGGCTATGGTACAGGAGCAGGAATTATGCAACACACTCAAAAGGATGCTTGGTTTGGTAGTCACAATAGTTATGACTGGGGTCCTCAAGACTGGGGAGGTTATTACAACATCCTTAGAAATAATAAAGCGGTATACGACAAAGCTGTAGAAGGAGATTTGAAATTTCATCAAGGTGTATCTTTGGTGATGAAAGCCTTCTTATTTGGTCAAATTGCTGACCTTTGGGGAGATGCACCATATCTTAATGCTTTGAATGGTATAGACGGTGGTAATGAAAATTTGTTGCCTGAATACGATTCACAAGAAGTGATATACAAAGGTGTAATTGCCGATTTGAAAGAAGCAGCTCAGTTGTTGTCTTCGCCTAAAGATTCTTATAAAGAGATCTTGCCGAGTGCAGATGTTTATTACAACGGAGATCCTGTAAAATGGCAAAAATTTGCCAATTCATTGCTGTTGAGATATTTGATGAGAGTGTCCAATAAAATGGATGTACAAAGTGATTTTGTAAGTGTTGCACAAAGTGGTGATATTTTTCAAAGTAACGACGACAGTGCCCTTATGCCATTCTTAGGGCAATCAGATAGTGACGCTTGGCCTGCCAATGCTGATCCAAGATTTGATGATACTAATGGATCTAACTATAGAAGAATTCGACCCGCAGCTACTTTAGTAGAGTCTTTGAGATCTAAGAACGATCCTAGAATTGCGGTTTGGTTTGAAAAAGTGGAAATCCCTACGCAATTTATCACAGAAGAACAAAAAGGTACTATTGAACACAATACCATTATTGATGGCATAAGATATTTTGAGCAAGATTCTGTGTCGTTGGTTGCGGTTAGTACTAATCAAGATTATGTTGGTTTACCTACTCATTTAGGATTGCCTTCTGGTTTTAATTATAATCCAACTCCAGGTCAGACTTCAGAGAACAAATTTGTATCTTATCTTAATGAAATGTATCGAGATGCAAGTGGTGATCTTTTGAATGCTCGATTGATGACATACACAGAAGTGAATTTCCTTTTGGCAGAAGCCGCACATAAAGGATGGTTGAGTGGTGCTGAAGGCTATTACAATGAAGCAGTGACTGCTTCTTTGGAAGAGTGGGGTGTTGGTGATGCAGCCGCAGACTATTTAGCTCAAGCCAATGTAGCTTATGATGGTAGTTTGGAGCAGATTATTGAGCAAAAATGGATCGCTAGTTGGACAGCTGCTCAAGAAGCATGGTTTGACTATAGAAGAACTGGTTTACCTGATCTTCAAACAGGTTCAGTTGCCGCTCGTTCTGTATTGCCATTGCGATATATCTATGGAAGTAATGAATTGAACTTTAATTCATCAAATGCAAGTACAGCAATTGAGAGATTAGAGACCACTAACTTTTCTCAAAATGAGAAAAACAGTGCTTGGTCTAAAACTTGGTTAATTGCCGGTACTGGTAAACCATACTAATGGTTTGAAGTAATCATTTATATTAATTTTATATAAGATCCGGCTCTGTCAAAGAGCCGGATTTTTTCTTAAAACTACAATTATGAAATCACTACCTATTTTATGTCTTTCCTTTCTATGCTTGGGGTTCTTATTATCCTGCCAAGAAAACCCTGCAGCTACTGCTCCTGTAGAAGCCACCAACGCCGACAACGCTCTAAGGCATTACTTACAGCATGAAGACAGTACCTATGAGTGGGTAGCTGAAAATGTAATCAAAGAAAATGGAGTCAGTATCCATCAAGTAAAATTGACCTCTCAAAAATGGCATGACATCGTATGGGAACATTCCCTGACCATTATCGTGCCCGATGATGTCGTAGAATCCGAAGCGCTATTGCTAATAACCGGAGGAAATAACAAAAAATTAAGTCATCCTAGCTTAGATGACAAACACGTAAAAGGCGCGTTGAAAATCGCCACAGATAACAAAGCCATTACAGCGGTGATTAAACAAGTGCCCAACCAACCCCTCTTTGACAACTTGACCGAGGATGCGCTTATCTCATTTACCCTACATAATTATAAAAATGATGGCGACTTTACCTGGCCATTACTATTCCCCATGGTCAAAAGTGTGGTCAAAGGGATGGATGCTATGCAAGAATATTGTAATGAAAAAATAGGAATTCAAATCGATGAGTTTCTTTTGACTGGATTCTCGAAAAGAGGTTGGACAACTTGGTTGACTGGAGCCAACGATGATCGAGTAAAGGCTATAGCTCCTGGTGTGATCGATGTATTGAATATGCCAGTGAACGTAGATTATCAAGTCGCCTCATGGGGTGATTACAGTATAGAGATACAAGATTATGTAAGATTGGGCGTCGCTCAAGATATTGCATCAGAATCTGGACAAGAACTGGTGAAAATGATCGATCCCTATTCCTATAGAGCTCAGCTAGACAAGCCAAAATTGTTGCTTATAGGAACCAATGATGCCTATTGGCCAGTAGATGCAGTTAAAAACTATATTGACGAAATACCAGGGGATAATTATATTTTTTATACGCCTAATGCTGGACACGATTTAGCTGGGGGACAAGAAGCATTTGAAGTGCTGTCTGAGTTTTTTCACGATCGTGTAATTGAAGATGAAACCCCTACCATTGAATACCAACACAAAGGTCACGACAGTGGTTTTAATTGGTCGGTGACTTCAGACGAGCCAGTGGCTTATATTGAAAAATGGACGGCAACATCCAGCGATCGCGATTTTAGAGATGAAGAATGGGCGGTTGAAAAAATAAATCTCAACAATGCTAATAGCTTTGAGACCAATGTGGACAAACCCAAAGAAGGGTTCACAGCGACATATTGGAATTTGGTTTATTCTGGAGATGTAGAAAAAGAATACTCTTTAAGTAGTCGAATGTACGTCATTGGAAAAGATGATTTATATTTGGAGAAACAACAATAATTTATTCTAGCTTATAAAACCCCTCTAATCTTGAGAAAAATTTTATTATTTCTTGCCTTTCTGTGTTTTGTGAATATAACCTTTGCTCAGCAATCCACAGTTCTAAAGTCGATTTATCAAACCACTCCGGTATTTAATGAAATGAAAAATACTGGTATTGATTTTCTACAGGAAGAATTGTTCATTCGCGGTGTAGATAGTTTGAACCTTGTATCCAAAGCTGATGCTGCTGATCTGTTAATCGTCGATGCAAATTTTAAAGATTGGCCTAAGGGAATGAAACCTCTATTGACCAAATATCCATTGCCTGGTAAGGCCGATAGTTATCGGGTATTGTCTCACGATGGTCAAGTATATATTCAGGGTAGGGATTTTAGAGGGACTTTGTTTGGGATAGGTTTCTTTTTAAGAAAGGTGAATTTTACCCAAGGCTTGGAATGGAAAGGTCATTCGACTTCAGTACAGCCATACAAGGATATCAGAGGTCATCAGTTGGGATATCGAAATACCGCCAATTCTTATGATGCTTGGACGGTTGACGAATATGAACAATACATTAAAGACCTTATTGTATTTGGTTCTAATGCTGTAGAGATCATTCCTTTTCACGAAGATAGCCCTATTCATTTTACCCTGTCCAATTGGGATATGAATATTGAAATTAGTAAAATATGTAACAAATACAATCTCGATTATTGGATGTGGGCACCGATTCAGTTTGACTTGAATGACGGGGAAAAGAGCGAAGCTTATTTGCAAAAAGCGGATTCTTTCTATAGAGAATTGCCGAGATTAGATGCCATATTTGTACCTGGAGGAGACCCTGGCAGCAATCCACCAGAATTGGTATTGCCAATGATGAAAAAAATGGCAGATCTTGCTCAAAAGTACCATCCTCATGCCAAATTATGGTTGTCAATGCAGGGATTCAAGCCCGAAGAGACTCAATATGTATATGATTTCTTAGACGAAGATCATACGGCTTGGATGGATGGTTTGGTCGCAGGGCCGAGTAGCCCCCCTATGTCGGAAACCAGAGCTGCCATTGCTTCGGAGTATAAATTGAGACACTATCCCGATATTACCCATACGGTGAGATGTCAATACCCTAACTGGTGGTGGGATCCCGTCTTTAATTTCACCTTGGGGCGTGAACCGGTGAATCCCCAACCTTTGCGATATCAAAACATATTCTTACACACCGCTGATTATACCGATGGATTTATCACTTATTCCGATGGTATGCACGACGACTTAAACAAGATGATTTGGTCTGGATTGGGCATGGAAAGAGAGAGTGATATATTGGAACTGGTCAGAGATTATGCCAATTACTTTATCGATTCACAGCAATCCGATGATATTGCCGATGCTCTGATGGCCTTGGAGACGAATTGGGACGGAGCGGCCAAGTACAATGGAAGTATTAATTCAACTTTGGCCTTGTTTGAAGCCATCAATGAAAGGGGGCAATTGGATGAAGTATGGGAAGCTTGGCGATGGAAGATGTACTTGATGCGCGCCTATTACGATGCCTTTCAACGCAAGCGATTTATATATGAAGAAAAATTGGAAGGGCAAGCCAATGAGGTGATGATGAAGAGTGGTACATTGTCATCTGAGGTCGTAATAGATTCTGTGTATCACATATTGGAGAAGTCTAAAAAGAAATTTAAAAAAGATCCATGGCGAAATAAAATTTATCACTTAGGCGACGATTTGTTTGAAGTCATTGGCTACCAACCTAGTGTGCCATTGTATCAAGCTCGAAATCCAGAGCGTAGTGGAGTGATTGAGTTTATTGATCGTCCGTTGAATAACAAATGGTGGATAGAAGATGAATTTGAGAAAATGGCTGAATGGAAGGAAGCCGATAAAATAGCGCGATTAAAAACCATAGGTAGCTGGGAGAACCCCGGTCCTGGTAGTTTTTATGACGATATAGGGAATATATATAAAAGCAATCATGTCGTAAAGATTACAGCACCGCAAAACGATGCTTTGTTAGAGTTAAGTGAAAATCCAGGATTTGACTGGTGGGAATCTGGCTATAGCAAGGCTCGATTGGCATGGATGATTAATATGAATTGGCCTAAGGCCATGAAATATGGTGGATTGGATATCAATGCCCAGTATTCTATTAGGATGACAGGGGTAGGACAAATCCAGACCATTGCAGATGGTGAAGAGTTGAAATTTATAGAGGAGCGAATTAAGACCGGTGAAGTTGTTGAAATTTCTGTTCCCAAAAAATTGACGGCCGATGGCAAACTTACAATAACATGGAAGGAATTGGAGGAAAGTCATTTAAACTGGAGGTATCAATCTAGGTTAAATGAAGTTTGGTTGATTAAAAATTAAAAACAGAAGATTATGTTGAAATTGAAAAGTTTAATGTTCGGTATGTTGATGTTTTGTGTCTCGGTGGCGATGGCACAAAGTTTCAAAGATCTACCTTACTTACAACCTATTTCAAAAAAGTATGGGCTTAAATTGGCCGATTCCGAATTGAAGATCAGTAAGATTGTAAGTGATAGAGATCGCAATGTATTTGCATTGACCAATAAAGGGGTATATATAATACTCGAAGATCTGTTGGTCAAGGATAGGCGGTATAGTCCATTGGAAAATCTTATCCCCCAAGATATAACGGTTCAGAGTGGTACTGGTATTTTGTATTATCTCTACGATGATCATTATTTGTCCAATGCTCATGCGGGGACAATATATCAAAAATTAGATGCCAATGTGTATGAACAAATGGCGGTATCGGAGAGTGGTAAAGTACTTTTGACTGGAGGAAAACAGTTTGCTATGTTTACTGCTGACGGTTCTACCGTAGGCAGAGAGGCCGAAAAAATTATTGATATTCTCGCTGAAGGCGATGACTTTTATATCCATACAGAATATGGAATATCCAAATACAAAGATGGTCGTTTTGAACCATTGGTGAGCAGTGATGATATTCTTAGTTGGACGGTAGGAGATGGACAGCTATACGTAGGATCTAGCCAAGGTATTTATTCGGTAGGTGTGGAATCGGGTGATGAAGTACAGGCCCTAACCGGTAAATTACCTGTAGTCGAAGTACATTCTATGACCTATGCCCAAGGTGTATTATGGGCTGGAACAGATATGGGAATGTTTTCCACTACTGATTTAAAGGAATTTGACTATTATGCCTCCAAGCGATGGTTGGTCGAAGATAAAGTGGCAGATCTTTGTGTAGACAGAGATGGCAATGCCTATGCCTTGACTGGAAATTCTATATCTGAGGTTTATTTCAAATCGATGACATTGGAAGAGAAAGCTGAATATTTTTATAAAAAAATAAGAAAGAGACATCTTCGTATGGGGTTAATCGGAGAAGTAAAGTTTTCAACTCCGGGAGACATAACCACGGCGCAGATGGTGGATACGGACAACGATGGCTTGTGGACGGCCTTTTATTTGGGAAGTGAAGTATTTCGATATGCTACCACGCGTTCCCCTGAGGCCAAAAAGAATGCCATGGAATCATTCGAGTCTTTTGAGCGATTGCTTTCTATCAATCCATTAAAGGGTTTCCCTTCTAGAACTTTTGAACGCAAGGGATTTAAAGTGTCTGATCCCGAAAGATGGAGAGATAGTCAAGAAGAAGAGTGGGAGTGGAAAGGTCATACGAGTAGTGATGAGTTTGTCGCTTACATCTGGGTAGCAGGGATATTGGATAAGCATTTAGATCTCAATCTAAGTGAAAAGAAAAGAGTGGCCGATTTTATTGATCAGATAATGAGTCATATTATCGACAATGATTACTATTTTGTAGATGCCGATGGCAAGCCCACCTTGTGGGGACGATGGAATCCAGAATATTTAAACTGGTATCCAGAATCTGTTGTCGATCGCAAACTGGGTAGTATTACCATAACTGCAGGTTTGCAATTGGCCTATGCATTGACAGGTGATGAAAAATACAAATCGGAGGCTTTTAGATTGTTTGAGGAACACGGGTATTTGGACAACATAAAAATTCCATTGTCCAAGATAGCTTCTACTCCAGGCTATGTATATGCAGGTCATAATATGGGCGAAGGTGGATGGAATCATTCAGACGATGAAATGGCATTTCCATCCTACTGGATATTGTACCACTACGCTTTCAATCAAGAATTACAAGATAATTATTCCGAAGTGATTACCGACCACTTCACCATCGAAAAACCAGAGCGCAATGCATTGTGGAGTACTATAGCATATGGAACTACTGGAGATGTTGACTTGCCTTCGGTAAAATGGCATTTAAGGGAATTTCAAATGGATATGGTGAGATGGCGGATAAACAATTCACATCGAAAGGATTTAGAGCTTCTTCCCGACAATTTTAGGGAGCAAACGACTGAGACCTTACTATCACCAGCAGAGCGAGCAACCATTAGGCACAATGCCAATCCATTTGATTTGGATGGTGGCAATGGAGGCCGAAGTGAATTGGCCGGAGATGAGTATTTACTGCCTTATTGGATGGCGCGTTATTTAAATCTTATTCAACCTTAAACCCCATTATCATGAGTGAAAATAAAACATCAAAGCGGTTAATCTCTCTCGACTTTTTCAGAGGATTGACTATAGCAGGCATGATAGTCGTCAACACTTCTGGGTCCGACGAATATGTGTACGGGCCATTGGAACATGCTGCGTGGAATGGCATCACTCCTACTGATTTTGTCTTTCCATTTTTCGTTTTTATCGTAGGTGTGTCTATTGTTTTGGCTTTTTCTAACCAATTGGCCAAAGGCAAGCAGATCAAGGATATGGTACCCAAATTAATCAGACGATCCATTACCATCTTTTTGTTGGGGGTGTTTTTAAATTTGTTTCCTGAATTTGATTTTGGTTCCGTGAGGATTGCTGGTGTACTGCAGCGAATTGCCATTGTATTTCTAGCATGTTCACTACTGTATCTATACACTTCAGAGAAAACACAGTGGAAGGTAGGTATCGGACTGTTGGTCGTCTATTATCTAATCATGGTTTTGGTCCCTCATCCCGCTTATGGAGAGGTGTTGTTGGAACCAGGTAAAAATATTGCCGCGTGGATTGACAGTATCCTTATGCCGGGATCGATGTATCAAGGGACATGGGATCCTGAAGGTATTTTGAGTACTTTGCCCGCTATTGGAACAGGGGTGACAGGGCTTCTTATTGGTCATTTATTAAAGAGTGATAGAAGTCAACAAGACAAAGTTATTTGGATGATGTTGGGTGGTTTTATCGCCTTTACTTTAGGGAGTATTTGGAATTGGTTTTTTCCGATTAATAAAAATTTATGGACGAGTTCCTATGTTTTGTATACATCGGGTTTGGCGGCCATGACTTTGGGAGCTTCTTATTATATCATCGATATGTTGGGTAAACGACAATTTACCTTCTTTGGAATTGTATTTGGTTCCAATGCCATTACTGCTTATGTATTGTCTGGTGTATTGCCAGTGTTAACTCATACTTCCATCTTTGGTGGTGAAAGCATGAGGTCTCTGTTTATGAGTGGATTAACAGGTATTGGTCTTGACGTGTATTTTGTTTCACTTCTATGGGCGTTAATGTTTTGTTTTTTATGTTACATCCCCATTTATTATCTCTATAAAAACAAGATCTTTATAAAAATATAAATAATGAAAATGAAAACTTTATACACAGCTCTATTATTGATTTTTATAGCCTTTATTCAACCATCGAAAACCGAGGCTCAGCAGGTGAATCCTGAAGCGTCGAAGCCTAAACTTATTGTAGGGGTAGTCGTGGATCAAATGAGATGGGATTTCTTATATAGGTATCAAGATCGATATGTTGACGGAGGATTTAAAAGAATGTTACGGGAGGGATTTACCTGTGAAAATGCGCAGATCGATTATGCCCAAACAGTAACTGCATGTGGACATACTTGTGTATATACTGGTAGCGTGCCAGCTATTCACGGTATTGCGGGAAATGATTGGTATGACGATGTACTCAAACGCACGGTTTATTGTGCAGAGGACACCGTTGCTCAAACCATTGGTGGTGGTAAGAGCAGTGGATACTCTAGATCTCCTGTAAATCTTTGGACGACAACCATTGGAGATGAGTTGAAATTGGCCAATAATTTTAGAAGTAAAGTAGTTGGTGTTTCTTTTAAGGATCGCGGTGCGATTTTCCCTTCAGGGCATCTTTCTGACGGAGCTTACTGGTTTGATAATGGTTCTGGTAATTTTGTTTCAAGTACTTATTATTTTGAAAACTTGCCTAAGTGGGTTCAAGATTTTAATAATAGGAGGTTAGCGGATAAATATTTAAATCAAACGTGGAATACTTTATATCCCATCGATACTTACGTACAAAGTGCGAAAGACAACAACGATTATGAGAATATCTTAGGAGGAAAAGAAGCTCCAGTATTCCCTTATGATTTGTCAAAATTGAGAGGAGATAGCTATGGTCTTTTGAAAAATGTACCCTTTGGAAATTCCATTACCTTTGATATTGCTAAAGCAGCGATTGAGGGTGAAAATCTGGGACAAGGTGAATTCACCGATATGTTGACCGTTAGTTTTTCTACCCCTGATGGATTGGGTCATACTGTTGGGCCAAATGCCATCGAAATAGAAGATACTTACTTGCGAATGGATAAAGAATTTGCTGAGTTTTTTGCGTATTTAGATGAAAAATATGGCAGAGATGGTTATTTATTCTTTATTACCGCAGATCACGGTGTTGCACAATCTCCAGGATTTTTAGAAGAAAATAAATTGCCTACGGGTACTTTTGACAAGGAGTTTATCAAAGAGCTTAATAAAGCAGTAAGTGATAAATTCAATATCGATAAAGTAATTGAGGCAAGTGCTGGTTACCACCTATATTTGGATTGGGACAAAGTGTTTAAATCTGGTGCTGATGTAGATAAATTGTATGACTTTATGATTTATAAATTGCGTCAACATCCCGGTATTGTGGATGCTTTGGTCAATGATAAATTAGGGGAAGCAGCTGTACCTGAAATTTTAAAATCAAAATTAGTTAATGGTTACAATGTTAAGCGCAATGGTGATATTACATTAATCTTTATGCCTCAGTGGAAAGGCGGCAGTAGAAATGGAGCTACTCACGGAGCATGGTATCCTTATGATGCACACATTCCTTTGGTATGGATGGGGTGGAATATTGAACATGGTCAGACCAGTCGACAAGTGGGCATGGCTGACATTGCACCGACATTGGCTGCGATGTTGAAAATTCAGATGCCTAGTGGCAACATAGGACATCCCATTAAGGAGATAGTCGACTAAATAGATATTAATTATTACTTTTTACCCTAAACACTTACTGCGATGCCAATATACTATTGGTTATGGCAAGAATAAGTAAAAGGAAATAGTGAGATTTTAACCATTTTTAAGGATTATATCCGCCTGAATATCATCTATTATTGCAATTGTGAAATGCAGAATGATAATAATTGATGTGGGCGGACATGATCCTTTTTTATTTGAATCTATACTATCTTGACTATGAATATGAAATACAATCTGTTTTTTTTTGCACTGATATATTTGGCTTCCTATAGTTGTACTTCAACAGAAGAACCAGCGGCTGAACAAGTGAATACTTTTGGCAGCAAAGGAGACCTAAAGACTATATTATACAACAATGATGAGGTGACTGCCGATCTTGGTGTGGGGTTATGGGCTTGGCCATTGCCCATGGATTATGATGATGATGGCGATATCGATATGGTGGTATCTTGTCCCGATACTCCTTTTAAGGGGACTTACCTTTTTGAAAATACCAGCCCAGATGAAGAATATCCCGTATTTGAACCACCTGTAAGGATAGGTAACGGGAGTAAAAATATTCAGGTTTCTTATGTAGATGGACAACCCAGGGTCATGTTGCCCGGAGTGGAAATCGTTAATTTTAAAACCGATAATTGGGAAAAGAAAGAAATCTTTTCCATGGATCGCATTCACGGTGAATTGCCTAAGAAGCCTCGTTTTGATCAATGTACTTATGTGGATTATGATGGTGATGGTGATGCCGATATTATTATTGGTGTTGACAATTGGTTTGATTATGGTTGGGACAATGCCTACAACGATGAAGGTGTCTGGACCAATGGACCTTTGCACGGTTATGTGTACTGGATGGAGAACGTAGATGGATCTTATGTTCACAAAGGAAGAATCCAAGTCGAGGGCAAAGATTTGGATGTTTATGGAGCGCCATCACCCAGTTTTGCTGACTTTGACGGTGATGGGGATTTAGACTTAATCTGTGGAGAATTTGTAGATAAGTTTACTTATTTTGAAAATATAGGCAGCCGTAATAATCCGGTTTATAAAAAAGGTCAATATCTAAAAAACAAGGGCGGCATTATCCATATGGATTTGGAAATGATATTGCCAGTTGCCTTAGATTGGAACAAAGATGGCCATGTGGACCTCATTGTAGGTGACGAAGATGGTCGTGTGGCATATGTAAAACACAGTGGTCAATTTGAAGATGGAATGCCGATATTTGAAGATCCTTACTATTTCCAACAGAAGTCTGATTTATTGAAATTTGGCGCTTTGGTCACTCCAGTCAGTGTGGATTGGGATGGCGACGGCGACGAAGACATTATTGCTGGTAATTCTGCTGGGTATATTTCCTTTATAGAAAATCTAGATGGTCAATATCCACCAAAGTGGGCCAATCCAAAACGTTTGGAAGCCGGAGATGAAATTTTGCGTATTCAGGCTGGAGACAATGGATCTATTCAAGGGCCCTGCGAAGCCAAATGGGGGTATACTACTCTTTCTGTAGCCGACTGGGATATGGATGGATTGTTGGATTTAGTGGTCAATTCTATTTGGGGAAAAATCCTTTGGTATAAAAATATTGGCAGTGCTACTGCGCCTAAATTGGCAGCGGCTCAACCTGTTAAGGTGGATTGGGGTGATTCTGAACCTCAATTAGTAGATTGGAATTGGTGGACACCGGGACCCAATGAATTATCCACTCAATGGCGAACAACCCCTTATGCAATCGATTGGAATGAAGATGGTATGACGGATTTGATTATGTTGGATCACGAGGGCTACCTCAGTTATTTTGAAAGATTTAAAAAAGGAGATCAATATATGTTGGCTCCTGGACAGCGCATTTTTTATGCTAATGATATCTCTAAGTACGATTCCAAAAATAGAGTGCGGGATAGTATTCCTGGTCTTTTGCAATTGAATGTTAGAGAACATGGAGGAAGTGGACGAGTTAAACTAATGGTTGTGGATTATGATGGAGATGGAGCAAAAGATCTATTGGTGAATAGTGAAAATGTTAATTTCTTGAAGAATATCAAAACTGAAAATGGCAAGGTCTATTTCGAAAACATGGGGCCACTTTCCGATACCAAATTAGCCGGTCATACAACCAGTCCAACTACGGTAGATTGGAATAAGGATGGACGTCTGGATTTGTTAATCGGTGCTGAAGATGGTCATTTTTATTACAAGGAGAACAAATAAGTAAATACGATGATAAACAATGTAATCAATTCTATAATACCACAGCGAATGCTGGCTTTTTTGATATGTACCATCTGGGGGGGTATAGCCATAGGTCAAGAGACTTATGCTGAAAAATTGGGCTATCCAAAAGATGCCAAAGTAATTATACTTCACGTAGACGATGCGGGAATGTCATGGGATAGCAACGAAGGGACGATCAATGCTGTGGACCATGGAGTGGCCAGTTCATTTAGTGTGATGATGCCCTGTCCTTGGGTGCCAGCTATTGTAAAATATATCAAGGCCAATCCGACAGTGGATGCTGGACTCCATTTAACGCTTACATCGGAATGGAAAAACTATCGATGGGGACCACTCATGGGCAAGCCCTCAGTGCCTGGGTTGGTAGATGAAGAAGGTGCCATGTGGCGAAATGTAGAGCAAGTCATCCAACACAGCTCGGGTGATGAAGTAGAAGCAGAAATTAGAGCACAAATAGATCGTGCCCTGACTATGGGCTTCAAGCCCACTCACCTCGATTCACATATGGGAACATTGTTTGCCGATGAAGAATTTCTTAAGCGCTATATTAAAATAGGGGCTGAATACCAGATTCCAATTATGTTTCCAGGAGGACATAATTCCATTTTGAAAGAGGAATATCGATTGCGCGCCAAGGGTGAATTGATTAAAAGTGGAAAATGGAAGGAAGGTATGGATGTACCAGTGCCCGAAGTAGTAAACAAAGCACCATTGGTTGGGGCACAAGTATGGTCTTTGGGGTTGCCAGTGATGGACGATTTACATAATATGAGTTATGGTTGGGATTTTCCAAAGGACATGGAAAGAACTGAGGCGAATATTCAATCATTTTATACAGATAAATTTATTGCGACATTTGAATTGTTACAACCGGGATTGACCATGGTCTTGATGCATTGTACTGATCCATCAGAAATTTTTGGTGAAATCTCAGCTTCTGGAGTGCGAAGACAAGGGGATATGTTGGCTATGATGGATGAAAAATTAAGATCTTATCTCGAATCAGAGGGTATAATTGTCACCACCTATCGTGACGTAATGGAAAGGCGAAAAAAAGTAAAATAAATATATTATGAAAAGGGAAACACCATCTAATTTAAAAACTATGAAGCGAAACCTATTGTATTATTGTATGATATTGTTGGTCTTCTTTGGCTGTCAAAGCAATACCGAAAGTCAACAATCTAAAGAGGAAGAGGAGGTAACTGAAGTTGTGGTTGGACCAGAAAAAGATTTTGTTTTCGAACAAAATAAGTCTTTTGCGCAGTGTCATGCTTCTACCCTTGCTCGTATGGATAATGGTCAATATATTGTTTCTTGGTTTGGAGGAACGGAGGAAAAGAATGACGATGTGGGAATTTGGATTTCCATCGGAGAGCCCGGACAGTGGTCTGATCCCTTGGAGGTAATGAAGATTAGAGAAGATCCCCATTGGAATCCTGTATTGTTTACCAAACCCGATGGAAGTATTATTTTGTATTTTAAAGTGGGTAAGGAAATTCCAACTTGGGAGACTTGGTATACTGTGAGCAAAGATCATGGTAAAACTTGGTCGGAAGCGAAGGAATTGGTACCTGGTGATCGCGGAGGGCGAGGTCCTGTAAAAAATAAAATTATTGTTTTGTCAAATGGCGATTGGTTGGCTCCTGCCTCACATGAGGAAGGTCAATGGGATTCTTTTGTCGATATTAGCAAGGACGAAGGTGAAACTTGGACCATGACACCATACATTGAAATGGATAGAGAAATATTCAAATGGAAAGGATCAATTCAGCCTACTTTATGGGAATCTTCACCTGGGCAAGTACATATGTTGGTTCGTACTGGTGATGGTGTAATAGGTCGTGCAGACTCTAAAGATTATGGCGCTACTTGGACGCCGATTTATAAAACGGATTTGCCTAATCCCAATAGTGGTATCGATTTGGTGAAAGTAGAAGATGGACGATTGGTGTTGTTGTACAATCCCGATGACAAAAACTGGGGCGATAGAGCTCCATTGACAATGGCGGTTTCTGAAGACAATGGAAAAACATGGCCACATAAATGGAATATTGAGACTGGTGTTCCCGATGATGAATTTTCTTATCCTTCCATCGTCGCATGGGGAAACAATGTAGCGGCAGTATATACCTGGCAGCGTGAAAAAGTGGCTTTTTGGCATGGATCTGTAGATGATATTATAGAAGCTTCAAAATCTAATTAAATTGAAAACATCGAAAGGCAAATGGACGGCGATATTGATCGTGATGATGACTTTGGGCACTGCATGGGCAATCAGAGGACGATTTGGTCACGAATACGGTGCAGCTTGGGCTGGAGCCATTGGTGTTTTGAGTTTAGTCCTTGCATCTGGTCGTAAGGATTGGATTAGAAATTGGCCAGTCATCATGGCCATCGGAGCCATTGGTTGGGGAATGACGGGCATGATTAGTTATGGCAGAGTCATTGGATATGGCCGAGGGATAGACTTGCTCAATGTGAGTTTTGGATTATATGGCCTCCTCGTCATTGGAGGATTGTTTGGATTTTTAGGTGGAGGATTTACCGGCCTTATTTTGGAAACTTCAAAGGATAAAAAGCCTAATTGGGCGGAGTTAATTACCCAAATGGTGGCCGGTGCTATTATATCTTGGGGGGCGTTAATATATCAATTTGAATTGTTGATGACACCGCCAAGATCAGAACTATGGGCAGCCTGTCTTGGTGCTGCTGTGGCATTGGCTTGGTATATGAGACGCAATGGTTATACCAATGCTTTATTTGTAGCTCTATACGGTATGGCTGGGGCTGGATTTGGATTTGCCTTTGGGAATTTTATTCAAACCATGGGCCATGTAAGTGGAATCTCTTTTAATTGGTGGAATGTTATGGAATATTCCATTGGATTCTGCGGTGGATTGGGTATGGCATATGCAGTGTATAGCCGGTCATGGCCAGAAATGCCATTGGCCTCGCGAATGGCTCATCAATGGTCAGGGGTATTGGTCTTTTTGTTTATACCTTTTTTGGTAATAGTCAATACTTTTCACTGGAAAAAGATGGCAGAAATGGCAGAGCGATTGTCTATGACAGATGTACTGTCTTATGTACAGTCGCAGTGGATTCAGGTCGCAGTATTATGTCTTATTGCCTTAGTAGTCATCGGACTACAGTTTAGAAAGACGACGACTGATAAAGTGAGTTATCTTTCGGCCTATTGGGCATTTGCGGCATTTTGGTTGTGGTATTTTTTCTTGAGGACGATATCGTCAGGCACTCTTTACGCCTATAAATTTACTTCTGACGATTTGGCAATCCCCAATTTGATTGCAGTCTTATTTCTATTATATGCGGCAAGACCCAAAGAGGTATTTAATAAAATGGTTGAGGAAGCACAGCTTAATATTATATTAAAGCGGTTTTTAGCTGGGATTGTCATTACACTTTTTATTTTAGCCGTAATTTCCATCAATAGCCATGATGAGGTACCTGGTTTGAGAAAGAGATTTGGAAATGCGGTGGAACATACAGAATAATTATTATGCGTTTATATTTTTTCTTAATTACTATTTTATTTTGTGGATTGAATGGAACTCAGGCTTATGGCCAGAGCGATCAAAGTCCATCACGTATTATGCTCAATCCTTTGGAAGAAGGCCATACAGGTGTTTCCGTAACATGGCGGGTTCCTATGGCAGTGAATGAGGGAGTCATTCAATATGGACCGGCCATCCCAAATCCCGTTGTCGATCTTTCAATTTTTGAAAGTAAAGAAGCCGATATGCGTATTGATACTGTAGAGTATAACGGAGTAACCTTAATCACTAAAAATTTTCGAGTTAAAATTGACGGCTTGACTCCGGGGATAAAATATATGTATCGAGTGGGAAACCCCGAGGATGGATGGAGTGAATGGATTCAATTTGATCTGGCTGTTGATCATCCCGATTCAAGTTTTACCTTCATTTATTTGGGTGATCCCCAAAATGATTTACACAGTCAATGGTCGAGGGTGCTTAGACAAGCTTATGCCACCGTACCTCATGCAAAGTTCTTATTGTATGCCGGAGATTTGGTGAATAAGGGGTACAATGATGTAGAATGGGGTGATTGGTACAAAGCCGGTGGGTTTATCCATCGGACCGTCCCATCGATTATGACGCCAGGTAATCATGAATATACCAATGTTATTCTCTCTCCATTATGGCGAACTCACTTTACCTTGCCTGAAAATGGGCCTGAAGGTGAGGAGGCTTTATATGGTGCTTGCTATTATATCGATTACCCTTCGGTAAGAGTGATCTCCTTGGACGGTGAACAAATCGATGAAGATCCAGAACTGAGACTGGCACAGGTGGAATGGTTGGAAGCAGTGTTAGAGGAAACCAAACAGCCATGGACCATCCTTACTTTGCATTATCCATTTTATAGTACCAAACCCAATCGTGATAATCCCAAATTGAGAAAGGCTTTCAAGCCTATATTGGATAAATACAATGTGGATTTGGTTTTACAAGGCCACGATCACGGTTATGGTAGAGGAATGCTCGATGAGAAGGGGCCAGGTAATGAAGGTACGATGTATGTGGTCTCTGTAAGTGGTCCCAAAATGTATGATGTTGGGGACTTAGATTGGATGCAGAAAGGGGGAAGTAATCTTCAACTCTATCAAGTATTGACCACAGATAATGATGTATTACAATACCGAAGTTATACAGCTGATGGAAAGTTGTACGATGCGTTCGACTTACAGAAATCATCAGAGGGTAATATTTTAATAGAGAAATAGAATATTGCACTAGGTATTTTTAAATGATAACACTTTTATATTAATATAGAATGAAATTCCAAAAGCTGATTCTACTGTTTCTCCTTGTTTTTCCTTTTTTTTCTCATGGTCAGAAATTATCTGATAGTGAAGTTGGATTTTTAATAAAACCCTACCTCCAGTACGCCACTCAAACTGAGATAACAGTGATGTGGGAGACCAATTCGCCGAGCCAGTCCTTGGTAGAGTTTGGAGCTGCTAGGTATAATGTGGATGCGGCTGTATTGGATCGACGTCTAGAAAACAAGGATTTTACATTGTTGCACGAAGTGACTTTGCCTAATTTGGAAGTGGAGACTAATTATTTTTATCGAGTGACTTCGATTACTGAATTTGGAGACACCATTCGTACTGGGGTGTTGCCTTTTAAAACTGCGGTCAAAAAGGATTCTCCTTATGCTTTTACCGTATTTAGTGATTCGCAAAGCAATCCGGATATATGGGGTAAAGTGACGAAGCAAGCATTGAGAGATCGACCAGATTTTGCCGTTCACGGAGGGGACTTGGTTGGTTTGGGCTATCGAAAGGAAGAGTGGGTGCACGACTTTTTTGCCCCTTCGCATGGATTTATGAAACAAATCCCGATGTTTACCATTTTGGGTAATCACGAACACGATGCGGCTTATTATTATGAGTATTTTAAAAATCCTGAACCTGAGCATTTTTACCAATTTACCTATGGAAATGCAGAATTTTTCATGATTGATACCGATCAATATCAGGAGCCTGGTACGGTGATGTACCATTGGCTGGAGCATGCATTGGCTCGTTCTACTGCTAAGTGGAAATTCATTGTACACCATCACCCGCCGTATTCTACTGAGGAAAATGATTTTGGCGATACCAACTATGAAAAATCCACCCAAGGTGATGACGAATTGAAAATGTTGGTTCCTCTGTATGAAAAATATGGAGTGGATATTGTGTTTTATGGTCATATTCATATGTATGAAAGAACATGGCCACTGTTGGACAACAAGGTGGATGTGAAAAATGGCATTCACTATATCAATGTAGGAGGTTCAGGTGGACGATTAGAAGAAGCTTCTCCTACGCGATCATGGTTTACCAATAAGGTTCGAACCACCTTTCACTATGCCTATGTCGCCGTCAATGACGAGACCCTTCAATACCAAGCCATCGATGAAAATGGTTTGTTATTTGATCAGTTTACTTTAGACAAAAGCAGAGATAAGACCCCATTTGCTCAATTACCTCCAGTAACACCTCGTCCGATTCGCGAAACGAGGATTTTTACGGATACCTTGCAAGTACAATTGAATACGGTAAATCCCGCCGATAATATTTATTATACTACCGATGGTTCAATACCCAGTGCTCAGAATGGGAAAAGAGTCAACGGTAAGATTATTTTAAATAAAACCACCCAATTAAAAGCCATTGCCATCAATGATAACGGACAGAGTCCCATGGCTGATTTAAGCTTTGAAAAAGTAAATTATCTGAAAGCAGAGAAAAAAACCAATGCTTTCGAAGCCGGATTAAGATATGATTATTACACCGGAAAAATGCAAGATGAGAAAAAACATATTTCCACTCAGTTAAAGCTGGACAAAGAAGGAGTAGTGAGGGGGTTGGATTTTGAAGAACTGCCCAATAAAGGCAAAGATTGGGGAGTATCTTATCAAGGATATATGGACATTCCCCAATCGGGATATTATAGATTCTATGGGCACGGATACCATATATTCCGCTTTTACCTTCACGATGAATTAAAGATGGAGGAGTATAATCGCGAAGTGGATGTGACTACGGAAGTCTATCTCGAAAAAGGCTTGCATCCTTTTGAGTTGGAATATCAAACCCATCGATATTACCAGTATATCAGATGGGATTATAAGGGGCCGAACGGGGAAAGACATCCGGTGTCCGATTTGAAATTTTACTATAAAAAATAATTATGAGATCATTTAGATTAGTGAATGGCCTGTTCTTAGGTCTAATTGCGGCATTTGTTTTAGGTTGTTCAACACCTAAATTGGCTTATAACGACTTCGCTCAAGATGAAATCTTGGTGGCTGCGCACAGAGGTTATCACGTCCATGTACCTGAGAATTCAATTGCATGTATCGACGAAGCCATTGTGAATGGGATTGATATAGTGGAAATAGATATTCGGATTAGCGCCGATGGTATTCCGGTATTGATGCACGATAGCAAAGTAGATCGCACTACGAATTCCAAAGGGGAATTGTCTTCTTTTACCTTGGCTCAACTAAAGGCCATGAGATTGTTGCACAAAGGTCAGGAAACAGAGCATACTGTGCCGACGTTGGCAGAGGCATTGACATTTGGGAAAAATAAAGTCTTGTTTGATCTCGATATTAAGACGGAGCAAATAGAGAAAATTATTAAAGTGATTGAGGAGACGAAAACCGGGAATAGTGTTTTCTTTTTTGACAGTGATTGGGAAGTGTTAGACAAAGTCTATGCCTTACATCCTGAATGGAAAATTATGCCTCGAGCTTACGACGACAAGATGGCCAAGGATGCGTATGAGAGATACAAGCCTTGGGCTGTCCATGTAGATCCTTCTTTTGCCAGTCCAGAATTGGCAGATTATTTACATGATCGAAACTGTCATGTATGGATCAATGCTTTGGGGGATGTAGATAGGGATTTAGCAAAGAAAAAGTATGGTTCATTTGAGAAATTGCTATTGACTAAATCCAATATTATTCAAACGGATTGGCCGGTATTGGTCAATGAATTGACGGAGAAAGTGAGTAATTAACTAGATCGAGGGAATAGGTTTATTTTTGCATCAGAATAACACATATTTACACAGATAGGGGTATATGCTTTCAATTTGTCGATTGGACAGTATCGCTTGGGAAGTTCTTAATCGTATTGACGAGTTTGATGCGACTATACACATTTGGATAGAAAAAAATGCTATCATTCCACCCCCTACCCCCCGCCAGCGGGGGACATAAGATATCTTGATATTTTATTTGAAATAAATAAGCGAAATAGCCTGTTCAACTTTTGCAATTTATTTTCCAGACAATTAAACAAACATTTGTGGATGTTTTAAATTTTTATTCGAATTCATTCATAGATCTAGAATTTTATTTTTTTATTCTAAATCGATAATGTCCCCCGCTGGCGGGGGTACCTGAAAGGTGGGGGTGGACGAATGAAAGTGACTCGTCCTAAAAAAAGCTTACTGTTTTAATTAATAATCCTGTATTAGATTGACTAGTTGATTTTAACCCTATTACTAATTTATAGATCGCTTATAATCAATAGAGATCTACTTTAAAAAAAACTTGGTTTTACAACTCTGCGTTTTTCAGCTTGGGAGGTAGTGTTCAGAAAAGTGTGTATTTATAGTTCTAGTGAATTCATGGTGCTAAAATAAAAATTTTTTAAAGTAACG
>NZ_JAJQYA010000020.1 GCF_021729155.1 Membranihabitans marinus | reverse complement strand
CTGTGCAAATGTTTGCATCGGTAGTGAGAGCATCACAAAAGCCAACAAAGGCAATAAGCCTTTGAGCCAGTTTGAGCCCAGACACCACGATGGCTGAATTAAAGTAAAATTCGTCTTTTTCATGAGTTCTAGTTTTGGTTATTAAACAATCGGTTTTTTCAAACAAATATTTAGGTTAAAAAATAAAATTACATAATTATATTAAATGAGAATACTTGGATAGAGAAGTCTATCACTCCGGAGAGAACGACTATGAGTCGCCATTATGAAATACTAGGAAATGTTTAGGTGTATCGGTTTTTTCATGCACAGAGTGTAAAGGTCTTTATCAAATAATGTCATTTAGGTTATTAAATTCTTTTAAAACTGTTTTCTTCTAATGGCCATAATCGAAGTCCACAATTCTTTACAAATATATAGTTTCTACTCAATTTTATGTATAAAAATATTAGCAAATTTCACATTAAACATATTGATAATGTGTAAGGTAAATATCTATCAAGGTCTTATAAGTTGAATTATCATGTGTTAAATTAAAAATATCTTGCATAAAATGTGATTTTTCACTACAATTCTAACAAATGTATCTAATTTACTGAAAATCGGATAGATAGCTTAAGATCAGCACTAGACATAATGAAGTGCTTTTTGAAGATCATTGTCCTATTTTTTATCTTGAGCTCATATTCCAATGACACAATTACCTTCTTCTTCTGCGCGCTCTTTCATCTTCAACTTCTTCGACTTTGTCTGGATTAAACAGATCAAATCGAAGACTTACTTCATGGGAACCATTATTATATGTCTGGAAATCAGCGAAAGACACTCCATAAGAATATAATATATTTACTTTATTTATCCTGGTGCCCAGCAATATATTAGCTCCATTTCCACCCCCAACGGTATAGGTAAATCCTCCAATCAATTGTTCATCTGCGTAATAACCTATTAAATTGAGATCAACTTGAAAGGGTGCATTTCTAACATTTCTCACTTGAATTGACGGTTCAAAATCGAAGTTATACCCTTCCAATGGCATACGATATCCTGCATATGCCACAAAATATTTAAATAAAGTGTTTTCTGTTTCCAATTCTTCAGAAGAATTATTATCTACACGTGTCCGTATTAAATTGGGTATGGCCAATCCCAATTGAAAGCCATCTGGTAATTTGGCATGAACACCAAAGGATGCATCAAAAACAGTATATCCACCAGCCGCTTGTATGATTAATGGATCAGTAGGATCAATACCAGATCCCAACAAAGCAGAAGCTTGAAGTTTGTATTTTTCTATTCCCGTTGACAATCCAAAACTCACCTTAGTGTCTTCAATATTAAACCGGTAGGCATAGGACAATTGACCAGAGGTCCGATTTAATGAACCAAGATTATCAGATATCACCATGGCACCCAATCCAATTTTTTCACTAGCTGGTCCGTTATAAGCTCCTGTAAAGGTTTGTGGATTACCTGGAAAAGAATTCCATCTATTAATATAATTCAACATTATAACATGACCATTCATCCCGCTAGCAGCCGGATTAATCAAATGATAATTAGATGGATAATGCCTATAACTGGCCACATCTTGAGCCTGTAATCCTACACAGCTCATCCATCCAAGAATCAAGGTCAAAGACCATCTTCCAATTAATACCCCTAGGGATATAGGACGGTTTCGACCGACCCATGCTACATCGGCCCTCTTAGTAACACTGGTTACAAATGTATGTATTCGTTGTAAATATTCACTCATCCTATCTAGTCCTTAATGGTTTACAAAACAAAATTTATACCTCTTTATAAATACTAATTAATTTAGTTTTCGCAACAACGTCACATGTCCTTTATATTGACTGATCACATTGTTGGCATCGACAACTTCCAGAACAAAATAATAAACACCGTCAGATAATTCTGAACCGTCTTGATCCATACCTGTCCATGTATTGTTGTAATTGTCTTCGATGTATACCAATGTACCCCAACGATTAAACAATCTCAAAGTATTATTGGATCCTTCGATACAATTGATACGCAATTCATCATTGATTCCATCGGCGTTAGGTGTCATAACCTCTACAGCCACATAACAATCTTGATCATCGATGGGTACTACTGCTTCATTCTGTGTGATACAGTTGTTGCCATCAGTAACAATAACTCGATACCTGCCTTCGGCCAACCCACTAATAAAAGAAGTAGTGGAACCAGGGTTTTTGTCATTCCAAGAGAATGAATACGGCTCAGCTCCCCCGGTAGCAAAGACCTGTGCGGTTCCTGCATTCACTCCGTTAGAAGGTTCTGTAACTATAGTAGCCGTTAATCTTTCTGGTTCATTGACTATGTAACTCGCAGTTGTTGTTTCTCCATCGGCATCGGTAGCCGTTACGCTATACTCTCCTCCACCCACATTGCTTATGGTAGGGGACTCATCACCTGTACTCCATTTATAGGTATAGGGAGATTTACCAAATTTAGCTTGAGCGCTTAAACTACCATTGCTTTCCCCAAAACAACTTATATCAAAGCCATTGTAGTTACTAGTAGCCGTAATCTCAACAGTATATTCTGCATCTCCAATTGAAGCTTCATGGGAAACCGAACAACCCGATCCATCTGTTACAGTCACCGTATAACTCCCCTGTCCCAATCCACTAATATCTTTACTGTCTGAACCATTACTCCAATTATACATATAATTTCCACTTCCTCCTGTAACCGTCAAAGCTATTGCTCCATCATTTCCATTCACTATTGGTGTAACATTGCTTTGAATCACTATCTCACTTGGTTCAGTCAGTACTACATCAGCCTCACCTATCACCGCATTAGAATTATCCGTTACTTTATAGTGATAGGTTCCTGCCGTAAGACTGGAAATATTATTAGTACTTCCAACATTTGAACCATTTTTCGTCCATTCGTAAGTATATGGCGACTGCCCTCCAGAAACATTTAGGCTAATGCTTCCGTTATTATCTCCGAAACAAGTGGGATTGTTACTGGTAACTGAAACTCCTTGACTACTCCCAACCGTCACTTTGCCTGAACAAGATTGAAAGGTAAATCGATTGCCTTCTACATCACTTGCCAAAAACTTGGTACGGTCATTTTCTTCAAATTTAATATCACTACTTTGGCCGTTACTTCCGATTACGTCAAAGCACATTTTAAACAATATCGAATTATCATCCAAGGTCGTTCCCTGTAAATCGGCACTGGAATACGTCCATACCAATATCATATAACCATCAGCGCCATTACCGAGATTGAAATCATTGCCCCCACCAGGTAAATTAACAAACTCCATTGTGGGATTACTCAATACCGTGGGATCCCATGTAACTAAACTCTGTAAGACACCAAGTTTATTGATACCTTTACCGGTAAAATTAACACAAACTGTCGACCCATTAGGAGAACTCACCTGTTCCGCAGCTACTGCAAACCCTGTCAAATCACAGGTAGTACCTCCACCGCCACTGCCTGCCACAGAAATTCTTCCATCGGTCAACTGTGATTGCCCAGCCACTGTACTGCCTGATCCATCAGGCACTGCAAATTCTATCACTACAGGGCTAGAGGTAAATCTCAAATCAGAACTACCAGAACTCGCCTTAATCTTGAAACAAAGATTTACTATCACTGTTCCATCTCCTAACGATATAGGGTCGGTAGATGGAGAATTCCAAGTCACCACCAAAGCACTACTGGTCCCAATATGCTCAGTATTTATAGACGCCGTACTAAATCCCGTTAAATTAAAATCTTTACTTTCTACAAACTCAAGCACATCGGTATTGAAATTAATGCTGTATTGCATACCTACTACGTCGTTAAAATCTCTAACTGTCATAGGGACACAAATGGTCTCTCCAGTTTGCCCTTCAGCAGTTCCCAATATCAATTGGATTCGATTACCTCCTCCCGTTCCTGATTCAATAGTTACCACACCTCCATCGGTACTCGCTCCTATGTTACTGTAACTGTTATTGATCACCTCCAGCTCACGAGAATACTCTCCAAAATCAACTTCTTGCGGCAAATTGACATTTACCGAAGTAGCACTATTCGATATTATCTCAAAATTAATAGTAAATAGCCTTGAACCATTGGCCAGGGTAAATCCAGCATCACTATTTAGATTATCATAAGTCGTCAAAATAATGCCATTGGCATTGTCGAGGTTACTTACAAAGTTGTCATTGTCATAATCAGACAATTCACTGGCAAAATTAGAGATACTCTGTAATCTCAGTAGAGATTTGTCGTAGGTGACTAAAATCTGAAATCCAAACAGATTCTTAAAATCGTCTACGGTTATGTCTACTGAAACGATATCGCCCAATTTACCACTTGCATCCGATGCAACAACTTTTCCTTGTCCAAATCCCGCAGAAAAACTGCTAATCAATACTATTAAGCTTAGTACATATTTTATCATGATGATCAATTATCTTTTTAAAATGCATCATTAAAACGCATTTACCTGTTTAAGATTTTATGTATCTCGAATAGAATATTACAAAATCCATTCCAATTTTATTTAATACGTTTTTTTAACACTAAATTTTAATGCTAAAAATCAGAGGACAACAAATAATAAAGTAATCTCATCTATACAAGCCAAAGCCAGTAAAGGTCTTACATTTTTCATATTTTTATTTAAAAATCTAAAACCCTGAGAAAAAATTCTTTAAATATTATTCCTCTTTACCCTTTAATATAACTCTTGGACTTCACCAATCGCTCATTTTTACTATCCTTAAGACTATAGTTAAAACCGGGGTGAATGCAATATGCCCCAGTCTCCCCACGCTTGTTGAGCGCTAAAAAACCAATTTGAAAATCGTTGTAATTTTGTTTCTTAGCAATTCGCAACACCGCCTCTTTACAAGCTTGCTCCGGCGACAGTCCCTGCCTCATCAATTCAACGACCAAAAAACTCCCGCAAGTTTTCAATACGGCTTCCCCCATTCCGGTAGCGGTTGCTGCCCCCACTTCATTGTCTACATATAATCCAGCTCCAATAACAGGACTATCTCCTACTCTCCCATGCATTTTGTATGCCAATCCACTGGTCGTACATGCCCCAGACAATTGACCTTGGGAATCCATGGCTATCATTCCAATAGTGTCGTGATTTTCAATATTAATGATGGGCTTATAATCAGATTTTTTCTTCCACTTCTCCCATGCGGCTTTGGATTTGTCTGTAAGCAATGATTTTTTCTCAAAACCTGACTCCAAAGCATATTGCAAAGCACCTGCACCAGCTAGCATTACATGGGGCGTATCTTCCATTACTTTTCTAGCCACTGAAATGGGATGTTCTATATCTTGCAAAAAACTAACAGAACCCGCATTTCCGGTCTCGTCCATAATGCAGGCATCTAAGGTCACATATCCATCTCTATCCGGTAATCCTCCAATTCCAACAGTCTGATTATTAACATCTGATTCTATTATTCTGACTCCCTTTTCAACGGCGTCCAAACTTCTTCCCCCACTGCCCAATATCTTCCAAGCCTCTGCATTGGCTACCATTCCAAAATCCCAGGTCGATACTACAACTGGCCCATTCAGCATCTCTCCAACCTCTCTTGCCCTAGAGAAACTCAATAAACTGGTACCTACCAGGCCACCATATATTTTATTTATAAAATTTCTCCTTTCCATTTCTCTTTTTTTTATTTATATCTACCTTAATTACTTGCAATTCAAACCATCATATCATTAACTACAAGAATTACCAAAAGAATCTCTATTTATTAATTGGTATAAATAGAATTCTCCTATATCCTTCTACAATCGACAAAGTTAAATAAATGATTGTGTAAAACATACATATTCACAAGAATACATCATATATTTCACATCATTGATTCCAGTAACCACAACATTCACAGCCTTACTACACCAATTCTTTTTCATCCTTGCTTTGACAGTAAAGGCACAACTAAAAAAATTTAAATGGGTTTTATATCAAATGCATTTGGTATAAATATTAAAACAAATATATTTTCACTCTTCAAGTTTACCTCATTCACTTCAATACTGTTACTTTTATGGAATTGAAATTACACTATGAAAAAAAATTCTAACTCGGTTAATCCTTCAAAAAAACAACGATATATTCTCCCGAAATTTCTCAATATCTGGAGTCACCTGCCATTAAATTGGCTATATAACATACTCAATTTCACACGATTAGTAATTTTCAACATTTTTAAATATCGCAGAAAAGTCACCAATAAAAACATTGATATTGTATTCCCGGATCGGAATAAGACAGAACAAAAAGCTATCAGAACCGCCTTTGAAAAACACTTTTGTGATCTTTTAGCCGAATCGCTTAAACTTCCCAATTTGTCTTCCGAAGAATTAAAACGTCGATTTGACATCCAAATTAATGAGGATATGAAAAGATACATAGCTGCTGGTAAAGATATTATTATCGCTGGAGCCCATATCAATAATTGGGAATGGGCGGTTACCGCCGGCGGTCAACAGCTACCTTGCCGGGCAGTTGGAATATATAAACCCATTCATCACCAAGGTATGGAATACTACATTAAAACAAATCGTCAAAGACACGGAACAGAAATGATCGCCATGGCCAATGTAGTGAGAGATATGTTGAGAAAAGATAGAATGTCTTCAGCCTATTTTTTCCTAAGTGATCAATCCACTCCTTTCACGGATCAAGCCCATTATGTAGATTTTTTTGGGATTAAAACCCCCTTTGTTCCCGGAATGTCCCAATTAGCCTCTCGCCTAAACCTCCCCATCTTCTATTTTTATATAAAAAAAACCAAAAGAGGATACTACACCGCTCATTTTACCACCTTATTAGAGGAATCTTCTACCCTTACACCTACTGAAATAACCGATCTATATGTAAAAAAACTTACGGACAACATATTAAATGAATCTCCAAATTGGTTATGGACTCATAAAAGATGGAAGCGTGTATTAAAGTATTAAAATATTATTGCGCAATCACATTTTTGGTATTGCCACTTCAGATACAGGCTCAGTGGACATCTAGAGCAGCAGTGTCCATAGACAGTATTGCCATAGGCGATAGTATGTTCACTGTTAACCAACCCATATTGCACAACAACACCGTCAATATTTATCAACCGAGCCGCAGTCGATTACTTCCCGATTCAAATTATACTATCATCGGCAATGAAATTCACTTAAAAAATCCTTCCACCTATTCAGAAACCTTATTTATCCTAATACCACCTATTTCCGACAGCCTTTCCAATATCCATACCTGGATAGATACCAATCTCATCCGTAGTGAATATTTAATAGAAAGTCTTCCCAGTGATATTCCCAATTCCTCCACAAACACTCAATGGTCCAACTTATCGTATTCGGGACACTTTGGGAGAGGAATCCAAATCGGCAATACCCAAAATGCCAGTCTTCAATCCAATTTTGATCTTCAGATCAAAGGAAGTCTTCCCAACGGTATGGAGGTGGTAGGAAGTTTATCAGACAATAGTATTCCCCTCCAGCCAGAAGGCAATTCCCTTCAACTCCAAGAATTTGATAATGTTTTCATTAAAATCAAAAAGGACAACCTTGAAATGGTGGCTGGGGACTTTGAAGTATCCAATCCCAACAGGTATTTTATGAAATATTATAAAAAGACTAAGGGCCTGTATTCCAGCTACCAATCTAAAGATTTAAATGGATGGGATCAAACTTCTTCAGCCAACTTCTCGACCTCAAAAGGAAAATTTAATAGAACATCACTAACCGTAGAGGAAGGCAACCAAGGGCCATATAGACTCAGTACGAAAACCAATCAACTTTTCGCCGTCATACTCGCCGGAACAGAAAAAGTATTTCTAGACGGAGAGAGATTGATTCGCGGAAGTCTAAACGATTATACCATCGATTACAATTTGGGAGAGATTACTTTTACAGCTAAAACATATATAAGTGCCACCAGTAGAATCATTGTGGAATACGAATTGGCAGAACAAAACTATTTGCGCAGCCTATTTACTGGCCACACGTCATGGACCAAAAACCAATATAGTTTTAGCCTAGATCTCTACAGCGAACAAGACGGGAAAAATTCCTTTCAAAATGACTTACTCACAACGGAAAATGAAAGAATTATCTCAGAAGCAGGAGACAATATTGACAATATTGCTGGTTCATCTATCATACCTTGGGAAGATGGCTATCAAGAGGGTATCGTTCTATACCACCTCATAGACTCTATGGGTTATACCGACATTCTCACCTTGGCCAAAGATGGTCGCAAACCATTGTACACGGCTAGCTTTACATTTGTTGGCGAAGGTCAAGGAAATTATATTGTATCTGAAAATTATACCAATGGCGATCGCTTTGTATGGGTTTCTCCAGACGCTAGTGGACAACCACGTGGTCAGTACGCTCCGACAACCACATTACAAGCCCCTCAGATACAGCAAATGATGGCTTTTCGAGGTCAAAAAAAATGGGACAATGGCAGTGAAATATATTCCGAATGGGCACTTTCAAATCTCGATCAAAATAGATTTTCCAACTTTGATCAAGAGGACAATATAGGATGGTCTCAATTGTCTGGTTTTACTTGGAGACACTACCTAGACCAAAGCAAATCCAAGGAATGGACTATCGCTGGCCAATACGAATACAAAGGTAAAGACTTTACAGCCATTACGCCCTATCGATCCGTCGAATTTCAACGAGACTGGAACTTTGAAACCAATGATACGAGTTTTAATGAATCCATCGCTCTATTATCGGCCTCATATATAGATTCTGTGTGGCAATGGACCTATGAAATTCAGCATTTCCAGGCTAAAAACCATTATAGCGGATGGCAAAACAATGCTAAGTTCAGTTGGAGAAAACAAAATTTTTATGCCAACGGGGAATACAAATTTCTCAATAGTCGGAGCAACTTGTACAACTCCAAATTTTCGAGACCAGATTTTAAATTAGGGTGGCAGAATAAAAACCTGGTGATAGAAACAGGATATACCGGTGAAAAAAATAGCGTAATAAATAATGACAGCTTTGTCCTTCCCTCCATACGTTTTGACAGATGGAACATCAAAACCAATTGGAAGCGCAAACACGAATTGGAATACAGTCATCGAACCGATTACCTGTTTGACGCTGACCAGTTTGACAAATCCTACTACACTGACGATATCAGATGGTCGTCAAGCATTCAAAATGGAGCTACAAACTCCATAAAACTCATCACAACTCTACGTCACATCTTCTTAATCAATGATGAGGAAAATTTCATCGCAGATCAACAAGGCTGGAACATATTAGGACAGTTACAATTCTTCCAAAAAATCAAAAAATCAGGATTCTCCACCAACGGCGATTTATCTATTGGCAATGGCAAGGAACCGCGCAGAGGATTTCAATATATAAAGGTAGAACCCGGAAATGGACAGTACAAATATGTAGATCTCAACCAAGACTCAGTACAACAATTAAACGAATTTTTTCCCGCCATATATCAAGATGAAAAAAATTATATCAGGGTAAATATCGTTCAGAACGAGCTTATTTCAACCTTTAATTACGGAATTAATTCCACGATCAAATTTCAATCCAATGAAATAACTGAACATAAATTTTGGTCAAAATGGCAATTGGAAAGCAGTGTTCGAATTGAAAATAAACAACAGCGATTGGGAAAAATAAAAATCATCTCCATTCCCGATTCCGCCCTAATCTCGAGCAATATCAACTTCCTTAACAATGTATATATTAACCGCAACGGAAAGACTGTCCAACAACATTTCGGATACTGGAAACGCAGTCAAAAATCATTTTTAAATTATGGGTTCGAACAATATTCAACTACAGATCTTTTTTCCAAGACCAATGTTAGACTCAATGCAGCCGTTCAAAATCTAACTGAAATAAATCGCAGAAAAACTACTCAAGTAGCCGATCAATTTGCAGAGCGCAATTTTATCATACATTTTACAGATATAAAAAACACCTTAAAATGGCTTATCCAACAAAAAATGGTCTTCGAATTGCAAAATGCCCGAGTCATAGGAAAAACGATGGATCTCAACGATGAAGCCCTAACCTGGAAAAACAAGATTTCATGGTCCTACGTCCCCAATAATAAATGGAATATTCAAACCGCCTTTGACTTTTCTATAGTGAAACACCAATACGACATCATCAACCTATCCCTAGAACAAGTTCTGTTAGATGGTTTAAGAGCTGGCAACAACTACTTATGGGAAGCAAATCTACAACGTAAACTACCCAATGGTCTAGTCATATCTCTGAGGTATAATGGGCGAAAAATTGGAGACAGCAAGGTAGTACACAACGGTACCATGCAAGCAAATTTGATATTCTAGCATAAAAGACCGACCTCTTTAAATCCAATGTATAAGTTTTGTAATTATAAAATAACAATAAAGACTGAAAAACCTAAATAATTAAAACTTCAATTGATTATATGTTCTTTTGTACATTTAAATCTTCTGAAAAAAGTCAATAAGCCTCCACACCTCTTCATTCGATGTCAGGTAATCTCCCTGAACCTAGACCATTATCAGCCAAATCACCAACCAAACCAAATGAATTTATAATTGACGCTTATATTAATCTAGTTGAATTAAATATTCATTATTATATATTTGCAAAATTATACCCTAAGCTATCATTACTAAAATCGAAAAATAAACTGCTATGCTACTATACGATTCCATCATAAAGCCACTACTGTTTTCACAAGATCCTGAAAAAGCACATGGTATGGCTATGGCCTTGTTTGAGAATAGCCTTCGACTTCCTTTGAGTCACACGATCTTCAAACAATTATTTACACTGGAATCAGAAAAACTAAAATGTCGCCATATGGGATTGGAATTTCAAAATCCCATAGGACTGGCAGCGGGATTTGACAAGGATGGCAAGTACATAGCCAATCTTTCCAAACTGGGATTTGGTTTTATTGAAATAGGAACGGTAACCCCCAAACCACAGATTGGTAACGATAAACCCAGATTATTTCGGCTTCCCAAAGACCAAGCTTTAATCAATCGTATGGGTTTCAATAACGATGGTGTAGATGCAATGGCCAACCGATTAAAAGATTTGGAAAAAGGAGATCTAATTATTGGAGGGAATATTGGCAAAAATAAAATCACCAATAATGAAGATGCATGGAAGGACTATGTTCAATGCTTCAACACCTTAAACGGACTTGTAGATTACTTTGTAATCAATGTAAGCTCACCCAACACCCCGGGATTAAGAGAATTACAAAACAAGGAAAGTTTAACGAGAATCCTTAGTGAGGTGCAAAATATCAATAACAAAAATACTCCTGTTTTACTTAAGATAGCACCGGATATAAATGAGGCTCAATTAGATGACATAATAGAAGTCATTACCCATACTGGACTTCAAGGCATTGTAACCAATAATACTACCATAGCCAGACAACCTTTAAATACCGATCCTATTACAGTAGCAGATATAGGCGCTGGAGGTTTGAGTGGCCGTCCTTTACAGGGAGCAGCCAATCAGTTATTAGCCCAAGTCAAAGAGAGAACATCATCCAATCAAACCATTATCGCATCTGGAGGAGTACACGATACGGAAGCCGTCGTACAAAAATTGGAATTGGGAGCTGATCTTGTACAAGTATATACAGGTTTTATTTACCAAGGACCAGATTTCGTTAAAAAAATCCTGCAATCGATCATTTAAAATTTCGAACAACACCGCTGATATTGGAGGTTACTATATGGTAAAAAGTATTCCCACCGCTTCACCAATCCAATTTAACTATTGTAACCTATATTACAATTTGGCAACTGCGTATTGTCAAAAATCAATGATCCAACAGATTTTATAGACAATAGACTATTTTCCAAGGGCATACATTATGCAGGTCATTTGAAATAGTAAATTAAAAGGAAAAAGAATTAAAATAGGTCTCACAGAGATATTTCTATTAAAATGGCAACCACACAACCCAACTAATGTCAATATAGAAATTATTCTAATATCCTTAACCCATTGAATAACAAAATCACTAATATAAATAAGAACAATAAAAATTTAATTCAAAATATTAAATCTACAATAATTGTAAATAACCAACATTTTTCACCAAAATAATACAATACAAAACCCATTTAACGGGAAAAAATAAGCATCGATTTCATTATAATGCAATCAATTGATTGCATTATAAGAGAATATACCCAATTCTATACAGGTAAACTTTAGATTACATCTGCTAAAAGAAGAAATATAGCAATACCAAATTAACCCACATTTTAGATATTGAATATTAGCTCATTAACCTTTAGTCAAAAAATCCATTATACTGCAACCTTATAAAACTTCAGCATAACAACTTGGGAAAATTGGTCATTAACAAAGCTTTTTAAGATTATTAAATTACCCCAATCTCTTAACTGCAGAGAATAGAAAAATTCGTTGCCCTATTTTAAAGCTACAAACTCGCAATAAAAAAAAGTTGTATCTCAATACACAGTATGAAATACAACTTTTAAGAACTCAGCTTATCCTTAAAATTTATCTTAGACGACGCAACATCAATTCTTTATTTTCAACAGCACGACGTATGATTTCATCACCGTATTCAGTAAATTCTAATAATTTCTCTAAACGCTTACCTTTTTTACCTCCTTTTATATATTGAATCAAATCTTTTTTGATTAATTGTTGTACGGCCAAGGTAATATTAGGCACACTTTCCCCGATTTCTTTCAATGTATTGCTAATATCTCTAGCTTTAAATTGTTCCATTTTTCGATGAGAGCGCATAAAAGCGGCGGTAAGTAAAGTTTTATCTGATGAGGATTTAATACTAATATCACTCAATAAGGCTTTCAAATTTTTATATTGACCTATCCCTTGGGCCACAAAGTTGTTGCCACTGGTTGAATGTATCATAGGAAAGTCTTCATCTTGAATGCTGGTCAAAACTTCACTGTCTATTCCTTCTGTCAAATTTTGATTTTCTTCCAATTTATTTTCTAACCATTTCAACACTCTTGCTTGTTCCGAAAAGGAAAGTCGAGATAGAATTTCATAGGTTTCAACAATTGCCTGCAGCTCACTATTTATACTCATTTAATACTTGATTTTATACGTTCTAAAAGTTTTTTAGCGAAAGGTTATATGTTTTTCATAAAAGGAAGCAAGCAAATATAAAAAAAATGTATTAAAAGCATTAATTCAATTGCAATTTTTCGACAGATAACTTAAATAATTACACAAACAACTTAATCAAATCATTTTTCGAAACAATGTATCTACATTTTTCGATGGCATAAACTAGATAAATAACTGGCTTTAATTTTAATTACCGCCTAGTTGGTAATACAGGAATATATAATATAAATCAATTTACAAAGCCAAAACCCCTCCCATTACAATTGATTTTACAAATGGAAAAACCCCAAAAAAAACAGTATAAAAAAAGATTACAACTAAAATTTTAGTTCAATAACGTATTTTTACGTTATATATTTGTATATTGCGCTAACGAAGTGAAATTACGGATTCAAAAATGAGGATAAAAAAGCTCTATATCATCTACTGCCTTGCTTTAACCATCTCGGTTAACCACCTCAATGTGTATGGTCAAAACCAAGAATCCAATCTTCACTACCAAATGGGAATGAAGGAGTTTTACAATTTCAACTATGCAGAAGCCATTCAACATTTAGAATTATCCGCGGCCTCACCAATATCCAATCCCGCTTCCTCATACTATTATATAGGTATGGCCCATTATCATATGGGACACATGGATGAAGCTGAAGATTTTCTAATTCGAGCCATCGAAAACGAAGAAAACACCAGTTATTCAATGTCCTTGGCTCAGGTATACATTTTCAATAAAGAATACGACCGCGCACTATCTATTTTACAACCTCTAACGATGAGGGATTCCACTAATAGCTATTTTCACAAAGTCATTGGCAAAGTATATATGGCCAATCAAGATTTCATATCCGCTATTGATGCTTTTGGGAAAGCCAACCGATGTGACAGCAATGACATAGAAACCATTCAATTACTCGCTCAAAGTCATTTCTCACTAAAAGAATATTTTGTAGGTCTCGAAATCATAAAAAAGGCCGTAGTACTAATACCCAACAGTAAAAAATTACTTTCAATTCAATTATTTGCCGAAGTTAAAACCACTGAATACGGCCAAGCCCTACAAACGGCTGATCGATTAATAGCACTTGGCGATAGCTCTCATATCAATCAAAAATTATATGGAATAGCCCTATATAAGACCGAACAAATTGAATCTTCAGTAAAAATTTTTGAAAAACTAATCCGTGCCGGACGAGGAGATGAAGGCATTCACTACTATCTATCGGAAGGCTATCGAAAACTCGGCCGAATTGACGACCAATTATTGCATTTGGATACGGCCATTTACACCTATGGCATTGGCCCCATGGTGGATCAATATTATCAATTACTAGGTGATGCCCATGAAGCCAAAGGCAAAATAAAACTGGCATTAGATGATTACAAAAGAGCCTATCATCTCAAAGCTGATTATTTATACATCTATCAAATCGCTCGTTTGAGTGACTTATATTACAGAGACAAGCGTATAGCCTTCGATCATTATCAGCGCTACCTCGCTACGGGAGACAGTACGGCAAAACTCATGGCGGAAGAGCGCATCCAATACCTCAAAGAAATCATTCATCAACAAAAAACAGATAAAAAATGAAACTTACCAAAGCAGAAGAAGACATCATGAAAATAATCTGGGAAATAAGTCCCTGCCTCGTCAGCGATATTATCCAATATATGGGCAATCCCGAGACCCCACATTCGACGATTTCTTCCATAGTTCGTATCTTAGAAAAAAAGGGATTTGTACAACATAAAGCCTATGGTAGAACCCACGAATATTACCCCGTCATAAAACGCGAAACCTATAGTAAAAACAGACTTAAAACCTTTGTTCAAGATTATTTCGACGGTTCGGCTCATCAACTTGTTTCCTTTCTCGTCAAAGAAAAAGAAATCAATTCTGATGAACTCAATCAATTGTTAGAAAAATTAGAAGACAACGAAAATCAATAATTATGATTACCTACCTTAGTCAATTGACCATCTGTTGGATGATTGTGTACATAGCCTACCACTTGTTCTTAAAGCGGGAGACCTTCTTTAAGTACAATCGTTGGTATCTACTTTCCGGTCTTATTCTGGGCATTGTTATTCCCTTAATCGATTGGTCCACATTGTTTCAGCACAAAGCTGAAAGTTTAACCACCATATATTTAGCTCCTGTCAATTACCAAATTGAAAGTTGGGACATTGCGACTAGGGAAACGCAGATGACTTGGTGGCAAATAACCCTCTTAGCTATATACGGACTAGGGGTGTTGGTAACCAGCATTAAACTATTCAAAGGCATACACGAAATTTACGCTCTGCGAAAAGGGGCCAAAATATCGTCTACCAATGGCCACCAACTTGTCCTAACTCAACAACTCCACATGCCTTTTTCTTTTCTCAACGCCATTTATTGGACTGAATTTTTGTATGAATCCAGCAATCACAAAGAACGCATTATGGCACATGAGATTAAACATGTCTCCTCTTGGCACTCCGTCGATATATTATTTATTGAGCTGCTATGTATTGTTTTTTGGTTTCATCCCATGGTTTTTTTATACCGCAAGGAAATTAAAGAAGTTCATGAATACGAGGCCGATGAAGCCGCCTGCTTATTGGGCAGCAAGAAAGAATACGGCCAACTACTACTAAATCAAGCACAATCCAACCTACAGCTATCCCTAGCCAATCACTTTATTTATTCACAATTAAAAAACAGATTCAAAATGATGACTCGTAAACCTTCCAATCAAAAAGCGATGTTAAAGTATCTCGTCGCCATTCCAATCTTCGCATTTGCGGCCTTGCTATTTTCATTTACTCAAGGCCAGTTACAAACACCAGTGCAACCGAACATGGCTGTTGACTCTATCCCTCCCCTCCCTTTAATTGGGGAAAAAATTATGAGTAGAGGTGGGGAATACGTCATTCAACCCACTGACATCCTCTATGTCAATGGTCAACGAATAGGTCAAATCACCAACGAATTAATGCAAGAATACAGCAAAAAAGGACCTTGGCGATATTATGGCACGAAAGCTAAAGATGCTAAAGCTGCATTTGGAACCGATATCACTACTGGATTAGTCATATTATCTCGTCCCATTAAAGAAATCGAATTAACAGAAGCAGAAAAAGCAGATACTAAATTAAAAGGAGAAGTATTTAAAATTGTCGAACAGATGCCTATGTTTCCGGGATGTGAAGATATTGATCTCTTAGATAGAAAACGATGTGCCGATACAAAAATGTTGGATTTTCTGTATAACAACCTTAAATACCCCAGTGAGGCCAAAGACAAAAATATCACTGGCAACGCTGTTATAAGCTTTGTTGTAGAAACTGATGGCAGCCTTTCTACTTTTAAGGCCATTCGAGATCCTGGTGCTGGACTAGCTGATGAAGCCATACGAGTGGCAAAATTAATGAATAACTTAGACCAAAATTGGACGCCGGGATTACAAAGAGGCAATAAGGTAAGGGTGCAGTTTCTATTGCCCGTAAAGTTTAGCCTTGAAGACGAAGAATCCGACAACCAAGAAGACCAGATCGCTGTATATATTGATGGACAGCGCCACAAAGTAGCCCCTTCCAGCGAAATAGACGACATTATACATGCAGATCAAATCGAGTCCATTTCCGTATTTAAAGATCCTGCTACCTTGGCTAAATACGGAGAGAAAAATGTAGACGGCATGGTTTTTATAAACACCAAATCCGCCGCAAATACGGAAAGTAGTAACTTTCCTTATCTAGCGGAATGCAGTGATTTATCAACGGCTAGTGCAAAACGGATTTGTTCTGAAAAAAAATTAATCAATTTAATCTTAAGAGATGTCCGTTATCCGAAAACGGCTATTGAAAACAACATTCACGGCACCGTAGTGGCGACATTTACTGTAAAAAAGAATCGTGAAATAAGCGAGGTAACCATCATAAGAGATCCAGGTGCTGGTCTGGGAGATGAAGTGGCTAGAACAATAGAATCCGTCATGGAATCCGGTGAATGGAACCACAATATAATCAGCGACCTTCCAGAAGACTTGACATTAACCATACCAGTAAAATTTCAAATCGAGGGATTGCCCCCCAAACCATCTCAAAATAGAAGCCTAATGGTCAATCCCATCCAAGAATTGGTTGTGGTTAGCTATCCTCAAGATAATAAATCTTCGACCACGTTGAAAAATCAAATCAATCCAAATGCAAAACCATTGGTTGTAGTGGACGGTAAAACCAAAAATATTGAGAACAAGGCCTTTGAACCCAATGATGTTTCTCCGGATCAAATTCAATCCATCAATGTTCTTAAGGGACAAAATGCGATTGACAAATACGGTTCCATAGCCAAAGACGGCGCCATTGAGATCACGACTAAAAACCTAGTGAATGAAGCTGAAAAACCAATTCTAGAATTAGACGACTTACAGATTTACCCTAATCCAAGTACGGTAGAACTCAATGTCCAATTTAAAACCGTGGAACCCGGTGAATACCAGATCAAATTACTGGATATTCAAGGTAAGGTTCTACAAACAAGAGAAGAAACTATCTCTAACCAAGCTAATATCCACCTCGATCTAAGCGGCATAAAGGCTGGTAATTATTACTTAATCATTGAGCACGAAAATCAAAGATTATCAAAAATGTTTGTAAAACAATAATATGGAGCTAAAAGTCAAAAGGAGAATATCATTCCTGATTTCTCCTTTTGAAAAACAATATACTTAAAAACAGATTCATCTCAAATATATCATTTTTTTTTAAAACTTTCATACTAAATACTTTTAAGGCATTCTAGATCCATGATTTGGCATCTAGAATGCTTTTGTTTTAGGGGGGGTTAGTGATTGAATCTACATGAAATGCACTTGGAACTACTTACCGATACTTCCTTTTGGTCGCTTCTCGCTGCTTCTGACGATCCAATACCAACTTGGCCAAACCAGCACCTATAGCACTCCCTTGACTCTGCTGCAAGACCAACTTTATTTTCTCCTCATCGACATCCAACCGATACAATGTGCTAAAAAGCAAATCCGTATTCTCGTCCAGCATCTGATTAATCTTGACTGTGAGATATTGCAAGACTTCCATCTCAGAAATGTCTTCGCCTTCCTTCTCCGGCAAAAATGCATTTGGGATCAACTGCTTATCCATGGGCTTGATATTCTTCTACAAATTGTAATATTTCGTCAACGTACTTTCGATTATTACTCAATCTCGGCACTTTAACTTGAGCACCCTGTCTCTTTTTGAACTTTAACCAAGCTTCAAATGCTCCCTGAGGCAAAACATGAATCTGTAATTCCTCCAAAGCTAGATTCCCCCCCCGCTTAGCCATATAATCGGAATTGACGGCTTGCAACTCCTTGTCTAATCTCGTGGCGAACATGGCAATATTTACCGGCGCTTGATCAAATTCAATTAACCAATCATGGCGCCCCATTTCTCGCTCATTCAAATACTTGGGCGCAACGGTATAATCTTTAATAGTACAATTCATCATCGCACAGGCTGCACTAATGGCCGCATCGGTATTGTGAACCATAACTTCCTCCCCAAAGGCATTGATAAACTGCTTGGTCCGACCTACGATCCTAAAAGTATAAGGTCGATCATGGGTTATCTGAATTGTATCCCCGATTTGATACCTCCACAATCCCGAATTCGTTGAAATGACCAATGCATAGTTTTCACCTATTACAACATCAGCCAATGTCAACAATCGCGGTTGTGGACTATCCAAATCCTCTAGCGGTATAAACTCATAAAACACTCCATTGTCCAAAAGCAAGAGTAAATCTTTCTCATCGGGTCGATACTGAGTGCCAAAATAACCTTCTGAAGCATTGTACACTTCCTGAAAAATGAAGTCTTCCCTGGGAATAAGGGTTTGAAATTGGCTGCGGTAAGGCTCAAAATTAACGCCTCCATGAATATAAGTTCTCAGTTTGGGCCATACCTGCAACATGTGGTCCGCTCCAGTCTTTTCCAATATTTTTCTAAACAAAACCAAATTCCATGTAGGGACGCCTCCTATAGATACAATTTCTTTATCTTGAATGGTCGATTCTGCCGTAAGTTCCAACTTTTGTTCCCAATCCTCCATAATGGCCACCTTGACATCTGGCATATAAAACGGCCGACCGATTAACGGCATATTGGCAATCATAATCGCCGACACATCGCCGATAATGGTTTCTGGATGAGGTTTGAAATGAGACAAAGAGCCTCCGAGAATTAAACTCTTCTTCTCAAAAAGCTGAACATCAGGATTGTTCTGGTACATAATAGCCAAGGTATCCCAAGATCCCTTTTTATGACAAGTATCAAAATTTTCTGTAGTTACGGGTAAATACTTAGATTGGTCATTGGTGGTTCCACTGGATTTTGAAAACCATTGTACCCTACCTGGCCATAAAATATCCCGTTCTCCATGCATCATCTTTTGGATATAGGGCTTTAAGTCATCGTAGTCAGAAAGCGGTAATTTTTTCTGAAAGTCTTCAATGGATTTAATATCAGTAAAACCATAGAGCCTCCCCCACTCAGTATAAGCAGCGGTCTCTACCATATTCATTAACAATTGGAATTGAGTCTGCAGTGGTCGTTCGATGGCTTGCTGTAAGCTGCCATACTTTGACTTTAAGAACAACTTTAAGGTTTTATTTATTAGACTCTTCATTTTTTATCCCACATCGTTCATCAATATTAATAAAAGTTTTGAAACCGAATGCTATTCAACACTATTTTACATCGCCACTTTTACATTTAATACTTCTTGCAAAAATTTAGCCGTTTTGGATTCACTCACTTTGGCCACCTCCTCAGGACTACCTGAAGCCACAACCTGTCCACCGTATTTCCCCCCTTCCGGGCCAATATCTATTACATAATCTGCGGTCTTCACCACATCTAAATTATGCTCTATAATGATAAAAGTATTTCCCTTATCTATTAATTTTTTAATAACTTCTAGTAGACGAGCTATATCTTGAAAATGCAATCCCGTCGTAGGTTCATCCAAGATATAGAGGGTCTGTCCCGTATCGCGTTTTGACAATTCTTCTGCCAATTTTACTCTTTGTGCCTCCCCTCCAGAAAGCGTTGTCGCAGACTGTCCCAATGAAATATAACCCAAGCCTACATCCTTTATCGTCTTGAGCTTTTTATGAATTCTGGGAATGGCTTCAAAAAACTCGACAGCCTCATCCACCGTCATATCGAGCACATCACTGATATTTTTCCCTTTAAATAATACTTCTAAGGTCTCGCGGTTAAATCGCTTGCCAAAGCAAGTAGGACATTCCACATAAACATTGGGTATAAAATTCATTTCAATCTCTTTCATCCCAGCTCCCTTGCAATCCTCACATCGTCCCCCTTTTACATTAAAAGAGAATCTGCCGATCTTATAACCTCTAATCTTGGCCTCGGGAATATCGGCGTATAATTTTCGAATGTCAGTAAACACCTTGGTATAAGTAGCTGGATTAGATCGAGGCGTTCGCCCTATAGGAGATTGATCAATATCGACGACCTTGTCTATTAAATCTATGCCTTCAATACTTTCAAATGGAAGTGGCTCTTGCAAACTTCGATAAAAATGCTTTCTGAGAATAGGATACAAGGTTTCATTGATCAAACTCGACTTACCACTTCCAGACACCCCTGTCACGCAAGTCAAGGTATTGAGGGGAATGGATATCGATACATTCTTTAAATTATGCCCTGTAGCTCCTGTCAATGTAATAAAATTGCCATTGCCCTTCCTCCTGACTTCTGGCACAGGAATAGATTCCTTCCCAGACAGATAATGCCCGGTCATACTTTCCTCAGAATTCATCACTTCTTGAGGACTTCCCGCAGCCACAATCTCACCTCCCAATTTACCGGCTCCCGGTCCTATATCGATAAGATAATCTGAGGCCATCATAATATCTTCGTCGTGTTCTACCACAATAACCGTATTGTCGGTGGAAACCAAATTTTTGAGAGCATGAATAAGTCGATGATTGTCTCTTTGATGCAATCCAATGGAGGGCTCATCCATGATATAGGTAATCCCCGTCAATTGAGAACCAATTTGATTGGCCAATCGAGTTCGTTGAGACTCTCCTCCAGAAAGGGATTTAGCCGGTCGATTTAGGGACAGATAATTCAATCCCACATCCAGAAGAAAATGCAATCTAGTGTTGATTTCCTTAAGGACTTCACTTCCTATCAAAGTCTGTTTATTGGACAACTTTGCGGGCAATTCATCCAACCATTCCGCCAATTCATCTAAATCGAAATTGGCGACTTCCCCTATGTGTTTTTCTGCAATTTTAAAATGCAAAGAGTCTTTCTTGAGTCTATATCCATGACATTCACTACAGTCATTCAAACTCATAAACTCCTCTGCCCACTTCCTTATTTTTTCTGAACTGGTATCAGAATACCACCTTTCCAACATTTTAATCAGCCCTTCAGATGCCAGTGAAAATTCAGAAAAGTTGTTTTGAGTCAAGCCCAATTCAACATCATCTCCCCCGCCATTTAAGATAATATCCATGGCCTGTTGGGGAATATCGTTAATAGGGCTGCCCAGAGTAAATTTGTATTTTTTGGCGATGGCTTTTAGTTGCTCATAGGTTTTATTCTCTCTTCGTTCACCAAAAGGCACAATTCCTCCCTTGCTGATGGACATCTCATAATCGGGAATCACTTTGTCCAAATCCACCTCATTTAAATAACCCAATCCATTGCATTTGGGGCAAGCGCCATAGGGTGAATTAAATGAAAATGTATTGGGGGAAGGGTCTTCATACGAGATCCCACTCTCTATATCCATCAACTCTTTACTAAAGCTGTGCACCTTATCTTCGTCCATATTGTATACATAGACCAATCCCTCACCGATTTCAAAGGCAGTGGATATAGACTTGCCCATTCGATCTCTTCTATCTTCAGTTACTTTTAGACGATCGACCACTACTTCGATATCGTGTATTTTGTATCGTTCCACCTTTAGCCCCTTGATCAAGTCCACCATTTCACCATCGATACGCACCTTGGTAAAACCCTGTTTTCGTATTTGGTCAAATAGTTCTCTATAATGTCCTTTTCGCCCGCGCACCACAGGAGCCAAGATCATAATCTTCTGGTCTAATTGATCGGCAAACATTTTTTCGATGATCTGCTCTTCAGTAAATTGCTGCATTTTCATGCCCGACTTCCAAGAATAAGCTTCTCCGATACGAGCATACAAGAGTCGAAAAAGATCATACAATTCTGTAATTGTCCCCACCGTCGATCGAGGATTCCATCCACTGGTTTTTTGTTCAATGGATATTACCGGACTCAATCCCGTAATTTGATCGACATCGGGTCGCTCCATCTTCCCTATAAATTGACGCGCATAGATCCCAAAAGTCTCCATATATCGTCGCTGTCCCTCAGCATACAAGGTGTCAAATGCCAGAGAGGATTTTCCACTTCCACTAATCCCCGTGATGACCACCAATTGATTGCGCGGTATGGTTACATCAATATCTTGCAGATTATTCTCCCTTGCGCCTACTACTTTTATTACTTCTAGATCTTTCAATATATATAGTTTAGCATGGTGATGCATTTAAATTTGCTTTAACGGCAATTCCACATAGCCTATAAACACATGGAATATAAAAACTTATACCAAATGAATTCATAATTGACGGTTATATTTCGAATTATTTGAAGTTATACTTCGTTTAAAATACTCGCCGTAGCTACGGCTATGCCTGTGTTTTTAGCCTCGTCAAACTTCAAATACTTTCAAAATCTTTACCGTCATTATAAAATGCATTTGGTATTAGAGTTAAAGCAGTCAATATTTTTTCTCAATTCAAAGAAAAAAGACAAAAATACGAGAATAGATTGACATATAATGAATTTGTTGAAACCAATGCGAATCTGCAGTGTTCCAACCCGTTTTTTCCATCTATACAAACCGAAATTTATTCGATTGCTTCTCCCAGGGATTCCAATCGAGCTAAGCTGGTCCATGCCGTATCAAATCGGTTGACATCGTTGGCCAATATTGGTCCTGGATTACTTCGTCCATTGTGAATAACGGTCAACAATTCACGATACAACTCCCCCACTAATTGAGGATGATCTTCGACAAGGTTTTCTGATTCATCGGCATCTTCTGCTAAATTATACAATTGTAAAGGAGGCATTTCGGCGGCTTCTTTGGAGTTGGGCCGGGGAAATGACCATCCGCCAGAACCGGGAGCAGCAATCAATTTCCAGTCTCCTTTGCGAATCGCAAAACTGCCATTTATCGAAGAGTGAATGGTTTGTTCTCTATCAAATGTCGACATGGATTCATCTGTGAGCAAGGCCATCATGCTGTAACTATCTTCACCTTCATTTTGACCGAGTTTTTCACCGATAAGATCGGCACAAGTGGCCATAAAATCGGTGGTACAGATGGTTTCATCACTGATAGATCCCGCCTTCACTTTTGCAGGCCATTGAACAATAAAGGGTACGCGATGCCCCCCTTCAAACAAATCGGCTTTATGGCCACGATAGATATAACTGGGATGGTGTCCGTACTCGGCCAAGACATTGAATTTAGCCATTGGCGAACACCCATTGTCAGAAGTAAACACCACCATGGTATTGTCTGCTATTCCCAAATCCTCTAATTGTTGAAGCATTTTGCCCATATAATCGTCAATCATCATCACAAAATCGGCATAGGGATTGATCTGGCTTTTGCCCTGCCAATCCTCAGTAGGCAAAATCGGCGTATGAGGAGATGGCAAAGCCAAATAGAGAAAAAAGGGCTGGTCTTCTGCTTGTTTATTTTCAATATACTCCTGAGTTTTCATAAAAAAATGTGGAGTTACTTCTTCCATGATAAAATCGGCAGCCCTCCTCCCTTCTCTATAAAATTTATAAGAGGATTCTTTCTCAATGTGGAGATTGGGTATTTGGGTTGCCATTCCATTTTCCACATATACATAAGGTTCCATATCCAATGAAGCAATATGTCCATAGGAATAGTCAAACCCCACTTCTCTAGGTCCATTGGTAATGGGTTTTGCAAAATCGATCTCGCCTTCACTGTCTTTGGCCCATTTCCACCCCAAATGCCATTTCCCAATAAAGGCAGTTTGATATTCTGCCTTCTTCAATAACTTAGGCAAAGTCAACCGCTGTTGGGATATTATTGCAGAATCCAGTCCATAAAGTACTCCGCTTTTCAATACTGAACGCCAGTTGTACCTCCCCGTCAATATCCCATAACGCGTCGGGGTACACACGGACGAAGAAGTATGGGCATCGGTAAACATCATACCTGCTGCAGACATTTTATCCAAATACGGGGTTGGGATTTTCGATTCGGGATTAAAAGCACCTACATCACCATATCCCAAATCATCGGCCAAAACATAAATGATATTCGGTAATTTTTCTTCTTCATTATTCGTTTGACACTGGCTACATAAAACTGCTATGCCACAAAAAAGTCCGATCTTAATTATATTAATCACTCCCATTCTCCTGTAATTATTCTGTTGGATTATACAATGAGGTTAATATAATGATATTCATTCAGAAAAATTACCTATACTTAGCTACCAATGATTTCTAAATTAGTATTTTCTTTGGCCCATTGATTTAGATAAATACTATCCAAACCGGTATTCCAAACATAAACCTTTTTAAGACTTTCGATTTTTTTCACCCAATCTACACCTTTAGAGCTAATGGCATTGCCGTAAAGATTGAGAATCTCCAACCTAGGCAAATCCTTTAAATTAGCGAGACCAGCATCTGAAATAGCTGCATTGCTTATATTGAGGTTGGTCAAATTGCGCAGTTGACCGACGATTGCCAAATCATCATCAGACAAAGCAGTATTTCCCAAATCCAATTTAACAATATGGTCTTTGGCATGGAGAAGGGACTGAATAGTCCCATCGACAATTTTTTTATTTAAAGTCACTTCAATGTAGGGGTTGCCATCAAACAATGGTCTAACCACATATCCAGCGTCAACGAGATTAGCCATAGATTCCTCGGACAATGCCTCTATTAATTCATTGATGTAAAAGGGCTGGGGTCTAACATCTCTTTCATAGTCATGCTGCAAGATATACACAATATCTTCGGGCAACTCCCCTCCTCCGACAGTCATCTCAACATCTGCACCTTCAGCGATCCACCATTCAATGATTTGGACTTGGTGATATGATAGCGCTTCACCTTTGGGCGGCATAAATTTGGAACTGGACATAGGTAGGGTGACTCGATGAAACAAACTACTCTTTCTCGGTTGAAAGGGAACTACAGCCAGATCCTCATCCCCTCCCAACATGGTGGTTTCGTATTGTGACAAATCCAATCCTCCTTTGGCCTTTTCGGCATTGTGACAAGATTGGCATTTATCCTGTAACATCGGCTGTATTAGGTGATGGTATATATTGATAGAATCAGGGTGTTGGGGCAAAACTGCAACTTCTTCCTCCCCTTCATTCAACATTACTTTTTTGATAAATGCTGGGGCATGCTCTAATAAATAATCTTTGCCATGAGTGAGATTCCCCCCCAAATGCCCAGTAATGGTAACCAAAACGAAGATTGAGAGCAAACAAGCTCGAACAACCACTATTGGAAAAACCAATATTTTAGTCTTCAGTAAAAATCCCAAGACAGCGACCACAACTACGGCCACGCCCATCCATCGGTGCCAATCCAAGGCTGCTTCATCATAACCACCAGAACGAGCCAACATCCATCCCGAGCCCACGGCCAACAATGCAGAAATAGCGCCAATCAACAGGGAAATAGCCACGGATTGAGAGAGAAAATGATACCGTTCTTTGAACTGCAACGACAAAAACTCCAACAACAAAGCCAACAATAAAAACCCAATGGGCAAATGAACTAAAACAGGATGAAAGCGTCCTAAAAATATATCCATTGTCAATTTTTTATGATAATATATCGTGTACTACTTTGCCGTGCACATCGGTCAATCTAAATCTTCTTCCCTGGTATTTAAAATTTAATTTTTCGTGATCAATTCCAAACAAATGCAAGAGTGTAGCCTGAAAATCATGGACATGCACAGGGTTGGTGTTCACATTATAACTAAATTCATCGGTATCTCCATAAACCATACCCTTTTTCACACCAGCTCCAGCCATCCACATCGTAAAACAACCAGGATGGTGATCCCTTCCATAGTTGGTTGCCGTTAATCGTCCCTGTGAAAAACTCGTTCTACCAAATTCCCCACCCCAGACTACCAAGGTATCTTCCAACAATCCACGTTGTTTGAGGTCTTTAATCAAAGCAGCGGTCGCTCTATCCGTGCCCAAGGCCTGCTTGCGAATCCCCCCAGGCAAGTTACCGTGTTGATCCCAGCCCATATGATACAATTGTATAAACTTGACATCGCGTTCGGCCATTCTTCGAGCCAACAAACAATTGGCCGCGTAGGTACCAGGCACCTTGGAATCTGGCCCATACATATCGTAGATATAATCAGGTTCTCCAGATACATCGACGGCTTCCGGCACCGAGGTCTGCATTCTATAGGCCATTTCATATTGATTGATTTTGGAATTGATCTCGGGATCGTTCCACATACTGTACTGCTGCTTATTCATCTCTTGGATATAGTCCAATGCTCTTCGGCGATCATCACCGTGAACCCCATAGGGATTACTGAGATACAACACGGGATCCTTGCCAGATCTAAATTGAACTCCCTGGTGATGTGAAGGCAAAAATCCATTGCCCCAAGCCGCCGAACTCAGGGGTTGCGCTCCCCCTCCTTTGGAAATCAATACAATAAAATGAGGGAGATTTTCATTGTCACTCCCCAATCCATAACTCATCCAAGACCCGATAGAAGGACGTCCACTTTGCTGTGATCCCGTCTGCATAAACATCACCGCAGGCTCGTGATTGATGGCTTCGGTATACATCGACTTGATAATACATAGCTCATCAACTACTTCCGCAGTATGGGGAAACAATTCGCTGACCCAGGCTCCAGATTCTCCATATTGTTTAAAATCGAAGATGGATTTTACCAATGGAAAAGATGATTGTCCGGACACCATACCGGAATTCCGTTGGGTCCCTTTGATGGAAGGCGGTATTTCTTTGCCGTGCCATTTGGCCAAGGACGGTTTGTAATCAAAGGTTTCTATTTGAGAAGGGCCTCCACTTTGAAACAGGTAAATTATGCGCTTGGCCTTTGCGGGAAAATGCCCATTGCCCAATATTTGGTTATTCCTCGATTGAGCCTGAAGTGGATTGAACATAGCGGACAAAGCCATGCCACCAAAACCCAAACCTGCCTTTTTCAAGAAATCTCTTCGCTTATGTTGATTTAAAATTTTCTTTACTTCTTCCATTTTGTTTTATTTTCTTGTATACCCTTCATCGGTATTCATGATCGAATGAGCTATAGTTGCGAGAGCAGCCAATTGATTGGCGTCCAAATCAGAATCGATTCTATATTCCCCAACCGTCAAATAATCGTCCCTATCCTTGGGATTTTCTTTAAATCGTTGAATTTCTTCCTCTAAAAACCGGGACAAGAGATTTTCTTCGACTGATATGGGCCGACGTCCAGTTATCGATCTAAATATTTGCTGAATCTGCTCCACAGTATCATTGGGATATTCTTCCAAGACCGAAGCCGCCAGAGCTCTATTGGCTTCCACATATTGAGGGTCGTTCAGCAATACCAATGCCTGCAATGGAGTACTGGTAGTCTGTCGTCTTACCTTGCACTCGCCCCGTTCAGGGGCATCAAATATCAACATCGATGGCGGTGGTGCCGTCCTCTTCCAGATGGTATACAGACTGCGTCGATACAATCCTTCTCCTGGTTCTTGAAGATATTGATACCTCCAAGACTTATTACTCAATTCATCCCAGAGTCCTGCAGGCTGATAGGGATAAGTGCTTTCGCCGCCAATCCGTTCTACCAATAGCCCACTGCTGGCCAATGCATTGTCGCGTATCATTTCTGCTGGCAATCTAAATCGACTCCCTCTAGCGAGGTAAATGTTTTCGGGATCTTTTTCCAAACCTTCTTGGCTTACATTAGATGCGAGTTGGTAAACCTCAGACATTACAATTTCTTTTTGCAACTTCTTCACATCCCAACCCAATTCCACAAAACGCACTGCGAGATAATCCAACAATTCCGGATGACTAGGCAATTTGCCTTGATTTCCAAAGTCCTCAGATGTTTCTACGATACCTTTACCAAAAAACATTTGCCACAATCGATTGACGTATACTCGGGAAGTCAACGGGTGATTGGGGTCGAAGAGCCACTGGGTTAAGCCCAATCTATTTTTGGGCAATGATGAATCATATGGATACACAGCCTCAGGCACACCGGGCTCTACTTCCTCTGCGTGCTGATCGAAAACACCCCTATCCAAGACATAAGTCGGTCTGGGTTCTGGCAAATCACCTAAAACCATAATTTCCGACACCTCATTGAGGACTTCATTTTCTTTGCGTCGTTCATCCCTTAGACGTTGTTTAATCTCTCCAACATCTTCAGCCTTGACATTCCAATAATAATCCTTTACATAGCTTACTTTTTCACCATCAGATAAGGATTTCAAATAAGCCATGGTTTCATTTTCATCGTGGGCACATCTCACTTCCATAGCAGACAATGCCTCATTATATACTTTTACTTCATCGATTCCACCGTGCAACAGTGGTAAAATATGAGGTCTATTTCCTAGGGTAATCCCCTTAAACCCATAGGTATGAATATCGGGCTGAAACAAAATCCCCTTGTACAGATTGTCTTCAATAGTTTTGGTCTCCATTGGCTTACCATCCAAATACAATTGTACTCCTCTCGCCTTACTCCCCCCATCATAGGTCACGGTAATATGATGCCATTTTTTGGGCATCAGGGCTTCTAAAGTTTCCAACACAATGGCATTCTGAGGAAAGGAATGAGCCATAATAAATTGCAATCGATTGTCTTTCAAAAACATGGAATATCCTTTCAATCCCAATCGCAAATCTTCACAGTGATAGATCACGCCGACTTCTTCATACACGGTATCTGGATACAACCAATAATCCAATGTAAAGGGCTCAGTCCGTTCAAACCACCCTACTTTGTCACCTAGTGAAACGGTGTTAAATTCATTGACAAAAAAGGCATTGCCCTTTACTCCCGGACGAAATATAGGGTCAGAAACAGTTCCAGAGCGGGAAGCCACCAAGTCATTATTGAGAGAAAATGTACCATTACTGGATTTTTGATACCCGTCTAGTGGATAGTGATCCGTCAATGAACGACTTATGTTTCGTTTTACCTCATTTAATAACTGGTCGTCATTCTTGGATCCAAGCCATTGACTGATTTTTTCATCGGATTTTTCACGAACTTGTTTTAATTCACCCTCCAACTTAGAAGTTTCCTGGTGCAAAAAAGCAATCAAGCTATCTTGTGTTTCATCCGTCAACAACAGTGCAGGTCCTGGCGTTTGATCCGGTCCATAGGCAGGTGAACCTACTTCATGGGTGCTATTAAACATCCCAAACATTTTGTAATAGTCTTTTTGGCTGATTTCATCGTATTTGTGATCATGACAGCGCGCACATTGAACCGATAAGCCCATGATTCCGGTACTGAGAGTTTGCACCCTATCCGCAACATACTCCACTCTAAATTCTTCAAAATCGATACCAGCTTCGGTATTTCTCTTATGTAATCTATTGAAAGCCGTCGCGAGAATACTTTCTTTATGAGAATCCGGTATTAAATCGCCAGCCAATTGCCAGGTAACAAACTCATTGTAGGGCATATTGCTATTGTATGCGTGTATGACCCAATCTCTCCAAGGAGAAAAACTGCGATGCTTATCATCCAAATAGCCATCGCTGTCAGCATATCGAGCCACATCCATCCAGATAGCAGCCATGCGCTCACCGTAAGCTGGACGGGCCAACAAACGATCGACTAAAGTTTCATAGGCCTCTGGATCGTCATCAGCTAAAAACTCATCCACTTCCTCCAAGCTAGGAGGCAGACCTGTGAGATCAAATGAAAGTCGTCGAATCAATGTTTCTTTGTCTGCCCGAGGATTGGGCTGTAATCCTTGGGAATACCATTCTTGCTGCACGAGATAATCTATCGTACTGGTTTCCGATGGACAATCCTCTATATCCGGCATCGACGGGGGAATAAATGACCAATGATCTTTGTACTCTGCGCCTTGCTCTATCCAACGAGACAAAATAGCCTTTTCTCGATCCGTCAATACTAAATTGGAATTTGGTGGTGGCATCATCACTTCCTCATCATCAGAAATTATTCGATGAAACAATTCGCTTTTGGAAAGTTTTCCCGGAACGATGGCATATCGATCTCCGTGATCACCCAATGCGCTGTATGCGGATTCTGCAATATCCAATCTCAAGTCGCCTTTTAGTCCATCTAAATCCGGTCCGTGGCACGAAAAGCATTTATCGGAAAGTATGGGTTTGACATCGTAGTTGAAATCGATATTATCTGGTATATCGACACTAGCCTCTACCAATTCTTCCGGCAATGGAGATTTACATCCCTGTAGCCCAAGAAGAAAAACCATAGCAAAACCCATCCCCTTTTTCAACATATTTCCCATTTTAAAGTGTATCTATATATATTCCCATCCCTTGATCGATTCAGACAAAATCAAATCTCAGTTAATATTTACTTTTGCCAAATTAACAATAATGATGTAAAACACATACCTTTACTTCTGACAAAAATTGACTTATTTACCGCTTTATTAACCGTTAATAAACGTTTATAACATCGACATAAGACATTAATAGTCAGCTTATACCCACTATGCAATGATAGAAAAAGAAAAATATACGGAATTGGTCGAAAGGATAATTGAAAGTCCTTCTTTTGGTCATTCCAACACTTACGCCAACCTATTGCGATACTTGGTTGATGCCTCTTTAGAAGGTGAAATCCCAAAAGAAGTTACTATTGCCAGTCAGATATTTGGCATTCAAGATATCAGATCCGACAACACAAAAGTGAGGGTATATATTTACAATTTGCGCAAAAAAATAAAGAAATATTACGAAACTGAAGGCACAGAAGAAACCATAAAATTGACTATTCCCACTGGGGGATATGCCGTACTTTTCGAAGAAAACAAAGATGATGAAAAGCCTTTAAAATCTTTCAAGCAAAGAAAAGTAGTAGGCAGTGTCATAGGTTTGTTGGCATTAATAGCGATTACTATATACTACCAAAAATCAAATTCGTCATCAGAGAATACCTCCTACCCCATTTGGACTTCATTTTTTGCTTCCAACAAACAAAATGCATTGGTTATCGGGGATTTATTTATCTATAAAGAATTGGATAGTGCCACTCAAACTGAACGCACCATTAGAGATGTAGATATCAATTCGGCCAGCGAATTTCTCGCCGTTCGCAAAACCAATCAGAACACCCTGCCCTATTCATTTCTAATTAGAGGCTCTGTGGAATGGGTCAAGAGCATTACCCACTTATTTAGGGAATTCAACGAATATTTTAGTATTAAATTTATGACTGAGCTCAATCCCAAGGACCTTCAAGACCAAAATATAGTCTACGTTGGAATGTTGAAGAATGCAGGATTTTTCCGCAACTACTTCAACAATAGTCGATTTTCTTACAATGAAGCAGAATCCCCGAGCACCATATACTATCTCGACGACGATGACAAAACCCATGCATACAGCCCCATAGGTAAGGCAGAAGAATATCATACAGATTACGGTTTTGTAGCCAAATTTCCCGGTCCCAACAACAATGAAATCCTTTTATTGGGTGGGATTTGGGATACTGGTGCTTCTCAGAGTCTTAAGAATTTCACAGACGAAAAACTAATGCGTGAAATTGAAGCTGGATTGATTGAAAAATTTGGATACATCCCTCCCTATTTTGAGATATTGTTTGAAGTCAACGGCATTAACCGGACCCAACTCAATACCAAAATGCTACACGCCCATGTAATTGAGGAAAGCCAATCGGTGTGGGACGTCCACGAATAAGATGGGAACTTACCTTAGAGTATTGTACCAAATGTGAGATAGAATCTTGAAGTAAATATTATAAAATTCCACAATTCTTTTCGATAAACCTAGACCTTGGTATTTCCCAAATATACAAATGATGGCATATTCACTAGTTGCAACAAAAATTCGATACTAAATTCAGGAGCGAGGTATTGCCTAATTTTATTTACATAAAACTGCAATATTAAAATAGAAACACAATGGAACACCAACGATATCATTACAGAAAACCAATTCTCTAAAACAATTTAACCAATTGACATACTGGCGCAGTCCATACAAAAGGAAGAACTGGGATAAACAATATATTAAATATTTGGCAACAAGGTGTAAATGAAAATATTTACTGTAATTTTAGAAAATACATTAAACACTGAAACGCTAATCTTATGTTGAATCTACTTATACCTGTAATTATCCTCGTAGGTCTCATTCTTTTTGGGATTTCCATCTACAACAAATTAGTGCGCAATCGCAATATGATGGAGGAGGGGTTTAGTGGTGTCGATGTTCAATTAAAAAAACGTCACGACCTCATTCCCAACCTTGTAAATACTGTAAAGGGATACGCCAGCCATGAATCAGAGACTTTAGAAAAAGTAATGGCAGCTAGAGCTCAAGCCATGCAGGGAGGATCTGCTCAGCCCAATAACCTCAGCGATGCAATGGCCCAAGAAAATATGCTAAGTGCAGCGTTGGGTAAATTAATGGTCGTTGTTGAAAACTACCCCGACCTCAAGGCCGACGCTAATTTCAGAGAATTGCAAACTCAACTTTCTGCCATTGAAGGCGATATTGAAAAATCAAGAAGGTATTACAATGCCACTGTGAGAGACTACAATATTAGCGTTGAATCATTTCCATCAGCCTTAGTCGCCAATTGGGGTGGATTTAAAAAAGGAGAATTCTTTGAATTAGAAGACCACAATGAACGATCAAATCCAACCGTCACATTTTAAACTATGCGCTACCTTATATTTTACATCTTAATTGGTCTTTCCTGGCAGCTAACTGCCCAAGAAGAAATTCTCTCATACGATGTAGACATACTTATAGGCACAAAAAACAATATTGAAGTAACGGAAAAAATTACCATCAGATCTGAGGGTAATGAAATTAGGCGGGGGATTTATAGAAATTTTCCCATTAGTCGCCCCAATGCCAATAATGTATCTGAGCCTACTCCTATTCGGATTCAAAGCATTAAAAAAGATGGAAAATCAGAGCCATTTCACACCGAAAAAAATGGCCAAGAGCTCAAAGTCTACATTGGAGACAAAGATGTCTTGCTAGACCCTGGAGTGTACACTTATGAAATATCGTATAAATCTGAAAACCAAATATCATTTTTTGAGGAATACGACGAATTGTATTGGAATGTTATAGGCCATTTTTGGCTCTTCCCCATCAATCAGTATTCGGCGACCATCCATCTGCCATCGGGAGCCACATTTCTACAAGGCAGTTGTTATACCGGCAGTGCTGGGTCTACTGACGACCAATGTAGTCTGACCACTGGATCTGATAACTCAACCGTAATTTTGAAGAGCAAACAGGGATTAACGCCATTTGAAGGCGCAACCTTCGCCGTGGCCTGGCCTAAGGGATTTGTTACCGATGAATTCAAAACCCAATCGGTATTTTCATCATTGAATATTGGATTATTTATTCTTTCATTGGCGCTATTTTCATTATTCGCCTATCGATGGTGGCAAAAGGTAGGCCAAGATCCTGCTGAAAGAGCTATTGTTCCCCGATGGGATCCACCTGCTGACCTCAGCCCATCAGCCATGAATTATATTCTCAATCATCATATAAACAACGACAGTATCTCAGCTACATTAGTAAGTGCTGCCGTAAAGGGAAGCATAAAAATCGAAAATCACAAAAAGAAATTCACCTTTACTAAAGTCTCCGATGACATTGAATTATTCCCAGAAGAAGCGGCCTTTGTCGATCGGCTGTTTATAAGAAGTCAAGTATATACTTTAAAAAAAGGAAATTATTCAAGGTATCAATCAGCCCTAAGTAATTTCCAATCCACCCTCAAGAGTCAAAATCCGCTCAAAGATTACTATCGATACAATTGGAAATACATTATAATAGCCTGTTTACTACTAGCTATTATGGTGAGTATATGTTTTAGTTTTCAAACCAATTTAATGGTCAAAAACAGGTTGTTTGCGTTTTTTTTTACTTTTTTATTTGCCTTTATCGCCTATATCATTACCAGTATTCCCTACTTAATTCGCAAATGGTATAAGTGGCTTATTATCCTACCGATGACCTTAATTGTCGTCGTTGTCTTTACTGGATTTGTCACAAGTGTACCTTATCATATAACCAATTCAATGACGGTGGGAATCCTCTTTGGAATTTCCTCTATCGTCTTAGGTGTATATCAATTATTAATCGTTGCACCCACCGAAAAAGGTCAGAAAACCACAGCAGAAATAAAAGGTTTTAAGCTATATCTCGAAAAATCAGAAAAAGCATTGCTCGAGTTTTTTACCCCACCAGAACAAACACCAGAACTTTTTGAAAAATACCTTCCCTATGCCATCGCACTTGGGGTCGAGAATAAATGGGCCAAGAAATTTAAAGATGTTTTGGCCAAAGCCATTGAGAACAATACCTATCACCCTGTTTGGTATAGTGGCAATATCAATCAAATACATAACATCAGCAGTCAGTTTAGTTCAGCCGTATCGACAGCAGCTCCCAAATCCTCAAGTGGCAGTGGAGGTGGTGGATTCTCCGGTGGCGGAGGCGGCGGTGGTGGCGGCGGTGGCTGGTAATTGTCTCCGACATGGAACGAGATATTACCAATAAATTCTGCCGACGTAGAGACGCAATGCATTGCATCTCTACAATAAATCGAAAGATAACCGAGTAAAATACGAAGTACTGAAGGTAGTAAATCTACCTTCAACGAGGGCACCACGCCCCCCGTGTCGTGGGTGGGTGAGCTTATCAATTATAAACGTAATTCGTATTAATCGCATTGACGAGGTTGATGCGACTATACACATTTGGATAGAGAATGACGCGTCCTAAAAAAAGCTTACTGTTTTAATTAATAATCCTGTATTAGATTGACTAGTTGATTTTAATCCTATTACTAATTTATAGATCGCTTATAATCAATAGAGATCTACTTTTAAAAAAAATTGGTTTTACAACTCTGCGTTTTTCAGCTTAGGAAGTTCTTAATCGTATTGACGAGGTTGATGCGACTATACACATTTGGATAGAAAATAATGCTTTACATCCACCCCCTAACCCCCGCCGGCGGGGGACATAAGATGTCTTTAATACTTTATATCAAACAAGTAAGCGAAATAGCCTGTTCAACTTTTGAAATCTTTTTTCCAGACTATTCAACAAACATTTGTGGATGTTTTAAATGAATAATTTGAATTGCCCTTCTCAAAGCATAATGATGGAGTTGAAACAAGAACAAACTATTGATATCGATCAAACTATTTTGGGAACCGCTCGCTTACAGAGCTGAAGAGCCACACCCCAAGGATCTTTTAACATTACCAATCGACTTCCATCTGCCAATACATCATCACTTATCTCTGTTGCACCGGCATTTAACAATCGTTCTTTGTCGGCACTCGGATCATCAGATACAAAAGCCAAATGTACTGTTAGAGGATTTAACTCATTAAAATCGAGAATATCAGCATCAGTCCTTCGATACACCTCCACCATTACTTGACCACTATCATCCATTAAAAAATGCATGTATGGAGGACTATCCATAGACGATTGCACAGATAATCCCAAATGGGCTACGTACCACTGAACTAATGCCAATGGCTCAGGTACATTTAAAGCAAAGTGTTCTATTTTCATTAACCTATATTTTTATTTGACACTCACTGGAGTCTGCTCATCCTTATGCATATCATAGGGCAATTGCCAAACTTGTCCTTCTTCATCACCAAAATACATAAGGGATTCAGTCATACGATTCGGATTTCCATCGGCCCAAAAGTACATAAATGGAGACTGCCCATTGACTACCCGCCTTACATAATTGTGATTGCGCTGGCTATTTTTGGTTACCTGTTTTACTCGCTGCCAAGACTGACCTTTATTTTTAGATTTCCACATAACGATTTCTCCGCCACCACCCCATTGTTGAGGGGTGTTTTCTGTTGGCCCTACGACCATCCACTCATCGTCTGATATCCATAAGCTCCCCATATCGTAATTGTGATCTGAAGTAGTAATATGATGGGTTTCCCAATCTTGACCATTCCAATAAACTACAGACCACGTCCTAGGTCCATTAAGAGGTCCTGGCTGATGCCCTTTACCATGCACAAACAAACCAATAGGTCTCCCTTGACTATCATAATCCATATCCTTTAAATATACATTTTCTCCAAGGCTGAAAAAATCACCAACCAAGGTAGGACTTTTCAAATCTCGTATCGGTAAATCTAGGACTTGACCATCAATCGTCTTCCAAGTCTTCCCCATATCAACGGTTTCCATATAATATAAATTCGTGCGCAAATCTACATTGCCATTGGGGTGCCAATTGCAAAAGAAACCGACTTTGTTTCCCCATTGACCACTCATTTGATAGTGACCACTTCTAGTATCACCACTTCTTTTAATAGAAGCCAATGCCTGATCATCAGACCATGTGCGACCATCGATTGAAGTCTCAAAATACAATTCTCTAATCCCTGTATATTTGGTAAATAGATTTAAAAACCCTTTACCCGAAACATATTTTGGCTGAGGATAAGTCATTTCTTCTTCGGTTATTTGTGTAAAGGAAGTAATAGAATAAGGTTGATCGCTGCGATACTTAAAGCCTGGTCTAGTTTTTCCCCGACCACTGACAAAGACCCATAGATATCCATCGTCATCGATAGCCAAAGACGGATTGTCATGTGGATCATCCACACTATTTTTGTCGTAAACTACTCGTGGCTTGGACACCATTCCTGTTTGATGATCAAAACTTCCGATCATACACAAAAGATATCGATCATAGGGCCCAGTGGTACCGCCATATACAAAAAACGTCTTGTTTACTTCTTCCGCATATATGGCCAAGGGTGAATGCTTAGCTGTATAGGTGCCCAAACCCCCAGAATACTTATCTCCATAATCTGAAAACTGTCCCAAAGTAAACCATATTCCCTTGTAACCGTCGATTTCTATGTTGGAGGAATTTTGCTGAGTAAAACCATTACTGATTGACAAACAAATACACAGTATTAGGCAAAAGGAAAATTGGGAAAATCTCTTCATTATTGTTGTATTTAAAATCACCGAAGATATAATTCTTGTGTATGAACACCAAAAATTTGCCCAACATCAGTGAATATAAATTTTATATTCATAAACCACAATACACCTCCATCAATTACAATGTGATTACTCAATAATAATAGTAAAAATTTTTCTAACCCCTTCTACTAATAAATGGAATATTCCCTGACTACATAATATATAGATATCAATGTTCATGAAGGGTTAATAATAAAACATCGTCGATTAAAGTCATTTGATCCATGATTTTTTTCTTTAATATTCTCTTCTGATTCACTACTTCAGGTAAGTCTGAATCATAGAGATTATGATTTTCTTCAGGATCTTCTTCTAAATGGTATAATTCATTTCTCATCGTATCTTTAAAATCTACAATTAATTTCCATTCTGGACTTCGATAAGACCTCATATAAGCAGTACTATAATTAATCATGCTGTATTCAGCATAAAAGTCGTTGCTCCAATCCTCTACTTTCTCTCCTTTCAACAAAGGCAATACACTCTTCCCTCGTATGATCTTATCCTTGGGCAAATCCGTTTGAGTCATTTCCAACAAAGTGGGAAACCAATCCAAATTAGACTGGGTTTCCTTTATCTTGAGGCCGGGCTTGATTACATTGGGCCACTTGACTATCGCTGGCACCCTTAATGAATGGTCGTATAGATTCGGTCTTGAGTTTTTAGCTAAATTTTCTGTTGCAGGTCTCGGTGTGTTTAGAATCCAATATCCATTGCCCTTATGTTCTATCCCATTGTGTCCCATATTGTAACCGTGGTCAGAGGTAAATATAACGATGGTATTTTCTTCCAATCCCAACTGCTTCAATTGCTCCAATACTCTCCCTACATTGCGATCGACTCCAGAAACAGAAGCAAGATATTCCTTCATTTTCCTTTTAACCTTTTCTACATTTAAATCGGGAAAATCCGGATTGGGAATAACGGGATCTAAGTTTTCATAGGGCGCCCAATCTTCTTCCGCTACTGGCAGCCATTTGGAATGTGGGGCTCGATAATTGAGACATAAAAGAAAAGGATCATCCTTATTGGCATCAATAAAAGACAGTGCGTGATCGGTCAAAATATCCGTAGTCAATCCCTTTATGGTATCAATAACCCCATCCTTTTCCAAAACAGGATTAACTGGACTTTCTCCGCCCCCAGTCAAACCCATAAAATAATCAAATCCTTGATTGAGGGGATGATGTCGCTTGTCATCCGATCGGGTCCAATCCCCTAAATGGTATTTCCCCACTAAGCCGGTGGTATAGCCATTTTTTTGAATAAGTTCTGCAAAAGTAGTGTTAGAAGAATCGAGACCTACTTCATGATTGGGGTCGAATAAACGATGCCGTGGATGGGGGATAAAATCCAATATTCCCAGCTCCGTGGCGTACTGCCCCGTCATCAAACTGGCACGTGAAGGGCTGCATACAGGAGTGGTCACAAAAGCATTTTCAAAAACACCTCCTTCAGCAATCAATTGATCGATATGAGGAGTATAAGCTTGGTCATTCCCCAAGCCATTAATGGTCCATGAAGCTTGATCATCGGTAAAAATAAACACAATATTGGGTTTATTTTCAACCGTTGAATTACAGCCCCAGAGAACTAAAGCACAGAAAAAATAGAAAAATTTCATAGTTCTACTTTCTAAAATTTTTAATTCTGTGAAAGGTCAAAAAGTTGGCGTCGTGATTATTGTGCGCACCACCTAAACCATCATCATATGCCGTACGCGATAAATAAATAATATCATCGCCCTCAAACTGCCAATCGATATACTGAAAACCGTGATGACCAATGTCTTTGTGGAAGAGTAAGATTCTATCCAAGTCCCAATTGACCAAATCCTTTGAATACATAAGAGCTAAGTTGTTTCTCACTTTAGCGGGATTCATATTGGCTTTATGCTTCTTGATGTCCTCTGGAACTTGATTGGTTATCATCCAATACAATTTCGTTTCTTCATCGTATCGAATTAGAAATTTCTTAGATCCACCAGGAAAGGGTTTAAAACCTGTATTTTTATCAAATGTGGCCGTTTTCCCATCGTTAGAAATCTTAACAAAAGCTGCCTTTTCTTCAATGGTAGATCGATCGTCCACTCTCAAAATATTGTATATTTGATCGTCTGGTCCCACAACTGCATTGCCTTCTATCCAGCCACCAAAGTTGCCATTGAGATAAGTAGAATCTCTATATAATATATTACTCTTCGTCCAATTATCGGCTTTCAATAAATCGGCGTCTACAGGAATGGACATCATAAAGGTGCCATATCTTTTCCCCCACTTTTTGGGCGTTCCCATGGCACTTTCCATTGCCCTCCACAGGCGACCATTGTGTATCAATATCTGCATAGGCGCGCAGTGATATTCACCCTCCATAAGCAGGCCGTTGTTTTTGTCTGTGGGCTTGGTCCAAGTTTTTCCACCATCAGTTGACTTTCTCAACAAAGTGTTGCCGTGGTGTTTATGAGTACCTAAAAAATACAAATCTCCGTTGTGTACAAACAATTTAGACCAAAAAGCATCGCCAAATTCCGCGACTTGAGTCCATGTTCTACCTTTGTTTTTAGATAGAAATATTCTAGAAGTAGCACTTTCATGTTCATTGGATTTGGGTCCAAAAAAATCATGAGAGGCCACATAATGTCCATTCGGCAAAATCGCAATACTCGGAGAGCCAATGTATTTACCTGAAGATTGTGGACTGTGGGTAACCACTGTTCCTGGGACTAAAGTTTTATCTAATTTTTGTCCTTCAACAGTTAAAGAGCACATTAATCCGATTAATATTAAAAATAAAAGATTCCGCATACAATTATATTTTAGTTAAATTCTTGAAATTTAAATGATTACAATAACAAAATACCAACCTTGCATAGTTATAGAAAACCTTTGCACCACTAATACATCATTTTTTTAATGATTACCCATCGACAAAACATCAGCAGGCTATGACAAAATAAACGCCAATATTATATTGTCAAAACCATCGATTTATGACCATATAATTCATCGGGCTAAGTTTAAAAATTATTTTCACATCAAATAATTTTTATAAAATCAATAATAAATTAATACTTACAGTTATAGGAATTAGCCATTCGCATAGAGAATAGTAAAAAGTTTACAAACGCATGGAATTAATAAAATTGTAAATCATTCTCTTTGTCACTATTATGGGAATAAAAAAGGTAAGATCCATATATTATCACCTCAAAATACGATTATAGTTTTAAGTGATTTATACCAAATCCATATGGAATTAAAAAAAAGGACTTGCGAATAATCACAAGTCCTTTTTTAAACAATCTTAAATCAAACAATAATATATTATCCTAATACCCTTGATTTTGTGGTCCCAAATTAGGGTTGATATCTAGTTCTGTTCTAGGCAGAGGCATCAAATAGTCTCTATTTGGATCAAAATTATCGTGCACTTCTAAAGAATTCGGTCCTTTAAAGGCTTCTTCCCCTAAATTTCTTCTTTTTAAATCATACCATCTTTTAAATTCAAAAGCCAACTCTAATCTTCTTTCTTCCAAAATCACATCAATTAGCTCCTCCTTAGATAAGTTATTATTGAGATCGGCAGGGAAAGCATTCTGAACACCAGCTGCATTTCTAGCTCTCGCTCTTATTTCATTGACATAACCGACAGCCTCTTCTGTGGGGCCATTAATTTCTGTCAATGCTTCAGCTGCCGTCAACAAGACCTCTGCATACCTAAAAGCAGAATAGTCATTATCGGAGAATCTACCATCGGAATTGGCATTACCTGGATATCTTCGATATTTCGCGACATGTGGGCGCGGTGTATTTGGAAACTCGGTATATGGCATTAAAACCCCACCTATTAGTGCAGAATCTTCAAAACTAACTTTCTTTCTATAATCTCTATCGTCCCAAGAATTATATACTTCCAAAGACGGAACCAATACACTCCAACCCAAATCGTCCGCACCTCGAATACCTGTCATGGGTGGCATAATATCATCACCTGCACCACCTGCTCCGGCTTGCTGTCCCACAAATTCGGCAACAAAGATATGTTCTTCTTTATTCGGCGATCCAGCGACATATAAATCTTGAAAATCAGAGAGTAATTCGTAATTAAATCGAGACTTATTATCAATGACCCATTTGGCTTCATCATAGGCCTTCTGAAAATCGCCTTGAGTAAGATATACGGAAGAAAGATAGGAAGCAGCTGATCCCTTTGTAGGTCTAGACCGAATCCCATTGGGTTGCATATCAGGCAACCACTCCTTGGCATATAGAAGATCTGCTACAATGCCAGCATACACCTCACTTGCTGGTGATTTCGACAATACCTTAGTGGCTTCTGGATTGGTTACGAAATAATCAATATATGGAACATCTCCAAAATTGCGAACCAAATGATAATAACAAAATGCTCTAATAAATCTTGCTTCTGCAATGAGAGGATTTATTTCACTCTCATCGGTATCCAACGATTCACCCCCGCTAATAGCAGCATTTACAGCACTTATGGTCTGATAAAAATAAGGCCAAAATGCTCTTACCATACCATTGTTGTCATCCATATTAAAGTCGTTAACTTGCTGTCTTTCAGCAGGAGTACCGCGATCCCCAATATCAACCATATCACTTCGCAACATTAAGGCTGAGACAAATTGTCTACCGTAAATTCTTTCTGATGCGATCCATGAATAGGCTCCAAAAATAGCAATTTCTACATCTTTTGGTGTATTAAACAAACCTTCGGGAGACAACAATCCCACCGGTGCTTTCTCCAAATCGGTACAATTCGTAAATGCACCAAAAAGGACAAATAGCATAAATATTTTTTTTATCGTATTTTTCATTATGTCTTTTTTATGATTATTGATCAATTAAAACGATACATTTAGTCCAAAGGTGATTGATTTGGCATTGGGATAGCTTCCATAGTCCAGTCCCAAATTTCGATTCCCATTGGCAGCGCCACTAGTGGAATAATTCACCTCGGGATCAAATCCTTCGTACTTCGTAAAAGTCAACATGTTTTGGGCACTTATAGACAATCTCACTTTATTCAAATTGAAATTCGACAAAACACTGGAATCAAAACTATACCCCAAAGCTAGATTTTTCAATCGCGTAAATGAGCCATCACTAATCCATCTAGTAGAAACTCGTCTAGTTCTGCCAGCAAATGCTTTGGGTACATCGGTATTTGTATTACTAGGTGTCCATCGATCCAAGGCGTTGGTAGTCGCATTATTGATACCGGACATTAAATCCAACTCCATCAGGGTATAACTTAAAATATCGTTGCCGACAGAGCTTTGAAAGAATATATTGAGATCAAAATTTTTCCATCTAAAATCATTATTCCACCCCCAAATAAAGTCGGGATGAGGACTCCCTATAAGGGTTCTATCATCGCTATTTAAAGCACCATCGGGCTGACCGGTTAAAGTTCCATCATCGTTTTTACCTTCAATATCTCTAAATTTCTCACCGCCAGGCTCTTGTTCAAACCCGGCTCCAGTTAAGAAATTATCACCTTCTTGATACACCCCGTCATAAATCCAACCAAAAAAACTACCCACCGGCTCACCCACACGCAATATCTGAGTTGTACCTAAACCGACCAAGTGTCCAGGTCCAGAACCGTAAGCGATGTCATTGCCATCGGGCAGAGAAACTATTTCATTTCTGTTCCTCGAAAAATTGACATCCATACTCCATTCAAATTCACCGACAAAGTTCCTCGAATTAATACTTAATTCAAATCCATGATTTCTTACTTCTCCAATGTTCTGCAATTGTGAAGTGTACCCAGAATATTGAGGTAAAGGCACACTGAACAATAAATCTGAGGTCAACATATTGTAGTATTCGGCCGTCAATGTAACGCGGTCGTTATAAAAACCGATATCTGTACCAATATTGAGTTGTCGAGTTGTTTCCCAAGAGAGATTATCGTTGGCTACAGAAGTTGGTCGAACTGCATTGACTATTGCATCGTCAATGGTTGAAAAAGCAGGTGAAAACCTAGCCAGTGTTTGATAGGGTGAAATGGCTTGATTTCCCGTCACACCATAACTTACTCGCCATTTCCAGAAACTGATTAGATCTGAGTCTTGTAAAAAGGCTTCTTTTTTCATATTCCAAGCCACCGCTCCTGAGGGGAAAAATGCCCATTGATTATTTTTCCCAAAGTTAGACGATCCATCGTATCTTGCATTAAACGTAAATAAAAAGCGATCATCCAAGGTATAATTTAAACGACCGTAAAAGGAAGAAATCACCCATTCCGTCAAATTTGAACTTGGAGATTGCCATACAGCTGATGACCCTAATCCCCAATAAGAAAATGCATCTGTGATAAAGGATTGCCCTCTCGATCCCCAACTTTCACTTACTGATGATTGATAGGAATAGCCGACCAATGCATTGAGGTTATGAATATTGCCAATTTTATGATTATAAGTCAAATAATTTTCATTTAAAAATAGTGTGTTTTTTGATGCATTAATTCGTGCATCACCTCCAACATTGCGACCTTCAGTAACCGTGGTTGGCGAAAAAATCCCCGTCCTCGAGTTATAAGTCGTTGTGCCAAAAGAAGTTCTAAATTTGAGATTTGACAACAAATCGTATTCCATAAACACATTACCCTGAAAGCGATCTGCAGAATTTTCATTCTCCAACTGAGTGACAATAGCATATGGATTATCAATAGGGTCATTTAAACGAGCTACAGTAAAGCTACCATCTTCGTTGTAGATATCGCGATCCGGCTCGAATTTAAATGCAGAAGATACAACACCTGGCGTGAGTCCACCCGATCCTTCTTGGGTTCTCACCCCATTGCTTCCATCTCTACGAGCAAACAAATTCAAACCAATTTTCATCCTATCTGTAGCATTAATATCTATATTACTGGTCACAGACAACCGATCGTAGTCCGAATTAAGAATCACTCCCTTTTGATCATAGTAAGCACCAGACACGTAGTATTTCACTGATTCAGTACCCCCAGACAAGGACAATTGGTAGTTTTGAACCCCTCCTGGTCTAAATATTTCATCTTGCCAATCCGTATTACCACCCATGGATTGAAAATCGGGACGCAATTCCGAGATATAATCTACAAATTGATCGGCATTGAGCAAATCCAATCGATTGATTTCATTCTGAACAGAATAGGAAGTATTGAAATCAATTTTTGTTTTACCAGAAGCTCCTCTTTTGGTTGTAATCATAACTACACCATTTGCTCCCCGAGATCCATAAATGGCTGTAGCGGACGCATCTTTCAATACTTCAATAGATGCTATATCTTCTGGAGGGGGCATAGCACCACCTACAAAACCATCTATTACGAATATTGGATCACTATTGGCGTTGATTGAAGTACCTCCTCTAATTCTCACTTTAAGGTCTGATCCAGGAGCCCCATTATTGGATTGAATCTGAACACCTGCAGCACGTCCCTGCATAGCCTGTACACCACTACTGGTAGGATAAGCCGCTATTTGGTCAGATTTAATAGATGATACTGCTCCAGTTAAATCGCTTTTTTTCTGTGTTCCATATCCGATAACCACTACTTCGTCCAAAGTCTGTGAATCTTCTTGTAATACGATACTTATATTGGTCTTGCCAGCAATTGGCATCTCTAAGGTTTGATAACCGATGTATGAAAAAACCAGAACGTCGTTTTCATCAACATCGTTCATAATAAACTTCCCATCGAAATCGGTAGCCGTTCCCAAATTCTTGTTTTTCACCAATACATTGACACCAATCAATGGCGCACCATTGGCATCGCGAACTGTACCCGATACATTCATTACCAATTTCTTGGACATTAAATTGTAATGATCTCTATTGTTGAGATATTTTACAACCTGCCGTTCAGCTTTTGATATTTTCTTATCGGAGGCTAAAATTTCTTGAAAGTGATCGACCATCTTTTGCAAAGACTGTAAACCTTCAGGATCCCTCTTGTAAAGAATAACATAGCGATTGTCAAAAATCTTAAAGTGAATTCTAGTTCCTTTCAATATTCCAGAAATAGCCTCATTGACATTATCGGCATCTTCCTCGTTGTAATTGACCTTGACATTGTCAATCAATTCCTTATCGTAATTAAACAACACTTGATACTTCTGACTAATTTGCTGAATCGCAGTCGACAGCAAAATTTCACTGCTAGGTTCTGCCTCATTGGCAACCAATAATGGCACCTGCACATGCATAAATAGAATACACAGTAGTGCAATCATACAGGGTTTTTTACATAAAAATTGTAATTTCATATTCTAATTTAATTGAGTTAAGTAATTGTGGACAGGAACGGAGTGCCAACAATATTCCTGTTCACTATTTTATGATTATTCCATCTTCATTTTTTTCTATTGTCAAATCCATCATTAATGCCAAGGATTCAACTACCATATCCCAATTGGTATAAGGCAAACCAATGGTGTATTTCTTGTTCAACATCTCTCTATCTACTACTTGAATCTCCTTGCCATAAATGTCCTCGATCTCATTGAGGATATTCTCCAAACTTTCATTGTCATATATAAAACTACCCTCGGTCCACGATGCACTCTTCACCGTTGTGGTTTCTTTTTTCTCATAACTTCCATCATTTTTTGAAAAACTGACCATATCCCCTGGTTCCATGGACTCAATCGTCCGAGAAGCATCAGAAAAAGCCAACTCCACTTTCCCCGTAGCTAAAAATACATCGGTTTTATCTCGACGACTACTTACATTAAATGTTGTCCCCAATACTTTTATCGTCAAATCATCGGTAATCACTTGAAAGGGATAATTCTCATCGCTATCATCCAATAAATGAGATACATCGAAAAAAGCCTCTCCACTCAATATTACTTCACGACTTCCTTGTTTTTTCCAGTGGTTCGTCCACAATAATTTCGAATTGGCATTTAATCGAACCACACTGCCGTCAGGCAATTCCACAACCTTAGTTTCACCATAATGGGTAGAGTATTCTATAGTCTTGGGGCCGGCGTAATTTTGCCAAATCATTATGGTACTGATCATCAATAATATCGCGGCGGCTGCATAGTGCAACATTTTGCGATTGAAGAATTGAAGTCTATTTTGCCGTTTTCCTGATATTTCATGTTTCAATACATCCAATCGACCGACAACTTCAGTCCAATCACCAGGATATTCCTTATCCTCCAATCCTTGGCCCCACTTTTCTTCCATTGCACTCAGTATAACATCGGCATTTTCTGTCTTTTCTATCCAATCCAACAATTGATGAATTTCATCAGAAGTGGCTGTTTTATTTAAAAACTTATGGTATAACTCTTCTATATTATTTCTAGACTCCAATCTTTGTATTTTAATTTTTATATTATATAACAATTTTTACCAAAGCAAATTCGAGATACACTAAGGCAATATTTTGCATTAAATGCGATATATAAAACGATATAAATAAAAATCAGGACTAGTAAAAGTGAATTATTTTAAAAAAATAATACTACTTTTATTTTATTATTTTGTTAATTCTAAGTTTAAAAACTAAGATAACCCGGTGTCGACCAATAGCATAGAAGAGGTATTTAGAAATTATAAGAATAAAGTGTATGGCTTTATTCTGTCCCACGTATGCGATGAAGAATTGGCCAAAGATCTAACCCAAGAGGTATTCCTGTCCCTCTGTATTCACAAAGACAAATTAACAGATACCGATAATGTAAGTCGATATGTTTTTTTAACCACAAAAAATAAAGTCATCGACTATTTTAGAAAAGTGGCCCGTGACAAGAATCGTCGTATCGAGTTTATTCAATCTTGGGAAGCGAGCAAACCCAAAGTAGAAACCGAGATGAATGAAGAACATTGTCTATCCGTGCTGGAAAGTATCATCGTTCAACTTCCACCACAACAGCAAACCATTTATCGTTTAAGTAAATTACAAGGTCATCCCCTACAAGAAATAGCTCAGCAATTGCATTTGTCTTCTAACACCGTGAAGAATCATTTGGTCCAAGCCAATAAGTTTGTTCGACAGCGTATCAAACCAGAATCGATTTTCCTCTTGCTATTCCTGTCATCATTGTAAATCCATAAAAAAAGCTGAATGCCATGGTCTTCCGACTCAGGACATTCAGCCTATTGATATAATACTACATGGATTTATATAGTATTAGCTAATATTATTTTTGGTATTATTCTATGGAAAATGTTGTTTCTTCACTCTCTAATCCATCATCATCCCCTTCAGTTCCCCATACCGACGCAGTAAACACGTAAGTATTGGAAGGGGAGAAACCATTGGCTTCATTGATCACCAAATGTTCCACATAGTTGAACGAAGACTCGGTCGCATGCACGTGATCGTGATAATCAAAGACTATATGGCTCGGATCAGCTTGCGAAGCAATCTCGACTTTCACATTGTGCACTGGCTCACCGGAATGGCTTTCGAACAACACATTCAATTCTAGGGTATCCCCCATTTGCAATGTTTCGCCCTTAGGTGATTTCACATGGGCATGATATGAGTAGTCCACACCTTCAATCACATCATCGGACTTGTCACATGAAGTAATAAATAAGGCGGTCAAAAATAAAATGGATAAATATTTCATTGAATTAAAATTTTGGATTGTTAATAAAATTATAGTCGGTTAGGGTGGATAAAAAAGCAAGTAAATCCGCCTTTTCATCAGAAGACAAGGCGATGCCTAAGCGACCATTTTGATTGAGTTCTTTGGCCAAGTTAAAGGACGGCAATACACCTGCATCATAAAAATCCAAGACCTCTGCCAAAGTTTTAAATCTTCCGTCGTGCATATAAGGTGGGGTCAATCTAATATTTCGCAGGCTGGGCACAATGAATTTTCCTCGATCTGTGGAAGATTCTGTTATCCCTTCCCTACCCAAATCAGAAAAGACCGTATCCAAACCATTGTTTAGAAACTCCTCATTGGTGAACAATGGCGGCACATGACAGGTAGCGCAGTTTGTTTCAAAAACCGCTAATCCCCTTTGTTCTTCATCGGTCAATTGAATCTCTCCTCGCTGGTATTGATCATAGCGACTATCGGCCGACACCAAGGTCAAAAGATATTGAGATAAAGCTTTGAGCATTAAAGGCCCAGTAATGGTATCCATGGTCGGATAAACTTTTCTAAACTTATTGGGATAACTTTCGCTATCGTTCAATTTACTGACCACATGACCGAGGCTTTCCCCCATTTCCAGTTCATTCTCAATGGCTGCCAAAGGGACAAAGTCCAGCTGACTGACACTACCATCCCAAAAAAATTCCCGACGAAAAGCCAAATTCATAATCGGAGGTGCATCCCTAGTACCCACGCGTTCAAATATCCCTATACTGGGATGATGTTGGGCATCGGTAAAAGACAGTGATTTAGTATGACAGTTGGAACAAGCCACACTTCCGTCGATAGACAAAATGGGATCATTAAACAATTGCTTACCCAAATCAACCCCTTCCTGTGATAGCGGATTGGTATGAAGTGGATAAACAACCTCAGGAAATCCCTGAGGTTGAGGGATGGACAAAGTTTCGATACTCACATCAGTTTTTTGACATGAATAAATCAATCCTAGGCCCATAGCGCAAATTAGTATTTTGACCACTAGTTTTGTCATATCAATGTCTATTGGTGGATATGATCAAATGCAAATGCATCGGTATAATTATTGGCAAAAGGAATACCGTCAGAAGGTTTGTGTACATTGTTATTGCCCGTAAAATCAATAAGGTTTTCACCCCCAAAAAGAGAGATTACGTCAAATACCATATGCACATTGGGATGACCTTCTCCGGTCACTGATAGATCGGTATCAAAATCATAAGACAATCTGCGAACATTGTTGACAAAGGCGGAATCATCGATATCCTTCCATCCTCCCACATGATATGCCATACCCTTGGCTATGGACGGATCAACGGTATTGCCACTTGCCCCGCCAGCAGAAACCGGAGAATGACCCTCCATTTTCATAGCGACATAGCCAGAATTCCAATTCCAAAACATCGCGCTGGTTGCAGGATCCAACGAACCTGCCGCCGCCCCTTCACTTACACCAGATTCATCGACACCAACGGTGAAGGTTATCTTATTGTATTTGCCATAGGGTACATTTTCAAGATTGATCAATTGACTGGACTCCTCCGACTCATCAATTAAATAATACCCTTTGGACTCTGTAGCACTGGCCAATATTTCATCCTCGTAATATGCACCATCGGGTCCTTCCAAAACTATTTTTGAGATATAATACTTTAGCAAAGTAATATTGAATGGTTGATCCATGGCATTATTGTAATCAAAATTCGATGTATCCCCAGGTGATACCATGGTCAATTGACGCTGCACACCATCGACGATGGCTATATTGTCAAATTTGATTTCGACTTCAGATTGTCCTGAAGCCATAAGGTCTTCATCCTTGTCACATGCCGCAAATACGATAAATGCAAATAAAAAAATAAAATTATAAATCTTCATATTAAATATATTTCTAATAGTTTTAAAAAATAAAAGAAGCCTGGATGGCCCATCGCTGCTGGGCTTCGACTTCATTTTGAGAATAATTTTGAACCATGGGTAGGGAGTGGTTTACCCCAATCAAATAATTGGCCCATTTGACGCTCAATCCTGCCATAGCCCACACACCCTTGCCACCGGTTCCATGCACACTATTGCCGTTTTTATAGTGATCCCGTTGGATATATTCGCTGCCCAAGCCGAGTTGCGGTATCCAATCCAATCCCCATATTGACTGTTCTTTAAAAAAAGTTAATTGAGCTGAAAATTGGGATCCATACTGATATCCATCTCGTGAAGCTGTATTTATTTGATTGTGATTGGAAAATACAATTCCATAACTATTTTTTGTAAACACAGCCCTAGGTTGAAATAAGAAGCCCACGTGCCCATTGCCAATATTGAAGTTTTCCGGCAAATTGGAATCATGGATATCTGGATTGTATTTCCCCGTAGGTATTTTAAGTCCCAAGCCCATATCTACAAGCCAACTCGATCCATTTTTAGTCAGGTAATTGTTCACCAGTGAATAATTGACCATAATCCGACTATCAGATATACCACTAACCTCCTGATGTTCTAGCGAATTGTATCGCTCATTGGTCCGATAAGACATATTGGCCCATAACTTCAATCGGTCGGTTAGATAATATTGGGCAGTAAGATCCAACAATTGAAAATGATCCTCGGAACCGCTACTATTCTCAGCAATAGACTGATAATGAGCAGACTGCCAACCCAATCGAATAAAATGATTGCGATAGGAAGTCATCATCCCAATTCCGCTGCCCGATATACTGCAACCACAAGCGTCGCAGGCAAATACCGATGGCAAAAACATCCATAGGAATGCCAATGGCAAAATAATTCTTTTGTACATTTTATAGCTTTTAAAATAAATCCTTCCTCAGGAAAGGAATAATCTACCCCATCATCTATAACCAAATGCATATAAATACCTTTATACGATATGGATTCAAGCAATGTCATTGGTCATTGACCGATATACACAGATATATCCATGCATATACAATATTAACAATAAGGGTAATTTAGAATAGATACTGACTGATTAACCACGAGGGGGATGATGTACCGAAGCGGTATATTCAAAAGCATATAAGATCTGGCGATCTTCAAAATGATCCCGTTCGAAGGGACGATTCTCATTGAGATTTATATCTGATTGTTGAATCTCTACTACCGGAATTGGTTTGTCGTCTTGCAATCTCAAGCCTTCTTGATCACTGGCTTCCCCATTGCGTTCCAAAACACCATCGAGGACACAACTCCCTTTACACATCATTTCTGGTGTAATAGAGTATATACAGAGATTTTCAGCCACATAATTTTGTCCAATCTTAAACATGACAATGCTGGTAAGATCTTTAAACGTTGCTAAAATCACTATGGTGATCAATATGTTGGCAAGCCATTTCACGCAGCAAAGATAAAAGGATGATTGGCATAATAAAAGGGTTGCAATATAAAATTACAACCCTTTAACATATCTTTAAAAAATTCGCATTAAAGTGAATTTCTACCTTTTCCCCATGGACCTTGGATGGCCAAAGTCAATCCTGGGCTTTGAATATTAACGAAAAGAGTGTCACCCGAGGGAGAAAAACACACCCCTGCAAACTCCGATTTATAACCAATATTTTTGGCGATATGATACATTTCCCCTTCCGGAGTAATCCCAACCAATCTCGGATCACTTTTATCCTCAGCAACCACAACGTCTCCCCATGGTGCAATGGTCAAATTGTCGGCAAATTGCATAAGCTTGGAATCATGAGACTCGATAAACAATTCCAATGTACCAGGCTCCTTATCCTCTCCAGCTTCCGCCTCGTGCTTACTGGGGATATATTTAAATATTTGACCGTTGTTTTCTTTACCTCCATTGGTACAAGCGAAATAAATCTCTCCACTGCCATACCACATCCCTTCTCCACGGGCAAAACGAGCCGCTCCATTTTCGAAACCCCGATGATTGATGTCACTTTCTGGAGATTCGATATCGTCGATATCCAACCATTCTACTGCCCAAGCTTTATTTAATGGAAAGGGTTCAGTATTTAATTTCTTCCAGTTTCTAGTATCAAATGAAGGTTTGTCTTTAATAGCCAACACCTGTAGCTTCCCCTTTGTCATATCCCCATACTTTTCGGGAATAAAACGATAGATCAATCCCTCGGAATCGTCCTCTGTCTGATAAACAATTCCGGTTTTGGGATCTACAGCTACTGCTTCGTGAGAAAATCGCCCCATAGCTTTCAATGGCATAGGCTGTTGTACCCCCATGGTGGAAGAAGCCTTAACCTCAAAGTTGTAACCGTGATCTTTTTCTAAAAAATTATCCGCTCTGGCCGTAGTCTCTTCACAGGTAATCCAGGTTCCCCAAGGAGTAGGACCACCGGCACAGTTTCTATAAGTACCGGTAAGACTTAAAAATTCCCGTTCCACTTCCATTTTCTTCTCGTTGAAAACCAAGTTAGACGTACCTCCAACACCAATCTTTTTACCTCGACCAAAATCATATATGAGATCCTTATCAATTTTGGATAACAATTCTTTGTTTTCTCCATAAGGGCTTTGCTCAAGATCTCCTGGAGAAAGTTCGTGATTTCTCACAATAATCACCTTGCCATTTTCCTTAAAAGTAGCCATACCATCTGCAGCGCCAGGAACTAGAAAACCGTCTGTCATTTTTGTCCCTTTGCGCGAGATAATTTTATAGGTAAAGCCTTTAGGCAATTCCAAAATATTGTCTACATCTTTATACAAAGGACCATAACCTGCCTTTCCGCTAGGCTTCATCATCCCAAATGCATGATGATGTAGTCCCATAAAACCCATGCTGATCACTCCGGCATGTTTCATGAAATTTCTTCGAGTTCTCATATTATATATTTTATCTATTTATTCTAAGGGATTGAACCAATAACTTAGCTCATATATCAAAGTTCTAGATCGGCCCACTCATTTCTTAATATTCCCAAAAATGTAAGTCAATCATTTAACCCAAGCTAAAATAACAAAGACAGAGCAGACATTGCCTCATATACCACAAGCTTAACCAAGATTTCATATCAATCCCTCTGAGATCAAGATCCTAGGACGGTAGAATCGGTCTTACGATACCCCTTTATTTTGATTTCTTCATCCGCATCGACTTCTACAATAGCATAATTATTGTTTTCCAGTCCATCCCCTTCCACCACGGCTTTGAGGGTATAATAGTGAATATTGTTAATGGTCTGAAGTCCCCCAGCGTGATGATGGCCCTGAAATACTGCCAACACCTTCCTTGATTCTTCTAATATCTGACGGACGGCTTCCGAATTCGAAGGCCCCATTTTAGCTAGCTCACCCAAATTATCTAATCGATGATGTACAAATACCAATGCGGGCAATTCTGTATTACTGAGGGCTTCACGCAACCAGTCGGTTTGTTCTTGAGGTATAAAGGCATCGGTCCAATCAAAATCGCCTTTATCATAGGGCCTGCCATCGGAACTGTAATTGGAATCTAGAATAATGCAGTGATAGCCATTTTTGGTAAAAGAATAATAGTTTTTGGCTTCAATGTCTGTCCCGGTCTGAATATGTTGCAAAAACTGCTCTTTGCTAATACTGTCGTGATCGTGGTTGCCCAACACATAATGCCTAGGGCCATTAAACTGTGCATATTCAGACTCTATTGTTTTAAGAAAATGAAGAGTTTCTTCTTCGCTGGGTTGTGCACTTTGGTCCTTAAGGTCACCCAATTCGATCATAAAATGAAGGCGTTTGCCATTCATTAAATCTACCGCTTCACGCAACTTACCCAGAGACTGTCGATAATACCTCGACCCTCCCTCAGTAGTTGGACGATCGGCATAATGCAAATCCGTAATCATACCAAATCGCAATCCCGAAGGCCTAGGCAAAGCTTTCAACACTGGATGAGGCAACAAGGTCAATACAGCTACTGAAGTTTGAAGAAATGTTCGTCGTTCCATCGAAAAAAGATTTCATTTTTATTCTATAATAAATCTAGTCTTTGAATCAAATGAACGACTCAAGACAAAAACAATTCACGAATGATTATTTCAAAATAAACCATTGATACCCCCTAGCTGGAATATCGATAGGCAACTCCAAATTATAAGATCGATCCAAGGAAAGCTCATAGGTCTCTCCATCATCCTCAGTTACATTTACCACATCATCCAATCCCGTATAGTAAGCATTGACCTTAATGGTTTTGCGAATGGGCTGCTCCAATGGATTGTACACCATTACTAGGCCTTTCTCTTCCCCATAAGGATTGACGTGTAGTATTCCATCATAATCTTTTCCGTCGGCACGTCGAATATGGATAATATCACTGTCCAATACTTCTCTATGGTCCTTATAAAAATTTACCCATTTCTGAACCACGGCTTTGGTGGTAATAGAATCATACAACTGAGGTCCACGATAACAAGCCTGGACTCCGGCACCAAATAGGTTGGCCATCCGTCTATCGTAGTGATCCAAATGTTCGTGAAGTGGTTCAATCGTAGCGGCTTCTCCACCCCCGTGATATTCAACCAATGGAACAAACATCCAACCCATAGAAGGAGTCTTCTCCCAGGTCCCATCGTATATATTTTGACGTTCGATAATTTCTTGTTGCTCCCTTGGCAAGGACCAGTTGGTCTCGCGATACCCCATACCTGTCTTATTGCTCCCATTCATAAAGTAAAAGTCGGGCACATTGAGATAAATGGCATTGGCGCGACACCATTTATAAAATTCACTTATTTTTTCGTATTGCTCCCATTGAGAATCTTCCAATCCACGATGACCGGGATGATCCTGTGAAGCGCACACATCTCCGGGATAACTGCCGTCGTGCTCTAATACATCTTGAGATGTCACCCCAAAGAAATTATAAATTTTATTGAAATATTCTTCCCCCCATTTACTACCCAAGCAAGGAGACTGATTAAATCTTGGAGTCTGACCTGCCGGCATAACTACATCGTTGGCAGCATCGATGGACCGACTCGCCAACAAGGAATATCCACCCAAGGCGATCCCCTTGCTATGAGCATAATCGGTAAGTGACATCATGCGCAACATATTTTGCTCACTGGTATCTTCGATAGAAAACCCACTTCCAAAAGTCATAATAACCATTTCAAAACCCACTTCAGCACATTGATCGATGGCCATTTTCACGGAAGCATCATCGGCATTTCTCACATGCATTAAGATCGGATTTTCCGTTACCCAAGGGGCTTGAGATCTATACAATCTCCTCAATGCCAACCCATTTCTTTCGCGATCTCTGTCCTTGTGAAACAATTCCCAAACCCGGTAACTGGTAAACTTCTCATTGGGCTGCAATACTTTTTGTGGCCCCATTTTCGGATAAACCTCTAACAGCGTAGGCATTTTCTTGGTATAATTAACCTGAGTTGTATATAGGGGATCTTCATTCCAAGCCACACTGGTTTCGAATACATTTTCATTGGACATCCCACCAAATCGATAATCAGATTCCACCGTAATATTGGGCAACAACCATTGTTCTTTGTTATCTACAGAGCTTTCTGGCTCAGTCAAAGCCAACATCTCACTCTTAAAGTGCTCTATTGTCACTGCCTTGTCCCCAGTATTCTCTACACTTATCCATTTGGAATACATGGGAATCCCATCGTATATTTCATAGTGTACTTTGACGGTTAAATTTTTAAGAAATTCGTATTTAGCTTCCATTTCTGCTCTAGTCTGGACACTGATTTCTCCCAGTATTCTAAAGTCTTTGATATGGGACCTTCCCAGTAACAAACTATCTTGCTCAACATCTTCTTCTACTTTTTCATCCAAGGCTCCGGCTTCACCATCGGTTTTTCCAATACGTATTTTTCGAATTAAACCATTGTGTCTCGGTGCTACATTGCGCAATTGATTGTAAGATTCTCCATTCCTACTATAGGACAATTGAAAATAGTCATCTTTACTTTCGATACGCAACCAAATAGGCTCGCTACCCTCCCAACTTCCAATCTGATGCTCTTCGTTGCCGTCATAATATCCAAAGGTATGGTCAGCGGTTCTAATATTAAATTTGAGAATAGGTACTCGATTACCGAGCAATGCAATACCAGGCCCCCAAGATGTTGATTGATCTGTACCGGGATATATTTTTACGATCCACACATCGGAACCTTTGGGATTCCTGAGTTCAGCAAATACACTTTGATTGGGCATAGCCAAAATCTCTCCAGCAGTGTCTTCATTAGAAATGGCATTGCCTTCATAACTTTCGGAGACATGTAAAGTCCAGTTTTCATCCAAGGTATCAATGGGATCATAAAATATCAATTCTCTACCGGCGTCCGTCGATTTGCGTTTGATCAAACTCTCAATTAAATCATCTTGTGCTTGATAAATAAGATCTAAAGCCACACCTGGAGCTGGCCAAGCGATGTCTTTGGGCATCCATTCCGGCCGTTTTTTCCATTCAAATCTCGGCATAGTAGCCGTAGTTTCAAATCCTATCAAGTGAAAAGCTGCAGGATTTTTATGCAAATAAGGGATCCACTCAGGAAGTAAATAGTTGTGTACGGGTTGACCCAGCAGACCTCCAATGGGAACGGTAATCCCATCGACTACCAATTCGCCTTCAGGACGAATGGATCGCAACATCGATTCTCCATTCATTAAATTATCTAATCCTATAGTGGTTGCATCTTGATTGATAGAAAAAATTCGCGAAATCAATCCATTGGTCATCACCATATTGCTACCATCGGCATACAAGCTGGCCTTTTGTTCAATGGAATCAATCAACCAATCCTTTTTAACAATTACTTTTTCTGGATCATATTCGGGCAAAGAGTTTAAATATTGAGCCTCAATCTGCCCTGGCACAAAGCCCAGTAAGATCATTCCAAAAGGGATAATTAATCTAAGATATTTTCTATCAAACATAATTATTGTTCTATCATTTATAATAATACAAAAGTACTCCAATTTACTACAAAATCAATGAGTCACATAATCTGGATTCAATTCTTTAGGTAGCGGAGCATCATAAGTCGTCAACCAAGCTTGCATTTTATTTTTGAGTTTTTGTCCCACCTCTTTTTCGAGATCGATTAAATTATTTCTCTCTCCTGGATCTGACTTTAAATTGTACAACTCATATTCATCGTATTCATAATATCGATGAAGTTTCCAGTCCCCCCATCTCATAGTCGTCCCCGGTCTTGTCCGAAACAAAGTATCTCTAGCTTCATCTTCCCTTCCTGCATACGCCTCTAAATAAATGGGAAAATGCCAAAACAACCCTCTATCCAACGTCATAGATTGTCCGAGCAGTATGGGACTTATGTCTTGACCATCTAAAATTTTATTATTTGGCAGAGTCAACTTAGCTAAATTAACAATTGTGGGATAAAGATCCAACTGACTGACGGTTTGATCAGATATTGTGTTTTCTGGTATTTTTCCAGGCCACGAAAATAATAGTGGAACGCGAACCCCACCCTCATAATAAGACCCCTTACCCGCACGCAAAGGCGATTGACTGTGGACTTCTGCAATTCCGCCATTGTCTGAAGTCAAGATAATCAAAGTGTTTTCCAACTTAGGAGACGACTCTAAGGCCGACAATAATCGACCAATATTGTGGTCCATGTTTTCAACCATTGCGGCATAATGGGCGTTTTTTTTGTTAAACCCCAAAGCTAAATATTTGTCTACCAATTCCTTTTTCCCTTGAAGAGGAGTATGAACGGCATAGTAAGGGAGATAGAGAAAAAAAGGCGGACTCAATTGATCCAACAATGTGATGGCTTCTGAGGTGAGGCGATCGGTTAAATATTCACCACTGGGTCCATCGGGTAAATTGGGATTCTGGTATGGACTAAAATAAGATTTAGGGTGGCCTTTGTGATTTCCACCAATATTGATATCAAACCCCTGAGTTAAAGGGTTGGTTCCCAAGTGATATTTCCCTATAATGGCCGATGTATATCCATTGGTACTCAGAGCCTCCATCAATGTAAAGTTGGAGTCCGGCAATATCGTATTGTTTTCTACAGGGATCAATCGCCGTTGATCGCTACGACCTCGCTCAGAAGAAGCGACAGTATATATACCATGGCGGGTAGGAAACTGACCTGAGAGCATACAAGCTCTGCTGGGTGCACAATTGGCTGCGGCGGCATAGCCTTGAGTAAACAACATCCCTCGAGATAACAATTGACTTACATTAGGCGTATAGATATCTTGACTGCCATAGAGTTGACTATCCATATACCCCCAATCATCTACATTGATTAATACAATATTGGGTTTTTCCAATCCTAGGTCCTCTTTTACCGAATGTAAATTTTGACATGCTGCGGCGAACAGCACGATCAGACTAATAAAAAATTTGAAATTCATCACAAATCCATAAGTTTATATTAACACTTAACCATCATTTCTTCCAATATCTCAAAAGAATAATAGAATATCATTTCATACAATACCTAGCAAAAATTTCTCCAATTCCTATTCAGCTCAATAGTATGAGAATTGATGATTAGAAGTGACAAAAATTTGCAAAAATATTTCTTCTTAAAGATAAAATATTATTAACAATTCTTTAATTTTTAAATTTATTTTACATCTTTGTAATATATTTAAAAAGTCTAAAAGCAATTTTAATAAGACTTAGAATCATAAGATTCGATTTTACATTAAAGGATTCTATTAATTCACACTAAAACACCATCAAGAATGAGAAAAGACAAAACCTCTAAAAATTGGACGGCGTGGAAACATCGTCTTTTCATTGGCGTTTTCCTACTGATTGTAGGGAATATCGCCATTGCGCAAGATGTCACTGGAACGGTTACCGATCCAACGACAGGAGAAGCCATTATTGGAGCCACTGTACTAGAAAAGGGCACAGATAACGGAACAATCACAGACTTCGACGGAAATTTCAGTTTGAAATTGCAAGCGGAAAGTGGGACAATCTTGGTTTCATACATTGGTTACCAAACTTTGGAAATGGATGTAAAAGCAAATACCAATGTTTCTGTGACATTGGAGTCTGGGCTAGCTCTAGATGAAGTTGTGGTCACCGCATTGGGTATCAAACGAGAAGCCAAAGCCTTGGGATATGCCGTCACCGAACTGGGCGGTAAAGATATTAGCTTGCAAAATACGGTTAATCCAGTAGAAGCCTTACAGGGTAAGGCAGCTGGACTGAGTATTGGTGCCTCTGACGGCGGTCTATTTGGATCTAACAAAATTCAATTGCGTGGGGTATCTGTTTTAAACTCCAACAACAATCAACCTATTTTTGTAATTGATGGAGTAATTATCCAAACGGGAGTAGCCAATGCCAGTGCTGACTGGAGTGCGAGTTCCAATGACTTTGGGAACATCTTAAAGAACCTCAATCCCGACAACATCGAGTCGGTTTCTGTCCTTAAAGGGGCTGCTGCAACGGCACTTTATGGATCGAGAGGGATCAATGGTGCCATTATCATTAAAAATAAAGATGGGAAAAATCAGAAAGGACTCGGTATCAATGTCACCCAATCTCTGGGATTTGACAATGTATATGCCACTCCAGATATTCAATACGAATACGGACCGGGTACTTTGGCTGGATATATAGGATATGGAGAAAAAGATGCCAATGGCAATTATTATGCCTATGATGTCAATCAAGTATATACCAGAGAAGTCAATGGAGAGCAAATGTTGACGAAGATTGGGAATCCTGGCGCTGGATTAAGCTATGGACCAAAATTTGATGGTCGCCCTATTGAAGATTACGATGGTACTATACGAACATACACAGGATATCCCAACAACATGCTGGATGCCTATGACAATGGGGTAAATTCCAATACTGGAGTTGCTTTAAGTGGGAGTAGTGACAAAGGAAGTTTTTATCTTTCAAATTCCTATAATATACGAAGTGGAGTCATGCCGACCAATGAATTTAATAGAAATTCTCTATTATTCAAAGGTTCATATAACCTATCGAATTGGCTAACCGCAGATGCATCAGTTACCTTCACTACCTCTAAATCACAAAACCCATGGAATGATATAGCATCCAACTTTGCCACTGGCTCATGGCAGAACTGGTATGATACCGAAAGATGGAGCCAAGCCGAAGTATATCAAGCAAGCCATGGAGGGACTCCAAACAACAACTATGGTGATCTATATGGCAATGTACCAGGAAACAATGTTTGGTTTTCATATAATCTAAATAATGTGACTCAAAAAGAACAAGTGACCAGACCCATCGTAAGATTAACAGCTGATTTAGCCGATTGGATCTCTGTGTCTGCCGAAGCCAGCATGAATCACTATTCCATCTTCTATGAAGTCAAAACCTTGGGTCAGGGATATGCCAATGAGGGTGGAGGTTATGAGTTGAGAAACACCTTAAACATCAATCGAACTGGAAAATTGATGGCGAATTTAAATAAGAAATTCGGAGATCTTACGACCAACCTTTTAGTTGGTGGTGAAATATGGGATCAAGAAAACCAGTTTACTAGAACTTGGACAGATGGCGGTCTGGTAGTTCCCGGTCGCTTCTATATTGGCAATTCAAAGAGAACAGCAAGAACTTCAGCGGAGATCAACAATACCAAACAAATCAACTCACTATATTACTTGGCCAGTTTGGGCTGGAAGGATCAACTTTATTTAGATATCACTGGTCGAAACGACTGGTCCTCTGCATTGGTATACAGCGATGGAAGTGGAAATTATTCATATTTCTATCCCTCCTTAAGTGCATCTTGGATATTTACAGAAACTTTCGACTTGCCTAGCATTATTTCATTTGGTAAATTGAGAGCATCTTGGGCACAAGTGGGGAATGATACTGCACCATATACCATCAATAAAGGATACAGCTTGGGATCAATCGAATTAGATGGTGGAAATTTTGCTTACACCAACAATAAGTCAACGACTTTGGTGGATCCCAATATCAAACCAGAGCTTAAAAACTCTTTGGAAATAGGATTAGATGTAAGACTATTTACTGGACGATTGGGCGTTGATTTGGCCTATTACGACGAATCCATTACCAATCAAATCGGGACCATCCCCATTCCTTCTGCGACTGGATTCGGTAGCATGTTTACCAACATTGGAACTTTAACCAATTCAGGTTTAGAACTTTCACTAAAGGTTGTTCCGGTTAGCACCAAGGATTTTGAATGGGAAACCACTTTTAATTATTGGAACAATACTACAACCATTTCCGACTTAAGAGAAGAAGTAGGAGAATACAAAAGCCTAGCAGGCACTCCAACATATGGAAACTACAGAATAGGCTCGGTAGCCTATGAGGGTGGAGAATACGGCATCTTAATGTCGGACACCAAACCTTTAGAGGACGCCAATGGCAATAAAATTCTAACATGGAGAGATGATCGACGTGGTGCTTATTATACAAGAAGTTACGAAGTCCAAGAAGTAGGAAAAATAAATCCAGACTTCGAAGGATCATGGAACAATAACTTCCGTTACAAAAACTTTTCACTATCTATTTTATTGGATGCTAGATATGGAGGTCACATTGCTTCCTACACCAATAAATACGGTACTTCTTATGGATATTTGGAATCTTCATTGGCCAATAGAGATGCCGAACATGGAGGGATAACTTGGACGAGTGAATACGAAGATATCAAAGGGCAAACTTTTTATGACGGTTTAATTCCAGAAGGAGTATTTGCAGAAAACCAAATCGTCACCAGTCCTTCAGGCGAACAAGTCGATGTAGGAGGCATGACTTATCAGGAAGCTTATGAAGCAGGTCACGTCGAGCCAACTCATGCTAGTTTATACACTTATTTTAACAGTGCTTGGAGTTCGGGCGTGATCAATGACAATTGGTTCAACGAAGTCAAATACATTGCCCTTAGAAATATTTCATTGGGTTTTAGCTTTCCAAAATCAATTGCCCAAAAAATCGGCGCTCAAAATCTTTCTATGTCTGTTAGTGGTAGAAACTTGGGATACTTGTTCAACTCACTACCCAACAATTTAAATCCAGAGAGTTTCCGGAGTACGACGAGTGATGGGTCATTTTTCGAGCGATCCTTCACCCCGTATACAGCTAATTATACTTTCTCATTAAGCATTGATTTTTAATCTCCAAAAAAGAAATAAAATGAATAAAATATATAATTTAATATGGGTCCTATTGGTATTGGCTTTTGCTGGTTGTGATCGCGACAAATTCGCCGAACTCAACTCCAATCCATCTACTCTTTCAGAACCCGACCTTCGGTTTTCGATGACTGAAGCAATCGAACAAATCTATAATAACGATTATACGATCTGGTTTTATACCAATTTTCAATACCTATATCCATGGACTCAGGTAACGACGGTCCAAGGAGGTAATGGTGCCGATTTCAATCTCATGGGACCATATGGAGCGCAGGGATTGTATGGCAGTCTTTTCCCTCAGACGATGGACATCAGAATGAGAATCGATGACATGAGTGAAGAGGAGCAAGCTGTCAGACAAGGTTTTAAAGCCCTGACATATCCAATCCAAATTTCACCGGCATTGGTCAACACCGACCTTACTGGATCGATGATCTATTCTCAAGCTGGCTTAGCACCCTATACCAACCCCCCATTATTGACGCCAGAATATGACAACCAAAGCATGCTCTTTGATACTTGGCTTTCGGAATTGGATGAAGCCCTCAACATATTGGAAGATACTGACGGCCAACTTACACTGGGAAGTCAAGATTTAATTTACGAAGGCGATTACGACAAATGGGCTAAATACTGCAATCTATTAAAATTAAAAATAGCAGCTCGATTGGTCCATAAAGATCGAAGTAAAGCGCTTCAAATCGCTGAGGAAGTTGCCAACTCTCCAGTGGGTTATATGGACGACATCAACGATGACTTTGTGTATAATCGCGGCATCAACTATTATGGTACTGGAAACGGCATGTGGATAGGATATGGCAATCAAAAGTTGATAGACTTCCTAATTGAAGTTAAAGATCCTCGTGTGAGATTCAACTTTAAAAAGAACGATTTCAATGGTGAGGTAGTTCAAGCATTTATCGACGCTGACCAAGCATTGCCCCCATTTATTGAACCATTGGTTAAATTAGACGATGACGGCAACTTCGATGGCTGGAATGCTCCTGGAGAGCCATGGGTGAGATACCACGGTGCTCCAATATCTCCAGATGCAACACAAGATCCTGCCAATGATATTTATTTTAATCAAGCAGCATACAATAGAATTGCAGCTAACGGAACAGAAAAAACCTATAGTTCCACCGTATTGTTTCAAGAAAAGTTAACTCGTACACAGTATGACTACACATATCCTACTAAACCAGGAGGACGAGTGCTCGAATTGAACGACAACCAGCCACCATTGCAAGTACTACTGGGAAGTTCTGCAGAGACCAATTTGTATTTAGCGGAATTCAAGCAATTGGGAGCCAACTTACCAAAGTCAGCTCAAGAATACCTCAACAGAGGAGTGGAACTTTCGGTAAAAAGAGCCGATTTGATTGCCAAAAACAATCAATTTCCTTATTACAATAATGATCCTGTGTATACCGATCCAGATGAATCGGCCGCAGCCGGAACTTACTTAAGAGATTCCGAAGTCACCGATTTATTATCTCAAGAGGCATTGGATTTGAGTACAGATGCATTAGAGAAAATCTATATTCAACAGTATATCAACTTCATGAATACACCGAATGATTTATGGGCAACGGTAAGAAGATCCGGTGTACCAATGAAAGGTAGTTCCTACCTTGAGTGGGAAGAGTTTACCTCTTCAGGAACAGAGATGCCTATCCCGAGAAGATTCACCGTTTCGACGCCTACTGCCGACAATCTCAATTATGCGAACCAACTTAAATCGGTTCAGGATCAAGGATTCACTACTGGAGATCCCAACCCAAACATCCTGAGTCAAGAAAGACTTTGGTTTGATCAAGATAGTCCAGAGTATGGAGAAGGTCCAAAATAGTAATAAATACAGATGTAAAAATCACACCGATGGGTTATAAAAAAACCGGCTTGTCATAATGACAAGCCGGTTTTTTTTTTGTTTTATTGATAGCAATGAAACGTCCGCATTTATACGAAATACAGAACCAATAATCATTCCTATAAATCCTTAGCCACCGATAGCCAACGCAGGATAATCCGCAGTATTGATAACCTCATTGACCTTGTCTATAGATTTCGTTCTCATATAGGTGGTCTTCTTATTCTTTTTGCGAATCATTTCTATTTCCATTGGAAACCCCTTGGTTATCTGTGGAGCATAGACCTTTTTATTTTTATCAAATGCCTGTTTAAAAAATCCTTGCATTCCCGTTGCAACTTCATAATCTTCAGTAATCCAAGTATGTTGAATATAATCTTCGGTAGTTATCAAATACTCTTCACAATGGTATCCGAGTATGGTCTTGGTTTTCCCAGTTTTTTCAATGGTTATATTGTCCCCAGATTGCTTTTCTGCACTTTCTTCCGCCGCAGCTAAAATGGCTTCTTGATTCAATGGCATAGTCATTTTTTGCTTTTCCCCATCGTTATTCATAAACATAGCCATATAGCCCTCTTCAAAATTCATCACTATAAAATTCTGATTTTTCGGCTTCTTTTCGTCGACATAATTCATTCCGAAATTTGTGGAATTTTCATGGTAAAACATATCCATTTCCATCTTCTCACCTTTTTCATCTTCTATTTCCCATACAATGCGTTGGTCAAAGGCAAACTGAGCCGGTAATTCAACACTATTAATTCCCCCCAACATCTTCTGCATCATCCCCATAGACCTTTTGGTGGAAGCTGCTACTGCAGCAGAATCACTTTCATTTTCTGCCACTTCTTTGTCGCTAGATTGAAATATAGAATCCAATGCTTTCTCGGTTTGCTTCTCAGCCTCCTTTTCAACTTTGCGCTCTACAGCTCTGTTGACTCCCCTTTTTATCGCACGCTGCAACAATTGGGCATTACTTTGCTGATACACCCCAAACAGAAGTATCATAAGGATAGAAAATGGTTTAAAATAAGTCTTTAAAGTATTCATTGGTTTATATTTTTAAATTTTATCAAAACTAAAATGAACTCATGTCCGTCTATAATAGCTCTATCTCTGCTTCAATATAAATAAATACACAACTATTTAATTCTATAGAGAACTATGGCTCAAATACTACAATAATCAAAAAAACACGTTTCTCATACAAAATTACAACAATTAAAGAGTATTTATTGCACTTATCCAATTTTTAATATTCACTCTTTAACAAGGATTTTTTTAGAAAAAAAACCTTTCAAAACTTGCCTTTTTGTAATCATCGCATTTGAAAATTACTTGTATTGCCTTCTGGCAAGACCACATATACCCAAACACAAATCTATGGTTAGCAGATATTTACTTCAAATTAAATGCATTTTCAAGAAAATTAGACCCAAGCAGTAATATGAAATAATCATCGATTCATTCTCTAAAAACACAGTGTTAGCAATATGCGTTTATCGCAATGTATCCCTTAGTTCAAACATATTCATTCAACCTAATCATTGACCAAGGTCTTTCCTTGTTTCAACACCATTTCCAATTTTCTTTTTTCACATAAATCCACAATGATATTTTCTCTAAGAAATATCCAAAAAGATCGATCATTACACACCTTTCCAGCCTTGTATCCCTCATAAGATACAAATACAAAACGCATCATTCAATATGTAGCATAAGCAATGAATGTTCCAAAATTTTCCATCCATCACTCAGTCTAATAACGTCATTCTTTCGCTTAAAGGTTTCATCAACAGCATTAGATCTCAGCTTTTAACAATTGATTCAATATAATCGAATCTATAATCATTAAACCATTCTTCCCATATATGGATCGGTTTTGTTCGACCCTTCAGCCTCTACTCTACCGGCCAGCCGTTGTTGAAATTGAGGATAACCTTCTACAGAAATAGAGATGTCATACCATCCATAATTTTTCGATAAATCCAAGATAACTTCCTGCACAGCCTTATCACTTCCCTTGCTCGCCAAATCCACCATTACATCGCTACTGCCATAAACATTGTCTTTTATGATGAATTTTAAATCAATATTTTGAGAATTAGAAATAGCTAATGAAAGATTACCCGTGGTTTGGAGTTTTCTTCGACCCTTGATTTCATAGCCTTGATCGATCACAACCTGAGGATCTTTGGCATTGCCACGATATTCTCTGTAAAATCCATTGGGCCCATACAATTTCAAAAAGTATTCCCCCTCTTTAAAACCACTCAAATAAAAACTATCTTTCAGAGTATCCCCTGCAGCCACGGCATAGTTCCACACCTTGACATCTGTGATTGCTTCGTCGGGACCAAGACCATAACCATCTGGTGCATATAAAGCAAAAGGAACACCAGCAGCCCGATTGCCAAGGATGGCATCATCGGCTTTCATAGTCAACTCGAATCGGTCTCTTAATGCATTATATCTTCCATTGACCAGCAAGTGATATGGCAGAGTATTGCTATTTTTAATACCCGGCTCTTGATGTGTCATATGTTCACTAGTCAAGGGATTACGATTGACATCTTGAATTTCTTCAGTCGACAAAGCCTTAAAATTAGAGGGCAATGCTCGAAATTGCGCTCGGTGAATGGTTTGCACAAAAGCTTCGCGATCGGTAGATTCAGGCAAAGGAATTTCTTCCCCATTATACGGTCTAAATGCAGAAGTCAAATCACTGCAAATCGCTCTACGCCAACTACTAATATTGGTTTCGCGAATATTTTTACCCGTGCGGTGATTCAACACTTGCTCTATAAGCTGAATCACAGAGGTGTGATCACAAACTTCTGAATTGACATACCCGCCCTTACTCCACGGAGACACCACCAACATGGGTACACGGAATCCCAACCCCACTGGGCCGGTTCTCACTCTAGACATATCACCTTTATGTCTTTTTAATTCATCTTTTAAGTGGGCAAACTCCATTTTGGCATCGAGACTGGCACTCATTTTACCCTCATTTTCTTTATCATGACTCGGTGGTACAAATGGTGGAATATGATCAAAATATCCATCGTTTTCATCATAGGTTATGATAAATATTGTTTTCTTCCACACTTCTGGATTCTTGGTCAAAATATCCATGACCTCTGAGATATACCATGCACCATACCATGGAGCGCTCGGATGATCTGAAAAATTCTGAGGAGCACACAACCACGATACTTCCGGCAACTCACCATTGTCAACATCGGCTCTAAACTGATGCAATACATCGCCTTTCGGCAAATACATCGTGCGTTCTATCCCGTTGTCATCATAGGTAAATTCGGTGATAGTGTGATAATCTTTATCGTTTTTATTGGTCCTAAAAGCCTTGTTGTGAAGATTTTGTTCTCTTTTGGGCAACTGCTTAAATTTCTCTGCACTAAATTCCTTTCTTTTTTGCAAAGCTTGATCGAGATCCTTCTTCGTCTTTTCCATTTTTTCCAAAATCTGACCGTATCGTTCATCTAGTGGAGAAATCGACTGAAGATCTTTTTCCAATTCTTTTATGGTTTCCGGTAGCACATCGACCAAACGCGCCAAATAGTCTTGAAATCCTTCGGCAAACATTACATGATACTGACTAAACCACTCCATGTTATTATCTGTAAAATTGGCAAGCCAATCTGATTCTTCATCGTTGAACCCAACTGGCATACTAATCTCATTTTGGTATATCATCCATGAAATACCGTTTTCTTCTAGGCGTTCGGGAAATGTTTTCCAGCTAGCCCATCGATTATAGGTGACATCTCCGTTGTGTACATTGGCCTTGGACATAGGATCTATAGGATCTCTTAAAATCCCTGTCCACAAGAAATGTCGATTGGCCGTAGTTCCTGTCAAAGATGAACAAAAATTGTGATCACAAATGGTAAAGGCATCGGCCAAAGCATAGTAAAATGGCAAATCATTGCGATCGTAATACCCCATGGTCAAAGGCATATGAGCATAGTTATCTCGACCTGATTTTTTGGCAATAAGCCATTTATCATATTTGCCCCCATTTCTGGCATCAACCATATTCTCCCAAGAATGCGGCAATGAACTCATCCATGTAGATTTGGTCTCTTTGATATCCAATCGAAATGGAGCATAGGTCAAACCTTTATTATTGGTTTGCAACCATACTTTATTTTTATTAGGTAAATCAATTGCTCTAGGATCGTTGTAGCCTCGAACCCCCTTCATGGTTCCAAAGGCATGATCAAATGAACGATTTTCCTGCATTAAAACCACAATATGCTCGGCGTCCAAAAAAGTACTGCCCTGTTTGGGTTGTATCTCCAAAGCTCGCTCAATGACTGAACGCAAAAATGGAGTCATGGTAGCCCCTCCTGATAATAAACTTGCTTTTTTTAAAAATTCTCTTCTAGTGTCCATTCTTTCTACTTGATTTAGCGAACATCCAATGTAGGTAAATTTCGAACTTACCCGTGAACATCATATGATAATATTATGTAAATTAATATCTCCCTTACTATTCCCACAATATGCGATATTTCCTAGCAGAAAGATTTTGTAAATATTTATAAAAGTTAATATTTTTATGCGCTTTAAAAGCAAATGAAATTACCTTTAAATTTTTTTAATCATTGATTCAATTGTTAAAAATCATTCAAAATGCGTAAAGTCATTTTTTATTTATTAATCGTTTCCATGATTTTTTCCTTTTTTGCTTGCGACAAAGCCAAGGGATATAAAACCAAAAGTGGACTCATCCTATATACCTATTCCGATTTTGACGCCGACAGTTTAACCAAAGCGGGATCCATCCTAAAATTACGCTATACCAAAAAAGTCAATGATTCTATCGTTGAGGACAATCGCTACAGTATGCCAGCATATGAAACCGTCATGCCTCCCTTCGCTTATCCACACGAAGCGGGAGAAGTTTATGCCATGTTTCACAAGGGCGACAGCATTGTTTTAATCCAATCTGCAGACAGCCTACTTAAAAAAGCACTGTTTTATTCGATTCCAGACTACATCAAAAAAGGGGATATAATTACTACCAATTATAAGGTATTGGATGTATTCCCCAACGACAGTATTGCCAAAATCGATCAAAACCAAGAATTTGAGAATGTGATGACATTAAACCGAAAAACCGGTCCTAGTCGTATCAGCAACTATCTCAAAACCCATAATATTGATGCTACCATGTCTCCAGATACCATATTTATAGAAACCATTCAGGCAGGTACAGGGGTAAAAATAGACTCCAACGACATGATCAGTTTGAAATTTAAAGCCTCTACTTTTGGTGGAGATAGCATTATCGACAATTTAGATACTGCGAGTACAGTCACTGAATATCTTGTGGGCTCTGGTAGAATGCTTCAGGGAGTAGATGAAGGGTTAATGACGCTCAAAAAAGGAGCACATGCACGTCTATATGTTCCGGCCATGAAAGCATTCGGTGCATCTGCCCCTCCGGGATCGGATAAAGGTTTTCAAGATTTAATTTTCGAGGTAATAATAATGGACGACGATAGTCTTACTACTGAATAATTCCGGTTTTCTAATCCCCTATAATCACGATCTCTAGCGCTAAGTCATAAGTTTGGACTATAGCACAATCATCCATTTCGGGTAAATGATTAAACCAAAGATTACCACTACGGCATAGACTTCTTGACTTTTACCACATGGTCGTAAATACGCTCCTCCACCATAGTTACTTTGCCCTCTTTATCGGTGACGGGGAAAATGTATTTAGGGGTCATATTTATATCATATCCCTGTGAATTGGGGACAACTTCTACCCATAAATGACCGTAATGTTTGCCTCCGGAGATCAATTGCTGACCATTCCACATTTCTTCGGCATCGCGATGGGCAACCCATTGTCGATAAATATTCTTTCGACGGGCATCGATATCATCGATAGAATATCCAAATCCATCTCCAGCAATTCCAATATCCCAAAAATGAATGCCATCGACTATCGAATGTTCCAATGATTCATTATGACCACAAAATACAGCGACCACCCCATATTTCTTAAACGCAGGTGTATAAGCCCGCATCGGGATACCAGCTTGACCAGAACTTTTATAGGCCGTCAAGGGCAAGCTATGACCACCACTAGAATAGGGAATGTGGTGAAATTGAACAAATATTATCTGACCGGCCGATGATGCATCTTCTAATTCCTCCATGGCCCATTTCCACTGATCAGATCCGGGGTTAATATCTGGGAGATCGTCACCCGGATAGGTGGAAGCACTGATATTGATATTGGTATCAAAATCAGTACTATCTGGCAACCCATTGGAGGAATCCAAGGTAATGACCGTTACTGGTCCATAGTCGGTACGATAATAGTAGTTTTTGTATTGGGGATTGTTATTGGCAGGCAGGTTAAAATAACTTCTGTATTTATTCCTAGCCTTGGCCACTGCTTGTGGTTCATAGCCCCCGTTGCGAGCGCCAAAATTTTCCCAGTTTCCAATGGCGGGCAATAATGGTGCAGTGGTAATATTTTTATTAAATTTTCCAGCCATGTGATAGAAAAACTCATCCCAAGCTCGCTGATATCCCCCTCCCTGTACAATATCTCCAGGCAACATATAAAAATCGGGTTGTGATTTGGCCATCGATTCCAAATTGAAATTGAAACCCTCAGTTTCCGTTATCAAATAGGTTTGCACTTCATCGGGGCGACCACTGCTCATAGAAGCTTGACTACCCACAGACCATTTTCTATAGGTTTTCCGGCCATCAGGATCAGTTTCGCAGTCCGCAAATACGGCAAATTGGACTTCCATTTTTGAACCGAGATCCGCCATAGTTTTTATGGTAGCTGTATAAGATTCTTCACCTTGAACCACTCTGTAGTGATACAGGGTATTGGCACGTAAACCAACAGGAATAAGGTGGTGTTTCCAATTGGCATTTTTAAACATATCGGGAAAAGAATCGCGCTGAGATTCTTCTAATTCTGAATAGGCAAAACCAGATTCAAATCGCGGTTGCGACAACAGAGAAACGGTATCTGATTTGCCTTCTTCCCAGATGGTCAATTGTCCTGGCACAGGCAATTCTGTAACCCAAGTAACACTCAAATGCCCCTCTTCTGCTGGCAACCAATAGGGATAAATTCTAAATTGGGCATGAGATTGAGTTAGAATAAACAATAAAGCAAATAACTGAATCAGTTTAAAGATATATTTTTTCATAATGAATGAGTTTAATGTTTGCTGCCATTAATGTAATAAAATCGGCGAATGGGTTTAAATCATTCGCCGATCATAAAAAAATTTTATATGAACACTTTTTCTAATTCTGCCATCCCGGGTTTTGTTCAATATTTTTATTCAACAGCAATTCTTGGATAGGAATAGGGTTAAAGTAGTCCTTACTTTCATCAAAAGTTTTCTGAATGTTGGGATTAATCAACACCAATCCTCCTTGATCACCACCTTCTAAAATCACTTCCGAACCCAATTTTAGATATTGAGGTCCTTTTTCTGATGGTTTATCTCCAGTATATATCACTACATCGATCTCACCATTGCCATCTAAATCGTATGATCCAACCCCTGGAAAATACATACCTTTAAACTGTCTGGTCACAAAAGGGCCCTCCTTCCATCGCATAATATCATCCCATCGATAACTCTCCATGACCAATTCGATGCGTCGTTCTCTTCGAATCTCGAGAATTACACCTTTATTACTTCCATCTACATTGGGATATTGCTCGGACAAATAATCATCTGGATTGGCATTGGCTTCTGCCATTTGGATATTTGGCATCGCCACTCTGTCTCTGATCATTCCAATACTAATATCTAAATCAGCTTGTGTCAATGTACCCAATTCAGCTTTGGCCTCGGCAAAGTTCAACAAAACCTCGGCATATCTAATCACTGGGATATCGTTGTATGATTTGGTGTAAGAATCTTCTGTGGTTGCGGTAACAAATTTAACCAATTGATATCCAGTCACTGAAGCTCCAAATTCAGGAGGCAATTCATTAGTTTGACCAATTCTAGTATAACCTGGCGTCCTAATAGTTTGAGACAATCTCAAATCTCTATTTTGTACTTCTTCAAAAAATTGGACTTGATTGTAGTCCGGTCGATCGGTAAATCTCGATCCATCTGCCATCAAATAACTATTGACTAGGGTTTTCTCTAGCCCAGGTTTCCCATAGGATGCTGTAATCGTATAATAATTTACATTGTGGAACAATTGCAAATCCTTGCTGTACTTTCGCGCCAAAATAACTTCTTCTTCCAAAGCATCATATGATGAAAACAATTCCAAATAGGCTTTTTCTGGAGAAGAAGTATAAATATTATACGTTCCGCTGTCCATTAACTCTTTAGCCGAAGCCACACTGATTTCCAGAAATTGATCTGCATTGGGCAAATTCATTTCAGTATGGTATTTTCTAAAACTTCCTTCATAGAGACCTACTCGAGATAAAAATGCCAAAGCTGTCCATTTGGTTACTTGATCCACACTCTTATTGGTCGGCAAATTTTGAACAGCATATTCAAGATCGGCAACAATTAAATCCATCACATCAGTTCTCGGATCTCGAGCTTTGTACAACAATTCCTCATCATCCGATTCAATAACACCGGTATAAATGGGGACATCTCCAAATGATCTGACTTTGTCAAAATAGAAGTAGGCTCTAAAAAAACGAGCTGCTGCCAAATAAGGTTTTGCCTCATCTTCGGTAAGACCATTTTTATTGTAGTTGGCCAATAAGTAGTTGATTTTCCTCAACTCACCCCAACTCCAACCACCGCCAGCAGTCGGTGTTATTCTAGTCCCTTTAATTCGGTCTGCCAATCCCGTTTTCACAATATTGTCATCCGCCTCATTATAAATGCCTTCCGCAGAAGGAATGACACTATAAAAGGAGTTAACATATAAAGCTAAATCCTTTTCAGTTTGAAAAAAAGCTTCCGGCGATACATCAGACAAGGGTTGTCTATCTAAAAATTCGTTTTCACAAGAAAACAAAAAGCTTATAGCAGCTATAAAATAGAAAATGTTATTTTTCATAATTCTTTATTTAATATTGAGAAAAATGGACTACAGAGTAATGTCCAATCCAATCGTCAAATTCTTAGTAAATGGATACACCCTTCCGTTGGAGTCTCCCAATGCTTGTTCTGGATCGATGTAGTCTGATTTGAGTTTGGTTAAGGTGAAAATATTTTCTCCACTGGCATAAAATCGCACACCAGCCAAACCTATTTTTTGTAATACTTTATCCCCAATGGCATATCCCAAAGTCAGGTTTTTCAATCTTACATAAGCCAGGTCCTGAATATACTTATCGTTTTTAGCTCCAAGAGATCTATTGCTACCTAGAGCGATATATCCTCTCAAACGCGGATAGTATGAATCTGGATTTTCCGGTGACCACAATTTGTCCTCAAAATCTTTAGGAATAAAAGAGTAATAGGGTCTTGAGAATGGCCCCCAAAATTTATCCGCATTGGTTCCAGGATACCAATGTTGACGACCTATACCTTGGAAGAAAAAACTCATATCAAATCCATTCCAATTGACCCCACCATTGACGCCAAAGGAATACCGTGGTTGAGAATTTCCGATTTTGATTAAATCTCCGTGATTGTCCAAGGTGTTCTCGCCATTGGAAATGACTCCGTCACCATTGATATCTACATATTTCAAGTCACCTGCTTTTAAATTGGCCCATTCTCCTGGAGAGTTCTGAATCATGGCATTGACCCGTGATTGATTTACAGGATAGGCCTCAGCTTCGGCATCGGTCAAGAAAAATCCATCGATGCTATACCCCCAAATCGCACCCAATTCCTGGCCTACGTAATAATCACTTAAAAGGTTGCTCGGGTTGTCAAATTTGGTTATCGTCGATTTGTAATCAGATAATACAAAACCCAAATTATACCCAAATTCTTTACCCCCAACACTAACTCTATCATTCCATCTAGTTGATATTTCCCATCCTTTGGTCTCTAGATCAGCAGCATTCTCCTTGGGCTCTCCAGCACCAAAAACTGCTGGTAAAGTTTTCCCTTTGGTCAACATATCCATGGTTTGACGGGTATACACATCAACAGAAATACTTAATCTACTATTGAATATATCTAAATCAAAACCTAGGTTGCTGGTCAACGAGGTTTCCCAAGTAGGATTGGCGGCAATCGGTGAAGGCACCGTTAAATATTCCGTTTTACCACTTCCTTGAATATAGTTTAAAGTACCTCTAGTCATAATCGGCACATAAGCATAATTCCCAACTTGCTGATTTCCTAAAGCACCATATGAATATCTAATCTTAAGATTGTCTACTACAGTTCTCATAGGGGAGAAAAAGTTTTCCTCACTAATTCTCCACCCTGCTGAAATAGAAGGGAAGTAACCAAATCGTTTATCAGTTGGAAATCTCGAAGTACCGTCGTATCTACTATTGAATTCTATTAAATATTTACTCTTATAGTCATAACTCAATCGATTAAACACTCCAAATACCGCCCATTCACTTGCCGAACTATTGATCTGCATATCTCCTGCCCCAAGGTTCAATTCATTGAGATCGAGTGACAATAGATCCTTTCTCCAGCCACTAAAGCTTTTGTCTTTTCGCAATTCTTGGTTAGCTCCAGCAAGAATGGAAAGATTGTGATCTCCAAATGATTTATTCCAACTTGCATAAAGATTGGCCACATGATATTGATCCAATCTTTGTGTCATATTCAATTGATCATATCCCAAGTAGTTGATTACTCCTGGATGGATAGACCAAGGGGCTTCTGTTCTTCTAAAAAGATCTGTTTCTGGATAAATTCCAAATGTGTAATCACCATTTACTTCTACTTCATCAAATAAAGTCAATGTGAAGCCAGCAGTGTTTTGAAAACTATATCTTTTTTCTTCCCCTTTGGTTTTTCCCTGCAATAAAGCGGCATATAAACCATCGCCTATGGTATAGTTGTTCAATTCTGTTCGATAAGTAGCTGTACCGTCAGGGTTGACAGGAAGATAAGAAGGAAGAGCATGAACGGTTACATATACAAAATTTGTATTTACTCCCCAACCTGGATAGTTGTAGGTAGAAGTATTGAATTGGGTATTATTGTGAATGGTCAACCAATCAGTAACATCTACATCTACCTTACTTCGCAAGTTATATGACTTGTATTTATCTTGATTCAACTGCATAATTCCATTTTTCTGGTAAAATCTTCCAGATAATAGGAAACTGGTTTTCTCTGAACCTCCAGTTATGCTCAGATTTTGCTCCATCCCATTTTGCCAATCTCTAAATATCTCATTCCACCAATCGGTATTTCCATAATATACATATTGATCTTTACCATTGCGATTGTCAACCACTACATTGGGCAGGGAATGATCGGTCTGTCTTTTCTTTAATTCTTCATAATCTTCGTCGGTATATCCGGTATATGATCGACCTACCGAATTGAGAAAAGCAGCATCGTTGAGCACGGCCGAAGTATAACCATCAGTGATAAAATCAGTACTGACGGTTGGAGTTGACATCCCGTAGTTACTGCCATAACGTACACTAATCTTTCCTTTTTCAGCTGACTTAGTAGTCACCAAAATCACTCCAAATGCTGCTCGTGCACCATATATTGCAGACGAAGCGGCGTCTTTCAACACCGAAATAGAAGCTACATCTCGTGGATTGATCACATCCAAAGAGCCAGGGACTCCGTCTATAAGCACGAGTGGAGAACCTCCATTAATTGATGTATTTCCTCGAATATTAATGCTTCCTGTTTTGCCAGGTCTTCCATCTCCCATGTTGACATTAAGGTTGGGCACCATACCTTGTAAGGCTTGTGTTAGATTGGGAATAGGGCGGTCTTCCAATTCTTCACCCCCTACCTGAGTAACCGCTCCAGTAAGGTTTACTTTTTTCTTACTCCCATAACCAACCACTACGATTTCATTGAGGAGTTCGGAGTCTCCCTTCATGGTAATGGTCAATTGAGTATTTCCATCTACGTTGACCTCCATTGTAGCATATCCAATATAACTGATGACCAATACCGCATCGGAAGAGATATTGTTAAGTGAAAATTGGCCATCAAAATCAGTAGCGGTTCCGTTTGCACTGCCCTTCACTTGTACATTCACACCAATGAGAGGCTGTCCCTCTACATCCAATACAGTTCCTGATACAGAAATATCTTCTAGCACCAATCTATCAGATGAATCCACATCACTGGAGAGAGCCGACACATTACTTGACATCCATCCCAATAGGACAAAAGTCAAAAACATCGACAAATTAAATGATTTTGTAATAGTTTTAATTTTCATAATCTGTTTTCATTTATTAGTAAATCTGATTTTTAAAATACCCTATCTATATTTTTATTTCAGCCCTATTAAATGGCAAAGTTTGTACTTGTAAAGCCATTCAATTACGGTAAGGACATATGAAATAATAAGCCTAATAATACAATAGAGTAAAAAACAGATTATCTTAACTAGTGGGAAAATAGATAATCGACTGACATAACAATTTGTTAATATTATATTACCACAATTGAAAAGTTATTGCAATAGTTTCGATATAATTAAAATACAAATGCCATGTCGGAATTATCTATGGAAGTTCTAATACATCGATATTATGATAAGATATATCGATATATCCATTCACAAACCCAATCTGTCGTAGTTTCCGAGGATATTTCACAAGATGTATTTTTGGAAGTATTCCACCTGGGAGAAAGGATAAAAACCATTGTCCATATCGAGGCCTACATATTTTCAATGGCTAAAAATGCAATTAAACTAAATTGGCGGCAAAAAAAAATAAATAAGGTTTCCTTAGAAGAAAAATCTGAAGATCTCGTGGTTTCGGATCCAGACAGCATTGATACCTTGTCTTATTTGGAGCTGACAGATTGTATTGAAGAAATCATAAATACCCTTCCCCTTCGACAGAGACAGGTATTTGAAATGAGTAGAGTCGAAGGGCTATCTCACAATGAAATAGCCCTTCGACTCAATATATCAATTCATACAGTAAACAATCATTTGGTTCAAGCCCTCAAAACCCTACGTCACGAAGTACTTGTCCAATGGGACTAACCACCCATTACTTTACTACAACACTATTTTTGGTGACAGAAAAGGCACCAAAATACCCCAATGCTGCATCTTCGAAATTGCTCAGAGGATTGGCTGGAGCTACGCCTTGACCGTCTAATACATCTTTCAATGTTCTAAAATAATCATAACTCGATCGATCGACTTGCAACATTTTCAAATCTAGGGAATCTCCTAAATTCAGGTTATGAGGCAATTCAATTTCTTGAAGATTCCCATCGGTAAATTTATCATCAGCCAACCACAGATTATCGTCTTCCTCCCAATTGCTTTCATCCTCGTCATCTGTGTTAAATATGAAGTTTTCTCCATTTACCGAAACCAACAATCGATAGTAATTTTTCACATTCTCTGGATCGTTAAAATATATGGTAAAATAATATCCTTCGTCTTCAAAAAAAGACTCTTCCTTAAACTCTACAACAATAGAATCCAAGGGTATTTGTTGCTCAGGCAAAGTACTCTCTGCACTGTATTTTTCACCATCGACTTCTACATCCAATCGGTAAGTTCGTCCCCGAACCCCTTGCAAGTCGGAAGTCGCATAGATTCCTGGACTTTCTTCAGATAACACCTCCATGTTCCCTGCGTCATCGGAAATAGTGACTACGGCATTGGACAATGATGGGAATGTATTATCATCATAATATTTTACCGAATGACTTAATTTCACATAATAAGGACCGGGCTCATCCGTGATCACCCCTTCAATTACCAATCTCGGTGGAACATCGCTTAAATCTAGAACGATGACATCACGGCAGCCCGTCAAACTATAGGCCAATAGAAATCCCAGAATTAGATTTTTTAAAGCTTTCATTTATTTGAATTTAAAATTATAGGTAATAGATGGTAAAATACTAAACAAAGCAATCCGCTCTGCTCGTGTCTTTGTACTGTCATTGGGATCTTCTCCAAAGTTGATTATATAGGCGTTTCTTCGTCCATATACATTGTATATCGAGAAGTTCAAACTCGATTCAAACTTGTCGTTTGACTTCAATTGTCGAGTTGCCCCAATGTCTAAACGGTGGTAATTGGGATATCTATCGGCATTCCGCTTGGAGTATAAGTTGATGACTTCCCCTTCGATATCGTACTTTCCTACTGGGTAGGTGACGGCTTCTCCCGTTCTAAATACGAAGGTAGATGAAAATGTCCAACGCGGATTGAGCTGATAAATACCTACTATAGAAATATCGTGAGTTCGATCCCAACTTGCCGGATAATATTCCCCGTAGTCAATACCGTCAAATTTGCGTTCTGTTTTGGACCAAGTATAACTCACCCAACCATTTAACTGCCCCACTTTTTTCTTAACATACAACTCTGCTCCATAGGATCGGCCTGAACCAAAGAGCAACTCAGATTCTACATTTTCATTAAAAATAATATCGGCTCCGGTTTTGTAATCGACCTGGTTTAGCATATCCTTGTAGTATATTTCCAAAGAAGATTCGTAAGCATTGCTTTTGAAATTTCTAAAATACCCCAAGGCGTATTGATCTGCTATTTGCGGCTTAACATTGTTGCTACTGGGTATCCACAAATCGATCGGTGTTCCCGTTGAAGAGTTAGATAACAAGTGAAGGTATTGTCGATTTCTTCCATAAGAAGCTTTTACTGAGCTTTCTTCATCTAAAGTATAAGTTATCCCCAATCGCGGTTCCAATCCACCATAAGTTTTTACAATTTCACCGCTCTTGTAATTTTTTTCATCGATTACATCACCGTCTTCATCATAGGTATAGATTTCTCCAGGACCTATTTGAGCGAACCAAGAATATCTCAACCCAGTATTGATTTTTAAATTATCGGTAATGGATAGATCTTCAGACACGTAGATAGCAGTCTCCCAAGCATATTTCTTCTGCAATTCAACATCATTGACGTAAGAATTTTGCCCAGCTTTAATTTGACCGGGAATGAAGGTATGATAAATGGCACTAAGACCAAATTTCAAAGTATTCCGTGGACTAATATAGTATTCAAAGTCTTCTTTTAAACTCAGGTCTTGAATCGAAGATGTGATCACAAAACCATTGTCTTGGTCTTCGTCCCCAGCAATTTCCACATCGTAATCGTAATCACTAAATAATGCTGTAGTGTTTAAAAACAATTTGTCATTGAACAAATGATTCCATCTCACTGTGGCCGTTTTATTTCCCCAATCAAATCCAAATAAATCACTGTAACCAAACATATCTCTTCCGAAATATCCAGAAACAAAAACTCGGTCTTTCTTACCCAATCTATAATTGCCCTTGGCATTTAAATCATAAAAATAAAGGATAGAATTTTTTACTTCTTCTTTCTGAGACAATTTCAAAAACACATCTACATAAGTCCGTCGACCAGATAGGATGAAAGATCCTTTATCCTTGACGATGGGTGCCTCGACAGTCAATCTAGAAGAAATCAACCCTATGCCTCCTCCTACATTTAATTTTTTACTATTGCCATCATTCATTTTTATATCCAATACCGATGAGGCGCGACCACCGTATTCTGCAGGAATATGACCTTTGTAAATGGTGAGATCTTTGATGGCATCTGAATTGAAAACCGAAAAGAAACCCAATAAGTGGGACGCATTATACACTGGGGCATCATCCAACAAAATAAGGTTTTGATCAGAACTTCCCCCGCGAACGAAAAATCCTCCACCTCCTTCACTGGACTTTATTCCAGGTAGTAATTGGATTGTTTTAATGACATCATTTTCACCAAAAAGCACGGGAACCATGGCAATTTCCGACATATTCAATGTATTCACACTCATCTGGGTCGAGGTAACATTTTTTTCCTTTTGCTCCGACGATACCACTACGACATCGAGTTTGGTAGCGCCAAGACCCAATTCAAAATCTAAGGTCAAGCTGCTATCCAATTCTATCAATTTGGTAATGGTTTCATACCCCAGATAACTCACTTTTAAGGTATAGCTGCCTTGAGGTACGGTTAATGAATAAAACCCGTATTCATTGCTTGAAGCACCAGAGCCTAATTCCTCAATAAAAACAGCGGCACCAATAAGTTCTTCTCCGTTTACTGCATCGGAGATGGTCCCACTAATGGTGTACTTTTGTTGACCATAGCTTGAGAAGCCTATTATCAACAGAGCCATCATTATGAGATACTGTTTAGTTAAAAATTTCTTCATCTTCCTTAATTTTCCTATTAATTCAACATTTATATTTCTTAAAAAATAGTTTTAAGTCACTCGTTTAAATAGATATAACAAAAATGACCGAACTATTCAATTATTCTGTAAAAGTAACTAGCCTATATTTGATACAAAATTATATCGATTAAACCAGCTATTATTAAGATAAACAGTAGGAAATAAAATATATTTCGCGGGATTGATATTCATATTTTAAACCACAGTCCAAAATCGGCTTTACAACAAACAAAATTTTACCACGATTTTTGAGGTTATGGGTCAGTATCTCCTGTCTTGCTCCTATTCCTTCTTGTATTTACTCTCTCACATAATATCCATTGATTCTCCCTATTTATAAGAGGTGGCTTAAAAACTTTTAATAAAAATAACCATTGACCGAAGGATTTGATGATTGTCTATGTCTAAAGAGAAATTAATATAAAAATAACATAGATGAAAAAAATTATTTCATTAATTCAAAACAGCATCCTACGGTATGTAGTGGGGATGAGGCAGGTTGCCTTTCACAGACTTATACAGTCATTTTTCCCTAAGTCAACAATTGAAGAAATCTATCCTTCAATTTCGTACAGTTTGAGCCCTATTTTCAACCATTATCAATCATAATTTAAGCACAAAATATTAAACAAATTAAACCACATAATGGGTTATTTTTTATTCACTTATAATCATAAATAATGAAAAATATATTGTTTTTCTTAATCGCAGGACTTAGTATCATACTCACCTCCTGTGGCAGTCAAAAAGAAACTACTTCCAATCAATCTCAAGCTCAAAGAGGCAATCGACAAGGTCCTCCATCTGTTGAGGATATTTTCAAAATGGATAGCAATGAAGATGGGAAGCTTTCTAAAGAAGAAGTTGAAGGACCGTTATTGGAAAAATTTTCAACCATTGACACCAATAATGATGGCTACATCAGCAAGGAAGAATTACAAAATGCTCCTCGCCCTGAAAGACGACAAGGTCCCCCTAGAGGTTAAATAATACGAATTACATTTATAATTAACGGAAATCGTATAAATTCTTTTTTCGACACCTTAAATATCATCTACTATGAAAATATTTAAAAATAGTCATGCATTCTTACTGTTGTTGGCCATTCTCACATTTTCATTCATGGCCTGTGACAACGATGCTGAATTAACCGAATTGGAAGAGAGCACTGAAATTAATGAGACTTATAACGACTCAGATTTCGAAGCTACCGACTGGACGACTGAGACCCATAGTAAATCTGTGGATGGAAATTTCGACGAGGTTTTTGAAGACAATACTGTAAAAAGATTTGATATTGTCATTTCAGAAGATAGGTGGGAAGCCATGTTGAAGAATATGACAGAGCTTTACGGCAATTTTGGATCCAGTGGAGGCAACCAAGGGGGAGGTTTTGGAGGCAACCAAGGCGGAGGCTTTGGTGGTCCCCCAGTAGGTGGTGGTTTTGGTGGCAATCCGGTTGGAGGAGGAAATTCTTTTGCAGATGAAGATCCAATTTTTGTCCCTGGAGAGGTATTCTACAATGGCAAACAATGGTATCGCGTAGGTATTCGATTCAAAGGGAATTCGAGCTTACAATCCAGTTGGCAAAGTGGGATATTAAAGCTATCCTTAAAGCTGGATTTCGATGAATTTGAAGATGAATATCCGCAAATAGACAACCAGCGATTTTATGGATTTAAAAAGCTAAGTCTTAAGAATAATTACAATGACAAATCGTTTCTCCGTGAGAAGGTAGCAGCAGATATCTTTAGAAGTGCTGGATTGGCCAGTTCACATACTGCTTTTTATACCTTGTACATAGACCACGGTAATGGGCCAGAATATTTTGGGCTTTACACCCTAGTAGAAGAGGTAGATGATACTGTTATCGACAATCAATTTTCTGACAATGAGGGCAACTTATACAAACCCGATGGAACAGGAGCGACCTTTGCCCAAGGAAGTTTTACGGAAGATGTATTTGTTAAAAAAACCAATGAAGACGATAGTGATTGGTCAGATATTCAGGCGCTATTTACTGCCCTCCACGACGGAACTAGGACTGCTGATCCTGATACTTGGAGAAGTAATTTAGAGTCGGTATTTGATACAGATATCTTTTTAAATTACTTGGCGGTCAACACGGTTATTCAAAATTGGGATACTTATGGGCGGATGACACATAATTATTTCCTGTATAACAATCCAGAAACAGAAAAACTATCATGGATTCCATGGGACAACAACGAAGCCCTACAATCAGGTAATATGAACGGTTCTTTACCCCTTGATTTTGCCGGACTGAACGGCTCTCAATGGCCATTAATTGGTTTTTTATATGCCGATGAAGTTTACAGAGAAAAATATAATGAATATGTCGAAAAGGTGATTACCGAAGACTTCAATGTTAGTGAAATACAAGCCCTGTATACCACATATGCGGCTTTAGTTGAACCCTATGCGACCACAGAAGTTCAAGGCTATTCTTTTCTAAACAATAGTTCTGAATTTCAGTCTGCCATTTCTCAGCTTAAGTCTCATGTTGCTGAACGAAATGCGGCAGCGCAAGTTTATTTAAATCAATAGTTCATGAAGACATAAGTTAATGAGAAAGTGAACGATAGGTAATGAATTTCACAGGTATAGCCATTATCCAATAGCATCACAATAAACCTAGATTATACTTCACTTAATAAAATCCCCCCCCCTTTATCAGGTTAAAATTTAATCTATCCTGATAAAGGGCTTTTTATTTTGAGTTAACCTTCCATATTGACTTCTATATAGTTTTACAATTTTTATATTAATCCATTAAAACGCTTCGATTAAAAAAGGAGTAAAACCCATTAATTATAATTGAAATTATCTAATTCCACAATTTTCAAGTTAGGCCAAACCAAGGTTTAAATTCCTTGCTAAAAGACTAGTTTGAGGTGTATGAATCAGGGGAATACATCCGATTTCAATAATATTAATCCATCAACCGTACTATAAAGACATTTGTATTTCAATCTATTTGTAATCGAATTAGGAAAATCTAAACAAAGAATAGAAAATAGAATAAAAGTGAAGGGATGGGAGGAATTTAGAGATTGCTCTGACGGTATTTCTGCTGATGCCCAGTATCTGGGCTATAGACCTCTTGGATTCTCCTTTTTTATACAATTGTAGCAATTGTTTGATCTTACTCATAGACGTTGGTTTTCCTACCATCCTTTTTGATTTACATATTGTAATAATATGTAAATCAAAAAACCAAAAACTACTCACAAGGGGGTCAATATGCTCCGGATTATTTTCCCCAATATTTGGGGGTGGGTCAATATGCTCTGGATTATTTTTCAGGCGGGTCAACATGGTCCGGATAAATATTAGCTTATCTATTCAAATAAGCAGGTATTTTGATCAATTTCGCCCTCTTTTCCTTGTTTTTACCTACTTGGGTCAATATCCGCCGGATTGTCCATGTTTCTTTGCCATGCCATCCAGTTATAGCCCCTCTTTTGCCTTCCGAATTTACTGGGTCAGCTTAGTCCGGAATATCCAGTTGGCTATATGAAGGAGGTGAGGTTTTGAATAAAGTATTATTACATGAAAATAATCAACAGAAATCAATTTCTTCTTCTCGTAATTGCACAACAACTTATAATACAATTTACAATACGACATATTACTATACAGATTGGAATGTAAATGGAAGATATGTAGATTCACAGTATGATGGTTCTTCAACTTCTTATTATACTGTAACCTATACGAATTGCACAGATTCTATTTATTATTCTGGAGGCGGTGGAGTAAATTACGATGGCATTGTTAATACTTACAACAATCCATCAAATGAAGAAAAACTAGAAGCTACCTTCCAAAATTTATTGATTAAAAATTCATCATATAATAGTCTTAATCAACTTTTTGAAAATGCACCTAATTACCTTTGGCCTGTAGTCAGGGAAATTGGCATTGAAATGTTAATAGAACTTTTTAAAAAAGAACATCCCTATGTAAAATTTTCAGAAGATATTCTAGTTTCATTAAGAGCTATATCACAAGGTGATTTACAACATTTTATTTCAGAGGCTTTTGAAATTCTGTTAGAAAATAATTCTATAGCAAGTTTAATAAGCACAGTAAACTCCTTCGCATCATATTCCAGTAAGGCAGTAAATATAATAAAGACTTTTCAAACTATATATTTGTTTCTAGGTGAGACTAACGGAGAAAAACTGTGGAAAGTAATAAACAAAAACAATTATAATGTATTTAAAGATTTTAATGTTAATGGAGGATTAAAAGGATTAAGACTCCAAAAAAAAGATATTGATGTTTTTTGGTTTGATCTTGTGCAAGAGTTTAACTTACAAATCGAGACAGAATATAATAATAATGGTTCAATAACAAAGATAGGTTCAAAAGATAATAAACTATTTTTCACATATTATTATTCTAGAGATGGTATTTGGTCTATCTCTATAAATGGGAATAAGCTAAAATTTAGATTTTAATTTGAGAACACATGGAAAATATTTTAAATAACCTAATCAATACTGAATTAGTATCTATTCAAGCAGATCGTATTCGAATTCATAAATTCTATAATAATTCAACTAGTTTTAACTTTAATAAAGGTTGCCATCTGAATTTAAAACATAAGAATAATAGTCTAAGTATATTTGTAAATTGGACAATTCTTGAATTAGGAACTGATGATGAATCATTTGAGCTGACTATAAAATCTACATCTAAAAAAGATAAATCAGATACCATTCAATATTCTGGAGAAATATTTCCGAATTCCAATATAGATCATACTATAGCGCAGATTGAAGTATTTAGTATTGAAAATCTAGAAAATAATGCGTCTAGTGAAGGGGCATTTTTATTTCGAAATCGAGATTACAAAAAAATAGCTTTATTATATTTTTATTGGCCGTTTGAAGGTGGTTCAATTGCATTTGATGAAAAACATATAGACGCATATTTCAACTATAACATTTATGGTAAATCTTGTAAAATACAATCAGTAATAAAGTAGAACTGTTGTTAAATTAAGTCGAATTTCAAACATGAAAGAAAAATTAAATTTATTTAACAGAATGCATATCGAAGATATATTTGCTAATGCAGTTTCTGTAAAAGATCGTAATTATTATTTCCCAGATGGAATTTTTATATATTTAAAGAACAATGATAATAATGAATCAATTTATTTCATAGACGGTATAAAATCAACTATACATATTGAATTGGTAAATTCATATAATGAAAAAATTGATTTAACTTATTTCATGAATTCGACCTACCCTCATAAATTAACGGTTTCATCCCATAAGAATAATCCCATAGATAGTATTGAAATTTTCATGGCAGATGTCGAAAGTAAAATTCAATTTGAAAATTATGCCTTACTATTTAAAAGTAAGCATGGAAATCTGGTATTAGTATATTTAGCATTTCCCAAAAAAGGGCTAAATTTAATTGTGGATGAAAATACTATTAACGATTTTTTTGTAAATCACCCTATCGGTAAAAAATGTAAGATTGTGGATCTTTAGTTGTGATGTTGTATAATCCAGTCGTACTGATCTTATCCCTAGAAATCAGACAGTAGATTAAGATAAAAAACATCTTCAATTTACAATTATGACAAGCAGTAAATTCACATCAAAATTCAAGACTAAGGCAAGGCCAACTATAAAACTTTAATTATAGTTTTCTATCGCTAATAATCAGCGTATTAAAAGTCAAACATCTACTTAATAATAGTTTGAGATGCAAAAGAAAACACGTATATATGGTTATATTCTTTGCATTTCTTATAGAATTTAAATGATAAAATATACCCCAGCTAGTGAACTGGGAAATCAAGTTTTTGAAACGCCATTTGATGAAAATTTAGACATGAATAACCGTTGGGTTGTTATGGAAAAAATAATTCTTTGGGACGATATAGCCAATGTGTTGCTAAAACGAATGTCCTCACTTGGACTGGGAAGTGTTGATCTAAGATACGTACTATGTGCTTTGTTGGTGAAGGTTCTGGGTAAAGATAAAAGCCTGCTTTAAACATTTAGATATCATATTAATTTTTTGTATATTAAGCAGAAAACCAAATTATTATGAATGCGAAAAATAAAAAATTGTCTTGGTTTGATTTTATAAAGCGATTTCCAGATGAAGAAAGCTGCGTAAAGTTTTTATCAGACAAAAAATGGAAAGATGGTTATCAGTGCCACAGATGTAGTCACCAAAAGTACTGTAATGGCAATAAAAAATACGACCGAAGATGCACTTCTTGTGGCTATATTGAATCTCCAACAGCTAATACATTATTCCACAAAGTAAAATTTAGTCTACAAAAGGCATTGTTTATGGTGTATTTAGAATCTGTATTCAAAAAGGGAATTTCTACCACCCAATTGGCTGAATTATTGGATTTAAGACAGGGAACTTGCTGGTTGTTTAAGCAGAAAATAACGGAAGCCATGGGCAGCACCTTGCGATATAAAATGAAAGGTAAAGTAGATATATTGATATGTGAAATGGGTGTTAATCAAATAAGGAAAGAAGGTAAAATCGTAGAGAAAAAAAAGCTAGTTGCTTTGGCAGCAGAACGCGGAGGTGACCGTAAAACCTGGATTTATGGTAGAACTATAAAAAATTTAAGAGCAAAAGAATTAATTAAAATCTTTGAGGATCACATCGATAAAAAAGCTCAAATCACTACAAGTGGATGGAATGGATTTGGCCCAATATCTCTTCAATACGTAGGAGTGAAGATGAATCTTCCCCAAAAGAGAAAATCCAAAAATGCTAGATGCAGTAGAAAACCCTATAACGATGCACTTATGTTGATATATAAACAGAGTATGGGGTTTTACAATAGTCTTCGAGGCACCTATGGTCATGGAGAATATCTACAATCCTATTTAAATGAATACTTTTTTAGGCTCAACCGCTGTGATATGGAAGGAGACATCTTTGAGCACCTAATTGAAAGGATGATAAAGCACCCAGTTTTAACTTACAAAGACATTGCTAGTAAAGCGTTTAAAACAGGCTTTATTAAACACTCCACCAAAAAGAAAAAACAAAGTCAAATCCACCCAACCTAACGAGACTGTTCAATTAAGTGTGTCTACTTATCTTAGCAAACTATGAAAAAAGAGAAGAAAAACGAGAAGGAAATACTA
>NZ_JAJQYA010000001.1:391035-398098 GCF_021729155.1 Membranihabitans marinus | reverse complement strand
TCTTCTACTCTGATAACATAAGTCATGGTAAATTCATTCACATTACCTGTAGGTGTGGCTTCAGCCAATACATCCTTTGTCATCAATACTCCTGGCATTGGAATCTCTCGACATACCGTATCTCTGTCCAATGGCACTGCATCATTAATCACGGCTACGTTGGTCAGACCACTGTTGGCCCCGAAATCGTTGGTATAATCGCAGTCTGCACTCTCCGCAGTCAAAATATTCGGATCAATACTGAAAATTACCTCTACATAGAAACTATCTACTCCAAAGTCCTCGATATATTCATCATCTACGATCTGGTAAGCCGTATCCACAGGGTTGGCAGTAACTATACTGGTCTGTAAGTTATCATCGCCTCCATAAGTCACTTCTGCACTGATAAAGTCAGCACCCAAGCCATACTTAATCGTATCACTTAAGTCGTAGTAAGCTCTAACACCAGTAGTGTCTTCTACTCGGATAACATAAGTCATGGTAAATTCATTCACATTACCTGTAGGTGTGGCTTCAGCCAATACATCCTTTGTCATAAATACTCCTGGCATTGGAATGGATTGACAAACTGTATCTCTGTCTAAAGGTACACCATCATCAATTACAGCTACGTTGGTCAGACCACTATTGGCCCCGCCGTCATTACTGTAATCACAGTCTGCGCTTTCTGCCGTCAACACGTTAGGATCAATGCTAAAGATCACTTCCACGTAGAAACTATCCACGCCAAAGTTTTCAATATACTCATCATTTACGATTTGGTAAGCCGTATCCATGGGATTAGCGGTAACAATTCCAGTTTGTAAGCCATCGCCTCCTCCATAAGTCACTTCTGCACTGATAAAGTCGGCACCCAAACCATACTTAATCGTATCACTTAAGTCGTAGTAAGCTCTAACACCTGTAGTATCTTCTACTCGAATGACATAAGTCATGGTAAATTCATTAACATTACCGGTAGGTGTGGCATCTATTAAAATATCTTTTGTTAACAATACCCCTGACATTGGGATAGGTTGACAGATGGTATCACTCGCTACTGGTACTCCATCATCAATTACAGCTACGTTGGTCAGACCACTATTGGCCCCGCCGTCATTACTGTAATCACAGTCTGCACTCTCCGCAGTTAATGTGTTGGGATCAATACTAAAGATCACTTCTACATAGAAACTATCTACGCCAAAATTCTCAATATATTCGTCATCTACGATCTGGTAAGCCGTATCCATGGAATTAACGGTAACAATACCAGTCTGCAATCCATCACCACCTCCATAGGTCACTTCTGCACTGATAAAGTCGGCACCCAAGCCATACTTAATCGTATCACTTAAGTCGTAGTAAGCTCTAACACCTGTAGTATCTTCTACTCGAATAACATAGGTAGTTGTATATTCATTTACATTGCCTGTTGGTAACGCATTAACTAAAATATCCTTAGTTAACAATACCCCAGGCATTGGTACTGGCTGGCAAACTGTATCGCTAGCTACTGGCACTCCATCATCAATTACAGCTACGTTGGTCAAACCACTGTTGGCTCCTCCGTCATTGCTATAATCACAGTCAGCACTCTCCGCAGTTAATGTGTTGGGATCAATGCTAAAGATCACTTCTACATAGAAACTATCCACTCCAAAGTCCTCAATATATTCATCATCTACAATCTGGTAAGCCGTATCCATTGGGTTAGTAGTGACAATACTGGTTTGTAAGCCATCTCCTCCTCCATATGTCACTTCTGCACTGATAAAGTCGGCACCCAAACCATATTTAATGGTATCACTTAAGTCATAGTAGGCTCTCACACCGGTCGTATCTTCCACACGAATAACATAAGTGGTGGTAAATTCATTCACATTACCGGTCGGCATAGCATTGACCAATACATCCTTCGTCATCAATACTCCTGGCATTGGCACAGGCTGACAAGTAGAGTCTCGACTAATCGGCACACCATCATCAATGACAGCTACGTTGGTCAGACCACTGTTGGCTCCTCCGTCATTGCTATAATCACAGTCTGCACTCTCCGCAGTTAATGTGTTGGGATCAATGCTAAAGATGACCTCTACATAGAAGCTATCTACACCAAAATCCTCTATATACTCATCATCTACGATCTGATAGGCCGTGTCCATTGGACTGGCTGTAACAATTCCAGTTTGTAAACCATCGCCTCCTCCATAAGTCACTTCTGCACTGATAAAGTCAGCACCCAAGCCATACTTAATCGTATCACTTAAGTCATAGTAAGCTCTCACTCCTGTGGTATCCTCTACTCGAATGACATAGGTGGTAGTAAACTCATTCACGTTACCGGTCGGCATAGCGTTCACCAATACATCCTTCGTCATCAATACTCCTGGCATTGGAATCGGCTGGCAAGTGGAATCTCGACTAATCGGAACACCGTCATCGATGACAGCTACGTTGGTCAGACCACTATTGGCCCCGCCATCGTTGGTATAGTCGCAGTCTGCACTCTCCGCAGTTAATGTGTTGGGATCAATACTGAAAATTACCTCTACATAAAAACTATCGACGCCGAAATCCTCTATATACTCATCATCTACGATCTGATAGGCCGTGTCCATTGGATTGACTGTAACTAAACCAGTCTGTAAACCATCAGGTCCACCGTATGTCACTTCCGCACTGATAAAATCAGCACCCAAACCATACTTAATGGTATCACTTAAGTCGTAGTAAGCTCTCACACCTGTTATATCCTCTACACGAATGACATAGGTGGTGGTAAACTCATTCACATTACCAGTCGGCATAGCATTGACCAATACATCCTTCGTCATCAATACTCCTGGCATTGGAATCTCTCTACATACCGTATCTCTATCCACAGGCACTGCATCATTGATCACGGCTACGTTAGTCAAACCACTGTTGGCCCCGAAATCGTTGGTGTAATCACAGTCTGCACTCTCCGCTGTCAATATGTTCGGATCAATGCTGAAGATGACCTCTACATAGAAGCTATCCACTCCAAAGTCCTCGATATATTCATCATCTACGATCTGATAAGCCGTATCCGTCGGATTGGTATTTAATATACTAGTCTGTAAGTTATCATCTCCTCCGTATGTCACTTCTGCACTGATAAAATCAGCACCCAAGCCATACATAATGGTATCACTTAAGTCGTAGTAAGCTCTTGTACCTGTCGTATCTTCTACTCGAATGACATAAGTCATAGTAAATTCATTCACATTCCCGGTAGGAGTAGCTTCTACCAATACATCCTTCGTCAACAATACCCCAGGCATTGGAATAGGTTGACAAGTGGAATCTCTATTAATCGGGACACCGTCATTGATAACGGCTACGTTGGTCAATCCACTATTGGCTCCTCCGTCATTAGTATAGTCACAATCTGCACTCTCCGCTGTCAATGTATTCGGATCAATGGTAAATACTACTTCTACATAGAAACTATCTACTCCGAAGTCCTCAATATATTCATCATCGACAATTTGGTAGGCCGTATCGGTTGGATTGGCATTTAATATACTAGTCTGTAAGTTATCATCTCCCCCATAGGTAATCGCTGCACTGACAAAGTCCGCACCCAAACCATACTTAATCGTATCACTTAAATCGTAAAATGCTCTCACTCCTGTCGTATCTTCTACTCGAATGACATAGGTGGTGGTAAACTCATTCACATTACCTGTCGGCATAGCATCCACCAATACATCCTTCGTCATCAATACTCCTGGCATTGGAACAGGTTGACAGGTAGAATCTCGACTAATCGGAACACCATCATCGATGACGGCTACGTTGGTCAGACCACTATTGGCCCCACCATCGTTACTATAGTCGCAGTCTGCACTCTCCGCTGTCAATACATTGGGATCAATGGTAAAGACTACTTCTACATAGAAACTATCTACTCCAAAGTCCTCAATATATTCATCATCTACAATCTGGTAAGCCGTATCTATTGGACTGGCTGTAACGATACTGGTTTGCAAGCCATCACCACCTCCATAGGTAACTACAGCACTGACAAAATCGGCTCCTAAACCATACTTAATGGTATCACTTAAATCGTAAAATGCTCTCACTCCTGTCGTATCTTCTACTCGAATGACATAGGTCGTTGTAAACTCATTCACGTTACCTGTCGGCATAGCATTAACCAATACATCCTTCGTCATCAATACTCCTGGCATTGGTATGGGTTGACAAATAGTATCACTATCGTAGGGTATACCATCATCAATGACGGCTACATTAGTTAGACCACTGTTACCTCCGAAATCGTTGGTGTAATCGCAGTCAGCACTCTCCGATGTCAATGTGTTGGGATCAATGGTAAACACAACCTCTACATAGAAACTATCTACTCCAAAATCCTCTATATATTCATCATCTACGATCTGATAAGCCGTATCCGTTGAATTGGCGGTAACAATACCAGTCTGTAAACCATCTGGTCCTCCGTAAGTAACTACTGCACTGATGAAGTCCGCCCCAGCTCCATATTTAATGGTATCACTTAAATCGTAATAGGCTCTCGTGCCCGTTGTATCCTCTACTCGGATCACATAAGTGGTAGTAAATTCATTTAAATTACCGGTAGGCATGGCATTCACCAATACATCCTTCGTCATCAATACTCCAGGCATTGGCACAGGCTGACAAGTGGAATCTCGACTAATCGGTACCCCGTCATTGATAACAGCTACGTTGGTCAGACCACTATTCGCCCCTCCATCATTAGTATAGTCACAATCTGCACTTTCCGCCGTCAAAGTGTTGGGATCAACAGTAAATGTCACTTCAACATAGAAGCTATCTACTCCAAAATTCTCTACATACTCATCATCCACTATTTGGTAGGCAGTATCCGTCGGATTAGCATTTAATATACTAGTCTGTAAATTATCATCTCCTCCATAGGTAATCGCTGCACTAATAAAGTTAGCTCCCAAGCCATATTTTATCGTATCGCTTAAATCATAATAGGCTCTAGTACCAGTAATATCTTCTACACGGATTACATAAGTGGTAGTAAATTCATTTAAATTACCTGTAGGCATAGCGTCTACCAAAACATCCTTTGTCATCAATACTCCTGGCATAGGAACAGGCTGACAAGTGGAATCCCTTAAAACAGGTACACCATCATTGATAACGGCTACGTTGGTCAAACCACTATTCGCCCCTCCGTCATTAGTATAGTCACAGTCAGCACTTTCTGCCGTCAAAGTATTGGGATCAACGGCAAATATTACTTCAACATAGAAGCTATCTACCCCAAAGTTCTCTACATACTCATCATTGACTATCTGGTAGGCAGTATCCGTCGGATTGGCATTTAATATACTAGACTGTAAATTATCATCTCCTCCATAGGTAATCGCTGCACTGATAAAGTTAGCTCCCAAGCCATATTTTATCGTATCACTTAAATCGTAATAGGCTCTCGTGCCCGTTGTATCCTCTACTCGGATCACATAAGTGGTAGTAAATTCATTTAAATTACCGGTAGGCATGGCATTCACCAATACATCCTTCGTCATCAATACTCCAGGCATTGGCACAGGCTGACAAGTGGAATCTCGACTAATCGGTACCCCGTCATTGATAACAGCTACGTTTGTCAGACCACTATTGGCCCCTCCGTCATTAGTATAGTCACAGTCAGCACTTTCTGCCGTCAAAGTATTGGGATCAACGGTAAATATTACTTCAACATAGAAGCTATCTACCCCAAAGTTCTCTACATACTCATCATTTACGATCTGGTAGGCAGTATCCGTCGGATTGGCATTTAATATACTAGTCTGTAAATTATCATCTCCTCCATAGGTAATCGCTGCACTGATAAAGTTAGCTCCCAAGCCATATTTTATCGTATCGCTTAAATCATAATAGGCTCTAGTACCAGTAATATCTTCTACACGGATTACATAAGTGGTAGTAAATTCATTTAAATTACCTGTAGGCATAGCGTCCACTAAAACATCCTTCGTCATCAATACTCCAGGCATAGGAACAGGCTGACAAGTGGAATCCCTTGAAACAGGTACACCATCATTGATAACGGCTACGTTGGTCAGACCACTATTCGCCCCTCCGTCATTAGTATAATCACAGTCCGCACTTTCTGCCGTCAAAGTGTTGGGATCAACTGTAAATGTCACTTCCACATAGAAGCTATCTACCCCAAAGTTCTCTACATACTCATCATTTACGATCTGATAGGCCGTATCTGTTGGATTGGCATTTAATATACTAGTCTGTAAATTATCATCTCCTCCATAGGTAACTAATCCACTGACAAAATTAGCTCCCAGGCCATATTTTATAGTATCGCTTAAATCATAATAGGCTCTAGTACCTGTAATATCTTCTACTCGAATAACATAGGTGGTGGTAAACTCATTTAAATTACCGGTAGGCATGGCATTTACCAATACATCCTTCGTCATCAATACCCCAGGCATTGGCACTGGCTGACAAGTAGAATCCCTTGAAACAGGTACCCCATCATTGATAACGGCTACGTTGGTCAGACCACTATTCGCCCCACCATCATTGGTATAATCACAATCTGCACTCTCCGCAGTAAGCACGTTGGGATCAACAGTAAATATTACTTCCACATAAAAACTATCTACGCCAAAGTTCTCTACATACTCATCATTCACGATCTGGTAGGCCGTATCTGTTGGATTGGTATTTAATATACTGGTCTGTAAATTATCATCACCTCCATAGGCAACTAATCCACTGATAAAGTCAGCTCCAGCTCCATATTTTATCGTATCACTTAAATCATAGTAAGCTCTTACTCCTGTGGTATCTTCTACTCGAATAACATAGGTGGTAGTGAATTCATTTAAATTACCTGTCGGCATGGCATTTACCAATACATCCTTCGTCATCAATACCCCAGGCATTGGCACTGGCTGACAAGTAGAATCCCTTGAAACAGGTACCCCATCATCGATAACGGCTACGTTGGTCAAACCACTATTCGCCCCACCATCGTTACTATAATCACAATCTGCACTCTCCGCAGTGA
>NZ_JAJQYA010000001.1:0-390935 GCF_021729155.1 Membranihabitans marinus | reverse complement strand
CCAAAGTTCTCTACATACTCATCATTTACGATCTGGTAGGCCGTATCTGTTGGATTCGCATTTAATATACTGGTCTGCAAATTATCATCTCCTCCATAGGTAACCAGTCCACTGATAAACTCAGCTCCAGCCCCATATTTTATCGTATCGCTTAAATCATAGTAAGCTCTTACTCCTGTGGTATCTTCTACTCGAATAACATAGGTGGTGGTAAACTCATTCACATTGCCAGTAGGCATACCATTCACCAATACATCCTTGGTCAACAATACTCCTGGCATTGGCACAGGTTGACAAGTAGAATCCCTTGAAACAGGTACCCCATCATTGATAACGGCTACGTTGGTCAGACCACTATTGGCTCCTCCATCATTACTATAGTCACAGTCAGCACTTTCCGCTGTTAATGTATTGGGATCTATCGTAAAGACTACCTCTACATAGAAACTATCTACCCCAAAGTTCTCTACATACTCATCATCCACTATTTGGTAGGCCGTATCTGTTGGATTCGCATTTAATATACTGGTCTGTAAATTATCATCTCCCCCATAGGTAACCAGTCCACTGATAAAGTCAGCTCCAGCCCCATATTTTATCGTATCGCTTAAATCGTAGTAAGCTCTCACCCCTGTGGTATCCTCTACTCGGATGACGTAGGTGGTAATAAATTCATTTAAATTACCTGTCGGCATGGCATTCACCAATACATCCTTGGTCAACAATACCCCTGGCATTGGTACAGGCTGACAAGTCGAATCTCGACTAATCGGTACACCATCATCGATAACAGCTACGTTGGTCAGACCACTGTTGCCTCCACCATCATTGCTATAATCACAGTCCGCACTTTCCGCTGTTAATGTATTGGGATCTATCGTAAAGACTACCTCTACATAGAAACTATCTACGCCAAAATTTTCAATATACTCATTATCTACTATCTGGTAGGCTGTATCCATAGGATTGGCCGTAACAATACCAGTCTGTAAACCATCTGGTCCTCCGTAAGTAACTTCCGCACTAATAAAGTCAGCTCCCAAGCCATACTTGATGGTATCACTTAAATCATAATAAGCTCTCACCCCTGTGGTATCCTCTACTCGGATGACGTAGATGGTAGTGAATTCATTTAAATTACCTGTCGGCATGGCATTCACCAATACATCCTTCGTCATCAAGACCCCAGGCATTGGGATGGGCTGACAAGTGGAATCTCGACTAATCGGTACACCATCATTGATAACAGCTACGTTGGTCAGACCACTATTGCCTCCTCCGTCATTACTATAATCACAGTCCGCACTTTCTGCGGTCAAAATATTCGGATCAATAGTAAAGATTACTTCCACATAGAAGCTATCTATTTCAAAATTTTCTACCGTCTCATTATCCACAATCTGGTATGCTGTATCTATTGAATTGGCTGTAATAATAGTTGTCTGCAATCCATTCGTTCCACCATAAGTAACTTCTGCACTGACAAAATTCGCACCTAATCCATATTTAATGGTATCACTTAAGTCATAGTATGCCAAATTACCCGTGGTATCTTCTACTCGAATAACATAGGTGGTAGTATATTCATTGACATTGCCAGTAGGCATGGCATTCACCAATACATCCTTCGTCATCAAGACTCCAGGCATTGGAATAGGCTGACAAGTTGTATCGCGAGATATTGGGACACCGTCGTTGATTACGGCTACGTTGGTCAATCCACTATTCGCCCCACCATCGTTACTATAATCACAATCAGCACTTTCTGCTGTTATGACATTGGGATCTATAGTAAAGATTACCTCTACATAGAAACTATCAACTCCAAAATTCTCAACATATTCATCATCCACTATTTGGTAGGCAGTATCCGTCGGATTGGCATTCAAAATACTGGTCTGCAAATTATCTCCTCCACCATAAGTGACCACAGCACTGACAAAATCAGCTCCTAAACCATATTTTATCGTATCGCTTAAATCATAATAAGCTCTAATCCCTGTTGTGTCTTCAACTCTAAGAACATAAGTCGTTGTATATTCATTGATATTGCCTGTAGGCATGGCATTTACCAATACATCCTTCGTCATCAAGACTCCTGGCATTGGGATAGGTTGACAAGTGGAATCTCGAGAAATTGGTACACCATCGTTGATAACAGCTACGTTGGTCAAACCACTATTCGCCCCTCCATCATTACTATAATCACAGTCCGCACTTTCCGCTGTTAATGTATTGGGGTCTATGGTAAATACCACTTCTACATAAAAACTGTCTACTCCAAAATTTTCTATATATTCATCATCTACGATCTGATAGGCCGTATCCATTGGACTGACTGTAACAATTCCAGTCTGCAAGCCATCAGGTCCACCATAGGTTACCGCTGCACTGACAAAGTCTGCTCCTAAACCATATTTTATCGTATCACTTAAATCATAATAAGATCTAGTGCCAGTAGTATCTTCCACTCGGATCACATAGGTGGTGGTAAATTCATTGACGTTGCCAGTAGGCATAGCGTTGACCAATACATCCTTCGTCATCAATACCCCAGGCATTGGGATGGGTTGACAAGTAGAATCCCTTGAAACAGGTACCCCATCGTTGATAACAGCTACGTTGGTTAGACCACTATTGCCTCCTCCGTCATTTGTATAATCACAGTCTGCACTTTCCGCTGTTAATGTATTGGGATCTACAGTAAACACTACTTCTACATAAAAACTATCTACTCCAAAGTTCTCTACATACTCATCATCTACGATCTGATAAGCCGTATCTACTGGACTGGCTGTAACTAATCCAGTTTGCAAGCCATCTGGTCCACCATAGGTTACCACTGCACTGACAAAATCAGCTCCTAATCCATATTTTAGCGTATCACTTAAATCATAATAAGATCTAGTACCCGTAGTGTCTTCCACTCGGATGACATAGGTGGTGGTAAATTCATTGACATTGCCAGTAGGCATTGCGTTGACCAAAACATCCTTCGTCATCAAAACCCCAGGCATTGGGATGGGTTGACAAGTAGAATCCCTTGAAACGGGCACACCATCATTGATCACAGCTACGTTGGTCAAACCACTATTGCCCCCTCCGTCATTTGTATAATCACAGTCTGCACTTTCCGCTGTTATTGTATTGGGATCTACAGTAAAGACTACTTCTACATAGAAACTATCTACTCCAAAGTTTTCTATATATTCATCATCTACGATCTGATAAGCTGTATCCATTGGACTGGCTGTAACTAATCCAGTCTGTAAGCCATCTGGTCCACCATAGGTTACCACTGCACTGACAAAATCAGCTCCTAATCCATATTTTATCGTATCACTTAAGTCGTAATAAGATCTAGTACCAGTAGTATCTTCCACTCGGATGACATATGTTGTGGTAAACTCGTTGACATTTCCAGTAGGCATAGCGTTCACCAATACATCCTTCGTCATCAAGACTCCAGGCATTGGGATGGGCTGACAAGTAGAATCCCTTGAAACAGGTACACCGTCGTTGATAACGGCTACATTGGTCAGGCCACTATTACCCCCACCATCGTTAGTATAATCACAGTCTGCGCTTTCTGCTGTTAAAGTGTTGGGATCTACAGTAAAGACTACTTCTACATAGAAGCTATCTACGCCAAAGTTTTCTATATATTCATCATCTACAATCTGGTAGGCCGTATCGGTTGGATTGGCATTTAGTATAATAGTCTGTAAATTATCATCTCCACCATAGGTTACCATTGCACTGACAAATTCAGCTCCTAAGCCATACTTAATTGTATCACTTAAATCGTAGTAGGCTCTGAAACCAGTAGTGTCTTCCACACGGATGACATAGGTGGTGGTAAACTCATTGATATTGCCAGTTGGTAAAGCATTTACTAAAATATCCTTGGTCATCAGTACTCCCGGCATTGGAATGGGTTGGCAAGTAGAATCCCTTGAAACAGGTACACCGTCGTTGATAACGGCTACGTTAGTCAAACCACTATTGGCTCCTCCGTCATTAGTATAGTCACAATCTGCACTTTCTGCTGTTAATGTATTGGGATCGATGGTAAAGACTACTTCTACATAGAAGCTATCTACTCCAAAGTTTTCTATATATTCATCATCTACAATCTGGTAGGCCGTATCGGTTGGATTGGCATTTAGTATACTAGTCTGTAAATTATCATCTCCACCATAAGTTACCACTGCACTGACAAATTCTGCTCCCAAACCATACTTAATCGTATCACTTAAGTCATAATAAGCTCTTACTCCTGTGGTATCTTCTACTCGAATAACATAAGTTGTAGAGAACTCATTGATATTGCCAGTTGGTAAAGCATTTACTAAAATATCCTTGGTCATCAATACTCCAGGCATTGGGATGGGCTGACATATGGTATCACTATTCATCGGTACACCATCGTCGATAACAGCTACGTTGGTTAGACCACTATTGGCCCCACCATCGTTACTATAGTCACAGTCCGCACTTTCTGCGGTCAATGTATTGGGATCAATGGTAAACACAACCTCTACATAGAAGCTATCTACTCCAAAGTTTTCTATATACTCATCATTGACTATTTGATAAGCCGTATCTGTCGTATTAGTTGTAACAATACTGGTTTGTAAACCATCTGGACCACCATAAGTTATTTCAGCACTAATAAAGTCTGCACCCAAGCCGTATTTTATCGTATCACTTAAATCATAATAAGCCCTATGACCAGTGGTATCTTCTACTCGGATCACATAAGTCGTCGTAAATTCATTGATATTACCTGTTGGCTCAGCATTTACCAATACATCCTTCGTCATCATTACCCCAGGTAATGGAATGGGTTGACATGTTGTGTCTCTACCTATTGGTACCCCATCGTTAATGACGGCGACGTTGGTCAGTCCACTATTGCCTCCTCCGTCATTACTATAATCACAGTCAGCACTTTCTGCGGTCAAAATATTCGGATCAATAGTAAAGATGACTTCTACATAGAAGCTATCTACTTCAAAGTTTTCAATGACCTCATCATCTACTATCTGAAACGCTGTATCCAGAGGATTGGCTGTAACAATACTGGTCTGCAGTCCATTGCTTCCACCATAGGTAACTGTAGCACTGACAAATTCTGCTCCTAAACCATACTTAATGGTGTCACTTAAGTCATAATAGGCTAGGTTGCCGGCCCCGTCTTCTACACGAATCACATAAGTCGTTGTATATTCATTGACATTACCTGTAGGCATAGCGTCCACTATGATCTCCTTAGTCATATAAACACTGGGTAATGGAATGGGTTGACAAATGGTATCTCTATCCAATGGTACACCGTCATTGATGACAGCTACGTTGGTCAGACCACTATTGCCTCCACCGTCATTAGTATAATCACAGTCCGCACTTTCCTCAGTAATAACATTGGGATCGATGGAAAAAAGTACTTCTACATAGAAGCTATCCACTCCAAAGTTTTCAATGACCTCATCATCTACTATCTGAAACGCCGTATCCATAGGGTTGGCTGTAACAATACTAGTTTGTAAGCCATCTGGGCCACCATAAGTCACTACCGCACTAATAAAGTCTGCACCTAATCCATACTTGATGGTATCACTTAAATCATAATAAGCTCTCACTCCGGTAGTATCTTCTACTCGAATGACATAAATCGTTGTAAATTGATTTACTACTCCAGTTGGTCTCGCTTCAACCAAAATATCTTTCGACATCGCTACCCCTGGTAATGGTATGGGTTGACAAATCGTATCACTGGCCATAGGTACGCCGTCGAATATAACAGCTACGTTGGTCAGACCGCTATTGCCTCCGCCATCATTAGTATAATCACAATCCGCACTTTCTGCGGTCAATGTATTGGGATCGATGGTAAAGATTACTTCTACATAAAAGCTATCCACTCCAAAGTTTTCTATATACTCATCATCTACAATTTGATAGGCCGTATCCAGTGGGTTGGCCGTAACAATACCAGTCTGTAAACCATCTGGTCCACCATAAGTAATTTCTGCACTTACAAATTCTGCTCCCAAGCCATATTTAATGGTATCACTTAAGTCATAGTAAGATCTAATTCCTGTAGTATCTTCCACGCGGATGACATAAGTCGTTGTATATTCATTGACATTGCCAGTAGACATAGCATTTACGAGAATGTCCTTAGTCATCAAAAGCCCAGGCATTGGAATGGGTTGACAAGTGGAATCTCGAGAAACAGGTACCCCATCGTTGATAACGGCTACATTGGTCAAACCACTATTGCCTCCTCCATCATTAGTATAGTCACAGTCCGCACTTTCTGCGGTCAATGTGTTGGGGTCTATGGTAAAGACAACTTCTACATAGAAGCTATCCACGCCAAAGTTCTCTACATACTCATTATCAACGATCTGGTATGCTGTATCCATTGGACTGGCTGTGATGATACTGGTCTGCAAACCATCACCACCTCCATAACTCACTAATCCACTTACAAAATTTGCGCCTAATCCATACTTAATCGTATCACTTAAGTCGTAATATGCTCTCACTCCTGTGGTATCCTCTATTCGGATAACATAAGTGGTGGTAAACTCATTGACATTACCAGTAGGCATGGCATTGACCAATACATCCTTAGTCATCAATACTCCCGGCATTGGAATGGGTTGACAAGTGGAATCTCGAAAAACAGGTACACCGTCGTTTATAACGGCTACGTTGGTCAAACCACTATTATCCCCTCCGTCATTAGTATAATCACAGTCCGCACTTTCCGCGGTCAAAGTGTTGGGATCAATGGTAAAAGTTACCTCTACATAAAAACTATCTACTTCAAAATTTTCAATAGTTTCATTATCTACAATCTGATAGGCCGTGCCCATTGGACTAGGAGTTACCATACTAGTTTGCAAGCCATTACTTCCACCGTAGGTAACCATTCCACTAACAAAATTTGCTCCTAAACCGTACTTAATGGTATCACTTAAATCATAATAGGCCAAATTACCAGTGGTATCTTCTACTCGAATAACATAAGTGGTAGTAAACTCATTGACATTCCCTGTAGGAATAGCATTGACCAATACATCCTTAGTCATCAATACTCCTGGCATTGGGATGGGTTGACAAGTGGAATCTCGAGAAACAGGTACACCGTCGTTGATAACGGCTACGTTGGTCAAACCACTATTGCCACCACCATCGTTACTATAATCACAATCCGCACTTTCTGCGGTCAAGGTGTTGGGATCTATAGTAAAGACCACTTCTACATAGAAGCTATCCACGCCAAAATTCTCTACATACTCATTATCTACGATTTGGTATGCCGTATCCATGGGACTGGTTGTAACGATCACAGTCTGCAAGCCATCAGCACCTCCATAACTCACTAATCCACTTACAAATTCTGCTCCTAAGCCATACTTAATCGTATCACTTAAGTCGTAATATGCTCTCACTCCTGTGGTATCCTCTATTCGGATAACATAAGTCGTCGTATATTCATTGATATTGCCAGTAGGCATGGCATTCACTAATACATCCTTAGTCATCAAAAGCCCAGGCATTGGGATGGGCTGACAAGTGGAATCACGACTAATGGGAACCCCATCGTTGATAACGGCTACATTGGTCAAACCACTATTGCCGCCTCCATCGTTACTATAGTCACAGTCCGCACTTTCTGCGGTCAATGTGTTGGGATCTACAGTAAAGACTACTTCTACATAGAAGCTATCCACGCCAAAGTTCTCTACATACTCATTATCTACGATCTGGTAGGCCGTATCCATGGGACTAGATGTAATGATACTAGTCTGCAAGCCATCAGCACCTCCATAACTCACTAATCCACTTACAAATTCTGCTCCCAAGCCATACTTAATCGTATCACTTAAGTCGTAGTAAGCTCTCACACCTGTGGTATCCTCTATTCGGATAACATAAGTCGTGGTAAACTCATTGATATTACCAGTAGGCATGGCATTGACCAATACTTCCTTCGTCATCAATACTCCTGGCATTGGGATGGGTTGACAAGTAGAATCCCTTGAAACAGGTACTCCATCGTTGATGACGGCTACGTTGGTCAGTCCACTATTACCCCCTCCATCATTACTATAGTCACAGTCCGCACTTTCCGCTGTCAATGTATTGGGATCTATGATAAAGACTACCTCTACATAGAAGCTATCCACGCCAAAGTTCTCAATAAACTCATCATCTACAATCTGATAGGCCGTATCCATTGGATTAGCCGTAACAATACCAGTCTGCAATCCATCTGGTCCGCCGTAGGTAACCACTGCACTGACAAAATCGGCTCCTAAACCGTATTTAATCGTATCACTTAAGTCGTAATAAGATCTAGTACCGGTTGTATCTTCCACACGGATGACATAGGTGGTGGTAAATTCATTGACATTACCAGTAGGCATGGCATTGACCAACACCTCTTTAGTCATCAATACTCCTGGCATTGGAATGGGTTGGCAAGTAGAATCCCTTGAAACAGGTACTCCATCGTTGATGACGGCTACGTTGGTCAGTCCACTATTCCCCCCTCCATCATTACTATAGTCACAGTCCGCACTTTCCGCTGTCAATGTATTGGGATCTATGGTAAAGACTACTTCTACATAGAAGCTATCTACTCCAAAGTTTTCTATATATTCATCATCTACGATCTGGTAGGCCGTATCGGTTGGATTTGCATTTAATATACTAGTCTGTAAATTATCATCTCCACCATAGGTAACCACTGCACTGACGAAGTCAGCTCCTAACCCATATTTTATCGTATCACTTAAATCATAATAAGATCTAGTGCCAGTAGTATCTTCCACACGGATGACATAAGTGGTGGTAAATTCATTGACATTGCCTGTAGGCATAGCGTTTACCAATACATCCTTCGTCATCAATACTCCTGGCATTGGAATGGGCTGACAAGTGGAATCCCTAGCTATCGGTACTCCATCGTTGATAACAGCAACGTTGGTCAAACCACTATTCCCCCCTCCATCATTGCTATAATCACAGTCCGCACTTTCCGCTGTCAATGTGTTGGGGTCGATAGTAAAGACTACTTCTACATAGAAGCTATCTACTCCAAAATTTTCTATATATTCATCATCTACGATCTGATAGGCCGTATCTACTGGATTGGCTGTAACTAATCCGGTCTGCAATCCATCAGCACCTCCATAGGAAACTGTGGCACTGACAAATTCTGCTCCCAAGCCATATTTAATCGTATCGCTTAAGTCGTAGTAGGCTCTGTAACCAGTAGTATCTTCTACACGGATAACATAAGTGGTAGTATATTCATTGACATTTCCTGTAGGCATAGCATTTACCAATACTTCTTTTGTCATCATCAATCCGGGTTTCGGAATCGGTTGACAAACAGTATCTCTAGCCACGGGGACACCATCGTTGATGACGGCTACATTGGTCAGACCACTATTCCCCCCTCCATCGTTGGTATAATCACAGTCGGCACTTTCAGATGTCAATACACTGTGATCAACAGTAAAGGTCACTTCTACATAAAAGCTATCCACTTCAAAATTTTCAACGGCTTCATCATCCACTATCTGGTAGGCTGTATCTGTAGTACTTGCGGTAACTAAACTGGTCTGTAATCCATTACTTCCCCCATAAGTTATAACAGCACTTTCAAAATTGGCACCTAAACCAAACATTATGGTATCGCTTAAATCATAGAACACCCTTAAACCCGTTGTATCTTCTACTAAAATCACATAAGTCGTAGTATACTCATAGCCATTACCTGTAGGCATAGCATCGGTTAATATTTCTTTCGTCAATCTTACTCCTGGCAGTGGGATAGGCACGCAAACACTATCCAATATTTCATCGATAGGAGAGACTAGACTGGCCACGTTGGTCAATCCTGTATTGCCCGCATTATTAGATGGATCACAATCTGCTAATGCTGGGGAAATCACTGAATAGTCCATTTGCAAAATATAGGAAACCCTAAAAGTATCCACCATACCTGGACCAACGGTATCGTTCATCACAATCAACTCATCGGATACACCATCGTACATTGTATTAATCATTCCCGACAAACCATCACCACCCAAATAGGTAATACTTGGACTCCCGACTACACTCACACCATCGGCAAAAGCAATGCTGTCATATAAGCTGTAGTAACCTTGGGTTACATCATCGTTTCTAGCAATTAGATTGTATTCCAATAAAAACTCATTAACAGTCCCCGTTGGTGTTAATCCAGCCAATTCCTTTTCAAATTGAATATCAGTAGAACAATTGGGATCTAGCTCTAATTCATAGCCTTCCGCTACTACACATCCATTGGCATCAGTCACCATAACACTATAAGCACCACCTGTTATATTGATTAAATCTTTACTCGATCCACCATTGCTCCAATTATAACTATAGTTAGGGCTGCCTCCCATTACATCGATACCCAATACGCCACCGGGATTATTCATATCACATATAGGCAATTCAATACTGGTAATTTCCAAATCCAAGACTTCTGCAGGCTCGGCTATTTCTATTATGGTTACTGTTCTACAACCCAATTCTGTGTATGCAGTAGCATGGTAAGTTCCCGCCCATAAATTCTCTATAACTGGACCTGTACCTACGATCAAACCTTGATCATCACTTAATGCCAATAATGTGCCTGGAGTACTGCTGGACAAATGTATAATGCCACTCGCATCTCCTATACACAGTACATCTGAATTCACTGTAGCGGTCAATTCCGGCCCACCCTGATTGCCGATCGCTACCGAGGCTAGGGTTGAACATCCATTGGCATCGGTCACCAATACCTCATAATAACCGGCTACCAAATTAATTAGATTTTTACTCGTCGAACCTGTATTCCATAAATAAGTAAAGGGAGCTGTACCTCCACTGACATTGACCGTTGTCGACCCATTGGATCCATTACAAGCCGCATCACTACCTATGATACTTACAGATAAATCTCCTGAACTTTCTCCGATAGTTACCACCTCTGTTTCAGTACAACCATTGGCATCGGTAACTACAACAGAATATATACCTGCAACCACATTGGTCAATGTATTACCTGTCTGTCCGTTGCTCCATAAATAATTATATGGACCGACCCCCTCATCTACCATTACAGTCGCACTTCCATCTGCATCCATACAAGTAGCATCGGTGACAGAAGAAATACTGATTCGAGGACCTTGTAAACTTCCTACAGTGAGAACGTACTCTACGCTATCGGTACAGGCAGGAACATCGGCTCTGACGACAACACGATAGGCCCCAGGCAGTAAACCAGTAATCAAACTATCGGTAGATATCTCCATATCATTGGAGTTGTACCAATTAAAGGTATAGCCAGAAGGACTACCGGTAGGTACAACAGCTGCTGTTCCCGTAGACATACCACATTCACTATCCACTACCACACTGGACTGAATCCCTATCCGAGGGCAACAATCTTCTTCCGATCCAATGGTTTGTTGACTGGATAATATACAACCATTGGCATCGGTAACTGAAATAGTATAAGTTCCAGATTCTACACCAATAAGGTTTTGTGTTGTTTGTCCATCTGGACCCCATAAATAAGTATAGCTGGGACTCCCTCCATTTACATGTAATTCTATACTACCATATTCATCATTACAGTCGGCGGCCTCTATTCTATCTATATCCAAGTGCATGGTTGGAGGATCATTTAATCTGACCACTTCCGACTCTACCCAACACCCTGATCCATTGACTATTACTACAGTGTAATCCCCAGGCAGTAATCCATCTAAGGTATCATTCATTGAGAGAGTAAGACCGTAATTATTCAAAATCATTATTTGATGCGGAGGGGTCGATGCGCCATTGACGAGATCAACAATGATGCGCCCCGTATTTTCGCCTGCACACAATGGATCTCTTGTTTCGACCGTAATATCATAATTGCTATTCATAGCATTAGTCAATAGGATCATTGTATCCTTACTACAACCTGTAGCATCTGTAACTGTTACATCATACACCCCTACGGGTAAATTATCTCTAAAAACATCTATACTTCCGTCACTCCACTCTATAAAATAGGGAGCTTGTCCGCCTATTGGCTCAAAAAATATACTTCCATTGTCACTGCCGCAAGTAGGATTCTCGGTAGTCACATTTACAGCCAAACCCTCATCACTAGACTTCACACACACTTCGAACAAATCACTACAAGATTGACCCACAGCATTCATCTCTACAACGTAGCATCCAGGCTCTAAATCATTTCTTAAGTAGCCAGTACCACCGTCACTCCATCGGTAATTATAATGTCTTGGACTCAGTTCTACCATACCTAAAGTACCCTCACTACAATTTGCTGCAATATTGACCAATTGACTCACCACTGGATTCTCTGCATTGGTACCGACGACCAATAATTCTTCAGCATAACATGCAGCGAATTCACTATAGGCTGTTTCCACTACTTTTACTCGATAGCTGCCCAATCCAATATTACTGCGTTGGGTGTGATCTAGACTGAGATCGCCTTCCGTAGTTGCCCATTCAATAATATAATTACTCGGATCCATAGGCAATACTATAGAAGCCAAACCATTATCGAGACCGCATTCAGCATCATTGACAATAGTATTGATCACTGGTGGAGTACAACATCCATCGTCAGAAATTACGATATCTATCGCTGTGCTTCTGGTACAACCATGTTCATCTGTCACCGTCAGTTCATAGGTGTAAACACCCATACCTACATCGTTGGTATTTAATATAGGGTTTTTGATGAAGGGATTGCTCAAACCCGTACTCGGAGACCAATCATAGGTTTCATTTCCGGTCTCCCCGATAATATAGGGTTCCAAATCTATAATTTGACCAAAACAAGCCGAAATATCTGGTAATACGGCTTCAGGTGCTTCCAAGTCTGACACTTCGACACTAACTTCCGTACTGGTAACACAACCAGTCAATTCATCTTCCTTGATCAATGTATAAGTTCTCGATACCGAGTCCACACATACCCCTGTCATCGATCCGAAAATATTATCTAAACCAACGGTGGGATTCCAATAAAAAGCTTGATTGGGTTCAGTATTTTCAAATCCGATGACGCCACAACTATTCCTACACAGAGTTATAGATTCCAATGGTGGAAGTGGATCGATACCGGTTACCTCAATGGTAATAATGTCTGAACTTGTACAGCCACCTGAATTTATGGTAACTTGATAGTTAAAAGTACCCGCACCAGAAATCTCAGAATCGAATTCCACAAAGGGCTGATTTGTACTACTCAATGCAGCCAATGGTGCACCACTAAGACCAGTCCAGGATATGCTGCCAGTATTACTTGCACTACCAATAGTCACCCTTTCTCCTAAGCACAGTTCTTTATCACTTCCTGCACTGGCCCGTAGAGTAGGGGAATAGGTTATCATACCTTGTGCCTTACAACCATTGATATCGGTAATATTAACTGTGTATGTAGTCTGGTTTATAGGTGCTGGATCTACAGTTGGTGAGGCAATATTTGGATTATCCATATTAAGTGTAGGAGTCCATGAATATGCGGTTATGGCGTTTCCTTGATTCGTATTAGCTCCAGGCCCCAGTAGATTTAACGCACCGGCACTGGGACAGAAGGTTTGATTCCCTGCCATAGTTATATCTGCCTCATTTACTTCTACTTGTATGGATAGTATGGTGTCGGCATGACATGCAGGGTTATTATATCGAACCGTCAATACATAATCCGTGGTTACCGCAGGCGATGCAGAAGCTTCAGAACAAGTACTGCAATCCAATCCTGTAGTCGGAAACCATTCATAGTTATAGTCTGGGTTGTTTTCTATGGTTCCTATTAATACATCATCACCTAAACAGATAACACCTGGATCCCGAGCTTCAACCTTTGGTGCTCTCGATAAATTGACCTGTAAGGTATCTCTATCTACACAGCCAGATTCATCATCGGTTACCTCTAGATAAAAGGTCAAAGGTGCAGCTATCAACACATAAGGTTGAGCTAAAGTATCACCCATAGAAGCTGGCATAGTAGTATTGGGAGGAGCCTGTCGCCAAGGAGCAACCGTGGGTTGCCACTGATAAGACCATCCCTCGACGGCCTCATCTTCACCCAATTGAATCACCGCTCCCTCACATATGAATCTAGGAGTTTTACCGGCATTGGCTTCTACGTGATTGACCGCAACTTCCACTGTATCGGTAATAAAGCATCCCGTCATTTCATCATGAACTATGACGGTATATTCGGTTGTCTCACTAGGACTGACTCGGGGATTGTTATCTGTCACTATGCCCGATTCACTGACTCCACTCCATTCAAAATTAAATGCAGACAAAGGGTCTCCAATAAATACCGAATCGCCCCTACAAATATTATAATCTTGTAAGTTTACCGTGGGAAGACCACTACCTAATTCATTGATCTTGATACTATCGATACAAGTGACATATTCAGGAGGTCTGCCTCCTTCAACATCAGAACAAGCATCGTCAAAATCAAAAGCTGAAAAAGCAGTTATTTTCAGAAAATACCATTCCTCATTCGCGTCGACGACCTTCAATGAATATTCCGTCGATAGTATATCTCCATCTGAATTGGTCCACTCAAATGTCCACTCAGAATTATCGGGCCAAGGTAGTCCTCCAGTCACTGGAATAAGGGTCAAAGTATCATTGGGCCCAGCCACAAGACAGTTGTTATCATCACTGGCAATATCAAAGTCACAACCACCAACCTCACACATTTCAATACGAACTGTATCTTTACAGACAAAACCCTTATATTCTATTATTTGCTCTACAAGATTAGAAGATCCTTCAGCAGCCATCTCATTTTCCAGCACACGTACCGAAGTGAGATTGGGCCCTGAAATTGTACCATTGATATCATCACCCATACAATCCCCATCGATATCCAGTCGCCCGTCCCCTTCCAAGATATTATAAGTATATAAGGCATTCCCTTGATATGGATCGGAATTGAATTGATCCCCAATAACCTTGGTCGCACATCGATCCGGTCCCATATCAGCTTTTAGAGTATAAACGGTTACTTCATCCTTAAACTCACAGCCCTCAGGAGTGAGCATGGTTAGGGTATATGTCACCTCATGATTATCTGGAAAAAAATTGCGATTAGAAAATGTTAAGGTGGGATCATTTTGTTCACTTAAGTCAATATAACCATTGAGTGGAGTCCATTGATATTTATATCCCGGAGTAGTAGGCAAACTAGGATTTCCTATGGTAATGGTATCATAATTTTCATGAATGGAAATAAAATTATTTAAACAAGTAGCCATATCAGGTCCTGCAAAATCAGTTATTGGCTCATTTACCACATTAACTATTACTTGATCAGTAAACGAACAAGTTCCACCAGCATCTGATGGAAAAGTCACCTCCACTTCATATACGGTATTGGTATTCGGCGAGGCAATCGGACGATCACAATCGGTACAACTCAAACTTCCAAAATCCCCAGAAACTACTGACCAATCATAGACTATCCCATCTTCTCCAGCTGGACGAAAAGTCCCAATTCTCACACCGTACTCATCTCCACAGAGGTATTTATCTGGTCCTGCATCGTATGACCACACTTTAATCGGTACTTGATCTAGGTCTTGACAACCTGCAGCATCAGTCACCTCTAAGGTATAGATAGAGTATAAATCAGGCTGGACCACTGGTCTAGCAATATTAGTATCTGCTAAATTCATTAAACCACTTTCTGGAGTCCAATGATAAGTATAAGGCGGTACACCACCAGTGGCTGCTGGAACACCTCCCAATTGCCAAGTCTGTCCCATACATATGGTGGCCGCCAATCCTGCATCTGCTACTGGTGCTACATCATTATTTATAATTACACTGTGTACATTAGAGATAGATATGGTATCATGGGGAGAGCAATTATTGGGATCGAGGGCTATTCGACGGAAAAAGATATCTACTGAACCCGCTTTACTAGGATGATAATCCTGTAGTATGGCTCCATTGATATCCTCCCAAGGTCCTCCAGGAGAATCAGCTTGCTGCCATTGATAAGTGGCCTTCTGTTCTGGATAGGTTTCAATACCATCCCTGTAAATATCAGGTAGTTCATCGGGATCTACAATCACCCTATTTCCAGTAATCGGACCAATTAAACCATTAATACAAGTCGATTGTTCGGTCGGAGATAATGTATTATCCAACCAATTTACTTCCTTTTCCAGATCAAATGAAAAAAACGTGAGGTCAGAGAAATTTTTATAAAGTGCAGCATCAGGGGTATAGATGGGTTGATGAGCATCTGTAGTCGTAGGGTATTCTTCAGGATCCCCTATTGAAGATCCGACATATAGTTTCCCATCGATAAATCTAGGGTTGGTCTTAAACCGTTCCCCATCAAGCCAATATTTATCAAATTCATCTAACCAAGCATCCCAACTATTCCTACCCCCCAAATAAGTCTTGTAGACTACTTTACCGGTTTTTCTACATATTTTGACAATCCGTGTAGGATCACCATTAGATATCGCCATCGGTTGCATAGCGTTCACCGATGATGTATTAAAAGCATAATAATTATCCCCAAAAACATAGATATAATCACCATCTATTACCACTTCAATTGGATTCACATCGATGACGGCTGAAGTCTTCAGACTACCGTCACTATTTAATATCAAATAAATTCCATCCTCTTCTCTGGTTGCTCCAGGTGTGGTAATAAGATCCGTAGAGTGTGAATATCCAGTAAACAAGATGTCGTTCCCATCGACGACGATACTTCGACGATAAGCCCAGTCACTCGGATAATCTTGGCTATCCCCCCCCCAATAGGTTCCATAATTTGTATTGCCTGTACTGCCATCTACAAATGCAATATAAAGATCAAATCTGTCTCCTGGGTCTGGTTGAATGGCATCTGCAGTTATTTCAAAATCATTATCAGAACCTTGAAAAATAACAGAATATACGATTACACTTTCTCCATCAGGATGAGGTTCAAGCGTAAGATAGCGCGTATAAACATTAGAAAATATATAGGCTTTTGTCCACAACTTTTGACCTTGACCATCGTAGGTCACCATAAAAATATCATCTCGGGTGTCATCATCAATTGTTCCATCAGAATAGACTATATCATTAGAAAGCGTCATTCCCGAAACGACAATATTCCCATTGGGCAATTCTACTAGATTCATTACAGACCGGTAAGTTTCGGCCATACGTGTTTTTTCGGAATTACTTCCACCAAAGAGAGTTGAAAAAACGAGATTCCCATTTCGGTCATATCGTCTTAAAAACATATCATATGTATTATTCGGTCCAGCAAAATCGGTACCGTCAGTCGTCAAAAAATCGCCACTGTTCCCTTTGGCTGCACCTAACAGTATTAAATCGCCATTCTCAGCAATCATTTGCCGTCCTATTTCAATACCTAAGTTGGGTTTTCCCGCATTATCGAGTCCGGGTAACAATACCCCGGTATTATCTGGTTTAATCACATAACCCCATGAATCTTTATTGGAATTGCCGTACTTTAACCTTGTATTTGTAATATAGGCATAGCCATCTTCGGCTACAATTCCGATATTTTCATCTCTGGGACTATATATATATGAACCCGATCCTAAAAAACCATGCTCTGAACCTGGCAATTCAGTGACCAATACCGGTGTCATTGTCGATTTCTCCACCTTAGCTAAATAGCAAAATAATGAATTGTTTCGTGAAGCCAATCCAAAATTATTGGCTGTAGTCTGCACTGTAATAGGGTTAGACGGCTCATTTTTTGCTGAATATATATTACATAGATAATACACATAATCATCATCTTGTCCAATAGCTATAACCTGGTCCGAATGATTCGTCCTCAAATATGATGAATATTCAAGTTCACCATCCGGTGAAAACTTACCTATAAGACTATTAGAGAAAGGATTATTGGCTGTACCAAAGTCGGTTTGCCATGCATCTGGCGTAGTCACTGTACCTCCATCACCATAATTCGCATCTCCATCCCATCCTCCCGACACCACTACTGATCCAAAATAGGTAGATCCATCATCTCCTACGACGTAATGTAAGCCCCTATTCCCTGTAGTACCTCCAAAATAAGTCGACCAATCCAAAACCGGATGTGGGCTTTGTGCACTTGTCTGTCCTGAAAGAAGTAAAAATAGGGTATAAATCAGGAATTTCTCATAGGATAAATTCAATACAGAAAGCTTTACATGTCTTGCTGTTTCCTTCGCCCAAATAATAAACATAGAAAGTCTGTACCATACTTTATTAAGCATAATTCAATTTTTAAAATTTCTAAATTATTTTTTGGGGCGAATCGAAGGCATATGCCTAAATCAAAGATTTACTACTAGTCCTACACAAAGAATCAATTTAAGCTACAACGCATTAAAAATAACCCTAATGTATACACATTTATAAATCGACGAGATAAATATATGTAATCGAGTTAATATTTTTATGTCATTTAAAATATATAATTATTTATATTTGTTTTTTTGACATAATTTTAAATACAAAAGTACAAAAATAAACAAACTTTCACATTTAATTCGAGATAAAATTTATATTTTGTAACAATTAAATTACATTTTAATAAAAACATAAACAAACGAATTAAGTAAACAACTCCCTCTTGCCACCACCTAGATGAAATTCGACGCAACTGTCTAACACTCAATAATATTTCATATATTACTCATATGTCCAATAAATTTTAATCATGAAAAAAAACTCATTTCAACTCTCCCTCTTTTTAACATTTATAACAACAATGATTTCTTGTCAGCAGGAAAACATTTTACATATTTCTGGAAACCCTAACAACGACCTAACTCAAATCCTTAAAGATCAAGAACAAATAAATTACAAAATATATAATAGCCCAATCGAAGCCCTAGATCAGGCAAAAGAAAATGAGGCTTTAATCATCTTGTCGACGGCCTATCCAGACCAAAGAGAAGTCTTGAATCAAGATTTTTATACTAAGCTTAAAAATAGAAACATAAGAGCCTTTATTGAATTTCCCTCCATTATACCAGACCTAACCTTGGATTCAACCGTAAAAGCCGGAAATCAACGCGCCATTATCCGCGATGGAAATTTCATAAAATCAGCAGATAGTCTGCAGATTTTAAGTCTTAACGGCCTACATTTTATTCCTGTAAATGCCGAACGACCTCTTATTGTAGCTGCAAAAGTAGCCGGATTTGATCATGCTATATACGGCTTACCAGAAGAAAATCATCCTCTTTTATTTCAATGGGAAGACCTTCCTGTCTATATATCTACTACCAATTTGAGCCAATTTATATCCGGCAGATATGCTCCTCAGCGAGAATGGGCCAAAATCTGGCACTCAATACTTAGTCATTTATTGCCAAATGCATCAATTTCCCCTCTAGAGTGGACAGCTACTGTCGCACCATCCTTTCGCAAAGAAAAAGTTTTACCCCAAGATGTAGCGCTCAACAGTGTACAACGGGCCATCAACTGGTACAGAGAAGCCCGTATGCTAGTACCGGATAATTATGATGAAAAATTGCAAAAAATATGGGACAACAAAAGTCAACATCTTTCTTGGAATGAAAATATTCCATACGGAGATGGATCAAAAGGAGTATTTGAATGTATTTTTTCCTCCATAGATGAATCCGGTAGTCAACCCATTGGCATTGCCATTCGCGGTGATTGTGTAAGCGAAACTGCTATGGCTTTTGCTTCGGCGGGACAACTACTTGACAATGCCGAATATTTGTCGACATCGAAAAATTTGCTCGATTATTATTTATTCCATTCTTCAGCCATCACCAAAGGATATGCCGATCCTCAACATGGTGCCTATGGCCTCCTTCCATGGGGGATAAGCAACTATGCTTGGTTTAAAGCCAGCTATGGAGACGACAATGCACGGTTTATTTTGGCTGCCATCACCTCTGCCGCACTTACGCAAAACAATGAATGGGACGAATTGCTAATGAAATCTATTCTAGCCTGCCTTCGCACTACTGGGAAGAAGGGATTTAGAGGAAGCCGCATCAATGAAGGAGACTTAGGAATCAATGGTTGGCAATATTATCGCGATCGAGAAATTGAAAACTACTCTCCACATTTTGAAGCCTATCTTTGGGCTTGCTACCTTTGGGCTTATGACAAAACTGGAGATGAGATTTTCCTCCAAACGGCCAAACGAGGTATTCTGACAATGATGGAAAAATATCCCCACGGTTGGACTTGGACCAATGGTTTGGCGCAAGAACGAGCAAGAATCATCCTCCCTTTGGCATGGTTGGTCAGAGTAGAAAATACCGATGAAAACAAAAAAATGTTGCTCCGTGTAGTCAATGACTTCCTCAAACTGCAAGACTCTTGTGGTGCAATTCGAGAAGAATTAGGCGAATTAAAAATGGGTAAGTATCCACCCCCACAATCCAATGACGACTATGGAACCAATGAAGCTTCCCTTATAGCGAGAAATGGAGACCCTGTCAGTGACCTATTATACACTACAAATTTTGCCTTCCTCGGTCTCCATGAAGCAGCCTATACCACCAATGATTCAAATATTATAGATGCTACGGATCGATTGGCAGATTTTCTATGTCGTGCCCAAGTTAGATCTCCCCATCATCCCGAACTCGATGGAGGTTGGATGAGAGCCTTTGATTTTGAAAGATTCGAACATTGGGGCTCAAACGCTGACCACGGTTGGGGAGCCTGGGCTATAGAAACGGGATGGACCCAGGGTTGGATTACCAGCATCATGGCCTTGCGCGAATTAAAAACATCCATTTGGGATCTCACTCAAAATTCGGATATTGCCCAGCATTATCCCGACTTGAAAAAACAAATGTTAAACGATTAATCTAAACCTTTATTCAATATGTCGACAACAGAACAATCCCTTACCGACCTTAAGATTTTATATAAAAATCAATTATTCGATAACGTCTTACCATTCTGGTTAGAGCACTCCATAGATCGCGCACATGGTGGATATTTTACCTGCCTAGATACAGATGGTGAAGTGTTCGATACCGACAAATTTATCTGGCTGCAGTGTCGCCAAGTATGGACTTTTGCTAAGCTATACAATGACTACGAAGCTCGTGAAGAATGGTTGTCTACTGCCCTACACGGCGCTCAGTTTTTAATTCAAAATGGCAGAGACCCAAAAGGCAATTGGTACTTTTCCCTCAATCGTCAAGGCCAGCCCTTAACCCAACCCTACAATATATTCTCTGACTGTTTCGCCGCTATGGCCTTTAGTCAACTCTACTCGGCCACTGGAGATCAAGAATACAGCGACATAGCACAACAAACCTTCAACAACATACTTATACGCCAGAATAATCCCAAAGGCATTTATTCGAAAATCTACCCCAATACACGGAATTTAAAGAGCTTTGCCCTGCCCATGATTTTAAGCAATCTCGTATTAGAAATGGAATCCGTATTGGATCCTGACTTGGTGGAAAAAACTTTAGACCATGCTGTCCACGAAGTAATGGAGGTATTTTATAAACCCAAATTTCAAACCATTATTGAAAATGTAACCGATACTGGAGATTTTTCAGATAGTTTTGAAGGGCGGCTATTTAATCCAGGCCATGTATTAGAAGCCATGTGGTTTATGATGGACATCGGTCAAAGAAGGAAAAACTCCAATTTAATACAACAAACCGTTTCCATTAGTTTGAAAACCCTAGAATTGGGTTGGGATAATAAGTACGGAGGTTTGTATTATTTTCTAGACATCTTAGGCAGACCTCCACAACAATTAGAATGGGACCAAAAACTGTGGTGGGTTCACTTGGAAGCTATGGTGGCTAGTTTAAAAGGATATCAATTATCCGGCCATCCCGAAATGCGGAATCATTTTCTAAAACTACACAACTATTCTCAAAACCATTTCCCGGATCCTCAACATGGAGAATGGTTTGGCTATCTCAATCGTCGCGGAGAAGTATTACTCCCCCTTAAAGGAGGGAAATGGAAGGGGTGTTTTCATGTTCCACGAGGCCTATATCAAATATTTACCCTATTAGAAAAAATAGAAAATGAATAGTCGATCTTCAACTCTACCTAGATATTTATGGCAAATTTGCTTTGTAGCTTCCCTAGGTGGTATTTTATTCGGATTTGACACTGCCGTTATTTCAGGCACCTTTGCCATGGTAGAACAACAATATAACCTAAATCAAATACAGGTAGGCTGGTTTGGAAGTGCGGCCCTAATTGGAGCCATCATTGGAGCCTTTATGGCTGGCGGCCTCAGTGATCGACACGGTAGAAAGCCTATATTGTTGATAGCTGCGGCATTGTTTTTTGTTTCTGCCCTACTTTCAGCCATTCCTCCCAATTTCACCTTTCTCATTGCGGCTCGAATTATCGGAGGACTAGGAGTAGGTATGGCTTCGGTATTATCACCCATGTATATTTCAGAAATTTCCCCACCACATATCAGGGGTCGCCTCGTGGCATTATACCAAATGTCCATTGTATTGGGTATTATGTTGGCTTATTTTTCCAATTACCTTCTCCTTGCCGACGCCCAACCTGGTATAGCCACTAGCCATCATTCCTTTTGGAAAAAAATCATCAATATCGAAATTTGGAGATCAATGTTCTTAGTAGAAACCATCCCAAGTGGTCTATTCTTCCTTCTACTATTGTGGATTCCAGAAAGTCCGCGTTGGCTACTCAACAATGGATTTGTCGAACAAGCGCAAATCCTATTTAAAAAATTAAATACCGAATTGATTGCTCCTATAGAGGATAAAAAACACCAGCAAAACCAGTCTAAATCATCCATACTTCACCCTCAATGGCGCAAAGCCTTGTTAGTTGGCCTTGGCTTATCCATATTCGGACAATTTACTGGGGTCAATATTGTGATTTATTACGGACCTACCATATTGGAAAATGCGGGATTTGAATTGGACAGTGCAGTTCAATTTCAGGTTTTAATCGGCATTATCAATTTGATATTTACGGCCATAGCATTGTGGAAAATCGACAAATGGGGACGCAAACCCCTACTCATTGGAGGGATGACTGCTGTATTTTTATCTCTTTGTGGCATTGGCTGGCTTTTTACAAGTACAGAATCTTCAGGAATCCTCATCGTTGTACTACTCTGCATTTATATTGCCAGTTTGGCCTTGTCCATCAATGCTGTCATCTGGGTACTCTTAGGAGAAATTTATCCCAATCACATTCGAGGTCAGGCTATGTCATTGGCTACCTTCGCCAATTGGGCAAGCAATTTTGGCGCGGCCTTTTTATTTCCATACTACGTATCGCAAGTAGGTATGAGTACTGGCTTCTTTACTTTTGCGGCTTCTTGCCTAGTCGCTATTTTCTTCTTTTACAAGATGATTCCAGAAACCAAGGGCATGAGCCTAGAAGACATTGAAAACTATTGGATACATCAACACAAAAGATAACACGTCGAAGTGATGAAGCTAAAAACCTATTTCAACCTTTTAATACAAAATGAATTTATAATTGACTTCTGCAGTGAAAAAACATTAAAAATAGACTTTAGTCATCAAATCACTAGGGATCAATGATGGTTCACATTATTTACGGTCATTTTAACCGTAAAAATAAAATTCATTTCGTATACTTAAATAACTAGGATAATATTCAAGTGAAACAACTAATACGAATTACATTTTATAATGACGGAAAAGATTCCGAGACAACTGAGCAGGATGCGTAGCATTGAAAGTCGTAAATCGACTTTCAGCGAGGGAGCCGTGAGCTCAGTCTCACGGGAGGGTTGGCCGTTTAACGAGGCTATGACTGAACAAAATTGCTCTTTGAGCAATCAAAGGTCGTAAATCGACCTTTGGCGAGGGAAACGAAACCTCCGTGTTTCGGGTGGGAAAGCCCCCGTGTCGTGGGTGGGTGAGCTTATAAATTATAAATGTATTTCGTATAAAAATTAATCAAATGAAAATAGCCATCATCGGAGGCGGTATTACCGGATTAACAACAGCCATTGCATTGCGTAAACTAGGTATCCCTGCTGAGATATTTGAACAAAGTGAAGAACTCAAAGAAGTAGGTGCTGGCATTATGCTTCAACCCAATGCTATGAAAATCCTAGATAGATTACATTTAGGCAATACCATTAGAGAACATGGCATCATCCTTCATCGAATGGAAATAACCGACCAAGATCTCCATCCTTTAAAAGATTTTGAAAACGGCATAAATAATGATGTAAGCAATCAAATTATTGGAATCCATAGAGGAAGATTGCAACAAATACTTTATAATGCTTTACCTCCAGAAACAGTTCACCTAGGTCATACCTATTCCAGCCATTCCTCCAATAATGGTACAATAGAAATCAAATTTCAAGATTCTACCTATACAGCAGATGTATTGTTAGGCGCCGATGGCATTCATTCCAAAGTGAGACAACAACTCTTCCCTACCGCCTCATTGCGGGATTCTCAACAAGTATGTTGGCGGGGCATTTCACCCATACCACTGCCTCCAGACTTGAGACATGTGGGTAGAGAATCATGGGGCCCTGGCAAGCGATTTGGAATAACCCAGGTAAGCGCTGAAAAAACCTATTGGTTTGCAGTACTCAACTCCTCCGTTGATATTTCATTAGACCCCAACTATGTGAAGAGTGATTTACAAAACCAGTTTAAAGACTTTGCACCAATTGTCAACCAAATTATAGAACACACAGCCTCGACCCAAATAATCAGAGGAGACTTATTTGACCTTAAAAGACTTCCGACATGGCATCTCGGATCCGTTTGCTTACTCGGCGATGCTGCCCATGCGATGACTCCCAATATGGGGCAAGGCGCAGGACAAGGAATAGAAGATAGTTATTGCATGAGCAATGTCTTAAATCAAAATAAAACCCCCAAGCGAGCTTTCGAAAAATTTGAAACCCTACGACGTAAAAAAGTAGATTATATAGTCAATAATTCATGGCGGTTCGGAAAAATGGCCCATAGCACTACAGGGCAATTCTTTTTGAAACTCATCATGAAATTCAGCCCTCATTCTGTGGTTTTAAGTCAAATGAAAAAACTGTATGCCGTGCATGATTTTGAGAATAAATAGTCTCCGACATGGGATCGAAACCCATCTTAATGATGGAAACAATACTTAATCATTTGACTTCTTAACCTAAACCAAAAGTTCAAGATAGTTGTCATCCAATCAATAAAGATAAAGGACAAGAAAACATATGCCCAGTCATTAGGGGAAATAAAGATATTTCTATATCTTAAGCCTCTGGCTGATTTAAGGGCGAGCCTAGGCTGACAATAGCCCTATTCAATGAATTTTATAACAGATTTTAAATGAAAAATTTATTAGTTATCCTTCTCTGTTTATCGCTACAAGCATCTATCGGTCAAGACATCATAGATTGGGATGGAGAATACCAATTGCAGTTTTCTGACTTTCAATCGCCTAAAACTAAAATTGGAGATGTTAATCAAAACACCATTAATTCAGCCATCGGCATCAACTTCGAATTTGAAATGACCAGTGCAGAATTTATTTTCACTAAAAATTTTAATTCAAAAGTCGACTGTACATTTGACCCTAGTGAATCCTACATCGTATCACCAGATGAAGAAAAGGCAGATCAATTGGTCAATTTTTCTCGCTTTTCTTTTGATCTAGCCGAATTATATGCCCGTAAACTAAGAGAAAAATTGTTTGAAAACAAAGGTCTATTTTCGAATACCGACTTTTTTCATCCCATATACGACGAGATGAATAGACAATACAATCAAAGACATGTTTTGGCCAGTAAAGAAACCAATATAGGGGAAGACAAAGTAAAACTTAAGGCATTACACTTAGAAGTAATGGATGAGATTAACGCTTTAAGTGATTTTTGCAAAGAATGTAAACCACCTAAAAAGTCCAAACGAAATTAAATAATTGGACCATTAGACATCCTTATATCAAAGTTATATTATCAATATATAAACTTTTGTACTTTGGGCTTGACATTCCTTTTATATTGCGGACGAATCACTACATTCACGGTATCAAAATATAAATTCGACCATGATAATTTTAGTGCATTTCGTTCGGAAATATTCCCTAATATTAGTCTTATTTTCTTTAATAAGCTGCTCCAAATCAAACAGTGATTCATCTGTCAATGACAACAATGACAATACTACTTCCCTGCGATTGATGACCTATAATATTCATCACGCCAATCCTCCTTCCAAACCAAATGTTATAGATATTGATGCCATTGCCGAGGTTATAAGAGAACAAAATGTAGATCTTGTCGCCCTACAAGAAGTCGATGTACATACCATAAGATCTGGCCAAGATTTACACCAAGCCAAAGCCTTGGCCGACAAACTCGGCATGGAGTATTATTTTGCCAAAGCATTTGACTATAGTGGAGGCTATTATGGCAATGCCGTACTAAGTAAAATGCCGATACTGGATTCATTGCGCATTCCATTGCCTACTATGGAGGGATTAAACGCCGAAGACAGGGTTTATGCAGGAGTTAAAGTAAATTATGCTGGTCATGAAATTTATTTTGGCAGTATTCACTTGGATTACAAATTTAAAGAAAACAATTTAGCTCAAACCAAGATGATGTTGACAGGTCTAGACAAGATCCCGGGCAATCACCTTATTGCCGGTGACTTTAATGTTGAAGAAAACAGTGAAACCATAAGTTTGCTCGATCAATATTTTACTCGAAGTTGTTTGCCCAATTGTCAACCAACCATTCCAGTAGACAATCCAGAAAAGGCCATCGATTTTATATTTTTCAAACCAGACCATCTAGTTAATTCTTATACCAATAAGGTGATTGATGAAAAATACGCATCCGATCATTTACCTGTAGTTGCAGAACTTCAATTAATCAAAAAATAATTGACCATCATCTACTAGGAAAACTCAGCTTATGGATGATTGACATAGAGATATCGAATTCTGCAAACATTGCCAGTACTCGCTTCATTGCGATCACTACTCATCTTAATTCGTATTTTATGTGACCCACTATCCAGATCGGCCGCCAGTGTATAATACCAGGGAAGATGTAAGCTTCCACTCCACTTGGTATATAAATCTTGTGTTAGCCAAGGTCCTCCGTCGATAGAATATTCAATGATTCCTGCATCAGAACCGGCAGCCACCGCTATTCCGATGGCCGGACCTTGAAATTTGAATTTTAACACCCCACTTGGATATTCTCCAACCAACATTGGCACTTCAGTATAATTTTTTCTTACCCCCTTGCCATCACTTGGTGTCCAATGCGGTACTTTTTGCCATCCCTTGCCCCATTTGGCTTCATCAACATCGATCAATCTTCCATTCTGGTAATTGTATTTATCCATAGCCAGAGGCATTTCGTGGCTGATTATCTTATCGTCGTCAGCCACAAAGCCCGACCAAACCGTATTGAAAAAATGCTCAAAAGATCGCGCATAGATATTGTGCCCAAAAGGAGATGGATGTAGATTTTTAAAGTCATCTTCCCATGTAAATTCTCCAGCATCGATTCGATCCGTCACTTCCTTTGCGAGGTTAATACTGGACACTTGATAATGCGCAGCGACCTTCTCATGATTTTGAATAACTGTAGGTACTTTTCCCGCTCGATAGTCATCCATTTTTCCTGGATCTACAAAATGCATTAGGACGATATCTGCACTCGGATTGTTCGATTGGACATGGCGGATGATACCTTCCATGGCTCTCATCTGTTCCTCATCCGTACGACCATTGGTATCGTCATTGACAGCAGCCTCTTCAAACAACAAATCGATTTTGCCTTTGGACAATACATCGCGCTCCAGTCGAAAGGCGCCTGGTGTAGAACCCATAGATGAAATACCAGCAGATATAAATTCAAACTCTGTATCTGGAAATCTACTTTCCAACATTTGAATCACACTATCTCTCCAACCCGTCCCTTGGGTTATTGACCCACCTACAAAAGCAACTCGCCCAACTTTCTCCCTTTCAAATTTGATAAAACTATTTTTCAGTCCCCGTCGAGTATTGTGATATGGCCCAGAAGAAAGACGTGGTTGGTGATTTTTATCTGCGTGCAATATAATCATATCAGCAGCCAAGGCTGAACTTTGAATTTCAAAATGATGGCCTTCTAAACTAGACTTACCTTCCGTACAGGGAATAATGGTAGCGGGACCACCCAATCGAGTATACTTATCAATCAACGGGAAACTATTTTCTTCAACTGGCACCACTTTATCATCCAAACCAATCATATGCAAGATAGGCACTTTAGCAGCTGCCAATCCTTCCAAGTCATCCATCGGTTGATGCAAATATTCCTTAGCTTGTGCATCCGAATCAAAACCATAGGCTTCCTTTAGTTGTGCCCAGTCTTTGATACTTCCTTTACCTGCACCCAAGCCACCAGGCCAGCTGGTAAAATCACAAACGGGAGCTTCAGCATAAATAAAAGTCACCTTCTCAGGATGCCTTTTTGCCCAATTGTATACAAAAAGTCCACCTCTACTGACTCCTTCCAACACCACTTTATCATTGAGATGAAAGCTATTCAAAACATATTCATAAAATGAATCCCAAATTTCCATCGCCTTAGGGCTGCCGTAGAGATTATCGGTATTGATATAGAGTCGATAAAATCCGCGATGAAGCAATATACTATCCATTTCTGTATGCCATTCTGGAAATCTAGCCCGCCATACCCAAGCCTTATCAGCCCGCTCAGACGAAGGGACTATGATATGGGCATCTCTACCTTGAAACTCAAAATCATAGCGATCAAATCCTTGCCAAATGGATTTAGTCCCGGGATACTCCATTAATAATTCAATGCTTGAAGATGTGTTGTTGGTGAAAATAGGAGAACCTATCAGGACCTTGCAAAATACAGAGAGGAGAAAAATAATGATATAATTTTTCATAACTTAAAAATTGGCTAATTGATATTGTACAGTAATTTTTTGATTGGCATTTATCGATATATCCAGAATGCCATTTTTGAATTTAGAATTATTATCTGATATTCCCAATAGATTTATGAGTCGATTATTATTTCCTATTTTTAGATGAAATGTAGTTGGCTGATTAGAAGAGAGCACGACCTCTATCATATCTCTATGTTTAGTGGCTGAAACAACAATACCGCCTTGGGCTCTCAATCCACTAAACCTCACCTTATCCCAAGAGGAAGGTATGGCGGGAAATACTTCGATATAACTGCGATGACTTTGAAGCAACATCTCTTGTACCCCTGCCGCTGAAGCAAAATTACCTTCTAAGGTAAAAGGTCGATAGGTAAAATTTGAAAATTCCCCATTATTTTGATCTCCATTTAAATGAAAACTATTGCTAGAGACAAAGTTATTAGCAAATTTTCGCAATTCCGCAGCTGCTTTATCTCCTTGATAAGTGCGCGCATAAAGATTGGCCATCCATGCAAAAGAATAACCTACCCAATGACTCGAACCGCCGGTTTCCAAATTTCTAATTGAAGCTTCCACAATAGATGAATCGTTGCTTAGGCTATCATTATTTTCAATGTCTATAATAGCGAGAGGATGTATGGCCAGTAAATGTGAAAAATGCCGATGAGAACCCTGATATGGATGACCGGGAGCAATGGTTAATCCTCCTTTATCATCTAAATCCCAATCTGGCAATTCTGTTAATATTTTTCGATATTTGTTTTCCGACATAAGATCCCCAACATTGTGCGCCAGTTCGCTGGCTTTGAGGAAAGTATATTTAACCAGAGCCAAATCGTAGTTGCTATAATTGGAAAACCAAGCTTCTTTACTATTGTTATTGTATTCGGGACTTGAACTCAGTGGAAGCATCCGATATCCGTTCCGCATACTTGTGAGTTCCTCTAGATGCCTAGCCACTTCCTGAAAATAAGGATAGGCCCGTTGCTCCAAAAAAGAGCGGTCGCCACTGAATTTCCATTGCCAGTAAAAATACTGTGCCAACCATGCAGACACGGTCGGCGACATTGAATACTGAATCCATCCTCCCATAGGTTGACCAATCAAAGTAGACACTCCCGGCACATTCAACCCTGTAGTCCCAAAATACCATTGACTATATTCTTTACATTGCTCCTTAATAGACCATAACCAATCGGTAAAAGACTGACTCAGGTCTAGATGATTGCTCACATAACCAGGCCAATAACTGAGCTGAGTATTGAGATCGTGGTGAAAATCCCCTTTCCATGGAGGGAGATTTCCATTATCAGCCGTCCAAACTGCTTGTAGGGTAATGGCTGGCGCACCTGGTCTAGCGACACAAGCCCATTTATACATATCGAGATAATACTGACGTTCGATGATATCATCGGGTATACCTATACTCGATTGACTCCAATAATTGTCCCAATAATCAAGATGATTTTCACGAAAATAATCTATAGATTTTGTAATTCCCTCCTCCACTACTTCTGTTGCAGTAAGATTCTTTGCAAGATCGGGATAATGGCTTGAAATCGACCAAAGACCAGTCAAACTATGGTCTTGATATTGCCAGCTAACAGCCACTATATAATACATTCCTTCAGCTCCTTCTTGTCGATAAATTATAGAATGATCATCCTCCTTTATTTCCCCTTTGGGGTAATGCAATTTTTCAAGTCCATGAAATGACTGCGCATTTCCTGCTATATCATTATTAGATTTCGTATATCCAGGTGGACAAAGGATGGGTTTGGGTTTACTAGGTAATCCCGTGAACGAAAACCAACCCATGGCCTCGGTTGCATGGACAAAAGTTTCCATTTTTACCCCATTGGCCCATTCTACTTTGGCTATTGCAGATTTTATATCCAATTGAGCATGAAGAACATTACCCCATTCTTCGCTATCAAATTCAATAGCAGCGGCTGGAATCTTTGTAGGATAGGGATCTCTATCATAGGGTAGATCACCCCATTGCTGTACCGCCTTATAATTATTGGATTTTACACGATCGACAACCCATGCCCAATTATGATCCTTCAATCCTTTTACTTCACGGAGATCCCAGAGATCAGCTCGGTCTAAAGATAGTCGAATATGTTTATTTTTTTCATAAACCAAAATACCTAGCATTCCATTGCCCAAAGGCAAGGCTTCGTCCCATTGTTTCGGCAAATGATTAAAGGATAAAAAATGGTCTTCCCTAGGCTGACCTCCTAAAAATATGGAAGCCTCTAAAATAAGATAAGATGTAACCAAGAACAATGACAGGCTTTTTGACATTTTCATTTATTTACACCCAATAAATGTATTGAAAATATAGGCAAATGCCATAAGATTAACCAGATATTCCGAGTAAATCTCCCAGTCTATTCTAATTAATACGAATTACATTTTATAATGACGGAAAAGATTTCGAGAGTATTTGAAGTTTGACGAGGTTAAAAACACAGGCATAGCCGTAGCTACGGCGAGTATTTTAAACGAAGTAAAACTTCTAATAAATCGAAAGATTACCGTTAATTATAAATGTAATTCGTATAACTACAAAGGACATCAAAACTAACCATAAAATTTGACGACAAGATAACTCAGTTTCTAATATTGCAATATATCAACCTTCCTGGTATTTTATAACGATTACAGCCTGATCAGGTTCATCTAATAAGGAAAATAACTGTCGCTCATCGTTTACTATATTTATGGTATAGATATACTCGTATTTATCATCTTCATAGTCCATGCCAAGGGCCAATATAGGCAGGGTATTATCATTGGCATTCCAATTTTCAATATGAATGGGAATAGTGATCTGAATCGTCGGTTGAGTGAGCATTGTAGTTTGAAAAAAATTAGCATCATTCGTTTTTTCAATGAAATACTCTTCCAATGTTTGGCTTCCAATCATACGATTTTTTGCCAATTGATATACCATATTGTCATCATCGAATCCGAGTAATTCTTGCTTTAAAAACAATCTAAATTCTTTGTATTCCATAACCAGATCTACATACTCGGCAAATTTTATAACCAATTCATCTTGAGTTTCGTAGATATTATGTTCTGGCTCCTCTATACTCACATCATCATTGCTACAGGAAATTGCAATTAATAAGGATAGCCAACATATTATTGATAGAATTTTTTGACACCTCATAACACATTGATTTAGAATAAATAATATCAATTATTTAAATATAAACTAAATGAATTAGTGAGAGAGATTCCCTGCTATTACACCAAATGCATTCTATATGATCGGTTAATATTTGGTATCAATTACTTTCTAACCTTATACACGCCCATCCATTCGGTTAAATAAACCATGACAAATGCTGCACCAGCCGAAGATAGAACATGAACGACTTTTTCACCACTTTTCGTAGCATCAGTATGACTTGAAGAATAGCTCAAGAAATACATAAATGCCATTAATACAAAAAATGCTAAAATTTGAATTATTCTCTTTTTCATAATTCACCTATTTAAAACATTTTACTTTTTATACCATCCGAATCTAGACAACCGTGAATTGCCTCTAATTATCGAGGATTTTACTTACTTGATTTCACATCAAACACCCTGTTGATCTATTTCCATAAATCCTCGTCCCAAAAGTCTAGTCACAAGTATGGAACTTTTGATTTCGGAAAATCTAATAAAGCTAAATGGGGCTACAACGAAAAAATTTCTTTGAGAGGTTATAACATATATCACAATACATTAAATCAAACAAATATTAATGAATTGATTTAATCTATTAAATTTCAAACAAATACAGGATTCTAAATTAAGGAATTTATCTAAAAAAACAAAATAATTTACACTAAAAAAAATAACAATTCAAATAAATTCAGATCATAAAATTCCTTTTCTAATATTCTAGAAACCTATTCCACTTTTGTATAAAATTTCTCTTCGTGAGCTTCCGCCCATTTAATCAACTGTTGAGCCATTTCTGGATATTGTGCAATGACGTTGGATCGCTCATAGGGGTCGTGAACCATATCAAAAAGAGAGGTATCGATAGTTTCAAACTTATACTTTCCAGGAATTCCATCTTTGCCTCCAAAATCGATGGTTCGATAAGGATGCTCTAGATGCAACTTCCACTTGCCATCCCCAGTTATCACGCCTTGAAATTGTTTACTGTTGGAAAAAGGATAGTAATTATGTGGGTTTTCACCACTTCCATCACCGCTAATCCAGTTCCATATATCTTTACCATCGATTTCATTCTGCGGTAAATCAGCTCCTGTAATTCCGCAGAGGGTTGGCAAAATATCAATAGAGGCAAAAGTATTATAAGAAACGGAGTTGGCATCTATCTTCCCAGGGTATTAATCTGTTGTACAAAATTAAGTTGATCAATTCAGCATCACAGGTGTCCAAAATAAATTCAAGACAAAGAAATGGCTATTCAAAACCAAAAATTTACGCTTTATAAATGGGTCAAAAAAAAACGAACCTATGTTTGTTAAAATAAGGTGTTAATCGGAGGATAATTGACCATATACATCCTAGTATAATCGTCGATTAAAAATTCATTTGGTATAAAATCTTAATTTGAAGGAAAGTCCTGAAAGGACGAAGTCTATTAGCCGTGGATGAACGAGCAAAGTGCGAAGCACCAGAGCCCGTAAATCGGGCTCTGGCGAGAGAAGTCATGCCCACTGTGGCATGACGAGATTCCATAAAGTGTAAACAGAGTTGATTTGGCGATATTTTTGCGATATCATATTTTTATTATGAAACAAATTTGGATTTAATCGTATATATTTTCATATGAAGATATATTGGGCAAAAATCATGACAAATCCGATTAAGGTGTTTTAATGATTACCCTACATAATTCATTCTATCGCTATTATTCTATTCATTAACACTGTTAAGATTAATATTTTTAACACAGCAATATTTTTAATATACCCATTATCTCTATTATTTGCCTACGTCCTTTCAGGACTTATTTTTGGAAGATCTATCCTCCATAGGGTTGCACCCTATGCTATTAGACTAGGCCCCTTCAGGGCTTTTTTTACTTTTTTTGGACGCTTCTGATTCAGCATTATTATTACAATTATTTCCCATTGTAATTCGAAAGCAATTTAGCTCTGCTAACTAAAATACATGAATAAGCATACAATGAATATTTTTTAAATTTAAAAAATATTCATATCTTAGGAACATACATCTATACGCTAAAGCTAAAAAGAAACTTTCATTTTTTAAACCTATAAAATTATTGAATCATGAAAGTATTATTTTTAAACAGAAAAAGTTTAAAGGGGTGTTATTGGTTTATTTTTAACATAATCACCCTCCCACTAATTATCCTTAGTTGCACCGATAGCAACAATATTTCTAAATCAAATAATATTACAAGAGAACTTTCCGAAACCGAATATTTTTTAATTGTTAATTCAAATGAATATTTTGACTTATGGGAACATCGACAACAATTTTTCAAATACCTTGAAAAAGCCCAATCTATTGGCTATTCTTTATATGATATTAGAGAGTCAATAGTCGAAAGGATCGGCACAAAAAAAGAAAATGAAATATTCGAACTAGTATTTGGATCATTAGAAGTAGGCAACGAATACATCCTTGAACTTAACAAAAAAAAGAATCAACTTTTAAAAAAGTTTCCTTCGTTAAATGAAATTGCTAGCAATCATAATTCGTCTTCAGAAAACATTGAAAATGTTAATTATTTTTTTGATAATTATGAAAGAATATTTAATTTATGGAACAGTTTAAATCCCAACCTAATCATACAAAACATTGATAATTCAAGGACTTACTATGAACAAGACACAATAGTTTGTGGTAATTATGGTAACCAAGTGAAAGTTTTAGTATGCACATATGGTTGTAGTGTATCAACAGCAGGTTTAGGCACTGCCTTCTGTGGATGGGGATGTTGGTGCTTCTTCTGCGAAGACAATTCTCAAGTCTCTAATGCAATATGTTATGTATTTTAAATACTTGTTATTATGGAATATATGTTGCTACTATTATGTGTTTTAATTTTAATTTTTGGTCAAATTTTTCTCAATAAAATTCCACAAGCAAAAGCTGGAATTATCAGAATCGTTTTTGGAGTGCTTTTTCTATTATGGATCATTATAGATGACAGTTTTAGTACCAAAACCATTAGTTTGAAATGGGTAATGATTTTTATCGTCTTATATGGAATATATCACGGTGGAAAAACTTATTGGCGTCATAGAAATGCACCACAATAATTATAACCAGTTGAAATCAGATTAACGATCTAAAATATAAGACAATAATTATTTGGGAGATATAGTATTAATATGATAACCTATTCCTCCTGAGCATAAAACCGCTGTTCGTGAGCTTCCGCCCACTCAATCAACTGTTGAGCCATTTCTGGATATTGTGCAATGACGTTGGACCGCTCATAGGGGTCGTGGACCATATCAAAAAGAGAGGTATCGATAGTTTCAAACTTATACTTTCCAGGAATTCCATCTTTGCCTCCATAATCGATGGTTCGATAAGGATGCTCTAGATGCAACTTCCACTTGCCATCCCCAGTTATCACGCCTTGAAATTGTTTACTGTTGGAAAAAGGATAGTAATTATGTGGGTTTTCACCACTTCCATCACCGCTAATCCAGTTCCATATATCTTTACCATCGATTTCATTCTGCGGTAAATCAGCTCCTGTAATTCCGCAGAGGGTTGGCAAAATATCAATAGAGGCAAAAGTATTATAAGAAACGGAGTTGGCTTCCATCCTTCCAGGATATTTCACTATGGCAGGATTTCGCACACCTCCATCGAAAGTAGTTCCCTTGCCTTCTCTAAATGATGTCAATCCAGCATGATCACTATAGCTCAACCATGGACCATTGTCTGATCCAATAAAAATCAAGACGGTATTATCCTCCAAGCCTTCATCCTTTAGGGTTTGATTGATTTGACCTACCGACCAATCGAGTTCCATCATGACATCACCATATAGACCAACGCCGGATTTCCCTTCAAACTTGTCACTACAGAAAATCGGCACATGAGGCATTGAATGAGGTAAATAGACAAAGAAAGGCTGATCTTTATGTCGTTTAATAAAATCAACGGCGTGTTCAGTATACCATGTGGAAAGCATCTTTTGATCTTCCTTGTCTACGGAATCAATGGTAATTTCACCATTTTTCCAAAATTGCAATGGCCACTTAGCCCAGTAGTCTCCACTTTCAGGATGATTAGCCCACATATCATTGGAATACATTAATCCAGAAGACTCGTCAAAACCGCGAGCCATCGGTCTGGTTTCTGGTTGATCACCAACATGCCATTTTCCGAACACACCAGTAGCATAGCCATTTTTTTTCAAAACTTCACCTATGGTAGCAAAACTGGGATCCAAACCTTTTTGACGTGGGCCATGAGCACCAAAAACCTTGGTACGACCGGGATAACATCCCGTCAACAACGCTGCCCTCGAAGCAGAACAAACGGCCTGTGGCACATAAAAACTATAAAAACTACGCCCTTCTGATGCCAGTTCTTCTACATTAGGAGTAGGATATCTCGGTTGCCCAAAGGGACTAAAATCTTCAAAAGCCCCATCGTCTAAGAAAATAAGTACAACATTGGGTTTTTCATTGTCCACCGTTTCAACTTCTTGACTACTACATGAAAACAAGAAAATACAACTAAGAATAATATACACAAATTGATGAGCCATATTTTATAGATTTTATATTGTTTCACTAATATAAAACTATTCATCAATAAACTCTCCCAACAAAACAACCATATGAGGTAAAAACATAAAATAAACCAATAACACTAAAGGGTATTTACCATCATTTAATATTATTACACAAATAGTGAGGGAATATTACAATTTTGACTTTTGGCTTTGAATTTGATCCCAGGTTATCACTTTGGTTATTAAAATAAGGTTTCCATTAATAATTCTTAGTTAATGAATTCTTCCATGGTGAATACTATCGCCAACAACGACTTACTGCAACCTTCCTTTGAAATATTTTGAAATACAAGGACGTAAAACACGTAATCCACAGCTTAGACAATTTTATATCAATTAAAATAAGGAAGCAAACAAGAAGGTAAAACCTTCCACTAGAATATGAGACAAATAAAAGAATGAGACAAAAAGTATTCAACACCTAACTTTTGTTTCAAATTATGCACAAAAACCATAATTACACACAACAAAAGAGACAATTAGAAAATTTTTCATATATTATTCTACATTTACACCAAAGAACTATTCTATTGTAAAATCAAGAAGGGCTAACCCAAATAGAAAAAATGAAAAATATTTCAAAATTTATAAGTTGCGACTGGGGCACATCAAATCTTCGACTGCGACTTGTAGATACCCATTCTATGAGGGTTATAAAGGAAGTGAAAACCAATGATGGTATTAAAAAAATATTTAATCAATATAAACAGCTGTCCAGTTTAAGTCAATTTGATTACTTTAAATCCTTCCTCCAAAACACATTAAAGTCCAATGGATTCAGTACAGAAAGTTCTGACTATATCGTGGCCTCTGGCATGGTTACTTCAAGTATTGGCATGATGGAACTTCCCTACGCCGAAATGCCGATAAATTACAACAGTCCTTCGATCATAACCAAAAAAATAGAACTAGAAAATGGAATGAATTTACTCCTCATTTCTGGTGTCCGTTCAACAGATTCCATTATGCGAGGAGAAGAAGTCCAAGCACTTGGACTCTGTCAATATATGACAACAGATCAAAAGAATGGTGTTACCATCCTTCCTGGCAGTCATAGCAAACACATATTTTCTAGTGAAAATCAATTTGAATCATTTAAAAGTTATATGACTGGAGAACTCTTTGATTTATTGGCCAACCAGAGTATTCTAAGTAACAATGTTGAATATTCTCCATGGTCAGAAAAATATAAAAAATCCTTTCTCAAGGGAGTAGCCCTAGGTATGGAAGGGGGATTATCTGCCAATATATTTTCCATAAGAGCAAATGAAATATTTGGAAATATTGATAAAAAAGCCAACTTTCACCAATTAAGTGGTCTGCTTATCGGAGACGAGCTAAGCTATTTATCCAAATACCCATTAAATATCAATATCGCATCCGACGAGCCCCTATTGACCATGTATAAAAATGCCATAACATTTATGAATCTATTGCCAAAAACAACTTTTTTTTATGGGGAAAAATTGCAGCAGGCTATTATATTGGGTCAATTAAACATATTAAAACACCATGTCTAACCATAGCACATTTAACAAAGAGAACTTTGAAAAACTACCCATCGTAGGTATACTGAGAGGAATAAGCCAAGTAAAGACTTTAAAAATAGCAGAATCATACTTCAAAGCGGGCTTCAACACCCTAGAGGTAACTATGAATACAGACAATGTAGTGGACATCATAACTGCTCTCCGAACGACTTTCCCCAATATGAATATAGGAGCGGGGACGGTTTGCAATATGGAGGATCTAAACCACGCCCTAGATGCAGGATCTAAATTTATTGTCACACCAATTCTCGACGACCGTGTAATTAAGCATTGTGTATCCCAATCTATTCCAATATTCCCGGGCGCATATACACCAACGGAAATATATCGCGCTTGGTCAATGGGAGCGGATGCCGTAAAAGTATTTCCCGCTTCACAACTCGGTGTGGGATACATCAAAGACGTTCTAGCACCTTTGAACGACATTAAATTGATTCCAACTGGCGGTGTCAATCACGGCAATGCAAGTGCATATCTCAAGGCTGGGGCATATGGTTTAGGCATGGGCAGCAGTCTGTTTAACAAAGCATTAATCGAGAATAATGATTTTAATGGACTCTTCGAACATTTAGTCCAGCTAAAATCTCAGCTGTTATAATGCGATATCTCTCAGACATCATCCTTTGATTTTTTATATTATACGAATTGATGACAATAGGTAATATTGACACCTATCGATCATGGATTTGTACATAAAAAACTAACCTTTCTTAAAAGAAAATATCGATGCTGGATTGTCCACCATCATATGTCGCCAATGCCACAATAGATCTCTTTCTTTTAACAAAGCCACTAAATCAGTCAGCAAATAACCTAATCCCGGACTCCCCCCATAACTATGCCAATAGCTATGACGAGCAGCATCCATACCGAGAGTTATCTGATAAGGGAATTCTGGTAACAGCGCTTCCAACAATATCATGGTCCAATTATCCTCGCCCTCCTTCCATCGAAAACAACTGTCGTATTCTACATTCACCCCTGATTTCAACAATTCTCGGTGGTACTCTATATCCTTACGACGATCGACATGACTAATCACCACCTTGGATAAATCCACCCCCCATTTATCGAATTCCTTAACTTGAGACATAGCTTGCAATCCCGCATTACTATGGGTGAGAATAGGGCATCCCGTTCGATGATGAGCCAAAGCCACAGCCTCAAATATCTTCTTTTGATGAGAAGTAATTTCACCATCACCGGTGGCCAATTTCAATAAACCTGCCTTATGTGGACTTCGTTTTACTATGGGACCACCGTAATCCAGTCGATCGATACCGATTTCAATATCGGCAATAAACATCTCCACCAATTCCTCCACAGAATAAAGATAACGCCAGTGATTAGTTGGATAATACATTTCTAAATGAATCCCAGTTGGAGCTATAATTTGTATGCCGCTTCGACGAGAAACTTCGGCCAAGGCCAGCACATTGCGCCCGCAATTGGCCGGCATGGTATCGACCATGGTTCTACCGCCCAAACGATAAACGGTTTTTAATTCTGTAACAATTCGCTGTATATCATTCAACAAAAAATTGGGCTGACTCTGGGTAGGATAACTATCGTCTATCACAATGTGCTCATGGGAATAGGTCACTCCCATATCTTCCACTTTGATATCCCCCAATACTGTGCGAACAAAAGTATCCATATTATGGTATTTTATATAAATCAATTCACCAGCAAAAAAAAGAGTTTCTAATACCAAATGAATTCATTAAAAATTATTTTTCCAACCATGGCGGGAAATATCAGCATCACCATCAGGTAGTTCTAAAACTGCACCAATATCTGACAAAATATTTCTCAAGCGACTCACAGACAAATTACTTGCCGACTCTTCATGTGACAGAGACAATACGGCAGCGACACCAGCCGCCTGTCCCATAGACATAGTCTGCGCCATGGACCTACAAGAAGCATGAGCATCGTGACTGGCCGAAAAACAACGTCCGACACACCAACTCACCTGACTTTCCTGCGGCACAATGGTCCCATAGGGCACACCGTAAACTCCGGCATTGGGGATGTACTCCCAATGTGTTTCCATTTCCCCTTGACTGCCCTGCCGATGATCTTCTATAGGTGCACCACATAAGAAAATACTGGATTCGGGAATTTTAGCCTCCAAACACTCCATCTTTGTCAATCGGTGATTGCCATAAATTCTTCTCGTTTCTCGCACTCCAATTTGATGAGACATCCCTATAATATTGGCATCGGCATAACCGGCCACTTCATTTCTAAAAAACTTTTCATAAACAAAAGCCTGCCGCCGTCCTTCCATCTCAGCTTCAGTCAATTGCATGGCATCTAATCCCGAATATCCCGCCACCTTAACAGCCACTGTAGATATACAATTTTTGGCATTCATTTCGTGGGCTGACCCCTCTTTTCGAGGCAAATCGTATTGTCCTTTGTCTACTGCATCACTCATTTTTTGTTTTAACATTGACTTGCCGCCCGCCTTTTCAAATTGATCCAAATCCACATTACTCATCCGAAAAGTTGTAGTCATCGTCTGAGCAGCCTCTTTTTTACCGGCCTCTTCATAAGGCAATCCAGCCAAATGCGAAAAGTCCCCATCGCCTGAAGCGTCAATCACCCGCAATGCATTGATCTTAAAAAACCCACCTTTATGCCAGAACACACAGGCATAACCTTCGTCATGGGGTTCCACACCGATTAAAGTAGCATGTAAAATCACATCGATATCGTGGCCGACAATCAATTCATCCCATACAAACTTCAATCGTTCGGGATTGTAATTTACCCCAGTACCCGCCCCATAGGTATTGGGGCGCAAGAAAATACCTTGATAACCATCCAGGGCATTCACCACTTTATCTGGCCAACCGCCCACTATTTTTTGGGGATGGTTACCCGGAGTAAAAAAACCGTAAAAAGTATCCAACATTTGAGTGGACGAACCACCTAAAAAACCGTACCGCTCTACTAAAGCCACCTTATATTTTCCCTCTGCCTGTCCAGCTGCCGCCAATGCTGCAGTGCAACCCGCAGATCCACCGCCAATCACCAATACATCTTTTACCCCGTAAAAGGGCACTTTTGAAAATTTAATTATGGAAGACATATTCTCTATTTTTCACTATTTAAATCTTTTTGTCTTGCCCAACATTTGCATATAGCTTAGCCATTCGATGGGCGTGTTCGTCATAGGCTTTCTCGAACAAGGACGTCGCTTTTTCAACTCCTACATGAATCCCAGAGGTCAACACCGTAGGTGGTTGACCAGCCATAGTCAACATATTGGCCACTTCTGCCTTTATACAATTGATCAACGCAATGCCACCCAAAGATGACCCCGGTGATACAGGTTCATCTAGATGAGGCACTTGGATCATGGCATCACCTGCTGGCGCACCTGTATCTAAAATTAAATCGGCAAAATCGGTCAACTTTAATCCTTTTTCGTGTTTACTCGAACTGAGATCGGCATGACGCTTCGAAACCAAAGCAACTACCTTTATCCCAGCCTTTTGAAATCCTTCAGCCATTTCTATGGGTACGACATTGCTGCCACTAGAAGAAATAATCAAAGCCGAATCCTCAGTGGACAAATCAAAATTCCGCAGTATTCTGGCTGCCAACCCCGGTACATTTTCTATAAACATGGCCTGTCGCTGGCCATTGGCTCCAATAACCAAGTTGTGAAAACTCAATGACAACTCAACGATGGGATTAAATCCGGGAAATGAACCATACCGAGGCCACATTTCTTCCACCATCATCCGGCTGTGTCCACTGCCAAACACATGTACCATCCTACCAGCTAGAATGGTTTTGGCAAACCATTCTGCCGCCATCCTAATTTCATGCTGCTGTTGCAAAACCCCATCGAGAATGGCTCTTGATTTTTCAATATATGTCTGTGTTAAATTCATATGTTTATTAATTTTTACATTCTATTACGGCAACTGCTGCACCTATAGCACCCGACCACTCCTCAAATTCAGCCTTCACAATGGGCACATTTTCACCCATAGGACACCATTCATAACAATTCATAAATGCATTTAATGGCTGAAAAAGAGATTCCCCGGCATTGGCAATTCCACCACTCAATACTATTTTTTCAGGAGCGAAAACATTAATTAATGAAGCGAGCCCGATAGCCAATTGCCTTACACTATTCAACCATACATAACTCGCTATCGGCTCTTGATTTTCATAAGCCATTACCAAATCCTTGGTGTGTTGATAGTGTTGCCAACTCCGTTTACCCACACTCTCATTGCCAATGGCAGCTTCCAAACTCCCCGGCATAGAAGTTATCCCACGATCTACACTATTGGCATCGATAGACAAATGACCTAAGTGTCCAGCGAAATGATGCTTTCCACCATACAACTGGTTATTGAGCCAAAGAGCCCCACCAACACCAGTGCCCAAGGTCAACAAAAATCCATCGGTAACCCCTTTTAGTTGACCATAATACACCTCAGCCAGTAAGGCTGATTGCCCATCATTAATGACGGTGACCGATCGATCCAAATAAGATGACCATTGAAATCCCTCCAATCCACTCAACCTTCCAGGCATCAAAGCTATGGATTGTCGATTACTGGCAGCTATACCAGGTGCAGCCAGACCTATGCCCATAATGGGTGAATCAAGTCCAGTCTGCAATTCGACAACCATTTCTTTAATTTTAATTTTCCAACCCTCAAACTCACTACCCAAACTATCACATGTAAGTCGATTGACCACCACACCTTGCCCTACATCCAATAAAACGGCCTTGATTCGAGTCCCCCCCAAATCCACGCCTATGGTATATGCTATTTTATCTCCTTCATTCATTGCTAATAATTTGCCCCTCCTGAGTACTCCATCCACCATCTACGGATAAAATCTGCCCGGTTGTAAATTGAGAGTAGTCAGACATAAAATACAATGCTGCTCCCACTAAATCTGTTGGGCTACCGATCCTCCCTCCATCCAATGGCTGTTTTGTCTTAATATAAGCCATAATATCTCGGTTTTGTGCAGCTCGCTGTGCCATGGGACTGTCTACCAATCCCGGCGCCAATCCATTGATTCGAATTCCGTATTTAGCGTAGTGAGCAGCTGTAGATTTAGTCAAACCAATTACTGCAGACTTGGCCGCAGCATAACCGTGGGTCGTAAAATAGTGTGGAGCTGGAGAAGAAGCCAAGACAGAAGTTAAATTTAAAATGGATCCCACCGTATCTGAGGCCAAAAACGCTCGTAAAGCCGCTCGATTAGACAACATTAAACTCGTCAAATTGACTTCAAAGGTTTTATTCCACCCCTCAATACTCATCTCGTGCAGTGGTCCATCACCGTACTTTCGTCCACTCGATCCCGCAACATGGTATAATCCAGTCAACTGTCCGAAATGTTGATTACATTGTTCTATAGCGTAAGCCGCTGTTTTCTCATCCACTGCATCGCCTTGCAAAACTACAGCCTGATTGCCAAGTATATCCTGAGCAACTTCACAACTTTCTTCATCCAAACCAACAACGACTAATCCAGCGCCTGACGCAACAAATCCCTCCGCTGCCGCCAAACCAATCCCAGAAGTACCGCCAATAATTACAATATTTTTGTTTTGTAAATCCATCTCTTTAAGATAATTCTTTCATTTAGGGAATATTCCATAAATAACTCACTACATCGACGATATCTTTTTCGCTCAAATCCAGTTGTTGGGGACTGGGCATCAATGACCTACCTCGAGTTCTAGATTCTACCTCTGAAGAATGAATACTAAAAATATTCCCTGCCCCATCCTTTATGCTTAAATATTCTCCCTCTCCCTGTATAAATCCAAACTTACTCTCACCATTTTTCAATTTTATTATCCACGGTTCATAGCCAAACACAATATCGGCCTCGGGATGAATAATAGCATCGAATGCCGTCCTTCTGTCCATCTTCTTCTTTAAATCTGTCAATGCTGGCCCTATATCCCCTCCTTCATTTCCCGCTTTATGACAACTCTGACATCTTTTCCTAAAAATCTCACCGCCTTCTACTTTTCTGCCGCGCATTTCCATCATTTGCACGATATTGTATATGTGCTGCCCATTTTTACTGACAAAATATTCACTGGCCAACACCCGAACCCCCTGATCTGGATTTGAAAAAATATACTGAGCCGTGGTATCTCTTAATGATCCCGTAATTAAATTTTCTGCCGCTAAATTAATCAGCATTTGACCACCCTCTTTATCGGAAGCCATGGTCTTAATTAAATCTATTTTTGTGTCAAATGCTGTTTCACCTGCCAATAATTCCTTGCGCCAAACGCCGACATGACTACTCCTGGGCTTCTCCTCCTTTTTTAATTGATAATACCCCGCCCAATCATTGGTCGATCGATGCTGCAACCAATATCCTGCCCACGATTGGATAGGATGGTTGCCCACCTCTTTCGCTATCTCTAGCATAGCTGTAGCGGCCTCTGGCGTGGCAATAAAGGCCAATGCCGTGCAGGCTCGTTTCCGCTGTTCCAATTCTATCAGATCAGAGACAACCCTTTGCTTCAAGTGGGTAATAGCCGATTCCGGATGCAAGCAATAAACTAAATTGGCCATTTTATTAGACCACTTCAATGGATCGCTACCATATTGTTGTGTTAAATAGGGATAGATCTCATTTTCTTTTCCATCTAGAGCAATTCCAATGGCCGTTAGACTCCAAGGATCCTCCCCATCAAAACCATCAATGACTTTTTGTATTATACCCTCGATCTCTGCAAAGGAATAATCTCGCATGGTCAAAGCCACTTCCCTTCGCACAGCTGGACTCTTATCTCCAGCCAACCGACCCGCATAACGCAATACATTATCATTATTGGACCGCAAAGCCCTAAAAACAACCAAACGAATATCATCCGATTCTGAATTCAACAATCCCTCTACCTTTTTTATGCCCTTTTCACCCAATTGAACCATTAACCATATGGCTCGACCTACATGGTATGGATTATCACTATGATCAATAATTGATTCTACTTCCGGAATAACCTCTTCGCCCTGTTGAAGTAAAGCTAAAAATCCTTTATTTCGAACATTAATAGCCGGATTCAACAATGCTTGTATCTGACCCTTCGTCGTTTTAAAATTTAATTTTGGTGCTTTCAATATCTTATCCTTGGGACTTATCCTATAGATCCGTCCATATCCCAAACTATCGTGCATAGCGTGACCTCCTACAATAGGATCGTACCAATCCGCCACATACACCGCACCGTCAGTCCCGACAACTACATCACTGGGGCGAAACCATTTGGTAGAATCTATATCCATATTGTTCCATCGATATTCTTCTGTGGATTGATGGACTGAAGTGACAAACTCTATTTTATCCGACATCGAAAATCCACCGCCATCAGCCTTAGGTCGATATCCAAAAACCAAATTTCTACCGGCATCCGCACTTAAAAACATTCCCCGATAAGCTTCACCCAAATCATCGGATTCAATTAGAGCAACTCCAGTAGGAGCACCTGCTCCACTGTTGTCTCCAGCTGGCATAACACCGGGATCATCTTGATGCCAATGCGCTGAAAATATACTCTGATTGGGCCGTTGATCGGCTCGCCAATTGCGACTGCCATCTTCGCTAAAATAACCGGCATTTCCGCCTTCCATCAACCAAGAAGTACGACAGGCTGTGACTTGATCATCATTGTCATTTTGCCACATATTGCCGTAAGAATCAACAGTCAACTCATAGGCATTTCGAAAATTATGCGCCATGACCTTCAAATCTTTTCCGTCGGGAGATATCCTTAAAGCCAGTCCACCTGTCCAAATTCGGCCATCGTCACTGACCAAGCCAGGAGTATTGCTATTGTTGTACGGTGTTCCTCCATTGTAAATACTCCCTGAACGCAGGGTCCAACCAGCTTTATCTTTTACCATATGAGGTCCGGCATTCCCCGTATTAAAATACCATTGACCATCGGGGCCGACCACTACCGAATGCAGTGAATGGTCGTGATCATAACCTCCAAAACCAGTTAAAAACACTTCCTTTTCATCAGCCACATCATCACCATCATGGTCAGTATACACAATCATGGACGGTGCCGAAGACACGATTACTCGATGGCCAATAACTGCTATTCCAACAGGAGCTTGTAGATCTTTGTCTTGAACAAAAACCTTAGATTGATCGGCCTGACCATCTCCATCGCTATCTTCCAATATCACAATGCGATCGCCTGCATCGTGATGAAAAGGATTTTGTCCATCGTGTTTAAATGATCGATAATTCACGGCCTCAGATACATAAATCCTACCCTTTTCGTCTACATCCATTGCCGTAGGATTGTAAAACATAGGCGATTCAGCCCATAGATTTACCCTTAAATCCTCAGGTAGAAATAAATCTTCACTACCTATTGTCGAAGGCTCAATTGATTGACAACTATACAACACGAATATTATACCCAGTCCGCACCACGAAATCTGCAACTTCATAAACCAAATGTTTTTCGTAAAAAGGCATTGTTCTGGCGGTAACTGGGCAACATCTCAGTCCCTTTGGGTACAGCTCCTTCTATCTGAACCCAACCAGAATATCGAATATCCGCCATGGCCTCTGCGACCTTAACAAAGTCAACCCTACCCTGACCGAGCAAGGCTCCATTTTCCTTCATATGAATTTCACATATCTGAGCACCCAACCATCTGATTTCTTCATAAATATCATAGCCCATTTTTTCTGAATTTGCCACATCGTAATAGACCTTAAGGTTAGATGATCCTACGGCATCTATTATCTTCATATGTTCCGATGCACTCAACCACGATTCGATACCTAATGTAATACCTAGTTTCTCTGCTTCAGGCATTACGTTTTTTAAGCGCTGAATAACTTCTCGTTGACCTATATCATCGTTTTTGAGATCTCCTTTGCCAAAAAATGCCAATAAAATCACTTTACACTTCATATCCTTGGCCACCTGAATACTGTCTTCTACCCACTTAATGGTCTGCTGATCACTTTTATAGGGATATTTATTTAACTCCCCGATAGCCAGACTGGCGATCTTTACACCATATCGTTTAGCAGCCTGCTTATAAGCTTTTTGAATTTCGACCCGACGAAGATGCATATTGTTTTCTACCTTGCCCAGACTTACCTGAACCCCATCCAATCCAATCTCTTGCCCAACCGCCAATGATTTTACTTCGCTATGTTGACCGATAGACCAGTCACAAGCCCCAATTTTTATTTTATACGGATACTTTAAAACATTAGACCATATCTGACGCATGGGAAGACCAGCCATCCCACTTAATCCATACAGCACAGATCTACGTCCAATCAAGTGGTTCATAATAACATTGTTTATATTTCCTTTGAATATAAATTAATTATTGTAGAATATCTGTTAATATCGAAATATTTAATGGATTTTTACACGAAATAAATGTAATATTGTCGGTTATGTTTCGATATATTTATATCTATGTCCTCAAGATTAATTAGAAGATCGAGCCGGAGCCAGTAGCTCTCTACAAGGTCCGCCGCTGATGGGAATGACTGAAAGGCTAGGGTGGAGAAAAATAAATGAAATGTTCCCTATATTTTCAAATCCTTCTAACCCATCCTTAATCACCTATAAAATACTGGAAAAACTTAAATATGACTTCATTTGACTCGGCATTGGGTGAATGATCCGGTCGATTGGTCATAGCCACACGATCATCATAACCCAACAGCCGATTGACCGCAAGACTATGATTAAGAGGAATCCACTGCTGGACAGGATCTTCTGAACCACCAGAAACCAAGAACGGCCGAGGTGCCATCAAGGCATGTAGTTCTTGTAAATTGTAATTTTCTTTGCGCAATTGCGGATACAATCCATATGCTGGATTTTCTGCAGTTATTAAACCTCGCTTTCGCCAGGGCTTAGGATGATATCCCAAATACCAAGGTTCCCAATAATTGATACTCTCCCTATCGTCTTGAAAAACAATACCGGGATCAGACCATGCCGCACAAGCAAATTTATCAAATAAACAGGATGCGAACATCGACCACTTTCCTCCATAAGAATGCCCAACAATACCGATACGGTCTTTATCCACCTCTGGACGATTGGCCAAAACATAATATGCATTAGCTGCAGCATAAGCCAACATAGACAAAGGTTGAACCTTCGCATTTTCTATATCTGGATAATAGATTGAATATGTCTTCGCCTCCGTAGTTTCTTTGGTGCCCAATGAAAGTGTTACAAAACCACGTTTAGCCAATTGGTAGGCAAAATCTCTGTGAGGATTAACTCCCAGACCTATACTAGTCTCCGCTTCATAATACACCGTTATAACAGCGGGTTTAACTCCCCCACCTTTTGGAATTAAGAGATAACCCTGAGTTTTCTCTGTCGGTGTCCAATAAAATTCCACTCTGTGTTGCACAAAATTTTCAAGTTCTTCCGAATCTATGACCTTCATCTTTTGCTTCTTCATGAGGTCAGGCCATTCCCCCATCATAGACATCCATTGCGAACGAATTTCCTTTCGACGCTTTCTCCATTGTCCCTTGTTTTTTACTTCTTTTCCATCATAAAAAACTAAGGGCGACCTAAAATCCCCATATACGTCTTTGTACTTAGATGGAGGGGCAAAAAAAGTGTCAATCTCCGTCCAAATGGCATCATGTGTAAATGATGGTTTTTGTCCAAAAGCCATTGATGCTAAACCTATACAGAAAAAGAAAAATATTAAAAGGGCATTGATCGTCCATTTCATGTCCAGAAAATTAGAATTTTATTTAGATAAAAATAGAAAAAACCCTCAATCTATCCTACGGTATATTGCTATCTAATCTTATTGCGTTGTATATCCTCCGTCGATCACTAGGTTCTGCCCTGTTATCCCACAGGCTATGTCACTGGCCAAATACACCGCCATGGAGGCTACCTCAGATAAATCAATTAACCGTTTCTGCGGAACTAAGGGAAAAATCACTTCCTCCAATATTTTATCGGGACTACAACCTCTAGTCTTGGCCAAATCTTCAAATTGCCCCCGGACCAATTCGGTATCCACATAACCTGGACAAATGGCATTGGCTGTAATTCCCCACTCAGCTCCTTCCAAAGCCGTCACTTTGGTCAAACCTATGATACCGTGTTTGGCACTATTGTAAGCCGATTTTCCAGCAAACCCAATGATTCCATTGATAGATGATATATTGATGATACGTCCAAATCCATGCTGCTTCATAATGGGAAATACCAACTTGGTCAACACAAAAGGTGCAATCAACATCAATTCCATCATCTTCCTAAAAGTAGCCGTGGGAAAATCTTCCAACACAGACACATATTGCATACCAGCATTGTTTACCAATACATCTATTCGACCATGTTGATCGACTACGGATCGGATAACCGATTCCACCATAGATTCATCAGTAACATCACAAACCGCCGACTGAACCGACAAACCTCTATCACTCAATATATTATATGAATTTTCAACAGCCTTTTGATTAATATCTGACAATACAACGTGGTAGCCAGATAATGCAAAACTTTCAGCAATCCCGAGACCAATGCCCCTCGCTGCTCCAGTGACAAAAACTACTTTTTTAGACATGGCATTTATATATTAAATCCTTATTTAATTTATTCCAATCCAGTGGCATAATAAAAGGCAATAGTGACGAAAACAGCCAAAGTTTTGATCACCGTCAAGGCAAAAATATCCTTATATGAAGACTTATGACTCAGGCCAGTAACGGCCAACAAGGTGATGACAGCACCGTTATGAGGCAAGGTATCCATTCCGCCACTGGCCATAGATGCAATCCGGTGCAATACTTCAGGAGAAATGCCCGCCTCATGAGCCATGTCCAAATACTGCTCACTCATAGTGGCCAAGGCAATGCTCAACCCTCCAGAAGCCGAACCAGTAATCCCCGCCAAAGTAGTAGTAGTTACCGCTTCATTGATCAAGGGGTCTTTAAACATATGCGACAATTGCTGACTCAATATTTTAAATCCCGGTAATGCAGCAATCACTCCTCCAAAACCGTATTCAGAAGCCGTATTCAAAGTGGCCAATAAAGCGCCACTAATAGAAATATTGACACTAGAAAACAACTTCAATTTAATGCGTTCAAATGATGTTATGAGTACAATACAGATACCCAATATTAATCCACCAGATACAGCCCAGAGGCCAGCCACTTTTTCGATTTCCAAATTGGGAATGCCTTCTACGCCTATAGCCGAGAAATCAAAAAATTTGTCATAAAATAAAGGAATATAATTCCCCAATAATTTATTCGACAATGCCACCATAATTAAGGGCAATAAGGCGAGATAAATATGGGGCAAATGACTTTCTGATTCCAAGGCAATTTCATTTTTATGGCCAGTACCATAGCCCTCACCTTTCTCAAAAGCCTGACTGGCACGACGGTTCAAGTACATCATGCCCAAGACGAAAACCAATAACCCCCCAAACAATCCAAGAATGGGAGCCGCCCAAACATCGGTATTATAAAACGTGGTTGGGATGATATTCTGAATTTGAGGTGTTCCGGGAAATGAATCCATAGTGAATGTAAAAGCCCCTAAGGCAATAGCTCCTGGAATTAATCGCTTAGGAATATTCACCGTTCGAAATAAATCGGCTGCAAAAGGATACAATGCAAATACCACCACAAAAAGCGAGACTCCACCGTAGGTAAGTAAAGCCCCTACCAATACGATGGATAATATCGCCCTGTCTTTACCCAAAAGCGCAACTATACCCCGAGTTATGGATTTTGCAAAACCGGCTACTTCTATCAATTTCCCAAATATAGCTCCCAAAATAAATACCGGTAAATACAAGCGTACAAATCCAGCCAGTTTATCCATAAAAATCCCTGTAAAAAAGGTCGGCACCCATGTAGGGTTGTACAAGGCCACAGCGAGCATAGCCGCCAATGGTGCAAACAATATAACACTGCCGCCGCGATAGGCCATAAAAATAAGTAAAAACAGGGGTAGAACAATAATTAATATATCCATTGGAGATTCGGTCTATTGTGGTTATACGATCACTGATTGAATTGTTTTTCCTTCTTATTGACCAGATAATTCACCTTGCAAATAGGCGGTTACTGTTTTGCGAAGTTGTTTGTCTGCAGCACTTGTGTATGGTGAAACACTAACTTCGTAACCTCCCTTATGGTATTCTTCTTTCGTCAACAAATAGCCCAACCAACCATTGGTGTATCCATAATAAAAAGTGAATTCAAAAGGAGATTGAGACCGAATTGCATTAGACGATTCACAAAACAACTCTAGCGGAGCCGCCCAAATGGCGATCCTAGGATTTATTTTTAGAAAATAGACAGGCAATAAAACCTCTGGTTTTCCCGATTGTGGAGTTGAAGTGTAATCGGACAAGGCCTCTGTCCAACCCAATGTCTCTTTACGAGGAGTCCTAAGAATTTCCTTGCCAAATTGAAATTTAATATCGGTTTCAAAACCATTGATTCTATTTACGGCATCTAAAATTTTATCTCCGAGCAACACCTTAAATTCATTTAAATGTCCGGCGGAAGGACTGGGATACACGCTGTATATTGGAGCGATATTACCTGCAGCGCCATTAATAAACAATAAAGGAGCACCAGTTTTTTCCTCCACATATGTAGCTACTATACCGGGGGCATCACCGCTAATATCCAAATTATGCCCACTCATCACTGTACCGTGGATAGCATAATTGGCAATTGTTGCCATTAGGTTGCCAGAATGAGCATCGGTCAATTTTAAAACACCTATCCTGCGATCAACTGGGCCATCGGGATTCATACCCAATCTGACTACGCCCTTCTCATCAACAGCTCGACGGTTGATATTGGCATTGGAATGTCCCCAACCCACACCCAATCGAGCAGGTTTTAAACCCAATTTAGCTTCTACCACACCATCTAGAAGTTGTCGAGTGACAAAATTGGTATAAGCTGTATCAAATGAATGAGTATAGCGATCTCCTAAAAATAGCTCAGGTAGACCTGGTGGTCCCACCTCTGGAGCGGAATGTGTATGAGTAACCGACCAGTAAAATTGATCCGGGCTTATATCCATTTCATTAGCCACCAATGCCTTCACCCGATCATATTCTGCAGGAGAAACCAAACAAATGTCACTAGACACCAAAACAAAGGTGGTCTCACCATCGTCGAGGACTAGGATTTTATGATAAATTGAATCGTGCACCCCAGTAGACTTACGAGCACCATAACCCAATAGATGTTGAGAATTTTTCGGAGTAATGTTCTTTTTCACCACATGACCACTTAAAGACTGTCCCATTAAATGAGGTGGATTAAAAACGAATACTGCCATGATGGTTGCAAGTAAAACAATCAATGATTTTATTTGTACTTTCATAATAAAATGAAAATATTGCATTTTAATGATAATGCAAATCAAAAAAGACTTTAGTTTTAAATATTTAGAAATATTCGTCTACAATACCACATACATCCCCTTTTCACCCATTGCGTCTTTACCTATAAAAGTATTGGAAGGGACCATACTAAAACCCCATATTCAATTCTACTATCATCCTTTTTCTGGACCTGAACTTGCGTAGATCAATGACATATCTTCTCTTATTTTTCGACCTAAAAACATTCTTGCAAATTGACGTTCTTCCTCAAAACCATGGGCTAAAGCCCATTGAACAGCTTGTTGATTGGAAGCAGGTAGGTCTAAGATGAGGGCTTCTTCAGACAAAGTAGCCAATACTTTATTTAATAAATCTAAAGCATGAACATTATCTAAAGCAATACAAGGTCCCAATTGCCAAGCACTGTTGCCTGGTCGAGCAAGGACAAAACCATTGAGTTTAATTGGATTACCCACTTTATCAGCATAATTTCCAAAGACTTGCACACTGCTGTCCTCTATCCACTGGCGAATCAGAGATTGCCTGTCTGTATCCGTAGCTATTCTATCTAAGGTCATGATAGCTGGAATATTTAAAGCCGTGAGTTCAGTTAAGGAGGATGGAGATGCAACTGCATGTTCTCCGATAGACATTTGACGGCGATATCGCACAAGTCTATACTCTTCCACAAAACCGAATTTTTGATAAAGAGCGATCCCCATTCCAGTAGCATCGAGACGAATAGTGGAAACACCAATGAGATTTAATTGATCGAGAACATATTGAAACATTAATTTACCAATACCTTGTCCTCTACTATCTTTGTCCACCAAAACCATTGATATCCATGCCACAGATTGGAAAACAGTGGCTACGATGGTCGCTACGACCTTATGGTTAATTTCTACCACAAAACAAGTATTGGGATCCATGTCCATCATTCTCACCCAATCCGAACCTCGTTGATTCCAGCCTGCTTGAAAGACCAATCGCTGACCAGCAGCAACATCGTCGGCCGTCATTTTTCTTATGAAAATACCCCTATCTAGAGAAATATACTTTTCCAATTTATTGCTATCTATCCACCTATTGTTGATTGAATAATTCCACAGCCGCTGCCGACATAGCCGCAACTCCAGTTTTTATAGAAGGCTCTGGTAGAGGAGCAAAAAAGGGTGAATGCAAGGAAGGCAATTGCCCCATATCCATTTTTGCTGGATCTACCGTACCCAACCAAAACAAGCAAATGGGTACATGATGATCCTGCATTCCAAAGCGACTAAAATCTTCCCCCACAGTGTATTGAGGCATTTCTTCCACATTGCTTTCTCCGAAAGTATTTTGAAATACCGGCAACAATTTAGACACCAATTTTTCGTCGTTAATGGTAGCTGGAGTAATAGGTTCTCGAATCTCAATACGCGGTAATAAATCTTCCGTTAACCCAGCAGCCAATCCCAACTGTCGACACAAGATGTGGATACGGTCAATGATGAGATTGCGAACCTCAGGAGAATATGCTCTAACCGTCAATTCCATCTTGACTTCATCGGGGATGACATTGTGCACGCTTCCTCCGTGAATGGAACCTACTGTGACTACAGCCGGCTCAATGGGATTGACAGATCGACTGACGATGGTCTGAAATGCTTGAATCAATTGGCTACTCAATACAATAGGATCAACTGTAGTATGAGGTGCAGCACCATGGCCTCCTTTCCCCAATACGGTAACATCAATCATATCTACACTGGCCATCATAGGACCACTTCGATACCCCACTTTGCCCGCTTCTAAATAGGAGTTACAATGTAAAGCAAGGGCATAGTCTGGCTTGGGAAGTTTGTCATACAAACCATTTTTGAAAAACAAATCAGCTCCTAGACCAGATTCTTCAGCAGATTGAGCGACCATAATTAGGGTTCCCTTCCAGTCATCCTTATGTTGTGTCAAATAATTGGCCACGCCCTGGAATACCGTCATATGAATGTCGTGGCCGCATGCATGCATTACAGACACTTCTTGACCAGCAGCATTGATACCTTTGGCCTTACTGGCATAGGGCAGATTGGTTTGCTCCTCGATAGGCAGAGCATCCATATCGGCTCGTATGAGTACCACAGGTCCCGGCCCGTTTTTATAGACAGCGGCTAGATTATAGGCACCAAACCCATCATTGACTTCAAATCCTTTTTCCTTTAACAATTGCCCCATTAATTTAGAGGTTTTCATCTCCTGCATGGACAGTTCGGGATGCTGGTGTAAATCCTTATAGAGGGCCTCCCACTGTGGATACATCTGATTGATATAGTCGGTATTAACATTATAATTCTGACCAAATACGGACAGATTAAATGTCATTAATAGAAAAAAGGATAAATATTTTATCATAAGTTTGAATAGTTATCATTTAATTTAATTCCCACTTCGAAATCTATGCACTTCATCATGCATGGTAAAGAGGGTAGGGTTTTGGTGATCCATAATAACGATGGGACTGGAATAATCGCCCTCAATTATAGGGTTTTCTTCGTACTTAGTCCAGTGAATAAGATCGTCAGAGCGAGCAATATTAGAGGTCCAAATGATTGGAGTGCTAGACTTCCCTGTTAGCCAATCGTGATTTGAGGTAGCGTGGTAATAGAGGTAATAACTTCCCTTATAATGAATTACTTGATTGGCTGCCACTGCGGCTACATCGTAGGTCTCTGGTCCCAATGAGATAACTGGATCATCCTGTACATTGGTCCAATGAATAAGGTCTTTTGAAGTAGCCAACCAAATTCCCATATCTGTTTTCTCATAAAACAAATACCATTGATCCTTTTCGATCCATATAGTTGGTGTGCCATAGGGTGGAATTACTTTTTGTCCATCACTTTGTTCGATAATTAAATCTCCCTTTTCTTCCCAATTGATACCATCACTTGACGTCATTAAGTGCGCCAAATCATTTTCTCCTTCTGCGAACATATAAAAGGTATCCCCTTGGTGTTGGACAAAAACATCTTCTGTCCATTTTTCCTCAAATATTGGATTATCGGGATGTCGCTCCCATTTAATCCCATCGGTTGAGGTGGCATAGCCGAGTTTCATTTGTGGATCTATATCTTTATTGTAACCGGTATACCACATTTTATAGATGCCATCTTCCAATAGGATAAAACCTCTTTCTCGTATTTCTTTGTCCCATTCTTCGACTTGTCCAGTTCCGGTGAATACAGCTTCGGCTTCTAGTGGAGTCACATTCACCAATTCACTGGGGAATAATATCACCGGCACCTCTGTTTCTTTTTCCTTTTGCTGACAGCCCAATAAAAGAAATATAAATAGCCAGGGTATATTTTTCATATTATTCGGATTATATATTATATAAATTTTAAATATAGAATATATTAATCACGAAACAAAATAAAATAACAAATAGCCAGAAACGACTATACTATGAACTCTCTTAATGAGACTTAAAATGAACTTTACTTAAAAATAAAAAACGTCCTGTCTTTAAACCTTTGCCAAGCCAAAAACAGGACTAATTAAACTTATTGCCTGAAATAAAATTGAAGTAAAAAAATTGATCCTAAAATGTATAAGGATTGAAATAAAAACTGCTTTCTTGTTATTCTGTTATATTAATTCAATTATTCTCCAACATAGATATCATTTTCCTCGAAGTGAATACCTCGATCTCTAAAAACCAAAGTATCTTTTACTTCATGGATAAAATCACCCTCCTCATAGCTGTAGTCCAAATACATGGATTGCCAGGTAAGTAAGGACCACTGTTCTGAACTAGACGCTTTGTCAAAGTATTGGCCTGTACCGGAGATTTGAATTTGTGAATTTTTACCTGAACTCACCGTTACTGATCCCGATTTTCCAGTATCGTTATCAAATGTCAACTTCATTGAATAGTCGTCACTTGTAATAAATCCAGCTCCGTCTGTCTCCACCGCTGTCTTGGATACCGATTTCATTCTAATCAGGGCATCTTTCTCAACATGAAGATTTCTAAACACTTCTGTATCGACCACTTCACCCGTCACTTTGTCTTTTTTCACTACTTTTCCTCTATGTAAATAAGTACCTTCAAAAGCATTCACATATTTAATGCCAAACAAAACCCAATCCTTAGGTGCTTGTTTTACCTTCCAATCTGTAGACACTCTTCGATCTGGATGATCCAATGAACTATTCCCTTGAAGTATGGTATCTGCGGTGGTATTGGTGATTCTCAAAGGAATAACATATTGCCCAGTCAAAGCTAAAGTGTCATTAAAAAATGCCTCATTAAGACTAACTCGAATCAGGCCTTGAAAAGAACCATTGGGAATAGTGACCGAATTTTGAGGCTCAAGACTATAATAGGAAGATGGCAAAGCCTGTATTTCTTCGTCCGTATTGGTTCGATATACATTCTGTGCCAACTCTTCATCCACAACATAGTCTACCGTCCAATCATTATTGTTCTTATACAAACCACCGATGCTGACACCGATATCGAATTTACCTTCCTTGTCTAGTGAATTATCTACCCGGTCTTCCCCTAAGGATAAGGTTCGAAGAGGTGTTTGCAGCGGAAAATATACCGATTGATAATCATAATCTGGAAATTCAATAGGTTGATTTTCACAGCCCACCAGGGCTAATAATAAAAGTAAGAATATTTGATTTTTCATAATTTACCTCTTGTTTTTTAAATTACCATCCTTGATTTTGGACTAAATTACTAGCCTTGACAATTTCTTGATAAGGAATGGGGCCATAGATCATATAAGGTTGAAATCTTCTTTCCTCCACATCTCTATATTCATATATTTTATTACCATCAAGATCACTACTGATAAACACCCCTTTAACACTACCATCGATGGCATCATTATCCATCCATCTTCGGATATCCCAAAATCTAAATCCTTCAAAACAAAGGCTAATTCTTCGCTCATTGTGAATCAAATCACGAAAACCATCTTGATCGAGACCTGAAAGAAAACCATCATCGGATATGCCAGCCCGTTGTCTTAGTTCAGCAATTTTATCTTTGGCAGTAAAGCCTAGATTTAATGGGTCAGCATCAGGGCCCCATGCCTCATTGGCCGCCTCTGCATAATTCAACAACACTTCAGTCATTCTCACCAAGGTATATGAATGAGGCGCATTCGTAGGTCTGGTTGGATTCAAGTTTATGCTTTCATTCATGAATTTTTTAAGATAATACCCTGTTCTCGTCGAAAAATCAGTAGCATTAATTCCATCTAGATCTGAAGTCTGGTCTGTCACCACTTTATCTCCACTAAAAGTCGAACCATTGTACACGATATAATCATAAAATCTTTGGTCTCGATTAGTATATGGATTCGCAACATCATATCCACTTTCAGGATGATTAATCGGATAACCGTTGGCCATTGGAAAAGCATCTACTAAATTTTGACTGGGATTGGTCCGTCCATAACCAAATTGTGAAGGAGGAAAGTTATTTTGTTCCCATGTTCTAATCTGACGCAAAGATTGATTCCATAGAATTTCCTTATTACCCGTTTCCTTAAAGAAAGTATGGTTGTCATCATAAAGTTCGCCCAAATCCTTCAACAAAGTACCGGCTATTCTCGCTGCTTCTTCCCAAGTCACATTGCTACCTTCAGCAAAGGCTGGACTAGCTGCCAATAAAGCAGTCCTTGCCTTGATGGCTCTGGCAGCATTTCCATTCAATCGATTTTCAAAACGCGCTCCTGAAGTCTCATTAAAATAAGCATTCTCTTCAGGATAATCAGGACCTACAGGTTTATTTTCCCAATTTGCAGGCAAAGACTCAATAGCCATATCACAGTCATCAAAAATACTCGCCACACATTCTGCAATTGTATTTCTCGGCAAATTCCAATCATCAGAAGGATGTAAAGAAGAATTAATAATTGGGAAACCAAGCATTCTTCCATCGGCCGCTTTACCTCCATGATGCTGCAACAATTTCAACTTATACCAAGCACGCAGTCCGTATGCTTCTCCACGCAATCTCTTCTCTATTAATCCTGCTCTTATTGCATTGGTCGCTTCATCCAATCTTTGATCGAGAGCCCATTGTACCGAAGGACTTATTTCTAAAAATTTATTGATCCTATTGATAATGGCTACATTGGAAGTTTCCCACTCTGATACAGGATTAAAAGTGGATCCCCATTCGCCGATTGCCATTCGCCGATTGCCCGAATTGAGATTATTGGTGACTGCATCATCAGTAGCCACATCGGTCTCGAAATAATAATCATTGGGCAATTCTTGATAAGCGCTCAACAATAGCCCCTCCGCATAGGACATGTTTGAAATTAAATCTTCTTCCGATATAAAGTTTTCGTTATTGGGATCCAAATAGTTCTCACAAGAAGTGAAAAGCATAAGAAATACCATTAACTGTAGCAAAAATTGTATATTTTTCTTCATCATCTTAAAAGTTTATATTTAGGCCCGCAGTATATGATCGCATTTGTGGTCTTGATCCAATATTCAGTTGTGTCTTTTCTTTAAGTTCAGATATTGTAGCAATATTGCTACCCCGCAAATAAACCTGGCAGGTTTCTAGTGAAATAAAGTCTTTCAAAGTATAAGACAATTGGAGGGTATTCAATGAAAACCAATCATTCTTGTAAGTCCAAAAAGTTGAATTTCGATAATTATTGGCTGATGTTTGACTAGTCAACCTTGGATAGGTGGCGGAAGCAGCGGTTTCAGGAGTCCAGCGGCCCAATACTTCATCTGAATATTTTCGATCTCCATATACCCAATAATAACTATTGGTGAACGAACGATCTTGACCATACTGACCAGTACCCAATGCAAATAATTCTAACGATTTATACTTTAAATGAAAGTGCAATCCAAGTTGTAATCTTGCTCTAGAATTCCCAATAATCTTGCGATCGGCATCGGTAATCTGACCGTCATTGTTCAAATCTTCATATCGTATATCTCCCGGTTGTACTTTGCCAAAGGTTTGTACTGGTGCATTGTCAATTTCTGTTTGACTTTGAAACAAACCAGTCGCAACGTAACCAAAAATACCATCACTTTGTTTCCCGGCAATCTGTCTGTAAGACTCATTCTCAGGATAAGTCAATTCATTTACTTCCAATGCCTTAGGAATTGAATAAGAAACATTACTACCAAGACTCACATCAACCTTTCCGACCTTTCGATAATAGGTAAGATCAAACTCTAAACCTTGTGTTTGATAGCTTCCAAAATTTTCCAATGGAGGTGATTCAAAATAACTAGGCAAAATATTACTTCTACTTTGCAGGATGTCAAAATATTTATAGTAGAAATAAGAGATGTCTATACCAATTGAATTATTAAACATTTGAGTTTCAACACCCAAATTGAAGTTCATTTTTTTCTCATAATCCGCAAAAGGATTGCCAATATTAAGTATTCTTCCGTTGTTGTAATAGCTACCATGGCCATAATAATAATAACCATTATCGCTGTACCGATTGATACCATTATAGTAATCATTTACATTTTCCATGGTATTAACTACTGCCCAGTTCGCCCTTGCCTTAACGAAATCAAATACATCACTGTCTTTTAAGAACTTTTCTTCCGACATGATCCACGCCAAACCGATTCCTGGAGACATCGCCCATCGATTGGATTCCAACAACTTCCCAGAACCTTGATAAACTCCAGTCAACTCAGCCACATATTTATCTTTATATATATAATTAGCCCGCACACCAAAATGCAAATGTTTATTGACCTGAAATACATCTTCAGAATTATACTGATCACTGTACATCAAGGTAGTGACCATTAATTTATGATCCTTTCCATAGTTTCTATTGTAATCTAAAGTTCCATAGATCCCAGCTCGACGATAGAATCCAACATCTTTCATGGTAGGTGATTCTACTTTCACATCCGTTCCATACTTCGACCATGATAGAATTGAACCATCTTCACTATATATTGGTTGGTAAACAGCATAGGCATTATCGATTCCATTAACAAAAAGATTATACATATCGAAAGAGAAAAATACCGAAGCACTCAATCCTTTGAGTATACTGCCTAGATCGAATTTTAATTTCGTACTCAATTCAATCTGTCTATCGATACTACTTTGTCGACCATTTCGAGACAATTCCCCATATACATTGTAAGGGTATTCTCTTGATCCACCCAATAGATATTGTCCATCAATTAATTTAGCTGAACTCAAGAGAGACTCGTCTTCTAGTAAGTTACTCGGAATAAGTATGGGTGCTCTATTGGGACGAATTTCACTTCCCATAGACCAAAAATCCAAACTACTTCGACTATATCTAGGAGAGGATGAGATATTAAATATGGCCGAACTATTGAACATCAGTTGAATATGATCGGTAATATTGTAATTAATATTCCCCCTCATATTAAGACGATTGGACTGTTCATTAGCCCCTTCCCCCACTTTGATCAAACCAGACTCCTTACTCCAACCAACATTGAGATAATACTGGCCTGCCTGATTACCTCCACTGACTTCCCCCACTATATTGTGATGAAAGGTCAAATCGTTTAGATAGTCTGAATTAAATAGATCTTCATCCGGATATCGAGTAGGATCTATTCCTTGACGAGTTTTTTGAATTTCATCAGCCGTATATCGTATGTCCAATCCATCATTGATCAAAGCCTCATTGTACAATTCCATATAGTCTGCCGCCCCAAGGTATTTAGGCAGAGAGATTGGACTACTTATACCTTTTTCTGCTCTAAATCGAATAGATTTTTTAAACTTATCACCCTTTTTGGTATTGATTAAAACCAATCCATTGCCAGCTTCCGAGCCATACAACATACTAGATGCCAAATCTTTCACCACAGATACACTCTCAATTTGTTCTGGATTGTAATTCGCAGCAGACCGAGGTATCCCATCGACAATTACGGTTGGGGCACCAAATTGTCTAATATTGGATGATCCAAAAAGACCAGCAAATCTACCAGAAATTATACTCCTATAACTCCGCTGTCCATCATAAAGCAAAATATCGCTTACATGTGCTGTGTTTACTGCACCTGCTATTTGCCTTTTATTCATTTTGCCAAAAGGCATATCGATGACATCCTCTGAATTACCACGATATAAACTCGGACTCAATTGAACCGTATCTACAATATCTATAGAATCGGGAAATATCCATTGACTCTCATAGCCTTCAGCCTTTAATTTAAAGGCTGAATTATCGACCATACTGATATCAATGGCTCCATCTTCATTAGACCACAAAGTACTTCCTATATTTTCATTCAACACTGAGACATTGCTTATACCATGACCTTCATCATCAATTAATACGATGGTCTTTTGAGATTGTCCCATGGACACAGAGGAAATAAACAATCCATAAATGGTGAATAATACTATTATCTTTATTTGTAATTTATTCATAATTAATTTTTTTGAATCGCATTAAAAACCATTAATCCCAACCTGGATTTTGGTACATTCCTTCATACAGTAAGGTCAAATCTCGTGGAAGCGGTAGCCAATAATGTGTAGGATCATCAAACGTATTTACTCGAAATTCCGTTCTCACAAAAGATGATGGCGTCCATTCTTTGTCAAACTTCAGGTCTACTACGGTCTTATTTTCAGGTAAATGACCTATGTGCCAACGTCGAAGATCAAACCAATAATGACCTTCAAAACACAATTCTACATTGCGTTCATTCCGCAACAACTCCATAAAATTTTCATATTCTGATGGATTAGCTGTAACTGTAGGCATTCCCGCTCTCGTTCTAATAAGATTGACTGCATCCACTGCCGTCAAGTCCGCTCCAGGAGCACTCCCATCCGGACCATAGGCTGCGGTCACCGCTTCGGCATAATCCAAATACACCTCAGCCATTCTCATTCTAGGGGTTGCAAAAATGAAACTATTCCAATCTTTATCGATGTGGTTAATTCCCTTATCCCAATATTTTTTCACCAAATATGGTAGAGCTATAGTTCCTGTAACACTCTTATCGCTAGCCTCCCCATATACTTGATCGTAAAGATTTAACTTAGTCTGTGGATTAAAACCATGCTGGTCTCTGTCTACAAGGATATTCGCTCTAAATCGAGGATCTCTATCGTTCCATCTCCTTTCGTTATCCCGATCGTATTCTTCTTTATAACGAGTCCCATCAGCCATTTCAAATTTGTCAATAAATAACTGATTAACAGATTCTGTATTACCACCTCCTCCTAATCTTGGTGGCCCCCCATATATGTTACGAATAAACCCTACCCAAAGGTTTCCTCCTCTATCTCGGTTATCCGTTCGTTGTAATATTGTCTCCTTGGTCCACGGTTGCTTACGATTGTCATTTTTAAAAAAATTATCTGTATAATTTTCCCAAGGTACTAAGGCATGGGTATTGGTCACTTCATTTAATTTTAAAAACTCCCACCCTGTTTTAGCAGCTATTTCTGCATAAGTCTTATTATAACTATAATCATTCCCTGAAAATTTATTCATCAATGGACTTGCAGCATATAATGCATGTTTTTGCTTAAAAGCTAAAGCGGCAAACTTAGTTATTCGCCCGACATTCGATCCTGGACTCTCACTACCAATGTCAGTTTCATCCCAATCCGTAGGTAATAATTCGATGGCCTTGTCGTAATCTTCTAAAATCCGATCTGTACATTCATGATAGGTAATCCTAGGTAAATTAAGTTCATCGTCCGCTGCAAATACGGTGTCGACAAAGGGCATGCCTCCAAAAGCAGCTATAATTTCTCCGTGAAAAAAAGCTCTAAAAAAGTACAATTGCCCTTCAATTAAATCTCTTTCCTCATCGGTTGCATCTTGGAGCAAGTGCATGTTTTTCAGTCCAATATTGCATCGTCTAATTCCACGCCAACCGCCAGACCAAACACCAGAAGTGGTAGGATCACCAAAACTTATGGATGATCTATTATTGCGAAACAAAGAAACGGCACTTGCATTTACAATATTATCATATCGACCGTTGGAGGCATTCGTGGATGGAGAATAGCTAAGATACCCCCATGTATCAGGGCCTAAGTTCATACTAGATGAAGAATAAACCTTATGATAATCTAATATCTCTGCATAATTGGGATCCACAAAACCTTGAAAAGATTCATAGGTTGAGAAGATATCAGCTTCGTCAATTTCAGCTTCTGGTGTCTTATCGAGATATTCTTCGCAAGAAAAGAAAGCTATGACCATGACAAAATATATCAAGTAATTATATTGTATATTCATTTTATTATTTTTAAAAATCAAAACTAATTCCTAAATTAATCTGTCTACTTGTAGGGTATTGTCGTCTAATATTAACTTCTGTAGTGATTTGCGGAGCATCTAAATCTTCCCTCATATCAGAAATTAAGATTAGATTATTACCTCCCAAGGCGATCCGAATATTGGATAACCCAGCTTGTTTCAATATTTCAGATTTAAGGTTGTATGCCAATTCTACACGTTGCAATCTCAAATAAGCTCTCGACTGTTCAATATAGCCAGAGGTCCCACTACTATTGAATCGTAGGCCTGCTAAAGTTGCATTCTCCAAGTTGTTGAATTCTGGAGACCAAGCATCTTGTCTATTGTAAGGATATACATTGGACAAAAGATTAACAAAATTACCTCTATATGAATTTATCCCACCAGCTATATTATAGACACCATACCACTGCGTATAAAAAGACCAGTTCTTTAAATCCATTCCAAAAGAAGGAGAATAGGTGAATTGAGGTCGTGTAGGATAGCCATAAGGTACTTCGTCATTTGTATCAATGATCCCATCTGCATTGTAATCAATAAGTGCAAAATCGCCTGGAAGTGAATTAATAAGGCCTACTGTTTTCCAAGGAGTATTGTATATCTCATTCCATGTTTGCATTGGATTTTCATACTGATTAAGAGTCACCCTAGGTTGACCAATCTGATATCCTGCTTGTTTTTGATAATCTGGTTTAAGAAGAGGATCTCCTCGCTTGATGATTTTATCTTTAGCAAATGTCCAAAGGTGGTTAAACCACACATTGACGTTCTTGTTCCAACGTTTTTCGATGTGGAAATTAATCTCCCAACCCCAACTATCAACTTCACCAATATTTTGCGAAACCGCATCTTTACCAAAGTAGTCCGGCTGAGGAATCTCACTGCCCGTCATAAAGATATCGGTCCGATTTTCTTTAAATAACTCTACATCTACGGTTAACATATCATCAAAAAAACCAGTCTCGATTCCAATATTTTGTTTATATGCCGTCTCCCAATGGATATTTGGATTACCCGTTACCCCTTCATATCGGAATGGATAAGACTCTTGTATATATGGTGCTCCAAATTCCCACTGATCTTCGCGACCACTTCCATTTTTGGCAATCCAACTACTGACATATAACCAACGCTCGATACCGGCATCACTCCCAATTTTTCCATTTGAGTAACGCAGTTTTAGCTTGCTCACGACTGGAGTTAAAGGCTCGAAAAACTTCTCATTGGAAATCGTCCATCCCGCTCCGAATGACGGGAAGAAGCCGAATCTATATTTGGTGCCAAATTTTTCTGACCCATTATAAGCAACATTGACCTCTAGATTATATCTTCTATCGAATCCGTAGGTTGCTCTACCCACCCAATCTTCTCGGTAACTGGTAAACTCGGAACCATAGTTTTGTTCCTGTCTACTCACTAGGCCCAGTCCAGAAACTGAATGTTTCCCAAAATCTCGTTGATAATTAAGTGAAAACTCATAATATAATTTTCTAAAAGTTTGATTTGAAGTGGGGCGTTCTGTGCCGTATTTATTTTGCGGCAATACCCAATCTAATCCATGATTTCCTCCAGAAATTGGGAACTCCCATAAAGTATATTCATTTTCAAGCGCTTGCAATTCTGCTTCCGACATACTTGGTTGGATAGCATCAACAATTTCTCGCTGAATATATTTAGTTACATTACCATAACCTTGCACATTGGGACCATTGGTATCAAATCGGTTGTCAAAAGAAACTTTTGCGTTAGCAGATAAGCCTTCAGTTAATATATCCAATTTTTGATTTAAAATAAAATCCGTAGTTAGATTGGTTCGCTTGTTTTGTGTAAATCCAAAGGTATTAAACTCATAAAGACCATTAATAAATGGACTATAACCATCATTATTCGCCCAAGTACCATCAGAATATTGTGGTGGGAAAAGATCGGGTGGCATAGAGTACATGGCTAGCCATGCTGAGTGCTTACTCCCTCCCGAAGGTTTATTTTGAACAGCAAAGTACCCGGCCAAATTTGCGGAAAATTTAGTTGTAGAAGTAATATCAAAATCTAAATTACTTCGAAAGTTAAAGCGATCAAAAGCAAAACTCGGTTCATACCCTTGATTAAAATCACCAAGGTTTAGTAAGTCGCCTTCGTGTAAATATCCCAAAGATCCAAAATACTTAACACTCTTTGAACCACCACTAATGGTAACGTTCACGTTTTGATCAGAAGAAAAATCTTTAGTAAATTCTTCTACCCAATCAAAATCTGGAAGATACTCCGGGTAGGTTTGATCGCGATAATGCTCTAACCATGTTCCTGGCACCACATAGTTCCAAAGTGATTCCTTTAGAGGTACCTCATTCATAATGGCATAGTTTTTCATGGTATTTGCATAATAAGAATTCTCTCTATGCATAAATCGGGAGAGGTATTTAGCGTTGACATTGGCATCAAAACTCATCTTTGGAGCTCCTTCCTTACCTCTAATTGTCGTCACCAAAATAACTCCATTCGCTCCCTTTACCCCATAGACCGCAGTAGCTGAAGCATCTTTGAGTATCGACACACTTTCTATTTCATTGGGATTGAGTTGTTGAAAATTTCTTTCTACACCATCGACTAGGACCAAGGGGCCAGCATTGTTCCATGTATTCTGTCCACGAATATATAAATAAGCATTGTCGTCATCCGTGCCTTCAAAATCCACACCACCAGGACGACCAGTAGTTCGAACTACCGACAAACCAGGTAACTTTCCAGTAAGAGCCAATCCTAAGTCAGCACCTTGAAGAGACTGTTTAATCTCATCGCCGCTTACATCTGAAATAGCACCGACTACACTTGATTTCTTCTGAATACCATATCCCACCACCACTACTTCATCTAAAGTCTGAGAATCTTCTTGCATAACAACATTAATTTTGATTTGCCCTGACACTCTCATCTCTATGGTTTGATATCCGATGTAAGAAAACACCAACACATCATTTTCATCTACATCTTTTAAAGAGAATTCACCATTGAAATCAGTAGCCGTTCCCATTCCATTCTTACCCTTTACCAAGACATTGACACCGATAAGTGGTTGTCCTGTTGCATCAGTCACCACTCCTCTGATATCCTTAACGAGTCTTTTATCGGCCACATTTAGAGGAAAAAACGTTAACAAAGGCTTCACTGATTTCACCCTCCGATTCTCTACGATCTTATTTTGCTGTGTAATAATACCTTCAAGATGTTGAATCATTTTTTTCAATGATTCCATGCCTTCTTGATCATTTTTATATAAAATGACATATCGATCTTCCAATATGGTATGTTTGAGATTGGTTTGATCTAATGCCGAATAGAGCACTGCCTGTATATTCTCCTTATCGATGTCCGCCACCTCTATTTCTACCGATTCGATAATTCGACGGTCATAGGTAAACAATACATCGAATTGTCGCTCCCATTCCTGAATCATTTCCAGCAAAGGCCGCTTTTCTACATCACTACTCCAACCTATGCGAATTATATCCGATCCGGTAGCAGAAAGCTCCGAATGAAAGAGCATAGAACAACATAGCAATTGCAGTATGACAAGGGTAAATTTCCTGTACATATACATTATTTTAATTTGAAATAAAAAGTTTAACTTAAATCCTATTCGTTCTTTCGGACAACAATGGCATCTTCTTGTTCTATCAATTCAATCGACAAAGCCAATTCTAATGCCATGGTCATAACCTCCCAATTGGCATATGGCAAACCCACATTCATCGGTATATCGACTAGGGAAGAATCTTCAACAACAAATTCTTTACCATAGATCCTACTTAAATCCTTTAATATTAGTCCAAGAGACTGATTACTATATCGAAGCTCTCCCTTAGTCCAACTCGCGGCATATCCTCTTTCCACGCCTTCCTCCTTCGTTAGCAACTGATTTTCCTTCTTATAGATCACAAAATCACCTTTCTCCATAATTATATCCTCTTTCTCTGAGGTAGACTTCAAATTCAATTTAATCTTACCTTCATATAAATAAACTTCAGGACCAATGGAACCTTCCCTTACATTGAATGATGTACCCAACACTTCAATTTTAGTATTAGGGGAATTAACACGAAGAGGAAAATCTTCCATTCGTGCGATATCAAAATAAGCCTCCCCCGTCATTTCAATATTTCTCTCACCCTGTTTTTCCCAGTCTTTATTCCATTTAATAGTGGAATTGGCATTGAGCAACACTGTACTTCCATCAGACAAATGAACTTCCTTGGTCTGGGCATTATTGGTATGGTACTCTTCCCAAGAATCATCTTCCAAAGTAGATTGTATTCCGTAAAAACCCAATAACAACAAAATCCCAGCAGCAACCATCCACCAGTTTCGATGCTTCCTTAGCCTCCTATTTTTTAATTGCAGATGTGTTTCTTCTCCATCATTTTTCCAGGTCGCAGTCAATGAACCATCTATGAATTTATTTATCTCATTCAAGCTCATAGTATCTAACATTTCATCCAATTCTTCTTTGGACAAATCGTTGCTCATATATCGTTGATATAATTTTGTTATCCGATTTCTATTGTTTTGTTCTTTATTCATTCTAATGTTAAATAATTCTTCCGTTTAGGTTAACGACCAAAACTGATTGTTGTGCTTATATATTTGGCAAACGAAGTAAGGAACACAATGTCCCAATGAAAATTAATTTTTTTTAAAAATATTATATTATAACTTTGGATTACTTTACGTTTACTTAATACTATTATATAACATGGAGATTACATTCCTATGGAAAATATTGAATCCTTATTAAAAACTTACGAGAATAAACTATATGGTTATTTTCTAAAACATGTTAAAATACAGAGTGTTTGCAAGGATTTCACCCAGGATATCCTTATTAAAATATGGATAAAAAGAGAGAGTTTGGCCAAGGTTGAGAATATTGACAACTATATATTTACAATGGCCAGGAATCATATATTAGATCACTTGCGCAAGGCAAAAATAGATCACAATTATCGCCAACAACTCCATACTGAAATGTTTATCCAGCGACCTCAAGCCCTTAACAACATTATTGCAGCAGATCAAGAAAAATATATATCCAGAATCCTCAATGAATTGCCGCCAAGACAAAAGGAAATATTTGAGTTGAGTCGACTAAAGGGTCTTTCCCATGATGAAATTTCAGAAAAATTAAATATTTCCAATAAAACAGTTCGAAATCACCTATTCGAAGCCATGAAATATTTACGTCAAAAAGTAAATATGGATGCTATCCCATTCATAATATTCTTATTACATTGCCAACTATAGCTAGATCTTAAACACTATGCTACAGAACTATGTATTATTTAAGAATCCAACACAACAATACCACGATAGAATTTCACAATAATTGGTTGGGGGAAGAAGTAATTATTGTCAACGGCCATCAAGTTTCAAAAAAGTTTTCCATCCTCGGCTGCCAACATTATTTTTCCATTAGAGAAATGGATGAAGAGGCTCATTATATACTGACCACAAAAATATCCAACTCTATGTCAGTAGCCATTGATCTAGAACGCAATGGTCAAACTATACATGAAGATTTACCAGTCAAAATAGGTAGTAAACCCAAGTCAACCGTCAATAAATATAAGTTGGCCGGTTTGCAAAAACTTCAGCAATACGACATCGAAGAGGCCATTGATTTATTTAAAAAAGCCATTGATTTTCAACCAACGGATTCGGAAATTTATTTTCATTTGGCCTGTAGTTATTCCAATATTGAATCCACAAGAGAAGGATTTGAAGCGTTACAAAAAGCCGTAGAATTGGGATTCCCTCACCTAGAATCCATCCTCAGTCATGAAAAACTAGCATTTTTAAGGCTGCAAGAAGGGTTTGATTCATTTTTGGAAAGTGGGTATCGGGAGATTCCCAGTCATATATAATACGAATTAGATTAATACACAAAAAAAGCGTTGACCTCTTTTCTGAGATCAACGCTTCTACTACCCAATGCAATGAGTAAAATATCTAGACAATTAAGCTTATATTTTAGGTTCCCATCCTTTCTCATAGGTTCGAGACCATAATTTTTTAGCCTTTCTATTGTTTTTAATATGACCATTGGATGGATCACATACCAACATTGAATCCGTTCTATAAGCAATATTGGCCAAGTGACACAACAATACACTTTTTGCGCCCTCTTCGATTGGTGCTGCCAATTCAGCTTTTCCTCTAATCCCGTCAAAGAAGTTCATCACGTGCATAGTGGACATATCACCACCACCACCTAAGGCAGTACCTGCTTCATTGGATTTAGATTTGCTATCTCTGACCAATTTTCCTTTTCTATCGTACAATTTAAATCCACCTCTATCTACATATACCGTACCTTCGGTACCGTAAATTACTGTACCTCGACCACCACCATAAGTGTTATAGCCATCTCTACTTTTACCGTCCCACTGGATGGTTTTATTTCCTTGGAATTTAAATGTTGCATCCATAGTGTCGTACATTTCCCATCCATCGTCTAACCAATGATTCTTGGCAGCATCGACAATGACTTTGTTAGGAAAGTCCACTTGCAATGCCCATCGCGCCACATCTAATTCGTGAGTCGCATTATTCCCTGTCTCAGCAGTTCCATACTCCCAACCGTACCAATGCCAGTTGTAATCCCAAGTATTGTCGGTATACTCACGTCTCGGAGCTGGACCTTGGAACAATTCCCAATCCAAACCTTTGGGAACAGCTGCCTTGGTTTGATTAACTACTTTATCTCGTCCACTTGAGTAAAAGGCTTTAGCTCTGAAAGCTGTACCGATAACCCCATCATGGATATCTTTGATAATTTCAATACTCTCCAATGAAGATCGTTGCTGATTCCCCATTTGGATAATTTTGTTATATTTTTTCTGATACTCTACCAGTAATTCACCTTCTCTAGGATTGTGGCTACATGGTTTTTCAACATATACGTGTTTTCCATTCTCCACGGCCAACCAAGTACCTGGTGCATGCCAGTGGTCGGGGGTAGCATTGATAATAGCATCTACTTCGGGATCTTCAATCACTTTAAAAATACTGTTTTCCAAAGTGGGTTTGTAATCAATGTATTTTGAAAATTTTGCCGCAGCCTTTTCTCGCTGTGATTCCATTACATCGCATAAATACTTAAGACGAACATTGGATTTTTTATGCGCAATTGGTGCATAATAAGCTCCCAACCTTCTACCCAAACCTATAATACCAATATTTAATCGATCGTTTGCACCCAAGATTCTTTCGTAGCTCTTAGCAGAAACTCCGGGTACGGTTAACATAGATGCACCTGCAGTTGCCAATGCCGACTTTTTAATAAATGTTCTTCTTGAATTACTTTTACTTCCCATATTATATAACCTTTTTTAACAAAAATTTCTATTTCTCATCTTGGTATATAAAGGTCTTCTATTGCTACCGTAAAGGTTTGCATAAAATACCCATTCCATATTTTCGAATGACCAAAATAACTTCTTTTTTTCTTTAATCAAAAAATATTCCAATTTTACATTTATCACAACAAAGGTTATAAGAAATAAAAAAGTCCAAAATCAAAGCTTATCCCAAATAGAAAAACTAAGAATTTTGGACTTTATAATATTTAGACCAAACAATGATTTAAAAAACCATTAATCGTCTACGAATTATACCGTTTCAGGAACAACATATGGAGCCCGATACTTTCTTGTGAGCATCATATTGGCCTCATTGTTGTCAATAAATTTCTCAAACTCGCCATTGAAACGCAAAGATTCCCCTACTCTAAGAGAAATATTGGCAATTAAAGGCAATGCAGATGACATATGACCTACTGCGATATCGCAATTAAGATCAAATCTATTGCCCGATCGAACACCATCTATAAAGTTGGCAAAGTGACCGCCACTACTCGGTGCAGTTCTAAAGCTTGAATCTCCACCCACAGCAGCACTACCTTCAGCCATATCGGATCCTGCGAAAGGCTTTTCTTCTCTTTCTCTATATGCTTTCCAAGTACTACCATTGACTTCTAACCAACCTTCAGTACCGAAGAAAATGTTACCTATTTTGACTCCAGTATTGGCTTCACCACCTGTATATCTACCTCTGGTTTCGAATTCCAATATTTTGCCATCTTCATATTCGAATACCGACATTTGTGTATTAGGGGTTTCCTGTGAACACTCTTTCGGAGATACTCCGAATATTCCTCCCATAGATTGAACTTTTACAGGGTGAACTTTCTTACCCAATCCCCATCTCGCTACATCAAATTGGTGAGGTCCTTGATTACCAGTATCTCCATTTCCTGTATTCCAATGCCAGTGCCAGTTGTAATGACCTCGCTTTTCGTTATACGGACGGTATGTTGCTGGTCCTAGCCACATGTCGTAGTCCAATGATGCTGGTGGCGCACTATCTTCTGCAATTCCGAAGGAATCTCTGGGTTTGAAACATGTTCCTCTTGCCATAAATACTTCCCCAATTCCACCGTTGTGCAAGAATTCCATAGCCTGCATGACGTTACTGATGGATCTATTTTGGAAACCTACTTGAACTACTCTGTCGTATTTTCTAGCAGCCTCAATCATTTTTCTCCCTTCCCATACGTTGTGTGAACTCGGTTTTTCAACGTATACGTGCTTCCCTGCTTGACATGCCCAGATAGCTGATAATGCATGCCAGTGGTTGGGAGTAGCTATTCCTACTGCATCAATATCACCGTCGTCAAACACTTTTCTCATGTCTTTTTCAGTACCCGGTTTTTTACCGTTCTGATTGGCTGCAGCCTGCTTAATTCTATCCGCAAAGGTGTCTGAATCGACATCACAAAGAGTTTTTATCTCTACTCCACCTCCATACATACTGGAGAAGTTTTCAATTAAAGAACCTCCTCTACCTCGGATTCCAATAATTCCCATTACCACTCTTTCGTTGGCTCCTACTATATTGCGATAGGATTTCGCAGAAAAAGCGGGTACTCCCACCGCTAATCCGGCAGCTCCAGCAGCTGTTTTTTTAATAAAATTCCTTCTATTGCTCATTTATTTATTGATTAATTGTGAAAAATTGACATTTAATTATTTGCTATTCAATCGATTAACAGTATTCCAATCCAGAACCGCAAACGTTTTAAATTAAATAAGTAAAAATGTCGCATAGCCCGGGGAAGACTTTACCGAAGTTGTATAAAACGGAATATAAACTAAAAATACACAATTACATAAAATAAAACATAGATTAATGCTAAATTAAAACTGTCGGAGAATGGAATTTCAATATTCGACAACGATACAAAACCCAGAAAGCCAAATATTAACACAGAATACATTTAATTTGCAAAATATTTTCTATTTATCTAGATCAAATAACTAAAATTGAAGTATACTTTTTGGTTTACTAGTACATACCTCATCATGTGCAAGCGTTTTAAAAATAGATTTAAATAATTTGACTTGAGGACAGAAAAGCCTTTAAATTTTCTTAGTATAAATGACTAGAGTATTCATAGACCAATTAAAACATTCTTTGATTTCAGAGTAAATCTAAATGGATGGTTGCTAATGAAAGAAGGGTAAGACTAAGCCTACCCCTCTAATAAATTCCTTTTGTCCCACAGCAATTTTTAACAGCTGACAAATATTAATTTAGCTCCAACCTAAACCTCAAACTCCCCCTCTTACTTCTCTCCCCTAAGCTTCTTAAATATATATTCCATTTGCTTACCAGCAGCTTCTCTTCCACCCAAACCAAATGATAGGGCAATAGCCACGGCAATAGCACCCAAAGTCAGGCCAAAGGCCAAATTCACTATCTTGTCGGCAATGCCCATTTGATTTAAGGCAATTCCCAAAAATAAAACCAATATTGCGTACTTAGCAATATTCGCAATGACTTGACTTTCCTTTCCCTTAGACACCGATTTATAAGCCAAATTGCTGAAATAATTCCCCAATATCAAGATCACAATACCGAATAAGACACGACCAGATAGATGTAATAGATCGGACAAGATTTCATTTAATTCATAAAATCCCAATTTTTCTATACCGGTAATTAAACCAAAAAATACAATAAAGAAAAAAGCCAAGTTGGCCAGCAATTTCGATAGAGAATAATCACCAATTAGATCACCAATCTGTAACTTTTTAGCTATAACATCAACACCCAAACTCGTAAATAACTCATTGAGTAAACTCGCAATAAATTTTCCCCCAATAATAAATACGGCAATGATCACTGCTGCCGCCACAATACTGGGAATACTGGAAACAAAAATGCTCAGCATCGAAGTAGCTGGATCAGAGATAGCTTTGATATTAAGAACATCGATGGCCGCAATTAAAACAGGGATAAAAATCAATATAAAAACTACTTTTTTCAAAATATTGTTGAGATCTAAACTCATAGATTCTGATGTAATTCCCAGTCGATCAGAAATTGATTCAAAAGCCGACCCCCCAATTCCGACTAGTTCAGAAGCTATGGTAGCTATTATATAACCCACATATCCAATAACCAAGGCAGCAATTACATTGGGTACAAAACCAAAGAACTCACTGGCCATCTCCTTTAATGGATCCAATACCTGCCTAACCCCTAACATCTCCAAGACCACCAACAATACCACAACCATGATACTGTAATACACCAATTTGGCTAAGAATTTTTCTGGACTTACGGTCGACTTAGCCCGTTTAAATAGCCGATTGTCTAAATTTGTCCTTTTAAGCAAGCTTTGCGTCAGTCGACGCAATCCTGAAGCCACCAACCAACCAATGAACAAAACCAGTATAGCTCCTACAACTCCTGGCAAATAATTACTGATTGATTGAAGAAATGAAGAATAGTAATCGTTAAAATATTCCATCTTTATAGATTTATAGTTTTAAAAATACAAATTTGGTGTTAATCAATAAAAAAGCCTCTTATTGTTCTATTTGACGATAACACTTTCATTATGTCACATTTATAATTTACATGACTTCTGAATTTTAACCGATAATGACCATTATCTCTCCTTTCACAATGGACAGAATTAATCAATAAAAATTTTAATTGTGGAAAATGTAAGTATTACAAATAGCCAACCTCAAATCATGTAATACTTAGATTGGCAATTATATACTCCATATAAACCATTCAGAGGCTAACGGATAATAAATCACATTAGAAATACCATTGTCTTGTCTTATATTTCAATCAATATCCCTAATTTCATTCGCTAAAATAGTAGTCATTAAAACTTACCAACTCCATATCAATCATAATGTGTTTCATCACAACTCATTGGATTCAACCACATCCTACATCATCAAGCATTGGGCCTGCATTACAGGAGGGAATGGTGATCAACGATCAAAGTTATTGGATATAATATACAGAGACCTTCATGGAGCTAAGTTAGTTGACATCGAAAGCTATAACCGACAACTGGTGATTCAAAAAACCTTGTCAAAGAGCAAATATCTCAGTAATAGTCAATCCAATAATGGGTTTTTCCAACAGCGATTTCAAAGCGCATATTCGGATTCCGACGATGTAGTGGGCAAACATTTAAGCGAAATAAATACCTCATCCGGCTATCGCCATTTTAAACCTCTTATTCAAACCCTAGCATTGGATCAATTGTGGAATAAACCGCTATTTCATTTATCTTCTGGTGAATGGCAGCGTTTTGTGATTGGCTTACAGACCATAACTTTTCCCGATATTATTTTAGTGGACAACGGCTTTAAAGGATTGGATAGAAGTTGGCAAATTAAAATTATTGAACTATTCGAGTCCGACGCTATAGATACTCCTTTTCTAATGTTCACGTCAGACTCAGTAGAAGCTATAGATTCTGAAAATCACATTATCAACATTGCCCCTCTAACAAAAAGCAATCTCAGAAAGAATGAAGATTCTATAATTTCCGATGACTTATTCAAATTCCTAATAAATAATAATAACGGGAATAACGGAACTGAGCAAATTAGAATGGAGGGAATCAACATTCAATATGGCAATACAAAAATTCTCAAAGACCTAGATTGGAAAATAAATGCAGGTGAAAGATGGCAGATAAAAGGTAAAAACGGAGCCGGTAAAAGCACATTACTCAGCCTAATATATGGAGACGTGCCCCAAGCTTATAGAGAAGCTATTTATTTATTTGGTCATAAAAAGGGAAGTGGCCAATCGGTATGGGAGGTAAAATCTAAAATATCCTACTTCAGTTCTGATGAATTTCTGTATTACCGGCATAATGGCAATGGAAAGCAGGTCATCTTAAAACAATTAAAGACGCCATATATTACTACCGTTCTACCATCTGATCAAACCATTTACCAAGTATGTGAATATTTTAATATCCTAGATGCCTTGGATAAGCCTTTTAAAGCATTATCAAAGATAGAGAGAAAGCAATTACTTCTTATAGGAGCCTATCTGAAAAACGCAGAGATATTGATACTCGATGAACCCTACCATGATTTTGAAATGGAGAGGATCCAATTAAACAACAAATTTTTAGATGGCTTATTAAATCGAAGTCATAGAAGCCTACTCTTCGTCACCCATTTGGAAAGTCATTTACCCTCTGGTATCAATCGTGAATTCACTTTAGGCTAAATCCAGTATTCTAGACAGGTTTTGTAGATTTAGAAATAATTTTTTCAAGCTCTTCCAGTGATTTACCCTTGGTTTCTGGCATGACTCTAATTACAAAAATCAGCTGCAATACCATAGCCACCGTGAAAAAGGTGAATGCATAGGCACCTCCATTGTTCAATTCAGCGACTACGGGGAATACCCAAGTCAATAAAGCAGCCCAAAACCAATGCGTAAGACTTCCCAAAGCCTGACCTTGGGCACGAACCGAATTAGGAAAAATTTCAGATAAGAAAACCCAAATAACAGCACCTTGAGAAAAAGCAAAAAATGCAATAAAACCCATTAAATAAACAAGGGTAGCGTACCCTTCAAAATCCTGAAAATAAAAGGTCTTAGCTGTCATTCCAAGAAAAAAGATCATCCCTATTGACCCAATTTTCATTAAATATTTTCTCCCAAATCGATCAATGATACTCATGGCCAATAAAGTAAATACCATATTGGTCAGTCCAATGATAACTACTTGGAGTAGGGCCGTTTCCTTACCCATCCCTGTCATGGCAAATATTCTCGGGGCGTAATACATAATGGCATTAATACCAGAAAATTGATTAAATGTGGCTAAAAGGAAGGCCAAAAGGATGGGGAAATTAAATTTCCCTGAAAACAATCGCTCTTTTAAACCAGCTCTATCCTTGGCTAAAGAAGTTTCAATATCGGTCAATAAATGACCGGCATCATCTTCCATCAAACTCTCCAATACTACTTTAGCCTCTGCACTTCGATTCTTCTTGACCAACCAACGTGGACTTTTTGGTATGGTAAATAGCAATGCAAAAAATATTATGGCAGGAAGGGCTTCCACACCAAGCATCCATCGCCATGGTTGATTTTCGATTAGACCATTGATTAAATAATTGGACAAAAACGCCACTAAAATTCCGAATACTACATTGAATTGGAACATAGCCACCAACCTTCCTCTATACCGCGCTGGTGAAATCTCAGATATATACATAGGGCCAATGACAGAGGAAACCCCTACAGCCAATCCTCCTATAAATCTATAAAATAGAAAAAAATACCAAGAACCAGCCATCGCACTTCCAATGGCAGACACAAAGTAAAACAATGCCAGAATGATTAGAGATTTCCTCCTTCCAAAATAATCCCCTAACCGCCCGGAAACAACAGCACCTACGATGGTGCCAATGAGGGCAATGGAATTGGTAAAACCATGCCAAAAACCATCTAAGTCAAAGACTATCTTAATGTCTTGTTCGGCACCAGAAATAACTGCCGTGTCAAAACCAAATAACAATCCACCTAAGGCAGCTACCAATGACGAATAAAACAATTTTTTGGGCATAAGGCTTAATTATGATAAAATGTAAACAAAAAACCATCTCTTAACCAAACTCTCCTAAACAACTCAGTCTTTTACAATCTTCTAATCCAGATATTTCTATAACTAACGGGATTACTGTGATCTTGCAACAAAATAGGACCCGGTCCATGGGCTTCATATTTCGGTTGACCGATAAAGGCGGTACGGCCTTTTATTTCAGTATGATTTTGAACCAACACTCCGTTGTGCAATACGGTTACATAGGCTGGCGATTTCAACTCTCCATTTTCGTTAAACTTAGGTGCAGTATAAATCACATCGTAGCTATTCCAATTACCTGTAGGCTGAGTTGCATTGACCAAAGGAATGGCTTGTTTATATATACTAGCTGCCTGACCATTGGAATAAGTTCTATTATTGTATGAATCGAGTACTTGTAATTCGTACTTTCCCTGTAAAAAGATTCCGCTATTTCCTCTACCTTGACCTTCACCTTGAATAACTAATGGAGACCGCCATTCAATATGTAACTGAAAATCTTCAAAGACTTCCTTGGTTTGAATTTGTCCTGACTTAGGCACCACGGTAAAAATATCCCCACTTACATCCCAACCAGGGGCCTGACCATCACCATTGGTCCACTGATCCAAATTATTCTCAGAAAATAAAACAATGGCATCACTTGGCGCACTGGCATAACTATATCCAGGGCTGATGACTTTGGGTTCTGGCTCCCAAACCTCAGTATCTTCGGGCTTGTCTTGAGCAGATAAAATATTCGATAAAGTCATCAACAAAAGACTGGCTAATAAATAGGATTTTTTCATCTAAGTAAAAATTTTCAACAATATACAAGAATAAATAAAAAATAAAAGAATAGGTCTAAAAAAAAAGTGGAGGTTGGATATTACATCCAACCCCCAAAGCTAAACCCCAAAAGAAACAAAAAGATAAAAAATAGCTACTTAATGGTTCTAGCTAATATATCATTACTTACCGTCCAGTACTTCCTTGATCTTACCTTCGATTTCATCTGCAACCTCAGGATTATCAAGCATAAACTGCTTGGCGGCTTCTCTACCTTGAGCAATCTTAGTATCGCCGTAACTATACCATGAACCAGATTTGGTTACGATATTGTGTTCAACTCCTAAGTCTACGATCTCTCCTTCTTTGGAGATCCCTTGCCCGTAGAGAATATCAAACATGGCTACCCTAAAAGGTGGAGCCAATTTATTTTTAACAACTTTCACCTTAACGGTGTTACCGACTATTTCGGTATCCTTATTCTTAATCGGCGAACCACTTCTGCGAATATCCAATCGCATGGAAGCATAAAATTTCAGTGCATTTCCACCAGTGGTTGTCTCGGGATTACCAAACAATACGCCAATCTTTTCTCTCAACTGATTGATAAATATGCAGCAACAACCGGTTCTACCTATTGTCCCCGTCAATTTTCTAAGGGCTTGTGACATCAAACGAGCTTGGAGGCCCATTTTTGAATCACCCATTTCTCCTTCTATTTCTGCTCTAGGTGTCAATGCAGCTACTGAGTCAATCACTACAATATCAATAGCTCCTGATCGAATCAGGTTTTCAACTATTTCAAGAGCTTGCTCCCCGTTATCCGGTTGAGAGATTAACAAGTTCTCTGTATCTACTCCCAATGCCTGGGCATAATTGCGATCGAAAGCATGCTCTGCATCGATAAAAGCGGCAATCCCACCTTGTTTTTGACATTCGGCAATAGCGTGAATGGCCAATGTGGTTTTACCCGATGACTCCGGCCCATATATCTCTACTACTCTCCCGCGTGGAAATCCATTGACTCCCAACGCTATATCCAGACCCAACGATCCAGTAGAAATAGTTTGGGCTTCTACTACAGGCGCATCTCCCATTCTCATAATCGCCCCTTTACCATAGGTCTTATCTAGACGGTCCATGGTCATTTTGAGCGCCTTTAATTTCGCCTCTTTATTATCTGACATTTAGTTAGTTTTCCTTTGATGTTATTACCAAATATACAATAATAATTTATAGAATTTCAAATAAAAAAATCAATTTTCTGAATTAATTTTTTTTTATAAAATAGTCTTCACCCTAGTACTTGCACTATAATCTAAAATTCTAGCACGACTTCGAGCTGAAGGACGACGTTTTTCTATAGTTATTAATTGGTTGGCTTCCATCAATTCAACGTAGGAATCGTTCACTTCGGAATCGCGTTGAATCTCACCCATAATCTGAGCATTCTCCTCAGATTTGGTCTCATTGTAGATAAAGGAAATAAGTTTAAGTGTAAAATCTAGTTTCATAGGCCGATTTTCTAAAAGGTTTTTAATTATAAAAAAATTCTCTTCTAAAACTAATTTTAATTTACCAATATTGTTAAATCCTAAAATTTAACATATCCCAAAATATCATAATCCATACCCCTTCAAAACCCATGACTCATTACAATGTTTCATGTTATATCTCACAGTATATGGTCTGCTGGAATCCAAAGACATTTCTCAAAATTTTGAACTTTGTTATTTTTAATAACAATATTTTCCGCCTCTAATTTTTCTGCCATATAATTGGGAGAAGCAAAATGTAGCCGACCACTCAATACCCCAGCGGCATTGACCACTCGGTAAGCAGGTATATCTCCATCCCAATCTTTGAGTTGACTCAGTGCATAGCCCACCATCCTAGGAGAACCTAAGGCCAAAAAATCGGCAATATGACCATATGTCGACACCTTGCCCTTGGGTATCAATTGAACCACTTCATATACCTGTTCGTAATAAAATTTTGTTTTTATTGTCATACCTTTGTTTTCAACTATAAATACAATCCAATTAGTATGCAGGAAGATGCAATAAATTATTTAATCTACGGTGTAAAGAACCTTACTGATGCGCGATATTTCACAGCTATGGGTGTTGAATATCTGCACTTTGAACTAAATCCCAAATCAAATTTCGCAATTTCTGAAAAGGATTTTCATGAAATCATCGCTTGGGTTGAAGGTCCGAAAATTCTTTGCTCCTTTGATCATTTGTTCGACGAAGACCAAATTAAATCGCTTATTCAATCCCCACATATTCAAGGAATGGTAAGTCAGTTTCCAGATCTTTTAGATTTTTGTGCTTCTGTAACTCCCCTTGAAACATTTTTGCAAATTCAGGACACAAACAATATTTCACCGGTGGCCGATAAATATAAGACCATAGCCCCTAACAGTCATCCAGAACTCGACCATCCCTACATCCTCTGTGATACGGTAAATATTGCCATAAATCGACTTAAAGACAATGTTAAACATATCGGGTTAATTGCTGGTGACGAATCTGAAGTTGGCATTAAAGACTTTGAAGAATTCGATGATTTATTTTACCAAAATTTTGCGGAGTAAGGTATAATTCAATATCGCTCACAGTGTTAAACGTCATTACAAATTCAAAATATTAAGCTTTTTGCGCTTCAATAGCCTTAGCCATTTCGTGAAAAACCTCAATCGGAACTTGTTCAGCCCGCAAGTCTCCAATTTTAAGTTCTTCCATTAAGACCTTATAGTCAGGATTGAAGAAATTATTTCGCAATTTTTTGCGTCGATGAGCGAATGCTGCCCGAACAATTTTTTCCAAGGTGCGATAAGAGAAAGAAGGCAATTCCGCTTTACGATTAAATCTTACTACGGCAGACATAACATTGGGTGGTGGAGAAAAATCACCCGGTTTCACTTTAAAGATTATCGTGCAATCATAAAAACTCTGAGTCAAAATAGCCAATGAACCATAATCTTTGGTATTCATTTTTCCATTGATACGCTGAGCCATCTCATACTGAAACATTCCCAAGCCATGAGGGACTAAGTCATTCTGCGAGATCATTTTCACCACAATTTTAGATGAAATATTATAGGGGAAATTACCAATTAGAATAAAGGGCTGACCTTCGAAGACCTCTCGAAAATTCAGTTCCAATACATCATCGGCAATTAACTGGTCAATTCCCAATATGTCGTTGTCGTGTAAATATTCAACCATATCCCTATCCAATTCTACGGCTTTAAATTCTTTGCCGAGATTTTTGGCTGACATAGTCAAAACACCTTTACCAGGCCCCACTTCCAAAATATGATTGGTATCCACCCAACCATCGATCACAGCAATCATTTTATCGATTACATGTGTATTTTTCAAAAAGTGCTGTCCAAAAGATTTTTTTGCCCTCATCTATATATGTATTTCATCAATCGCTTTTATTAACTTTACCCACCATAAGATAATTTTATTAAAAATCAAGGTGTTTATATAAAATTCACTTGATTGTAAAATATTATCTTTATTCATTTGATAAATGTAAGACATATATATGTATAAGCCTAAAATCGGCCTCACTCTTGGAGATGTTAATGGTATAGGACCAGAAGTAATAATTAAAATGCTCGCAGATGAAAGGATACTCAATCAATGTATCCCCATCATATATGGTTCATCAAAAATCATATCATATCACAAAAATATTGTCAAACCAGACAGCTTTGAATACAACACCATTAGTTCTGCTGAACATTCGAAAGACCACGGCATCCAACTGATCAACTGTTGGAATGAAAATATAAATATAACCCTTGGCGAAGTCAATGAATCTGGGGGGAAATATGCCATTCTTGCTCTCGAACAAGCACTGACCGACTTAAAGAACAGTCAGATTGATGGAGTAGTTACCGCGCCAATTAATAAAAACTCCATGGCCAAAGCCAATTTTGGATTCCCCGGTCACACAGAATACATTACTAAGTTTTTTGACACCAAAGAATCCTTAATGTGCATGATCAAAGAGGATGTCAGAGTAGGATTGGTAACCAATCACATACCGGTGTCTGAAGTGGCTGGCCAGATATCAAAGGCGCTAATAAAGACGAAAATAAAGATTTTTGAGAATAGTTTAAAGAGTGATTTTGGCATTGAAAAACCGTTAATTGCCGTTCTTGGACTCAATCCTCATGCCAGTGATGGCGGGGTCATAGGTAGTGAAGATGATAATATAGTGCGTCCCGCAGTCTTGGAATTTAAGAAAAATGGAAGTTTTGTATTTGGGCCCTATGCCGCTGATGGTTTTTTTGGCAGTGGAGAATACAAAAAATTCGATGGTATATTGGCCATGTACCACGATCAAGGACTAATTCCTTTTAAATTACTGAGTTTTGGGGAAGGTATTAACTATACTGCAGGCCTGCCCATTGTACGGACTTCTCCAGACCACGGTACTGGTTTTGATATAGTGGGCAAAAATATAGCCAACCCCCAATCTATTCGCCAAGCCCTCTATAGTGCAGTGGATATTGTACGACAACGCAAAGACTATGCTGAATCTCATCAAAATCCGCTTCAAAAACAAAACGCTCACTTAGAAGGAGACGATAATTTTAATCCGGAAGAATTCGATCAATAAAAAAGTAGAACATTGAGTAAGAAAACGAAAGTTATATTATTGATTTTTGGGGTACTACTGTTAGATCAGGTGGTAAAATTTATCATCAAAACCAACATGTACTACCATCAGCAAATCCCAATATTGGGACAAGATTGGGCATTTATTCATTTTGTTGAAAACAATGGCATGGCATTTGGCCTAAGTCTTGGTGAAGAATATGGCAAATTGGCCCTCACTACATTTCGGATTATTACCGTCATAGTATTGGGGTTTTTCATCCGACAATTGATCGATAGAAAAGAACGGTTCGGACTTATTATCTCCCTATCCCTCATTTTTGCTGGAGCTATGGGAAATATTATTGACAGTATATTTTATGGAGTTATCTTCAACGAAAGTGGTTACATTCCTGCCGAAATCGCAACATTTATGCCAGCGGAAGGTGGATACTCCAAACTATTTCACGGCAAAGTAGTCGATATGTTTTACTTTCCCATGATTGAATGGAATTGGCCTGAATGGATGCCATTAATTGGCGGCAATGATTTTCAATTTTTCCGCCCTGTATTCAATATAGCCGATTCTAGTATTTGTATCGGCATGTTTATCCTGTTGATATTTTACCGAGATTTCTTTTCAGGGAATATCAAAGGTGATAAAAAAGAGGAAAAAGTATCTGTAGAAGCTCAAGCTGAATAAATATCAATTAAAGTTTCTAGATATAAATTTGGCTTACCTGCTCTACACAAACTTATACTGTGTTGTGATCCTACATTTTGCTTTGATATTTCTATATCTGCAGACCGAGGTCATAAAGTGAAATAAGCCGTTAGTGATTAACATAAGAAAGATTCATTAATCTCCTTCCTTATTGAATTAAATACAATATTAAAGATTCATGATATAATTAAATTCTTCATTTCATCTAAGCTATACATAACCCAATTTCAGTAAAAATTTAAAAATCTTTCATTTCAGTAATTTCCTCTGGAAATTCATTGGCAGAATGAGCTGCCTGTTGAGCTATCTTTACATTTAAGGGAATCATATCTTTAGGGTGGTAAGCATTACCGATCACACTTTCATTCATCAATTTTTCAAACCAAACGCAGGAAGCAATATATCTCCCCATATCATTTAGGTGATATCCATCCCTTGTAAAGTTATCCTTTAAATAAGAAGTTCTAGCATTTTGGATGGCTGTGCCAACGGGTATAATATCATAAACAGGAATAAGACCTGTGGCTTGACCATAGGCATCAACAATAGCACGGAACATCGTTTTTTGATCATAATTATACGCTGATACTTTCCCTTCCATAGATTTCTGAGCATAAGCCCAAATCCTATGCAGCAAGTACCGCGTATTTATATTTGGATTAATTTCTTTTACATTGTTGTACAACACCTTTAGTGGCTCTTCAAATGTTTCAAACATTCCTGAAAGGTTACTTACTTGCTGAAAACTAATATAATCCCAGGATTCATCTTTGATGGCAGTTGAAAGGGAAGTACCAGGTTTTATCGTTTTATTACCATTGGTATCAATTTTTCTGTAACTATAAGCTGTACTATCACTAACTACATTTTTGGCATGCCAAGACATTTCAGCTCCTCCGATATACATATTTCCTATAATTATTTTTTTCCCTGCGGCCTTAGCCAATCCATATAAATGAAATTCTAAAGCATCTTCCGAAAAACTGTTCCCAATTGCCAAAATTTTTAGAACTTCATCATCTTCTATCGAGACATGAATACTATCTATCAGAGAACTATCGATAGAAGCAAAGGTCAATATAGCCTTGCCGGGCTCTAATCCGAGAATCGTAGCTTCGTAAGTCGTTGAATCAACATCAATGCTCAAAGCCGAACTAGGATTTACCGACCAACTATAAGCCTTAGTTGAAATATCTACATTTTCAAAATCAGGTTTCACCCTAACTTTTGTATAAGTATAAGCCATTAATGTAGATGAAAGACTGACCTTGGTTTCCGAAATTTCGCTTAACAAAACCTCTCTATTGGCCTTATCAATGCCCTGGCCAGAAACAACATTAACTGTGACTTTTCCTTCGTCCTCGGTCGACAATAAACTTTTATCCACCAATTCAATTTCTAATACCGAGGTATCAGAAGAAGTCGATGCATGATTCTTAAGTGAATGAATCGCCTTATAAAAATGTGTTGTTAAAACAATTTGAGAATTTACAGCAATCGTTGTCTGGGGTAAACCTATGTTAATATTCCTTTCAACATCTGCACTTTGTGCCTTATCAAAACCAAACATTAAAAAAACTAACAAAAACAGAGTGAGTTTATCTAGTTTAAGTTGCACTTTATTTACTTTTTTCATTGAAAAGAATTTTATTTCAAATATTTACGAAAAGCATTAATCTTGATTTCAAACCAAATGAAAATACACAGGCAATTAAAAAGACTTCCGTACATTTTGGTTAGAAAAAGCCATGAACCGACCAAAAATAAGGGTTTTACCACTATTAATAAGGTTTGTAGACCATAAAACAGTGTTGGATAAAAGAGTATTTATAATATATAAACAGCTGATCGACCTATAGAACTGATACATAAGGCTTTTAGCAATAAAAAATGATTACTGATCTGAAGAGGTTTTGACCAATAACTGGGCAAACACACCCATTGAAGAGCGCAATACTTGTCATTAAATAGGATTTTTTCAAAAAATTGAATGAGATCTGGATAGGGTTGTCTGAAAAGATGTTCGTTTAATAATATATATTTTCTGCCATTGTCATATTGAGTTTGACCTTTTAAAATCATCAGTAAAGATTACATTTTTAGATTCCCACATTGGAATTTAATTTTTCCCATTTGATTTATAAGAATGATAATCATTCATCACAACCAAAATTTATTTTTCCTTTGCTCTAAATTTGAAATTTGACTTAATTCCACATACTACTAAAAGAATAAGTAAAACAAGCTGTAGCCCTATTAATATGTATAGCGTATTATTCCATTCATTATTGGCATTTTCCAATAATTTTGGACTTGATGCTGTGAGGACAGTACTTGCAAATATACGTTGAATAGTATCTGAAAATGGTCCAAGAAATGTGAGAATCAATATCATGGCCATATCTGAAATTAAAAAAATCACATTTGCAAACCTACTCTTAAAATTCAAATGAAACATTCTAATCAAATAAACCATAAAAAAAACTACAGTAGTCAGCAATATTATCAGGTGAATGGTTGCAACTACAAAATGGGATTCGTGCACCATTTTATCGACAGTAGCGCCAGATCGAAACCCTTCTCTTCCAAAAACAATGAGGTTTAATACCAGACCAAAGATAGCTGTCCCCAAAAACCAAAGTCCTTCCTTCTTTTTCATAATGAATCTCATTTCGATTTTTCAGAAAAAAACACATAAAGGCTTCAACAACAGTCTTTCTGGGAAAGCGTAGAAAAATTTACTACTTCTTTAAGATAGTGAAATTACTTGATTATCTTACTTATTTTAACGTCTAAATGTAGAAGAAACTATACTCTTGCTTTAATATTATTTTCTACCAATAAATCTAATTACTGAACCTTTTCCATTATGATATAGTCCCTCATTTAATTCAACCTCCTCTTCATCCAGTTTTATAATTTCATAGTCTTTAAAATCCGATTTTAATTCTTGGACAGAAAAAAGAGACTCAAGATCACTGGGGCCACCCACTTTATCATTTTTCTTCCGGTATTCAATGTGTTTTTTACCAAATGCTTCGAAAATAACCACTCCTCCTTTTTTCAAATATTTATCTAACAACTTATGGTAGCTAGATTTAATCTCAGGTGGAAAATGAGCATAAATAAGGGCAATAACATCAAATTGCTTTAATTGAAAATCCAATTCGGGCAATAATCCGACCCTATAATCGATCGTTACATCATTGGCATTGGCAAGCTCAATAGCCTTCTTTTTCCCTTCCTCACTAATATCGAAAGCATAAACTTCCCAACCGAGTTTTGCCGCATAAACTGCATTCCGACCTTCTCCTTCTGCAGCGAAAAGTATGGTTCCCACCTCTAATTGATCGATTTGTTGTTTAAGAAAACTATTGGGTTCTATTCCATAGGCATATTCCTTTTCACCATACCTTTTATTCCAGCGCTGTATCCAAGAATCTGTCATCGTTTTAGGGTTAAATTAGTTTAAAAATCACCTCCATATCATTACAATGTCTTCCCTTAGAACAACCACACCACCCCTAATTGTTCACCAAATAAATTACAATGATAAGCGGTAATCTTAAAAAAATACGTCATAACGTATTAGCCATAATAGCTTCCAAGATCAAATGATATGTAATCAAAGATAATCTACCCTAGATTTCGATAAAAATAAATATTCACCTGCTACAACATAAATAAAGGCAAGAAAACTCATTTTCTCGCCTCTCAATATTCCAATTAAAAATCAAACAGTGGAATAACAGTTCTCAATATCCATGAATTAAAATTATTTCAAAGGCTAGAACAAAGCCAAAAAATAAGCTAGCTCTCTCAAAAACTTTAGTTTTTATCGGTAAGACTTTGCACAGCCTTCATCAATATGGGAGGAGTCAACTCTTTAATCAGTGGCATAAGTTTGATTTTTCTCCTTTTTTTAAATGCGATTTCATCCTCTTCATTTCCACCTCTAGCTTTAAATAATGTACTGTGTTTTTCCAGACCTTTATTGACCTCATGGTCTGGTCTACCATTTGAATAATAGTATAATGCTAGTGATTTCCTACTTCTATCTTCAGGACAGTTCAGGGCATCAGGGTGACCGTGATAAGAAAAGTCAGTTGTGCTAAATATTGCTAAGGTATTAAATGTTGGTAAGATTTTCTTTTCGCATCTTGTCATGGACTTATTCCATAATTCAAAATACCCACCATACTCATCCTTCCAGTCTTTGTTCAGATACACTAAAACGTTAACCCTTCTGTCAAGATTAAGTTTCTGGTGTTTATTAAAGTCGGCATGAACTTTTAGTAAACCTCCCTTCTTTATTTCATGCTGTCCTCCCCCGATAAAATAAGGATCGCCAATAAGTGGTTCCTTAATTCCGGTTAAAATCTGAAGAAATTCTAAGAATGGTTCTGAATTCAAAAAGTGCATGAATCTTTTTGTTTCATCTCCAAAAAAACGTTCTCCTTTACCCGCCAATTTTATCTCTTTGGCATTTGCATATTTTTCAGATTCCTTTATCGAAGAAAGATCGGGGAACTCCTCTAAAATTGCATCTAAATACTTAGCGTTGAAGAAATTATCAAAAGAAATGCTAGGAAAAGGGGCAGCCTTTTTATACATTTCTGCATTTTGTTTAGCTACTTTAAGTAAATTTTGATTTTTTTCATTTAAATAGTGTATACCCATGATATTAATTATAAATAATTAGAAAATATCGTGGTCAATCTGGTTATACACAAGTAATAATAATCAAAATTATATAATACACAAACACTTATTAATAATATATTACCTATTTATCTTCAAGTAAACTCATATAATATATTACAACCTATCATTACAAAGACAAAAAACTCAAGTAACAAAAAGAAAATATCTATTCACTAATAATTTATTTTCCTTCTCAATGCCATCAAGCCCATTATCGGACCTATAGCCAAAACAGCATAAATGCCATTTGAATTCGTCCAGCCCAGCATTCCACTAACCAGTTGAATACTAATAATACTAATCGTAAAACCTAGACAATTGACAATGGTTAGGGCAGTTCCCTTAATTTCAGGTGTCGCATTTTGTGCTACCAATGTGGATAAAAGAGGGGAATCCGCGACTACGACTATTCCCCAAAAAACAAGGAATCCAATAAATAAATATTCATATTGAGTAGAAAGTATCCATGGCGAAATAAGACAACAGCCACAGGACAAAAATAAAGCTAGAAAGGCGGTTCGTTGGTTGCCAATTTTTTGAGCCAGATAACCGCTGAGAATACAAGCCAGACCCCCTATGGCGATAATAATGAAGGACAAAATGGGGACGTTCAACAAGGATTGAGGGTGTTCCGACATATATTTTCTAATTATAATGGGTACAAAGGCCCAAAAAACATACAACTCCCACATATGCCCAAAATACCCATATGCAAAAGACCTAAATTTTCGATTCTTAAACACCATAAAAAAAGCCAACACATCAGTAGTTTGGCTAGATTTTCTAAAAGGACCATTGGGCACTAAAATGACCATTAATAATCCGCCTATTACTGCCATTACAGAAGTAGCCACGACCACATATCTCCATGGATAAGCTTGGGTTATTTCTTTCAGTAAATGAGGAAATGCCGTTCCTACCACCAACGCACCTACCAAAAAACCCAATGCTTTTCCCAAGCCCTTTTCATAATAATCGGCCGCTATTTTCATACCTACTGGGTAGATTCCTGCGAGGAAAAAACCGGTAAAAAAACGAAGGATTAACAAACTGAGTAGTGTATTTCCTTCAACTATAATACCTAGATTGAAACAGGCTCCCAATAGGGCGCTAAACAAAAAAACTCGTGAAGGATAATATCGATCGGCAATAGATAATATAGCAAAAACCAAGGTCCCAACAATGAATCCCAACTGCACTGCCGAAGTTAAATGCCCTAAGGCATTTGATTGGAGACTGAACTCAATCGCAAGGTCATTGATCACACCATTACCAGCGAACCACAATGAAGTACAAAAGAACTGCGAAATGACAATTATAGGAAGTATATATCTGGGCAAATTCTATAAAGGTTTTTTTATAATAAAATGTTTTCAAAATCAAATATTCAAAAAATAATACTAAATAAACTCATCAATGATGATTATGATTGTAATGCCGATACATGAAGTTGCTCTTGGGCAAATCGATGGACTAAATATGACCGATCGAAGTGCAAAGCACCGAAGGTCGTAAATCGACCTTCGGAGAGGGAACCGGAGCCACTGTGCTCCGGATGGATGACTGAACGAAATACGAAGTATCCAATCGACTAAATGTCGATTGGGTGAAGGAACCGAAACCTCCGTGTTTCGGGTGGATGACTGAACGAAATACGAAGTATCCAATCGACTAAATGTCGATTGGGTGAAGGAACCGAAACCTCCGTGTTTCGGGTGGGTAAGCCACTGCGCTGCGACGAGAATGCATTTAAATTGACAAGTTTAAAATTTCATTTTACAATAAGATATAATAGCATTAAAGGAACTGACGCCAGTGGCTTCGGGAGGGTTCGCCACTGGCGTCGGCGTGATTGCAACGTAATTCGTCCTCCAATAATCTATGGTTTTGAACTGAATCACTGATGTATTCACATGGATTTGTCATGATTTTTGCAATTAGATATTGTGAAAACCATAGTAATATTATCTGTAGATTAAAAATAATTAATTTCAACTTGGCAAAAATCCCGCCAAATCAACATTGTTTATACTGTATGGAATCTCGTCATGCCGCAGTGGGCATGACTTCACTCGCCAGAGCCCGATTTACGGGCTTTCCCTGCCCACCCACGACACAGTGGTCATGGCTCCTTCATCAGTTGAACATTTAGTTCATCTGGTTGCTCTTTGAGCAACTTTATTCAGTCGTGCACTTTGCTCGTTCACCCACGGCTAGGATATATCATCCCTTCAGGATGACTGAACGAAATGCGAAGCATCAAAGGTCGTAAATTGACCTTTGGCGAAGATAACCGAACAAAATGCGCAGCATCATTGATCCTTAATGGATCAATGGTGAGGGAACCAAAACCTCCGTGTTTCGGGTGGATGACTGAACGAAATACGAAGTATCCAATCGACTAAATGTCGATTGGGTGAAGGAACCGAAACCTCCGTGTTTCGGGTGGGTAAGCCACTGCGCTGCGACGAGAATGCATTTAAATTGACAGGTTTAAAATTTCATTTTACAATAAAATATAATAGCATTAAAGGAACTGACGCCAGTGGCTTCGGGTGGGTAGGCCTCCCGGTCGATGCGTGATTGCAATGTAAATCGTCAGGATTATAGCCACTGGCTAGGCTTGGGATTAATATAATCTAGGATAGGAGACGCAAAATCTTGCGCCTCTACAAAAAGGCGTGACTACCCCGTGTTTCGTTAGATATTTTACCGCCGTGCCAAGCAGTGATTGCTCCGGAATATGACTGAATATAACCAACAATTACAAATGCATTTGATACGTATAGATCTCTAACCTCGATCACCGTTGATAAGTCTCTACGGTACTGCTACCGTCGGGATTTTCAAATTCATAGATATATTTTCCTTCATCATCCCAGGAATAATGAATGTGATAGTCTTCATTATTCAAACGATAGGTTAAAGAATAAGAAGATCCACTATGTGAAACAAAATCAGTGATGACTGCACCTTGGAGAGGGGTTTTGGCAGGTCTCAATTCTCTGGTCATTGCTTGAGGTATGACTTGATTCTCTGGTGCCGTCGAACGAGGATCTAATGCCACCTCTCCCCGCATTCCAGCTATAAAATAGGGATACTCTTGTATAGTATGATACTGATAGGAACTATCGGCATTAAACCGTCCAAGATATTGATCTAATTCCTCTGTTGTCTGACCATATACTGGAAATCCATCCACTGCATAAGCTATCGGATTACCTTCGCCAACTATGGATTGTAAGTGAGTAGGGGGTAAGTGATAATGATAATCATCTGCCCTTCCACAATGCCCTCCCCATTGGTCTAATTCTCCAATAGCATTGGCATCTTCTCCTCTATTGTTTAAGGGATTAAATATGGGAATCCCATTTACGGCAATGGCAATAGCACCTTTCAACAAATTAGTTTGGGTAGACAGAGGATTTTCAGCCAAAACGGGCTGAATAGGAATAGCCCAACTATTATTACCCGTATAATTTTGATCTATAGGAACTTGCTGTTGCCAATTCTCAATACCAACCATCATATTATGATTGGGCAAACCATTGGAAGATATATAAAACCAATCATCATCTGATTCTGTATGAAGTCCTTCAAATTTTTCAAACAAAGAGGCTAGAAAATTAACATCATTCGCTGGCAAGCTTTTTAAAAAAGAATTGGTATCCTTCATGACTTCTTCACTATTACAAGCTAATATGAGAACCATTCCAAGAAATCCATAGGCCAAGTGAAATTTTCTTTTCTTATATATATAAGTCATAAAAGCTAAGACAATCAGGATTCCACCTAAAAAATTAAACAGGATGACAGGATTGATTTGGACAAATACTGGAGTTTTCGTCGAAGAATTAATAGCTGACAATTGCAAGCTCCTAGCTTTAATCCACTCTACATCCTCTTGGGAAAATGAAGACACCTCATATGCTTTTAACTCGTGATTGGAATTCGACAAATACACCTTGTTGTTTTCATATTTTATAAAATCTCCCACCATGGCTTCATCATTTATTATCCACACCTTAGATGAATGACTGTGACCGCCTACATGAGCATGAAGTTGAATTTCAATAAAAAAAGAAATAGCAATTAGAATGAACATTCTGATTTTCATAACTTTAATTTAATTTTTTGAATGATTTTTTCTAATCTACCCTATATCTTACAATGACCTCATTGTCTAGAATAACATTACTAGACCATATAAATTCAGCATCATCTTGGCTATCGTCAAATACATCAGTAAAATTGGTGTAAGAGGGCTTATTATTTACACCGATAGTGGAGTTAGTATAGGTGGTAGCCATGGGCCAAGCAGAATCATCAAAATCTTCATTCATCCAATTCGCAGGAATATCCCAATGCAAACCATAAAACTTAGAACCATCGCTTACATCTGCAGTGCTGCAATTCGCAGTAATTCTGAGATTTCCCTCTTCCGAAGGACAAGACAAATCCTGAATTGGGGAGGTGTAGAAGGTTTGTGCTTTCCATTCACTGCCTGTTGTGGCCACCGTATTTCCACTATTATCTTTAAACACCGCCACCAATCCTCCATCCCCAGGATGGTAACTACTTCCCCCACTTACCTCTGAACCTAAGCCCAAATTTTCTTCCCAATCCACTAAAAGGAAGGCAATCGAAAAAGGTTTGGTCACCTTAAATTGTACAATGTGAGAATTAAAATCGGTAAAAGGGATGGCATCTTTACCCACCTTAACTCCGTTGACATAAAGCTCAAAATAGTTGTCTGCAAAAATATAACCCGTAACAACCTCGCCATCTGCATCGATTTCTACAATGTTATTTTCATCAAATGCCGACAGTGCTGATGAAGCTGATGTATATCGATCTCCATAGGGATTGTATAAATCTGGAGCAAAAGGAAAAGAATTATCTGTATAATTTACGTCAGCTGGAACCCTCCATTCCTTATTATCCGTGGATGTGATAACACCCAATTCGGCAATCCGCTGACCATTCTCAAATAAATTACTCGTGGTTTTACTTCCCAATCCTTGGGTAACTGATGCCGTGCCAGTATAGGGACTAGCATTGGCTATTGAATCATCCCCATCACTACCATTGGACACATATCCAGTTGGTTGATCACAGGCTGTTATACTTACATCCGGATTTCCCAAACCATCACCATCGACATCTTCGTAATAGGTGATTTCTTCACATTCCGAATTTTCATCTCTTTCACAGGATGAAAATGAAGCAGATAACACAATACACAATAAGGAAAATGACATTGAAACAAATAGGAACTTTATCATAGCATACTGTTTATTCTCTCAAGAGAAATAAATTAATACTATTTAGATTCCATTTAGTTTACAATCCTTCGCTTCAAATAGATTTATTTTAAATTTTACGAAATACCGACATCTTATGGAAATCGATTAACAATAACCTCCATTTGACGACAATCATCAATTCACTAGGAAAACCGAATTAGGATTCAGAAACTGCCCTCATTATTTAAAAACTATATTGAATTGAAGCTTTCATAAAGAAAGGCGTTCCCGGCGTAATATGTATTTCTGATACCGAGCTCGGTTCATCAAACAACCTCGAATCAGTTGCAAATTGCGTTTCATTCCATTCGACATTGAATAGATTTTGGATCTGAACTCCAAAATCAAAACTTTTCCACTTATATCCGGTGTTCAAATCGACAACAGTATAACCGAAGGCAGTGATAGAATTATCTTCCATAGCTGGTCGATCTTTTAAATACCGCAAATTGGCGCTACCGTAAAACCCAGATTTATGATTGAAATTGATACCTGTAACCAAGGTCAGATCAGGGGCTAGGGGGATGTAATTCTGACCTTCTTCTTCATCTATGGCTCTCGCATGAGTATAATTGACATCTAAGTTCCAATATAATGAAGACACTGGTTGGTATCGATAGCTAAGATCAATGCCTTGCCGTCTAGTCTTACCACTAGGTTCAACAATACCGGCATCGCCTACATACACAAACTCTTGCTCCAAAAACAAATACCAATAAGCCATATTCAACAACATTTTTGGCGTTATTTTCCACATATATCCCAAATCTAATCCATAAGCTGCAGGTAAAATATTAACTCCATCTTGAGCCACCACTACGCGAGTATCATTAGAATGAAAACCCTTTCCCGATTTCAGGTAGAATTGCAAATTATTGGATTGATTATATAAAATATTAAATTTCGGACTGACTATGGCTTTTGTATTGGCCTGCGTGGTATAACTGGTTTGCAGTTTATCGTGGTACATAAAATTAAAATGGTCAATTCGAAGTACTGGATTAAAAGACCATTTATCAATGTCAAATTTACCCCCAACATATGCGCCTACATTGGTTTCATTGATGTCCCCTAATTGAATCTGATTAAGAGTTTCTTTTCGATTTAGGGTATGTGACAATTCATTATTACTACTGACATCATTTCGCAGACTTATCCCCGCATGTAATACACCATCTATAAGGCCATTGGTAAATGATTTACTATACTCACTGTTGAAGCCAAATATTTTTCGATTTTCTACCTGTTTAATTTGGTCTCCATTTACAGGATCTTCCAAGAAAAAAGTGAAATTGGAATACAATTCAAAGTCGTATTGAGTATAGTATACCGAGTTCCTAATAGAAGAAGTCTTATCGATTATTTTATCGTAATTTAAAAGGATATTGGTTCTCCCCGTATTTCCACCTTCGGTATCATCGATGGCACCAAATCGTCCAATCAATCCACTTTCAATTGCCCTGCTGGGGATTTGACCAGAGGCATCCCAAGAACTGCTAAAATGTGATGCTGTAATTCCCAACCGATCACTATCACTAATTTGATTGGAGTATTTTCCAAATAAATTAATTCTATTAAAATTTTGACTGCTGTCGAAGGGGCCGTCGGTTGCAATATACTCAGAAGCAAAATAGGCATTTTGATGGTCATCGTTGATCAAGTTAAACATACCCAGCAAGCGTTGAGTGTTAAACTGACCTGCTTCCATTTTTATCGAACTCAGATCTAAGTCATTTTTAGTTTGAAAATCGACAAACCCTGCAGTCGCAAAATTTCCACGATCTTCGTAATAAGGACCTTTACCAAAATCAATTTTCTCAATGGTTTCCGGAATCACAAAATGCAAATCTGCATACCCTTGCCCATGTGCATGAGAGACCATATTTACGGGCAGACCATCTACGGTGATATTAATATCGGTTCCATGGTCAATATCAAACCCTCTTAAAAATATTTGCTCTGCTTTACCACCTCCAGCATGTTGTCCGATGATGAGGCCGGGAACCTTTCTTAAAATATCTTGTGAAGAATTTACCGGATTGATTTCTATATCAATATCAGAAATGAGGTGAAGGGCATTTACTTTATTGGAGATAACCACTTCATTTAGTGATATAGATTCACTAGACATTCTAATTTCCAATTGATTTTTAAATGATTCAACAACATGATTTTCCGACTCAAATCCGATATGACTGAACTGTAAAGTATCCCCTACATTCGTTCCACTCAATTGAAAAAATCCTTCATCATTCGTGTGGGTGTGTTGATTGTTCGAACGATTTAAAATATGAACCCCTATAATTGGACTTCCATAATCTTCAATCACTTTCCCTTTTATCATTTGACTATACAGGGCCGGGTTAATCCCAGTAAAAATTAAAACTAGTAACAAAAATCTCATATAATATCTGTATTTCAAAGTGAAAATCCACTTCTTGATTCAGAGCCCAAAACTATGAAATATTACGTACTGTTTATGCAACATTATTTCATTTGTGATTTTTATAACTTATGTTTATTAGCCACCTAATAATAGGAAACGAATTTTATAATGAATCGTCAATCTATCCTGTATTTTACAAAAACAATTCTCCTTACAATTGCAGTTAATAATACAAAATTCTATAATTTGAATGCCAATGGTTGGTTATTCATTATATTCTCAACAGACTGATTACCTATTTGACATAGGCTCCTTGTAAGCAATTAATAAAATTGTTATTCCCTGCTGCATCAACGTGATAATGATATCCTCTCACTTCGTCATAATGTCCCCGACAATCATCTAAATCCTCGGCTTCATTCCCTTCAGCATCTAAATGCGAATAGATCCCAAGACCATCCATGGCATATCCAATCAATGCAGCATGACCATCACTTTGTTCAATTGAAAAACTCACACCAGTGGCCGCATGATAGTGGTAGCCTTGGTGGACATTTATATGTCCTCCAGCGTTGTCAAAAGGAGCAAGAGTGTAAGCACTAAGAATATTGTCTACTGGTGCTGGCGCAGAAAATTCTATTCCATTCAAAGCCAAGCCTCGAGTAGAAGGGACGGCATTCATTTGACCTCCACGATCTTCTGGCCTACCTGGACCATCTGGTCTATTTCGACCGCCTTCGCCCTTTGGTGGCCGTTGACCTTCTGGTCCTCTAGGTCCTTTGCCTCCGTCTGGTCCACCTGGTCCTCCAGGTCCTGGTCCCCTAGAAAAATAGGAAGCATCAGTTTGCAATACTGGGGATACGGGAATGAGGAAAGTCTGGGAAACATTATGGATAAAAGAAGGCAAACATTCTACGCAAAAATTTTCATAGGCTTCACCTACGTTTGGATTCGCTGCATTGATACAATCTTCTTCTGTTTTAGTAATATATACATCGCCATTGGCATCGTACATCTGCCATGTTTCGTCATTGTAAAAGGTCGCTAAGTTTTTTATAAAATCACCATCCACATCATATACTTTCCCTTCTTCTAACCATATTCCTCCAGCACTGGCATCATCGGAGATGTTGTCCGGACACCAAGGCCCCATTTGATGATCTACCGGAATACTTTTGGTAATAATCTCATAGCAATCCGTTTCACTACCATCGGAAAGTGTACATGGCACTTTCTTTATTACAGTATTGGGATTAGCAGTGGTAAAGTACGTAGCATTAACATCTACTACTGTACCTGTTTCAGCTTTAGAACTATTCGAACTACCTCCTCGATGGCAGGAATTAAATAATCCAAGTCCAAAAACAATGAAAAATAGGTAGAAATAAGATGATCTCATTGAACAAAATTTTACGTTTATATTCCTTTAGACCAACTTATGCTAAAAATCCTGCGATACCACTGGCTTTTTTTTGATTAAATAGGGAAGTGAGAAAAACCATCCCTAGCTAAATACTACAAAATACCATCACATATCCATATAATTATTTTGAAAACATATTTTTTTCAACAGTCTACAAACAAAAAAAACCATATCTTCTCAACCCCATCTTACAGTGTAAGCGCGGAAAAGAAAATATGGTTTTTGAAGTTCCTATGCTATAGGATGATAAACATTAACTGTAGCGATTAATGTACCATCGTATACGCACGATCCACTTCTGCAAATGCACTGGTTGCCATTGCTGCATTTTCAACTCTTTCGTAGTTGATTGCATAATGAACATACTTACCATCTTTTTCGTTGACTACAATACCCGCATCTCTTAATATACGCAGGTGTTGAGAGGTGATCGACTGTTCAATGTCAAGAGCCCGATAAATTCGGTTGACATTGGTACTTCCCATACTGTCGATAAATTCTAAAATTCTAAGACGTAAAGGATGTGCGAGTGCATGCGCAATCGCCCACGCCTTACCAACCCGCTCAGGGTTTAGCGTAACCTTAGTAGTTTTCATGACCTTTTTGTTTTCGTTGTTTTGAATAAATAAACCTTAGTGTAACAAATATTACACTTTTTTATATATATTCCAAACAATAAGGAAAAAAAAATGCTGCATTAGGTGATACAGCATTTTAATGTTTAGGTTCTAGTCGGTCATAAATTCACAGAGTCCTCACGGTCTCAATATAATTATCAACCATATTTAATGATTGTTAATATAAAGTAGGGAGTTAAAGTATTCCCTATTCAGCCAATTCTTCTACGAGTCGGTTGATTTGTTTTAGTCTCTCTTTGTCTAGAGAGTAGTAAATATATTTACCTTGTCTTTCTGTGCTCACTACTCCAGCTCTTCTAAGAATGGCTAGGTGTTGTGATGCAACACTTTGTTCTAATCGCAACTTGATATAAATATCAGTTACAGTCATTTCACTGTTTTCTTCTAAAAGATTGATGATTCTTTGACGCAACTTGTGGTTAACCGCTCGCAGTACCAATACAGCTTTACGCAACTCAGCATAGTTGAGAAGAATATCTTTCTTTCCCATCTTCAGTGTAAATGTCTCTTTCTTATGCTTTCTCATTTTATATTGTTTTAGGCTTATCAAATGACATTTAATCTTAATACCAAAACTGTACCAAAAAAGAATGTGCCTATAAAATATTATTAGAATTTATTAACTAATCACTATCAACCACAAACACAAAATAAATATCAAATATGCGTAATCAATTGATTACTAAACAAAGTATCGCTTCTTAGAAGTAGTTATGTTAGGTTTTTTGATGTATAAAGGGCGGGTCTGAAAAAGATTAGAAATTTTATTTTCCCCATAAAATCTATTCACTAATGTCCTCATCATTTTCACATCTATCGACACATCTATGCTACACCACTGCTTTGGAACCTCGATATTGGACCACCATTTGAATACCCCATCACCTACAAAACAAACGGACTGGTCAAAAAATTCCACATAGGATTCACTATCCAATATTTTGGGCTCATACTCTGCCCACTCCATTTTAGATCCATCATAGATAGATGTATATACTTCCATACGGCCTGCATCCAGCATGGGGATAAAATAATCAGGAGAAGACTGTCCGTACATAGACAGGTCAGTTGATTGAGCATAATCGAGTAATATATCAAATCCCGTAAGTCCGATCAATGGAAGATCTAAGGCATAGCACAAGCCTTTAGCCGTTGCCAACCCTATGCGAAGTGAGGTATATGACCCCGGACCTAGATTGACGGCCACAGCCTTTAAATCCCTGTATGAGATCTGTCCTTCGGCCAATACCTCCTCAATCAACAAAACAATGTCACTGCCGTGTTGATTCTCTTTCATATTGCGACGGTAAGCCAAGACTTCTTCACCCGCCAATAGACATACCGCACAGTACTTGCCCGATGTCTCGATGCATAAAAAATAATTTGTCGTCATCCCTTTATTTGAATTTTATCAGCCTACATATAGTATATATATGGTAGACATTTAAAAAATTCACAAATATATTAGCCTAGTTTCCTTTGGCTAATATTTCATTATATCTTTTTTGATCTTTCATTACTTCTATAGCCTTGGTGATTTGGGGATCGTGACGCAATGCATAAAGTATCTTACCCTTTTGCAAGTAATAACGACTGGCAATTTCTTTCCCTATTTCTTGTTGAATGACCTGTTGGTGTTCTTCCAGTGAGCTTTCCTTCTCTTTAGCCAACTGATTGCTGATAGCTTTGATTTCTTTTTCAAACTTCTTGTAATCAGAGACATTATTTTTTAATTCATCCAAAGCACTCTGAGCTTTAGATTGATAGTTAAAACCCTTTGATTCAATAAATTTTAACCAATCTTGATAATCCTCATATTCAAATTCTTCGACATTGCCTATTTCTGGATGATGGAGATAGTACTCATTGGCATAATTAAAAATCAAATATTTTTGCCGCAAATGCTGTAGTATTTCGGGATTGATATCAGACGACAACTCCACATCTGGTTTTACTCCTCCCCCATCTAGAACGACCCGACCATTACTGGTTTTAAAGGTTGTCCTCAGTGAATCGGCAATTACTATGGGTTCTCCATCGGCATCGTATTCTACCGACTGTATACAACGACCACTGGGAATATAGTATTTAGATGTGGTCAATTTCATCCGATTGTTATAAGGCAAATTTTTGGTAATCTGCACTAAGCCCTTGCCATAAGTTCTTTCTCCCAGCAATACCGCTCTATCATAATCCTGTAATGACCCACTCACAATCTCTGATGCGGAAGCAGAGTTGCCATCTATTAACACGATGACAGGAAGTTCCTCGCTGACAGCATCCTTCATGGTTTTATAAGATTTTTGCTCTTCCAAGACCTTGCCTTTGGTGGAAGCTATCAATTGTCCTTTGGGCAAGAAAACATTGGAGACTTCTACCGCTTCTCTTAGATATCCACCACCATTACCTCGCAAATCAAAAATAAGTCCTTTCAGTCCTTTGTTATTATTTATTAATTCCAATAAAGCACCTCTTACATTGCTACCTGCCTGCTCTGTAAAAGTAGACAAGGCGATATACCCATATTCATCGTCTATCATCCCCGAATAGGGAACATTCTTAACATTGACTTCACCCTTTTTGACCGGAATAGACTGCACCTCGGAATCGCCATACCTTTTCACTCCAAGAACCACCTCTGCACCACCAGTCCCCAACAAAACATCCTTGACCTCCTCATTGGACTTATTCAACAGCGAAATCCCATCGATGGTCACAATTTGATCACCAGCTCTAAGACCTGCGGCCACAGCTGGTCCTCCTTCATAGGTTTCCAAAACCGTTACTGCATCCTCGATCTTAGCTATTCTCGCTCCAATACCATCGTATTTACCCTCGGTTTGGAATCGATAACTCTCTATTTCGGATTCAGAGTAAAACCGAGTATATGGATCCAATGACTTCATAATGGCATCCAGTCCCACATTCATAATGGTTGCTGGATCTAAATCGTCGACGTAATGATTATTTAAATTTTTATACACCTCAACGAAGATTTCCAAGTTCTTGGCAATTTCAAAAGTCTTATTATTGCCACTAGTCACTTGTAAAAAGGAAAACCATGGGAACAAACAGAAGGTCAATAAAAGTATATTTCTTAGCGCTTTCATATTCATTTAATTAAATTACGATACAATATAGAACGATTAAACCGCAGTCGCTGGTACTATGTTGTACCTATAAATAAAGACACCTCATCGAAAAATTGTTTTGGATTATCGGCATGTAACCAATGACCGGCATTAAAAATGGTTTTAATTTGAGCCTGAGGAAAGAGTTGAACAATACTTTCCCGATCTTCACTGCGAATATAATTGGAGTTTTCTCCCTTGAGAAACAAGGTTGGTTTATCAAATATACCTGAGGATTGAACGGGCATTAATACATTCTCATAGCTATCCTCCAATACCGACTTATTGAATTTCCACTCGAATCCATTCGAACTGCGTTTGATATTTTTAGATAGAAATAATACCACACCGATATCTTGAAGTTTTTCCATCAGCACGGTTTCTATTTCTTTGCGAGAAGTAATGGATGAAAAGTCTAGTGCATTCATCGCTTCAAATATATCATCGTGCCCGCGAGGAAAAGGTCGTGGACTCATATCGGCCACTATCAATTGAGCGACTAAATCAGGTCTTTGAAGGGCGGTTTCCATCACCACTTTCCCCCCCATAGAATGCCCCAACAAAGTAACATCGGACAATTGATGCTGATCAATAAAATCAACTATATCATTAGCCATTGCAGGATAATTATGATCTGCAGTATGAGGAGATTTTCCATGATTTCTCAAATCCACGAGAAAAACCCTATTATATTCTGCCCATTGTCTGCCCAAACTCGACCAATTGTCCAATGAACCAAACAATCCATGCAATACAATTAAGGGCTTACCCTCGCCCAATTCTTTAAAGTTTAATGATATGCTCATTTTATTATATTATTTTTAATGTTTGAACCCGTTTTATATTCTAACTGTTACACAACAACTATGGCATTTAAAATTGAATCAAATTATCAACCCAAAGGGGATCAACCAGAAGCTATTGAGCAGTTGACCAATGGAATTCAGACTGGTGAAAAATCACAAGTTTTACTCGGTGTTACCGGATCTGGTAAGACCTTTACCATAGCCAATGTAATAGAAAAGGTAAATAAGCCTACCCTTATCATCACACACAATAAGACATTAACAGCACAATTGTACGGTGAATTTCGGGATTTTTTTCCAGACAATGCGGTAGAATACTTCGTTTCTTACTACGACTATTACCAACCAGAAGCATATATCGCGGTATCTGACACCTTTATTGAAAAAGATTTATCGATCAATGAAGAAGTGGACAAGCTTCGTCTGCGAGCCACATCTTCTCTACTTTCTGGTCGAAATGACGTAATTATCGTCGCCTCGGTTTCCTGTATCTACGGTATGGGGAATCCCGAAGATTTCAAGACCGGCATTATAAGAATACACGAGGGACAGATATTGTCGAGAAATTTGTTTTTGCATTCACTGGTTTCCATCCTGTATTCCAGAACTGAAATCGATTTTAAACGGGCTACCTTCCGAGTTCGGGGAGATACGGTAGACATCAATCTACCTTATGTCGACTATGGATACCGCATTAATTTTTTTGGAGACGAGATAGAAGAGATAGAAAGGATAGAGACAGAAACGGGTAAGAGTATAGAAAGGTTGGAAAATGTAGCCATTTATCCTGCCAACTTATATGTAGCCCCCAAAGATAGAATCCACGGCATCATCCACAGCATAGAGGACGAGCTACAGGATCAGATAAAATATTTTGAAAGCGATGGTAGATATTTTGAAGCCAAGCGAATCCAAGAACGAGTAAATTTCGATTTAGAAATGTTGCGAGAATTGGGTTATTGTACTGGGGTAGAAAACTATTCGCGTTTTTTTGATGGTCGAAAGCCAGGAACCAGACCATTTTGCCTCTTAGATTATTTTCCCGACGACTTCCTCATTGTTATTGACGAGAGTCACGTCACCCTACCTCAAATTCGAGGTATGTGGGGTGGTGACCGAGCCAGAAAAATGAACTTGGTCAATTACGGCTTCCGATTGCCATCGGCCATGGACAACCGACCTTTGAACTTTGAAGAATTTGAAGAAATCACCAATCAAATCATTTATGTAAGTGCGACCCCAGCCGAATACGAATTAGAACAAACAGATGGATTGATTGTAGAGCAGGTAGTTCGCCCCACTGGATTATTGGATCCCCCCATTGAAGTGCGTCCAAGTCATAACCAAGTCGACGACTTATTGGGCGAAATTGATCTTCGCATTCAAAAGAATGAGCGGGTACTGATCACTACTCTTACCAAGAGGATGGCCGAAGAACTGTCTGAATACTTGCAGCGCATAGATATTAAATGTCAATATATACACTCAGAAGTAGACACCTTGGAACGGGTAGAAATCTTGCAACAGCTTAGGCTGGGAACTTTTGACGTCTTGATTGGGGTAAACCTATTGCGGGAAGGATTGGATTTACCAGAAGTATCTCTAGTAGCTATCATCGACGCAGACAAAGAGGGATTCTTGAGAAATGAAAGGTCACTGACCCAGACGGCTGGTCGTGCGGCCCGTAATCAAAACGGTTTGGTTATATTCTATGCAGATAAGGTAACTGATTCCATGCAACGAACCATAGATGAAACCAATCGACGTCGAGCCAAACAAATGGCCTATAATGAAAAACACGGTATAACTCCGACGACGGTATCCAAATCTAGAGATGAAATCCTCAATTCAAAATCCATCCTCGATATTCGAGGGAAGAAAAAATACTCTGAAGAGACCGATAAAATTCTTGCGGCAGATCCTGTTTTAGAATATATGGATAAGGATCAATTAGACAAAATGATAGCGCTCACAGAAGCGAAAATGAAAGCTGCTGCCGCCGATCTAGACTTTATTACAGCAGCACAATTGAGAGACGAAATGCTGGCCCTAAAGAAAAGAAGATAAGTCTGATCGTAAATTAAAGTATAATTATTCCAAATAAAACATTGCAATTTCAGAGATAAAAAAACTGAAAATCATCATGTAAATTAAAAAAATAGAATAATTTATTCGATTATTCCGAGCATACATTGCAACACAAAACATACAGCTAAAAAACAACAAAATCACCCTTTATTAATTCTCATCGGGCAAAAAACAATTAGTTGTATAATAACAAACAAAAACTTTAAAAACCACCAATTTTCGTCTATAAAATAATCAAATTTAAACTAGCGGTAGTTTTAATGTTTATTTTTTATTAATTTTAACTTTCTGATTGTCATCTTTTACCACAATCCTAGTCTACTAACGCTAGGGTATTTATTAGTGAAAAAATTCAAAAATTATGAAGAAACAAAAACTCTTATTTGTTTTGTTTACTGTCATGGTCAGTTGTATGACTGCCTTTGCACAGGAAATGAAAATTGAAGGTACTGTCACAGATGAAGATGGACTACCTCTCATTGCTGCCAATATATTGTTGGTAGAAACCGATCAAGGTGTAGTTACTGATTTTAACGGTAAGTACATCATTACCGCCGAATCCGGCCAAACTTTAAGATTTTCTTATGTTGGATATGCCAGTCAAGACATTGTCGTTGGTTCATCGAACACCATAGATGTCGTATTGTCGGAAGGAAATCAATTGGACGAAATAGTTGTCACTGCCTTGGGGATTTCACGGGAACGCAAAGCTTTGGGTTATGCCGTGGAAGATCTCAATTCTGAAGAAATTTCAAAAACCAATCAAGTCAATCTTGTGAATTCATTACAAGGTAGAATAGCTGGTCTTTATGTTAATAACTCAAGTGGTGCTCCAGGTGCTGGTGCCGATATCTTGATTCGGGGAATTTCTTCCCTTAATCCATCTCGATCCAATCGACCACTTTTTGTCATCGATGGTATTGAAGTAAGTGATGACATCGATGCCCCACCCATAATTCCAGGTGGTGCCGATTACGGTATCGGAAGTAATAGTAGAACCCAGGGTTCTTCCACCAATCGTATTGCCGATATAAATCCAGATGATATAGAGTCAATGAGTGTATTGAAAGGGGCAGCTGCAACTGCTCTATATGGAGTTCGAGCCGCCAATGGGGTAATCATTATCAAAACCAAGCAAGGTAGCTCTGCCAAACCTCAAATCAGTGCTCACTACACCCATGGATGGAGTGAAGTCAACAAAGTACCGGAAGTACAAACTTCTTTTATTGATGGAAATCGTTCCACTTCATTAAAAAGAACTTTTGAGTGGGACTCTTGGGGAGCAGGAGTAACTGATCAGACCACGACGAAGGTTAGCAATGTTTATGAAGATTTTTATCAAACCGGTCAATCGAGCAATGTTGGATTAAGTTTAGCCGCGGGTAGCGACAACTTTAAATACAGAGTATCGGGTAATTATTCCTCAGATCAAGGTATTATTCCCACCTCTTATTATGATAAAGCGACCATCAATTTGAGTTCAACCTATCAAGGTTCGGATAAATTTAAGATTAACACCAATATTATCTATACCAATGCCAAAGGCAATACACCACATGAAGGAAGAAAATCCATTATGAATGTATTGGCCTATATGTCGAATATATCTGATGCTACTTTTTATGAGACACCCTATACTTATGGCAACAATTTTGCTGCTGGTATCATTGACCACCCTCTTTTCCTTGCTGAAAACATAAGCAATGAGAGTTTGGTCAATCGTATCATAGGTGGTACACAAATGTCTTATCAACTATTGCCTTCTGTGTCACTAAACTATTCATTGGGGTTAGATCATTATGGAGACGCTCGTGAAAGAATAGTACATCCTGAGACCGATGAAGGTCAATCTGGGGTACTGGGAAGCCCTTATGGATTTTTGGTTGATAACAACATCTCTAAAACTTCATTGACTTCTAACCTATACCTTGCAGGTAATTTTTCTTTAAATCAAGACTTTAGCTTATCTGCTACCCTTGGTCACTATACCTATGGTTATAATGCAAAAAGAGTAACCTTGGTAGGTAAGCAATTTGAATTGGATAATTTTTTCAATTTAAACAACACCATCGATTTGGAGCAATCCAATTCAGACACCAAATACAGAAACATGGCTGTATTTGCTGATCTTACCTTGGACTACAAGAGATTTTTATATTTAACCGTAACTGGTCGTAACGACTGGTCATCGACTTTACCGGTAGATAATAGGTCATACTTTTTCCCTTCTACCAATCTATCATGGGTAGTATCGGACATGACTGACTTACCAGACATCATCTCTTTCCTTAAATTGAGAGGGTCATATGCTATGGTGGGTAAAGACGCCGATCCATATGAAGTTGGAAAATACTTCCAATTGGCCAGTGGATTTCCTTTTGGAGATGTTATTGGATATACCCAGCAATCCTCTTTTGGAGATGAGAACCTAAAACCTGAGTTTACAAAGACTACGGAATTTGGATTAGATCTGCGATTGATGAACAATCGATTGGGCTTTGATTTAAGTTATTATCAAAGTAAATTGGAAAACATGATCCTCAGTGTGCCTATTAGTAACGCCACCGGAGCATCAAGATTTTTGACCAATGCTGGTGATTTAGACAGCAAAGGTTTTGAGGCTTTGGTCACCGGTACCATATTTGAATCCAAAGATGGACTCAACTGGGATATTTCACTTAACTATTCCAAAACAGAGGGCAAGGTTAAATCCATTAATACCGGTAGTGAAGACAATGAAATCATCTTGGCCACCAATCGAAATGTTACCAATAAATACGTAGTTGGTGGACTTATTGGTGATTTATATGGACAACCGTTTGAACGTACAGAAGACGGAAGACTGATCGTAATGGAAGACGGTCTACCTCGACTAAATTCTGACACCAGTGTTTTGATGGGCAATGCATTACCCGACTTTATCTTGGGTATGACCAATAGCATTAGTTATAAGAATTTGGCATTATCCTTCCTTTGGGAATGGAAAAAAGGAGGTAAGGTTATCGATGTTTCGAGACCCTACAGTATTGATAATGGGCAGTTGACTGAAACTAATGGTAGATATGAAAGAGTGGTTTTCGACGCCGTTCAATTGACGGGAACCGATGGTTCTGGCAATCCTATTTACGAAGAAAATACTACCGCAGTTGAAATCGATCCGGCTGGTTTTTACCGAAACTCAAACATTTATAGATATGCTCCTGAAGCGCATTTACACGATGCTTCTTGGATTAGGTTGAGAAATGTCAATTTGACTTACACCCTTCCTAGCACTTTGTTTGGCAATAACCAGATAGAAAAAGCACAGATAAGTTTGGTTGGAAACAATCTTTTCTTAAACACCCCATACAGAGGATATGATCCAGAGCTCAACTATTATGGTTCGGGCAGTAACATTTACGGATTCACCGGTATGCGGACCCCAGCTACTAAATCTTATTATGTGAAATTCAATATCGTCTTTTAAAAATACTACGCAATGAATAAAATAATATTTAAATATATATCTATCAGCATACTCGGCATGTTAATGCTCAGTTCCTGTAACGATTTTTTTGATGTCAACACCGATCCGACAAAAATCGATGAATCATCTGTTACATTAAAAGTTCTTTTACCGACTATCATTACCTCGACGGCAGATGCTCAGTATTTTGCAGCCACTTCGGCCATGAATGCCACTCACCAATTGGACAATATCCAATCTGGTTATTACAAGGAATTTAGTTTGACTTCTGCTTGGACAGAACTTTATCTACGAGTATTCAATAATTTGGGAACCATGATCGACAATGCCGAGAGCCTAAATGCACCACATTATGTAGGAGTAGGTAAAGTTTTACAGGCACTCAATTTGGGATTATTGACTGATTGCTGGGAAAATGCACCATTTTCCAATGCACTTCAAGGTTCTGACAATATTTCTCCAGCTTACGATAGCCAAGAGGAATTGTATAATACCTTATTATCACTTTTAGACGAATCTATTACTTTTTTACAAAGTGCTGAGTCTGACTATTCTCCAGCTAATGATGATTTATTTTATGAAGGAGATTTGACTAAATGGGTTAAATTGGCCAATTCACTAAAGGCGAGATATCTATTACATCTTCAATCCAAAGGAGACAAATCCAGTGAGATTTTATCTGCCGTTAATGCGGGTTTTTCATCAAACGATGACGACTTGCAATTGATTTACAACGATGTAGTTGCCAATCCATGGTTCTTCAATATCGCTAAGAAGATTACTGAATCCATTTATACCAAAACTTATGGAAAGTATTTTATTGACATGATGAATGGAACCAATTACAATGTAGTAGATCCTCGACTACCTTTAATAGCTGAATTGACAGAAGGTGCGACTGAATACAAAGGCGTGGCATCGTATATCGATGATCAGGATTATACGGTATTGCCTACTCAGGACACATGGTATATGGATCCTTATGGACCATTGGTCATCATGAGCTATGCCGAATTAAAATTCATCGAAGCTGAGATTTTATTAAATAGCAATCCAACGCAGTCAAAAACTGCTTATCAAAATGGTATCACAGCCAATATGACCAAAATTGGTGTTGAAGCCGGCGACATAGCAGACTACTTAGCGAATCCAACCGTGGATGGTAGTATTGCATTAGATCTTATCATGAAGGAAAAATATATTGCATCTGTCTTCAATGTTGAAGCATGGAACGACATGAGAAGACATAATTACAGCAGTGCAGTTTACAAGAATTTTGTAGAACCCAATTTTGAAGAGAGAAGTCAACCCATCTTGCGGGCTGAGTACCCAGATTCAGAAGAGACCAGAAACAGTTCCAATGTAAACACTAACCGAAAAGATCCTATTGCCCCAATGTGGAAGGATTTATAATCAACTTAAAATATTATAAAAATGAAACACATCATATTATATCTATTTTTAATTACCACAGCGATATCTTGCTATGATGCCGAAGAATTTTGGTTGGACGAAAACATTAAGGAGGGTGGTACCTATTACCCAGTGATTCAAATTCTAACTGTCACTCCAAGTTCTGGCGATGTTTTCGAAAGTGGAAAAGAAATCAACATTGCGCTACAGTATTGGTCGCGAGATGAGGTAAAGGAAATTAAATATTATCAAACGATAGATGGGGTAGAAACCCTAATTGATACCAAGCCATACACTCCTTCCTTCGATCCAGTAAGTGAAGCAGAATTATACAACTACACGACAACGCTTCCATCGGTAGATTCGGGCACCAGTGTAGAATATCGAGTCAGTGTAACCACCGTTTTTGATTTATCCAGAGAGAGTTCAAAAACCGTCACGGTTAATTAACGAAGACCTTAAACGCCCCCGATTATTGATTTAACTCGGGGGTTTTTTTTTATACGTTATACGAATTACATTTTATAATGACGGAAAAGATTTCGAATGACTGAACGCAGTTGCCCTTTAGGGCAATCAAAGGTCGTAAATCGACCTTTGGTGAAGAAACCGAGGATACCATGCCGAGGCGAGATTACACTTCAATTCGGTAGCGAATTGCCACTTTGCTCGCGAAAGGCTAGGCAGGCATAGCTTTCGTACAGGCCCCAATCATTACGTCTCAATCCAAAATATTTTAGACGCAATGCCAACCCATCCGAAACACTGAGGTTTCGGCTCCTTCATCAAATGCCATCAATGGGCATTTGGTAGTCTTTCAGACTACTTCATTCAGTCGTGTCTCTACAATAAATCGAAAGATGACCGAGCAAAGTTGCTCCTTAGAGCAACCAAATGTCCTTAATGGACATTTGGCGAGGGAACCGAAGCCACTGGCTTCGGGTGGGTAGGCCTCCCGGCCGAGGCGTGATTGCAATGTAAATCGTCAGGATTTTAGCCACTGTACTGCGACGAGACTGCATTTAAATTAATAAGAATAAAATTTCATTTTACAATATAATAGCATTAAAGGAATTGACGCCAGTGGCTTCGGGTGGGAAAGCCTCCGTGTCGTGGGTGGGTGAGCTTAATAATTATAAATGTAATTCGTATTAATCGAAGTTAAGAGCCAGCCCTTAATTATGGCATAATTACTATTTTTTTCCAATCCACAACTTTGTGTCGATCTAGTATTTGAATGTAATACATACCGGGCAATTGATTATCCCAAGGCTGAATATCTTTAGAAGTCAGGGAATTTAATGATTGTTTGGCTACCCACTGACCATTATGGTTGAATATATTTACTATATATTCTTTCTTCTTGTCTATACCTAAAATCTTAAAATGTCCATTGCTGGGATTCGGATACAATGATAAATCTTGTTTTTCAATATTTGACAGCTGCACAGATTGAATTTTAGAGTAAGAAATCCGAAGTGACTGATCTGTAATTTTTAATCGATAATAGATTTTAGATGAAGGAAGAGGATAATGATTATAGTTATCTTGATACGCGTTCCCTGTAGAGGTATATAAATACTGCCAATGAATGCCGTCAATAGAGTACTCCAATTGGCATTCTCGAAAGCTAGAGCCTTCGTCAAATCTCCATTCTATGGCCACTGTCTTATCTCTATGGGCATTAGCTGTAAATTCTAATAGCGACAATGGAAGGGTAACCATAGATTGATTGGCTTCATTTTCAAACCAAGTAAATCCCTTAACCTTTATCCCACTAAGCCAAGGATAAGTTCCGTCTTCAAATTTTTCCACATATCCTTTAGTTAAACTGGGGTTATAACTATTTCCTTCTGTCCAGCTATAATATGGGTCAATGATGGCATCACTATGACTACCGGGATAAGTATTGAGATAGCTATTCATATTATTGGTATCGGTATTCCGAGATTTCAACAATAGCACTATAGAGTTTGGACTACCTGTAGAACTGGCCAACCATTGCAGGCGCTGAATGGTCCAGTTAAAGAAATTTCCACCAGAACTAGAGGGAGAGGATCTATAATAAGTGAGTAACACCTGATCTGCAGTACTAGCTATAGTTTTCATTTCCGATTCTGACGAGTTGGTTACTACCAATCCCGTACTTCCAGAACCACCAATATATACTTCACAAACCATATTGCCTCCAGAACTACTAGAAGTTGAAGTGGTGATTGATTTTATGGTATTAAGCTGGGAGATAAATGATGCATAACCTGGGCAGGATCCATTGGTTGATGGGTTATAGAATTCGCATTCATAGGTAATCATATCCAATCTCTGTGCTGGACTTACACTGGCACAATTGTTATAATTCTTGATTTTTGTTGCAGTTGCAGCAGATCCTACATTTCCACTAATGCGGGAGATTCCATATTCATTGTGGGCTTTTTCGATAAAGAGGCGAAGATTATTCATATCGGTAGTAAAGGATCCGCAATTAGCTGTTAAAATTTGGTACATATTGGTACAGATCAAATAATTGTAGCCATAGGTTTGTGCATAGGTCAACAATTCATTTTCGGCTAGGGTATTGCCCAGGACATTGGATTTAAATTTGGTTACCCAGAGGCCTTTATATTCTGTAGTATGAGATGGCAGGGATTGCGCTATTGCATGATTGGTAATTAAAAGAAGGCTAAATACGCAAACCAAATGACATATATATTTCATACTTCAATTTACAAAAAAAACGAATATTCAATTGTATTTTTTAAAAACAACAAAGGTAATGGGTCGATGATAACAGTGATTTCTCAGATTTAGTGAAGTGGATAATGCGTCTATGATTCTATTGTTATACGATTATAGGGATATGGGTTAAATTAAAGAATTGAATTAGGCGATGAAAATTAAAGTGATTAACATCACAATGGATTTTGCAAATAAAAGATCGATGATAATTTTAGGAAGGAAAATCAAGTAAGCTCATGGATAGATAAATTGAATGAAAAACTATAGGTAAAAAGGTATAGATAGGTAGTTAAAAATTCAATTTTTTCGCAGAGGATTGCGAAAGAGCGCTTTACACATTTATATCACAATATTTTTTTTCGTATTTTAAGGAATAAACATAAATATCATGGAAGCAATATCAAAAACCTTGTCATTATTTGACTTCCAGCAGCAATTTCCTAATGACGAAAGTTGTTTGAAGTACCTCTTTGACAAGAAATGGGAAAACGGTTATCAATGTCACCGTTGCAAACGCAAAAAGTACTGTCATGGTAGAAAGGAATACGATCGCAGGTGTACGGCCTGTGGCTATGTAGAATCGCCAACGGCCAACACCTTATTTCACAAAGTGAAGTTTAGCCTTCTAAAAGCTTTTTACATAGTGTATTTGGTCTCGACGAATAAACGAGGCATTGCCTCAACGGAACTAAGTCGCAAACTCGGATTAAGACAAAAAACATGTTGGCTATTTAAACAAAAAGTAATGCAATCTATGGGATCTAGAAAAAAATATATCATTTCTAGTGAAGTGGAAATAATGCCCTGTGAATTGGGCATTAACCACGTGATTGAAAATGGAGAAAAGGTAAAAAAGAAGAAACTAGCCGTCCTCGCTCATGAGAAAAAAGGCAGTGGACGTGGTAATACCTATGGACATCGTGTAAATAATTTGAGTGCCAATGAACTGGGAATTATATTTCGGGACCACCTTCATAAGGCAGCCCCAATCAGAACTACTGGCTGGACGGGGTTCGGACCACTCCAAAAGGAATTTCCGGCCATGGTAGCTTTACTGCCTAATCAGGGTAAGCGTCCTTTGGTCATGTCCTATCGAATCGGTTGTGGGCTTTTACATTGGCTCAGGGGAACTCATGGCCATGCTGAGCATTTACAATATTACATTGACGAATATTTCTTTAGATTAAACAGAAGTGACATGGAAGGCGATCTATTTTTTCATGTAATAGATCGAATGATAAACCACGAACCGAGGACGTATCGCGACATCGTGTCGTACAAGCCTAAAGCACTGTTTTCTGAAAATTCAAAAATTTTACCTAAATCAGCTTGATGGCATTGATGACATAAATCGCCAAAATCAAAGTCTTTTAAGCCTTAAAAATTGTATCCTCTGGATAACAATTCAAAAAAACTAACTGAAAAATGACTAGGTTAAGTTGTTTAATGCAAATATTCTTCCTTAGTCTATCACCTTATCACCGAGCATTCCATTCTTGCATCAATATTTTTCCAGATAGTTTTTCCAGATAGTTTTCCAGAACAAAATCACCCTCCAAATCAAATTAGATATGTTTTAAAACCCTCTCTAATCTTCCATTAACCACTCCATATTAAATCGAGCCATTCTACCACTTTTTTCACCCTCGTAAAACAAATAAACAAATCCTTCGCTAACCGTCCCCTCTCTACCAACAGTCATGGAAGAATAGGCAAATTTGCCTGCATCAATTAGCTTTTTATAGGGCCAAGTTTGCCCACCATCTGGACTTACCCATACATGACCATTATGCCTCCCCTTATCAGATATAATATTGCTGAATAAAAGAACATCTTCAGTCTCACTGGGCAAACGAGTCAATCCAGCCATTAATCCGTAATCCTGCCATTTATCTCCATCTGGCAATACATCGCTAACCGACAAATTTTTCCAGGTATGTCCACCATCATCACTCCAAGCTGTATGTCTCATTCTCGGGTTGCGACCATCTGTAGATTTATGTCTACGCGAATTGTAATAAATCATCCCATTCGACAACTCAACCAAGGTTGCTTCTCCAGTTCCATGCGCTGGAAAAGGCTCTGAAGTATGCCATGTTTTTCCGTTATCGTCACTATACATAGCATTGGTATAGTGGTCGTCCCAATATTGTCTATCATTTCCTTCACCATAATATCGACAAGGTTTAATGATTCTCCCCTTGTGTTTGCCAAACTGCAAAGTAATACCGGCCTCATTCATATGCATAGAAGGAATGTGCCCCAAACTATTGGCTTTAATATTTAGATCTTCCTGCTTCCAAGTCTTTCCGTCATCCACACTCACATACATCATCGCTTTTGCTGGCGGATGTTTTGCCTCTATAAATACGAAGATATGACCACTTTCTTCATCGACGATAGCGCCACCTCCATGTAATCCAGATGCAATATCGATTTCTGCCGACCAAGTTTGTCCACCGTCTTCACTTCTTCGAACACGAACATTTTCTCTACCCCAAATTGCCAATACCGTCCCTTTTTGTGTCACCACAACATTGGGAAATCTTTCATCGCTAAACAATTCTTTGATCTCGAAAAATTTTTGTCCATTAATAGCTTCACTTTCGGATGAAGATTGTCCCCAACCATAATAGACACAAGACAATAGCAAGGATAAAAAGTAGTATTTTAACATAGTAAATTATATTCTAAAAAATGATTTAAATATCTATTCCAATTATTGTTTAATTACTTTTTGACCGGGCTCAGCATATATTGCAGTAGATTGAGTTCTTTTACTATCGATTCAAACTCCTGAACTCGCTGTTGACTGAGATTCCCCGCTGGACTTCTCAATGGACCGCAATCCAATCCCACCATTCTCATCAAAGGTTTTCCCCCAATCACACCTCCTCCAAATGCAATCAGATATTCAATAAACTTTGCTGCCAAATATTGCAATGAACGAGCTGTCGAAATATCCCCATTATCAAAGGCTTCTATAATTTGAAGGTACAATGGTGCCATATAATTATAGGTACTACCTACACCTCCCTTAACACCTAAGGCCAATCCAGCCAACAAGGTTTCGTCTTGACCGTGAAGTATGGTCCATTTCCCTTCATGGGCATTGAGACAAAGATTCATTTCCAAAAAATTGGCATCGGTAAATTTAATCCCCTTTAAAGTTGACAATTCACTTTCTGCTTCTTGTAAAAATTCATGCATGGACAACTGAACCCCTGATACACTGGGTATATGATAATAGTAAAAATCGGTTTTTGGTGCGGCATTAGTTACTTCCCTACAATACTTTATTAAGTCAGACACATTGTTGGGCTTTAAAAACATAGGCCCCATAACACTAATTGCAGTAGCACCATTGCTTTCTGCATGTGCAGCCAACTGCTGATTATCTTTATAAGATGTAGCACCAGCATGACAAATGACCTTAAAATCCTCATCTTTGTGAGGCATCCATGCTTCCAACAATGCCTTCCTCTCTGATATGTCCATTAACATTCCTTCTCCCGTCGTCCCCCCGACGAAAACACCAGATACTCCTTGTGCTTTTAAATATTGTGCATAACTAGCTACTAGGTCTAAATTCAAATTTCCATTGTTGTCAAAAGGGGTATATGGGGCTGCAATGAGCCCAGTGATTTCTGTACGATTCATAGTATTATAATAATTTTATCGCAACCTATAGAGAGGTTACTTCAATTTTTCTTTTAGTGAAATATATAGATTTAAATGCCCTTTGATGGCCTGTGTATAACCTTGTCGATCTCCAGCTACCAATGTATCAAACAAATCTTGATGGGTAACCAATCGACCTTCTTTATTCAATTGATCATTAATAGGCCGAATTAATGCATCGTAATTGCTTCTTGCGTATTCAAATATAATGTGGATGATTTTTTGAAATTGACTGATAAATCGATTCCCCGCTATTTGATATATCCTCATGTGAAATTCCTTCTCCAGTTCAATAGGCCAATTATTATCTGAAAAACTACTGCCTTGTTCCACAATTCGATGTAATTCTTGAATATCTACATCGGTAATGCGATCAAAAATGAAATCGACAATGCCTACTTCTAAGGCTATCCTCATTTCCATAATACTGTGAATAGTCTCGTCACTGAATAAGTAAGGATTGGTGACTTTTTCAAGCCCTATAAATAAGGGAGGTTCTACGATAACTATACCCCGCTTGGTTCGTGATTGAATAATGCCCAACATACGCAATCTACTCATAGCCTCCCGGGTTACATTCCGACTTATACCCATGTCTTCAGACAACTGTGTTTCATTGGGCAATGTATCTCCCGGTTTTAAATGATTACTCCTGATATAGTTCAGTATCCTTTCCTCCACTTGATCTACTAAAGTCTTCGTTGCAAATAACGCCTTGCCCTTGCCAACGTCCAATCCCACTTTTTCATCTTTCATTTTCATGCCTATTTCATTAACATTTCAACATCTCAAATCCTCCTTATTTCTTTATATTTTCCTTTGCTGAATTCTAAATATTTTAAAGTATTTTTTATTTATAGTAATTGTCCTACAATATTACTATTTTTTTTTAATAATCTCTTTATCCAAATATTAATTCATCATCACCAACTATATCTAATTTAGAGTTTTATCTCCAGGATCTCGCCATATTAAACTCGCTACATAAGCAATCACAAAACAGGAAACAAATCCTGTTCCTGCATATAATAATACATGTAGGTCTGTATTTTGAGTTAAAAAATACTGAATTATTCCACTAGCAATCAAACCAATTACGGCTCCATTACCATTGGCCCTCTTGGTGACAATTCCCAATAAAAATAATCCACCTAAACCTCCGGCAAATAATCCAATATACAACTGGAATTGATCCCATAGTGATTGAATCTCCATCCTCGACATTAGTAAGGCAAATCCTGTACCTAAAATTCCAAATATTAAAGTGGAAATTCGTGCCATCTTTAATGCAGAAGTATTTGAACCCCAGGAAAATCGATGGTAAAAATCAGTCATAAAAGCGGTAGCCACCGAATTCATACTACTACTTAAACTCGACATGGCAGCCGAAAATATACCAGCTATCAACAAACCCGATATACCAGCAGGCAATTGCGATACGATATACCATGGAAAAATAGCGTCCTCATTGGATATCGCCGGATTTAAATCTGTAGGATTGGCTTTAAAATACAGGAACAACAAAGTGCCTATTGAAAAAAACAAGAGTGTTGCTGGAATTCCCAACAATGCAAATGTCCAGACACTTTTCTTGGCACCGGATTCTGTAGGTGTAGTCAAATACCGTTGAACCATAGTCTGATCACTACCACTAGTGATTAAATTGGCAAAAATACCTCCTAATAAAACCACATAAATTGTCGGTCTTTTAAGATCAAAAGCCGTATCTAATAAATTGAACTTATGATTTTCTATGCCCATTTGAATAGTCTCCATTGGGCCTTGATCCAATTGCAAATACAATACTACCACACAAAGCAGAGCTCCTCCCATTAACACAATGACTTGTAATACATCAGTCCAAATAACAGCTTCTATCCCTCCAAGCATGGTATAAACAATACTGATAACCCCCATAACTAAAATACATAGGTCAATGGAAATTCCCGTCACCAAATGAATGGCAATAGAGGGTAGAAATAAAACAATACCGACCCGACCCAATTGCAAAATCATAAATGAAATACTGCCCAACAATCGAGTCAATAAATTAAATCGACTTTCTAAAAATTCGTAGGCAGTCGTTATATTCAGTCTTCTATAATAAGGGATATATAGAGCTATCAACAAGGGTGCAGTAAGAAGGGGTGTCATCTGAAAAAAGAAGTATGACCAATCCGTCATATAAGTCTTAGCCGGAATTGCCATAAATGTAATGGCACTTAAGCTGGTTCCAAATAAACTTAACCCGGCTGCCCACCAAGGAATCCGTCCCCCACCTTTAAAATAATCATCGGTACTGTTTTGCCTTCTAGAATATTTAACTCCAATCCATATCATGGCCAGCAAATACAATATAACTACCATAATATTTAAAAACCCAAAATGGTATTCTTTTACTTCAGGAGATCCCACCCATATTTTAGGACTGCGGATTCCTGGTTTGATTTCTCCACTAGTTATAAGCCAATCATCACCCCTCGAAACAATCTGGGTAGTCACTGGCAATAATGAAGGGAAGGTATCCACCACTGTCCAAGTATTGGTAATGGTGTGAAATGATAGAATCCGATTTGAAAATCCATTGTGCGAGCGAAATAAATCGGCCAAATGCTTTTTATCTAATTCTCTTTGGATAGTGTCAATACTTTCACTGCTTATTTTTTTCTCCAAGGCAGCCCTTTCTAGTAATTGCTCACCATCGTCGCCTCCTAAAACAAAAATATGGCTTGATCCCACAGGTATAGCTGTTCCTGCCATAACACAAATGGATTCAGAATCAGAAAGAGCAATGTCTCCTATACTATACCAACGATCTTCGATAATATCATACCTATATCCGTCTTTTAAAAGTACAATTTCACCTTCAGAAGTAGTACTTCGTCCACTAAGCACATAAAAATTATCTCTTATACCGTCATTTTGGGACACAGATAATGCAAATCCTCGACTAGGTCCTGGACAGGGAGCTAAGTATGTCCAACTCCCATCAACCTCCCTACGCAACAATTGGTTTTTTCCCTTATTAATTCCGTGTACAAGGATTTGACCATTGCAAATATCCCCACTTACGGCTTCAAAATCATCAGGAAGGGAAGGATATTCTTCAATAGAAATACTCTGAGTCTCTGGATTATAAACCAACCCAATAACCTGACTGACAATTCCCTGCTCATTATTTCCTCCGATACAAAGTATACCGTTATCCCATGGTATACTTAATCCATAACCGGCAGCCACAGGTAATTTAACAGAATTTTCTATCCAAGTGACAGAATCATTTCCATGGTCAACCATTACATATACATCTGACCACCATTTTTTTTGCCCCCCTTCCCACGGTAGTCCATAGGGGAAATTAGCTCCGCCAGCAATTAACAAAGCTCCATTGGACATACCAGCAAATCCACCTGCTAAACCTGGTTGTTTCTCAGACTGCTGAATTAAAGCAGGATTATCGGGAATTTCAGTCAATTCAGACCAATGGATGTTAGATTGTGACCATCCAGACCCAATACATAAAATCCAAACCAATATTCCGATCCAGCTCCGTATAATAGTCTGTATCATCTAATCATTTTAATTATTTGGAATTGAATTTTTTCGTAAGCATTACTCTCCCCGCATTCATACAGCACGGCCAACGCTCCATTAGCCGTCATAGACATGGAGGAATAAGCTGCCGGTCCAGGATACAAAGTATATATACCTGGCCATGTCTTACCTTCATCCAAACTCCATCTCAAACTCATATTATGTCTTCCTTTAGAAGTAGCTGGGTTCAAAAAAGCCAATACACTTTTATTGAAATCATTAGGCCATTGTATACGCAAGATACTGGCTTGACATATGGGCTCCACTAATTCATCCACATCATAGGGTTTGGTCCAAGATCTTCCCCCGTCATAACTAATAGAATGTGTTCTTTTATTTTCACCAAAATAGGAGCGCATATTCATTAGCAGTGTTCCATTGCCATCGGCTAGTTCAACCATTTGACATTCATTGACTTTAGGCCGAATAACCCCACCTAATTGCCAAGACTGTCCATGATCATCGCTGTATATTACATGAGACCCATATTCATACGGACCACCTCTGACTTTGCCCTTTTCGTCATCATAACTATGATCACAAGGAATGATTAGTCTTCCCTTATTAGGTCCATGCTCAATTTGAATCCCATTCCCAGGACCAGTTGCGTACCAGCCCCACGAATCATCCTTGGTCGTCGATGTTATATTTCTAGGACTTGACCAAGTAAGACCATGGTCTTTACTGGACATCACCCAAACCGTTCTTGTTGATTCTGCCTTTTTATGAATAATATCTCCTTCGTGATCATGACCTAGGTTGTGGGTTAATAGTAGATGTATTTCTCCAGTGACTTTATCTACCACAGGACATGGGTTTCCACATGTATTCTGTCCATCATCCCAGATCACTTGTTGTCTTGTCCATGTCTGTCCATTATCTGATGAACGTTTAAGAACTATATCAATATTTCCCGCATCGCCTCGACCATCTTTCCTGCCTTCGCAAAAAGCTAAGATATCGCCGTTTTGAGCTGTAACCATTGCTGGTATTCTATAAGTGTCGTAGCCATCTTTCCCCGATTCAAAAAGAGAAAAACTGTGATCGATTTGAATGTCTTGACTGTTTACCAATAGTGGAAAAACAATTAGATATAAGAAAAGAGTAAGTTTCAATTTCATAATTAAAATTTTGTAAAAAATTCGGGTAATAAATTTTTGGCAACTGTTCTCAATCTCAATGCATCTTCATGATTGAATCCGATATAGGGCCACCTTAAACGAGTGGAAACTGGCCCCCAATCTCCAATAGATGCCAAGAGTTTATCAGCTGCTTGATTGGATCGATCTTGATCTGTCATTAAGGGCAAAATATAATTTTTTAAAAACAACTGGATTCGTCCTTCTATTTCCAATGCCGCATCTAAATTGACGAGCATCAATTCATACCATTGTTGTGCGGCAAAAGGGTTCAAGCAAGCTATATTGGAATAAGCTCCTTGCATGCCGTTCTTAATCCCGGTTGCCAAATAATGCCCGGGAACAAAAACCGACATATCATCTTTAAAAACTTTCATCTCCTCATACCATTGTTGGTCACCGCCTCCAGTCTTGCAACCGGCCAATTTTATATTATTCTGCAATAGAAAAATGTAATCATTGGGTAAAAGTACTTTTTTGGCGTGAGGAGGATTATACAATATTATATCAACAGGCTGTGCTTCTGCAATTATTTTCTGTAAAAATAGAACCATTTCTTCATCAGACACTCTAGACCAATCGGGTAAGACCACTTGAAAAGCCCTTGGCTTTAATTCCTTCATCCGCTGAATGCGTTCCAGCATCAGCTGCGGATTTGAGCAACTAATGCCAATCTGAAAAGGAATATTGGCCTGAATACAGGACTCGGCCAAAATAGACTGAATTTCATCGTATTCAGATTCTGTTTGATTGTAAAATTCACCAGCTGTACCATTGGAATATATTCCATTGGGTGAAGATTGAATTAAAATATCGACTTCCTCTTGGAGTGCCACCCAATCTAGGGATTGGTCTTTGTTTATCGGCAAAAGTAAAGTCGCCCAATTGCCTTTGATACTATTTGATGAAGTTGGTTGCATGGAAGTTTATTTTTTTTCTATTTCTTTGTTTTAATATTTGACATATCCATATACAATGAATAGGGTATATCGACCTTCTGTTCCTCAGTATTTGTGACATCTTGAAAAAATCGCTCCGCCACACTTTTGTCTATAAAAGGATCATTCGTTTTTTGCTGCCAATCTTTCAGTTTTCGAATCAATTTATTTAAGGTTTTTTTATACCTAATATCAACCGCTAAATTGTTCCACTCAAATGGATCGGCATGCAAATCATACAGCTCATATTCCGGTGGATGTTTCATCCGTCGATAGGCTTCTTGGATATATATTGGAGAAGATTGAATGGTTTCATCTATATCGTTAAAATGAAAATGATCGATGGTAAATTCATACCTAGGATTTTCTTTGTCATGAAGTAAATTGTGAATTAATTTATATTGACGATTTCTTACCGCACGTTGGGGATATGGATTGTGATTGGAATGAACATGGTATTCACTGAACAAAAATTTCCTTTTAAAAGAACCTTTCCCAGACAATATGGGCCACAAAGATTGACCGGGTAAATGTTTTGGCGTTTTCATTTCTGCCGTTTCTAAAAAAGTGGGAAATAAATCAAGACTACTTACCAGATCATTAGACACATGGTTGGTTCTCATTGCACCGGGAAATGAAATAATCATCGGAATCTTAAGTCCTCCTTCATAGCAGGTTCGCTTGCCGCGAAGAATATCACCACCGTGATCACCGATATATACTATCAAGGTATTGTTGTATTTTCCTGATGCTTTTAATTCTTCCAATAAATCACCGATTAAATGATCCAATCGCATTATAGAATTATAATAGCCAGCCGTTTCTTCTCTTAATTGAGCGTTGTCCAATCCCATATAGGGAAGAATCTCTACATCTTTTCCATTTAACGGTTCTGTAGGCAAACCTTCAATTTGGTCCATAAAAGGACGATGTGCGTCTGGATAATTAACTTGTAAAAAAAACGGTTTTTCACTACTCCTGAGAAACTGACCTGCAAGATCAGCATAGCGACTCAAATCCTTTCTTTTAAAATTTGCATCAGGAATTTCCCAGTAATCCAAATCAAATGCTTTCTCTGGATTAACGTGGAGCTTACCCAACATTCCCGTTCTATACCCCCCTTCTTTTAGCGTATTGATCATATTAGGCGCATCCTTGTCATACATATGATACTTCCATGTAGCTAGACCTACTTGTCCATTTTGATGGGGATATAAACCAGTTAGAAAAGCTGCTCTAGAAGGAGAACAGCCTGCTTGAGGAACATATGCATTCAGAAACAAGACACCATTTTTAGCCAATTCATCTAAATGAGGAGTTGGTACTGGAGCTCCATAACAACTTAATTCTGGCCCATTATCCTCAGATACAATAAACAAAATATTGGGAAGACTTTCATTCACAGATTGTGAATGAACTGGGATTAAAAACAAATTTAATAGGAATATTCCTATAACTAAGATTAGATTATCACCTTTCATTTTCTATTCTTTTGCTAAGACTTCCTTCAATTTTTTCGCTAATAAAGCAACCTCCTCCTTCTGATCTTCTGCTAAGTTTATTCCCTCCTCACTGTTCTCTGAATGAAGGTATAACTCAGTGGCTACAACCTCATTCGTATTTATACTTCGCCATTCTACATATCTATAATTATCTGTTCGCAGAGAATATCCCATCACTTCTCTAGCCGACAAATTAGACAAACCCTCATATGGCCGAATAAATTGACTGAGTGCAAAATCCTTTACCTGATAAAGATGATCTTCCATCATTGGTTTCAGGGATTGACCATCCAAATTATTGGGAATGGGAAGATTACAAAGATCTGCAAGGGTGGGATATAAATCGACTAACTCAACGAGGCCCTTTGTCATTCCAGGATATTGATTTCCAGGTGAAGATATTATCAAAGGAACTCGATTCGCTATTTCATAATTTGTCGCTTTACACCAAAGATCCTGCTCCCCAAGATGGTAACCATGATCAGACCACAAAACAACGATGGTATTCTTATCGAGATTCAATCGCTTCAATTCTGCTAAAATTTTTCCAACTTGAGTATCAATATAACTCACCGAAGCATAATACCCATGCCATAATTGCCTTACTTTTGAGGAATCTATCGATCCTGTATTGGGAATGTTAGTATACCCCCTTAACTCTTGAGAATTATGTAAAGCAATTTGCGGAGCGTTCACAGGAAAATGGGTTTCAGGAATTCGAAACTTTTTTGGATCATACAACTTCCAGTATTTTTCTGGAGCTGAAAAGGGCAAATGTGGTCTTCGAAAACCAACGGCCAGAAAAAAGGGCTGATCTTTTACTTCATTCAATATCTTCAAGGCAGCATTACTTACTTTTCCATCGATATACGCACTATCTTCTACCTGTGCACTTTCAAAAGCAGAACCCTTCTTTTTTTCTACGTAATTTTCTTCTAAAACATATTTATGACCTTTGCCATTTTTAGTCACACTCAACAGACTTTTTTCTGACCAAGATTGAGGATCTTGATGGCTTTCTGGATCGTGGTATATTTTACCTACCCCGCGAGCCTCATAACCATTATTTTTGAAATACTGAGGTAGTGTGACCACATTAGGAACTGTCTCCCTAAAATGTTTTTTTAGCCCCCATACTTTTAATTTATCTGGCCTCAACCCCGTCATTAAAGAAGATCTAGAGGGTGCGCATACAGCCTGTTGGCAATATGCTCGATTAAATAATACACTTTTATTTGCTAAGGCGTCTATATGAGGAGTTTTAGCATATTCATCTCCATAACAACCAAGTGTTGGTCTCAAATCATCTACTGCAATAAATAAAACATTGGTTCGATCATTTTTGACATTGACATATGGCGTATCCTGGTGTTTCCTTTGACCACTAATATTAGTAATATTAAGGAAAAACAAGCTTCCAACAAATACAAATAAGAAAATATTATAATAGTGTTTTTTCATATTTTATGTTATACTATCTATGTCATTACACCAGTTTATTTAATGATTTATCATTGTTATTTTTGAGTCTTCATAAGTCTATTGGGTTGATTCCACAATATTTTACTTACATATACGGTATTGTCGAATTCCGCTGTCACCTGATTTGGACTCAATCTTTCCGCTGCACTAACTACAGTGAGATCTTGGTTGACATTGGCTACACCAAAATTACCCAAGCGAGCTCCCCGATTGGGCATCAACTCTTTTTCAGTCTCTTTGTGAACACTCAAATTTTCTGGATCTACTTGCCCTATAAATAAGGGAGCTCGATGGCGCATTACATTATCATTATTTGCACCTCGGCGAGTATAAACCAAAAATAGTCCCTCACTATGGGTCACCCAATGTTGTTGTGTATTGTAGCTACCTAACACTGTACCATCGTTAAAAGTCCATTCTTTAATGGGTTGAAATTCTAAGCCGTCCTTACTCTTGGTTACATAAGCAGAACCGTTGGCTCTGAGGGTCAAGAAATACTCATCATTGTAATGGGCAATAGAACCTTCATAAAGTCCCCTTCCCGAAGGTATGGTTATTTCATCTCCGTGTTTAATATAAGTCAAATTTTCTCCATCAAATGAACAATATAAAACCGTGGTTATATTATCCTCTTTACCCTCTAACTCATCCCTAACATAATTCATCGGCAACAATATATCCCCATTCGCCATATCGTATCGTTGGATACAACCCAAAGTAGGATTTATTATTGGTGCTCCTGAATGATCAAACTCTGGCAATTCCAATATTTTCACATCGCCCCAACGGTCATTTTCTGGATTGTAAACCAAATAGCCTGCTCTTCGACCGATTTCGGGATCCTCCTCATTACTTGAATCATAAAGAAATAGTTTTCCCGTAGCCAACAATTTTTCCGATTTGGCATGCCAGCTAGGGAATACATCACTTAAAGCCTGTTCAATTCCTCCTTCTCCTGTAAACGATCGCTGTGCAATAAGCTTAGGGCTGTCCCAAGTTGAACCCAAATCCTCACTTGTAGAAGCATACAGGTTTCCATAATTATCTACACCTTGCCCCAATTTGGACATAGTCACTTTAAGAGTAGCTGGATTCCCTGCAATCATTCCAACATAGGCTTGGGTCCACATTGAATCTTCGGCATTATACCCCTTTTGAACGGTTTTAAGTTCCAACTCGAAATCCAACTTTTTCTGACCTCCTTCATGAACCCTATGACAAGCTGTTATACCTGCAAAAATTATAACCGACACTATTAGTTTGTTTACCATAATTCAAAATATCTCTTTATACCTTATTAAACCGATGATAGGAATGAATTTTTTAATCTTTAGATATTAATTCCCGGACTGTCTCCTTTGACGTGATCATCTCCCAAAGCCTTTTTAATTTGATCTATTTCTCGCTTTAAGCCATTGCTAAAAGCTATGATATCTGCACTGTGAAGAATTAAATTACCACCTTTATTCGCCCATTTAATTTCCTGTTCTAAACCACCTGAGTATATCATATGAATTCCCGCCCCAACATTCTGTTTTCTTGCTTTAGTAATAATCTCATCGACGGCTTCAATAAATCTGGGATGATCATATTGTTCTGGAATTCCTAAACTACAAGATAAATCATGGGGTCCAATAAGGACGGCATCTAACCCATCGACTGCTAATATTTCATCCAGTGCATCCATAGCTGGTCTGCTTTCAATATTGACTATCAATATTCTATCCTGATTTTGTTTGGTTAAGTATCCCGATAATTCATCTTCTATTCTACCTTCGTTTTTTAATAGATTCTGCAGTCGATCACCTTTCAAAGGTTTATTTTTCACTGCACCTACAAGTTGAATGACTTGTTCGGCAGTCTCTATGTAAGGGGCAATAATTCCAGTGGCATTGCCATCAATCATCATGGATGCCTCATATGGATCAGGAGATGGAATACGTACAATAGGAGCTATACCCACTGAATCATACAAGTGACACATCCAACTTACTTCCTTGCGGTTTAAGGGAAGGTGTTCAGTATCTATAAAAACAAAATCCAATCCAATGGATTGAACTGCTTTGACCCAAAATGGGGTATCGGCAGTTATTAAAGAGCCATATACTCTTTCTCCACTTTTTAATCTTTCTTTTAACTGACTGCCATTCATTTTTTACATTTTACTGTTTTTTATAACAATTACATCTCTCCATCAACAACTCACTTTGTTTATTTGCTTACCCCATTACTAATGAGAGAATTAAATCTTCACAATGTATCGAAAACCACTACATATTGTTGCAACAGTATGGCCAATTGTAAATCCTATGCCTTTCTTTACTAATTGATCAACATTATGCATGTAAACTTTCCCTTCATAACCGCCCAAATAACCAACCCAATCCTTCATATCATCGACAGAAATCATGACAATATTGGGTCGGCTAGAATTATCATTTGATTGAGCACTTAATTCAAGATTATTCAAAAAACTAAAAACACATAATATTATAGTCTTTAATTTTAGCATGATTTTGATATATTAAATTCCTTGTAAATCTAGAATCAAGCCCCTTGTTTTGAAATTTATTAAGGGTAGGAGATATAATGTATTTACATTCTTCTCATTGACTAAGTAAAAATTCAATTACTTGATGAATTCAAACTAAAACCTAGACTAATTCACCATTTTATATATTCTCTAAACTATGTTGAATTTTGATATAAATCCTAACATCTCTTCTAAAATAGAGAATTAATACATTGAATATAATCAATATATTAATTCTCTAATCAGATTATAGATTAGTATCCTGATGTCTGTTCTACTTTAGGATTAAGAGAAATTACCGCTTGGGAAACTGGCCAATACAAAGGAACATCTTTATCATTGAGATTGGGGACAAAATCATAAATGTCAATGGTATTATCCGCATGGAATCGACGTAAATCCCACCATCTTTTTTGTTCTAAAAATAGCTCACGTCCTCTTTCATCCAAAATTGCTCGATTAACAGATTGAATATCTAAATTCCCGCTATAATCACCAATATTAGCTCTATTTCGCACCTTATTTAAAGCTATAATCGCATTGTCAATGTCATTTTTAGCTACATAGGCTTCTGCTCTAAGTAACAATAAATCGGACCATCTATACAAAATGATATCATTGGTATATTGTCTTATTCCATCAATTAATTCACCTATAAATTTATTTTGAGAAAATGAAGATGTATCAGGTAAGTCGTTCTCATCATCACCATCTGCTTGTAACATAGGCACAAACGAAGCATCTTTTCTAGTATCATTTTCATTATCAAATAAATCTCTAATTTGCTTACTCGGTGAATAATTGTGACGTGCAAATGAAGGAGAAGAAGGAACCCAAGGGCTTAGTTCACTATTAAAATCTATATCTGTTCTAGGTGTAAGTGAATTCGCAAAATGATTGATATATTCATTTCTATCGTTATATAAGGCAAATATTATTTCACTATTATTCTTATTGGACACATCAAATACAGAAGCAAAATCATCTAAAAGTTCTACCCCTGCGCTTTCTACTGCAGCAATTGCTTCTAAAGCATCATCGATATCAGACTCTCCTCCATTTAATACTTTTGCAGACCACATTTTGATATCTGCTTGCAAAGCATAACTGGCTGGTTTGGATGCAAAATTTTTATTGTCAAAATCACTATTAGGGAAAAGCTGTATTGACAAATTCAAATCACTATTAATTTGCTCCATTACTTCAGAAATAGGCGAACGACCTACAACTTCTTGATCAATGGATTTTAGTGGAGTCGTAATCAATGGAACCTCTCCCCAAATTTTAACCATTTGAAAATAGTAAAAGGCTCTCAAAAAATATGCTTCTGCTTTGGTTTGATCTCTTAGGCTTTCTGTATTAAAATCTAATTGATCAACTTGGTCCAACAAATAATTGATATCGTAAAGAGCACTATAGTAACCTGTCCAGCTTGGACCATTACCGGCATTAAGGTTTTGGGCCCAAGCTTGAGATACTGTACCAATTTTACCAACTTCGAAAGCATCACTGCGATCTATGTGATAGGTTGTAGAGTTCATCGTGTTTTTTAACTGCCTATAGGATCCTATTAATAATGCCTTTGCTTCTTCGCCATTAGCAGGAAAATTACCGGCGACTATGGATGATTTAATATCCACATCCAAAACATTTTCACAACTGGTCATCAAGATTACCAGTATTAACAAACTATATATTTTAATATTTTTCATTTCTAAATTTTTTAGTCTTATAATCCAGTACTAATTCTTAATCGAAATTGAAATGGGCGCGGATAAATACCATCATCAACACCATCATAGTGCTCAGGAGTTAATCCACTATAAGAAGTTAAATAACCCAAATTGAAAAATTCTAGGGCTATTCTACTGAAACTTAAACCAACTTTATCATTCCAAGTCTGTGGTAGATTATAGGCAAGAGAAATCTCGCGGAATGCCAACCAATCCCCTTTCTCATAATACAATGTATTATCTGCTCCATTACTGGTTCCGAGACCGATACTGGAATTGGATGTACCTCCTAATATACGTATATGATTTCTAGGACCATTATCAAAATCTGATGCATTATCGTATCGTGGAATAGTAGCAATGTCCCCTTCATTTCTCCAGATTTCATCGCTCAAAACATCGGTCACCGTCATTACGTTATTCCTAGCATTGGCATTGGCTCTGGCTCTCCACCCATTACTGATCATATGGCCAGCTGCCCAATCTAAATTGAAACGAAGCGAGAAATTTTTATATCCAAAAGTATTCAACCAACCTCCTCGTTTATTTGGGTCGCGATAACCAACAAAAATAACATCACGCTGATCAATTATATTATCGCCATTTATGTCATTCCATATTGCGTCCCCTCCGTGTTTACGACCACCATATAGCGCGCGGTATCCACCTGACATCAGTAAATCTTCCGGAGCAGACTCTGCTTCAGCATCAGTACTATAAACACCTAAAAACTCAAAAGCGTAAAGTCCATAAGGGCGTTCTCCTTCGGCTAACCCACCTACTTGGATTTCATTACCATTTTCATCCCAAATTACACCTCCACCAATTCTATTTTTATCATTTTCATTCTCTGGCAATTCGATAATGGCTAAATTATTAAAGGCAACATTAAAATTCATATCCCATACAAATCCTCCTCTTTCTAATATTCTTCCCCCCAATTCAACCTCAACACCATTATTCTTTAATTTACCAAAATTACTTCGAATAGAACTAAATCCAGTTTGAGCAGGTAATGGTTGGTTTATGAGTCGATCAGAAGTTACTTTTGAATAGTAGTCCACTAAAAGATTGAACCTATTGTTCATAAATCCAAAATCTAAACCAATATCTGTTGTCGTTGTGGTTTCCCATTTTAGATTAAAATTAGGTAGTCGGCTAGTAGCAGCACCTCCAATCAAACCATACGAAGTTGATGAATACAAACCTCTAGTATCTGATATACTTAGATTATCATTTCCTGCTTGCCCCCAACTGGCTCTAATTTTGAATCTACTCATATTCTTAAATGACCAAAAATCTTCTTGATGGATATTCCATCCCAATGAAACTGCTGGAAAAAATCCCCACTGATTATTCGTAGCAAACCTTGAAGATCCATCATAACGAGCACTAATACCAAATAGATACTTTGATTGAAAGTCATAATTTAACCTTCCAAAATAACTCATCAGTTTACCTTCATCGATAGAAGATGAAACACGTTCTCTTTCCGTTTCTGAAGCATTGAGTGTCGAAATAAGATCAGTTGGAGCATTGGCACCTGAACCTGAGAAATACTCGTATTTATCATTTACATATTGGCTCCCTAATAAGGCATTTATATTATGAGATTTACCCAGCAATCTATCATAAGTTAGCAATAGGTCTCCCATGAATTGATTTGTGGTATTCATTTGACGACTCATATTTCTGCTAGTAATTTCAGTCGAGGCACGTTCAAATTGATCAAGTACATATTCCTTTCTGTATACTGATGAATTTGCTTTAATAGATAAACCTTGCAAAATTTCATAATCTAAACCAAACCGAAAACTCGTTCTAAAGTTTCTATACGAATCATCCTGATACCTTAATTCATGTTCAATATTTCTAGGCGAACTATTCGACTCACCTAAAGCTGGACTCCCGTCATCGTTCCAAATTCGATAAGTATGAGGCATCCTAGATGAACGATTTATTGTATTATTGGCACTTCTTGGTCTGGCTATATCATCAAATTGATAATTAAATCCTGATTCAATTTTTAAATTTTCACGAAGATTATATACTCCATTTGCCAATGCGGTAAACCTATCAGATGCCGTTCCCTGAACCGTACCATCCATTCCCAAATACCCTAAACTTAAATTATAGTATCCATTTTCACTTCCTCCTGATGCATTTAGATTTACATCATGAGAAGTCCCCATTTGGAATAAATGATCCTCATCATATTGGTTATCTTTAAATAAAATGGTTTTATTAGTAACAGGATCCATCATCGTTGAGTATCCTTGTTCATTAATTAAACGATCAACATATGTTTGACCTTCAACAGCTAATAGATCGTCTAAGAATACTGTACTTACTCTTTCAAAACCATATTCACCAACTCTAGATATCTCTTGTGTAGAATAACCAAACTTAGTATCGTGTAACCTCTCTCCTGGATTACCTAAATTGATACCTCTTGCTGCAGCTTCCCTTGATACTCTAATATAATCTTCAGCGCTGGTAAAAGGATAAAGATTATTTTGTTGATCAATTCCGTAACTATAATTGACCTTAATATTACTGCCCAAGCCACCTTTTCCGGTTTTTGTAGTCACCAATATAACACCATTAGCTGCTCTCGCTCCATAAATAGCTGTAGAGGCAGCATCTTTCAAGACTTGAATCGATTCAATATCATTGGGGTTAATACCGACTAAATCTTCTCTAAAGACTCCATCAATTACATATAGAGGTTCATTAGCAGCATCCCTTGAATTAGGAGTAGTTCCCCCTCTAATGAACACTTGTGCTCCATCTCCAGGTTGCCCCGATGTTACATTTACACTAAGACCGGCGGCTTTACCTTGTAAAGATTGAACTGGGTTGGCAGCTGTAGTGTTTTCCAATGCTGAACTACTAATCTTAGATACCGAAGAGGTCATAACTTCACGGGATTGAGTCCCATATCCCACTACCACTACTTCGTCCAATAATTCGGAAGACTGTATAAGTACGACCTCAATCACAGAATTTCCATTGACTTCCACTTCTTGTGTGTTGTAACCAATATAAGACACCTCCAAAACTGCTTGATTCGAAGAAACTGTCAATTGAAAATTTCCATCAAAATCTGATGTCGTACCATTATTACTTCCTTTTTCTAAAACGGTGGCACCGATTAAGGCGTTGCCCTCCACATCTAACAATTGACCAGAGACTTCAAAACTAGACTGAGCTTGAGCCTGACCGATCATAAAAAAAAGTCCAATGAAGGTTAATAGTAGTGGACTAGTAGAGGATTTTATCCTCATCCATAGCCGACTACTCGATGAAAAGTGTCGATTTTTTTTCATAATACCTATTCCTATTTGTATGTTTATAACTAATTGTAGGACAAATATAAATGAAAATTTCAATTACAATCAAATGTTTTGATAAAAAAATTTAAATAGACAGATTGTATCATCATTGAACATATATGGCAATCATTATATGGAAAACACAGCTGATAGTCTAAGCTTTTCAAAATGAACAGATTAAGCGCAAAATGTCCGATAACAAATGATAAACACGGATAGGCTATTTTAAATTTGCTACTATGATAAGAATAAGCAGTACTATATTGACAATGCTAGGAATGACATAATATTATGCGATATGAAAGAATTGGAAGGGTTGAGGTATTGTGCATCCGACATTATTGACAAAAAACAACTTCTACAAAATCACTGCAATTTTACAAAACCAACAATCCGATTAATCCCAAAAGCATTTTAAAGTGTCGGTTAAGATTTTGAATGACTGAGCGCAGTTGCCAGTTAGGGCAGCCAAAGGTCGTAAATCGCCCTTTGATGAAGATGACCGAATGATGGTAGAAACCTAATCCAATTTGTTTATTACCCATTTTATTACCTGTTCTTTATAGTATGAATTCAATAGGTTATAGGTAGATAATCAATTTAAAGTTTTCAGAAAGAAAAAGAACCGAGCACCATGGTATTACCATTGTGCTCGGTTCTGCAATGTTATTTTAAATACCAAAATATCCGATTGCATATTCCAGCATTACATTGATCGAAATAAAAAATCTATTGTCAATGTAATTAATATATAAGACTAATCGAATATTTAAATTAACCTTAGGCCATCGAACTGTTATTATGGTTTATATATCAGGTGAATCGGTTTTACCTATTTTATATATCTTTTTCAAAATTAGCAACTTCCTCAAATTCTGTAGACCCTTTCAATAATTTACCCAATCTCGGTTGTCTGTTGTTATATACTTCTACTGCATTGGCATCGGCATATCTCATAAAAAGAATTCTTCTATCTCTACTTTTTGAAAAATTGCCCCTAGATTGGTGTAAAGTCCAACAGTGGAAAAATATAGTTTCCCCAGCTTTCATAGGAATAGGAATAGCCTCACTTTCATCTACTTCTAAGTCAATAGTTACTGTTTGCTCTTTTCTATCCTTTTTAAATAGCTGACTTACGTCTATTTGACCTTGTTTATGACTCCCCGGAATGATTCTCAGACATCCATTTTCCTCATCAACATCTTCTAAAGCAGTTAGGGAACTTATAGTATTGTAAGGATCTAACTCACCATATCCATTATCTTGATGCCATGCAAAGGATTTGGTATTTCCCCTCATTTTAAAAGTGAGTTGAGATGTTGCAGCCTTGATATTGGGTCCAATTACCTGAGTCATTACATCTGGAATTGGTCCTTCGAAATAGAAGTCTCTTACTATCTTCGATTTTTTATGAATATCAACTAGTAACGCATTTTGCAACCAATTTTTTTCCTCATTGTAGTCTTCCTTTTCTTTTTTCCAAGCATCCATACACTCCGAAATCATTTTAGCAAGTCCAGTGTCTGTCAGTGTTTTTCCTAAATGTAAATAACCGTTTTCGTTGTAAAATTCAATTTGTTCGACAGTCAATCTTTTATCAATAAATAATTGATTTGCGTTCATGTTTTTTAATTATGGGTTTAAAAATAAAATTTCGTTTTATCTACATGCCACTATACTTAATCACATTATAAATGGCATTATATTCTATTCCATATAGTCAATAATAAAATATATGCACTCTTATCACAATGGCCTCATATTTGAATTCAAAATCACCATGCACATATATTTTTATAATTCATCAGGGTCTAGTTAACTGATTACGAAAACTCATCTCAGCCCTTTGTTTTAAGCCACTCAATATTTAAACGAATACAATTCAAAGCCTTGTTTTTACCTTTTTCGTATAACACCAATACTGATTTGTCGGGTAGTACTGCCATATCACTATACATTGCGTTCCCCTTATCTATGGTCTTGGCTATCGGCCAAGTTTCCCCATTATCTTCACTCAATCGAACCACTAGATTCTTTCTACCTTCTAAAGACTCATTTTTACTGTACAATAAGTAATCTTGTTGGTTATAATTCATTGCGATTACACTGCCATCGCATTGGTTGGATTTAGGAAAATTCTTGTCAATTCCTAATACATCCCATTGCATCCCATGGTCTTTGCTAATGGCTATGACTCTGTGATTATTTTTTTCTTTGGGATCATCGTTGGTATATCTTCCGTTTAAATAAACATCTCCATTACTGAGTTGGGCCATTCGAGATTCATTTAAATTGAATTCCTCTCCAAATGATGATCCATATTTCCATGATGTACCGTGATCATCACTATAAATTGTACAGACACCATATTTTCTTTCGTCAGCTAAAATCTTACCTTCGTGCAAGATGCCGAGTGCTTTTCTGTTCCATACTTGCAGCAGTAATCTACCGTTGGACAATTGAATGCCATGACCTGGTCCAGGCATATGGAAGGCACGCCCCATATAATCACATGGAAATCCATTTTCATCAACTATCCAATTCCCATCGTCACCCTGATTAGGTGTACCGTCTTTTTTGGAATTCAATACTTGAGTTACCTCAACACGATTAGACCATGTGAGACCATCATCTTCACTGTACTTGTAAAAAACTCGAGTGTAACGTTGGAGATTCTGCCCCTCAATATCTCCCTCACTTAAAGCATAAAAAAAAAATATTCTACCCGTTATTTTATCGACTAGAGGTGCAATATTAGTCCATACTTCTCGCTTTCCCTTTTCAGTAGTTAAGTAATGTTGATTTTGATTGTTGGCCCAAAAACTACCATCATTGACCTCAATGTATATGTTGTCTGACCAAGATTCACCTTGATCGATACTTCGTTTAAGAACTAAAGATTTTGGATCCGCATCCCCAAATTCATTTCTTTCCTCAGCAAAAGCGAGGGCAGTTCCTTGCGGAGTAACGACTATTCCAGGTATCCTGTATCCATCTACATCGTTTTCTCCAGCAGCCCAAACGGCAACACTTTTAAAAAGTGAAGAAGAGGAATTTTGGCAAGAATTCATTAGGAAAATTAAAATAATACATCCTATAATTTGACAATTTTTACTACTCATTTTTTTTTAAATTTAGGTATAATATCTATCCAGCAAATTGAAGATTTATTCAATAAATACTGTGCCCTCCCATCGGAAAAAAAGTCAATTGCCTATTCATTCAAATAAAGATTCTTTGTTTAATTCAACTTCAGATCCGATAAATTCTTGGATTTTAGGCAAAAATTCATGGCCTGACAAATTGATTACCTCCTTTTCCAAATCTACATACCATTGATCATCTTTTGATCCGTTGACTTCGAAACCCACTACAGTCATCAAATCTTTTGTAATTGTTTTGATCCCTTTACTATCGCGAATGACTGTTATTAATTTCCTGCCAGAATAGTTAAGGTCTGCTATGACTTGATCGTATAATTCTCTAATATAGATTGTCTCAAAATTCATAAAAACAAAAACTTTTGATACAAAAAAAGTAGTCCAATCATAGTATAAAGCAGCGATCTAGTGATAGAATATATCCTTAACTTAAAGCCGACTGAGTAATAAAAGTGTCGTTTTTTTATATTGTATATTTATACAAATTGTAGAACAAATATACAATTTTTATAAATACCACTATATAATTTTTGTATAATTTATTTACTAAAATATTCTTTAAATAACACGCAAAATTGCCTTATTAATAGTAAGCTTTTAACTATAAAAAATTGTCCAATAAAATAAATTCTAAAATCAAATTGAGGAACTATTCAATAATGTTTAAAGCCATTAATAATCCATCTTAAAATTAGATTTCAAACTATTGATATACAGCTGTCAACTCGGTAGGTTTTACTAGACTTATACCAAATTCATTTATAATTTTTTTAACTGAAACCTATTTCATATATCCTTTACTAAATCAATAAATTATATTTATTCATGTGCATATTTCCTTTTATTAAAAGATATAAACATATGCATCGACCTTATTTTAACAAAGATGAAGATCAATCCTTAAAAAGCATACCCTGCGTTTATCGTTTCCCAATTTTGTCATAACTTCGGATTCCATATAAACATATGCACTGTATTGTCAATAGTCAAACAAATATTAAGAGATGAATCCATTAGAAGTTTTTCAATCCCTTATCGGAAAAGAATTTTCCAATTCCCCATCACCATTTATGCGATGGCTGAAGCCTGTAGTGGTTTCAGCTGAAGTCGGCCACCTCGAGTTTAAATATGTAGTCAGACAAGAATGGCTCAATCCCATGGCTATATTACACGGTGGAATCACAGCCGGAATAATCGATGACATCATTGGTGCCACCCTTATATCATTCAATGAAATCAACTACTACACCACCATTAACAACACCATCGACTATTTTTCTATAGCTAGAGAAGGCGATATCATTATCGCAGAAACCGCCATCGTTAAAAAAGGAAACCAAATCGTCAATGTAGAATGTATAGTGTGGAATGAAGACAAAAGCCGAATGATAGCCAAAGGTCAATCCAACTTAATGAAGATCCATCCAAAAAAATAAAAATAGATCTATAAAATAATGATATTTCCATGTTTTATCCCAAAGTCCTTCGCATTTTCAAAAGGAAGGACTTAATAAAACACCATCATTACAATAAAATACCAAAATAACCATCAACACCAGCTGACTTCCACCATTTATCCAATATTCAAAACGATGCTGAGCCTTACAAATCCCGCACAAACAGCTGATTAACATTGCTTATTTGGAATCTATCTAAACAATAATTTTAATATCTTCACGACATAAATCCATTTTCAATAGAATTGGAGTTTATGTTGCCACCTATTTGCTAGAAATCATTGAACCTTATCATTCAATAAATCGAATCTATGAACATCATCAAATTAGTATTGCCCATTATCGGATGTTTTATCCTTTATCAAAGTTGTAATAATTCAAGTCAAACACAAGATATTCCCGTCGCTGAGGCCGATGTTTTTGCTGAAGCCAAAGAAATTTATGCTGCAGTATGTTCGGGATGTCATGGAATGGAGATCGGAGCATTTGCCGATCGAAAATCTTGGAAATTTGGTGACTCCAAAGATTCTATTGCCTATGTTATAAAAACGGGAATTGTTGAAGATGGAATGCCGTCTTTTGACTCTACCTATAGCGCAGATCAAATATCATTATTGGCCGATTACATAATCGATGCCAAAGACAATGTGGCCAAATACAGAGATGCCGCTCCTATAGAATCCGATACCTTTATGTCAGAGGAATTGACCTATAGAATAGATACTGTAGTCAGTGGATTGAACAGTCCATGGGGTATGGCCTTTCTACCCAATGGCGATCTATTGGTGACGGATAAATCTGGTGAATTGTACAGAGTCGATGCCGCTGGCAAAAAAACAGAGATCAAAGGTGTACCAGAGGTGAGATACAAAGGACAAGGTGGTCTTTTAGACGTTGAATTGCACCCTGACTTTGAGACTAATCAATGGGTGTATTTATCATATGCCATCACCAAAGAAGATGATGAATCCTTGGGTAGTACTGCTATTTCGCGTGGACAGTTGAAAGGCAATGCCTTGGTCAATGTAGAGCGAATTTTTGAAGCAGTTCCCTATTTCGAAACTGGTCATCACTACGGATCGAGAATCTCTTTTGGCAACGATGGAAAAATGTATTTTTCTGTGGGAGATAGAGGAAAAAGAGATGAAAATCCGCAAAGCCTAGAAAGAGACCAAGGAAAAATCCACCGTCTAAATGATGATGGTTCTATTCCTAGCGACAACCCTTTCGCCAACCAAGACAATGCCAAAGCTTCTATATATTCATATGGACATAGAAATCCTCAAGGTATGGCAGTGCATCCTGAAACTGGTGCAATCTGGACTACAGAACACGGCCCAAGAGGAGGTGATGAAATCAATATTTCACTGCCAGGTAAAAACTTTGGATGGCCTGTTATTTCATACGGTATCAACTACAACGGTACGATATTTACCAATATCAATACCAAAGAAGGAATGGAGCAACCCCTTCATTACTGGGTACCTTCCATCGCCCCTTGCGGTATGGACTTTGTCGTAGGAGATCGCTACCCGGGCTGGGAAAACAACTTATTAGTAGGAAGTTTAAAATATAAATATCTTGACAGAGTAGTTTTGGACGGGGACAAAATAGTTCACGAAGAACCCTTGATCAAAGGCCTAGGTAGAGTTCGAAGTGTAAAAATGAGTCCTGACAACTACATCTATGTAGGCTTAGAAAATCCAGGTTTTGTGGTTAAATTAATTCCCATTACAAAATAGGATATTCCAAATTCCGTAAAAGAATACTTCTGTCAATATATAATTGTAAACGAACACTTTATCTTGAAATAAATTGTAATTCGGTTTGGTTTTAACAATTAGAATCAAAAATTGAATCAGTAGTATTTGAATAAAACCTATATTTGTTTGGATTTTGTAAATCTTTAAAATCAGGAGTTATCGCTTTCAAGACTAGATCCAACGGAAAATTGTTATTAACTGGCGAGTATTTTGTACTTGAAGGAGCCTTGGCATTATCTGCTCCCCTAAAATGGGGTCAGACCATGAAGGTCACCGAAAGTTCAGGTTCGGATCTGCGATGGGTCACATTGGACCATGAGGGGAAAAAATGGTTTGAATGCATCTTAAACCTTATCGATTTTTCTATTGAAAAGACCAATGATGAAGAGAAAGCCAAATTTATCCAACAATTGGTAACCTCTTTAATACAGCTCAATTCCGATTTTTTATCCAAATGGAAAAAATACAAAGTGGACTGTGTTTTGGAATTCAATCCCGCTTGGGGATTTGGCTCCAGTTCTACCCTGATCACCAATCTAGCCACATGGGCAGAAGTATCCCCATTTGAACTCTTTTTTGAAACTCAAGTAGGATCGGGATTTGATATTGCTTCGGCCATGGCTGATGCCCCAATATTGTATCAAAAAGACGATGAATCCTTAACCTTTGAAGAAATTGATCTATCACAAGTAGTTATCGATCATTCTGTGGTCTTTTATCGAGGCAATAAAGTAAATAGTCACGGTGCGGTGGAAAAATGGAAGATGGGTAAAAAAGTAAAATCGGTTGATATCGATCAAATGAATTCCCTATCCAATGCCATTACCAATTGCAATTCTGTATCCACTTACCAAGATGCCGTAAAAGAACACGAACTATTGGTAAAAAAATATATAGATGTCGACTGTATTCAATCACAATTCAGTGACTATGAGGGAACAATGAAGTCCTTGGGAGCATGGGGTGGCGATTTTGGTTTGGCTGTTCATGAAGATGCCGACTACACATTACAATATCTAAAAACAAAGGGAATAGATACTGCGTTTAAACTAGGTGATATATTGTTGACCTAGCCGAGTAAGGATTTACGTCATTTAGATTAGAAATATTATTCTATATGTTCGATACGCCAAAGATCGATACCGATCAAAAAGCTCTAGAAATAAATTTAAACCAAAAGATATATGGCACTTTTGCAGAAATAGGTGCCGGCCAAGAAGTCGCTCGATTTTTCTTTAAGGTGGGCGCAGCTGCGGGAACCATTGTCAAAACCATGTCGGCCTACGATAAAATATTTTCGGATCGAATTTATGGTACCGAATCATCGGGACGATATGTCTGTGAATCTAGATTATACAAAATGCTAGATCACGAATACGAACTCCTGCTCGATCGTCTGCAATCCAAAATAGATCAAAAAACTTTCTTCGCCTTCGCAGACACTATTGAAGCCATTAATTACCAAAAAACCAATCGCGGCCACGGCTGGTTGGGACTTAGGTTTCAATTACATCCAGGTGGAGAATTGAACGAGCTCGTAGTCCATGCCAAGATGAATGATGGTGATGCCCAACTCCAAGCCTCGGCCATAGGAATTCTCGGTGTCAATATGTTATACGCCGCCTACTATCATTACAACGAACCGGAAAAATTCGTTTCATCGCTTCACGACCACCTTCAAGACAGGGTATCTGTCGACATGATTAGACTATCCGGTCCCGACTTTGACCATCAACCCGGTGGAGATTGGGACAATCGAGTTCTAACTTATTATTTGGTTAAGAATAAACTTACAGAAGTTGCCGTATTTGACCAAGAGGGTAAATCCATTCATCCCTCTGAATTTTTGTATAGAAAAGCATTAATGGTCGTCCGCGGTCACTTTCGACCTCCTACTTTAGTTACAGAAGATGTATTTGACAAAAGTTTCCAAATGTTTATTCGGGATCAAGCGGTTCACCCTTCAGCTTGTGAAATGGTGGCAGAATTGACCCTAGACAATTTAACAAAAAATGGAAGAATAGATATCGACGATTTTTTAGCGCGCTCCGAGATGATCAATGCCATGGGATATAAAACCATAGTTTCTGACTGTAACACCCATCAAACTCTAATCAATTATCTATCAGATTACAAAATCAATAAATTGGGGATAGTAATTGGGATTCGAGAATTGCGAAAACTCATTACCTCTATTTATGAAAAACATCAAGACGGCACACTATTGGTAGCTTTCGGTAAGCTATTTACCCACAATATCAAAGTATTTACCTATCCTGCCCTAGATGATGAACTCAACAATTTGATCACCTTGGACAATATGCAACTACCTGATGGCATTAAATTCTTGTACCGTTTTTTAATTGATCAACAATTATTGGTACAGGTAGAAAATTATAATAGAGAGATATTGAGTATTATACCTCATGGAGTATTTACAATGATAAAAAATGCCGAACCGGGTTGGGAAAGATATGTATCTCCTAAATTAGTAGACATCATAAAACAGAATCAATTGTTCTATTACAATGACGCAAAGCTTTAGAATACCATATGAAGATTAAATTTGGCATCCTCATCCTAAGTATGGCCTGTCTGTATAGCAGCAGCTGTGATTTTTCTAGTAATCAATCTATAAGTGCTGCCGAATCTATGGACTTGACCACGGCAACCAATCAAGATACCGTAAAATACAAAACAAATCTACGCCCCATCGATACCAGTATATCGTATATTATGGGACATTTTAATCCCGCATTAGATAGCAATTTTATAGAAATAGATATTTCCTATGCCGATAGAAAAGGTATGTGGATTAGAAAGGATACTTATGAGGCATTTCAAAAAATGTATGCTGCAGCCTTAAAGGAAGGGATAAAATTGCAGATCCGATCGGCCACCAGAAATTTTGAATATCAAAAGGGAATTTGGGAACGCAAATGGACAGGACAAACGCCTGTAAATAATGGAGAAAGACTAAATAAGTCAACCCCTGACCCCGTCCAACGGGCTCTCAAGATATTGCGCTATAGTTCCATGCCTGGTACGTCCAGACATCATTGGGGTACTGACATTGATTTTAATAGCTTTAACAATGATTACTTTGCCAGCGGAGAAGGAAAGAAACTTTACGATTGGCTCAATATTCATGGGCCTGAATACGGGTTTTTACAGCCTTATACGCCTTTTGACAATGAGAGGATCAATGGTTACCAAGAAGAAAAATGGCATTGGAGTTTTTATCCGGTATCCAAACCTTTAACCCAGGCTGCACTAAATACAATGACAGATAGTGACATCAGTGGATTTCTAGGTTCAGAAACTGCTGCGGAAATATCAGTAGTGCAAAAATACATCCTTGGCATTCACCCTAAACTATTAAAATAATATAATTTAAACTTAGAATAAACCACTAAACAATTTGCTACAACAAACATTATACATATAAATTCACATAAATGTCATATACGCTATCCAACATGATGCCTTTACAGACCAAGGCGCCAGATTTCACATTGCTCGATGTCACTGATGGACAAAAAAAATCACTGTCTGATTTGGCCTCAGATCGAGCAACCGTTATTATTTTTTTGTGTAATCATTGTCCCTATGTGATTCATTTGTTTCGCGATATCGTTGATACGGCTAATGCCTACATCGATCAAGGGGTTTCCTTTATAGCAATTTCTTCTAACGATGCAGAAAAATATCCAGATGATGGTCCAGACAATATGAATCTAATAGCGCGAGTTCTTCAGTTTCCATTTCCTTACCTCTATGATGAAGATCAGTCTGTAGCTAAAGCATACGATGCGGCCTGTACTCCAGACTTTTATATTTTCGATAAGGATCTCAAATTATCATATCGCGGTCAATACGACGATTCAAGACCTAAAAAGGATATTCCAGTTACTGGTAGAGATTTTAAACAAGCTTTAGACGCTATTTTGAATGGAGAAAAAGTCAATGAGAGACAGGTTCCTAGCGGTGGATGCAACATCAAGTGGAAAACTTAAACTTAAGTTAACATTGGACGTAGAAAGAGACCTTGGCTTTTTCGTAATTTTGCCATTCATAAAACGCTTGTATGTTAAATCCAGAAATTGTGATGTGGGTAGGTTTTATTTTAGCCTCTTACGCAGTAGTCGGAAATGATTCAATTCAAACTCTGGGTACCTTTATCAATTCAAATGGTAAAAAAAAGTGGTATGTTCTTTGGGCATTTGCCGGGATCATCCTAACTGGCACCCTGATTTATGGCTGGTACATTAACAATGGAGATGTTTCATATGCAAGATTATCGAAATACCCCATGCCTGAACCTATGGCATGGTACTATATTCTACCCCCATTAGTATTGATGTTTATTACAAGAGTCGGCATTCCGGTGAGTACTTCCTTTATGGTATTGACTTTCTTTAGCCCGAAAAACCTCAATGACATGATGTTCAAATCCTTGCTGGGTTACATTGTAGCATTTGCGGGAGCTTTTATTGTGTACTTAATTATCACAAATTGGGTAGAGAAAAAATTTCTTTCCAACGGCATTACCAATAAATCTAAAAAAACTTGGACCATCCTTCAATGGGTAGCCACAGGATTTCTTTGGTCTCAATGGCTCATTCAGGATTTTGCCAATATATACGCATATCTACCGCGTAAAATTAGCTTCAACGAACTGTTATTATCCCTCACAATTATACTTTCTATGTTGGCCTACATCTTCTACAGTAAAGGTGGAGCCATTCAAAAAATTGTCAAATCTAAAACCAATACCGCAGACATTCGATCAGCTACCATTGTTGATTTTATCTATGCCCTAGTATTACTCTACTTTAAGGAATTAAATAATTTACCGATGAGTACAACTTGGGTATTTATTGGATTATTGGCCGGTAGAGAATTGGCCATTAGAGTACGATTAAATAACCTATCGGGAGCGACATGGAAAAATGTAGGTGCAGATTTGGCTAAGGTTACCTTGGGATTAGTCGTATCGATTGCCTTAGTCTTTCTTATTCGATGGATGGCCGACGGTCAAATAAACTTGCCTTTAATTGGTTTGATTACTCGATAAATAAGATCTCAATTTCATATTGCTAATGCTGATATATACTAAAATATATTAAGGCATAGTTATTGTACTGCTGTTGTCATCATTATTAGTGACTAGGGAAACGATTTATCTATGAAACACTTATCCGCTTTACTATTTATATTTAGCCTTTTTTTGTTGGGAAGCTGTAACAATGAGAAAACTCAAGTAAATGCATTATCCGAACAGGCGAAGCTTAAATTAAAGGAGACTAAAATGGAAGAATCGGGACTGGAAGAACTCGAGGAATTTCATACCGAATACGCCAAAAAATGTGGTGGATACTTTTCCCTCGACGAAATCAGAATGAAGGATAAGTTATGTATCTTCAAAACCGATATGAATGACTACGGCATCATCATGTCTGAAGGCAAAGAGATTAAGTTAGATATCATCTACAACCGTCAAGTAGCCGCCTATCACCGTCTTTTAAAGTTTAAGGGGCATAATATCAGAATAGAATTGGAAATCAAAGAAGAACACAAGTTACCCGGTGGATGGATAGAATACAAAGGATCTATGAAGGTCGATGGGGGAGAATACCGAGATGTTATTCAACTCGTCGGGGTTGGGAAATGCTAGACCATTCGATTTTTTCTACACTATACCACTATTCTTTTAATATCAAATAAATTTATCACTCCATGGTGATCTTTCCTCTATCCAAATAATCTTGATAGGCTGTCTGAGTAATAGCCTTACCTAATTCTTCCAGTTCATCAGCTCTACGACCTTGTTTGGATATGGAACTATTGATATTGTAATCGAATAATACCGCATTTTTCTTGTCTAATATACCGAAGCCATTATTGTATATATATTGGGCATAGTGACGATCAGCTTCATGCAAAATATTCTGACTCCATACAAACTCACTAGTCTGACCACCAAGTAAATCCAATAAAGAATAACTCAAATCTATTTGTGAGCCGATATTTTCGACGATTCGTCCAGGATTTTTTACCGCTCCTCCAGTCCATATCATAGGAATATGGTATTTGGCCGGAGAATTGTAAGGGTCGGGATGTTTAGGCAATGGATTACCGTGGTCAGCAGTGATTATGACTAAGGTATTTTCCCACCAAGGTTGTTTTCTAGCTTCATCGAGAAAATCAGCTAAGGCTTGATCTGTGTAAGCCAAAGAACTGAGATACTTATTTTCTTTGGTATCCATGCCAAACTTTTGTGGACCGGGAAACTCATATGGCTCATGACTGGTCAAAGTCAATACAATATTGAAAAATGGTTTTGAGAATCGATATTCTCCCATATCTTTCAATACCCTATTAAATAAAATATGATCGTGAGCCCCCCACTTTGAATTCCAATTTTTTCTTTGAAATTGGTTCCCACCAATCACTTCTGAAATACCTGCTGACTTAAGGTAGGTATTCATGTTGCCAAAATTGGTATTGCCTCCATAATAAAACTTGGTGTCGTACCCCAAAGCATTCATTTCTAAGGGCAACATGGGCAAGGATTTAGACTTATTGGGCACCTTGATAATAGATTTTTGAGTCTGAGGATAATATCCACTCAACAAACTAATCAAACCTTTGTCAGTGCGATCTCCATTGGCATAAAAATTGGTAAATAGCAAACCTTCAGCAGCATATCGATTTAAATTTTCAGTCACCGTAGCTAATCCCCCTAATGGTCTTACAGCCTTTGCCGTCAATCCCTCCCATATAATCAACAATACATTGGGCTTGGTCAAATTCAACCATTCTCCTTTCTCCTCATTGGATAATGGAGCTCGCAAATCAGCAATATAAGATTGCCACTTTTCATTGGCCAACTGCATTTCCATATCATTAAATGGATTACTCGTATCATAGGTGCGGTCGATGAAAGAATGGGTAAAATTCCATGCAAAGTTTATCGCAGCATGATTGGCATACATATGATTTGAAAAATATACATTACTCTGATTTACAGGAATGGTCTGAAAACCACCTCTTATCGGTAGAATTAAAGCCACCCATAAGAATAAATATAAGGACAATTCTCCTAACTGCGGTTTTAAAACTGGTTTCATCATTTGGTATCCCAATCGATTAAACAGTTTTAATATTATCCATACTACGGCTAAATAGAATAAAATGGCCCAAACTAATTGAGTATAATTAATTGAGGCCAACATTTCCTTGGGTGTGTTTAGATAATTAATCGGTGTGGAATCGAGTCGGATTCCCCATGCCTCGTATAATCCCATATCCACGATCATCAATGCCGACAATATAATCACAAAAAAAGTGGTATATATTTTTATCCCTTTATTTATCCATGTTTTAAAAATATAAAACGAAACAATGTAAAATAGAAAGGGCAATACCGATAAATAAGCCGCAAAAGAAATATCCAAAATCAACCCATAAAAAAAACTACCTGCTATTGTTTGAAGATCTAATTGTATAGTCTGGGAAAGGTGAAACAACATAAAAAGTCCCCTTGCCAATACAAAATATAACAGCCACATTAAAATGTAGCTTAAAAACCCAAACAATTTTTGTTTAATCGACTCTATCATATAAACATAAAGAATTCTTTCCTAGGAAAATTATTTTATCATTAAATAACGAAGAACAACAATATTGGATTTCAACAGGTAATACATGACTATGTAAGATCTAAAACCGTAATTTATTAGATGAATTAAATATTCAAAACTAATGAATAAATGTAGGTGAATTTACACCAAATTAAAAACGCAATTTTAAATTTTAACCTAACAAAACAGTAAGCTAGCGGTTTATAAAAGTAATTTTAAAATAATATTACTGATTCTAACGGCAATTTATTACTTTCAAATTTTATTCTTCAAAAACACATACCTCGTTAATATTTATTATGAAAAAAGCTTTAATATACCTCAGAATTTTATCACTTTTTACGATAGCCATCCTTATTGTAAGTTGTGGACCAAAGAAAAGAGAAGGAAATCCCAAGGTATTGGTGTTTTCTAAAACTGAAGGATTTAGACATAGCAGTATTGAAGATGGAGCCAAAGCCTTAGTGAAATTGGGCAAAGAAAAAGGTTTTGAAGTAACCACATCGGAAGATGCTTCGCTATTTACCGATGAGTCATTAAAAGAATATTCTACCATTATCTTTTTGAATACAACTGGTGATATTTTAAATACCCATCAAGAAATTGCTTTTGAAAGATACATTCAAGCTGGCGGTGGATTTGTTGGTATACACGCCGCTACCGATACCGAATACGATTGGAAATGGTATGGCCAATTGGTAGGGGCCTATTTCAAAAGTCATCCAAAAATCCAAGAAGCCAAACTACTGGTTCATGAAGATCCAGCTTTCCCCGTCCTTAAATCACTCCCTGAACCGTGGAATCGCAAGGACGAATGGTATAATTTTGTCCAGACTCCAGATCATGTCAATGTCCTAGTGAGTATAGACGAATCCTCCTATGAAGGTGGCAGCAATGGCCATCATCCCATGGTATGGTACCACAATTATGACGGTGGTCGATCATTTTACATGGAGTTTGGTCATACTTCTTCGTCCTTTGAAGAAGTCGAATTTCTTGACCTCCTCTACGCTGGGATTTCCTATGCCATTGGTGAAAACACAGAATTGGACTATAGTATAGTGAAGTCTGACTATCCCCCAGATGAAGATAGATTTAGCAAAGTTATACTAGCTCGTGGTCTAGCAGAACCGACAGAAATAGCCATTCTCCCAAATAATAATATTTTGATTTCTGAAAGGACAGGTGGTATTCAATATTACGACCAATCCATGAAAGAATTGAAAAAATTGGTGGACATACCGGTATATTCTAAGACAGATACTCCCAATGTAAATGTGGAAACTGGACTAATGGGGATTCAAGTAGACCCCAATTACGATACCAATCATTGGATCTATGTATTTTATTCCCCGGTAGGTGTATCGGTAGATCGACTATCCAGATTTCAGTTTAAAGATGATAAATGGGACATGGATTCCGAGCAAGTTATTCTCGATGTAAAAACCGATCGAGATATCTGCTGCCACACAGGTGGATCAATAGCTTTTGACAAAGAAGGCAATCTTTATGTTTCGACCGGAGATAACACCACTCCATTTAACCAAAAAGATAAGGTAACTGGAGAGCGATATGCTATCAATCTTAATGGGTTTGCCCCTCTTGATGACAGACCTGGAAAAGAACAATACGATGGCAGGAGGGCTCCAGGAAATACCAACGACTTACGAGGAAAAATTATCCGGATAAAAGTAGAAGAAGATGGAAGTTATAGCATTCCTGAAGGCAATCTATTTGCACCGGACAATCCAAAGGCAAGACCGGAAATCTATGTAATGGGGAATAGAAATCCATACAGGATATCAGTGGATCAAAAAACAGGCTTCCTCTATTGGGGTGAGGTAGGACCAGATGCCAGAGCGGATAGCCTAGACACCAGAGGACCTCGAGGTCACGATGAAGTCAATCAAGCCAGAAAGGCAGGTAACTTTGGATGGCCATATTTTGTAGGAGATAACAAACCTTATTGGCAATATGATTTTAATATTGGTGAATCACAACTGCGTTTTGACCCAGAAAAACCAGTCAACAATTCAAGAAACAATACTGGTTTAACAGAATTACCCCCTGCACAACCAGCATTTATCTGGTATCCCTACAATACGTCCAAAGAATTTCCCATTTTGGGATCAGGTGGTCGAACCGCCATGGCCGGCCCAGTGTACTATCCAGAATTTTATCCCGCGGAGACGAGGATGGCAGATTATTACGATGGCAAGCTGTTTATCTACGAATGGATTAGGAATTGGATTAAGGTAGTCACCATGAATGAAGAAGGTGATATAATGCGGATAGAACCCTTTATGCCAAACACAAAATTTTTCAGTATCAACGATATAGAATTTGCACCAGATGGTCAAATGTATATGATAGAATACGGTAGTGGATGGTTTTCTAAAAATGCCAATTCCAGTCTGGTCCGCATAGAATACAATGGCGGCAATAGAGCTCCACAACCGACATTGGCCATAGATCGATCCGCCGGTCAAGTTCCACTCACCATAGAAATGAAAGCCGAGGGTTCATACGATCCCGATGGTGACAAAATAAGTTATACATGGAAGCACAATGGTCAGACCGTAGCGACCACTGAAGAACCTCAATATACATTGAAAATAGAGGATGCAGGTGAGCACAATATATATGTAGAAGTAAGTGATATACACGGTAGCCAGAATGCAAGTCAACACTACACCATTGTGGCCGGCAATACAAGACCAGAAGTAGCCATTGAAATTGAAGGAAATCAACAATATTATTTTGCCAATAAACCATTGCGCTATAGTGTTTCAGTAAACGATGCGGAAGATGGGTCAATGGACTCTGGCATAGAAATGGCCAATATCAGAGTGGACAAAGACTATGTTGAAAGTTTGGACAAGGCATCCACCACTCTGGGGCATCAAGAAAGTATAGACCCAGAACTAGAAGTATTGGGAATAATTTCTGGACTAGATTGTGCATCCTGCCACAAGAAAAATGAAAAATCAGTGGGTCCAGCTTATATGGAAATATCTAAAAAATATGTGGGTCAAGACAAAGCCAAAGAACACCTTGTGGACAAAGTAATCCAAGGAGGTAGTGGTGTATGGGGTGAAGTAGCTATGGCAGCTCACCCAGATCTTCCTTTAGATAAAGTTTCAAAGATTGTCGATTGGATATTAGGTCTTTCAGCTTCTAATTTATCAAAGCCCAGCTTACCAGTAAAGGGAAGTTTCCATCCATCTCGGGAATACAAATTTACAGAAGATGGGGTATTGGTTATATCGGCTTCATATAAAGACAAAGGAGGCGAGAATGCTGCTCCTCTGTCGGGAAACCAAACCATATATTTAGCCCGACCATTCTTGTCGGCCTACGATGCTTCTGAAATCAAAGGTGGCAAACAAGACGAAGTGGATGGTCACCAATTGGCCATCATCGAAGGCAAAAAAGCTAGTTTACACTTTAAAGACATAGATTTAACCGATATTAGAAAGGGAAAGATTTCTTTTGCGGCCATCAACGACAGTCCAGCAGGATGGCATTTTGAATTGCGAAAAGGCAGTGCGACTGGTGAAATATTGATGGAAAAAACCATTGGAGTAGGTGCCAAGAGTAAAAAACCCTTAGAAATCAGTCAAAATTTATCTAATACCTCCAACGAAAACGCCGTAAGTGATTTATGGATAAACATCACTGACAACAACGACAAAGCTGTTGGGTTGGCATTGATGGGTATTGAATGGATGCCTTAAACTTTAAAACTCAGTTTGAAAAAATATCAAAAAGGAGATGGTAGCCATAGTTGCCATCTCCTTTTTACTTTTAATACGAATTACATTTTAAAATAACGGAAAGAATTCTACCTATACCAAATGCGTTTATCACTATTGACCGGTTCATATTTTGAATCGCATTATTTTAAGAAAAAGCAGATGGAGATAATAAATTTTATTTAATATATCATTCTTAAAAACATTGAAATGCCCCAAATCCCAGTTTGAAAGTCAATGATCTAATGTCCCTTTTACTGCAAAGATAAGAGGATGTCGATATCTAATGATTCATTCTTGCTTATTGAACATATTATATCCTTTCAACATGTCACGTTAACAAAATATTAATCCAACAAATTATAAGTCATACACATATAAGGATTTAATACAAATAATCTTACCTTTGTTCACGATTTTTTTACCAATTAAAAAAAAGCTACATAATGAGCGGACAGAAAATAACGATTGAAAATAGAAAATTAAATGTTCCAAATAATCCTGTAATTCCCTTTATCGAAGGTGATGGTATAGGTGCCGACATCTGGGCAGCATCAGTAAGAGTATTTGATGCAGCAGTTGAGAAAGCATATGGTGGGGAGAAAAAAATTGAATGGAAGGAAGTATTGGCTGGACAAAAAGCCTTCGACCAAACAGGGGAATGGTTGCCACAAGCAACTCTAGATGCTATTGAGGAATATTTAGTAGCTATCAAAGGTCCATTGACTACACCTGTAGGTGGTGGAATTCGATCGTTAAATGTAGCTTTGCGACAAAAATTAGACCTTTACGCTTGTGTACGTCCGGTACGTTGGTTCCAAGGAGTTCCTTCTCCAGTAAAAGAACCCAACAATGTGGACATGACTATCTTCAGAGAAAACACTGAAGACATCTATGCAGGTATCGAATATTTGGCAGGAACACCTGAATTAGAAAAATTGAAAAACTTCTTGATCGACGAGATGGGAGTGACCAACATCAGATTCCCTAATTCATCTTCATTGGGTATTAAGCCTGTATCTGAAGAAGGTACTGCTAGAATCGTTCAAGCAGCGATAGACTATGCTTTAGATAACAAAAAAGCTTCCCTTACTTTGGTACACAAAGGAAATATCATGAAATTTACAGAAGGTAAATTTAAAGAGTGGGGTTATGAAGTAGCCAAAAAAGACTACGGTGCAACTGACTATGAGGGTGGACCATGGCAGATCATTAAAAAAGATGGTCAGGAATTGATCGTAAAAGATGTTATCGCTGATGCATTCTTACAACAAATCTTATTGAGACCAAAAGAATATGATGTAATAGCTACCTTAAACCTTAATGGTGACTATATTTCTGATGCTTTGGCAGCACAAGTAGGTGGTATAGGAATTGCTCCAGGTGCCAACATCAACTACCATACAGGTGCCTCAATATTTGAAGCTACTCACGGTACTGCTCCAAAATATGCTGGGTTAGACAAAGTAAATCCAAGTTCAGTAATCCTATCTGGAGAAATGATGTTCCGTTATATGGGATGGCCTGAAGTTGCTGATCTTATCATTAAAGGAGTTGAAGGAGCAATTAGCTCTAAAAGAGTAACTTACGATTTTGAAAGATTAATGGATGGTGCAACCTTATTGTCTTGTTCAGAATTTGGTTCAGAAATCATTGCCAACATGTAATTGTTGACTATAGATATATTTAAAAGCCGGGTCGTATTATTCGATCCGGCTTTTTTTATTTGATATGAAATACATTTTTAATTATCACATACCAACCAAGAGACTTACTCAATATATATCAGACTGAATACCATTATATTAAATAAAAAAATAGAGCTTTAAACTTATATTTTTTAAATACCTTGCAAATACCACTTTAAGAATATCACTCTCCAATGAAGAAAACTAAAAAAAACAAGGTCACATTACTAAATATAAGTAGCTTACTTATCATTATTTTACTTGTGATTATCGCTCTTAACGCCCATGAATTTTATTCTTGGGTAGAGATTGCATCGCTTTGGATTAGAGATATATTTGGACCGATATATTTATTTTTTGGTTTGTTCTGTGTAGGGATTTTAGTGGTATTGAGTATCTCAAAATACGGAGCTATTAAAATCGGAGGTATAGAAAAACCCGAATATTCCTTTGCCTCATGGATCGCCATGCTCTACAGTGCAGGCATGGGTTCTGGAATCTTATTAAGAGCGGTACAAGAACCGGTCTTTATGCAGCAAAACTTGGAGATAGGAGGGAATAAATCGCGCTCCATCATGGCTATGGAATTCACCTTTTATCAATGGGGGTTTACAGCATGGGCATTTTATACCATATTAGCTTTAATTGTGAGCTTTTACATATTTCGAATGAATAGACCAGTGAGGATAAGTTCTGTATGGACGACTGAAACCAAGCCCCTAAAAGTCATTCATGGAACAGACATTCTAGTACTCTTCACCACCATGTTTGGTTTAATTGCCGCACTTGGACTAGGTGTTACTCAAATCAATGGCGGACTAGCCCACTTATATCCCAACACCTCATGGGATCTTTCCACTACCATATATATTATGATAATTATTGCAGGCTTTGCCTTGTGGTCTTCGTGGAAGGGATTGCACAAGGGGATTAGACTATGGTCCAACCTAAACATGATGGTAACTACAGCCCTTACTCTCTGGCTTTTATTCCAATCCAACTTAGGCAATGTAGTTTCACTATTTTCCGAAAGTTTATGGGCCTATGTCACAGATTTCATACCCCTGAGTTTGGCTTTGCCACCGTATAATCCCGGGGAGGAATTTTTAAGTGATTGGACCTATTATTACTGGGCATTCTGGATAGCATGGGCACCGTTTATCGGTATCTTTATAGCGCGAATTTCCAAAGGTCGGTCCATAAGACAAATGGTTCTTGGAGTACTGATTATCCCTAGTTTTACCACCTTTATATGGTTTAGCATCATGGGGCAAAATGCTTTTTCGATTCTGGAAAATCCCCTTCAATCACCTGATCAATTCTCCAATGTATTCACATCGATTTTTGTATTTTTCAATCACTTTCCCGCCAGTGATTATATCAATATAGTAGTAATATCACTCCTGGCCGGATTTCTAATTACTTCTTTAGATTCTTCAATATACGTAATGGCCATGATTACAGATGAAGGAAAATATCGACCGTCCAAGCGTCATCGATTGGTCTGGGGAATATTGTTAGCCTGTATGGGAATGGCCCTATTATGGTTGGGCTATGTCAGAGAAGATATCAATGTCTTAATTGCCGTGCAAAAAATCTTAATCCTCACATCACTTCCTTTGGTTATCCTAATCATTATTATGGTAATACGATTACTTAAAGATTTTATTTCAATGAAATCAAAGTAATCTCATTGTGATTGGTATTCAGTTAAAATCAAGATATTAATTTAAAAAAATAGAGAAGAAAAGAAGTAATTGGCATTTTTTTTACAGGATTGACTTATTAATCTTGGTGGTTTCGTTTTAAATACCTAACTTCGGTAACGTTACCGAAACCAATACATCTATGAGTATAAAAAATAACCTTCTCCGACGAGACTTCTTGAAAAAATCTGCATTGGCCACTTCTGGACTAGCGGCTTTTCCATTTATCTCAAAAGCAGCCTCCTTCCAATCTAGTTATAACTCTTCTGCCTTAAAGGGAAAAAGAGTAGGAATCATTGGATTAGATACTTCTCATAGTATAGCTTTTGCCAAGGGAATGAATAAAGAGGATGCCAATCCTAAATTACTGGGGTATAAAGTAGTGGCAGCTTATCCACATGGTAGTAAAGACATTGTATCCAGTACAGAAAGAATTCCAGGATACATCGATCAAATGAAGGAAATAGGAGTAGAAATCGTAGATTCCATCGCTTCATTATTAGATAAAACAGATGTTATATTATTGGAAACCAATGATGGACGTCGACATTTAGAACAAGTGATTCCCGTCCTACAAGCAGGAAAAAGAGTGTTTATCGACAAGCCCATTGCGGCCTCACTAGAAGACACCTATAAGATTTTTGAAGCATCTGAAAAATACAATATCCCCGTATGGTCATCATCATCCTTGAGATATACTGGAGGAATGGACAAGTTGAAAAACGGAGAAATTGGCAAAGTGTTGGGAGCGACTACATTTAGTCCTGCCAAATACGAGGAAACTCATCCTGATTTGTATTGGTATGCCATTCACGGTGTAGAGACTTTGTTTACCGTTATGGGTACGGGATGTCAATCCGTGAGTAGAACACATACCGAAGGTCTCGATGTAGTCACTGGAATCTGGGAAGGAGGACGCATTGGAACTTTCACTGGATTGAGATCTCCTAAAGGTGGATATGGCGGTACTGCATTTGGTGAAAAAGGTCAATTAAACCTAGGACCCTATGGTGGTTATATGCCGCTTCTAGAAGAAGTCGCTAGCTATTTTGATACCGGAATAGTACCTGTAAGACCAGAGGAAACCATTGAAATATGTGCCTTTATGACAGCAGCAGATCTCAGTAAGAAGAAAAATGGAAAACATGTTTCCATGGAAAAAGTAATGAATAAAGCCCAATAAGATATGAATCGAATATATACCTTTTTTGTATTTACCATGGTATTGTTTGTAGGTTGTCAACAATCTGACTCTCAATCCACAGAAGAATCATCGGAATGGATAGATTTATTTAACGGTAAAAATTTTGATGGCTGGGAAAGTTTGGGAAGTGATACAATTTTAACCAATTATTGGAAAATCGATAACGGTATATTGAAGAAAATGGACAGAGGCGATGTACCCGCTCGAGAAGATGGCCAACCTTTTACTGGAGGTGACTTAATTACCGTTGAAACCTTTGACAATTTCGAACTGAGTTTTGAATGGCGAGCTTTTAAAGCCGGCAACAGTGGACTCAAATACAATGTATCTAAAGAAATATCTAAAGCCAATGGATCGTCGAGATCTGCTATCGGATTTGAATATCAACTACTTGATGACGGCGACGAAGAATATGCAGGTAAATTAAAGCCTTCACAATACACGGGCTGTCTTTACGATATGTTTGCCCCATCCAACACAGAACTTAAACCTTTGGGTGAATTTAATACCAGTAGAATCTTGGTTGATGGCAACCATGTAGAACACTGGTTAAATGGAGTACAGGTATTGACTTACGAATTGGGATCTGAAGCTCTAGAGGAAGCTTATAAGAAAAGTAAGTTCGCAAAAATTCCCAATTACCACCACAAGAGAAAAGGACATCTTGTGTTACAAGACCACACTACAGAAGCTTGGTTTAGAAATATTAAAATCAGAAAACTGTAGTACAATTATCTAGATAAAAATTTCCCTTTTTATAAACCGTCCCTAGTGTCTCTTACCAGACACTAGGGATTTTTTTATATTATACGTAATACATTTAAATTCCAAAAATTCCACACCCATTACTATATTGCAACACCTAAGGCAAACTTTCTTATATACTATACATAAGTGTTTTGTCATTATTATTATTTACACAACTAACAATTAGACCATACAAATTCTGACATAGTTTGACTAACTTAGACAAATTGAGTTTTTTATTTAAACTCTTTTTGAACGGAATTAGAAAATTAGACCAATATAAGAAACTATGGCACTGATTAAATTATGTGAATATTCAACTTTAAAGGTTAAAGAACCTCAACATTTTCAAATAAATGGATTGGATTTAGTCGCTATCAGATACGACGACACCATTTCAGTGTTATATGGCCGTTGCCTTCATCGCGGCGCTCTAATGGCAGATGGATATGTCGATGGTCACAACCTGATATGTGGTCTTCACGGTTGGGATTATCGAATAGACAGCGGGGTGAGTGAATACAATAATGCTGAAGTCTTGCATAAATTTTCAACTATCATCAAAGAAGATGAAGTATGGATAGAAGAAGACGAAATAAATGCCTACTTAACTGAACATCCACAGCCTTTTCAGCGAGATCAATATCTAGGTGATTATGCCGACACCCATCCAGAGAACACTGAACCATACTCTCTTTATATAAAAAGTTTGGCGCAAAATGGTTTAAAAAAATACGGTCATCACGGTCCATCAGAAGCCATGGGAGTGGATAGAAATTCGTTACCGAAATGGGAAGATATTCAATTCTTACCGGCGCAATTGGCTAAAAGACCATTACTAGATGACTCGGAGGTAAATACCCAAACAATAATTGGTCCAAATGCGTCAAAACCATTGATCCTAGATATACCCATATTTGTATCTGATATGAGTTTTGGAGCTCTATCTAGAGAAGCCAAAATAGCCTTATCCAAAGGGGCAGAAATGGCCGGCACCGGTATTTGTAGTGGAGAAGGAGGTATGCTCCCCGATGAACAAGCTAACAATAGTAAATATTTCTATGAATTGGCTTCCGGTCAATTTGGATTTTCATGGGATAAAGTAATCAAGGCACAAGCTTTTCATTTTAAAGGTGGACAAGGAGCTAAAACAGGAACGGGCGGCCATTTACCTGGCAACAAAGTAACTGCTGAGATAGCTGCGGTAAGAGGAATAAAAGCTGGTGAAAATGCTATTTCTCCTGCTGCATTCCCCAATCTTATAACGGTTGAAGACTTTAAAGATTTTGGCAATAGGGTGAGAGAAAAAACTGGGGGTATTCCCATCGGATTTAAAATAGCTGCAAGTCATATTGAGGCTGATATTGATTTTGCTATTGCTGCAGGTGCAGATTATATTATCCTAGATGGAAGAGGAGGAGGAACAGGATCTGCTCCAACTATATTGAGAAACAATATCAACGTACCCACCATTCCCGCATTGGCTAGAGCTCGGAAGCATCTAGATCAATTAGGACGACAAGATATTAGTTTAGTGATTACGGGAGGATTGAGAGTAGCAGAAGACTTTGCCAAGGCCATGATGTTGGGTGCAGATGCCATAGCCATTGCCAATTCAGCAATTCAAGCCATAGGTTGTCTTGGAATGCGAGCATGTAATTCTAATAATTGTCCTGTAGGAATAGCCACTCAAAAAGAAAATCTTCGAGCCAGACTTATTATCGATGAATCCGCTAAACAATTATGTAACTATTTAGAAGCTACAACCACTTTGATGAAGGTGATTTCAAGATCTTGCGGATATGATGATTTTAGAAAATTTTCTAAAAATGATTTATCTACTTTTAATCTTGACATACATCGACTAACTGGAATAGATTATGCAGGTATTGGGTTAAACGGATAATAAATGAATACTTGGATTCCAAAATACCAACCGAAGGAAGGAGAATATTTATCTCTAGAACACTTTAAAGAGATGGACTATTTTGCAGTTGAAAACTATGGACTACCAATTGAACTAATGATGGAAAATGCCGGACTGCATTTAGCTAGATTAGTAGCAAGTATTAGTCCTATAGATCACAAGATCCTTATTGGTGTTGGGAATGGCAACAATGGAGGTGGAGGCCTAGTTGCGGCGCGTAGATTGCAAGCATGGGGATACACTGTATATTTAGACTTGCCAATGGCCATCAACAAGCCATTACCGCTTAAGCAATTAGATCGAGCCATTAAATTTGGTGTAAAAGTAGGCCTACCTTCACAAATCCACCACTGGGTAGACAGCTACTTAGGATTTTCTCAACGCCGGCCATTACCAGAAAAAATATTAAAGGCCATTGAAAAAGCCAATAAAACCAAAGCTATTAAGACTTCATTAGATTTACCAGTAGGCATTACTAAGGAATTAGATCATCCTTACTTTAAAGCACATCATGTTATAAGTCTAGCGGCTCCCAAGCAAATCCTACAAAGCCTAGCTCATACCACAAAAATATATATAGCCGATCTAGGCATTCCAAAAGAAATTTATCAACAATTTCACACCGTATTTCCACCCTACCATGAAGCTCAGTTATTTGAACTAACAAGAAGTTCATTAGAATAAGTCATATATTTTTTACAAAATGTATAAAATGCTGAATTTGAAGAATCATGGCATTTCAATTATATTATCATATTCCAAAATTTTTGAAATCAGAAACACATATAATCATCTATGTATGAATAATATATAGAAGCAGAAACCTTCTAACCGTTAATAACGGCTATTAACCGTTGACCCTTAATATTGCCATAAATCATGAGCTTTTTTATTTTCATAGGTTCAATGTTTGATTGAATAATTTTATAGTCATTTTTTAATCAAATACCCTAAATTGAAGAAAAATCTTAAACTCTTACTTACTCAATCCTCTATTTATCAACACAATATATCAAGCGAAATCATTTAACCGTTAATAACGGTTATTAACCGTTGACCCTTAATTTTGCTATGAATCAGGAGCTTTTTGATTTTCATTGGATTAATGTTCGATTGAATAATATTATTGTCATTTTTTTAATCAAATACTCTAATTTGAAGAAAATTATTAAACTCTTACTTTCTCAATCCTCTATTTATCAACAAAATAGATCAGGAGAAATCAGTTAACCGTTAATAACGGTTATTAACCGTTGACCCTTAATTTTGCTATGAATCATGAGCTTTTTTATTTTCATAGGTTCAATGTTCGATTGAATAATTTTATAGACATTTTTTAATCAAATACCCTAAATTGAAGAAAAATCTTAAACTCTTACTTTCTCAATCCTCTATTTATCAACAAAATAGATCAGGCGAAATCAGTTAACCGTTAATAACGGTTATTAACCGTTGACCCTTAATTTTGCCATAAATCATGAGCTTTTTGATTTTCATTGGTCCAATATTCGATTGAATAAATTTATAGTCATTTTTTAATCAAATACTCTAATTTGAAGAAAATTATTAAACTCTTACTTTCTCAATCCTCTATTTATCAACACAATAGATCAGGCGAAATCAGTTAACCGTTAATAACGGTTATTAACCGTTGACCCTTAATTTTGCCATAAATCATGAGCTTTTTGATTTTCATTGGTTCAATATTCGATTGAATAATTTTATAGTCATTTTTTAATCAAATACCCTAAATTGAAGAAAATTATTAAACTCATTCATCCTCAAACCTCTATTTACCAATACAATACATCAGGCGAAATCAGTTAACCGTTAATAACGGTTATTAACCGTTGACCCTTAATATTGCCATAAATCATGAGCTTTTTTATTTTCATAGGTTCAATATTCGATTGAATAATTTTATAGACATTTTTTAATCAAATACCCTAAATTGAAGAAAATTATTAAACTCATTCATCCTCAAACCTCTATTTATCAACACAATAGATCAGGCGAAATCAGTTAACCGTTAATAACGGTTATTAACCGTTGATACATATTTCTGTTTTAAAAATATATTTTCAATTGTTTTATTTAGAAGGCGGTCCAAGAAATAGCGACTCCTGCCTTTCTTGACAATTATCCCCCTTCTTAAATAAAATCTTAAAACACTTCACAGACATAAACTACTATATATTAATAATTTATACAAACAAAAATACTCTAACCGTTAATAACGGTTAATAACCGTTGACTCTATATTCTACCTTGAGCTATGAAAATTATAAAATAGGAATCCGAAATTCCAATCAATCCTTTTATTCTTTCAAATGCCCTTCATTAACATTATTCCTCACCAAGATTTTGCATTTCAACCCAATATAAAACCTTGACAAATTCATTATAAATTATCTATTTTACACTTAAATGAAATATTTCTAGCAATAATGCCATTATTTTAAAATATAATTTGTACTTTAATGGTATGGAGAATCTCTGTAAAATATGCAAAGCACCTCTTCACGGTAGAATTGATAAAATTTTCTGTAGTATCCAATGCAAAAATCGCTATCATTTTAGCCTAAGGCGAGATACCAATAAAGCAGCAAAAATTTCGGACAAAATATTACACAGAAATCGATCCATCCTCCTTGAGTTAATGGGAAAAAATATAAGACAAAAGAAGGTAACACGAATATTGCTAGACCAAAAAAAATTCAATTATAACTATGTTACAGGCTATTATGTAAATAGTAGAAATAAAATTTACAACTACGTATACGATTTTAGCTGGATGATATTTTCAGACCGAGAAATACTCATCTTTCGAAAATCATCACCTAAATCCCATTTACCCTAACCAATGGCATCATCAATATATAATCGCCATAATCTCACTTATCATTAAAGAATTACCGTTCCAATAATTCAAGAATTACCAATATAGTTTAAACCACTACAATGTAATCCCACTTAAATCCAGCACATCTCCCATTTCAGCCTGTTTTTTTATAAGCGCCTGAAACAATTCATGTTTTAGTGATTGATAAGATTGATCTTCAGCCAAGTTATTCATTTCTTCTGCATCTTTCTCGCAATCGAACAACAAAACCTTATTGATCTTTGGATACACAATTAACTTAAAGCCATCTTTTCGGATCATTCGTTGTACATCGATATAAGCTCCATACATGGCATCGTAATGACTAGGGATGGATTCATTTTGAAGAATATCGGCAAAACTGTGAAATTCCACATAATCCGGTTTTTTAATTTTAGCCAATTCGAGAGAAGTAGCCATAACATCTTGCAAATAGACTTGCTGATTTAGAATTTTTCCTTCTTCGATATCTGGTCCTACGACCAACATTGGAACACGCATACTGTGATCGTACATATTTTGTTTGCCAATTAATCCGTGATGTCCCACCGACAATCCGTGATCAGCAGTAAAGAAAATATAGGTATTATCCATTTCACCGGAAGCTTCCAATTTATCCAATATTAGTCCCATTTGATGATCCAAATGAGATATAATAGCATAGTATTCTTTTATATGACTTTTAACCGCATACTCCGTTCGAGGAAATGGAGCCAATGCTTCATCTCGCAGCCCAGGGCCCACACCAATGCCTTCTTTCCATGGATACTCCGGCAAAAAATTCTTGGGAACCGGTATTTCATCCAATGAATAGAGGTCTAAAAATTCTTGTGGAGACTGCCTAGGATCATGAGGTGCATTGAATGCGATATACATAAAAAATGGATTTTCTTTACCTACTGCATCATCGAGATAATCCAATGCGTCATCACGCAATACTTCACTCCAGTGTTTACCGCCTTGCCAAAATCCCCCAAAACTTGTATCAGAAGCTGACCACGAAATATCTTCTGGCCCCAATGGTCGATTATACCCTATGGGCATAGCTGCCGCAACATCTCCACCATTTTTAATGGCCTCAGCAACTTTTTTACCACCGCCTTTCTTCCCCCATGCATCCCCTGGCATTCCAGGCCTTACATGCCTTACCGTTTGAAAAACATGAGTAGCCGGTGCTTGAACATGCCATTTACCAGACATATAAGTGTTATACCCAGCTGCTTCCATAAGTTTGCCCCAAGTCTGATTGAGAGCAAGACTATCACCTTGTCTCCACCGTTCGTCTTTTTGCTTCGCCCTCCAAATATGTGCGCCTGAAATAATCATAGATCGAGAAGCAACACAGATTGCACCATTCCATCCTCCCATATTATAGGCGTGACTAAACGTCGTTCCTTTAGCTACCAACCGATCTAAATTTGGCGTATGAATAACACGATTCCCCAAGGCTTGTATGGAAGCATAGGTCTGATCATCGGCAAATAAGAATAAAATATTGGGCTGAGAATTTACACTTTCTTCAACTGTAGACTCTGTAGACTGACATCCCCAGCAGAGGCAAAATAAAAAGATATAGAGATAATATTTCATCTTATTTACGTTTTTAAAGTTATTGCTAATAATCCCCACCTTGACTACTGTTTAACACAGATTGATGGCAGGCCTTCCATTTTAGAATTCTATTCTGTTTTTCAATATCAAGATTTAATTCATCCTCTTCCCCATCCAAGTCCGTGATATCGTATAATTTAAAACTTTGACCACCATCCTCACTATATATTTTATACCGCTGATCTACGATAGCCACTTGATCTCTAAGCCAAAAATATATTGGTCCTTTGACATATTCTTGGCCCGACTCCTCCAAAAAGGGCAACCATGTTTGACCATCAAATGGCCTTTGATATTTTTCAATGTCAATATCTAGGATATGGGCTATGGTCACAAAATAATCAGAAGTGGAACACGGTTGATCAATGGTAATACCCCCATCTATTTTATTTGGCCATTCCAATATCCCGGGAACTCTAATCCCACCTTCATACAAACTCCGCTTTCGACCGCGCAACCCATTGGTTATTCCCTGGGTTCTGCCCGAAACTGATTTTCCTTCTGGGCCATTATCACTGGTAAAACTTATGATAGTATTATCACTGATACCACGGCTCTTGAGATAATCCCTCAGTCTTCCGATTTGTTCATCCATGGCGGTAATACTGCCGTAGTAGTGCTGTTGATCTTCTGATAAATCACTGTAAATGGAACGATATTTTTCACCTGTCAATACCGGCAAATGCGGAGTATGAAACCACACTACCGCTAAAAAAGGGGATTGAACATTAATGGAATTACCAATAAATTCAATTGTTCTATCCATAATAACTCTGGAATCATCTCCCTCTAAGTTACCTTCAGCTTTTTGTCCCGGACCAGTCCAATAAGCCGTACCAAAAGGTTGACCTTCTGTAAGTCTTGAACCCACATCGCCTGCAGATGCCGACGGAGTAATCATGGGATTCCAGGTTGGCACCTTTGATTCAGTCACAAAACAAGTGTCGTAACCATGGAGCCACGGGGGTGAAAAATGTTCATCATTCTCCGGCCTTCCCCCTCGATTGGCATCTATTTCGTCCCGGGTAAGAGTTCCCAAATGCCATTTACCAAAATGACCAGTAGCATAACCTTTTTCCTTAACCAATTCAGCAATGGTAACTTCTTCTCTATTTAGATGACCACAATTTGCATAGCAAATACCATATCGCATTGGATGTCGTCCCGTTAAAACACTACCCCTCGTTGGGGAGCAAACAGCCGATCCCGCATAAAATCGAGAAAATACTACACCGTTTGCGGCCATTTTATCGAGATTGGGTGTTTTTAAATAGGGATGACCTTGATAGCCTACATCGCCCCAACCTTGATCATCTGACATTATCAATATAATATTGGGTAATAATGTAGTATCTGCTAACTTAGAAGGAGATAGTAATGAGGTATTGTCAATAAATTTATTGGCGAAGCATTGATAATTCAATGAAAGGAAGACCGACAGCCCAAGATAAATAGACCTGTATTTCCATTTCATCTTCCAAAAGATCAAAAAATTTAGACTAGATCCACGTGACCATACCATAGTTCTATTTTACCTCAAACTTACAAATCCAGTTGATTTTCAACATCAAAAAATATTTCAAGAAATTGATACTCAACTATGGATTTCGTCCTAAAATTACACAATTATATAAACTTTCAAAATATACCATTAGGTAAATATATAGTAATTAAAACTAAATATGCCGTTGACCAAGATCAACGGCATATAATCATTAACAAACTAAAATAAATAATTCTACATTATTAGGAATTAATAACCCTTCATTAAATATCCCAATTTCAATTTATTGAATAATAAGTTTTTCTACCACTATACCCTTATGTGTCTGTAACTGTACAAAGTGCAGACCTGACCTTAAGGAGGCAATATCAATTTTTAAATCATTGCTCTTAATACCCCTTAACGTCAAAACTTCTTTGCCATCCAATTGAAAAATTCTTACTCCTTCTATAGGAAAATCTAACCCTGTAGTCAGCTTTAAATATGCAGATACCGGATTGGGATAAATATTTAATCCAACATCCTGAGCCGTTAGTGCAACGGTATTGGAAGTTGCCAAATCAAGAGCCCGCACAGCACGGGGTGCAAAATAAAAAACACAGGTATCGATATAAGCCAATGATTTTTCTTTCGACATATCGGGATTGTACAAAGAAACCAATTGATGATAACTCGCGCCTCCAAAATTGCTATTCGGTATTCCACTCCAATAATCTACATCCCAAAAATCCCAAGGAGCACTATCTGGATAAGTACCTGAAAATGAACCCGATTGAATTACATTAATTTTGGTATTAAAAGGGAACAAACCCTCAAAATAATCATGACCATTTTGAGTTTCGGGATTACTTCCCGTCGCCCAAATATTATGAGCTTTAGCAGAAGCGTCCTTTGCGGCCTGGGTATACACATCATCAATGCCATCAAAAATATCATTTATACCCAATTCATTCAGTCGTTTCGCTATTAGATAAGAACCTTGCACTTCCACTACTGGCAGAGCATCCATAGCAGTGGGCACCAACAATACACGAGAGTCATAAGGAGCAAATAAATCGGAAGGGACATGAAAAAGAACCATGGGTGGGGTATTTTCATCTATCCAAGACAAATCTCCCATGGCACCAGCCATATTCACTACCATCTGTACTTCTGAAGAATATCCCGGATGATTGATAGTACTCAGACTATCTCCAGCCGGAGGAAAAGCATAACCAGCCGGAGCTACCCCCTTGGTAGTTCCGAAAATATTGCCATTAATGGATGCCGCAACTAAGGGTACAGGATTTCCCATAGCATCGCTACCGATAAATTTATCTTCCGGATAGGAAGTCGTCACTATCTCCACAGCGTCATCCAACGCTGCAGTATTTAGAGCCACATAGCCTCCAGTACCTTGACCCCAAAGTACAATTTTCTCTGGATTGATTCCATATGGATTCCCCATTTCTGCCACGGTTTTCTTAAAATATCGAATACAGGTATGTGCATCTTGAACACCGCGATAGGCGGCATTGATAAGGGAAAAATTTCTAAGAGATTGATCGGGATGTGTTGGTAACCACCCGGATCGATAATCCACTGATGCCACGACATAACCCAATCTTGCTAGTCGTTTGCAAGCAAAAACTACAGACGAATCTCTGGTCGTACCATTGACTCCCCCATTGACTTGAACGGGTAAAAAATTGCCCGCATGAAAATACAGTATCATGGGACGATTTTCATTGTCGTCATTCAATGGCGCATAAATATCTGCCATCAAAGGCAGTTTAAGCGTGTGACCAATTTGAGGGTTGAGAACGGGTAGGGCTGAAAAATTTTGCCCATAAACCACATCTCGAGTTACCGATATTTCACTTTCGTCAAAAATGTATTCCAAGTAACGTTCTTGCCCGTAGACCAAAGTCATCCATAGACTTAATATCAGAGTGATGTATTGCTTTTTCATAATGATGCCGTTTTAATATATCATTTAATTTAATTCATAATTTAAACTGATGTAGGCCAATCGACCTACCCTTGGACCACCATATGCTTGAAATCTACGTTTATCCAATACATTAGTGACCCCTAATTTGATAAGGGTATGCGCCTTAACAAATCTGTAGTTAACTTGTAAATCCAGTAAATCATAGGTGGGGATATAACCGGTAAACTGAGGGGAACCTTCAAAGACATAACCAATGATCCACTTGTAATTAATATTATACCCCAATGGATTGATGTGGTCTCCAATAACGATATCTCGTCCTGAAAACCCAATATTGAACTTATGTTCTGGCGTGTTAAATGCAGGGATAATTGGATCCTCGGTATTGGTTTTCACTAAGTTGTTCCACGAATAATTGCCTTGCAAAGAATAATTCTCTTTAAAAAAGTAATTAATCCCTATCGATGCTCCCTGTGTTTGTACTTCATTTTGTGAATTAGAAGAATAACGCAAAATATCTACTCCTTGAAGCAATCCCGTTGCGGAATTATAATCCAATATTCCTCCAATATTATAACCGATAAAATCTCGATATACACTAAAATAATACCCTGCGTCTATATATATGTTTTTATACAAGGTGGTACGATAACCCAATTCTAGGGTTCTCACCTTTTCAGGCTGAATAGGATCTACATCAAAATACCTTAAAAAAGATTGATTTTGTCCTTCCTCAAAAAACGTGAGCAATGACTCAATGGTTACTAAATTTTGGGCGCCTTCTAGATTGCCCAACAATAGAGCAGGCCCAACATCTAGATATAGATATTGATCGGATAGGGTAGGGTTTCTAATAGCAGAAGAATATGATATCCGGATAAAATTGTTATCTGTGGGCTTGTAGACCAAAGAGGCGGCAGGAGAGAAGAGGTAATCAAAATTTTCATTTTTATCCATTCTCAATGATGCGGATACACGCCATTTGCGATCAAACATCTGATGACTCATTCCACCGTATATTCCGTATTCAAAATTACTGATACTCTCGATTGAATCTTGAAATATCGTCCCCTCAGAATATGGAGTATACAATCTCGCATTGCTTCCTAAGACCCATTCATCAATCCCCCACTTATCTTGAAATTTATATTCACCATGTAAATGATAAAGCACTGATTTGTCGACAAATAAAGTACCTCCATCTACTCGCTTTTGGGAAATCAAGGATTCAAATAATTCATTGTATTCGGCAGTACCTGGTTGAAGATAAGGAGAACCAAAACCAGTATCCTTCTTTTCATCGGCATTGATACGAGCCAAATTATGCCATCGACTTAAGTCATCGTTGTGATCGACTAACCATTGTTCGGCAGCATTGCGATCAAATTCAAAAACTAAATTCCCATTTTCATCTATTTTCCTAATCAATCGGGGATAACCAGCTTGCAACACCGAATCTTGAATAATCTTTGAACTCCAAAATCCTTGATAAGATGCATTCCAACTGGGAGTAGCCCTGGTTTCCTCTAGCATTCTTAAGGCCGTAAAATAAGGATCATAAGACTTTCCAGCATTTTCATGAGTAACATATCCCCTCAGAAAAAAACGGTCTTTTTTTCTCCACTCTACCTTATGCTGAAAGAATCGTATTTCCTTGAGGGCAAATCGATTATCTCCTTGATATATCGTCGTTCCATTGGCAAAAGCAGAACTGAGAACCAGCTCCGATGACTCTTCTTTTTTATCCGGTGACAATCTCCAATAAAGTCCCACATTGGCCTTGGTATTCTTAGTATCGTAATCCACTAGATCTTCCTCCTTATAGCCAGTCCTGTAAAAATTACCCAAGCCTTGAAACTGCCATAGCGGAACAGAAGAAAAATCTCCAGAAGCGGAATATTCATCCCCATAAATATTGACAGCATCATAGCCTCCTGGATTATCAGCAGGCACTCTAGAGTCATCAATGGGATCATAATTATTGGCTACCCAATCATTGGCTCGCAGGACGGCCAAATTTATTTTATATGCAAAATACCCTTGGCCTTCTTTGTTTTTAATGACATCTGCCCATCGCAGTGAAGATTCGAAAAGAGACCGTTCTCCCGCTTTTACACTGGCCGATAAACCATGGTGATAAAATGGGTTTTTTGTTTCTATCGATATTACACCATTAAAAGCATTGGGTCCATAAAAAGCTGATGAGGCTCCGTGAATAATATCAACTTTGAGCACATCTAATTCTGGGGAACCCAAAAAATTGCCCAAAGAAAAATTAAGACCAGGTGATTGATTATCGACTCCATCTATGATCTGAAGGGATCGTACCGGTGAAGTAGAATTAAATCCACGTGTATTAATGACCTTAAATCCCAAACTTGCCGCAGTGAGATCCACCCCTTTAAGATTTCCCAATCCGTCGTAAAAGTTTTCCGAGGTACTTTCTTTTATAGCTCTTAAATCCATGGACTCCACCGTCAGCGGTGCCAATTTTTGCTTTTCCGATATTCTCTGCCCTTGAATCTGTACTACACTTAACTGAATTCCGGCATCTTGGACCATAGCTACCTTAACAGTATTTTCATCTTCGACCATTATTTCCGTCGTCAAATAACCCAAATAGGATACAATAATGGTAACAGGAATTTCATCTACCTTTAACTGAAAATAACCATCTACGTTGGTAAAGTCCCCCCTAGTCGTACCTTTAATGGCTACGTTGGCACCGATTAGAGGTGAACCATCACTCTGATCTGTAACATAACCAGTAATCTGCTGTGCTTCTACGCTGAAACCAACCATACAAAGGATTACCCATAAAATAGAACTAAAATTCTTTATCTCTACCATCTATTCTGTTTTCTACTATAGACCATAGGACTCTACATTCTCATTACGAGTCGTGATCAATAGGAATTAAAATTGTTTGAAACTAATTTTACTGATAACAATCAGCCTATACGGCTGTCTTCAATACCATTTAAGGTTTGTAAAAACAATGTTCTCTGAGTCAATTTTGGGATTTATAAGAAAGCTAGCTTGGAAGTTTAAGCCTATCTTGTCATCGATTTATAGGATTCTTAATAAAATGATACATTTTGCTTTACCTAGTATTTAAACATTAATATAGGGTTTTGTATTTTATAAAACAAATATATTTGTAAATATAATTCCAATTATGAAATTATTATCACATAACAATCCAAAAATTATTTATTCATCCAATAAAATAAACTTGTGATTATAATATGATAAAAACATCACTATTCTTTCTCGTAAAGTCAATGCATTATTACAATCTATACCCAAATTCAAGAAAAAATATTGAATGACCGAGCAAAGTTGCTCCTTAGAGCAACCAAATGTCCTTAATGGACATTTGGCGAGGGAACCGAAGCCACTGGCTTCGGGTGGGTAGGCCACTGTGCCGAGGATATTTAGCCGAAACCTCCGTGTTTCGGTTCCTTCACCCAATCGACGTTAAGTCGATTGGGTACTATATACTGCATTCGGTCATGTCTCTACGTCGAGACGGGTTTGCAACGCAATTCGATAGTGAATTTCATGGAATCTCCTCGCAGCGCATTAACCGCACTACACTTACAAAAACCATTGTAGAATAATGCAAACATTTTCAAAGGTTATTGAATAGAAACCATGGTCTAAATTCAATAACAACTAGTTATAAAATAGAAATTTACCGGCCTAAAATTTATTCAGGAATAATATTAAAAATCTCATCCATTTTTTCATAAATCGTTCTCAATCTCACCTCATCACCTCCAGAAACTTCTGCAGAAGCCCATCCTGAATACCCTATTTTATCCAAAGCATTGATGACAACCGGCCAATTGCAGTCCCCTTCCAAAAGTTCAACCTTAAATCCTTTCCACACCCCTTCTTCCCGTTGCTTTACACGGCTATACTCCTTGACATCGAGTTTCATTATTCTGCGATTAAGGGTTTGGATCCAGTGTTCTGGCCATCCATATCGAACAATATTACCTATATCGAAATACCATCCCACTAGAGGATGATTAAAATCATCTACATATCTAGCCGCCTCTAATGGACTTAAAATAAAGTTGTTCCAAACATTTTCAAAAGCAATTTTCACCCCTGTTTCTTCAGCCACGGGAATCAATTTGCGAATCTCCACCTGTGATCTAATCCATGCCTCTTCATAACTCGTCTCTGCATTCACCACTCCAGGCACGATTAATACCGTATCACCACCGTATAACTTGCAATCCCTCAAAGCTTGCTTACATGATTCAAGACATTTTTCTCTTACCGCTGTATCCGGATGAGACAAGGGATATTTCCAGTGATATGAATTCACTACTCCTGGAATCACCAAGCCCGTCTTTTCCTTGGCATCCAAAATTTCCTTGGCATCCAATCCATTCGGGGAATCCAATTCTACACCGTCAAATCCAATCTCCTTTACAAGTTTAAATTTATCTAAGACCGTATTTCCAGCCTTTATCATTCCATATTTTAAACTCTTCTTAATATTCAGCCCTTGTTTATTGGATATTTCCTCGGACAAATTGTGGGCTGAGACAGATGGCAATCCCAGTGACATTCCCAGGGCTGCGGTGTTCATAACAAATTTTCTTCGATCCATTGAATTCTAGCGATTGTTTACCCAAATCTATAAAACTTTATTCTCAAAATGAGGGAAATGCAATTATAATCTATGCTAGAACTTTATTCCCCCCATTTTGAATTACTTACTTATCATAGATTCACCATATCTAACACTCTCACATTGACACATTCACATTAACTATTCATTTAAATGAGGTCAAGACTCCATGAAGTGACTATCTATAAATTTACCGTCTAAATACGGAAAAAGATCAATAAATATCAACGTGAATTAAATTAAAAAACATGAAACTATCACTTAAAAATATAGTCTTATAATACTCCTCTTAGAGTCTTAATCTATAGACGAGTCTATGTAATCACGATAAATATCGTGCCTATATTTTCGCTACAGTAAAACACAATCAGCTAAGTTATTCCCCTTAAAGTTGCAGAATTCATTCACTCATGCCTTAGACTATCTGTGTGATAGGCAGAGAGTTATTGGTTATGTAAAAAACAAAAAATGAAAAATTTAACTAATTTTATTTTAGTCGTAATAATTATTATTCTGGGCCGACATTCAGTATCGGCTCAACTACAAGGGATAAGCTATACCCTATCCCCCTACGCGGAATACCATTGGCCTGTTAAAAACTCCGGTCTAGACAACGGTATTATGGGTGGAATTCAACTGGGCATAGGTTTTGGCGAATACGTAGAACTGGGCGCCAACTATGCGGAAGGGTTTGGTTTGAGCACTAAATTGGATCAATTTAATTTTGATCCCACTGACGCACAAATATCAAACTATCAAAGTCGAGACGTTAGTTTTAAACGAATGGGTGGTGAATTGAAACTCAATTTATCCAGAGGTGCCCTCCTGCCCTATTTCTCTATAGGGGCTGGTGTTCAATCCATTGGCGCCGATTCTCTTGCCACTAGCGACCAACTATATGTAGTCCCAGGAGTAGGAATAAAATTTTCAGCTGGGGACCGTTACACCATCGGATTTCAAGCTCTGAATTACAACTACAACTACAATTCCAACATATCTCTTCTCAGTCCCTTAGAAAGAGAGTCGTATGGATTAGCTGACCAAAATTTTGACCAAGAAAAAATTTCCAACTGGGCCTTAAGAGCTTCTCTGGCTTTTTATCTCGGCGGAAGAAAACCCGGTCAACTAACTGACATTGATAGAGCCTACCTCGATCAATTTTCTAGTGGATTCCAAGGACTTAGCCTTCCCATAGAATTCCACGTATCCAAGATGGACTTTCACAACGACTTGCCCTATACCGATACTTGGATGGCTGGTGTAAGCACAGGACTTAACTTTGGTCCCCTAATTGGCATACGTGGATTTTATTCCAGAGCCATCGATGACGAGGGTAGTAATTTGGATTTTGATGATTTATCAATGTACGGCGGGGAAGTAAAATTCAAATTAAATGAAGGAAAAGGCATTATCCCTTGGATCACCCTCGGTGGAGGTAACATCCAAGTGGGCGATGAATACACCGGTCTAGCCGACTCCCTTACTTTTGACAAAAATAAAGGATTTGTTCAAGCCGGTCTCGGATTGGAAATTCCCTTTAGCAAGTATGTAAAACTCACCGGCTACGCCAAATCTATTTTGACAACTCAACAAGACATAGAAAATATAAGCCTGCCCGATGAAATCAAATCTTCTTGGAACTACGGTATGAGCCTCAATTTTGTCATGGGCAAGAAGAAAGAAAAAATTGAAGTAGTCAAACAAACAGCTTTTGATGATTACTTAATTACTTCATCAATTGAACAAGAAATAGCCAAAGAAAAATTGATCGCGGAGTACGAAGAAAAATTGGACATACTAGAGTCACAATTGGCTGAAGCGGTAGCCGCCAAAGACTTAGAAGCGGTTAAAGAAATCTCAGAACAAAAATCAAATACTGAAAAAGTCATTGAAGAATTGGACAAAAAATCTTCGGTGGAGGTTGAAAAAGAAATCATTGTTAAAGAAGAGGAAAAAGTTTCCCAAACTACACCAGCTGCGACTCAACCTGTACCGGCAATGCCAACAGCACCAGTCACCCAAGAAATGCCACAAGAAAAGGTTAGAAGTAGTATTCAGATGACTCCTGAAGAATTGAGACTCTTAATCAAGGAAATTATTCAAGGTATGAAAGAACAACAAAGTTCTACCTCAGATGTCAATTCATCCAGTCGATCTATGTCTGATCCTCAAAGAGAAGCCAGAAGAAATGAGATTGAGAACATGCAGAGAAAAATGAGAGAAATAGAGGCCATGGTTGAATATCCTGCTCGAGAGAAAAAGTTGACGGAAATAAGCGAAGACAAATCGTCATTGGATCCTGTAGACGCCGATATATATATGCAGTTGGCTAGATTGGAAAGTAAGATCAATCAACTACTCAACCAACAGAATCTTCCTCCTATGCCCAACAATGTCAATCCTAGTGGCAATCAAGCCAATCCTCCAGTCATTGTTCAACAACCTGTACCAGTAGAATACAATGAAGAACAATTGCAAGAAATCATCGATGTAACCAATAGACGAATGGATGACATGGAATATATGTTGGAGCGCTACCTCAAACAATTAGAAAAATCCACAAAATCAAAACAAGAAAAGGTAGCCAGTGAAAAGCAAGAAAAAATGGTTCCAGCTATGGAAGAAGAGATGATGGATCAAGACAGTAGCAGCAGATGGAGCTTAAATGACAAGGTAAGATACAACGGCATGTCGGGATTTGCTGGATTTGGCCTAGGTGAAAATGCCACTTTCAACCTCGGATATCGAGTACATTACATGATAGGCAAGGAGGGAAGCCCTTTTGAATTTATGCCAGAATCGTTTTTTGGTTTGGGTTCCCCCAGTTCATTTGGAATAAATGCCAACGGCTTATATCACATTCGCATACCATCTATTCCTCCCCATATTAGACCATATGCTGGTCTAGGTGTTGGGCTATTGAAAGCAGCTAAAGGAAGTAGCGAAGACAAGTTATTGGGTGCTTGGAATTTTATTATCGGTACAACACTCGATGTTAATTTCGGTGAAATTTACGTCGATTTTACGGGAAGAAATGCTTTTAAATACAATCAATTAATCGTGGGTTATGTATTCCCTTTTTAATTAAAATTATAATGCTGACTTAGTAAATTGAAAGAGGGAGACAATTTGTCTCCCTTTTTCTTTCATTTTTATAGCAATTAAAAGTCATTCTTATACTCGATTCTAGACTTATACTTCAGTCGATAATCACAGTAAATCATCTTGAATACCAAATGCACTTAGAATAATTCAATTACACCACTGCCAAATCAATCTTAAGATCCTTTGCCAACTTTTGAAGATCCACCCATAAATCCTTCAATCTTTGGATTTCATCTTCAGTAAAAGGTCCTCTATCGCGTCTGGCGTAGTTCTGAATAGGCAGTCCTCGCAAGTTCATAAAACACTTGGCAGATACTGGATATTTCTTGCCGATAATTTTATCGCTTTTCAATAAGAATTCATTGGCCATTGCCACCTCTTTGGCTTTGCGTTTTGAATTGCCATATTTACATATAAATGCGTAAATCTCAGGATAAAAGTTCGCTCCTATAGGAGATAGTCCTTGACCCTTATTTTGGATAGTAAACAATGCATCAGGGGTATGTGCATTATACATACCCATACGAGAATTTTCTATGGTGGCTATTTTGGCTGCTACCTGCTGAGCATCACATGAAGTATCCTTAAGGTAAACAAATCGATCGGTCGCTGTGATTTTCTCAAGAATATCTGTGGACAACAACCTTTTGTACGGACTAGGACATTCATACAGACCGAGAGGTATTCCAGGACTTCCATCTACTATGGCTTTTATGTGTTGCCATAAAGCTTCATCGTCCTTTTCTTTCTCAACCAAAACACTGGTAATCAACACTACTGCATCTACACCAGTATTGTATATTTCCTTGATAAAGGCAATATTTTCATCAACCGAATTAGAAAAACTACCAGTCGACACTACAGGCTTTGAGGTATTTTCGACTACAAACTTAGTGAGCGCAACCCTCTGTTCCGGAGACAATTGATACATCTCACTAGAAGCACAATTGGCGAAGAAGCCAGCTACACCAGCTTCCTCGTACCATTGTATCATCTTTTTTAATGTAGGATAATCTATATTTAGTTTTTCGTCGAAAGGGGTAATCATCACTGCCCACAAGCCTGGAGCCAATGCTTTTCGCTTACCTTTCCCTTCTGTTTCTGATATCAAAAAATTGGGACTAAGCCATGCTGAAGAAATCCCTATACTCGATTGGATTAAAAATTTTCTGCGATTTTGCATTTGACCGTATTTCGTATTAGTTATTATTTCTTTTTACCAAGGCTTACCCGTTCCTTGAAGCAACCACATTTTGGACCATTGATCGTTCTCTGCAGGCTGCAACTTGGATATAGCTGCCTCAACGTTGTCCCCGTTGAGATTGCGTTCATTGTTTCCATAGATAAATCTAACTGGAATTTTATCACCATTTGATCCACTTATAATATTGGATGCCAAATCGGGCATAGCCGTTCTTCGCCAATTTAAATAACCTTCTGGAGTCATCCAAAGACCAACCCACTTTTGTGTCATAATATTTAAATATTGATCGGTTTCTGTACCTGCCTCAAAATCCTCCCTACCTTTGGCTAAAAATTCAGCCCTATCAAAAGATTTCAACTGGTGATTGGTAGAATTGTACACAGAAGTACTTCCGTCTTGGATGTCGAATTGATCCAAACTAGCTTCCATACCAGCAATATAATAATCCACTGCTGAACCATTACTGATCCAACCTTTGTGAAATGCTTCCGCCAACAAAAAATTGACCTCTGTATAAGTCATCAAGATCGATTTCACTAAGGGATGACTATTTTCAGCATACATATCGGCTAAATAAGAAGTATGTGGGTTGGCACCTTGCTCTAAATACATTTTGTCATCTAATGCTTTTACCGCAGCAAAATCCATACTCGGACGTAGGTTCCAAGAATCTGGCTCCTTCATAGCGATATCCAAACCTACATACAAAAAGGTATCAATGCCTTCTTGGTAATTCGGCAAATACCTCTTTACTCTTCCGTCTTCACCAATACCGTATTCACTTCCATTGTCACCGACTACCAACTGTACATCTACTGGTCTGACCCATGTAGTCAATCGAGGATCTTCATTGATTCTCAAGAAATCAACCAATGTTTTGGCTGGTTTTCTACGGTAAAATTCAGATCTATTTGAATATCCTAATGGACCTCCTCTCCATGAGTTATTACTAGCTGTACCCCCATATTCAATGGAAGCATTGTCGTCGGTACTTGTAAAAATCGGATATTGACTAGGGTTATTTACGATTTGAGCAAATTCACTCGCTACATCTAGTCCCAAATCACCGGCTTTATCGGACAATCTCATATAATATCTCAATAAAAGACTGTTGCAAAATTTTTGCCAATTCAAAGCATCTGCACCGTATAGAAGATCAGAGTTTACCAATTCTCCAATCACACCGAGACCGTTCAACATTTGATTGGCCGCTTTAAGATCAGCTATTACACCCAAGAAAATATCCTTTTGTGCATCGTATTTAGGAGTAAAAACACCTTGTTCAGCCATCATTGCTTCAGAATAGGGCATATCTCCCCAAAGTGAAGTATAAAAACCATAGTAAAATGACTTCATTATCAGAGCCGTACCCTGATAGAATTTTTTCAAGTTTTCATCCTCCAAGGTTTCAACGTATTCGTATACGTAGTCCGCATCCTTAAGGGGCTTGTATATACTGGAACCCCAAGACAATTCGCCCCAGATCAAGTTATTGATTTCAAAACCGATATAGTCGCGCTGCAAATACTGAACGGCTTCCAATATCCCCTCCGAATTCCCATAGGCAAATTGTTGCGTATATGCATTCGGTGAATTGGCCAAAATAGAAGAAAACACATATTTGGGATTGATTTTCTCTCCCCCTACGGCATTGGGATTGGTATTTACTTCAGTTAAATCTTCACAAGAAGTAGACAGCAAAAACACCGTTGCCAAATAGAATAAATATTTTAATTTATATAGTTTCATTATATTATAATTTAGAAGTCAACACTTAATTTAATACCGATTGGAGAAGTCCACGGACCACCATTCCATCTATCTACACCTTGAAGAACTGAAGAACTGGTTCTCAAAAACGCCAATTCGGGATCGATGCCAATACCTGCTGCGGTCCAGATAATTAGGTTCTTGGTAAACACAGATACCGAAGCTCCTCTAGAGCCTATCAATTGAGCGACCGAAGTAGGCAATTGATAAGAAATAGCCAACTCTCTCAATTTCACATAGGAAGCATCGTAAATAAACTTATCGGCATGCCCAACATCCCAATATCCACCACCTGGTTCGATGATTTCAAATGAATTCACAAATTGAGTTCCTTCTGCACCAAAATTTTCCACGTATTCACCTTCTGCATTGACATATACACCGGGGAAGAAAACACCGTTGTCGCGACCATTATATGGGAATCCACCCAAGTCAGCTGTTCTTCCTCCAACGTATAAATGATTATATTTTTCTTGATTAGATTTTACTTCTGCAGCAATAGCATCTCTATCGCCGTTGAAATCCAAAGCGCTCAAGATTCCAGTAAAGGTACTTTCTCCTTCTCCTTTACCCCACTTTTCTACTTTGCCAGATCTTGCCAATCGCAACATGGTCATAGAATAAAAATCTCCTCCATTTCTCCAGTCAAAACTGGCCGAAACCGAAATATTTTTATAGGAAATACTGGTTTGACCACCCAATAAAAACTTGTGCAAATAATTACCCACTTTGGTATAGTCATTAGATCGCTGCAATTCACCATTGGCATCCAATAAATTCCATCCAGCATATTCTCCTTCTTCTACCTTAATCGTCTGACGACCGTAAAGATCTCCCAGTGTTTCACCTACTCGAGTGATGGCCTGAATACCTACATTGCTCCAAAACTGAATCTGATCTACACCTTCAGTCAATTCGGTCAACTTACTCTCTTGCCGTGAAATATTTAAATTAACATTCCATTGAAAGTCATCCTTCTTTACTGGAGTAGCAAACAATCCTACTTCCCAGCCCGAATTTTCTACAATACCGGCATTGATCGTCGTCGAATTAAATCCTGTCATTCCGGGGATACCTACACTTAAGATCTGGTTTCTATTTTGAACTGTGTAATAAGTCGCATCCAATCCGAGACGATTGTCCAAGAAAGCCATATCTAATCCTACTTCAAATGAAGTGGCAATCTCCGGCTTTAAATTGGCATTGACCATACTCGAAGGATTGGTATAGTAAACCAAATCACCGTAACTTCCCTGATTCAACCTAGCTTGAATGGCATAAGGATCAGTGTCTTTACCTACTTCAGCCCAGCCTGTTCTCAATTTTGTCACACCCATCCATTCCGGCATTTCGATAAATTCGTTCAACACCAAACTCAATGAAGCCGATGGATAAAAATAAGATCTGTTCTCTATCGGCAATGTACTTGACCAATCATTTCGAGCTGTCAAATCGAGGTAGACCATATCTTTGTAACCGATAGTTGCCATTCCATATACACTGTAAATGGCTTTATTGTAGACACCAGTTTGGTAGTTCAATCCACCGCGCTCTACATTGGACAATGTGTATAGGGCGGGCAATACCAAATTGTCTCCTCCTACGCTCACTAAAGATCTTTTCTGACGCATCAAATTTCCCCCAACTGAAGGTGCGATATAGAAATCTCCCAACTTGGTATTGTATGAAAATAAGAAGTCGGTATTGATTTCCTTGTCGTATTCCGTGTCTTGAAAGTAACCACCTCTTGGACTAGCCACTCGACCGTACAGTGACCACGGATTTAACTCTTCATTCTTCTCGTTTCCACTGATTTGAGAAATTTTAGCCATAAAATTCAATTTAGGAATGATTTCCCAATCCAATTTTATATTTCCAAACCCTCTGTTTCTATCGAATTTCTGAATCTTTTCATTCACTCTAAACCAAGGATTGTTAAAACTTGTATTTACATTGTTTTGCAATTCGTCTTCAACCAACCAATAGTCTTTTAAAGCATTCATATCCACATGGGGAGGTACCATATACAATTCCGTAAATTGATAATCGTTGTGGACTTGAACAGGATAATTATCTGAAAAAGAGTTCGAAAAATTGACATTAGTAGACACGGAAAGATTCGGTGCTAAATTGTACTTAGCGGACAAATTCATCCCCAGTCTTTCCAATTCTGTTTCGGGAGTAGTACCTGTAGCATTCAAATAAGACATTGACAATCTAAAACTTCCCTTGTCATATGACCCATTTATACTCATATCGTTGATATTGGAAACCCCAGTTTGGAAGAAATTTTCCAAGTTATCTGGATGAAAAACCAATGGTGTAGATTCTCCATTGGATCCAAACTGTACCGCACTTTCTCCTTCTTCTGGACCATACCAGTGTTGGTAAGCACCTTCATCAAATATGCCCTGACGTCCAGAGGTAAATCTATTTTGAAGTGGAATATAGCTATAAGGTTGGTTTAAAGTCAAGGCTGTATTTACGGTTACACCCAATCCTTTCTGGGTTGACTTTCCAGATTTAGTAGTGATCAACAATACCCCATTTCCGGCTCTCGACCCGTACAATGCAGCAGCACTTGGCCCTTTAAGTACAGAAACACTTGCGATATCTGCAGGATTGATATCATTCATTATAGTTGGGTCTCCTACAGGAACTCCATCAATGATAACCAATGGATCATCATTACCTGTCAGTGAAGTATTTCCTCGAATTTGCACCCTAGTTTCAGAGTTAATATCGTTGTTGGAACTGCTGATTTTCACCCCTGCTACCCGTCCATTAAGGGCAGACAATGCATTTTCTTGAGGGACTTTTTCTAAATCTTCACTATTTACTTCAGCCACAGAATAACCCAATGATCTTTTATCTCTTTCGATACCCAAGGCCGTAACCACGATTTCGTCTAATGTTTGAGAATCCTCAGCCAAAACTATGGTAAAACTTCCTTTACCAGATACTGGAACTTCTTGAGATACAAAACCAATATAGGAAATAATCAATACCGCATTTTCATCGACGTCTGCAATATTAAAGTTGCCATCAAAGTCAGTAGATGTCCCCTTTGTAGTCCCTTTAACCAATACATTCACGCCGATTAAAGGTTCTCCAGAACGATCGGTTACGGTTCCAGATATATTTAATACAGGCTCAGACAATTTCCTAATTCCACGATTAAATTCATTTTTCGGAAGTTTAGAAACTACTGTTTTACCCGATTTTTTTTCTTGAACATCAATGACGTTGTTCAAGTGTTTTACCATACCTTTCAACGATTGAATCCCCCTATCTGTTTCTTCGTATAAAATCACATAACGCTGATCAAAGATTTTATATTGAAAGGATGTACCGACTAAAATAGATTGCATAGCTTCCTCTACTCCAGAATAATTCTCTGGATTAAAATCCACCTTTACATTGGCTATAGAAGCCTCATCATAACTAAAAAACACCTTGTAATTCACGCTCAATGTCTGCAGGGCTTCAGCCAACAATACGTCATCGGTATGGCTTCTATCGGCGGCATTACCGATAGGCATTTGAATAAATAAGGTCATTAATGACAATACTAAAAACATAAGTTTTTTGCATTTAAAAGACCCCGGGGAAAATTGTAATCCCGGAATTTTCATTTTTCTCGGTAAAAAATTTAATTTCATGGTTGCATAGTTTTAATTTTTCCTTGGTCGAAGTTTTCGATCAAAGATGAATTACATTTTCATTTTCAGTTATTTAAATACGGCTGGGAGGGACGCCAATCATTCCCAGTCGTTTTTTCCTATTTTATATATACTTTCCCTTCCCTATCTTCTAAACTAACACCGAGAATCAACCCCAGTGACTGTTTCACAATGGACCAATCTGTATAGGGCAATCCAGCAGTAATTTTTCTCTGTAATAAGTCCTCATCATCGACCTCAAAACTCAGCCCGAATACCTCGGACAATTGTCTAAATATCTCCCTTACTTCCACACCTTTATATTCCAATGTGCCTTCTTTCCAAGCAGCCAAATTTTGCTCACTAGTTGCTATTCTTTTTAAATCTTTTGATTTCATTGAATAACTCAAGGCTTGGCCAGGACTAAGAAGGATTTCATCAGATGGACCCGGCTTATTTAATTTAAGTCGCACTTCTCCTTCATCGAGCAATACATCAGTCTGATGTCCTCTGTTCTTGATGTTAAACATTGTACCTACAACATTCACTGTCAAGTCATTGGTCAACACTCTAAACGGCAGTTTTTTCTTACTTCTTTGAGCAATCAAACCAGCAACATCAAAATATCCCTCCCCCTCAATTATAACTTCTCTCACCCCAATGTTTCGCCAGTCTTTTTGCCACTTTAGAATAGAATTGGCATTGAGCACGACCTTAGTCCCGTCATCAAGTGTAATATTATTTACTTCTCCGTATCCGGTCTGATATATTTCATATTCAACTTTGGGAGATTGAGGCCAAAAGAAAAGAGAAATTAAAATAAGTACCGATGCCGCGGCCCAATATATCATCCTCCCTTTTATAATATTAGATCGACTGGGTTTTTCATTTATGTTCACCTTCATCTCCTCCCAAGTTAAGGGAGACTTCAGAGGCTGTATTTCCTGCCACTTACCATCCAATTCAGACTTTAATTGATTGAGATTATTCCCATCGAGCAGTAGGTCAAACAACTCCTCATATTCTTGAGAAGAAATTTCCCTGTCGATATACTTATTATATAAAAACTTAATTCGCTCAATCTTATTCATTATTCCCGATTGTGGTATTGAAACGGTTGAAATTCAAAAATAGACTAGTCAAAATTTAAAAAATTAGACACATTGAGCTTAGTTAACATTAATTTTACATTGAAAATCAATCTAATAAGCAAATTTAAGAGGCAAAAAGTCCTATTTTATTATCCAATACCAATACTAAATTACACTATTTGCCCTCTAAAACCTTAGTCAGATCACATTAAAATACTATCCAATTGTTGGAATATTACTAGGTTTTAGCCTTGCTAACCGATTTAAAATCCAGTTAGAAATAACAATTTAGCAACAGTAAGACCTTATGGTGATGTTAAAATTATAGTTTAAATTTACTAGAATTAATAGGATTTAATAAGCGGAAAAGGAATGGAGTCTAAAGTCAATACACCATTAGATATTGAAAAGATATTTCATGATTTCAATGACAAGGTATATGGATTTGTGCTAAAAAACGTTGGGAACGTTGACCTAGCCAAAGACATTACTCAGGAGATTTTTTTAAAGGTCTGCTTACGAAAAGATAGGCTGGCTGAAATAGAAGATGTAAGCAATTACATTTATTTAATGGCGCGCAATTCTATAATAGATCACTTCCGAAAGGCCGCCCACGAAACCGATTATCGAAAAACCCTAAAAGAAGACATTGTCAATCCTGTTGAACAAACAATAAAACAAAAACATTACGCAACCGTACTAGATGATGCTTTAGAATTATTGCCCCCAAGACAAAAAACTATTTTTGTTATGCATCGACAACAAGGGCAATCCTTAAAAGAAATATCCAAGCAACTGGGGATTTCTTATTTCACCGTAAAAAATCACTTGGCAGAAGCGGGTAAAAACTTAAAGAAAGTCATCAATCCTGAAATCATGTATAGTCTTATTGTCATATTCTTTAACTCCTTCTAATAATTGCCCTAATACCATCTATTGAAATTAATATATGAGGAGATAAAATACAAAAACCGCGTTTTCGATGACGAAAACGCGGTTTTTCCATTTTCACTTAAAGTTATTTGTTAAAATACCTCTTTAATATCTAATGCGTTTTTTAATATCGGTTAAGATATGTATATCGATGACCTATGATGTAATTGCAGTAAATCCTATGTAGAAATTATTACTTTCAACTGAATGAATAACCTTCATAGATTACAATTTCTCAGTCTACATAAAGGATATTACCAAATACGTTTATTATTGTCGGTTATAATTCGTATAAATTAATTTACAATTTATAATCCGACCAGTCCATGATTTCATTTCTTGTCGATTGATCGACACATTCTTTCAAGGTCTTTTCATCGTAAGCCAAGTTGTGTTTGTCCAAAACCTCTTGAGGTACCCCATCCCATACATTGGGGACATTACCCATAAAGCCTAGATCTTCTAACCCGGGTTTACTGGTGAAATATCCGGTTAGTACAAGGTCTCTCATGGTTGAGAAAAACTTTACCCCTTGGCTCATCTCTGGCTTGGCATCTTCGGGATAGGCTATATCATCGACAATGGCGATTTGTTGGTCGGCACTAGCATCCTTGAATACTTTGTTGAAGCGAACACTACTTTCGTGATCCAACCACCTCAATCCCCCACTCAATGGCACTTGAAAAGTAGGACGATCCAATGCCATAAAATCGATAAATTCAACAACTCCGGCATTACTCGCAGAGGGATGATCACCGTCGGCAGGCAATATAATATCGGCCAAAACAGTGATAGTCGCCAGATCGTGATCTGAGAAAAACGACTCTTTTACTAGTGCTTTATCACGTACTAACTCTTCGTCTGTACGACCATAGCCCAAATCATTTTCCAAATCTACCTTACTTTGACCAGCATCGGATGAAGTCTTTGGGCTTTCACACCCTGTCAATACCAATCCCGTGGCTGCAGACCCAGCCACCATTAATTTTAAAGTCTTACGTCTATCCATTTTAAATGCTCATTTTCTTTAATTCATCAATCAAATATTCAGAAGATCTCATGGCCAAAGCTAAGATGGTCCATGTTGGATTTTTGTCGGCTTGAGACACAAAAACCCCTCCATCCATTACAAACAAATTGTCTACATCATGGGTCTGACCAAATGAATTGGTCACTGAATCTTTGCTATTATGACCCATTCTAGTCGTTCCGACTTCGTGAATTATTCTTCCAGGTGCTTCCAATCCGTAATTACTCTCTTTACCCGGTTTTTCTCCCATAGGAATTCCACCCATGGTATGAATAATTTCTTCAAATGTATCTTGCATGTGTTTGGCTTGATTGATCTCATCATCAGTCCAATTATAATTAAATCGAAGTACAGGGATTCCGTATTTGTCCACAACGTTGGGATCGATTTCACAATAATTATCTTTTTGAGGGATGGACTCTCCTCTACCCGCAAATCCTATACCTGCTCCCCAAAATCGTTTCACATCTTCTTTTAGGTCCAATCCATATCCACCGGCTTTCTTTTTTTTGCCATCTGGCCCTGGAACCAAACCATTTTTCTTTTCCATGCCCATTCCAAATCCATACAATGGCACATTCATTCCACCACCATACTCAATATGATATCCTCGAGTAAAATCTAAATCCTTTTTATCGTTCAACCACCATGGTGTATATACGTGAATTCCTCGAACCCCATCTTCGTTATAGCGGATTCTATCCATCAAATGAGGCAAGATTGCACTTCTTGAAGCCCCAGTGGAATCGTGAAGGTATTTACCTACCAATCCACTAGAGTTAGCCAATCCGTTGGGATATTTCTCAGATTTTGAATTCAATAGTATTCTGGCCGAACTACAAGCACTGGCAGCCAAAACTACTACCTTGGCTTTGACACTATATTCCTTCATCTCCACTCTATCGACATAAGACACACCGGTTGCTTTTCCATTGTCATCGGTAAGTACTTCCCGCACCATCGCATTGACATAAAGATCTACATTGCCAGTCTCCAAAGCAGGCTGAACCAACACCGAAGAAGATGAAAAATCCGCATAAGCCGTACAAGTTCTATTACACTGTTGGCAATAGAAGCAAACTCCGCGTTTGTTATTTAACTTTTTGGTCAAAACTGATTTTCTGGCTGCAATCACAGGAATACCTATTTTCTTTAAATCCTTCTTTAAATACATTTCATGCAACCTCGGCTTCGGAGGAGGTAAAAAATAGCCATCTGGCTCATTGGGAATATTTTCACGAGTCCCGTAAACTCCGACCATTTTATCGACCCTGTCATAATAAGGAGCTACATCATCGTAGCCAATTGGCCAGTTGTCACCTTTGCCGTCATGATCTTTGCGTTTGAAATCCAATGGTCCAAATCGAAGAGAAATTCGCCCCCAGTGATTCGTCCTTCCCCCTACCATACGAGATCTAAACCAATCAAATTCAGAATTTCCTTTTCTGGTATAGGGCTCACCATTGATCTGCCAGCCCCCATAAGCCATGTCAAAATCGCCGAATGACCGAGTATCGGTACTGGCTCCTCTTCTAGGTGATTCATAAGGCCACTTCATCTGAGTTTGGGTCTCTGGGTCGGCAGGGTCAAAATTGGGACCGGCTTCCAACAATGCCACTTTTAATCCCGCTTCCGCCAAAATCTGAGCGGACATTCCTCCACCTGCACCAGAACCTACGATCAAAACATCGTACTTTTTGGCTTGCTCTTTAATTTGAAACATAGTACTTATTGTATTTTATATTTTAAAATTTTCTTCTGTCTATTTTAATAAATCTATCTAAATGGATTCACTTCTTAATATTAAATTCCAATATCATCAGAATCACCCCAATATATATCTATTCAAACGATCCAATAAAAAAAAAGCACTAGTCCTTATAAAAAAGATAATACTATTTTAACTTATTTCTATTTCTTCATTCAATCTACCTTGAATCGCTAAATAACTTCACTGATATCAAAAAGTAACCACGTAAAAAATCATTAAATTACACATTTTCCCAATAACAAACTTAATATAGAATACTTTGTACTATAAAAAGACAAAATACTACCATCAATGGAAATATTTTACAACACATATTGGCATACAAAACCATGATATTTGCAATCTAATGGGGAGATAGAAATACGGTCACTAATTTTACCAATTTTCAAATCATTTTGACGTTAACTAGTCTAGTTGACCGTTTGAAACGTTCCATATACAATATTGATTTAGGTACAATTCAATAATATAAAATACAAATAAAGATGAAACCAATTGTTCAAATTTCACTTGATTTAACCAATATTGATGAAGCATTAGAAACAGCTGCCATGGCTATGAGAGCTGGTGTAGATTGGCTAGAAGCGGGAACTCCTCTCATCCTAGCAGAAGGACTCCACGGTGTCCGAAAATTGAGAGAAGCATTTCCTGGTGTTCCGATTGTAGCCGATCTAAAAACCATGGATGGCGGATATTTAGAGGCTGAAATGATGGCCAAAGCTGGAGCTACTCACGTAGTAGTCATGGCAAGAGCACACGAAGAGACCATCAAATGTGTTGTTCAAGCGGGTAAAGATTTCGGTGCTGAGGTTATGGGTGACAATCTCGGATGCCCTGACATGGTAGAAGGTGCCAAAAGATTGGAAGATTTGGGTTGCGGATACGTCATTCACCACATCGGCTACGACGAAAGAAGAGGTATCGCCGCCAGAGGTTTGAGAATGCCTAGCCCAATGGATCAATTGAAAGAAGTAGTCAATGCCGTAAATGTACCTGTACAAGCAGTTGGAGGTCTTAGTTTGGAACAAGCTATTCAATGCCCTGAACTAGGTGCCCCTCTAGTAGTACTCGGTGCTCCATTGACCATAGACGCCGATGCCTTTAAAACTGCCGATGGCAATTTGGAAGCATCTTTGCGTATGATTTGTGAAAAAGTACATAGTTATGGCGATGTAAAAGTTGGTCAATAAAAATAATTAAATAAAAACACTTAAATAATAAAGATATGAGTTCACCTGCTGTTGTAAATTTTGCACCAACCAGTGGTTCAGTAGAATTAAGAGAAATAGCCAGACCAGAAATCGGGGATGAAGATGTATTGTTGGCAGTGGCCAATGTAGGCGTCTGTGGTAGTGACCTTCATCAATGGACAGCTGACCACAGTTGGCCGGTAAACTATCCAGTAGTTTTGGGACACGAGTTTGGCGGACATATAGTTGAATTGGGAAGTCGAGTTACTGGCTGGAAAGAAGGGGATAGAGTGGTGAGTGAAACTGCCGCTGTTATCGATACCAACAATCCCATGTCAAGACAAGGTTTATACAACTTAGACCCCACTCGAAAGGGATTTGGCTACGGTGTCAATGGCGCCATGACTAAATATGTAAAAGTACCGGCCAGATGTTTGCACCGCGTACCTGATCATGTACCCTTCGAGCAAGCGTGCTTAACAGAGCCCTGCTGTGTAGCCTTCAATGCCGTAGTAGGCAACGGCCATATCAAGCCGGGTGATCGCGTCATCGTACTAGGACCTGGAACCATCGGCATCCTATGTGCGGCTATGGCCAGACTATGCGGAGCAGAGGTAGCTATTGTGGGTCTAGAAGCCGACAAAGGAAGATTGAATATCGCCAAGCAATATGGCTGTACGCCAATAATTGGTGATGCCACACAATGGGCTATGGAAAGAGATGGACTGGGAGCCGATACCATCATCGATGCGGCTGGAGTAAGCGCTACCTTAAAAGTAGCAATTGATCTAGTTCGCCCCAATGGTAGGATTTCAAAAGTGGGATGGGGTAAAAACCCTATCGGTTTTAGCTTAGATCCATTGGTTCAAAAAAATGTTGCCCTTCAGGGAAGTTTCAGTCACAACTGGCCTATATGGGAAAGATTAATCGCTCTTATGGCCAGCGGACAATTAGACGTAAGACCTATTATAGGTGGCGTTTGGGCTTTTGACGAGTGGGAGACGGCTTTCAATAAAATGCATCACGGAGATGTAGTTAAGAGTGTTTTAAAACCAATATAACTATGCGTTTACAAGACAAAGTAATTATCATTACTGGCTCCACTACCGGTATCGGTAAAGCCATTGCTCAACGATGCGTTCAGGAAGGTGGAAAAGTAGTATTACACGGTAGAGAAAAAGAGGCAGGAGAGAAGGTGTTGGCCGAACTGGGTTCAGACAATGCCATTCTTCACCTAGATGACCTTGCGTCCGAGGGATGTGCCCAAAGGTTGACAAATGCCGCTATAGAAAGCTTTGGTCGACTCGACGCCATAGTGAACAATGCCGCCATGGTTACCTCTTCTGACATTCACACCACCAATGCCGATTTGTTGCATAGGGTTTATGAGGTCAATGCTGTTGCCCCATTCTCTCTTATTCAATCCGGTTTAAAGGAGCTTTCTAAAAACAGAGGTTGTGTTCTGAATATAGGATCGGTAAATGCTTGGGCCGGCGAGCCCAACCTATTGGCCTATAGTATGTCCAAAGGAGCGATGATGACCATGACCAGAAACCTAGGCGACGTACTATTCAGAGATTATGGAGTGCGTGTCAATCAAATCAATCCGGGATGGGTATTGACCGAAAAAGAGATTGAGCGAAAGCGATCGCACAATCTTTCGGAAGACTGGTACAAAGAACTTCCTCGAATGTATGCTCCTGCAGGTAGAATAATCTATCCAGAGGAAATTGCCGCAGCTGTCATATATTGGTTGTCAGACGAAAGCGGTCCTATTACTGCTCAATGTGTAGAATTGGAACAATACCCAATGATTGGGAGAAATGCTCCTAAAGATGAATCGACGATTCCCAATAAATAGTTTTAGAATTTAAAATATAATAATATGCCGAAGTTAGCCGCTTTTCCAAAAGCCTTTATGCAAGAATTATGCAAAGATGGCACCATGAAAGTATCCGAATGGATAGAATTAGCCGTCCAACTAGAAATTGACGGTCTAGAGTGGTATGCTGGATTTTTGGAAATGAAAGACAAGTCGAATTGGTCAGAATTTAGAAAACAAGTGGAAGGCCATGGCAAAACCATTCCCATGATGTGTTGCTCTCCAGATTTCACACATCCAGATCCTGGTTTTAGAGCCAAAGAAATAGAAAAACAAAAGCAGTGGATCGATATGACCTATGCCTTGGGGGGGTCTTATTGCAGAGTCCTTTCTGGACAACGCAGACCTGTATTGACTGTTGAAGAAGGCATCAACTACACCGTTGAATGCATTGAAGCTTGCCTTCCATATGCCGAGGAACGCAATATCACCTTGATCATAGAGAACCATTACAAAGATGACTTTTGGGAATATCCTGAATTTGCTCAGAAAATGGAGATTTTCTGTCCCCTAGTCGACAGAATTCACCACCCCAATTTCGGAGTAAACTACGATCCTTCTAACACTTATTTGGCAGCGGAAGATCCTTTAGAGTTATTGTACAAAGTATCGGATAGGGTAGTGACCATGCACGCTAGTGATCGCTATTTAAAAGAGGGGACTCTCGACGATTTAAGAAAAGAAGAAGGTGGAGCTACTGGTTACGCCAAAAGATTGAGCCACGGTGAAATAGGAAAAGGTCTGAATGACTACGATGCTATTTTTACAGAGTTGGCAAGGGTAGGATTCGATAGCTGGATCAGTATTGAAGACGGTGTGGACGGCATGGATCAACTCGCCCGAAGTGTTGCTTTCCTTCAAAAGAAGATTAAACAATATTGGCCTGAGAACTAATAAGAATTACGTTTATAATTGACGGAAATCGTATAATACCAAATGTATTTCGTATAAAATATGGGGTGATCATTATTGGTCACCCTTTTTTTATTCTATATAATTTACAGAATAGTAAAATGCCTATGTAATTAGGATGTGAGGGGAAATTAGCGATTCTAATATTTTGTAATTTATATTTGGAAATCCCCCTTAATTTCTAATATTTTCATTCCTCACATTCTCCAACACAACAGGATGAAACAATGGCTACATTTCAGTATTACATCCACTATGACTAACACATAGACTTATCTTACAAATACAATCTAAATATTTCACCATGGTCTTAATATTGTAAAAACTCCTTATAATTCAAGAAATGTCACTGGTATTGAGAGTAAAATATTAATAGAATAAAACAAATTGATTAAATTATTATTGTAAATTAGGCAGTGATATAATATTGTGACCATCTACAACGTTAATACAAGCATGAAGTGGAGAGATGTATTTGAAAAACCCGCCTTCGGAGTATGTTCAGCCATATCTGATTATTTTGGCTTTGCAGTAGACAAAGTCAGAATATACTTTGTCTACTTGTCACTACTTACCTTTGGATCTCCTATTATTATATACCTATTTTTGGCATTTTGGATCCATTGGAAAAAATATTTCCAAGGTCGTAGGCCATTACATTATTTATAGCCAGTGTAATTTTTTCCCTAAATCATAAATCAACCTGTATTTCTTGACCATAGGACAAGGTATCCATACGCGTAATCAGCGAGGACGTCGATCCTTTTATAGTGTGAACTAATGGTTGGTATTTTTGTCGACTGCTCAATAGACAAGCATACTCGGGAAAGCATATGCACATTAAGCCTAAACAGCCTGCAAATAATACAATAAATTGTAAAATTTTAAACTTCATATATTGCGGTTTTTGAGATGGTATTGCAAATATATGACAATATTTTATAATTTAAAAAATATTGATTAACAATATATTACGTCAAATATGATGAAGTTTTACTGTAATCAAAAAGATGTTACCCCATTTTGAAACTCAAGTACAAAATGAGAGATTAACATATGAAGGATTAACATATTAATAATATGAATGTAATACTATTGATTACACATAAAAACTACTAAGTCTTGCGAAAAACTCATAAAAGCTAAAAAATTTTATATTCCTAGGAATATTTCAAGTAATTTTGACCCCAAATATTTGCAGAATGGATGACAATAAGAAGGCACAGAATCAAATGAATATAGAAATTACGGAAGAAATAGCCGATGGCATATATGCCAATCTAGCTATTATCTCACATTCTAATCAAGAATTTGTGGTAGATTTTGTGCGAATGATGCCCAACATACCCAAGGCCAAAGTAAAGAGTAGAATTATCCTCAGCCCACAACACGCCAAAAGATTATTATTGGCACTAGAGGAAAACCTTAAGAAATACGAGGCCCAGCATGGCAATATCAACGAAGGTGGAACCAATATGCCACCAATGAATTTCAACATTCCCAATGCGCAAGCATAAGCCACTTAAAAGCAGGTAAAATGAATAGAGTATCACAGCGGAGCCTGAATGCTTACCAATCTCCTATACGCAAACTTTCCGCTTTTGCCGATCAAGCAAAAGCAGAGGGAGTAACTATATTTCATCTCAATATAGGCCAACCCGATGTAGCATCGCCTATACATCCAAAAACGAGTTTGGAAAATTGGTCTAAAGATTATTTGCCCTATGGCAAATCGGAAGGAGAAGACAAGGTTCGCAAAAAATTTCAAGCCTATTATGCGGAGTGGGGAATATCGCTTCGAGAAGAAGATATCTTAGTAACTACTGGTGCCAGTGAAGCCCTTTCATTGACCCTTTATGCCATCATGGATCAAGGCGATGAACTTATTGTTCAAGAACCCTTTTATGCCAACTATAATGGAATAAGTAAAATGGCAGGCGTGTCTATACGTCCTATTTACACTCCATTTGAAGAAGGATTTCCCGTGCCCGATGTACAGAAATTCGAAGAGGTAGTCAATGAACACACTCGTGCTTTGTTGTTGTGCAACCCCAACAATCCTACCGGTAAGGTATATTCTAAAAAAATGCTAATCGAATTGGCTGAACTCGTACTTAAATACGATTTATACCTTATAGTAGATGAAGTATATCGTGAGTTTTGCTATGAGGAAGACTTCTATTCGGTCTTGCATTTAGAACACATCAGAGATCGAGTTATAGTATTGGACTCCATCAGCAAAAGGTATAATGCATGTGGAGCTCGGGTTGGTTGTATCGTAACCCACAATCGATTGGTACAAGAACAAATATTAAAATATGCTCAGCTTCGCCTAAGTCCACCTATGTTGGCTCAAGAATATGCCGAGCAAATTATCAATCCAGGCCCGGAATATTCCAATCGCATCTTATCTATCTATAAGGAACGTCGTAACTACGTCATCAGTCGATTAGAAAAAATTCCAGGTGTAACCATCAATCACCCGGAAGGCGCTTTTTATATTTTCGCCAAATTTCCGGTAGATAGTGCAGAACATTTTTGCAAGTGGTTACTCACCGATTTTAGATCTAACAACAATACCGTGATGCTAGCTCCTGGAAATGGTTTTTACTCTACAGAAGGGTTGGGTCACGATGAGCTGAGAATAGCTTATGTTTTAGAATTGGAACAATTAAAACTGGCCATGGATTGTCTTGAAAAAGCGTTGGTATCATACCCCATGTCGGCTGTTACCGTTTCATAAAACATAGATAAAGACCAGTCTTAAATAAGCTTTATCCTATTATTGCTACTATTCCACATGAATATAGCGGCTTTGCTATAGATTCATTCGATGGTAATATAATATGTGAGGGAAATGCTGTACTTTCGCATTTTATTTAGATCCATAGAAAGATTTTACCATGATCACTGTTAAGAATATCACTTTAAATTTTGGAACAAGAGTACTGTTTGAAGACGTCAATGTCCAGTTTAGTACCGGTAATTGTTACGGCGTTATCGGAGCCAATGGGGCAGGAAAGTCTACATTTCTTAAGATAATTAGCGGAGAGGTAGAATCGACACGAGGATCAGTGGAAATTTCTCCAGGATCTAGAATGGCGGTTCTAAAACAAGATCATTTTCAATTTGATGACCATTCCGTTATCGACACGGTAATGATGGGCCACCAGCCTTTATGGGAAATCACCCAAGAAAGAGCAGCTATTTATAGCAAAGCGGATTTCTCCGAGGCCGATGGTATGAGAGCCGGAGAATTGGAAGTAGAATTCGGAGAAATGGGAGGCTATGAAGCCGAAAGTGATGCGGGAAGTTTATTGAGTAGTTTAGGGGTAAAGGAAGAATTTCACAACAGTTTGATGAAAGACATCCCATCCATTCTCAAAGTAAGAGTTTTATTGGCTCAAGCACTTTTTGGCAATCCAGATATATTATTACTCGATGAGCCTACCAACGGATTGGATATTGAAACCATTACTTGGTTAGAAGACTTTTTGGCCGACTACCCTCATATCGTATTAGTAGTGAGTCACGATAGACACTTTCTCGATGCAGTATGTACCCATGTTGCCGATGTGGATCGCAAAAAGGTAAAAGTATTTAGCGGTAACTATACATTCTGGTATGAAAGTTCAAAACTGATGGCCAGACAAATTGCCGATAAAAACAAGAAAGTAGAAGACAAACGTAAAGCCATGATGGAGTTTATTGCGCGATTTAGTGCTAATGCATCTAAATCACGTCAAGCAACTTCGCGTAAGAAAGCCTTAGAAAAATTAACCATAGAAGATATTGAACCCAGTCATCGCAAATATCCTGGTATTATTTTTCAACCATTGAGAGAACCGGGTAATCAAATCCTCAACGTTAGTAATCTATCTAAAGAAGTCGATGGTCGGATCTTGTTCAAGGATGTAAGCTTTTCCGTAAACAAGGGTGACAAAATCGCTTTCTACAGCCGCGATCCATTAGCTGTTACTCAATTTTTTGAGATATTAGATGGCAATGTAACTCCAGATACAGGAGAAGCCGAGTGGGGTGTAACCATAACACCAGCCTACCTCCCACAGGAAAACGGTGAATTTTTCAACGAAGAACTCAATCTCATGGATTGGTTGAGACAGTGGGTACCACCTCATGTAACCGATGTAGACGAACCATTCCTAAGGGGTTTTCTCGGTAAAATGTTGTTCAGTGGAGAGGAGATCTTTAAAAAGACCAGTGTATTAAGTGGGGGTGAAAAAGTAAGATGTATGCTCAGTAGAATGATGCTACAAAATCCCAACTGTATCGTATTGGATCAACCGACCAATCACTTGGATCTAGAAAGTATTCAGGCATTTAATGAGCAATGCATGGAATACAAAGGAGTAGTGCTTCTTTCGTCCCATGATCATACTTTTATGCAAACCGTTGCCAACAGGATCATCGAATTGACACCGAACGGCATTATCGATAGACTTACCACTGTGGATGAATATCTAGCAGACGATAGAGTAAAAGCCTTGAGAATGGAAATGTACGGCGATGCCGAAACCGTATAGATCAAAGTAATTCTTCATTAGTTTTTAACGATAGTAGAGACATTATAGGATTTCATACTTCGATAGCGAGGCGACTCGTAAATGAAATTAATGTCCTACCATAGTGATTACCCCGTAATTCGTTAGGGTTTTAGCCACTGGCTCCGGTTTTGTATTAATATAATCCACGACAGGAGACGCAAAATCTTGCGCCTCTACTAAAAGACCTGACCCTAATGTAATTCGTTAGGGTTTAGCCAATGGCTCCGATTCCTTCACTAAATATATAGATTGTCCTCGCTGAGGACTACTTCATTCATGGTATTAATAGAATATTCATGGTCGGACAATTTAACCTTAATATAATTATCCGTCCAGCCAGCTACTTGGCCTTCTACTTTGTCCGACTCAATAAGGACTTTGCGTTTTTCACCAATATGTCGATGATAGAATGTCTTTTTCTTTTCGTCACTCAGGAATCGAAGCATTTCATTGCGCTTACGACGCTTATTCATATCGACGACATCGCCCATGTCATAAGCTAAAGTGTTGGGTCTTTCTGAATATGTAAACACGTGTAAATAACTGATGTCCAAGGATTCAATGAAATTATAGGTTTCCATGAAATCTTCATCGGTTTCGCCTGGAAAACCCACGATAACATCCACTCCAATACAGGCGTGGGGCATGGTAGATTTAATATCGGCCACACGTTGAGCATAGAGTTCTCGCTTATATCGGCGCTTCATTTGGGCTAACTGTTTGTTGTTCCCTGACTGCAAAGGCATGTGAAAATGGGGCATAAAATGCTTAGACTGAGCCACAAAATCAATGATTTCACCATTGCATAGATTGGGCTCAATAGAAGAAATACGGAATCTTTCGATTTCATCAATTTCATCCAATTCTTTAATAAGATCGATGAAGAGAGCTTCTTTTTTGGGACGTATACCCTCAATCACTTCAGTTCCATTGCCAAAATCACCAATATTTACTCCGGTAAGGACGATTTCCTTAATACCTTGCTGCCCTATGTTAATGGCATTTTTCAACACCTGCTCTACAGTATCACTTCTACTTCGACCTCTGGCTTGGGGGATGGTACAGAAGGTACACTTGTAATCGCAGCCATCTTGTATCTTTAAGAAAGATCGCGTTCTGTCTCCAAACGAAAATGCATTGTTAAAAGTAGTTAGGGTTTGAACATTAGAGCAGTGAACCATGCCTTTGGACTTGGCACCGTCTAATTGATCGATATAATCCAACATTTGAAATTTCTCAGCAGCGCCCAATACCAAGTCTACTCCATCTATTTCTGCGATCTCTTTGGGCTTTAATTGGGCATAGCATCCTGTGACAATGATTCTACCATCGGGATTGTTTCGAAGTATTTTGCGTACAATTTGCCGACATTTTTTATCTGCAAAATCGGTTACCGAGCATGTGTTTAAGACATATATATCTGCACTATCGTTAAAATCTATAGCCGAATACCCCTTGTCCTCAAACATTCGTTTCAAGGATGAAGATTCAGAGAAATTTAATTTACAGCCTAAAGTATGAAAGGCTACCGTTCGAGGACTTGCCATAATATGAATTTATGTAGAACTACTCTCTTACTTGAATAATATTAACAGGACAGGCGTTTGCTGCTTTTTTATTTTCTTCAATTTCTGAAGGTTGCACTTTTACCGTCCAAAAACCTTTTTTTTCTTTTCCCCCGAGCAATACACTCTTGCCGTCTTTTTTGGACATCCGCCATCTTTCTGGCGCAAATTCTACGCAGTAGTGACATCCTATACATTTATCTCGTTGATGAATGATGGTTACATTGGCTTTGCCCTTAGACATGAACGGCGTCTTTTACTTCAGTAGCGACGAGTTTGTAAAGTTTGTCGGAAGGACGTACTACTTCGCTCACTTGAAAAGAACACATCTCTCCTTTTTTAGCGGAAGATATCGGTCCATTGGCACCATGTAACTCCAAAACTTCGGTTTCTATCACTCCAGTAGTAGGGCCAGTGATTAGAACCTTGTCTCCTACACTGAGGGAATGGGTTTCAATTTTGAATTCAGCCACACCAATTTTTGAAAAATAATTGGAACCACGGCCAAGGAATATCTTCTTCTGTGTAGCTTTTGATCCAGGGGCATCCGTCCATTCACCGAGTTCTTGACCGAGATAATATCCACCCCAAAAACCGCGATTGTATACGGTCTTTATATTTTCCATCCATTGTTCGGTTTTCTCTTTCGTATAACTACCTTCATAATAGCTGTCAATAGCTTCCCGATAATTGGATACCACGGTTTTCACATAATCAGCGGCCTTGCCTCTGCCTTCTATTTTCAATACTTCCACTCCTGCTTCAATGACTTGATCTAGAAAATCTATGGTGCATAGATCTTTAGGAGACATGATGTATTCATTGTCGATTTCTAATTCATGACCATCTTCCAAATCAATGACTTTATAGGAACGTCTGCAGTTTTGAACACAAGCTCCTCTGTTGGCTGAAGCATTGGCCGTATGTAGACTTAGGAAGCATTTTCCAGAAACCGCCATACACAATGCACCGTGGCCAAAGAGTTCGAGTTCTACAAGATTTCCAGAAGGCCCCTTGATTTCATCTCTTTTGATCTCGTCAGATATTTTTTTGACCTGAGTCAAACTCAATTCTCTTGACAATACCATTACATCGGCAAAATGAGAATAGAATCTCACGGTTTCAGCATTGGTAATATTCAATTGAGTAGAAATATGGACTTCCATTTTTTGACTACTCGCATAGGAAATTACTGCCTGGTCAGATGCAATAATTGCTGTTATACCACAATTTTTGGCCTCATCAACGATGCGTTTCATTAGTGAAATATCGTGGTCGTAAATGATGGTATTCAGCGTTATATATGTACGCACATTATGCTCGTTAGCTATTCGGGCGATTTCCGATAAATCATCCAAGGTGAAATTCATCGTGGCTCTCGCCCGCATATTCAATTGCTCGATACCAAAATATATCGAGTCTGCACCTCCTTGAATGGCAGCCATAAAACATTCAAAGTTTCCGGCTGGTGCCATTAATTCCAACTTCTTCATATCCTTCTAATCTGTTTAAAAATCACAAAATTAGGCAATTAAGACCAATAATGTGTTATATTCTTTTAGAAAGAAATTCTAAGTAGCTGTTTTTAAGCCACTTTTATTCATATTTTCATTAATACAGCCTGCTTTCGTATTATCTATATCCACCACGTCTTCCACCAGGTCCTCTTGGGCCACCTCGCTCAGGTGCTTTGTTGCCTTCGCTGAAGTCGTATATAAAGGACAACATAAAATATTGCTGCAAGGTAGATTCTTGTCGATCGATGATAGAATTGAAATTCACATAGCGATATACCGATATATTTTGATTCAATAAATCATACACACTTAGGCGAATCGTACCTTTTTTATTGGGCAATACCTTTTTGTTCAGTGCCATATGCCACAATACTGTACTCTTCTGGAATCCCGGTGCAACTTGAGGATTGTATCGGTATGAAATATCGTTATTGATATCGATCTGCCAAGGCAAGTGGAAGGTGAAATTACCCGTTAGATTATGGGTCGTAATGTTGACCTCTCTATAGTTGGTATTGTCGTAAGTCGTGGAATTGAAATTCAAGTTGTAACTCGGTGAAAAGTCTACAAAGTCTTTGAAATTGTAATTGAATTTAACCGTAGATCCCACAGAGAAATTATTTGAAAATCCAGATTCTGAGTTAATAAGGAATGGAGATTTTGAAACTCCTGAATACACTCTTACATCCATATTGATCTTGTGATCGTCAATATTTAAAGGTCTCGCTAAACCGGCAGATAGATAAGCCGTCTTAGAATTTTCGTCAAAATTTATAGGCTGTCGAATGGTTACAGCATCTGCATTGGTCTGTGTAGTCGTAATAATGGGGTCGGTTTCCAATGTAGCTCTCGCAAACATATTGTAACGCCATTTGCCTTGGTAGGAAAATTTAGAGAAATACAAATTATGTGATCGACTCGGATCTAGATTGGGATTTCCCAAAGTAATATTTAGTGGATTGGTATTGTTGGTTATTGGATGAAGTTGATCGATGTCGGGAACATCATATCCATATCGGTAACTAAATCTCCACCCGTCCAGTACCAATCTAAATCTAGGAGATAAAAATCTATAGCTTTCCTCAAAATTATCCAATTCTTTGCCAAAGGAATTATTGAAGTCTAGAATGTTGTATTCCGTGGTCAAACTAATTTGCAACTTGTCTTTTTGATATCTAAAACCCCCTTCCAATTCATAAGCTTGTTCGTCTCTCTCAAAGTCATTGCTCAATAAATCCACTTGTTCCCAATTGGTTTGATTGCTAAATTGTTGTTCAGTATTTATGTTGTTGACTTTTAATGTCGGCTCATAGCCCGCGCCCAATTCCAAAAAGAAGTCTTTAAATAAAGGCTCGGAATAGCCAATGCTAATATCGAAACTCTGTGTATTGGTGTACTGAGTCCGCAGTTGATCAAAAAATACCACTGAATCAACAGCGTTTTCGAAATAACGACGCTCAAAATTGGAAAGTAAATCATTGTCGCCTTTGTTTTTAGAGAATGAACCTCTAAGAGAAAGGTTTCGTCCGTCTTGGTTTAGTCTTTTATTGTAGTAAAACCGAGTACTAAAATTAGTGTTAGCGGAGGTTGGATATTCTTCAGTGTTAAAGGTTTGGGTATAATTGTTCTGATCGTTAAAAGAAGTACTTTCAGAATTGATCCCCGGTTGTTTGCCATCAGAATGACTTAAGTTTATATTGAAATTTAGTCTTGCAGTACTATCAATTTCCCATCGAAGACCACCACCAACATTATGTCCTTGGGTATTTTTTTGACTGGTACTTTCCGACTCATAAAAGAAAATGGAGTCTGGATTGATAATCTGTTCTTTGTATGATAAGTCCTCAGTTTCTATTTGATTATCGGAATAGAAATATTGGAAGTTGGCTCTAGCTTTGCCCCAAGTCGCGTTTAAATTGGTTCCACCCAATAGAGATTTGGGAAAACCAGTGTCGCCTGTTCCGAAATCGATTCCATTAATAGAAGATGAACCACCACGTGATCTGCTTTGATTGAACCCTCCCATACTCAAAACCTCTTCCATGGATAGGTTGGTTTTTTTCAAGTTGTTATAGTAGCCCAAAAGACTAATTTGATATTTACCTCTAAATGAATTGACAATCCCTCCGACCTCAAATCTATCTTTGTTTCCAGCACCGGCATATAATTTTCCAAATGCCTTCATTTTCGCTTCCTTCTTGAGTTTGAGATTGATTACTTTGTTGACTTCATCATCGGCCAATAGTTGCTGAGGATCTTCTTCTCTGTCGTCACTTATTTGAACCTTGGCTATCATACTGCTGGTCAAATTTCTAAGGGCTACCCTGGGGTCTCCACCAAAAAACTCATTGCCATCTACTCTTACTTTAGTCACAGCACGTCCATCAACGGTTATGTTGCCATCGTTGTCCACTACTACACCCGGCAGTTTTTTGACCAATTCTTCTACCGTGGCACCATCCCTTGTTTTAAAGGAAGCTGCATTGAATTCAATGGTATCTTTTTTAAATACTATTGGAGGTCTTTCCGCTTCTATCAAAATTTCTTCCAATTGATTGGAGGATGTTTCCATTGACACCTTGCCCATATTCTTCACAGGAGGATCGGATAATGTGAAATTTTCTTTTACCGGTTCATATCCCAAAAATGAAATAATCATTCTCAATTCTTGATTTAACGGCAATCGTTTCATTTCAAAAGATCCGTCGTCATTGGTCAAAGCATAGTCAATGATGGTTGTGTCTAATGCTTTGTAAACGGTTACGGTGGCGAATCCTAAAGGCTCCTTGGTATCTTTAGCCAAGAGAATCCCATTAATCTCTCCTCTATTTTGACCATAGAGGATATTGGATAAAAACAGGAGTGTCAATGATAGACAAAATGTAAACTTCTGCATGCGATTGGTTTTTTATATAGATGCATGATTATCACATTCGTTTAAAGAAGTTGAAGAAGAATTTTTTAAACAATGTAAATACATTTCACTGTGTATTGGTATTTAATGCGATTTGTATAATAATACATTGGATTATGATTAAATAGAAGTAGAATTAAGTATTTTAGTTGGTCATTGATGCCTTTTAACAGGATAGATTTTTTTCATTTTTTATTATGCCAATGTCTATTTTTTTATTTTTTACTTTCATCCATGATGTGGATGAGATTTAAATAGTTTGAGTAGACTTTATTAAATTTTGTGGTTATTCTGAAATACATGGGATTTTACCCTTAAATCTGAACTGCAAATCCTATTTTTGCATGATTATTTTTTAAGTAGATCTGAGATATATGATACAATTGACATTTCCCGATGGTAGTATTCGGGAGTATGAAGCAGGCATTAGTGGTCTGGATGTAGCCAAATCCATAAGTGAAGGGTTGGCGAGGAATGTGCTTTCTGTTTCCTTTAATGGACAAACCCAAGATACCGGTTTGCCTATCGAAACCAATGGTACAATTGTATTTAATACCTGGAATGAAGATGAGGGAAAATCTACTTTTTGGCATTCTTCTGCCCATTTATTTGCTGAAGCAGTTGAAGCACTCTATCCCGGGGTTAAATTTGGAATCGGACCAGCTATCGACCAAGGGTTTTATTACGATATCGATCTTGGGGAAGAATCTCTGTCTTTGGATGATTTGCCAGCGATTGAGAAAAAAATGTTGGAACTGGCTAGACAGAAAAATGAATATGTCAGAAAAGAAGTAAGCAAAGCCGATGCTATTAAGTATTTTGAGGAAAAGGGTGATGAGTATAAATTGGAATTAATAGACGGTCTCGAAGATGGTCAAATAACTTTTTACACTCAAGGAGGATTCACCGATCTATGTAAAGGTCCACATATACCCAACACCGGAAGTATCAAGGCCGTAAAGTTACTTAAAGTAGCTGGTGCCTACTGGAGGGGTGATGAAAAAAGAAAGATGTTGACTCGGGTATACGGCATAAGTTTTCCCAAACAAAAAGAATTAACTCAACATTTGGCTCTGTTGGAAGAAGCCAAAAAACGCGATCATCGCAAGCTGGGAGCGGAGTTGGAATTGTTTATGTTTTCTGATCGAGTGGGCGCTGGCCTTCCTATTTGGTTGCCCAAAGGTCAAGCCATCAGAGAGCGTTTGCAAAAGTTCTTAAAAGACGAACAAGAGAAAAGGGGGTATAAGATGGTGACTACTCCTCATATAGGTAAAAAGGAATTGTATGTGACTTCTGGTCATTATGCCAAATACGGAGAAGATAGTTTCCAGCCTATAAAAACTCCTAAAGACAATGAAGAGTTTTTATTGAAACCGATGAATTGTCCTCACCATTGTGAAATATTCAATAATAGACCTCATTCCTATAAAGAATTGCCTATTCGAATCGCAGAGTTTGGTACTGTGTATCGATATGAGCAAAGTGGTGAATTACATGGATTGTCCCGGGTAAGGGGATTTACCCAAGATGATGCCCACATATTTTGTACTAGAGACCAGTTGAAAGAAGAATTTTTAAATGTATTGGATTTAACCAAGGTAGTCTTGGATAAAATGGGCTTTTATGAATTTACAGCTCAAATATCTTTAAGAGATCCCGCCACACCTGAAAAATATCTCGGCTCTACTGAGAATTGGGATGCTGCCGAACAAGCCATCATTGATGCAACAGAGGAAGTGGGATTGAAAACAGTAACAGAGATCGGTGAAGCAGCCTTTTACGGTCCCAAGTTGGATTTTATGATAAAAGATGCTATCGGTAGATCTTGGCAGTTGGGTACCATCCAAGTGGATTATAATTTGCCTGAGCGATTTGAATTGGAATACATTGGATCGGACAATCAATCTCATCGACCGGTAATGATTCACAGGGCGCCTTTTGGCAGTATGGAACGCTTTATGTCTATATTGATTGAGCACACTGCTGGGAAATTCCCTCTTTGGTTGACCCCAGAGCAATTTGTGGTGATTCCCGTGTCTGAAGTCTTTAATGATTACGGTCAATCTGTAGTAAATGAATTGGCTAAAAAAGATATTACTGGTAAGGTAGATTTTAGAAATGAAACCATCGGTAAAAAAATCAGAGAGGCTGAAATGCAGAAAATCCCCATTATGCTTATCATTGGTGAAAAAGAGCAAGAAGAAAAAGCGGTTTCCGTACGGATGCAGGGAAAAGGAGATATCGGTAGCATGACCTTAGGAGAATTTGTAGAATTTTTCGAAGTAGAAAAAGAAAAAGGGGAGTAGAATGTCTATCATTCTATGTTTAATGCTATAATTGAAATAAGTATATATATACAATTGATATATTATTGTTTATCATATATGACTTAAATCAATACTAGAATAAAATTTCTAATGTTTTTCGGTTGAGTGAAGGCAACTGCAATATGGCTTATTTCAGGGCTTGAATATTAATTAGATCATAATTTTACTTCTTATGTCGTATTGGATACAGGGTTTAATAGCCATATCAAATGTCAGTGTCAAAAGGTTTTCTGTTTTGATGTGGATATCATTGTGTGCATCCGCCCTCTATGGACAAGGTGTAGAAATTAGGAATTTTATTTTTGGTCATAGTTTGATCGATCATCGACCACCAAAAATTGAAACACCTAGTGATGAGACCACTGTTCCTCATTGGATTGGAAAATTGGCGCAACAAGGAGGGCATCAATACGCAGCTGGAGGGCAGTATGGATTTCTTCCTCAACATGCACAATTACCCCCTATGTCACAGTGGGGATATGATGAGGTCCCAGGATTGTGGGATTCCGATATCGAATCTTTTGCTCAGGCAAATATCAATACTATTTTAATGACAGCGGGAAATTTCATGCAATGGCAAGATCCCGATCTAGATTATCCTACCGACCCTGGAGTGTCTCCGATATCGGCTACTCAAGATATTGTCGACTGGGTGGAGAATCAAAGTGATTCCATTCATTTTTATATTTATGAGAATTGGCCCGATATGGCGGGATATTTAAACAATGGATTTCCGCCATCAGAATCGGAGTGGTTGGCCTATGATGAGTATACCAATGGGAGTTTTCACGATTGGTGGATTAAGTATCACGACGCTCTATTGGAAAGTAGATCAGCATCCTCTATTTTTATGATTCCTGTAGGTCCTATAATTCACCGTATTCGTAAAGAAATACTGAAGGATGATGTGGCCTTTACATCGTTATATGAAGATGATGCACCTCATGGGCGGGCTAATCTCTATTTTTTGGCTGGATTAGTTTCCTATATGGCTATTTATGAAGAGAAACCAGTGCTTGATTTTAATTTTTCAGATATTATTCACCCCGTGATTCAACAAAATTATGAAGCTATTATAGGTTTAGCTTGGTCTGCATTATTGGACTTTAAAACTGATGATGGCAAGAGCAGAGTTTTTAAATCTGATGTTTTGTCCAGTGAAACTCCGGTCACTTTTAAAGATGAAATTGATATTTTTCCCAATCCAAGTCGGGATATAGTATATATTCAAAGCAAGTATAACGGATTAAAATTAGATATATACGATGTTACCGGTCGTTTAATATTGCGTAGAGAATATTCTAAAAATACCATTGAATTGAAGGTCTCCAATTGGCCTCAAGGAATGTATTTTGTAAAGATAAAGGATGAAAAAGGACAACATAGAGGTTTCAAAAAATTCTTAGTGATACATTAGCAATCCTTTTAGTAGAAATTCTAATTACCTATTGATAAGAGCAGGAAAATCATTTTTGGTATTACTACAATTTGTAGATGAGGGAGTTGATTTATTTTAATCCGTTTTCTGTGAATTTTTCTGGTCAGTTTTCATATTGGTATAGTGATTGAAAACCGTATTGACAAAGCCCAAAATGACACCAACGCCAATGAGTATATAGAAAATGGTGAATATCTTGCCCATATCGGTTTGAGGAGAGTAATCACCATAGCCAATGGTGGTTAGCGTGATTATAGAAAAATAAATAGAATCAATCCAACTCCATCCTTCAATATAATGATAGGCTATTCCACCCAATCCTATGATAATGGTTGTAGTAATTAAGAGGTCTTGGTAATCTTTATCCCTTAGAAAAGTTCTTAGCGTTTTAAATAGAAACATAATTTATGTTTTAGGATCATCGTAGGCGTACTTATCTAATATCGTATAAATCTTATAAAAAAGCGATTCTAACTTATATTAATGACTTAGCTTTCTATTATTTAACGTTTTAAGAAATAATTAAATAATAGCCCCATGAAATATTTGAATTTCCCTAAAGTCATTAGGATATTTTGTTGTAAATATATTTTATATGATTTAAATATTTTAGCATCAATGGATTAATGTATAATTCACCATAATAAAATCAGTATATTTTTATTAATATTCAAAATTAGTGAATAAAGTTCTGATGTAAAATAACAATGTAATATATAAATGATGGAGCAAAATTACCCAATAGGCAACCAATGTTCGTAAATCGACCTTTGGTTTAACCGGAAATAAATTATCAGAAATTCATTAAAGCGATTATTTTTAGGGAAAAGAATAGGTTATGCAGATGGTATTAGAATCGATAAGAGAACAACTCCACACCTGGAGCAGTGAAAAAGGGAAGAAAAAAACAGCCTATTATTTTAAGAGCGACATCAAAACATTTGGAGTTAAAGCTCCATTAATCCATGGTCTAAGTGTGGAAATCTATGAATCATTAAAAACTGAAGACAGATTGACCATCTATGATATTTGTACCCAACTCATGGCTACAGGATATATCGAGGAAGCCATTATCGCAGCAGATATTGCCTTTTATATGAGAAAAGATTATGTCGTTGAAGACTTTGAAATATTTCAGAAATGGGTGGAAGAAAATATTGACAATTGGGCTACATGCGACTCTTTGTGTACTCGGGCTATCGGTTCATTTTTGCTTAAATATCCCGATTACATTCACCGGCTCGATACTTGGGCCAAATCAGAAAATTTATGGATGAGGAGGGCAGCAGCTGTATCTCTTATTCTTCCTTCTCGAAAAAATATATATTTCGCAAAATGTATTCAGCTGGCCGATATCTTGCGCAATGACGAAGAGGACATGGTCCAAAAAGGTTATGGGTGGATGTTAAAAGGCTATAGTAAACACAGAGAGAAAGAAGTTTTCGAATATGTGATGACACACAAAAATACCATGCCCCGTACCGCACTTCGCTATGCCATTGAAAAAATGCCACTAGATTTGCGCAAACTCGCCATGGCAAAATAATCCTAATCCAGAGAGGTGAAATGATTAGAAATTCATATTACCTCCCTTTAAAGACTCCCAAATACCTTATCTCAAATGTTGATAGGTCAAATCCTCAATAAATAAAATCAGAAATCAATAGTTAATTGGAAACACTCTTAAATTCTAGGATTTAACGATATAATAGACCGATACTCATAATAAAAAAGGGAGGAATTATCCTCCCTTTTTCCAATATTTACTTTTTCAAGGAATCGCGTATTTCTAACAATACATCCAATTCTGATGGTCCTGCAGGGGCAGGAGCTGGTGCTTCTTCCTCTTTCTTCAATTTATTAATTGCTCGAACGATAACCCATAAAGCCAAAGCTACAATGATAAAAGCAATGACGGCATTTATAAAACTTCCGTAAGCTAGAGCAACCCCACCGGCATCTCGCAACTCTTGTAGTGATGTTATGTCACCAACACTGGCAACTCCTTCAGGCAATGTCTCAGGAGCTCTGAGCACAAAAAACAAATTGGCAAAATCAGGCATTTTAAAAATGGAAGCTACTATAGGTGTAACTACATCACTCACCAATGATTTAACCACAGTACCAAAGGCGGCACCTAAAACGATACCAATGGCCATATCGACCATATTTCCCTTTATTGCAAAATCTTTGAAGTCTTTAACCATTCCCATACTATTATATTTAATTGTTTATACAATAAAATAAATATATAGGATTATCCTTACAACACCAAGACAAATCCCAGTATACATCGTGAAATATTCCCTAGATAAGAACAAAAGACTATAAAATTATATAAATCTTCACATGTTTACTTCATAAGAGATTAAGCAAATTCATGGTCACAACAATGAAAAAACAATTTCTAGCCATAATAATTTAAACTGCAAATAGGCTTTAAAATATGTTTGCGCTCACACATTTTAAAAATGTACTCACAATAAATTTTCTTCCAGTCAATATTTTATTAAATTCATGGGATTAATACAAGCAAAAAATAATGTATGGATACCACAAGACGCCATTTTATTAAATCTTCTGGTGCGATGGCCATCGGAAGTTCTATATTACCCAATATTGATTTATTTCAATCCAGCAAAACCAAAATATTAAAAGTAGGATTAATCGGCTGCGGTGGACGAGGCACTGGAGCAGCTGCTCAGGCAATGAATGCCGATCCCAATGTGGAATTAACGGCTATGGGAGATATTTTCTTAGACAAGCTGGAGACGGCTTACGAAGCATTGAAAGAGGAAAACCCTGAGAAATTAAAAGTTTCAGACAGTCATAAATTTATTGGATTTGATGCCTATCAAAAAGTAATTGATTCTGGCGTAGACGTAGTTATCCTTACCACTCCACCTTGCTTTCGACCTGATCATCTAGCCGCTTCTATTAAGGCCGGCAAGCATGTTTTTTGTGAAAAGCCCGTTGCCATTGATGCTCCAGGAGTGCGCAAAGTATTGGCAGCTGCAAGAGATGCCGAAGCCAAAAAGCTGTCTATTGTCTGTGGATTCTGCTTTAGATATGACGTATCCAACCGAGCTATATACGAAAGAATTTTAGCCGGTGATGTCGGTGAAATCAGAAGTGTAACCACTACTCGTTATGGTGGAGAATTATGGTCTAAACCCAGAAAACCAGAATGGACAGATATGGAATATCATCTGCGAAATTGGTTGTATTACGACTGGTTATCTGGTGACTTTATAAGTGAACAATCCGTTCACAGTCTTGATCTATTGGCCTGGGCTATGGGAGATAAAACCCCAATAAAAGCCATCGGCACTGGAGGAAGACAAAAAAGAACCGATCCAATTTACGGCAATGTATTTGACCATTTTGCCATTGAATACGATTACGAAAACGATGTAAAAGGATATTTATTTACTCGACAACAATCCAAATGTACTGGCAAGAACACCGTAGATGTTTTTGGATCTGAAGGATATGCACACATTGCCTTGGGTAGAAAATGGGAAATATCGGGAAAAAATTCATGGTCTTATAGTGGTGAACGCAACAATATGTACCAGACCCAGCACGACGAATTATTTCAAGCCATAAGGAATAACCAACCCATTAACAACGGGACTTGGATGGCCAATAGCTCGATGTTGGCAGTACTCGGTCGTATGGTGGGGTATAGTGGAAGCGAAATAACTTGGGAAGAAGCCATAAATTCTGAAATTAGCCTAGGACCCAAAATAGAAGATTACTCATGGGATCTTAAAGTTCCCCATCATCCTATAGCCATTCCGGGTCAAACTAAAGTATTGTAAATTATGGTATATAAAATATTCATTACCAGTATAATCTTAGCCAGTTTTATACAAATAGCTGAATCCCAGACTGAATTATTTCAATTTGGAGAAGTTCTGCCTCTCAACTCCAGCCTTGACCTACAGCCTATAGAGAAAGAAACCATCTCTTGGTTCAATGTCAATACCACACCAGCAACTTGGCGTTTGGAAGACAGTATCCTCATATGTAGTGGTGATCCAATAGGTGTAGTTAGAAGCCAACGACACTTTGAAAACTATATCCTCCATGTCGAGTGGAAGCATATGGAAGCCGGTGGCAACTCAGGTATGTTTATGTGGAGCAATGCCGAACCAGGTAAAAATAGATTGCCAGATGGGGTTGAAGTACAGATGCTAGAATTGGATTGGGTTGAAATCAATACCAAAGACGGTGTCCGACCTCCTATAGCCTATGTTCACGGTGAATTGTTTGGTGTAGGTGGGGTTGAAACCCTGCCTGACAATCCTCGTGGAAGGCGAAGCAAATCCATAGAAAATCGATGTAAACCCAAAGGCGAATGGAATACCTATGATGTAGTATGTGTAGATGGGGTAATAAAGCTATCGGTCAACGGAAAATTTGTCAATGGAATTGCCCAATCTTCTCAACGCAAAGGTTATATGTGTCTTGAAAGTGAGGGTGCAGAAATTCATTTTAAAAATCTAACAGTCATTGAGTTACCCAGTGGAAATACCATGAAGTAAGGAATTAATACTAAAAGCAAGGACCGATATAAAGAATTCAACCATCGGTATAAATAAAAGAGAGGGCATAAATTATAAAATTTATGCCCTCTCTTTTATTTATATCAGTAAGTCAGCTAAAAAAACTACTGTTTATAATCCGACAAATCTTCTCATTTTATTGATCTTGACTTTTCTTGGCTTTGTATTCCTTCAACCGATCGTTAAACTCTTTCCAATCCTTGTCCTCAAATCGCTCTTGGTATCTCATAGGTGGATATAGGGCCTCCTCAAGCTCGGCATTGGCCGCATGATCGATAAATAACTTTTGATGATCTCTTTTTATAAGCTCAAACTCGTCGTATAATTCACCAGAAGTAGTATAGGATGCATAGTGAATGGTGTCGGCAGAAACATCGATTAACTGATACAATTGACGACTTGCTGCGCCACGGTCCATCCAATCTCCTAGTGACAGATTATACATTTTGGGTCCACTCACAGAAACTACATAAACCGGACCATCGATATTTCTATTCTTTAATCCTACAGGTACATTACCCCCTCTTCCATAGGCGTGGTCATGTCCTTGCAGTACTAAGTCCACATCGTATTTTTCAAACATCGGCTTTAGAAGATTTCTCAATTCTTCATTATCTCGTCCATAACCAGAAGAATATACTGGATGGTGCATTGTAACGATGGTCCATTTTTGATCATTATTGGCCAATACGGAATCCAACCATTTTGGTTGTGGAGAATTTTCTGGATCAGCGAATAAGCCTTGGGTATTGAAAGAAATAAATCGACAACCTTGATAATCTACAAAATACACAGATTCTTTCAAACCTTTGGGACCGTTCATAGGATTTTCAAAAGTAGGTTGCCATAGAGGAGTCAACTTGCGATTATCGTTTTCATCTTTGTAATATTCATGATTTCCAGGTGTAGCTATACTGGGAATCATTCCGTACAACCATCCTCCGGCATAAAACCACTCTCCCCATTCATTATCATTTACACCACGATTCACCAAATCACCAGCATGGATCATGAAATTTACTTTTTTACCATGAAGATTGGCCTGGCGAATGGTTCGTGACCACATTGACTTTAGGTCGTTTTGTGCATCACCAAAATACAAGAATGAAAATGGTGCCACCTCATCGGAAGGGGTAGTGGTTTGAAACCATTCACTCCATCGTTCTTCACTACCGACTCGGTAAGCATATAAAGTATTGGGTTCTAAATCATCCATGACCAATGAAAAATAGTTGGCCTTCACCCCTGCTTCATCATAGGGAGTAATCTTAGCTTTGTATGACTTCTTATCTCTTACAAAATCTGGATTCCCATCGGCTTTGGCGATTTCCACTATGCCCTCACTCACAGAACCATCTGTCCTCCAAGTTACAGCCAAGTTAGCATCAGCATCACCAAAAGTTAGTATTATTCTGTCTGGATATTCAGTAGGTAAAAATTCTTGTGCTGTGGCTATATAGCCCGTTAAAATACAGCTTAATAAAAGCGCAATGGTTTTAGAAATCCTCATCTTATTATTTTCAATTATTGTAAAATACATACATTCAAATATATACAATAACCATAGATATAGATCTATATAAAATTACGAATTAATGATATTTTAATAACCATTTACCCTCATAGCTAAAGACTTAGAATATTAAACTTATAGAATAATGCAATTGTCTCCCCTAAACCTTGACAAAAGTTTTATTTTTATACATATACCACAATAAAGCATATAATATTAAAAATCCACCAGTAGCTTTAATGAGGGGGTAAAAAGCAGGAACAAACGACTCTAAACCAAAAAGAACATCATCTGCAATGTCTGAAAATGAAATCACATGAGACAGTACGTATGCTGTTATTGCATTCATCCCGATAACTTTTAGCGGAAATATCCATTTATTATAGCCCTTCACATCAATAACATAATAGAAAATAGCCAACAATACAAAGCAAATCCCTGAAAGGAATAACACAAATGAACTCGTCCATAATTTCTTGACTATAGGATGCCATATACCCCATATTAAGCCCAATGCAATACCTGCTATTCCAATAAGGAATAAATATTGAGCCACCTTCGGCCTAGGTAAAGAGGAACGGATTAACTCACCGGCAAACATTCCAGACAAAGTAGTAGCTGTAAAACCAAATCCTGTCAATAACCATGTATATTGCGTGCCATCGTCCCAACCTCCCATGATGAGTCTATCAAAATAAATTGCAAAATTTTGATCGGGTCGTAGTACACTGCGTCCAAATTCGGGTACGCTGGGCAACGTTAATATAACCGCATATATCAAGAGACAAAGCGCAAACATAATATACCTAGCCTTGGGTTTCAAATGTAAATATGCCAGAGATGATGCGACATAGCCCACGGCAATGGCCTGTAGCGTATTGCTGAATATTTTAAAAGTATTGCTATCCCATGCCAATAAATTTCCCTGTACGATCCAGCCCAATATAAACAGTATCACAAATCGCCGCAACAACCGTTGGTATACGGGCTTTAAATCTGACGATCCATCCTTAATTCTCGAAAGTGAATAGGGAATCACTGCACCCACAACAAATAAAAACAACGGCATAACTATATCATAAAAATGAAATCCATACCATTCTGGATGGGTAAATTGCCTCGCCAAAAAAGCGGTTAATGGAGTGTCGACTCCTCTGTTTAAATATCGAAAAAATTGATCACAGAAAATGATCATTAACATATCAAATCCACGTAGTGCGTCAATGGAAGATATTCTTTGGTAGGGTTTAGCGGTCAAGGCATTGGCTTTTTATTACAAAAAAATGGATATCAAAACTATGGAATTAAATATACGCATTTGTTTCGTAAGTTGAATTTATGTTTGCGCAAACACAGAGCCATGGCCATAAATCCATATTTGAAAATAATACCTACCAAGGTCTATATTATAGTGAAAAAATCAAATAGAATTATCCCTCATTGATGCACTATTTGTGAATAATCATTCTGCTAAAGTGAAGTAATTTGAAGTAAAACCAATTTTTACCTATTATAAAATACGCACACTGAAATTTTCATCTTAAACGATAAGTCAAATATTTTAAGGCTGCACCCAATAATTTAAATATTGATGGTCGGTTTCCAACACCACTTTGTAAAAAGACGAGGGTATCTCATCAATTGGAATCGCAACTTGCTCATCATTAAGATTAACTTCATCAGCCAACAGATATAAATCCGGCTTACCCTCTTTATACTTATTCTCAGTAGACAACCAAACCTTCCCCTTACCGGCATCACCATAAGATTTCCATGTTAAAAGTAATTCAGTTTTAGATTTGTCAACTTTCAGATGACTAGCTTCAACAGGACCAATAAATGGAACTCCATCTACTTCCATTTTTACTGCCTTAGGTATAGTCAAATTCATAAAGCGAGCAATAGATGGATAAATATCCACTACGCCCAACACTTGTTGATGACCATATGAATTGATATTTTTATAATTTGTAACCACCCAAGTCGATCGTTCACGTTCAGACTGACCACCGTGATCCTTACCTGTTTTGGCATCGCGACCATGGTCAGTCGTTACCACGATTAACCAATCCTCATTGTAATCTTTCATTCGCTGCTTCACGGACTGCCAAATCAATCCAATTTGACGATCCATGACTTTTATAGATTCAATAAACTCAGGAGAATCACCGAAAGCATGCCCCATGTCATCGGTATACTGTAGATAAACCCAAGTAAGATCATGACCATTTTTGCGAATCTTATTCGCTGCCTCCCTAGCTACTTTCTCATCGATTTGTTGAATATAGGTAGGATCGCTGTGTGGATAATGGACGGTATCCAATTCCAAACCATCATAATAATCATCCAACAATAAACCATTGTTCGCCTGCAAACCTTCACCTATCAACTTGGTTCTATTGTCCAACCATGTTGAATAAACCGCAGCAGTCAAACTTGGATTATTGTGTTTGAGCAATCGAAACAAAGTCCAATAATGGTAATTAGGATCGACAATACTATTGCCCCATACATTGTGTTTATTGGCCCATGTACCCGTTATCAGACTATTGTACCCCACCGCCGAAATAGTTGGTGTCACTGAATATCCATCAGCATCGCCACCCACATAAGCAGGTAAAAATCGCCCTTGATCTGCTATCTCATCCAAATATGGTGTAGATACTTTTTGAATTACATCTCTCGAAATACCATCAGCTATAATAAATACCGTTTTTCGCACCGCTTCTTGAGCCCACAAAGCATTGACATGGAGAACTAATAGGATACAAGTTAGAATTTTCATGAAAAATATTTTAAAAAGTATGGGGATAATAGGTGTTTACAAAATGTCCATCGTTGTACAACTCCAAAATAGCAAATCCTGGAGGAGTTTGAAGATAATACCCTGGGCCGGCAGATTCATTATCGCCTTTGCCCCACCAATATCCACTTAAGGCCCCGTTACAAAAATAATATATGCCGTTGTACCTGGTTACATCCAACATATGCTGATGTCCACTTAAACAAAATTTCACCTTGTCTCGATGCTTATAAAACAATGCAGTCAATTTTTTGAAATCACCATGCTGGCCGCCCACATAATGGTGGGTCACTCCCAATATGGGATAATGAGACATAATAACCACTGGTGTGTTGGCGGGCCAGGTTTCGAGTAAGTCCACCAACCAATTCCATTGTTCAGAGTCCAAGGTTACATTTTCATTATTGCTGTCTAAAATAATAAAATGCCAGCCTTTTTTCTCAAACCAATAATAGCGATTAGGTATTTTAAGTCTACTTACGGCATAAGCCTTTCCATACATCGCATCGTACTTGGAAGGTGCAGCCCACCACATATCGTGGTTGCCCAAACAACTGTAGATTTCAAAATCAGATATTTCTGCAGACCATTCATCCCATTTCAGCCATTGATCGAGCACTCGTTGTTTTCCCACATCGGCATATGAAGCATCGTGGATGGAATCACCTCCATTTAAGAAAAAATCAATGGAATGATTTCCTATGTCCCGTATACATTGTTTTGCCCGATGAGGTACATTGTCTTCAGGCCGGATATGCACATCGGTCACATGACAAACTTTTAAAATCGGCTTGTTCTTTTTTTTATAGAGATCTGAAATAGCCATACCTCCTGAAAAAGACGAAGCCAAGACCATACCAGACTGGGTTAACATATGTCTTCTATCCATTACCATCCAAACATTTGCTCCAAGTTATTATTTAACAATACCTGAGGTTGTGGAATAGGTCGGTAATAATACTGTGGTTTTAGAAATTGACGTTCCGTACTTTCCGTAATAATAGGCCCACCGTTGACACCATTTTCTAAATAGACTGTACCTGATCCATCTTGAATGGTACTCACCCGATAATATATAAGAGTTTGTCCCAAAGCATTTTTTTCTTTTTCATCCTCAAAAGGAATGTCATTGTCTTTGCTTATCAATTCTATATCTGGGTATCCATCGCCAGACATATCATATTTACCTAAGCCTGGGAAGTACATTCCCTTAGGGATGTCAGCAAACAACTCACCTACTTCCCATCGATTGATATCATCAAACCGTTGTCCTTCAAACACTAATTCCACTCGACGCTCTCTTCTTATCTCCAAAATAACTCCAGTATTAGCTCCACTTACATTGGGGTATCTCGCACTAATTATTGGATCAATATCAGCATTTGCTTCAACAAGATTTAAATCTGGCAATCCTGCCCGACTGCGAATCTGATTTATAGTACGATCCAAAATAGACTGGTTGATTGTATTAATCTCGGCATGGGCTTCGGCCACCATAAGCAATACTTCTGCATATCGAAGTACGGGAAAGTCATAACTTTGGTTGAATAACTCATCTACTGAATTGCCATAGCCCTTAATTTGATGATAGCCTGTAAAGTTTTTATTTAACCGCTGAATATAGCGACTGCCTTTATTTTCCCAACCGGGATAGGACAAACTGGCCAACATTCTAGGATCTCTATTTTGAAATTCCTCGACAAAAGTCATTTCATCAAAATTGGGTAGATCGGTAAATCGACTCCCATCAATCATTAGATAAGTGTGAACTAAATTTCTCGTAGGACTTTGTTCATAATCGGTAAAGATAGAGGTCACATTACTACCATGCCCTAAATCTGTATCAAAAATATGGGGTAAGATAATCTCTGGATTACTTTGCAAATCCTGACTATTAAACAAATCGAAATAATCAGTTTCTGGATTGCCCGTATTGTGAATTTGAAATTCATTACTATCCATAATGGCTGATCCTATTTCAATAGCTTTTTGAAAAAATGTATTGGATGTAGACTCCAATTTAAGCTCAGTGTGATATTTTCTCCATGAACCTTCATATAGTGCTATTCGAGTGTATTCAGTGGCTATGGCCCATTTTCCAGGAGAACCCGATGGCACATCGGCCTTTACGTTTTTATATGCAAAATCCAAGTCGGCCATAATACTATCTACCACCAATACTCTTGGATCACGTGGCTTGTTCAACCCCTCAACATCACTGGTATTTAATGTAGTGGAATACCAAGGCACATCGGAATACCGCTTTACCTTACTATAATAAAAAATAGCTCTATAATATCTAGCCAAACCGATGTAATGATTCTTGACCACTGGGTCCACCTCGGCTTTATCTACATTATCCAAAAAATAGTTAATATCCCTAAGTCGTCCCCAAGACCACCCACCAGTGATGGTTTCAGCAGAAGGACTACCTGTCATTAAGATCTTGATCTCTACTGCACCAGTAGTCGCCGTATTATCCGTCCCTTGTTCAGACTGATAAGTATATTTATCGGGAAGGGAGATTAAACCATCGATATAAAGCTTCAAATCTTCTTCCGATTTAAAAAAGGCTTCAGGAGAAATCGCGGTTTGCGGATATTTATTTAAAAAATCTTTGTCACAGCTCATCAGTGACAGCATCAGTATTAATGATATGATAAGTTGATTTAAATATTTCATTTCAATTAGTTTAGAAGTTAATATTAAGACCGATAGATATTTTACGTTGGATAGGATAAATATTCCCAGCCAAAATTTCCACTGCCTCGGGATCCAAAAAGTATTTTATCGGTGAAAATTCATATATGTTTTCTCCAGTGATGTACAATTTAAATCTTGAAATTTTTAACTGATCTGTCCACTCTTGTGGCAATGTATAGCCTATTGACAAATTTTTCACACGCAGATAAGCTCCGTTTTGCATATAACCCGTCTGAGAAATATCCAAACCAGTTCCATAGTTATTGTCGGCCAACCACGATTGGATGATTGGGAAACTTGCATCGGTATTTGCATCGGCTAATCCGGCGTCGATATAAGACTGAGAATGCTGACTTCTAAGATTCTCGGAATCCGCTGATCCTCTGTAATAATCAAGATTCCACGGATAAACATTGCCATAGGGTTGTTGGTATGGTCCCCAATACAAGAATCGTCTCGGATAGTAATCTCGTTTTAAAACACCTTGCAAAAACAATGAAAAATCGATGTTGTTCCAAGACAAATTCATTTCAGTACCTATTCGATATCTCGAAGAACTGTTGCCAATCTTCACATAATCCTTAGGATCATCGGTTGATGTTCCTCTTTCTATTTTTCCGTTGCCGTCTTGATCAACATATTTTGGCCAGCCTGGTACAATAGATAATGCTCCCCATGGAACGATATCTGTTTCATCCAATTGCTCAATCTCGGCTTCTGATTCAAACAAACCATCGTTAACCAAGCCCCATATCTCACCAACTTCTTGACCTTCTCGCCAATTGGAGAATGAATTAAGATCATTTTTAAACTTAGTAATCCACGATCGAGAATCAGACATAATAAATTTAAATCCATAATCCAATGGTTTATTACCTATATCAATAGCATCTCTATAAGTCAGAGCCACTTCCCATCCTTTGGTTTCCAAATCGGCGGTATTTTGTTGGGGAACTGAAGTACCCAGTACCGCTGGCAATTCTTGTCCTGCTGTCAACATTCCGATGGTTTTTCTATTGTAAACATCGAATACCGCTTGCAATTTGCCCTCAAAAAACCCAGCGTCTAATCCAAAATTTAGGGTAGTAACTCGCTCCCATGTATAATTGTATGGATCGATCTGCAATGAAGGGGCTCCACCTGAAATAACAATGGACTGCTTTCCATCTACTATATAAGGCGATGTTCCCGTAGACAAAGTCTGAATATAATTGAAATTACCCACGGCTTGATTACCCAAATCTCCATATGACAATCTCAACTTTAAATGATGACGATCCGTCAACCAACTGCTCACAAAATCTTCTTGAGAAACAACCCATGCTGCAGATACTGATGGAAAGAAACCCCATCGGCTGTTCTCTGGAAACCTTGATGATCCATCGTAGCGACCATTTACTTCCACCATATATTTATCTAACAAATTATAATTGAGTCGTCCAAATAGACTTTGTGTCGCATAAGAACTATAATATGCGTTGATCTTAGGATCACCACTAGTCAAGGCCAAGTATGGTAGGGTGGAAGAAATGAGATTGTCTCGATATCCGTATAAATAACTATAGGTATAATCTTCTTGATTGGCACCTGCCAATACAGTAAAGGTATGGTTCCCCATGGTCTTGGTATAACTACCATATAGATCCACAATGGTATTGTGTAGTGTTCCTGAGGTTTCACTGACATAACCATTTCCTCCCTCAGTTCGAACATCATCTGGTCCGTAACCAATCTGATACTTTGTTCCAATGGCATTATAAGACCACAATTCTTTCTTAATACTCAATCGGCTATTTAAAACCAAGGCATCATCAAAAAAACTAGCTTTTACCCCTGTGATATTTTGAAAACCAAACACTTCATTGTTATTATGTCCGCCATCGATCAATCGAGCAGCAAATTTACCAGCATCAGTGTTGGCCCAAGTGCCATCGGGATTTTCAACCACATCAGTTGGATATAAATCATATAACTCTACAATATTGGTCAAAGGATTGATACGCTCTGTTTGATACAATGAGGCATTGTTATTTAGATTTAACCAAGGCAATGGTGTAAAATCCAATTTTCCTCGAATCCCGTATCTATTATAATAATCGTCCGCCAGTTTATTTAATCCATTTTCAGTAGACCAATCACCAGATAGATAGTAATTTATAGACTTTCCATTTTCAGTTCGAAGTCCACCACTAAAAGAAAGGTTATGATTTTGGGACACACTTGAATTATGTAAAAAATAATCATACCAATTGTTATCTCCCATATATGCCCATTTCGTTGGATCTGAAGGATCTAATCGGATATCTTCTATGCTTGGATCATCTGAGCGTTCTTTGGCCCATCGAAAATGTTCATCGGAATAATTCACATAATCCCAAGGCGTATTATCTGTCGATGTTTCTTTAACTCGACTAAAAATATAGGGATCAGTAATAGGTTCTGGCAGTACCGTAGGTTTACCCCAAGCCACAAAACTATTATACGATATGGAATTCTTCCCATCCTTACCCGATTTGGTGGTCAATAAAATCACGCCAAAGGCAGCTCGAGCACCGTAAATAGCCGCAGAGGCAGCATCTTTCAATACCGAAAAAGACTCAATATCATTGGGGTTTATTCTTAACAAGTCGTCATAGGCTGAAGCGACTCCATCGATAATCAATAATGGATTCCCTCCATTAATAGAAGTAAATCCCCTAATATTAATGGTAGGTTTGGCTCCAGGTTGACCACCCGCATAATTGATATTGAGACCTGGACTCATCCCTTGCAATCCTTGCATGACATTGGCTACTGGTCGTTCCTGAATTTCTTTGGCATCGATATAATCAACCGCACCCGAAACATTGACCTTTTTTTGACTTCCATATCCCACAACAATTACTTCATCGAGGGTCTGAGCATCCGTCTTGAGAACCACATTTACTTCTTTGCGTCCATTAACCGTTTCCTCATGACTAATGTAACCGATATAAGAAAATTCTAAGACATCGTTTTCATTGACATTGGGTAATTCATAATATCCATTAAAATCAGTAGCTGTACCGATATCCTTTCCTTTAACCCGTACATTTACCCCGATTAATGGAATCTGATCTTCATCCAAGACCAGCCCGTGAACGGAAGTTTCAAAATTTACAAATTCCATCCAATCATTGGATAATTCTGCCAGCATCGATAAACGTTGTACTATACTTCCTTTTCCAAATTCGGTGTTCCTACTTTCCACAGGTTCTGTCATTTTACTACTCATCTGCTGTAATATCGATACCCCCTCTTCACCTTCCTTATAGAGAATAACAAATTGATTTTTAAATACCTGAAATTTCAATTCAGTTGATCGCAACAAAAAATCCAATTCCTCTTCTACCGAGGTCTTATCTTCGGATTCATATTTTACTTTGACATCATTAACCAAAGTCCGATCATAAGTAAAATACACTTGATATTTTCTGCTTAGTATATCAATTGCATCTAGGAGGGTAATTTCTTGCAATTGCAATAATGTTGTAGCTTTCCCTATTGAAAGACAACAAATGATACAGAACCACAGTAAGGCTAAATTCCTAATAACTCTTGTAAATAATTGATTCATAACATTTATAATTTAATCTAATTTCAATTCATATCCTTTATCATCTCTTTCAATCCTACCTCCCATAGCCAGCTCCAGTGCAGCACTGGTAATCTCCCAATCCGAATAAGGCAAAGCAAAATCCATAGGTCTCATCGCAAGACTCGAATCTTCCAGACGTATAGTGAATCCGTATATATCTTCTAATGATTGTAATATTTCTTTGAAAGGCACATTCTTAAATACCAGTAAGCCTTCTACCCATTTTGCCTGATTTATATAGCGCTGATCTGTAGTTTTAACAACCTCTCTATTCTCTACATCGAAATAGGCAGATTCCCCTTCTACTAATAAGACACGGTTATTGGATTGGTGATTATTTTGAACATTGACGGAACCTGATTTTAAATAAACTTGACTCTCATTCCCTCTGCTATTGACATTGAATGTAGTTCCTAATACAGTAATTGTTACATCGGACAATCTAATATGAAAAGGACGGCTTTCATCGTGAAAAACCTCGCAATAGGCTTCACCTTCCAACATAACATCTCTACTATTCGACGTCTCATCTTCCAACCATATCAATTTGGAATTGGCGTTGAGAGTGATTTCACTATGATCAGGCAAAACCACTTTCTTGGTCTCCCCGTGTGCAGTCTGATAGATGATTTGATCAGGGGGAGACGACTGAAAATAATATAGGGTCAACCCTAGGAGTACTATACTTGCAGCAACCATTGACCACCGCTTAAAATTAAATCGACGAACCTTCTTCTCCGCGTTGAGGAAAGTCGACATTCTCTGTTTCATTATTTTATCTAGATAACCATCATAGGAGGGGTCTTGAACTAGAGCCATAAATTCTTTCAGCTCCTTTTCCGATATTGAATTATCTTCAAGTTTACTTACTAATTTCTCTATTCTAACTTTATTGTTAACGCCCACATTATAATTTTAATTGCTATTGTCTGATGTATTACATAGAGAAAGACAAAACAAAACGGATAGTAGGTCTAGGTCAATTCTTTTTTTTTTTCACATTTTTATTACTTAAATTTAAGTTTATCTTTTGTTAGCATTAACATAATACTAACTCACTAGCTAAAGGCCAAATAATTCCTACATTCAGAGGCGGAAATAAAAGGACGATAAAAAAACTTGAAATGCTTATGCAACGTAAAGAAATGCCTATCGACGCCATTGTGGAAAAATACGAAACCAGTATTACTGCTTACATTGTCAGTTATGTAAAAGATTGGGAAAAAGCCAAAGATCTATGTCAAGATTTATTTCTCCAACTAACCATAAAATTCAATCAGGGATATAAAATAGAAAATGCTGAGCACTACTTGTTTAGAGCTGCTAAAAATACTGTTATCAACTATTGGAAAAAAACAGCCTCTCAGCAAGCATTAATAGATGACTACTACAATCATATCCAACAACAAGCGCGCTATAATGAAACCATCTTAGAGCATGATAAACAACTTATTTTCAGTATTTTAGAAAAACAAATGTCAGATCAGCAGAGCAAAGTATTTAGACTTCATCGAATCGATGGACTAACTTATTCAGAAATTGCTGATTCCCTCAATATTTCAAGATCCACTGTAAAAAACCATATGATCATCGCCCTACAAAAGATAAGGTATTATATGAGTCTACACGCCGATGAATTGATCTCTATACTGTTGATTTTATCTTATTTCAAGAACCATTAATACTAGTCTCGGTATGATCATTAACTTGAAGAGCAGAATTATTGAGGCCCAAACATAAATAAATTCTAATCTTATTCATGTTCGATAGTTGTGTTATGGGACCATCGACAAGTGAATGAAAATTTAATAATTTGGAACATTACATTTTTCACAAACACTTGAATACCTAACCACTACCTCATAAGAAAGATTTGTTCGTCTAACATAAAAAATCCCAAGACTCTCTTCGAGTCTTGGGATTTTACTTTAGATGAAAAGACTGTTAAAACAGCTGTCTATTCTTTTTCATCCTTTTCTTTCTCTTTCTTCTTGCGTCTCTCTTTCACCTTCTCCCTAGCTTCACTGCGTTGGTCTTCTCTCATTTCATTCCACTTGGCCAACTGTTCTTCTGAAAGAATATCATTCATCTTAGCCCTTCTATCTTCTTGAAGGTCGCGCATTTGCGAACGCATGGCCTCTCGATCTTCTCTACTGCTTTCTCTGAGCTCTCTAAATTTGGCTTTTGATTCTTCATCCAAAGCTTTAAGGTCAGCGACTTGTTGTTCGGAAAGAGATAAATCTTCTGCCAACTTTACATAATCTATTTCTGCTCTTTGTTGTCCACGCTGTTGAGCCATAGCAGGCAATGCGACCCCAACAAAAAGTATTGCTAAAAGGAAATTTAAAATTTGTTTTTTCATGATAATTTATTTTCTATTTAGATGTTTCCAATAGCTATAAGTTTAAAAACGTTTGATCATTTTTTTTATTTTAACTTATTGAAAACACATATATAGCTTGATCCTAAAGGGTTTTTTCCACTTCTTCGAGCGTACTGTGCCCCCTCGTTCCATCGCCGCTAAACCACTGCCATGATTCATAAAGCTTAATTCTTCCATTGGGCATAATCTCTGGCTTAGACTCACAATATCCCGCTTGCAACTGACCATCGATCAATATATGGTGATAATAAAACTGCAACTGACCATTGGCCAAGACCTTGCCCAACAATTCACCTTTAGCTATATTCCCCCCTTCATAACTACCTCGTAATAATTGACCTTCTTGGTAATATTGAAACAAGGTTTTATCGGACACTTCTCCATTATCCGAATTTTCAGAGGCCTTAAACATTTTATTGTGATAATCTATCTTCACGGATAACCGATTTGACTTGAGATTAATCTACAATTGCTTAATCATCATGTTTTTGAACTCCACAGGATCACCGTGATCTTGAATACAGATATGACCTTTCTTATAAGTACCAAAACCCGGCCATTGACTAAACTTACTATCGGCTATCATTTGATTCCATTCGTCGTTAAACATTTGGGTTTCTACTATTTGAGTCCCATTGAGATAAAAAGTCAAATGACCATCCTTAATCATAATCTCTGCGGTATTCCATTCTCCCGCTGGCTTTACTGTTTCAGGCGTACCTGTAATCAAATCGTAGAGATCCCCTGCTCTATGGGTAATGATTTTGGCATCTTTGTGACATGTGTTATCCAAAACTTGCATTTCTGGACCGGAATGATAAGGCTTTTCTTTACCTTCCACTACATTAAACATAATACCTGAATTTCCACAAGGCGATATTTTCCAATCGATCTTTAAGTGAAAATTTTCATATTCTTCATCGGTAACAATATCACCTCCGGTACCTTCTCCTTTAGTAGGATTAAAAACCAATTTGCCGTCCATTGCAGTCCAATCAGACCCGATATCATCACGATTAAATCCATGCCAGCCATTGGTAGTCTTACCGTCAAACAACAATTTCCAGCCATCTGCTTTTTGTTCTGCAGTCAATGTATTATCGGTTGACATGCCAGCAGAAATTTCTGTTTTTTCTGTTGATTCATTTTCTTTTGCAGCATTACTGTCTGCAGACCCACAGGATTGGAGTGACAATACTACACATAATCCTAAAATTAATCCACCTATTTGTTTCATAATGATCTATGATTTATTTTTTATTAATATATTACTAGGGTACAAAATACAGTTAATTCGACGTTTTTTATAACTGAAATCCTTGAAATTCTTTAGCCAACAACAATTTAATATTGGCCAATACAATCTCACCCATCGTTTCGCATTGATCAAAGATCTTAGATTTGTGATGATAAGCCAATTCTTCTTTCAACTGGTTTACTTTATCGGGAAAGGATATTTGATCTCGTATCATGGTCTTTAACAACAAGTTGAGTTGGTGAGCCGACGACTTTGCCCGCACGGCTATCAAACTTCTCTCCTCTATCTGATACTGATGTACCGCTTCTGGAGCCATATTCTCTATACCCATAAATATGATGGGGTTATTTTCTTTAAAATATTGAGGTAAATAAAAACTTTTGCGACCCTCATAACTCTGTTGATCAAAATCAATGGCCCTTATGCGATATTGATTGCCCTCGATATCTGGGGTGATATCTACCACAAAATTATAAGACCTCATATCGCCCAATAATCGAATAAAACAGCGTTCATTGAATTTGACAAATTCCTTGGCTATCCTCGTTTTGTCAAACAAAGACACTTCCATATGATACTTTATAAAATCGTCACCGGGAATACCGGCAATGTGCTCCTCAATCAAAGTGTTGTCATCAAACAAATAAGTAATGCGATTGGGCGACAATATATGTTCCAATTCCAGACCGTACAATCGCGATGCATCGGCCTTTTTAATATAAAAGTGGTCGTAATTATCGTTGAGCTTGTTAATAATCCGTACCCTAAATGGTTTGGTGTTCCCAAAGGTGCAAAAATCAATTCTAGCAACCGATAAGTGTTCCATAACTGAAAAATCACCATCGGTTTTGAGTATGGCGTAAATCTTGGTCAATGCAGTATGTAAATATTCGGTATCGGATTCTGTAAAAAAAACTGTTTCCCAATAAGTATCCCTCTCGTGTCGATCGATAAGGGGAATGGCTGAAATAAAACGATGTAACTCTTCATATTGAATAGGTAATGGATGTTGACGGTTGAATTTTTTTAAATAGGACAGAAAGCCCTTGCTTATTTCAAAGGGTATTTTCTTTTTAGATGGAATATCGCCAATCATATCATTACATTTTATTCACCACACAGTGTCAGCCCTTTTAAAAGATATGTATGGTTCAATACTTTTATTGGGGTAAAGACAACTTATTACCAAAATCATACCATATTGTGATCAATGTTAAAAACTCTTACCATTCAATAAAATATTGCAGAATATAGACGGTTATATAGTACAAATCCAGCCACAAATATAGATTACCTGTCCTGCAAAATTTATGTAGTTTTGCGAAATAATTCTCAGATTAAAATATGAAAAATCCTCCAAATAGTTTTCTTCCTATCGCCAGATTTATCTGGCAACAGCGCAGACCTCTTTTTATTACCCTAGCACTTTCGGGAATATGTGGTGTTATTATTTCATTATTACTGCCGGTTTACTATCAATCTAGTGCCACATTATATCCGGCGGAGATCAACTATGTTGAATCCACCGACCTGCTGTATAGAAAGGGCAATCTCAATGATTTTGGAGACATTAGAGAAGCGGAACAACTCTTAGAACTACTTGAATCACAAGATTTTAAAATGAAGATCATTGATTCATTTAACTTGTACGACCACTATGATATTTCCCCTGAGGTCGCCAATCCGGTTTATCAAATTCTCGGAAAATACAATGATCTTATCCATGCAGAGCGGAGCAAGTTTAATGCCATCAACTTAACGGTCAAAGACAAAGATCCCGTTATGGCAGCTAATATGGTCAACGGAATTATTGAGGAATTAAATCGATTCATGAACGTAGTAATCTCTACCAGAATTGAGAGTCATTACAATAAATCTCAACATACCAGGGATAGCCTCAACCAATATTTCAACCTTCTTCAAGACAGCATGCAGATACTCCAATCCAAGGGTTTGGTAGGAGAATACGAAAGGGCAGCTCTATACGAGGCATCAGGTAATATTAAAGGTGATAATCCCACCGTAAAATCAATGATGGAACAAAATAAACAGTTCGGAAATCAATTCGATATATTGCAAAATGAACTTTATTTTGTCCAATCTCAAATCCATACTTTGGATAAAATACTTTTGCAATTAGGAACCAATATCTCCCAAAACACGGCACAATTATTTGTTTTCGACAAAGGTCATATACCCGATCACAAACACAGTCCCAAACGACTCATCGTCGTTATATTGACGATGTTTTTTGCTACCATGGCTATGTTGACCTATATTTTATTTAAAAAATACTGGCCGAGCATTCGAGAACAAATTAATTCATAATTAGGCTAGCATTTTTGGACATGGAAAACAAGATAAATATATCCAATACAGAGATTCTGTCCATCCTTGGATTATCTGGTTTATCTGTTTTTCTGGCCTTGTATATAGAAGCTGCTTATGTATTAAGCGTGGTATTTATACCGATCTTCATATACGCGATTTTTTTCAAAACAGAAACCTTGTGGTGGCTGACTATTTTCATGACTCCACTGTCCATTAATTTGGAATCATTTATGGATTCAGAGCTGGGAATATCTCTGCCTACTGAAATAATATTAGCCATATTTTTGATTCTGACCCCTATTCATTTCATCTTAAATCCACCTAAAAAGCAGTTTTTATTACATCCGATTTCTCTGCTTACTGCGGCCTATATTATATGGACTTTTATCACTGCCCTAACCTCAGTACAAATCGTGGTTAGTTTGAAAAACACCATTGCCCAATTGTGGTTTATTGTCCCTATTTACTATTTAGGTCATCAATGGTTGCAGCCCGTCCACAAAAGGAGACAATTTTTACATCTTTTTTCCCTCTCCTTTGCTCTGGTAGTAGCTTATACTTTTGTGAATCTATATATCAATGATTTTCCGGAAAAAGCTTCACAGTGGCTGATGAATCCTTTCTTTAAAGACCATACTATCCTAGGAGCAGCATTGGGCATTACCACTCCCTACATAACCTTAATGGCTTTTGAAAAAAATACTTCAAGGTTAAAACTAGTGACTAGATATATCCTTGTCGTCTTGTTCATTACCGTTCTCATATTTACCTATTCTAGGGCAGCCATTCTTTCACTTTTTGCCGCCTTTGTGGTCTACCTTTTTATTCGACTTAAAATATCTATTCAATCTATCATAAAAATGGCCTTGCTCGCTTGTATAATGATTGGTTTAAATTGGTCAACAGTCATCGATAAATTATCACAAAATCAAGCCGAATCAAGTGGAGAGGTTTTGGAAAATATAGAATCCATCAGCAATATTTCAACCGATGCTTCCAATGTGGAACGCATCAACCGTTGGAATTCTGCACTAAAAATGTGGCAAGCCAAACCCATTTTTGGTTGGGGACCAGGTACCTACCAATTTCAATATGCCCCTTTTCAAAATTCCAAGGACATGACCATTATCAGCACCAATGTCGGTGATGTGGGCAATGCCCATAGTGAATTTTTGGGCATGTTGGCAGAAAGTGGACTTCCCGGTGCTGTGATCAAACTCTGCTGGGTATTGGCTGTATTTTACTATGGTTATATTCATGCATTGCGTCTTCAGGGAGAACCAAAATTAATCTTACTTTCTGGCCTACTGGGGTTCGTCGCATATTTTACCCACGGCATCCTCAACAATTTTATGATATACGACAAGGCCGCTGTACCACTTTGGGCCATTGCGGCCATCATCGTCAGTTTTGATCTCCAGTCTACGCCAAAACAAAAAGAAATATAGAATCATATGTAGTCTGAATGAATTCATTATTAACGGCTATATTCAATTTTCTTAAAGTTATATTCCGCTTATAAAAGCAATTATTCAACCTAGAATTATGTAGTCTCCTCATGTGGAAAGGGTGAAAATTGCCGATTTTTATTGATGACTCGGAATCTTAACCATGGCTATAAAATTCATGTAAGTTGACTAACAACATCATTGCTTTAATATGCCAATAGAGAATGGTACATTTGCAACATAATATTAACATATACTAGACTATGAAAATTAAAAATCTCAGATTTTTACACCTTTTGGCAATCTTAATTTTACTGGCCTTACATACCAATACTTATGCACAAAGCCAAAGTCAACCAGGTATACCATATTTTACTTTTGGAAAAGGTTTGGGGATTACCTCTCCAGATAGTCTGTTTAAACTCAATATTAGATTTAGGATTCAAAATAGACTGGCTATGGAGACTGCCTCAACATCAGATCTCAATATAGATGAAATAGAAGCTCGTGTGCGTAGATTGCGATTGAGATACGATGGATTTTTTTACGATCCGAGATTGACCTATGTCATCCAATTATCGTTCTCGTCTGGAGATATAGGTGGTGTGGAACCTGGCAGAGCCCCCAATATTTTGAGAGATGCCATGATCTATTATCGATGGAATAAGTACCTAACGATTGGCTTGGGTCAAACCAAATTGCCAGGCAATAGGCAAAGGGTCAACTCTTCAGGAGACTTACAACTCGTTGATCGTTCTTTACTCAATGCGACCTTTAACATCGATAGAGATTTTGGCATTCAAGCGATATATCGAATCAATCCCAATAGTTCTAACCCTTGGATACTGAAGGGAGCTATTAGCTCAGGGGAAGGTAGAAACTGGGTGTCAACTTCCAATAATGGACTGTCTTACACCAGTCGTCTTGAATTTTTTCCATTGGGTGGGTTTACATCAGGGGGTGCATACTTCGAAGGAGATATATTATGGGAAGATGATCCTAAAATCATGTTGGGATTGGTAGGCAATTACAATTCCAAAATTCAACGTGCCGGTGGCCAACTAGGGAATGACTTATATGAGGAGAGAAGTTTGGGCCATGTCATGGCCGATTTAATGTTCAAATACATGGGATGGGCGGTACAGATGGAATACATTCACCGATACAGCAACGACCCGATTACTCTATCAGCAGATGGCAGTGATATAAGATATATATACGCTGGAGAGGGTATAAATCTCCAGACCAGTAAATATTTTCCTTCTACCTGGGAAGTCGTCGGTAGATTTACCATGGTTAATCCACAAGATATCATCCGACCGTATGAAGCTCTACAAAGACAGTATACCATAGGTTTAAATAAATACTTGAGAGGTCACCGATTAAAGCTACAATCCGACTTTTCTCTGTTGGACAGTGAATTGCAAGGTGGTGAATCGAATCGCAATTTTGCCCTTCGGTTCCAGATAGAATTGGGAATATAAATAGAGCATTTACTGTTTAATTAAAATCCTGCTTTGACAACAAAAGTGCTGGTGGTTACACCGAGTAACTATGGTATTATACGAATGGCTGTGAAAAAAGGGTAGAAAAGGCCAGAAAAATTATGGACAATTTTCTATGTAAACGAAAGTGATACAAATAACAAAGCCCTGTTTCTAAAAATTAGAAACAGGGCTTTGTTATTTGTAGGAATGTTTTTCCTCCCTAAATTCTTTATTTAATAATATAAGAAGATGACTGAATATAGCTTCTTCCCATAAAGTCAACCGCTTTAACATCAACCTTGTGTTCACCTACAGGCAATTTATTGGTAATTCTAGCCCTCCATATGTGAGTAGAAGGTACTGGAAAAGAAGGTCGCCTTCCCGATGGTAAGGTATAAGAATAGTCCCAATCAAAATGTGTTTTTGAAAGCGCAGGATCGCTCATCAATTTGTATTGCATCGGCTCCCACTCTCCACCATCAACTCGGAAAAATAATGAATCCTTAGAAGTTCCTTGGAAAAAATTAACCACTATATCTCCGCGATAAGATACATTATGTGGAACGATCTTAGGCAAATGAATATACATTTTATGATCCCAATCTTTACCCACAACTTTGTAGTCAAAGCTATATTGATTGCCTTTAATTTCTAATTCAGCATATCCCTTTGGTGTACCATCCCTCATCATAGCATTGGGGATACCTTCTTCATCCAATGTACCTGAATACCAGTCACCTGATGTAGTCCCAACATTGTAATGATGATGAATACCTTTGCCTTTCCAACCATCTTCCTCACCATAAAATTCATGACTTTGGAGATGACTATGAGCAGACATAGACAGGGTATTTGAAAAAGACTTCAACATATCGAACAAAGCAATTCGATCCTCATCCCTGAAATAATCCCCTCCATCGGGTTCTATTAACGGAATATGGAAATTAACGACAACCAAGTAATCCTTAGGTACATGCTTCAAATCATTTTTCATAAATTCTATCTGATCAGGTCTAAAACCTCCCCAATAGCCTTTTCCATCTCTTGGATCGGGATACAATACATCATCCATAATGAGATAGTGAACTTTACCATAGTTAAATGAATAATTCGCTGGGCCAAATACCGATTCAAATGTCTCATCAGCCAAATGATCTTCTTCAACATCGTAATTCATATCGTGATTGCCATATACGTGATACCAAGGTAATCCCACTTGAGCAATGGAATACAGATAAGGATAAAACAATCCCAATCGATCACCCACTAAATCCCCTAAACTAATTCCAAATTCATAATCTTTAGTTCCTGCCAATTCAGCCACTACTCCTCGTCTGAAATAATCAACCTGAGTTAAAGTATAAGGTTGGGGGTCACCAAACACCAAAATTTTATAATTATCTTTCTCCTCATGAGACATCATAGCAAAATCCAATGACTCAGGCATTTCAGGCGTGGGCTTCACTCCAGTATAAAACGTCTTTGGCGAACCCTTTGGTTTGTGGATATAATAACTTTGTGGCTGCTGATATTCATTGACCGGAAATGTATATCCAGTTGGTTTAATAACAAATATAATGTTGTCATCAGAGATCGGCAAACTATACTTACCTTTACTGTCGGTAAGAACTACGTCTACACCATTCGACACCGCAACCTTCGCTATACCTTTTTCATTGGCGTCTTTTATTGAATTTTGATTGAGGTCTTCATATACATAACCTTGAGCTGTCTGTCCACTTAGACTAATCGTCAATATGGAAAATAAAACGGTAAAAATAAAAACACCGTTTTTTGTATTTCTGTAAAAATTTTCTGGCATTAGAATTAAATTTTATATTAGTAAAATTCAAAAATAAGACTTGACTCCGTATTTCAAAGTTTTCAAATGATAAATAAAGATTAAATTATTTAATCATATTACACTATTAGCCTAGCTCTTAATCATTTTCAAATTAGGGATTTATCCTAAAACATTACAATATTTCGCAATTTTATTACGAGGACAATAGAGAATCAATTTTAAGTTGCATATTTGGGCAAAATTCAATTATAAATGGCTTTAAGATCTATCTTGTTTAATCGGAAAAAAGATATTCTGATTCTATGCGGCTTGTTATTTTTCGCATTGTTTATTCAAATGGTTACCTTAGATCCAGAACGCCCCATCCTAACCTACACAGCGGCCATTGGGATATTAATGGCTTTTTGGTGGGTAACCGAAGCCTTACCCATGGGGGTAACCGCTCTTTTGCCCTTGGTTCTTTTTCCCCTATTCGGCGTCATGAGCAGTGGGGAGACAGCTACCGCCTATATCAACAATATTATCTTCCTATATATCGGTGGTTTTATTATGGCCTTGGCCATGCAAAAATGGAATTTACACAAACGGATTGCCTTACTTATTATGATCAATATCGGGCAGAAACCAGTGAGCATTTTAATGGGTTTTATGTTGGGTGCATATTTCCTGTCCATGTGGATGAGTAATACCGCCACCGCCATGTTGATGGTCCCCATCAGTATTTCATTAATCAGCAATCTACGCGAATACTACGACAAAAATACCATTCAACAATATGCTAAAGCCATATTTATAGGTCTAGCCTATGCCTGTTCTATTGGTGGAATATCCACCCTTATCGGCACCCCACCGAATCTATCCTTTGCGCGAATATTTCATTTGACCTATCCAGAAGCACCGGAAATAAGTTTTGCACAATGGTTTATTTTTGCCTTTCCCCTAGGCCTCGTTATTCTCTTCACAGCTTTGGCTATTCTGTATATTTTATATGTACCGAAAAAGAATATGAAGAAAATTCCAAAACAAGTACTTCGTGAAAATTATAAACAATTGGGCAAAGTTTCACAGGAAGAAAGATGGGTATTTCTACTTTTCACATCCATGGCTCTACTTTGGATATTCAGATCACCCATCGTCATAGGTGAATTTGTCATTCCTGGTTGGTCTCAGATTTTTATCCAACCCCAGTTTTTACATGACGGCACCGTGGCCGTTACCATGGCAGTAATTTTATTTTTAATTCCGTCTAAATCGGGAGAACGCCTAATGGATTGGAAAACAGCAGTCAAACTCCCATGGGACATTGTCTTGCTTTTTGGGGGTGGATTTGCTCTAGCCCAAGCCGTTAAAACCTCAGGACTTGGATTGTGGTTGGGTCAAGCTGTCACTGAAAATAGCAATGCTAGCCCATTGGAATTGGTTGCTATACTCACAGCTGGAATGTCCCTCCTCACTGAATTTACATCCAATGCCGCCACCACCGAAATGGTTCTACCCATTATCGCCGGTATCGCTTCCTCGGCCGAAATCCATCCACTTTATTTAATGGTTCCGGTTACTCTCGCAGCATCATTGGCTTTTATGTTGCCCATTGCCACTCCTCCCAATGCCATAGTATTCGGTAGCAGTCCACTTAAAATAATAGATATGGTCAAAGCCGGTATATTTTTAGACACCATTGCAGTAATTCTCATAATTGCCTCCCTATATTTTTGGGGTCAAACCATCTTTGACATCGATCTCAGTCATTTTCCGGACTGGGCACGACATAAATAAACATGGTTTTTAATCAATGATAACAATGGCCTGAATTTTGAATAATTGATATAAGTATTTAACTTAGAACAATGAAGGACAAAACAAACTTTAAATCCCAGCGTAGACTTTTATGCCAATCTCTACCCATATTGGGGACCATGTCTGTTTTGCCTTTTTCTCTAATCCCGAACAACATGACACAGGAAATAACCCAAGCCATCAATTCCGATAAAAGCATCATAGGACAATATGGACCACAGCTAAATGCCTTGCGAGCCGACCAACAAGGAAAATGGTCATATCTCAATCATAAATCCAAAGATGTAGAACAGTGGAAAAACAAAGTTTTACCCATGGTCAAGGAATTACTATGTATGCCAGAAACCGACTTCCAACCCAAAGTGAGGATACTGCGAAAATTTACCTTTGACTGTCTCGATATGGAAGAGTTAGAATGGGAAATGGCTTATGGTCGCAAAACCAAAGCCATATTTATGAAACCCCAAAACGCAACTGGCCAACTTCCCGCCATCCTAGGTTTACACGATCACGGCGGCAATAAATATTTTGGTCATCGCAAGATTATTAAAACTTCAAATGAGGACCACCCTCTTATCGAACCACACCAAAACGAATACTACGAGGGAATAGCTTGGGCCAATGCCATTGCCAAAAGGGGTTATGCGGTATTGGTTCACGATGTATTCACCTTCGGAAGTCGAAGAGTAATGTATCAAGACATTTCAGATATCTCTTGGGGGGATTGTAAAATTACAAACCATACAGACGATCAGCCCGAAAATCCTGAACAAATAAAAATCTACAATCAATGGGCTGGTGAACACGAACATATAATGGCAAAATCATTGTTTAGTGGAGGCTATACTTGGCCTGGTGTCACTTTATATGAAGACCAATTGGCTCTGAGTATTTTGGCGGCCCGATCAGAAGTAGATGCAGAGCGATTGGGCTGTGCTGGACTTTCTGGCGGGGGGTTGCGCACCACTTATCTGGGTGGGATGGACGATCGAATCAAATGCGCTGTCTGTGTAGGCTTTATGTCTACTTGGCGGGATTTTATGGAAAATAAATCATATACCCACACTTGGATGACCTATACTCCCGGCCTCCCCAATAAATTAGAATTTCCCGAAATCCTCTCCCTGCGAATGCCTTTGCCTACCATGGTTTTGAACAGCGACCAAGATCAACTATTTACCCTAGAGGAAATGAAAAAAGCTATAGACTTATTACAATCCAATTTTGACAAGGCCGGATTTGGTGATCGATTTCAAGGCCATCATTTCCCTGGTTTACACAAATTCGATAAAGAAATGCAAGCTGTAGCATTCGATTGGATGGACAAATGGCTTCAATAGCTACTGGGCAGATTCAATGTTTTGGGAAGCCTTCCAATGCGAAATACTTTTATAATAACCGATAATTATTTATTTAAATCCTCCACTGCTCCAACAAAAGGACTAAATCCCACGTCTTAAATACCAATTACGTTTTATGATGTCGATTACAAACGTATTTACTATTATCACAATAAAACCAATCGCATGAGGAATATACTATTATTAGCAGCTATTATTTTTGCCATCGTTTCTTGTTCTAAAGATGATGACTCATTATCACAATTCGAGGACACCATCATTAAAACAGGTACCGTATGTGGTTGGTGTGGAGGTAACGACTCTCTCACCCTAACCATAGAAAATCAATTTTATAAACGAGTTAGTCCATGTGACGATAGCAGTTTTACTAAAGAAGAGACGATGGTGGAAAAAGATTTTGAATCTTTGTTAGAAAAACTCGACATCTCTGACTTTAAAGCAATAGATCTAAATACTTGCAATTCCTGTGCTGATGGCTGTGACACATGGATTTCCATACAATCAAAAGATGACAAACACTATATCCGGTATGGAAGTCAAGACTCCATGATTATAGAAACCATCCAACCCTTTCTCGATGCTGTGAACGATTGGCGATTATCTCTTAGGAATTAGGGAGACAAGACAATTCACGACATTGAAGTGTCTATAGATTAACCATTGATCAATCCATTAATATTGTCTACCTTTGTGGTATCATGAACAACAACGACATCTTACGACGCATTCGATTTACCTTTGATTACGGTGACGATAAAATGATTCAAATATTTGACCTTGCCGGAGTAACCGTTACCAGAGCAGAGGTTTGCGATTGGCTCAAACGCGAAGACGACGAAGCCCAAGTGTCTTTACACGACAAAAAACTGGCTGCTTTCCTTAATGGCTTCATTGTAGAACACAGAGGCCCAAAGAAGGATGCTGTTATGGTTCATGAAAAAACCTTAACCAACAATATTATTCTGAGAAAACTTAAGATTGCCCTCAATCTTAAAGACGATGATATATTAGGTCTGTTGATGATGGCCGATTTTACCATTAGCAAGCACGAATTAAGTGCATTCTTTAGGAAACCTGAACAACGACAATATCGATTGTGTAGAGATCAGGTCCTCAGAAATTTCCTAATGGGCATGCAGTTAAAATACCGGAAAAACCATCCTAAACCGACCTTGTCTGATAAAAAAAATACATAATACCACAGTGATAGAAATAGGAAAATATCAAACATTAAAAATCTTAAGAGACACCAGTATTGGTATTTATCTAGGTGATGAAGATGGGGAAGAAGTTCTCCTGCCCAACAAATATTGTCCCGAGGAATCGAATATAGGTGACGAGCTTCATGTGTTCGTATACCTCGATTATGCTGAACGCAAAATAGCGACCAATCTAGAGCCCAGGATCTTGCTTCACGAATTTGCCTATCTACAAGTTGCGGCAACATCTGATGTGGGAGCTTTTTTGGATTGGGGTCTCGAAAAAGATCTCTTTGTACCCTTTAGGGAACAGCAACAACGGATGGTAGAAAGAGAGTGGTATGTGGTGTATTTGGACCTCGACCAGACCAGCCAACGACTCTATGCCAGCAGTAAGATCGATAAATTTTTAAAAAATGTCGATCTCCCTTACAAAGAAGGCGAGGAGGTATCACTCCTTATTGCCAAAAAATCTGAACTTGGATATACGGTTATCATCAACCAACAGCATCAGGGTATTGTATATGACAATGAAGTGTTTAGCAATATCAATATTGGGGATGAAACTCATGGTTACATCAAAACCATAAGACCAGATCAAAAGATTGATGTATCCCTGTCTCCCATCGGTTATCGCCAATTCAATGACGTCAATAGTCAATTGATCTATGAATATTTAATCGAAAACAACGGATTTTTACCCTTAACCGATAAAAGTTCCCCTGTGGAAATCTATGCTATTTTTGGCATCAGTAAAAAAGCTTTTAAAAAAGCCGTAGGTTCATTGTACAAGGAACGCAAAATCACCATTGAGACCGATGGTATAAAAAAGACTTAGATCAGGGATTGTCCATATATGAGTAGAAACCAATAAAATTCAAATAAATTACATAATATTGGATTGGTCAACTTATCTTTATCCAAATTGAGTACATCGCATAACTAATAACAGTTAGCTGTTATACCAATTGCATTTGGTATTGAGTACTGAAGGACGGCATTGTGACTCGTGAAAAAAGTGATAAAGTCGACAGAGTTAAAATATTGATTTAACAACTAAAATATAGAATTTGTTGCCTGGACTATCTGAAATACTTTTTATCATTGTCGTCATCATTGTTTTTTTAACTGCCGTTCGATTATTTGGTAAAAAGCGACAACAATAATCTTTTACCCATCAAAAATCCAACTTGTGACCAGAAAAAAATATATGACAAATGAGGAATTGCTGAGAAGAAAGGTTGAGCGGAGAATTAAAAATCAAAGTGGATTTCTAAAGCATGGATCCATCTACGCCGTATTGTTTATATTTTACTTCTTTATCAGCATTATGACTCGATCCAACGATTTTAGGATGGGATTTGGAATCGTCTTTCTCCTTTGGGGTATTGGATTGACCATTCATTTTCTATCCGCTTTTGTATTTAATAGAATAAATTCTTGGAAGGAAACCAAATTTCAGCGAGAACTGAACAAACTTCAATTAAACAACCCTAGCCTCATTCCCGATCTACCCGAGGAAGATATGGATGACTGGGATGAAGAATTGGAATTAAGAGATTTTCAAACCATAAAACAAAAGGATACTGGTAAATCATACAGCGAGGGAGATTTTGTCTGAAAAATTCCAACACAGGTAATTTATTATACTATGGTATAACTTCTCAATTTATGCAATAAGGATTTTTTCACCGTTGGCCATTCTTGATCGATAATAGAATATACAACGGTATCTCTGAGGCATCCATCTCGATCTATGCGGTGGTTGCGCAACACCCCATCTTGTTTGGCCCCCAATCGCTCAATGGCCCGTCGCGAATCCCGATTATGCCAATGGGTTCTAAATTCAACCGCGATACAATCCAAATACTCAAACGCATATTGCAGGAGCAAAAATTTGCATTCGGTATTGACGATTGTTCTTTGAAACTGCTCTGCATACCAAGTATATCCGATCTCTAACCTTCGGTGACTCTGCTCGGCATTGCAAAATCGAGTACAACCAATTATTTCATCGCTGGATTTTTCGACCACAACCATTGGATAAGCTCTATTCATAGATTTTTGACGAAGTGCCTCTTCAATATAGGCCTCCATTTTATCCGGTGAAGGAACAGAGGTGTACCATAAATTCCACAACAAACCATCTGAAGCTGCATTGATCAATTCCTCTGAATGAGCCAACTCTAAAGGGATGAGTTGAACATGCTTACCAGATAATTCAAAATTTTTAAACCAAGTATCCATACGTATGAAGTTTTAAATATGGGTATGCATTTAATGAAATTAAGATAGATATAAAATTTGAATTTAAACCTATGGTTAATCCATTATAAGTAGGGGTTGTTCAAATATTCATTCAAGCAGAATAGTGGGTTATCTCAACCTTTGACCATGATAATATATGGACAAAAAATACCCTAATCATTATTATGATTTAAATTCATGCAAGAAACGAATCATGTAAATACGCAATAATTTGAAACGAGAAAGTCATAGAATTTATATTCTATGTTTGCCTACAATGATTATTCAGGGTAAACCAGTATTGGAAGTAGAAAAAACTAAGGTTATCGAAGCTTTCAGAACAATTTCATATAAATATCATTCAACAATCTCATCAATCCAACACATATAAAATACTCATATATATTAATTTGCAATACATCTATTAAACAATGACATTACGCAAAAAATATCCAATATTAGAAAATGACAATTCGCAATTGATCTCCCAAGATTAAGGTATAACACCTATTCACAGATAGTAAAATAAACTTTAACCTCAATCAGGCATTTTCACAAAGTCTATAACTTATTAAGAAATTAGAAAAATCACCAATAAGTGGATAAATAGTGGAACCATTTTGCCTATAAAAATTCTTTTATCCTATCTCTGATATTGAATTCCTATATAAACACCAACACTTAAATATGAACTAATTCATGAATCATTCATATTTAAATTACTCATATATAAAGATTAAAGATATGTTTATTCAACAATAACTTTACGCAAATATTCTATGGATTATTGACAAGAGTAGTAAATCATAACTGGCTTTCATCTAATTTACACTGACGGATACAAGTCTAACGACTTCAATGTATTCCAAATCTGAATTGAATCCCGTAATTAATATTCGATAAATCGGTATTAGATATATAGGTAAGGTCTTTCGCCTTGACCCAGCGATGTCCGAGATTGACACCAATGGTCAAAAATGAAGAAACATTATACGCCAGATTGATACCTGGATCAATGGTAATTATATTTGATTTTTCTAATCTATCACCTGTTTCTCCATCTTTTATGGACAGAGATCCAATTCCCAGATAAAGGGGTAATGAAAAATGGAGTTTTGACATAGGTCGATGTAGGTATTCTACAAATAATCCACCGAAGCCCATACTCAATGTTCTATCGCTCTCATCGACTGAAGAAATGACTAATTCCCCCGCCATTCCATTTCCAAAACCACCGACAGCCATTTGATGATGACTTTCTGTATTTCCCCAATTTAAAATCAAGCCCCCTTGACCCCCGATCAATATTCTGGTTTGACCATCAATAGAATTGGTTTTTATAAATGGTCCACCAAAGCTTTTAATAGTAGAGGTATTTCGATATTCAATTCCTTGGCCTATTGCCAATTGACCTACGATCATAATAGCGAGGACAAGCAGTAAATCTTTCATTCTATAGTTTTTCAGGAGTTATACAAATAACATTTATAATTTTATAGGTCATTCAACTCCTGCAAAATAATACAATCCCAAAATACCGTTACTAAATTTAAGACCAACCGTCTCTATTTAATGATAAATTAATGATAGAATGAGGATTTAATATCTCCTTATGATAATTCATCATCCCTATTTATTGAGATAAGGCAAAAAAGGAAATTGACATACCCTGGTAACGAGTAGTAGATTTTCTCTAAGCCTATTTCTTTGAATTTTTTTCAGACGCCATCCAAATGGGCTGAGTCGTCGACTGATGTTGTTTCCCAATTATGTCGCCATACAACTCTGGCCGTCTGGCATTGATATATCTATAACCACCAGCCAAAGTCAATTTATCCCTCGTCAGATTGGCCACGGCAATATGATTGTCGAAAGATCGTATTTCAGTTAAAACTTCTCCATAGGGATCTAAAATCATGGACTGTCCATTTTTTAAATGAATACCATCATAGCCAATGGGATTGGTAAAGGCGTAGTAAACTCCATTGTCGTAAGCACGAGCGGGCAACCACCTCATGATCCATTCTCTACCTTTGGGTCCATCAAATTGCTGTCGCAATGAAACTGGATCTGTTTCTCTATTTTCCCAGAAATGATGGTCGACGTAGCCTCTGCCTGGCATAGCGGACGGTGTACATCCCGTAACATGGGGTGCAAAAATCAATTCCGCTCCCAGCAAAGTGGTTGCTCTTACATTTTCTATAATATTGTTGTCATAACAGATCAATATACCACATTTCCATCCCAGCAAATCGAAGACTACATAGTCTGATCCGGCAGACAAGTAGGGATTAATAAAAGGGTGTAATTTCCTGTATTTAGCCAACAATCCAGATTTATCCACACATATGTATGTATTGTAGATTTGGTCATCTTCCCTTTCTACAAGACCAGCCAAAATAACGATGTTGTATTTTCTTGCCAATGCAATCAATGTCTGGCTACTCTTCCCTTCGGGGACAACTTCTGCCAAATTCCTTATTTCATCTATACTTAAGTCTTTGGTATAAGTATAAGCCGTTATACACATTTCGTGAAAACTGATTACTTGAGCATCTGCTTCTGCACCTTGTCGAATCAATGATTCCATCATGGAAAGATTGTACTCTTTATCTCCATCCACAGGCTGAAATTGGGCAACGGCTAGTCTCATTAGAATTGGTAATTATTATCCCACAAAAAACATTCCATAACAATATAATCATTTAACGGAAAAAAATTAAACCTCATTTGAATTGTCAGATAGAATTTCAATTTTTTTCCAACTTCTATTAACATCGTAATGCAACCACCTCATTGTCATAAATATAAACATGCATAAACACTTGATAAATAATTAATTGTTTCATCATATAGATTAAAAATAAAATTTTAGTTAGGTATTCATAAATCCTGGTAAATTAGATTGCGGAATCTATTTCTATTAATTTACCTTAAATTTCAATATTATGGAAGCGAGAGTCTCTATCATCGGTCTGGGCGTCAAAGACTTAAGATCGGCCAATAAATTTTACGAGGAATGTTTTGGATGGGAAAAATTGCCATCGAGCAACGACAACATTTCTTTCTTTCAATTAAATGGATGTTTACTATCCCTATATCCTGTGGACAAACTAGCTGAAGATGCAGGAATATCTGCCCAAGGCAGTGGTTTCAAAGGCTTTAGTTTAGCCTTCAACACAAGGAGTAAAGCCGAAGTCGATGACATCATCGAAGATTTGAACAGCAAAGGCGTAGAAATTGTCAAATGGCCAGAAGAAGTATTTTGGGGTGGTTACAGCAGTTATATCGCCGACATGGATGGTCATCTCTGGGAAATAGCCTACAATCCATTTATGAAAATTGATGCCAACGGCAATGTGTCTACTGATGTGTGATCAAAATCCATACCCAAGACCAATATTGATGAGGGTCTCTATACTAGATGGAGTCTCTCTATTGGTACCGAAATAATAGGCGGGACCGGCAAATAAATCAATGGCAAATTTCTCTTTAAAAGTATACTGAAATCCTGCTGTGGCTCCAAGTTGAATGGCTGAATACTTATAAGTAATATTGCCTACACCTCCTTGGGTGTTTTCATAACCGATAACTGGACGAACAAAAAACCCAATAGGAGCTGGCTTCCACTGTGGCAAAAGATAGCGTCTATATGCAGCTTGAATATTGACATCGACAAAAACCGCATTGGAAAAAGGTGAACTCCCAAAGCCCAATCGCAATGCAGCGTCCACACTATTGGACTCATTGATTACATATTCATAATATACATCGGGATCTCCAGATTCAATAAAACTGTATACATTGAGCTTGATGATGGAACGCTGTGCATTACTCAAGGTCAAAAACCCAACAAAGAGCATACAAGTAATGGCAATCTTTTTCATTATATCATGGTTTTGAACTATTCATACAAATCAACTTAGAAGCGCACAAAATAACACAATGATATTAATTAATCTCGGATTATCAACCAATACTTATTTATAGTAATTCAATGAGTCTATTTTCTCAATGAACGTCCAATTATCAATTTTTGAATTTCTGAAGTTCCTTCATATATTTGAGTGATTTTGGCATCTCGCATCATTCGTTCCACGTGATATTCTCTCACATAACCATATCCACCGTGAATTTGCACAGCTTCTGTGGTCACCTTCATAGCCGTTTCAGCCGCAAATAGTTTGGCCATAGACCCGCTAATATCGTAAGGTTTGCCCTTATCTTTATCCATAGCAGCTCGATAAACCATAAGTTTAGCCGCCTCTAAATTCGTAGACATATCGGCCAATTTAAAAGATACATCCTGATGTTGGTATAAAAATTTATTAAATGCTTTTCTCTCCTGAGCATAGGCCAAACTCCTTTCATATGCTCCCAAACCAATACCCAATGCTTGAGCCGCAATACCTATCCTTCCGCCGGCTAAGGTCTGCATAGCAAAGGAAAAACCAAATCCGTCCTCTCCAATCCTGTTCTCTTTGGGTACTTTGACATCGGAAAATGAAATACTACAAGTATCACTAGATCGAATACCCATTTTATCTTCCTTTGGACCTCTGGTAATTCCTGGACTAGAACCATCGACGATAAAAACATTAATGCCGCGATGACGTCGCTCCGGATGACTCTGCGCTATGACGAGTAGTACATCGGCGTATTTTCCATTGGTAATCCAGTTTTTAGTCCCATTGATTAGGTAATGATTCCCTTTATCTTCGGCTACCGTCCGCTGTTGACTGGCATCAGACCCCGCTTCAGGTTCAGACAAACAGAAAGCCCCCAAACTTTTCCCTGTAGCCAATGCTGGCAAATATTTTTGCTTTTGTTCTTCTGTTCCAAAATGCTCTAATCCCCAGCATACCAAGGAATTGTTTACCGACAAAATTACTGCAGCCGATGCATCAATTTTAGCGATTTCTTGAATCACCAAAACATAAGAAAGGCTATCCATGCCACCACCACGATATTTTGGATCGACCATCATGCCCATAAAACCCATTTCAGCCATTTGTTCTACTTCGGTTTTTGGGTATATTGCATTCTTGTCTCTTTCTATAACACTGGGCAAAAGAACATTGTGTGCAAAATCTCTTGCCGCATCACGGACTAGTTTATGATCCTCGTTTAAAACCATACCATTATTATTGAATTTTATAATGAAATTTTATAATCTTTGTGATTACTTAAGACAGATTTAATCATTAAATATAAATTCATGATTAGGATTTTACTTTTCTGTGCTCTAGTGTGGTCGATTAGCGATTTTGCCTATGGTCAGAGCGATACTTTAATATATTTACCCAATATACAAATTGGGGATCAACGCATATCGATACCATTTTCCAAAGCCAGTCGCACCATAACTCTATTGACAAAAGAGGAAATTACAAAAATATCTTCACAAAGTCTCAATGAAACCTTGGGTTATATTTCCGGTGTGGATATAAAAAATCAGGGAGTCAAGGGTGGACAAGCCGATCTATCAATTCGAGGTTCTACCTTTGAACAAGTCCTCGTCATGATTAACGGGATCAAAATGAGTGACCCCCAAACTGGTCATCATTCTCTGAATATTCCCGTGCCATTGGAAAGCATAGAACGCATTGAAGTATTAAAAGGACCAGGTGCTCGGAGATTTGGTCAAAATGCATTTGCAGGAGCTGTGAATATCATCACTAAAATACCAGAGCAAGACCTTGTCAATCTAGGGTTGGAAGTGGGCTCTTACGGCAATGTCAGTGGTCAGCTAGGCGGTTCATTTCACCATGGCGACTTTCATCAAAATGCTCAAATAAGCTATATAAGAAGCGATGGTTATCGACACAACACCGATTTCGACATCGCCAATATATTTTATCAAAACGAATGGAAACAAGGCAAGGGAACTTGGTCATCTATGGCGGGATTTTCTAAAAGAAAATTTGGAGCCAATGGATTTTATGGAAGCCCGAACTTTACCGATCAATACGAAGAGGTGGAGACCAGCATAGCTAGCCTTTCCTATAAATATATTGGAAATAAATTTCATATAAAACCCAATTTACAATGGCGTCGAAACCAAGATGAATACATCCTCTTTAAAGATCAGCCGGAAATATATCGAAATCTTCACTTTGGCAACAGCATTGGATTTGATGTACAATCGGGAATCTATTCCGATCTAGGTCTTACCGGCCTCGGTGCCGAATGGAGGAAAATTTATCTTAAGAGTAACAACCTAGGTAAGCACCAACGAGATGAATTATCGATTTATCTAGAACATCGGTTTGAACTATTTGATGCCAAGCTCACCTTGACTCCAGGCATTAGCTACAACTATTTTACCAACTTTGGAGATTTCTTTTACCCAGGCATCGATCTCGGTTACCAGTTCAATAAAACGTGGACGGCCTATGGCAATATCGGCGACACTTATCGCATACCTACCTATACCGACTTGTATTACGTCGGCCCAACCAATATTGGCAATGCGGATCTAATCCCCGAAAAGGCTACATCATTCGAAGTGGGAGTCAAATATATAAACAATCTTTGGTTTTGGAACATCGCCTTGTTTAGACGGAGTAGCAATGATCTTATCGACTGGGTAAAATATGAAGAAGATCAGCCATGGATGCCTCAAAATTATTACCAAGCTTTTTTCAATGGAATTGAAATCGATCAAAAATGGTCATTGCCCACTAATAATATCGGATTGGAAGATATTAACCTGACTTATAATTACATTTCAGCCAAAGTAGAAAATCAAGACGAAACCATAATATCGAGATATGCCCTAGATCATTTGAGGCATCAAGTTATATTGAGAACCTCGGGACAGTTTTTTAAAAAGTGGAGCTATTCTATCGGATTGCGATATTTAGACAGAGTCAATCTTGACGACTACTTTTTGGGAGATATAAAGATTAATTTTGAAGCATTAAGTGGTATTTGGTATGCTCAGGTAAACAACGTATTCAATACAGAGTATACGGAGACCAGTCTTATTCCCATGCCGGGAAGAACCTTTAACCTCGGATTTAAAAGAAACTTTTATTTAAATTAATAACTTTGCCACTGTCCCAATAAAATAGGAATGGCTTTAATATTACATAACCATCACAAAGATAGGATTGTAGCTGGATTGGATGAAGCGGGTAGAGGATGCCTAGCTGGGCCAGTCACTGCAGCTGCGGTAATCTTACCACCAAATTTTCAAAACAGCATCCTCGATGACTCCAAGAAGGTATCTGGTAAAAACCGTGAAATACTTAGAAAAATCATCGAAAAACAGGCCATAGCCTACGGTGTTGGATTTGTAAGCCCAAAGCGCATTGACGAAATAAATATCCTCAATGCCAGCTTTGAAGCTATGCACCTGGCTATTGAACAACTAACCATAAAACCGCAACTATTAATCATTGATGGTAATCGATTCAATCAATATAAAAACATTGATCACCAATGTATAGTCAAGGGTGACAGCATCTATTATTCTATTGCTGCCGCCTCAATTCTGGCGAAGACATACAGAGATGAATATATGACGAAGGAAGCTGAGAAATATCCAAATTACGACTGGAAACAAAACAAAGGCTACCCCACAAAGCGTCATAAATCCGCTATTGCCATCCATGGATCATCTCCTTTGCATCGATTGTCTTTTAAATGGTAGTCAATTACTCCAAAAGAGCTTCTAAATTATAATTATCCATTTTATCTGCCATAGGCCGAAAACTACCACATTTTACAATATGCAACCACTCCTTAAGTTGCTTCTTATCCTTCGTCTTTTGAGCGAGGGATAATCCCTGACCAAAATTGGCAAAATAAGGATGCTGAGATACCTTTTTTCTAATGAAATCACATAGATTGCTATCTATGTATTTTGGAGAATAATCGATCCATCGATCCTTGCCCAACTTATCTTTAAAATCAGCAAACCATTTTTCCAAATTTTCATACGGAGTACTCTTTACCAAATTGTAATGAAGGTTGTCTTCCTCATAGAGCAAATAACTATCATCAGATTTTTTGTAGAGTTCGAGGTCATTGTCTACTAAATTGTAGATCATCATTAATACATCCATGCTATAAATTCTAAGAGGTGAGTAATCAAAGGTTTATCTCTAAAATTAATAAAAAAAATTATTATTCAACAATTTCATAGCAATTAATCAGAGATTTAACAATATAAAATCTATATCAATTAACCATTCTTATTTTAAAATTGACATAGGCGCTTAACTACTTATAAATGAAATAATTAAACGCAAAATCACATGCCAGAATTGTCAGGATAGACGATAAATTTCCATCACATCCGCTAAGAGTTTTGGAAAATCAATTCCCAAATCAATCAACTTACCTGAATGTATGTCGAACACCCAACCGTAGACTTGAATATTGCGATCTAGATATGCTTTTTGGACTACTGCTGTTTTAATCACGTTAACACATTGTTCCTGAACATTGAGTTCTACCAATCGCTTATACTTAAGATCCTGATCTTTTATTTCATTGAGTTCATTCTTGTGAATTCTATATACATCTCTGATATTTCGCAACCAGGGATTGAGCAAGCCCAAATCGGAGGATTCCATGGCTGCTTTCACCCCACCACAATAATAGTGGCCACATACCACGATACGATCAACTTTCAAATGAGCTACCGCATACTCAATCACAGACATGGCATTTAGATCGGTATTGGGAACAAGATTGGCTATATTTCTGTGGACAAATATTTCTCCCGGAGCGGCTCCCATTAGCTCTTCTGCCGTAACTCTACTATCAGAACATCCGATATACAATATTTTGGGATTTTGCCCCTTGGATAAGTCCACAAAGTAATCGGGATTTAGATTGAGTTTTTCACGAACCCAATCTTCATTGTTTTTGAATATTAAATCAAGATCCATATCTATATAATTTTTTGATATTGCCAATATAATTTTATCCTTATTAAGCCACCCTAGACTACACTTGTGATTCTAAATAGATTAAAGTGATCAACAATCTCAAATTATTACTTTCTTCAAAATATTACAAATATAGCTACTCTAACACTACCAATTTTTACGGCAAAAAAATTCAAAAGCTCAAAACTGCATATTACCAAGAAAATTTAAAATTAAGCTTCACTTATATTTTTTTATGGCCATTGAAAATCACAAAAGACTACAAAAACCGTCAAAAATATACTTTCAATATAGTACATTATTGTAATAAAAAACCAATATAAAAACAAAATGTCAATATAAATATCCTGACTTGTAACATTAATCATACAAGATTGTAGTAAATTATAAATACAATTTAGTAATTGTTATAACAAAGACTGATGTCAACTCCAAAATCACCCATATATATAAATTTTATAATTTTACAATTATCCATACTTTATACCGCAAACATAGCATATGCCATCTTTTATTCTTCTTTATAAGTAATGTCTTATATTATATTGCTTGTAAAATATCTTTATAACATTAACAATACGACTTGATTAAAAATAATTATGTTAAATTTTTAACTATTAGCCGCGTTTGATGTTAACTTACCGTTATATATTCGTTAATAAATCTGATTATTATGCATTAAATTAACAAAAACACCTCAATTCTTAAAAATAGTTATTCACCATTTAAACTTAATACTATGTTTAAAAACTACTGTTATATTTTTATTCTGATGTTCATTTCATTTTCATCATATGGGCAGACGAAAATTACGGGAATAGTTGTCGACAACAATGACATCCCCCTAATTGGTGCCAACCTTTCCCTAACCACAAACTTAGGAGCTGGTACCATTACCGACTTTGATGGAAAATTTGAATTGGAAGTAGATGACTTACAACAATCCATCATTATTAGCTATACTGGATACCAAACCAAGACCATAGCCTTAGAAGGAAAGACAGAATGGCGCATTGTACTAGAAGAAGGCGTAGAACTCAACGAGATTGTAGTTACTGCCCTAGGTATATCTAGAAACAAAAAAGCCCTTACATATTCTGCTCAAAATTTCGATACCGATGAAATGACACAGGCCAGATCACTAAATATTACCGAATCACTTTCCGGTAAGATAGCAGGTATAGCCGTTACTTCTTCAGGGGAGGGAGTAGGTGGAGCTACCAAGGTTCTACTTAGAGGGAACCGATCTATATCCGGAAGTAGTCAACCACTATACGTGGTAGATGGAATCATCCTAAACGGAGATATCCGAAATCTAAGTCCAGATGACATCGAGGAAATGACCGTCCTTAAGGGAGCCAATGCAGCAGCGTTATACGGAAGTAGAGCCAATAACGGCGCTATAATCATAACCACAAAATCGGGTAAGGGCGGAGACAATGGAGTAACCTCCTCAGTCAATGTTTCTTTCCAAGCCAATGACCCCTTATTATTGACCAAATATCAAAATGAGTACGGCCAAGGTTCCGCTGGAATATATGCGCCAGCTGCACTAACATCTTGGGGCCCCAAATTAGATGGCAGTCAAGTAGAGCACTGGTCTAACGACCCATCATATATCGCAAATCAATTGGGAGGCAGCAACACCTATAGCTTTTCAGCCCAACCAGACAACGTGTCAGACATGTTGCGTACAGGCTACAGTCTATCGACCAACTTGTCCACCAGCATCAACCAAGATAAATCATCAACATTTCTCTCATACACCTATACCGATGCCAAAGGGGTAATCGAAGGCAATGATCTAGGTAGCCACAATCTCAATGCGAGAATATCTGCCGATTTATTCGAAGGAGTAGAAGTGGATGCAAAAGTAAATTACATACGCCAAAACTTTGCCAACGTACTAAGTCAAGGGGAAAACTATGACAACCCCTATCGATACCTCTATATTTTACCTAGAAATATCAGAACCGAAGATATCGCCTACTACCAATTTACCAATGATATTGGAGAGAACACTCAACATTATTGGAGTCCAGGCATCAACGGTGGTGGTAATCCATATTGGGTAATGAACAATGTCACTCAACCGAGCTTGAGAGAAAGAGTCATCGGTATGGTTTCATTAAAATACCAAATAACCGACAACCTATCCATTCTAGGTCGGTCTTCATTGGATAGAAACAATGACTTTAGTGAATTTTTGCGATACAACGATACTTACACCAGAGCCAATAACGGAAGTTATTCTAAGACCTTCAACAATGGTTATGACTGGAATTCCGATTTCTTAATTAATTACAAAGTAGATCTGGACTTACCCATCACTATCGACATCAGTGCTGGGGGAAACTTGCGTAAAAACAAGTTTGATCAAATCTTGGGATCAGGGGCTAATTTCAATATTGCCAATTTATTCTCATTGGCCAATACATTGGATCCTAGACCTACGGAAAGCTTCTATGAAAAAGAGGTACAATCCGTATACGCCTTTGGTCAATTTGGATTTTTTAACGGCATATATTTAGATATTACCGCTAGAAATGATTGGAGTTCAACTCTACCTGCAGACAATAGATCTTATTTTTATCCATCATTTGGACTTACCGCCGTCTTAAGTGATTTAATGAATTTACCTTCATATTTCACTTTCCTAAAATTGAGAGGATCATGGGCTGCTGTGGGTAATGATACCGATCCATACCAAATCGCTAGAGCGGCTATCGTACGCCGAGGAACCGTTCTCCTTGACCCTACCTTGCCAGCTACCAATCTAAAACCAGAACGAACCAATTCTTTTGAGTTGGGATTAGATGCTCGATTCTTAGACAATGCCCTGCGATTGGATCTTACTTATTATAATAGTTCTACTTATGACCAACTATTTGAAACACCAATACCTCCGGCATCAGGTGCGGGTTCGGTTTTCCAAAATGGAGCGGACGTCCTCAATAAAGGGATAGAATTTACATTGGGTGCAACTCCGGTAACAACAAATGATTTCTCATGGGATGTCAATTTTAACTTTGCCAAAAACACCAGTGAAATTTTAGAAATCGCTGAAGGCTTCGATGTATTAAACTTGGGATCTGATTTTATTCGCAGTTATCAACTGAAAGTTGGCGAACCATTTGGTAACGTAGTCACCAGGGGTTTCTTAAGAGACGATGCAGGTAGAGTTATCGTCAATAGTAGTGGATTGCCGGAAATTACACCAGGCCTCGACGTTGTAGTGGCCAACTACAATCCCGATTGGTTAGGAGGTTTCTCAAATTCATTTACTTATAAAGATTTCAATTTTAGTTTCCTTATCGATATTAGACAAGGTGGAACCATCGTCAGTTTCTCAGAGGCTATTCAAGCTGGTTTCGGTGTATTGGATTACACTGTTCCTGGTAGAGATGGAGATCTTGTATTTGGTGAAAATGTTTTCGCCGATGAAGTAGCTGTTAACGCTGATGGCAGTCCCAACACTATTCAGATTAGCTCAGAAGATCTATGGAACAATCTCGGTGGACGGAACACTCCAGTAGGAGAAGCTTTTGTACGGGATGCTTCCAATATCAGAATGCGAGAAATGATATTGGGATATACTTTCCCATCCAAGAAAGTAAGAGTTTCATTGGTGGGACGTAATTTATTCTTCATCACCAACAAAGCAGAAAATGTAGATCCTGAAATCGTTGCCGGAACGGGTAATAGTAGCGAAGGTAGAGAAGCTTTTGCCCCCCCTACAAACCGGACCTTTGGATTTTCTGTAAATATTCAACTATAAATCACCTGAAAATGGATCAAAAAATAAAAAATATGCAAATGAATATTCGATATATACTGCTTGGATCAATACTTTCACTGTCATTGCTGTCGTGCACCGATCACTTTGATGAGTTGAATACCGACCCCAAAAATTTGACCGTCGACAAATTGGATCAAACATCTTACCCACTTATAGTGGCCAATGCTATGTATGCTCCTATACATTTGGGTAGTGAAGCCAATGGACCTTTCCAATTAGCTCACTCTCTTTTTGCCGACGTCTATGCCAATTACTTTGCCAGTACCCACCCCAATTTCCCCTCAGATCAATTTACCTTAGTGGGAAGATGGTTGAATGGTGCCTATACTTGGTTTTATGAAAATGCCGCACCTCAAATAAAGTACGCCGAAGATTTTGCCATAGAAAATGGCTACGATGTAGAAAACGCCATTATGAAAACATGGAGAGTATATGCCTACCATCGCATCACAGATTTTTGGGGACCGATTCCCTACAAAAATTTTGGAAACGGAGAAAAATCTGTGCCCTACAACTCTCAAGAGGAAATATATGATGACTTCTTTACTACTTTGGATGCGGCCGTAGCTATTCTCAAATCCAATGCCGGCGAGACCTCATTCCTTGGAAGCAAGGATATAATCTATGGTGGCAATGTCGATCAATGGCTAAAACTCGCCAATTCATTGAGACTTCGCCTCGCTATGAGAATTAAATATGCAGATCCTGCAAGATCAAAAACAGAAGCTGAGAAAGCCTACCAAGATGGGGTAATTGAACACAATATTGACAATGCCTTTGCCACCACTAGCACAGATTGGGGCAACTCTTACAACGTCATCTCTCAATGGGGTGAATATAGAATGAGTGCCGATATGGAAAGTATACTCAAAGGATACAAAGATCCTAGAGCTCAGAAGTATTTTTCAGAAGCTTCTTCACCTGATCCTTCAGATGATCCTGCTGGATTGACCTTTAATTATGAAGGAATGAGAAATGGTCAAAGCAAATCCGATCGTCAAGCCATAGCCTTCAACTCTCTTGCCTCCGATATGGCAGGTCCTTATATTGAAGCAGGAGGTGCAGGTCCTGACTGGCCAATCATGAGAGCCGCGGAAACCTATTTCCTTCGAGCAGAAGGAGCTCTTGAAGGTTGGAACATGGGGGGAAGCGCTGCAGAACTCTACGAAGGTGGAATAGCCGCTTCTATGGACGAAAATGGATATACCGATCAAAATCTTCTCAATGAGGACTATTTATCTGCGACTTCTATTCCAGTGAGCATTGATGCCGACAATCCTCCTGTATCTACTGTACCTACCATGTGGGAATCCAGTGCAGATCCAGAGAGACAATTGGAACAGATAATTACTCAGAAGTGGATTGCTCTGTACCCAGATAGCTGGGAAGCATGGGCCGAAAGAAGAAGGACCAGCTACCCGGTATTATACCCTCGATTAACAACAGAAAACGAGTTAATTGATGTCAATAGCATTCCCAGAAGAGTACCTTATGTAAGTACAGAATACGATACCAACAGAGATGCCGTCGACGATGCCATTCAAAATATGTTGGGCGGAGCAGACAACGGAACCACTAAACTATGGTGGGATAAAAAATAAAGCAAGATAACCTGTAGTATTAAAACACAAAATTTGCTTTATATTTAGTGCAATTGAAAATTATATGTTGAAAGTTAAATATTCTGGCTGGTTAGTTTTACTAATATTGTTGACGAGTTGTCAAAAACGCGAAACCCTATTTGTAAAACTTCCCGCCAGAACTACAGGAATTAATTTTCAAAACACCCTCAAAGAATCTCCAGATTTCAATGTATTGAAATACACCTACTTCTACAATGGCGGAGGGGTATCTGCTGGAGATGTAAATAACGATGGCCTCATCGATCTTTATTTTATCGGCAATTTAGTAGCTAGTCAATTATACATCAATCAGGGAGATCTACACTTTGAAGAAGTGGCCCAAAGTGCTGGCGTCAGAGCCGAAGGTTGGTGGAATACTGGAACGACTATGGCCGATGTCAATGGAGATGGCTGGCTCGATATCTATGTTTGTCGATCCGCAGCAGAAAATCCAGACGGCAGAAAAAATCTTCTATTTATCAACAATGGATTAGATGAGAGTGGAAATGTGTCCTTTACCGAAGAAGCAGCCACATATGGTATTGACGATGAAGCTTACTCAACCCAAGCTAGTTTTTTTGACTACGATAGAGACGGGGATTTAGATCTCTATCTCCTCAATCATTCCACACCGAAATATGCCAATTTCAACAATAATCTACAATCTCTTAAGAATAAAAACCACCCCCATTACGGAGACAAACTATATCAAAACATAGACAATCACTTCGTCGATGTTACCGATTCCGCTGGCATTAAAACCAATGTTTTGGGTTTTGGTTTGGGCCTATCTATCACGGACTTTGACAACGATGGCTGGCTTGACATTTACGTCAGCAATGACTTCAATGAAGAAGACTACCTGTATATCAATCAAGGCAATGGTCGTTTTGTAGAAAGCCTCGCTCAACAAATGGACTACACCTCATTGTTTTCAATGGGATCAGATGCCGGTGATATCAACAATGACGGACTGATGGATTTGATCACTTTAGATATGTTGCCCAGTGATGCCTATAGAAATAAAATAACTTCTGGTCCTGACAACTACAACAAATACCAACAATTACTGCAACAAAATTTTTACCAACAGCATATGCGCAATATGCTTCATGTGAACCAAGGCAATGGTCGATTCAAAGAAGTAGGACAACTAAAAGGAATATCAAATACCGATTGGTCGTGGGCAGCCCTATTGGCCGATTTTGATTTAGACGGTTATCAAGACCTATTTATAAGTAATGGCTACCTCAGAGACTATACCAATATGGATTTTCTATCCTATGCAGTAGATTACAAAATAGAACATCCCGGAATTAAAGAACAAGATATTCCATTGGAAGACATGGTTAGCCATATGCCAACCATAGATGTGGTCAATCCAATTTATAAAAACAACAATGGCCAGGATTTCTCTTTGAAATCCGATGAATGGGGATTCCTCGAAACAGAAATGTCAAATGGAGCTACCTATGCCGATCTCGACAACGATGGAGACTTAGAACTAATCATAAACAATGTCAATGCCAAGGCCAGCATTTACAAAAACATGGCTATTGAAATGCAAAAAGGCCATTTTCTAAAAGTAAAATTGGTGGAAGAAGGGAACAACAATCACCAAAGCATAGGGTCAAGAGCAACATTATATATGGGGGATGAAATTCTCAGCAGAGAAATAATATCGAGCAGAGGTTATCAATCTTCGGTACCAACTGAAGTCCATTTCGGACTAGGAGAAAATACAAAAGTGGATTCACTTCAAGTAATCTGGTCCAATGGCTCAATCGAAACTTTCAATGTTTCTGTTATAGACCAACTCATTACCGTAACCAAAGGTCAAGGCAAAAGAAAAAATTTACTCAATAATAAGAATACATTATTCCAACCCCTATCAAATCCTTTATTCAGTCACAGGGAGAATGCTTTTAACGACTTCGATATTCAACCATTACTTCCACGGATGTATTCTAGACAGGGTCCAGCTATGGCTCAAGGGCATTTGAACGATGACATCTACCCAGACCTCGTCGTCACTGGGGCTTCTGGTGATTCCACGAAAATATGGATGGGAAATGCTGATGGAGATTTTAAATTTCACTCTTCCTTGCCCAACGTCGAACGTGAAGACATCGATGTCACCATTAGCGATATTGACCAAGATGGGGACATGGATATCACTTTACTTGCAGGTGGCAATGGTTTCCCTTCTGGTGATGAACACTATACTGTACACAGCTATCTGAACAATGGTCAAGGTCAGTTTACCTTAAACCCTAATTTCCCCAAAATTGTAGTCAATGGCAACACCATAGTCTCTGGTGACTTAAATGGTGATGACAAAGTGGATTTATTTATTGGATCGTGTTATAAGGCCCAACAATATCCACTATCCGATGCCAATTACGTAGTTATCAACCAAGGACAGGGAAATTTTGAAGTTTTATCCCAGCTTCCTTTTTCTGATTATCACTGCAGTGATGCTCAGATAGCCAATGTGGACCATGATTCCGAAATTGAATTGGTCCTGGTAGGTGAATGGGAAAGAGTTGAAATATGGAATTACGATGAAAACAAAGGTTGGAAACGCAAATACCAATCTCCTCATACTGGATGGTTTCAATCTGTACTCTGTGAAAACATCGATAATGACGATGCTTCAGAAATCATTGTAGGGAATTGGGGCAACAATAGTCAATTTACAACCAATGCAGAAGAAGCCATGGTGTTATACTACGGTGATTTTGATCAAAATGGAAAAATAGACCCCATTCTTACCATGTATAATCGCGGCATATCATACCCTTTTGTGTCTAGAGATGATTTAGTTGCACAGTGGCCAATAATAAAAAAGCAGTTTAATTCTTATCACGAATACGCCCTGACCACTACAGAAGACATCCTTCCCTTTATGGTTTCATATAAAACAGACACGGTGGAATCATTTGAAAGTATGATTATCGATATTCAAGAGGGTCAACTGACCACTATTTCACTGCCTCAAGAAGCTCAAGAAGCTCCGATCTATGATATACTTTCTCTGGACATCGACAATGACGGCGACAATGACATCATTATGACAGGGAATCACGAAAAAAATCGAAATAAAATAGGTGAAATAAGCAGTAACCATGGAGTGGTTTTAGAAAATAAAGGCCAATTGAAATTTAACTCCATCCCCAACCGCATCAGCGGCATCTATACTTCTGGCGACGTGCGCAGTAGTGTAGTCACAGAAAATCCTAGCGGTAGGCATTTAATTTTTGGCATCAACGATGGATGGTCTCAACACTACATCCTACCTTAAACAGATAAAGATCTTCCCAATGTTTTAACCATAGATACTTCAATGATCAATATTTTTAAATGACAGAAGTATTTCATACTACAATGTTAAAACCATCTCAAAAGTTAAGAGGTCAATAAGATCTCACTCCACCTAGTTTCTACAATTGCACCAAAAGTATATGGTATTCAATCTAGTACTGATTCAATAAACAGTTATGTTAATTTCATAATAATACATCCCTGCGTACTTATATTGACAAAAACCCCTGTCAATGTCATTAAAACACTTACTCTTTTTCTTGAATTATTGAATTTACTGTTCACAAATTCTTGTTAACATACGTTTAATAAACAGTTATTTAATATATTGCTAAGAATAATCTTTATTTCAAAACTTTGTAAATAGTTACATAACCATATATTATCTAACAAATCAAAACTTATGTAAAAATATTAGTAAACAGGGAAAATTAAAAAGGGAAATTTTTATTAAATCAAATGATTATGAATTATGAATAGAAGGTTACTACTACTATTAACGATGATATTTTCGTCGGCAATAGGATTTAGTCAGGTTTCCATATCTGGAATTGTTGTCGATATAGATAACAAACCATTGATAGGAGCCAATGTTACGTTACAGAGCGATGGAAATAGTGGAACTGTCACTGATTTTGACGGTCTATTTGAACTAAGCGTACCCAATCTCAATGAAATATTAGTAATTAGTTACACGGGTTACCAAACAAAAACCATGGCCATTGATGGTCAAACCAACCTAAGAATCGTTTTAGATGAAGGGGTTGAATTGGGAGAAGTTGTGGTCACGGCCTTAGGGGTAACTAAAGATCAACGCAAAGTGGGTTATTCCGTTACCACCGTAGATGGTGGCGATATGAGTGAGGCTAGAGAAACCAACGTGGCCAACTCACTTACGGGAAGAGTAGCCGGACTTTCCGTTAAATCCACTTCCGGTGGACCGGGGGGAACGGCCAACATTCTACTTCGAGGTATGCCTAGCATGAACTCTGCGGGCTCTCCTTTAATCGTCATCAATGGGGTTCCCATGGACAACACTCAGCGCGGAAGTGCTGGTCAATGGGGAGGATCGGATAATGGTGACGGAATCGGCAATCTAAATCCGGAAGACATCGACAAAATGACGGTTTTAAAAGGACAGTCTGCTTCAGCACTTTATGGAGCTCGTGCTTCCAATGGCGTTATCCTAATTACCACCAAAAAAGGTAAAAAAGGAGAATTTTCAGTGGATTACAACTTCAATTTCATGGCAGACCAAGCTTTAGATTTTACCGACTTTCAATACGAATACGGTCAGGGAACAGGGGGCAGTCGCCCAATAACAGCTGCCGATGCCCTATCGAGTACTCGATTGGCTTGGGGAGAAAAACTAGATGGACAATCCACCATTCAATTCGATGGCAATAGTTACCCATATAGTGCCCAAGAAGGCAACATAGACAGATTTTATCGTACTGGAACTTCCATTACCAACAGTTTGGCCATATCTAAAGGTGGAGAGGATGGTGCTTTTAGATTATCATTTTCCAACTTGGACAATGCCTCGATTGTGGATAATAGTGGCCTAGATCGGATATCGATCAACCTTAATGTTGATCAAAATATAGGCGAAAAATTTTCAGTTTCTGTATTGGCCAATTACATAGATCAAGACTACAATAATCGACCTAAATTGAGCGATGGGCCTCTAAATCCCAACAATGGTATATTCTTGGCGCCCAATATCGACCAAACCATCCTCGATCCAGGATTTAATCCAGACAATGGATATGAGATAAGATGGTCTGATGATGAGTATGTAACCAATCCATATTTTGTCACCAATCAATTTAAAAGCGAAATCGGCAGAAAACGGTTGTTGTCAGCGGTATCTGCAAAGTATGATTTTGCTGATTGGATATATGCGCAAGCTCGTGCAGGATATGACTTGATCAATGATCGTCAGTTTGAAGTAACCCCTTGGGGAACAGCTTATCCTACTGGAGGTTCGACCTTTACAGGTCAATTAAATACCTTGGCACGTCAACAGCGATCTGAATTGAATATCGATGGTTTAATAGGAGTAAGTAAGCCCATTACTTCCACCTTGGAATTGGATGCATTTGTCGGAGCCAACCTTCGAAAAAATTTCTATGAAACCGTCAGTATCAATGGTGGTCCTTGGGTATTGCCCTATTTATATAGCTTCAACAATGTAGGTTCTTTTGGTAGAGGATATGATATAGAAGAATCAGAAGTTCAGTCCATGTATTACTCTATTGACTTTAGTTATAATTATTTATTGACATTGAGTACTACAGGTAGATATGATACTTACTCCAATTTACCATCAGACAACAGAAGTATTTTTACCCCTTCGGTATCGGCAAGTTTCACCTTTGGTGATTTAATCAATATGCCTTCATTGACTTACGGGAAATTGCGCGCCTCTTATGCAGTGACCAGTGGACAACCCGACAATCCCTATAGTACTTCTATTTACTATGGTGTAGGCAACTCTATCAATGGTATCCCTACCGGTAACTTTGGTACGGGATTACCCAACTTGTTTCTAAAACCATTCACGCTTACGGAAATAGAAGTTGGCGCTGATTTAAAATTCCTAAACAATAGATTAGGAGTCGATATATCCTACTTTCAACGAAAGAGTAAAAACGAAATCATGAATGCGCAATACAGTATTACCACAGGTTATACCAGTGGTGTTATTGCCAATGGTTCTACTCAAAACACTGGTCTAGAACTTTTATTATCTGGCCGCCCAGTGGAAACAGAGAAATTTTCATGGGATGTTACCTTAAACCTTACCAGTGTAGCCAACGAAATTCTAAAGACAGACGAAAATGGCAATCCTATTAACCTAGGTCAAAATAGAGGAACCTTGGGCAATGCGGTTACTGCATTTGTAGAAGGTCTTCCCGGGCCTCAGATTAGAGCCTATGATTATAAATACGATGCCAGTGGCAATATAATAGTCAATGAATTTGGTTATCCAGTTAGAGGAGAATTAGAAAATTGGGGTAGTGTGTTGCCTAAATTATACGGAGGATTGAACAACCAATTCTCATTTGGCAACTTCAATCTATCGTTTTTAGTGGATTACAATTTTGGCAACAAAATCTTAGCAGCCACCGAATACTACAGTATATTTAGAGGCCTACATCAACTCACTTTAGACGGTCGAGAAAATGGAATCACAGTAGGCGTCTTGGAAAATGGAAGTGTAAACACAACAGCGGCTGATCCTCAAGGATATTATGCAGCCTTAGCCCAAAATGTAACGAGCACCAGCATAGAAGATGGAGACTTTATCAAATTGCGTCAATTTACTGCTGGGTACAACATACCCAAATCCATTATGAATCAGATTCCATACCTGAGCAATATTCAAATTTCATTGGTGGGTAGAAATCTTTTGACTCTGATGAAAAAAACAGACAATATCGATCCAGAAGCCAGCTTTGGATCCAATATTAACTATTTGGGTATCGAAGGGACCAGTCTTCCAACGACGCGGTCTTATGGTTTGAATGCACGAATTACATTTAAATAAAAAAGGAATATACACTATGAAAAATATATTAATCATCATTTTGATTGCTAGTCTAGGTATAATATCCTGTACCAAAGATTTAGATAAATTAAATACCGACCCCACAAGGGCTTCGGCAGACATATTTGACGCCAATTTATTGTTACCTACCATACAAGTGGATTATGTGTCCGGAAATAGGGGGTATAATGGCGCCATTCTATTTCAAAGTATGTGGGTCAAAATTTTGGCTTCCACCTCTACCGATGGTGCCAACTACTATACTGGTGGCGACAAATACGTACAATCGACCAATACCAACAACTATATCAATGGGATGTGGTCCAATATGTATAGATCGGCAGGAAGGGCCTACGAGATGGCTCAATTGGTAGCAGATAAACCAGAGCAGGCCAATTTAACTCATATTGCTAAAATCATGGAAATATTAGCCATTGCTCAAATGACGGACACCTATGGAGACCTTCCCTATTCGGAAGCATTGAAAGGAAAAACTGAGAACATAACCCTTCCAACTTACGATACTCAAGAAAGTCTTTATCCACAGTTACTAGCCGACTTGGAGGCCGCAGTCAATGGCCTGTCCACCTCTGGTGCAGGTCCAACATACGATGCCTTCTATGGCGGCAATATCAGTGCATGGAAAAAATTTGGCAATTCTCTAATGCTTCGAATGGCCATGAAGTTGGTAAAAGCAGCACCAAGCGTTGCACAACAATATGCCGAAAAAGCGGCTAGTGGTGGAGTTTTCGAAAATGTATCAGAAGAATGTTACATCAATTTGGACAATGCCAATGGATATTCCAACGGAAACGCTAGTTCTTTGCGAACCGGTGGTGACCTTTATGAAGTTCGATGGAGTGAACGAATGATCAACATGCTTAAATCCACTAACGATCCAAGATTGTCAGTGGTAGCTGAAGTTCCACCACCTGGACTTCAAGCCAATCAAGATCTCAATATAGTTGGCAACTCGGATCCAAGTGTACAATTGGGACTGCCCAATGGATGGGACCTTAAGGGAGGAAGTACCGATATCACCAATGCACCCAACTTCCCTGGCCCAACAGGCAGTGGAGATAATGCCACACCACTGGGAGCCTACAGTCGTCCTACAGCTATTTATAGAAATCTAAGTGCTCCAGCTTACATATTATCATATGCAGAAGTACAGTTTTTATTGGCTGAAGCAGCTGCACGAGGATGGAACGTAGGCGGAAGTGCTGCCGATTACTTTAAGAATGGTATGGAAGGAGGCGTCTTATCTCTAGCCAAAATGGGCGAAGCTGCCAGCATAAGTCAAGAAGCAGCAACGGCCTTTGCCAATACCAATGTGCTCGACGAATCTTCTTTGGCCAATTCATTGAAAATGATCAATGAACAATATTGGGTAGCTACAGGTCTGCAAATGAATTTTGTGGAAGCATGGAACAATTGGAAAAGATCGGGATATCCAATATTGACTCCTGTTAATTATGTGGGTAATTTCTCTGGTGGTGAAATCCCCAGAAGACAACCCTACCCCACGGGAGAAACTACTCTGAATACCGAAAATTACGAAACAGCAGTCGGCCGATTGTCTGGTGGCGACAACTGGGTCTCTAGAATATATTGGGATCAATAGTTATACAAAATGAAACATAGGTTATGATTATATTTATGCAGAAGGGTGGATCCACCCTTCTGCTTTTTTTTATCATTTATCACCCGATTTACAAAATCTAATTGGGCTACATTCTCCCCAATCCATCAAAAGATGATTATCTTGCAATAATGCTAAATTATAATCATGAAACACCTTCTTAAGATCTGCACATGGCTATTTTTATGCTTTGTTCTACTACCTCAAGTTAGTGGACAGTCCAATTCCTTATTTCAAGCATTAAAACCTCGAACTACTGGAATAAAATTTAAAAACACCATCACCGAAACCAAAGAGCACAATGCCCTCACCTATGAAAATCTATACAATGGCGGTGGGGTTGCCATTGGTGATATCAACAACGATGGATTAGACGACATCTACTTTGTATCCAATATGGAATCAGATGCCCTCTACCTTAATACCTCTAATCTCAAATTTAAAGATATAACCAAAAAAGCCAACCTCGATCAAAGCAAAGGCTGGAAAACAGGGGTAGCTATGGTAGATATCAATGGTGATGATTATTTAGATATATATGTATGTTATTCTGGCAAAAACAGTCCAGAACTTAGACGAAACAAATTATATATCAATCAAGGCGATTTAACTTTTGTTGAAAGTGCTGCTGAATATGGATTGGACGACGACTCCTATTCTACTCAAGCCGCTTTTTTTGATTACGACAACGATGGCGACCTCGACCTCTTCCTCCTAACCACCAATGTAAATGTGATTAAATCCTTCGAATTTGGCAAAGCCAGAAAAGAAATTCATCCCTATGCCGGTGACAAATTGTTTCGCAACGACGATGGACATTTTACCGAAGTCACTCAGGAAGCTGGGATACTTTCCAATGCATTGGGCTTTGGTCTCGGGGTTTCTGTAGCCGATATCAATAAAGATGGTTGGCTAGACCTTTATGTATCCAACGATTATGTAGAACCCGACTACTTATATATCAACAATGGAGATGGCAGTTTTACCGATCGACTATCTGAATATTTATTGCACATCTCTCATTTCTCTATGGGTTCTGATATCAACGATTACAACAACGATGGTTGGCCAGATATCTTAACCTTGGATATGTTGCCCGAAGACAACAAACGACAAAAACTCTTGTACGGACCAGAAAATTACGAAGTTTTTGCCCTGCAAATTGAAGAGGGATTCTACTATCAAAACATGAGAAACATGCTCCACCTAAACAACGCCCAAGGTGGATTTAGTGAAATTGGTCAATTGGCCGGACTGTCCAATACCGATTGGAGTTGGGCCCCATTGATTAAGGATTTTGACAATGATGGCTGGAAAGATGTATTTATAACCAATGGCTATTTTAAAGATTATACCAACCGCGACTTTCTTAAATACAAAGGAGATTATTTCTTTCAGAAAGCCATTGAAAAAGAAACACCTGATACCTTTGAATTGGTTCAATCCATGACGTCAACTCCCCTGCACAACTACATTTTTCAGAACAATAAAGATTTGACTTTTACAGATCGTAGTCAGTCATGGGGTATCGCAGAGTTGGGCTTTTCCAATGGTGCAGCTTACGGAGATTTAGACAATGACGGCGACATAGATTTGGTAGTCAATAATCAAAATGATTTTGCTAGCATTTACGAAAATAAAACTTCTCAAAAAAAACAATCTCCTCATTACATATCCATACAACTGCGTGCAAAGGGTATGAATACACGAGGTTGGGGCAGTAAAATCAATATCTACGTCGGAGATGAAATATTGAGTACAGAACAAATGCCTACTAGGGGTTATCAATCCACGGTATCTGATGTTGTCCATTTTGGATTGGGTGAAAACAGTTTAATAGATTCTATCTCCGTGGAATGGATTGGCGGTGAGAAATCTACATTATACCAGGTAATGGCCGATCAAATAATAACTATACATCCACCAGAATACGGCTCTCCCAAGACGAACCATGGAGACCTTACACCACATCATGAAAATAAAATCACCCTATATCAAGAAATTCAAGCCATGATACCCTACCAATATCAAGCCACGAATTTCAATGATTTTAAGCGACAACCTTTGTTGACATTTATGCTATCGGCCAATGGTCCCGTTTTGGTCTCGGAAGATGTCAATGGCGATGGGTTAAATGATGTATTGGTAGGTGGAGGTAAGGGACAAGCTACCTCATTGTATTTTCAAAACAGATTGGGCAAATTTATTCCCTCTCCACCCAATGGATTTGATAATGACGCAGATTTTCACGACAGCGATATAGCACTTTTAGATGTGGATAATGATGGAGATCTAGATTTGTATATCGCCAGCGGAGGCTACCACGATTATTTGGAAGACGATGTGAGATTGGGAGATCGACTCTATCTCAACAACGGCAAAGGCAAGTTTGAACTCGATAGTATTTGGCTGGTAAAATCTCTTACTGCTTCAGCTTTTGTCAGACCGATAGATTACAACAACGATGGCAAAATGGACTTGCTAATTGGCGGAGACATTATTCCGGGTCGATATCCCCTTCGATATAATTCTAGACTGCTGGAAAATACTGGACTAAACTATGTCGATGTGTCAGAAAAGATAAATGATCTAAATCAATTATCCGGTTGGATAAAAGATGCCCTATGGGTGGATATCAATGCAGATGGCAGGATGGATTTGATTACGGCTGGTCCATTTAGCCCTATTTCCGTACTTATCCAAAACAGAGAAGGGAAGCTCGAAAATCAAACTGATAAATATTTTCCAAAACCTATATATGGGTGGTGGAATACCGTAAAGGTAGACGATTTTGATAATGATGGGGATATGGATATCATTGCTGGCAATTTGGGTTTAAATTCTCAGTTGTGTGCTTCTCTAGATGAACCTCTTGAAATGATCTTTAAAGATTTTGATCAAAATGGATCCATTGATCCTATACTAACCTGCTATAATCAAGGAAGATCATTTCCATTCGCTTCAAGAGACGAATTACAAAATCAAATTTATGGACTGCGATCTCATTTTACATCCTACGAACAATACAGTGAAATGACCATTGAGGATATATTTACTCCCAATGAACTCTCCGACGCCACCTCGTGGAAGATTGATGAACTTAGAACCTCTTACTTTGAAAATGTAAATGGAAAATTTATCGAGAGAGAACTCCCTATTCAAGCTCAATTCGCTCCTATAGAAACCATACATATTCTTGATTATGATGCCGATGGAATTGATGACTTAATACTAGCTGGCAATCAAAATGCCATCAGATTGCGACTAGGGGTGATGGATGCCAATAGAGGTCAATTGTTTAAGGGTCTTGGGAATTCGAAATTCAAGTACATTCCACAAACCGAATCGGGCCTACAAATATTGGGAGATGCCAAATCCATCCTCCCCATCAATGTCAATGGTCAAGAACATCTATGGTTTGGAATTTACAACTACGGATTAGTTTATTACAAAAGGCAATAACCAAATGAAATACATTTTTATCCTCATCACTACACTGTACTTAATACCTCATCACACCAGAGCCCAAAACCGTATTGAAGCGAGTGAATTATTTATTGAAGAAGTGTTTCACCTAACCGAAATCATGGTGCGAGATGTAGCCAATCCTCCAGTAGCCAGTCGATTTTATGCCTATCCTCTATTAGCTTCCTATTTGGTCCTACTTCAAGACAGTGGGGAAATGGAAGATATTACCAAGGAATTTTCAAGTCCTCCCAATTTTCAAAAAGTATCCATTCCCAAGGGATTTTCAAGTGAATTTTCTGCGGTATATGCCATGTTGGAAGTGGGAAAAAAGATAATGCCTTCCGGTCATTTATTGAACGAGAAACAAGAAGAGTTAAAAACTATATTTAGGAAAAAACGAAAACTATCCAAAAAGGCCATTGGGGCCAACATTGAATTTTCGACTCAAATAGCCAACCAAGTCCTCGACTATGTCAAAACCGATGGATACAATAAATTAAGTACCTATATACAGTATTCTCCCAAAAAAACAGATAGCACTTGGTTTCCTACCCCTCCTTCCTATATGCATGCCATTGAACCGCATTGGAATACTATTCGACCTTTCTTTATTCAGCGAGCCGACCAGTTTACCCCTCAACCACCAGTGCCCTTCGACACTTCGAAAACGAGTGAGTTTTATGAAATAATGAATGAAGTATATACGGTGACCAACCACTTAAGTGCTGAGCAAAAAGAAATTGCTGGATTCTGGGATTGTAATCCATTTGCTGTAGAATATACTGGTCATATGGCCATAGGCATTAAAAAAATCTCTCCTGGTGGTCATTGGATTGGCATAACCGGCATTGCTTGTTCACAAGCCAATTTTGACTTAAAACAAACCGTTAGAGCCCATACTATATTGGCATTGACTTTACACGATGCTTTTATCAGTTGTTGGAATGAAAAATACAGAAGTGATCGAATTCGACCGGAAACTGTAATCAACCAATATATAGACAATGATTGGAGACCAATTTTACAGACTCCGCCCTTTCCAGAATTTACCAGTGGACACAGTGTAGTATCGGCAAGTGCAGGTGAAATATTAACGGCTATATTTGGTGAGCCCTTTGAATATGTAGATACCTCGGAAGAGTATTTTGGATTGCCGGCTAGGAAATTCACCTCATTCCGTGCTGCTGCCGAGGAAGCTGCAATCTCTAGACTATACGGGGGTATTCACTATAGAGATGCCATTGAATACGGAGTAGCTCAAGGTCAAAAACTAGGTCAATATATTCGATCAAAAGTCCTAGTAGACCAATGATAGATTTAGTGATATTTTTGAATTTATACGAAATACATTTATAGACACACTTTCAGATTAATTTCAACGTCGAAGATATCATCTATCTGTAAATAGGACTGAGATCCAAAAATTTCCAAACGGGATCTGGAACCAGATATTGAATGGATTTTCCATCCCTTAATGCTTGACGAATAAAGGTTGCTGAAATCTGCATTAAAGGTGCATCTACTATTTGGATAGAGGGATGGTTGTCGTAAGCTTCTGTCACATAATTGGGTCGTTTATAGACCAATATCCTATAGTGTTCTAGAATGGCTTCATAGTTTTTCCACTTGTGAAAATGCACAAGGTTATCCCCTCCCATAATCAAGGAGAAATCATTGTTGGGATATTTTTCTTTAAGATACACTAGGGTGTCTATGGTATATGAGGGCTTGGGCAATGCAAACTCAATATTGGATGCGCGCAAGCGATCATTGCCATTGGTGGCCAACTCTACCATTTGCAATCTATCGTAATCGTTTGCCAAATTCGACGATTTCTTAAACGGATTTTGTGGAGACACCACCATCCATACCTGATCTAAATCGGTATATTCAACCATATGATTGGCAATAATCATATGCCCCACGTGTACGGGATTAAAAGAACCAAAAAAAAGACCGACCTTCATCTATTATCTATTCACCATTACCGGCATAACCAACATCAACAAATCTTCATCATCAGCTGAGGAAGAGGGCAAAATTAGAGACGCTCTATTGGGAGTTGAAAATTCCATAATCACATCGTCGGTATCCAAAACCGTCAACATTTCAACCAAAAATTTGGAATTAAAGGCTACTTCCATGGGATCGCCTGAATATTGACAAGACAGCTTCTCTTCGGCTTCATTGTGATAATCGAGATCTTGGGCCTTGATCAATATACCATCATTGTCCAAGGTAAGTACCAATTGATTGGTAGTCTTATTGGCGTATATCGATATACGTTTCAAAGACTGAATAAAACTTACCCGATCGATGGTCAGTAGATTGGGATTTTCAGTGGGTATTACCGCATTGTAATTGGGGAATTGAGCGTCTATCAATCGACATCCAATTTCGGTATCTTCCATTTCCATAAAGACGTGGGAGTTACTATAATTCAACTTAACATTGCCACTTCCTTTCAGAGCTTGTCTTACCAAGTTCAAGGATTTTTTAGGGATAATCATACTCCCTTCTTGGGATGTGTTGAAATCAAGGTAAGTGTACTTAACCAACTTATGAGCATCGGTTGCCACAAAAATAAGCTTGTCTTTTTGTATATGAAGATAGACCCCCATCATGGCTTGACGCATTTCGTCGTTGCTGGTGGCGAACAAGGTTCGGCTAATCGCACTTTCCAAAATAGGTACTGGTATTTCTACCCCTTCTGAAGTGACGGCATCGGGGATTTGTGGAAACTCCTCAAAATTATCACTGGCCAACTTATACTCTCCATTACTGGTTTTAATCACCAAGATCGACTCATTTTCTTCTTTGGCAAACTCAATGGGTTGTTCGGGCAATGCTTTAATGGTATCATTTAATATTTTACCTCTAACGGCCATGGTACCATCTTCCACACCATTCACCGTAATCACGGTTCTCAGTGTGGTTTCCAGATCCGAGGCTATCAATGTTAATTGATCGCCTTTTAGTTCCATTAAAAAATCATCTAAAATAGGCATGATGGCATTAGTAGGCAAAACCCCAGTAGCCACCTGAATTTTTTTTAATAGATCTGAAGACGAAACTGAAAATTTCATATGTAATTATTTATAAATATTTATATCGCTCAATTAAAAATAGGCCTAAAAATAAGCAAATTAATTGAACTCCACCTAGGGTTTTGCAATTAGTCTTGAATAGGGAGTTCTAAAAAATTGAAACTGAAATTACAATTTAAATTTTCTATTCATCCTAAAATTAAATGTAATACCTTGTACTCTGTTTTCTTCGATAAATACAATAAAAAATCTAGTAAAAATTTGATACACATACCTGCCATAAAAGATATCGACAAGCCTCAACCATTTGAGTATCACGGCCAAAAATTAAGAACCGGGACGGATTTTTACACCATCCCTTCGGCCCATTCCCTAGAATTGGTAAAAATAGAAGTAGTCTTAGATCGCGGTAGATTTCAAGAGGAAAAAAGGTTGAGTTCACGGTTTTGTGCACGAATGTTAAAAGAGGGCACCATACATTACAACAGCGACGCCATCAATGACAAATTTGATTTTTTCGGCGCCGACTTTCAAGTCCGCTATCATTTGGATTATGCCAGTTTCACACTAGTCAGTTTGAAAAAACATTTTCCCGAAGTTTTGCCCTTGTTTTTTGAAATTATACAATGGCCCAAGTTTGATCGCGAAGAATTGGCTCTGTTAAAGAAAAGAGCTAAATCCAAGCTCAAGTTAGCAGAGGCAGACAATGATGCCATGTCATTTCGCATACTTACGGAAAAAATCTTTGGCAGTCAACACGCCTATGGTTACAATTCCAATTATGACGATATCGACAATATTGAGATTGAAGATTTATACCGATATCACGAAAAAAACTATTGTGCACCCAATTTCAAAGTTTATTTATCCGGTAGTGTGGAAAACGATATCGTAGATATCATCACTGAATATTTATATAAAATTCCCACAGGAAGTACTAATGGAAGCAGTTTAAAATTGGTGAATCTAGAAGGAGAGACCAATCAACCAGGTGAATTTTTTATTAAGAACAATTATTCCTTCGATGCTCAGAGTTCTGTCAAGCTAGGCAAGCGAATGCTTAAGCGTGATCATCCCGATTACATAGGCATGCATTTTCTCAATACAATAATGGGTGGATTTTTCGGTTCTAGACTAATGCAAAATATTCGTGAGAAGAAAGGCTTAACTTATAATATCTATTCAGATTTGGAACCGATGAAATACGATGGGTACTTTATCATCGGTACAGATATAAAAACTGAAAATATTAAACAAGTAATAGGTTTAATTTACGATGAAATTGATATCTTACAAAACGAGTTAATCCCGGTAAAAGAAATGAACACTGTTAGCAATTATATTAAGGGCTATTTAGTGAGTGCTCTAGATGGTGTTTTTTCCAAAGCTGAAATAGTCAAGTTATTGACACTCGAGAATATGGAAGTCGAATGGATTTATGACTTTTTTGACCACATAGACAATATTAAAGCTGAAAAAGTAAGACAGTTAGCAAAAAATTATTTGAAAAAGGATCAATTATTTACTGTAGTGGTAAATTGATGCTAAATTGTGGTCGCAAATATTTGTCAAATAAATTAATGAGTTAAATTTTAGTTTAGCTTAGTGTAATTACGCATGTTTATAAAAATATGAAATTATTTAGTTTCTTTACACAAGAACTTGCAATAGATCTAGGTACGGCCAACACGTTGATTATTCAGAATGGTGAAATTGTAGTAGATGAACCATCTATAGTAGCCATCGACAGAAGGACGGGCGAGGTTATTGCAGTGGGTACCAAGGCAATGCAAATGCATGAAAAAACCCACGAGAACATTAAGACCATCCGACCCCTTAAGGACGGAGTTATTGCAGATTTTCAAGCTGCTGAGAGTTTGATCGAGGGATTGATCAATATGATCGATAGCCGGAAAAGCTTTTTCACCCATTTGAGAATGGTCATCTGTATTCCTTCAGGCATTACCGAGGTTGAAAAACGAGCCGTCTTTGACAGTGCCGATCACGTGGATTCAAAAGAGACCTATTTAATTCATGAACCCCTAGCTGCAGCCTTGGGTATTGGACTCAATGTTGAAGAACCCGAAGGGAATATGATTATCGATATCGGTGGAGGAACTACAGAAATTGCGGTAATTGCCCTATCTGGTATAGTAGCCGATCAGTCCATCCGCACTGCAGGGGATGAATTTACTTCAGATATCGTCAACTATATGAGACGTGAACACAATCTTCTTATTGGAGAGAGAACGGCTGAAATTATAAAAATAAAAGTGGGATCTGCTTTATCGGAGTTGGATAATCCACCTGATGATATCCCAGTTAATGGTCGAGATTTGATGACAGGTATCCCCAAACAAAAAATAATATCCTACCAAGAAATAGCCCAAGCTATCGACAAGTCGGTAGCCAAAATAGAAGAAGCGATATTAAAGGCATTGGAAGCCACTCCCCCGGAATTGGCTGCTGATATCTTTAGAAAAGGACTTTATTTAACCGGTGGTGGTGCAGCCTTGCGCGGTCTAGACAAAAGAATTTCTGCCAAGACCAAATTGGATGTACACGTCCCCAACGATCCTTTAAGAGCTGTAGTTATCGGTACTGGCATTGCCCTAGATAACATCGGTAAATTTACTTTTTTAATCGATCGTAAGAATGTATGAGAACGGTAATTAAACATGGGAAATTACATACGATTTATTTTACAAAATTTGCCATTTATCCTATTTGTTATTCTTGAACTGATTAGCATTAATCTGGCTGTAAACTACAACGATCGAAGAAAGAATCTTTTCCTGAGTACCTCCAACGAAATAACTGGATTCTTTCAATCCAAGCTGGGAAATGCTACTGCCTATTTAAACCTAAAAACGGAAAATACCACACTTTCCCAAGAAAATGCCGAATTAAAAAAACAGCTGATCAATTTAAAACTTTCGCCCATTGTCGAAAAGAAAATCGACTCAACTTCAATTATCGTTAGAGATACCATAGAAAGATACCAAATTATATCGGCTGAAATAATATCGAATTCTTTCTCTTCACTACACAATTATATCACCATCAATGCCGGCAAAAGACAAGGAGTCAAACCAGGTATGGGGGTTATGAGTAGCAATGGTCCAATAGGAATCGTAGTCAATGCTGCCACCAATTACTCAAAAGTTATTTCACTATACAATATAGAAACATCGATAAGTGCAAAAATAAAGCACAATAATGCCTTGGGCGTAATTAAATGGGATCCCTATGACTTGCGATTTGTAACCATGAGAGAAATCCCCCGCCACGTGGAATTGGCCAAAGGCGATACCGTAGTCACCAGTGGTTATTCTTTTTCATTTCCAAAGGATATCCCCATTGGAGTAGTTGAAGACTTTAACGTAGAAAGTGGAGAAAATGATTTTACTGTAAGAGTACGATTAATCGAAAACAATTATCAATTACAAAATTGTTTTATCGTCAAGGATACATGGGGAGAAAGTCATCAAATACTTAAAAATATGAATCCTAGCGAATGAACGTATATCGAATAAATATTATCCGATTCTTACTTCTTATATTAACTCAGATTCTAATTTTTAACTTTTTTAGTATCGAGTGGTTTACTATACCGTTTATAGAAATCTATATTTACCCCTTGGTTATTTTACTTCTGCCTCTTAAAACGCCTAGAAGTGCCCTAATAATCAGTGGATTTATTATTGGCATTATCGTCGACATATTTAACAATACACCTGGGATACATTCTGGAGCGGGAACTCTGATCGGTTATATTAGACCATTTATTATACAATTTATACAACCTAGAGGTGGGTATAAAGTAAATATTTCACCGACCATAGTCAGTATAAATTTTAAATGGTTTGCAATTTATGCAGGAATCATGACATTTTTCCACAGTTTAACCGTTTCAATTTTTGATATTTTTCAATTAAAATTTTTACACTACATCCTTTTAAGAACCTTTTTGTCCGGATTAGCGTCTTATCTTATAGTGATGGTAATAATGATTATTTTTAATCCTAAAGAATAAGGAAAAATGGCTTTGGATCAAAGTTATAGATATAAGTTAATACTTGCACTGGTATTATTTAGTTTCACCTTCCTACTGGCAAAGGTAGCCAAGATTCAATTATTGGACAAGCAGTCCCAAGACAAGGCCAATACGACTTCCCTTGTAGAAACTGTTCAAAAACCTTCGAGAGGTTTAGTTTACGACCGCAATGGAGAACTGGTGGTTTTCAACAAATTTGTCTACGATGTCAATGTGGTATACAACGACATGGATGCCAATATGGACACAACATTGCTCTGCGATTTGCTCAATATCGATCTTGAGTTTTTTGAAAAAAACATTGAAAAAAATTGGTCGGACGTCAGGTATTCAAAATTTGTGCCCTTTACCTTTATGTCCAGAATACCGGATACCATTGCCTTTAGACTAAAGGAAAATTTATATTCATTCCCCGGATTTTCTTTAACCAAAGAAGTGGTACGAGGATATAAATACCCCACTGCATCTCATGTACTTGGGTATATATCAGAGGTAGACAAAGACTTGGTAGACAATCCAGATCTCAACTACGTAGCTGGAGATTATATAGGTAAAAGCGGTGTAGAGGTGTTTTATGAAGAAGTACTCAAGGGAGAAAAAGGACATCGCTATGAATTAAAGGACAACTTGGGAAGGAGAGTAGGTGATTATTTAAATGGAACAAAAAATAAGGAAGCCATTTCAGGGTCAGATCTCAAACTGGGTCTAGATATCGAACTTCAACGCTATGCGGAAAAATTAATGGCCAATAAAAAAGGAGGGATTGTAGCTCTTGAACCCAGTTCTGGAGAAGTCTTAGTTATGTTGAGTAATCCGGGCTTCAACCTCGAAGATCTATCCATCGGTCAAAATCGCGGAGAAAAATTTAAAGAACTTTACGCCGATACCCTTAAGCCGTTTTACGATAGGTCCATTATGGCTCATTATCCGCCGGGAAGTATATTCAAACCCATACTCGGACTTATAGCCCTTCAAGAAGGAGTCATTAAAACCACCGATCGCATCGGATGTAGCGGTGGATATCATTATGGGAATAATATTTGGCGATGTCATGCCGGTGGGGGAAACAACAACCTGAATACTGCAATATCGAGATCTTGTAATACCTATTTTTTTACTGTATATAGAGATTTGATTAACAAGTACGGATTCAATAAACCGGAAAATGGATTGTTTGACCTACACCGTAGGTTGGATGAATTCGGCTTGGGCAAAAAACTAGAAATTGACCTGCCTTTAGAAAGTACTGGTTTTAACCCAACCCCTGCCTACTACGACGACTTGTATCGCAATAAGGGAGATTGGCGATTTACTTATATAATATCCAATGCCATAGGTCAAGGGGAAACCGAACTGACTACCTTGCAAATGGCTCATGCCGTATCTATAATAGCCAATAGAGGCAAATACAAGATGCCCCACGTCATTAAGACCATCGACAATTCCACAGAAAGCTTACCTAAAAAATATACTGAATTCCAGAAAGTAAGTATTGAGGAGGAGTATTTTGAGCCCATAATCGAAGGGATGAGAAGTGCTATAGTAGCGGGTACAGCAGGTGCTGCCAACATTCCCGATATAGAAATATGTGGCAAGACCGGAACCTCGGAAAACAGCGGAAAAGACCATTCCGTCTTTTTTGCATTCGCACCAAAAGACAACCCCAAAATTGCCATTGCTGTGTTTATAGAAAATGGAGGCTGGGGTGGAAGTTATGCCGCTCCCATAGCGAGTTTTATTGTAGAAAAATATATAAACGGAGAAATCAATTCAAGCAGAAAATGGCTTGAAGATCGCATGATGAAATCCGACTTAATTAATAACGTAATGTTGCCATGATAATATCCGCCATTGTAGCGATCTCTACAAACAATGTAATCGGTCACAATAACCAACTTCCTTGGTATTTACCTGCCGATTTAAAGTATTTTAAAAAAACTACTATAAATCACCCCGTAATCATGGGGAGAAAAAGTTTTGAGTCTATTGGTCGTCCCTTACCCAAACGTCAAAATATAGTCATCACCAAAAATCCATTTTACATAGCCAACGGAATTTCAGTAGCTCACTCATTGGAAGAATCCATAGATATAGCAAGAGAAAGCGACTCCGATGAAGTTTTTGTAATTGGTGGTGCAGAAATTTTTAATTTAGCGCTTCCTTTTTGCCAGCGTATATACCTAACAAGGGTACATGGCGAAATAGAGGGCAATATATATTTTCCTGAATGGGACGAAAACGAATGGCGTTTAATAGCCAACGACGCTCACCCACCAGACGAAAAAAATGAATACGGATATACATTTATGATTTATGAAAGAATATAGTCCAAGCATAAAAGAGGATTTTATCCAATACATTTGGCGTACACAAAAATTCGACAAAGACAACTTATGTACTGCGGCTGGCGAGCCCTTGGAAATATTAAAAACCGGCTTGGTTAACAAAGAGCAAGGACCTGATTTTTTTGATGCAAGAATTAGAATATCCGGTCAACTTTGGGCGGGAAAAGTAGAAATTCATACGAATTCTTCGGACTGGGCTAAACATGGCCACAGTGATAATCCCGATTATTTCAATGTTATACTTCACGTAGTTTACGAAGATGACGAACCAGTTAAAGATCAATATGGAGATCCGATCCCTACATTGGTATTGAAGGATCGCATTGATCTAAAAATATTGGAGACCTATACCTATCTCAATTCCTATGAATACGAATCCATTCCCTGTGAAAAATTGATCTCAAAAGTATCCAAACTCAATATCACGGCTTGGAAGGAACGCATGGCCGTATCGAGACTGGAACAAAAATTTGAATCCATTGAAGAAGTCTTTGTTTTTAGCAACAAAAACTATCAAGAAACCCTCTTTAAACTATTATGTAGAGCTTTTGGATTCTCCAAAAATAGTACCGCTTTTGAATGGATGGCCAATACTATTCAATTTAAGATATTATCCAAACACCTACAAGACCGGGAACAATTAGAAGCCCTACTATTTGGGCAGGCAGGCATGTTGGACGGCGAATTTGAAGACGAATACCCCAATACTTTAAAGAAAGAATACACGGTACTGGCCGAAAAGTACAATCTAACTTCCATTGACCCAGCAGTATGGAATTTTGGTCGTATTAGACCGCAAAATTTTCCAACCATTAGGATAGCTCAACTCGCAGACTTTCTGTATAAATACGGACAAAAATTCATGTATACCTTGCAGTGGAATCAGCTTTCCAATGGCATCGACTGCCAAGCAAGTGAATACTGGAACAACCATTATAGATTTGATGTAGTAACCGAATCATCAAAACCCAAAAATTTGGGTAAAACCAGCCTTCATTTAATTCTAATTAATGTATTAGCACCATTTATGTTTTTTAGCGGTCATCAAAAAAGAGATCAACAACTAAAAAATAATGCCCTTGCCATCCTTGAAAATACGACGGCAGAGAAGAATGCTATCATCAAAAAATGGGAGAAACTCAATATTAAAATTGATCATGCCCTCGATTCTCAAGCTTTGTTATATCTTCATAATGAATATTGTATGAATCGAAAATGTGCTCAGTGTAACATTGGCCAAGCTATATTATTGAAATCATGATAAATACCTGGATTGCTCGTATTATTTTATCACCATTTGCCCTGCTTTATTGGATTATCATTCAAATAAGGAATTTTTTATACGAGGTAGGTCTTTTGAAATCTATTAAATTTGACATTCCCATTGTATCGGTAGGCAATCTCAACACTGGTGGCAGTGGAAAAACACCAATGATTGAATATTTGATAAGACATTTGAATAATTATATCGATGTAGGCGTCTTGAGTAGAGGATATAAACGCAATACCAAAGGATACTTAGAAGTGCTTCCCGATAGCCCCTATAAATCCGTAGGTGATGAACCGTTATTCCTAAAAAAAAAATATCCACATATACCAGTTACTGTAGGTGAAGAAAGAGCATTGGCCATTCCACAAATGTTGCAAAATCACGAAGAGCTAAAAGCCATTCTCCTAGACGATGCCTATCAACACAGAGGGGTCAATCCATATATCAATATCTTGTTGACCGATTACAATTCAAGATTTACCAAGGATTATATTTTACCCATGGGTAGATTGCGGGAACCACGATCGAGTAAGTCTAGGGCCGATGCAATTGTCGTGACCAAATGTCCACCTGATCTCTCGCTTGCTGAGCAGGAAAAGATTAAAAATGAGATTGCTCCACTTGACCATCAAGTCCTTATGTTTTCCAGTCTGGTCTATCACACCGCATATAATATTTTCAATAATACCGAGCGCATCCTTCTCAATGATCAGGCTGTATTTTTGATGACAGGTATCGCCAATCCACAACCTATAATCGATTATTTATCAGAAAAAAATGTCACGTTCTTTCATCGCAAATTTGCCGATCATCATGCCTTTACCAAACACGATATAGCAACCGTGGTTGATTCGTATCAAAAAATGGAAGGCCAGAAAAAAATATTTTTAACTACAGAAAAAGACTTGATCAGAATAGAACCCCACTTTGATTATTTTCTTAAACATAAAATTGTCATCTTTGCACTGCCCATCGAAGTTCGCTTTCTAAATAATCCAGATGTTTTTTTGGATTGGGTGAAAGAAAAAATGACGAATTTTAAAGTATGATCATAAGAACACTTATACTATTCTGTTTATTTTCAACTGCATTGTGGTCCCAGGACAGTCCAATGAGACTGGATCGTCAACAGTATCAACAACTCGAAAGACTGTGGACCAAATACGATGGTGGGTACAAAATCTTTCCTTCAAACCGGTCGATAAGTCGCAAAAAAATATCCCAATTTATTGCCAACCTACCCATCAATGAAATGTCAGGTCACGACTTGAATATTGTCGATTACTGGGTTAAGGAGAATCCCGAATGGTTTCAAGACAGTAGTTTTTTGGCCGAAAACATGAGTTCTTTAGGAAGTAGTATTGACTACAATACATCGGATTATGGGTTTTGGCAATCTATCTATCGAATGCCTTCCAACTTTTTATTTATTAATAAAAAAGATTTTTTCCTCGCAGTTAATCCCATCATCCATTGGAAATATGGTCAGCAGTCCGATGGTTATGCCCACATATTTGAGAACAAAAAAGGTCTGGATTTAAGAGCGGGAGTCGACCGCAAAATATTCATCTATACCAAGATCGAAGATTTGCAATTTTCACGTCCTGGGTATATTGAAAACTATATCAATACTTATCGTTCCATTCCGGGATACAATTTTTACAGCAATTATAACAGTTCATTAATTCCAGAAATCAAAGGTCGTGATGTACTCAATTCGGAAGCTTATATGACCATCCCTATAGGTAAATATGTATCGACACAGTTTGGATATGGTCGTCAATTTATTGGCAGTGGAGTCCAGTCATTATTGCTGTCCGATTTTGGACCCAACTACCTCCACCTCAATTTTGACATTGAGATATGGAAATTGAAGTATCGATTTACCATAGCTGAGATGACGGCTATTAGTCCTCAACAGGATATTGGAGATCAATTGCTACCCAAAAAATTTGTGGCCACTCATATGTTACAGTTTATGTTGGGACAAAAAGCACACCTAGGATTATTTGAATCCATAGTATTCGGTCGAGATCAACAGTTGGAATGGCATTACTTGCTACCAGTGATATTGTTTAGATCAGTCGAACGATCAATTGGCAGTCCAGATAATGTTTTACTGGGATTGGACTTTAGTTGGTCGATTTTTCATCGCAGCAAACTCTATAGCCAGTTTATAATGGATGAATTTAAACTAAAAGAAATAAAGGACAACAACGGTTGGTGGGCCAATAAATTTGGAGTCCAAATAGGACTAAAGACCTTTGACATTTTCAATGTTCAAGACCTAAATTGGACGATAGAATTCAATACGGTACGGCCTTATACCTATGCACATCGAGACTCTATAACCACCTATACCCATAACAATTCACCATTGGCACATCCACTAGGAGCCAATTTTAAGGAAGTAATTACTACCCTTGATTACAATCCCTTTCGCCGATGGTATATGAGTGGGGCTGCTTACTGGATCAGACAAGGATTGAGTACTGATGATATCAATTATGGCAATGATGTCAGAACCAGCACCTCTTACAACAGAGCTTCGGATTATGGGAATAAGACTTTGCAAGGTATGGAAAGTGAAATTTTTGGCCTCCAAGGTAGGATATCCTATCAGTTATGGCATCAAGGGTACTTAGATCTCAATATTGGGATAAGATCACAGGATAAGAACAATAATCTATGGGGTAGTGTTGCGTTTAGATTAAATGCTCAAACCTCAGGAAATTCAATATTTTAAATGAAGGAAATCAAAAACATATTAGACCATCAAATTTTGGTATTAGATGGTGCCATGGGAACCATGATTCAACAGTACCGCCTTAGCGAAGAAGATTTTCGAGGCGATATTCTGAAAGATCACCATTTAGATGTCATGGGCAATAATGATTTACTCAACCTTACTCGCCCAGATATTATAGGAGCCATCCATATGGAATACCTAATGGCAGGGGCCGATATTGTAGAAACCAATACTTTCAATGCCAACTTGCTCTCTCAGGCGGATTATGACACTGTAGATCTTGTAGAGGCCATCAACCTCTCTGGTGCTCAAATGGCGAGAAAGGCCGTCGATAAATACATGGCCGAACATCCGGGTCAGAAGAAATATGTGGCCGGTGCTTTAGGTCCGACGAACAGGACGGCATCATTGTCACCAGATGTCAACAATCCCGGTTATAGAGCCGTGAAATACGATGATCTACATCAGTTGTATTACGATCAAGCCAAAGCCTTGATGGAAGGGGGATCTGATATCCTGTTATTGGAAACTATATTCGATACATTAAATGCCAAGGCTGGAATTCACGCCATCTTGGATTTGGAAGAAGAATTAGGAGAAAAAATTCCACTTATTATTAGTGGAACCATTACCGACAATAGCGGTCGTACCCTTTCAGGTCAGACCGTAGAAGCTTTTTGGATTTCCATAGCTCATGCCCAACCCTTGGCTGTAGGACTAAACTGTGCTCTTGGGGCCAAAGAAATGAGACCTCACCTCGAAAGTCTCGCCAAAATAGCGGATTGTTATATCAGTTCCTATCCCAACGCTGGATTGCCCAATGAAATGGGAGAATACGATCAAGATCCCGAAGAGATGAGAGAATACATTAGGGATTTTGCTCAAAATCATTTTGTGAATATCGTAGGGGGCTGTTGCGGAACCACACCAGATCATATCCGCGAAATAGCGACGGCGGTCAAAGATCTTCCACCGAGAAGAAGAAAAAAACCTCAAATATTAAGTCAAATTAGTGGTTTGGAACCCTTGGTCATACGGCCGGAATCAAATTTTATAAATGTTGGGGAAAGAACAAATGTTACCGGTTCCAAAAAATTTGCTCGACTTATTAAAAAAGGCTTGTATGAGGAAGCTCTAGAAGTAGCCAAACAACAAGTAGAAGGAGGTGCCCAAGTCATCGATGTCAATATGGATGAGGGATTATTGGATTCTGAAAAGGAAATGGAGGTCTTCCTTCATATGATGATGTCTGAACCAGATATCGCTCGATTACCCATAATGATCGATTCTTCTAAATTCTCTGTAATCGAGAAAGGATTAAAATGCGTTCAAGGAAAATGCATTGTCAATTCTATTTCTTTAAAAGAGGGTAAAGCGGCCTTTGTTGAACAAGCTAAAAAGGTAAAAAAATACGGTGCAGCTGCCGTAGTCATGGCCTTCGACGAAGATGGTCAAGCCGAAACTACAGAACGCAGAATAGAAATCTGTAGTCGCGCCTATCAAATACTTACCGAAGAAGTAGGTTTTCTACCTCAAGATATCATCTTCGACCCCAATATATTTGCCATTGCCACCGGGATCGAAGAACACAACAACTACGCCGTAAGTTTTATAGAGTCCGTAAAAGCTATTAAAGAAAAATTCCCATTGACCAAAATTAGCGGTGGAGTAAGTAATATTTCATTTTCTTTTAGAGGGAATAATACGATAAGAGAAGCTATGCACTCTGCCTTTCTCTATCATGCCGTCAAGGCTGGCATGGATATGGGCATAGTCAATGCCGGTATGATGGAAGTCTATGCCGATATTCCGGAGAAATTGTTGGTTCTCATAGAAAATGTATTGTTCAACAAAAATAGCAATGCGACGGAAGATCTAGTCACCTTTGCAGATACGGTAAAAAACAAAGGAAAAGTACAGGAAAGAGATCTCAGTTGGAGAGAAACTTCTGTTGAAAAAAGATTGGAATATTCATTGGTCAAAGGCATCACTGAGTTTATAGTTGCCGATGCCGATGAGGCCAGAATAAAATACAACTCGCCACTACAGGTTATCGAAGTAGCATTGATGAATGGGATGAATGTAGTCGGAGACTTATTTGGTGCTGGTAAAATGTTTTTGCCTCAGGTGGTCAAAAGTGCCCGTGTGATGAAAATGGCCGTCAATCATTTGACTCCATTTATTGAAGCGGAAAAATCTGGGGTAGTGCGAGCTAAGGGTAAAATCCTATTGGCTACAGTGAAGGGAGATGTCCACGATATAGGTAAAAATATTGTTGGGGTGGTGTTGGCTTGTAATAATTATGAAATCCTCGACTTAGGGGTCATGGTTCCTGCAGCCAAAATCCTTGAAACAGCTATTGCGGAAAAAGTTGATGTGATCGGACTTAGCGGGTTAATTACACCGTCATTAGATGAAATGGTCCATGTGGCCAAAGAGATGAAACGTCAAAATTTCTCTTTGCCTCTACTTATCGGTGGTGCCACCACTTCTAAAATACATACTGCAGTGAAAATAGCCCCACAATATGACGCCCCAGTGGTTCACGTATTGGATGCTTCTAAAAGTGTATCAACGGTATCTTCTCTCATAGGAAATACTGAGGAGAGCAGGGCTAAATTTCACCAAGATTTGCTTGAAGAGTATGAAGCGGTTCGCCTTCGTCGACAAAATGCCGGTAAAAAGAAAACCATTCCCATTATTCAAGCACACGCCAATAAACCAAAGATCGACTGGGAAACTTTTACTCCCTATGTACCTAAACAACTGGGAATCCAGGTTTTTAAAGATATTGACCTCAACGATATCAGACCCTTTATTGACTGGACACCCTACTTCCAAAGTTGGCAATTAAAAGGAAAATATCCAGAAATATTCAATGACCCAGTGGTAGGTCAAGAAGCCAAAAAAGTGTTTGATGATGCCCAAGAGATTTTAACCCAAATGATCGATCAATCTTGGGTCAAAGCCAATGCTGTCATAGGTATCTTCCCAGCACAGAGCAATGAAGATGAGGTTTGGATTTATGATGAAAATGACCCATCGGTAGTCAAAGAAAAATTGATCTTTTTACGTCAGCAATTAAAGAAAGCCAAAAATCTACCCAATAGAAGTTTAGCGGACTTTATTGCCCCAAAAGAAAGTGGCAAAATGGATTACATCGGTGGATTTGCTGTGACTGCAGGTATCGATATTGAAAAACAATTGCGGAAGTACAAAGAGGTCGACGATGACTACAGTAGTATAATATTCAAGGCCTTAGCAGATAGATTGGCCGAAGGTTTGGCCGAAATGATGCATCACAAAGTGAGAACAGAAATATGGGGATATAGCCAAGAACAGTTGTCCAATGAAGATTTAATTCAAGAGAAATATCAAGGAATTCGACCAGCACCTGGTTACCCAGCTTGTCCCGACCATACAGAGAAAACAAAATTATTTGACCTTTTAAATGTGGAGGAAAATACTGGGATTAAATTAACTGAATCTTTTGCTATGTATCCAGCTGCAGCGGTATCGGGTTGGTATTTTTCTCATCCAGAATCTACCTATTTTGGCTTGGGGAAAATAGAAAAAGATCAAGTAGTTCCCTATGCCCAACGAAAAGGATTTTCCTTAGAGGAAATGGAAAGATGGTTGAGCCCTGTTTTAGCCTATGATATTTAATTCATACCTAAACTAAAATTTCCTGGTATTTAGAAACCAGAAGTCATATTTAAGAATTTCTATCTAATGCCCATTCATTATAAAAACGTGAAAGGGCATTATTTTTTGGATTTATACCAAAGGTAATTCATATTATATGTTAAAATTTTTAAGGTCAATAAACGATATGTAGGTCTTCATTTTAATTTTCGTATTACTATATTGTGCGATATATATATGCCCAACAATGAATATCAAAGAAGGACATTGTAGACTAGGGCAAATTGTTAAAATAATATCATCAATGAATACAAAAATTTTAGTTTTTTTCGCTTGCTTTTACATGGTTACCAGTTGCAGCAGTCTCAAAACAACGAGTACCGATCCAGCTTTATTACCCCCATTGTCTCATCCTGGTGAAGGAGGTTATGTCAAAGGGGAATTGATCTATTCTTTAGACAACCGCCCCACACCACAAGTACATGCTTCAACCATTGTAGAGACACCGTCCGGCATGGTCAGCGCATTCTTTAGTGGTAGTCATGAAAAAAATCCCGATGTGGGAATCAGAGTTTCCCGATTGGAAAATGGGAAATGGACCTGGCCAGTTGAAGTCGCCAATGGTGTTGAAAGCAAAGACAAAAGATATCCTTGTTGGAATCCCGTGCTATTTTTACCCGAAAATGGGCCTTTAATGTTGTTCTACAAAGTAGGGCCTAGTCCAAAAACTTGGTGGGGTATGGTTATCACCTCCAACGACGATGGTAAAACCTGGTCAGAACCGGTAAAAATGGGTGAAGATCCCAAAATAGGCCATCTCTTAGGCCCGATTAAAAACAAACCCATTCAATTGGCCGATGGCAGTATTATCAGTCCTACCAGTATAGAATACGATGGCGATGACAATGAGTTATACTGGCAGGTTTACTTTGAAATAAGTCGTGATATGGGCAAAACTTGGGAAGTGGTAGGTCCTATAAACGACGGCGTAGAATTTGACGCTATTCAACCGAGTATCCTCACTTACCAAGATGGAAGCATGCAGGTCATCTGTAGAAGTAGACAAGATGTACTTACACAATCTTGGTCCAAAGATGGAGGTATGACATGGAGTAAGATGGAAGCAGTTTCTCTTCCCAATCCCAATTCTGGTACCGATGCGGTAACATTAGCTGACGGAAGACAATTGCTAATCTACAATCACAGTACCAAAAAAGGAGCAGAACCCAAGGGAAGAAATATTCTAAATCTTGCTATTTCTAAAAATGGTAAAAAATGGAAACCAGTCATGACCTTGGAAAATGTTCCCATCGATGACGGCTATGCTTATCCAGCCATTATTCAATCAAAAGATGGTTTGGTTCACATTACCTATACCTATAATCGAAGATCAGTGAAATATGTAGTCATTGATCCCGATAAATTATAATTTTACATATAATTAAAAAATAATAGCAAAATGATGAATTCATCGGTCAGAATTAAGTGGTATGCTCTAGGCTTATTTTTCATCCTAAGTGGAAAAACTAATCATGCTCAAAGTACATCATCTAATCTGCCCAATGTAATCATCATCTTAGCAGATGATATGGGGTATGGCGACGTATCTGGACTTAATCCCAGAGCCAAAACCTATACCCCAAACATCGATCTATTGATCCGACGAGGATTGACCTTTAGTACTGCTCATGCCAGTGCTTCAGTATGCACCCCTTCTCGATATGGGTTATTGACTGGTCGATATGGCTTCCGGTCAGATAAAGCGGCCAAAGGAATTAGTGGATTTCACGGTCCAGTAATCGAAAATTCAAGATCTACATTGGCCAATGTCTTTAGTAAAGCTGGTTATCAAACTGCCTGTATAGGAAAATGGCATTTGGGATTGGAATGGTCTACACTAGATGGCAATTCCATGGCTAGTTACGATAACAATACAGGCACCTCAAATATAGATTTTACAAAACCTGTGAAAAATGGTCCCAATCATCATGGATTCGATTATTCCTTTATTCACCCAGCCTCCTTGGATATGCCTCCCTATGTATTTTTGAGAAATGGCATGGCAACAGACCATAAGATATGGCTTACCAACCAAGTCTATCCATCTAGCCAAGAGGACACTGAAGTTTCTTGGGACAAAAAACATACCCAAGAAGGCGATGTTTATTGGAACAAGGGTGTATGGTGGCGTAAAGGTGAAATAGCAGCCTCATTTAAAGTTGAAAATTGCTTGTCGGAAATTAAGGAAGAAGGAATAAATTTTATAAAAAAACAAAACTTCATAAATCAAACGAAATCCGAAGACTCTCAACAGCCCTTTTTTCTATACCTGCCACTCACTGGCCCACATACCCCATGGTTGCCAGAAGATAAATACAAAGGCAAATCCGCTCTGGGAGACTATGGAGATTTTGTATTAAATATCGATGGAATAGTTGGAGAAATATATCAAACCTTAGTAGACTTAGATATCGATGAAGAAACTATAATCATTTTTACCAGTGACAATGGCGCTTATTGGCCTGAAGAAGAAATCATCGCCCAATCTCACGACTCCAATTGGGGCAGTAGAGGGCAGAAAGGCGATATTTGGGATGGTGGACATCGCATTCCATTAGTCATGCACTGGCCAAATCACATTGCCGAGGGTCAAACCTATGATGGACTGATCAGTTTAACCGACTTTTACGCTACTTTTAAAGAACTCACCAATCAAGCAATGGAAGTCAATGAAGGTGAAGACAGCTTTAGCTTCCTTTCTGTTCTATTCAATGGCCTCCCATCCAACCGCAGTTCTATGATTCACCATTCGTCCAAAGCCATGTTTGCCATTCGCGACCGCGGCTGGAAACTAATCGATGGACAGGGTTCAGGTGGTTTTACAGAGTCCTCATCTGAAGTGGGTGGAACTTCAGCACCGGGACAACTATATTGGATAGAATCGGATAATATAGAATCCAATAACTACTATCTTGAAAAACCGACTAGAGTGGCCGAATTAAAAACCAAACTTACCCAACAAATTGAAAGCGGTAGAAGTAATTAATTCTATATTCAATAATAACTATAATTGAATGGTTCTCGATGTGACAGAGAGGACGAAAAAGAATTGCATATTTCAAACCTATGCCTGAGATAGAATCTATCCAGTTTTTCCAGTGAATTGTCTCGTTGAAATTTAAAATTTACAGGAATTACCTATTGAATCAATCCACCAACCGGCAGGCCACTTGGAACTTCTTTGGGTATAGTTTTATCAAATGTCGTATCATTTAAAGTATTGAGAAAAGAAATAATTCTAGACATATCCTTAACTCTGATAGTACCGGACACTGCCAGACTATCGATACTACCTTGCGCCACATGATGATTTATACTTTTTTTAAAGGTAATATCCTCATAAAATTCCATGACTTCTTGCAATGTTTTTATACTTCCATTATGCATATACGGAGCCGTATACCTAAGATTGCGAAGAGTGGGCGTACGAAAAGCAAATTGCGACATCCATCCTGAATCCACTGTGTTCAGCTTACTATTCTCTGCTACTCCAAGGACATGAGGTTTAAAGTCAGACAGCATGGGGCCATGATGACAGTCAATACAGCCCACTTTGGTAAACAACTCTAAACCCTCCTTTTCTGACAAAGATATGGCCTCCTCATCCCCTCGCATATATTGATCAAATCTAGAATGATTAGTGACTAGACTGCGCTCAAATACAGCAATGGACTTTGTCACATTCTCCATTGTAATTCCCGTTTTGTCCTCAGGGAATGCCACCATAAATAAAGAATCATATTTAGGGATGGATTTCAATCTTTTCACAATTTCTACCATCAATTCACTCTTAGTAAAATTCTGTCCTCTCATTTCTTCCATAGCCATCATTGGCTCTAAGACCTGTGCCTCCAACCCCTCTGTCCTCATATCCCAAAACATAGGAGCAGAAGATGGTTGATATTTCACTCCTATTTCAATTCCGTTAAAAGCAGTATTGAGTATGGTTGGTGCATTTCGCTTAACCAGAGGAATGGTATTGGGCTGTCTAAATCTTCTACTATGACCCAATCCTCTACCATTGACCCCAATTGACAGATCCAAAAATTCCGCATATCCCGTACTGGGATGATGACAGGTAGCACAGGCTACGTCTTTGTTTCCCGATAGAATAGGATCATAAAAAAGTAATTTTCCGAGTTTCAATTTTTCCGGTGTAAATGGATTGTCCTCAGGATGGACTACTTTATTGGGCAAGGCCATCAACTTGGGTTTGGACAATGTTGACTTATTAACAATTTCGCGTTCAGAATGTGGAGAAGACTCACCATTACAAGAAGAAACAGCGAAAATTATTGCTGATACAAAAAGGTATAATATATAGTGAATCCCGTATCTCATAAATAAAAATAAAAAAAGACTAGCTTATTTCACTACATAATATAGCAGTAAATTATTGCAAACTTCATTGTTTTCCCCATTAGAACTTTGAGTAAAATCTTTTGGAACACATTTTAAAATTCCGAAAAGAAAAAGTGTATAGCCAGATATACTTCTATATAAGTTTTTTACTACACTGAATGTATAATTTAGTTATACCATATGCTTTTGGAATAATACAATCCCTACATCAGTCCCAATTTCTTATAGAGTGTATGGATGTTTACTTACCAATTGAATTCCTCCGACCCTTTAGGACTTATTCTCAGGAAGGCATTGAATTCATTGGGTTTCACCCTATTCCATTAGACTAGGTCCTTTCAGGACTTTCCTCTTCTGATACGACTTACTTTTTATAATGACTGAAAAGATTTTGAATAACCGAATGAAATTGCCCTTTGGGCAGCCTTCTTATTTAATTGTTCTGAATTCCACCAACTTGATCCAAAAACCCTCATCCGTCTATGCAGGAATTCTCAAATTAACTATGCATCATTGCGACCATAAACAAGTATCACAACATTAGTTGAAAGAGATATAGATGAATCCTAAGAAGACAGAATTACAATCTGAGATAAAATTCACCTTTATTTAATCTTCATTGATTTATATATGATGTAATGGAAAATTACTTTTTCTTGGATCCATACCCTATTACCACAACTTCTTCCTTGGAATTACTTTCCTCTTGAAGCGTGACTTTAATTTGGGTTTTGTCTGATATCGTAGTTTCTACGGTTTTGTAACCGGCATAAGAGATTTCTAATACATCACCCACCTTCAATTCCAATGTAAAATCACCAGTATAGTCGGTAGCAGCACCTATGTTTTTTCCTTTTACTATTACATTTACACCAGTTAAAGGCTCTCCTTTTTCATTTAACACCTTTCCTGAAATTTCAATACCAGGTGTTACTTCTTCCAAACCAAAGGACGAACCGCCATCGCTAGCATAAACTATACCGTTGAGTGAAGAAAGGGCAAAAATGCAGAGCAAAGTGAATATTGCTTTAGAAAAATTATATTTGGCAGAATTAATTAATTGAGTGAATTTTTGAATATTGCTAGAATTTAGTCTTCCTATTACCATCTTAATATCTTATTGAGTTCATATAATTGGACAAACAGTCTATGTTTATGCCTGCAATATTATTATTATTTCTATTTTATACAAAATATTAACTAATTAGTTTCAGGCTAAGATTTTTAGCCAATTTATATTTCAAATGCCTATATTTATTTTCAATTATTCACACTAATGTTTGTTAACATTTGTTGATATTAATTATCATTTCTATAACATATTGTGAACGATTCTCTTGAGATAAGGCTATTTAGCATTAGCTAGATATTCAAAATTGAATTTCACATAAGAGAAAATGTGAAAAATATTAAGTGGAGATAGATTGAATTATATTTTATTGGATAGCGGGGTATCGTCCGTCCCTGCACAATGATACAGACTCTTTATATCCAAACAATTTAGGATAAGTACCGCTACGCTTAAAACAATAGCCAATGGAAGAATTGAATAAAATTAAGGCTGAAGAAACATAAGTAAATCTTTTCCAGCTCTTTCTTCGGGATAATCAAATCCCAATATTTTGGCTATAGTTGCGGCTATTTGATTACTATACAATTGTTGAATAGTGTTTATTTCTCCTTTCGAAGCTATTTTTGGTCCTATGGCAGCAATCCAAACTTCATCCGATCGTGGTATGTTAGATTTGCCGTGATGCCTCCATTGATCAATAGGTTGTACGCCGCGTCCGTGATCGGTAGTGATCAATAGAGTAGTCTGATCCTTGTAGAATGGATCCGATTGCAATGTTTTCCAAAGCTGAGATAAAAGATCATCGGTACGTCGAGCAGCCTTAAGGTATTCATCGTATTTACCTTCGTGTGCAAAGTCATCCGTTTCTCCATAGGCAATATATAGCAATTTGGAACGGTGATTGACCAAATGAGACATTGCCAATTGATGGGTAAAACCATCCAATCGCACCGACTCCCATAATTTTGGGGTTTGATGTTGCAGTTGATTGATAAGTTTTTCCTCTTCAGTATAGGGATCTACCACATCTTCGTATCCTGCATTTACAGGAATTCCGCTTCTCATTTCATTAATTATATAAGGAAAAACATCCCAACTTGCAAATGCGGCTACTTTACCTTGAAATCCCGCTTGGTTATGTACATATTCAAGGACAGTAGTGTTTTCATTATTGATTTTATCGTTGCTGTTGATGCGATTATCATCGGCAAATCCACAAAGGATTTCACTGTAGCCCGGATAGGAAAACCACTGATTATTGGTCAAATTCACATGATTACCAAAGACGCGATTGCCATATAACTGTCCTTCCAACCCTATGGTTTTCCACATAAAAGGCATAAGAACCTGTCTTCTCGATTGAGGATTGTCCCTCCAAAACAAAGCCTTTAATTTGGCAGTATCACTCACATATTCGGTATGATTGATAAGGCTTGGGTCAGCTCCAGAAAACAATTCTTGCCATCGCAATCCATCCAATGTTACCAAAACCACCTTCGGATCAATAGAATCTTCGACAGATACTTCTTCTTTCGATGTACAGGCTTGGATGAGTACCAAACATAATATAGTAGCTATATATCGGAGATTACAATTACTTTTCATTGTCCTGGCAATTTGATGTAACTAAATATACCATTTTTTTACATGGCTGGGAAGCTATTTATGCTGTATTTATAAAGCCTGTTATAAGAATTGAAACTCACAAAAATCAAAATAACTAGAAAATGAAAAAATAAACCATTGATAAGAAACTAAGATTTCCCAATTTTATTTCAAATCAAAATACAACATTATAACTATCTATATATCATATTATTAGACCTGAGTCTGAATATAGCAATATAAATTTGTAACCTAAATCCTCTTAATCTGTAAACAATAACTCTGTCATTAAATGAAACGCTGTCAGTAAATAAGTTCTTGGAAACGAGAATTTGTATCAAATAAGAAGGGGTATTTGAGTCAAAAAATAGTAAACAAAAAGCATATCGCATGTCTATAATACAATGTAATGACTCAAATCACCACAGCCAGGACCACATACATCAAAACGGTGTAAAAGTCATAAGATATACCCTTATACGAATTACATTTATAATTAACGGTAATCTTTCGATTTATTAGAAGTTTTACTTCGTTTAAAATACTCGCCGTAGCTACGGCTATGCCTGTGTTTTTAGCCTCGTCAAACTTCAAATACTCTCGAAATCTTTTCCGTCATTATAAAATGTAATTCGTATTACTTGTTTCGATCCCTAAAAATAGACCGGATTAACCAAGGATGGGAGACAGACACCACTTATATACCTATGGCTAAAGGCTTTATGTATTTAACAACTGTTATTGATGTACGTTCTAGATATGTTGTAAACTGTTCATTATCAAACACTCTGGATAAAGAATGGGCAACATAAACCATTCAAGAATCAATAGAAAAACATGGTTGTCTAGGAATAATAAATACAAATCAAGGAATACCTCTGAATTATTCAGGTCAACAGTATTGTCTAATGGAAAAAATTGTCAAAGAATAAAAGAGTAAGAGCAACAGATAATGCATTTATAGTACGATTACGGAGAACGGTAAAATATGAAAAAGTCTATTTAAATCCATCATCAAATAGAAGAAAATTATACCATAAGTTAGACGAAAATTTTAAGTATTACAATGGAAATAGGTGACATTAAATGGTAGGGGATAAAAGACCGATAGTTCTTTTCTTAAAGAAACTTAAAGTAGCTGCTTAGCCATTTAGTTTACAACATTACAACAGCCTTAAAAAAATCTTGTGAGGGATATTTTGGTCATTGAAATGTGGAAAACTAATGCTATATTTTTATATTAGAATCTTAAATTTACTGTCTATGTCTTGGGGGAAGGAAGATATAACCAAAATTAAGGGAACGTTTAAGAAAGTTAATAAAAATGGTTTTAGACAGGAAAGGAATTAAACTGTTTTGGTTAGTTGAACAATTGGAAATGAGTTATAATATCTACCCTCATTTGCGCAAAATAAATAACTTATACAAGATTGCGGAAATTCTTAATGTGAGCGATAAGGAACTTCTAGTCTCTACAAACCTGAACAAGAAAACAAATGAAATCAAGCGAAATACAACAAAACGTTCAAAATGTAATCGACAACTTCTCGAAGGAGGATTTTGTATTTGATTTACTTATTGCCTACGGCATATCAAAAACCTCGGTTACTCGACTGAGAAAAGGCGATTACAACCTGTCAAAAGTTGATGGCGAAATTCTGTACAAAAAGAAAATCTACTTTAAAGTAGAAGCCACAGGACAACTACTCAATTGCATTGACGAAATTTCAAAAGAAGAACGCATCTTAAAACACAAACCAAGATTTGCGATTCTGACTGACCATAAACAACTTGTTGCAAAGGATTTGCGATTAGGCAAAAACTTAGACATTGAAATCAAAGAATTGCCCAATTATTTTGACTTCTTTTTACCATTAGCAGGTAGCGAGATTTATAATTCTGCAAATAACGATGAAGCAGACAGAAATGCATCATATAAAATGGCAGATTTATATGACTTGCTTGTCGAGAAAAACCCTGAAATCTATAACTCAAAAGAAAGTATTCATCATCTGAATATATTCTTATCGCGTTTGTTGTTTTGCTTCTTTGCAGAAGATACCGAAATATTTAGCGAAAACAGTATTTTCACCAACACGCTTGCTCAACACACAGCAGAAAATGGAAGCGATACACATTCTTTTTTAGATGATTTGTTCGACCGTTTGGACAGTGAAAGCGGAAAAGAATATCCATACTTTTTAGCCAAATTCCCTTATGTAAATGGTGGTTTGTTTGGACAAAAAATTAGTTCTCCACGATTTAGTGCAAAAGCACGAAAAACGCTTATTGACTTAGGCGAATTGCAATGGAAGGATATCAACCCTGATATTTTTGGCTCAATGATTCAAGCGGTGGTTGATAAAGATTACCGGAGTGATTTAGGAATGCACTACACTTCGGTAGAAAATATTCTGAAACTGATTAAACCATTGTTTTTAGATGAGTTGTATGAAGAATTTGAAAAAGCATCAACGGTAAAACAGCTTTATACACTCATTCAAAGAATCTCAAAAATCAAATTCTTTGACCCAGCGTGTGGTAGTGGAAATTTCTTGATTATTACCTACAAGGAAATCCGTTTGTTGGAAATTAAGATTCTACAAAAATTAACCGATTTAGAAACGCAACCTACATTTAAATGGACTTCTGTACAACTTTCTCAATTTTACGGTATTGAAATAGACGATTTTGCCCACGAAATAGCAATCCTTTCGCTTTGGCTGGCGGAACACCAAATGAACCAAGTATTTGAAAGCGATCTGGCCGGTTTAGGGCAATCTAAACCCATTTTACCATTGAAGGAAGCAGGACAAATAACACACGCTAATGCTATACGTATAGATTGGAAAACCGTTTGCCCGATTACTATAGAGGATGAGGTATACATCATTGGAAATCCACCTTTTTGGGGAGCTTCAAAACTAAGTGATATTCAAAAAAAAGATATAAAAATCTCAGGTTTAATACCTGGAAAAGTAGACTATGTTTCTGCTTGGTTTGCTAAAGCTGTGGAGTATATTAAAAATTATAACGCTAAAGTCGCTTTGGTTTCAACAAACTCAATATGTCAAGGAGAACAGGTTACTTTAATTTGGGAGAAGCTACTATCTAAAAGGATAGAAATAGATTTTGCATATCCATCATTTACTTGGAAAAATAATGCTAAAGGTAATGCGGGAGTTATTGTTGTAATAATAGGTTTAAGAAATGTATCTAATAAATCAAAGTATCTTTTTATAGATAATTTTCAACAAGAAGTTAAAAACATAAATGCATATTTAAGAGATGAAGCCAATACCATTGTAAAAAAATTAAGTAATTCAAATAAATTACTCAAATACCCTAGTCCGACAAGAGTTAGTTTTATTTCTAAAAGTGATGCACTTTTCTTTGATGAGACTCAAAAGAATAAAATAATAAATGACTTTAATAAAAAATTCATACGAGAGTTAATAGGTTCATATGAAATGTTACAAGGCAAAAAAAAGTATTGTCTTTATATTGAAGATTTCGAATTATTAGAAGCTAAACAAGATGATTTTATTAATGGTTGTTTATTAAAAGTAGAAAAAGACAGAAATTCGAAAAAAGATATTCATAGATTTTGTAAGAAAAAAATCAGTAATCAAATTGAGTATTTAGTAATACCTAGAATATCATCGAAAACAAGAAATTATGTCCCTGTTATAATACTAAAAGGGAGATATGCTTTCAATGACCAAGTAGTTATAATTGAAAATCCAGAACCTATCATTTTTGCAATTGTTTCATCCCGTATGCATATGACTTGGGTAAGGGCAGTAGGAGGCAAAATGAAAAATGATTATCGCTATTCATCAACTATATGCTACAACACTTTCCCATTTCCAGAAATCAGCAACAAACAGAAGCTAAATCTAAACGAATACGTTTTTGCCATATTAGATGAAAGAGCCAAACATCCCAGTAAAACTATGGCACAATTATACAATCCAGATACCATGCCCCAAGGTTTGTTGCAAGCCCATCAAGAATTAGACACAGCCATAGAGCAATGTTATCGTTTAAAACCTTTTAGAAACGATACCGAGCGGTTGGAGTATTTGTTCAAACAATATGAAAGAATGGTTAATGATTAATGAGAAAGTGGCGTTGTTTGCGAAGCAGAAGACCCTTAAAAAGAAAGTGAAATGATAGATGTACTTAACAATTTATTGTCGCTTACCACAGAAAACGAGGTAGTAGAGTTTAAAGAAGCAAAAAACCAATACGACAAAGATAAATTGGGCAGATACTTTTCTGCATTAAGCAATGAGGCTAATCTAAAAGGTAAGCCAAATGCTTGGTTGGTACTTGGTGTAAAGAATGATAAAAGTGTTGCAGGTACTTCTATCAATGACCATCAAATTAACGAGTACAAGGCAGAAATGGCTAACCATACCAGCCCAAAACTATCGTTTGCAGATGTGCATAAAGTGAATTATCAGGGTTTTAATGTTTTGCTATTTGAAATACCTGCTGCTCCACAAGGTATTCCCGTTTCGTGGAAAGGTCATCGTTACGGAAGGGATGGCGAAAGCCTTGGTGGGCTGAACGATTACGAACTAAAAAAAATACAATCACAGACTCAATATGCAGACTGGTCAGCACAAATCATTGAACACGCCAGTTTAGATGATTTATCATTAAAAGCGATCAGTATGGCGAAGAAACAATTTGCTGAAAAAAATACTAAATTAAGAGAAGAAATACCTACATGGGATAATGCTACCTTTTTAAACAAAGCGAAAGTTTGCATCAACGGAAAAATCACGAACACAGCTATACTCCTATTAGGCAAGCCTGAATCAGAACATTATATTTCACCTGCAACAGCAAAAATTTCATGGATTTTAAAAGATAGAGATAATATTGAAAAAGATTACGAGCATTTTACCTGTCCTTTGCTGTTGGAAGTACAAAATGTAAAAGCAAAAATTAGAAATCTAAAATACAGGTATATCAAAGATGGCACTTTATTTCCCGATGAAGTGGACCAATACGACCCATACATTGTTAGAGAGGCACTAAATAACTGTATCGCCCATCAAGATTACACTTTAGGAGGAAAAATTAATGTGGTGGAACATGAAGATGGTAAATTGACTTTTGTTAATTCAGGAACTTTTATTCCAGAAAGCATTGAAAAAGTAATTGAAGCAGACGCACCCGAAACCAATTACCGCAATCCTTTTCTGGCCAATGCAATGGTTAACCTAAACATGATAGACACCATTGGTAGTGGTATTAAAAAAATGTTTATAATTCAGAAAAACAAGTATTTCCCATTACCGGATTATGACTTTAGCAATGAAAAAATAACGGTTAAAATTACAGGGAAAGTGGTTGATGTTAATTACGCCCGCAAGTTAGCAGAGTTAAAAGAACTGAGTTTACAGGAGATAATGCTGTTGGATAAAGTGGCTAAAAGCAAATCTATTACTAAAGATGAGGTTAGGCAATTAAAATCAAAAAAGCTGATTGAAGGCAGAAAACCAAATTATCATATTTCATCTTCGGTAGCTAACGTAACAGGTGAAAAAGCAAAATACATCAAACAAAGAGGTATTGATGATGCTTATTGTCAAAAGATAATTCTTGATTATTTGAGTAAATTTAAAGCAGGAAGAAAATCGGATTTTGAAAAAATCTTGTTAGATAAACTTCCCGATGTTTTAGACATTGAGCAAAAGAAAAATAAGGTAAAGAATAATCTTCAAACGTTGAGAAAACAAGGGAAAATAGTTCCTGATGGCAAGGTTTGGAAAATGTCTAAACCAAAATAGCTTAGACATTTTTAGACGAACTTTTAGACATTTTTAGACAAACGAAACTGAATCTATGAATTAGCTAAAAAAATAAATTGAGAATAAAATTCTATAAAACACTGATTATCAGTATTTATCTTATTTTTTAAATATCGGAAAAGTGAAAACAAATTATGCCAAACTTAGTAGAAGTAACATACAGACAAACAGGAAAAAGTAAAAGTACCAATGCTCTCGGAATGCGGGAAATGCAAGAAAAGGCATACGAAGGCAGAACCGCACAATATTTATTAATTAAAGCACCACCAGCATCAGGTAAATCAAGAGCTTTAATGTTTATTGCATTAGATAAACTGAAAAATCAAGGCATCAAGAAAGTAATAGTTGCGGTTCCTGAAAAATCAATTGGTGCATCTTTTGGCACAACAGAATTAAAAAAGTTTGGGTTTTTTGAAGATTGGAATCCTAATCCAAAATACAATCTATGTACACCAGGAAAGGAAAAAAGTAAAGTAACGGTCTTCTTAGAGTTTTTAGAATCTGATGAACAAATATTGGTTTGTACTCACGCTACTTTTCGCTTTGCTTTTGATGGTTTAGACCCAAAAAAATTAAACGATATTTTAGTTGCTATTGATGAATTTCATCACGTTTCAGCCGAAGGCGATAATATTTTAGGTCAAGTACTAAAAAGCATTATGACTAATTCCTCGGCACATATTGTTGCGATGACAGGTTCCTATTTTAGGGGAGATAGCGTTCCTGTTTTAATGCCAGAAGATGAAGCAAAGTTTACCAAAGTTACTTACACCTATTATCAACAGTTAAATGGCTACGAATATTTAAAATCATTGGGCATTGGCTATCATTTTTATACCGGGAAATACTTTAAAAAGCATCCGGACAAAGAAATGTCTGCCTTAGCAGAAATTTTGGACGAAAAACAAAAGACGATTATTCATATTCCAAGCGTTAATTCTGCCGAATCTTCTAAAGAAAAATACGAAGAAGTCAATCATATTATTGACGTTTTGGGTGTTTTGGATTATCAAGATGAAGATACAGGCGTTTTATACATCAAAAGCCACAAAACAGGTAAAACATTAAAAGTCGCCGACTTAGTTAATGACAATCCAAAGTCAAGAGACAAAATAAGTGCTTATTTACGCAATGTAAATTCGGCAGATGATATCGATATTATCATCGCTTTGGGAATGGCAAAAGAAGGTTTTGATTGGCCGTATTGTCAACACGCTTTGACCATTGGTTATAGAGGTTCATTAACCGAAATTATCCAAATTATTGGTAGAGCCACAAGAGATAGCAATAACAAAACACATGCTCAGTTCACCAATCTTATTGCTCAACCAGATGCCGAAGATGAAGAAGTGAAGCTATCGGTTAACAATATGCTGAAAGCGATTACAGCATCTTTATTGATGGAACAAGTGTTGGCACCGAACTTCAAATTCAAACTCAAAAAAGATGAGGACGAAGAATTTACTGGGGATAAGGTACAAGAAGGTGAAGAGGATTATAACACTATAAAAATTAGAGGGTTCAAATTGCCAACATCACAAAGAGCAAAAGATATTATTGAAACGGACTTGAATGACTTGAAAGCTAAAATTCTTCAAGACCCACAAATGCTCAAGGCAATGCCAGGAAACATTGAACCAGAAGTTATAAATACAGTTTTGATTCCTAAAATCATTCGTGAGGTTTATCCTGATATTGACGAAGAAGACGTTGAAGCTGTGAGACAACACGTAGTTGTGGATTCAGTCATTAAAAATGGAACTATTGAGGAACAAGGCGATAAAAGGTTTATTAGAATGGCTGGTAGTTTTGTAAATATCGATGACATTCATATTGACTTAATCGACAAAGTTAATCCATTCCAAAAGGCATTTGAAATTCTGTCAAAATCAGTAACGACACAAGTTTTAAAATTGATAGATGAACATATACAATCTACCAAAATAGAAATGACCGAAGAAGAAGCCATTTTGCTTTGGCCAAAAATCAAGGAATGGGTTAAGAACAATAATGGAGAACAACCAAGTATTCAAGCTTTTGACCATAAAGAAAAACGAATGGCAGAAGCATTAGTGTTTTTGAGAGAACTGAAACGTAAAAGAATGATAAATGCTCAATGATTAATTATCAACGATAAATGGTGAATGCAATGAGAAAAAATTTAGTAAAGGAAAAGAGTTTTAAAATTGCAATAAGAATTGTTCGCTTATATCAGTTTCTGACAACTGAAAAGAAAGAGTATGTTTTATCTAAACAATTATTGCGTTCAGGAACGAGTGTTGGGGCATTGGTTAGAGAAGCAGAACACGCAGAAACCAAGAAAGATTTCATTCAAAAAATGGCTATAACCCAATAAGAAATCAAAGAAAATAATTATTGGTTAGAGTTATTAAAAGAAACAGATTACCTGAATGAATCAGAATTTAAGAGTCTCAATAATGATGCGACAGAAATTATCAAACTGATAACAAGTATCATCAAGTCAGCAAAAGCCAACATTAACCATGAATAATTCATCATTAAGCATTATGAAAAAAAAACTAACCATAGACGACATCTTTAACGATGATGATTTTGGATTGTTAGATTCTAAAGTCAAAACTTCAACTGTAAAAACAGATGAAGACAGGCTTATTGATTCTTTTGAGGAAATCAATGTGTTTATTGACAAAAATGAGCGTGAACCCAACAAATCAACTATGTCAGAATACGGTTTAATGGCTAAACTTAAAAATTTCAGAGAAAATGAAGCTCAAAAGAAAATCCTTAAACCTTACGATAGACACAATTTATTAGGTCACATAGAAATTGAAAAGCAATCCATTGATGATATCCTAAATGATGATGACGAGTTTGGTTTGTTGGATTCAGATAAAGATTTAGATATTTTCAAATTTAAGCATACGCCAAAACCAGAAGACCGAGTAGAAGCCGATTTTGTTGCCCAAAGAAAACCAATAAAAGAAAAAGAATTTGAGAAATACGAGAAACTATTTCTACAAGTTCACAAAGAAATTAAAGAAGGAAAACGAAAAATCAAACCATTCAAGAACATCGAAAAGAATTTACACGTAGGCGATTTCTATTTAATGAATGGCATTATGTTGTATTTAGAATCTGCAAACTTAAAGCAAACGGAATGGGAACAGAAGTCCGGTAACAGAGTTCGAATTGAGGGAAGAACGAGAACAGTTTTTGAAAACGGAACTTATAGTAATATGCTGTATCGTTCATTAGGGAAACAAATCCAAAAAGATGGAAAACTAATCACGAACACTTCTGACAAAATTGAGCAAGAATTATTTTTAAATTCAGGTCTTGTTGTAGAAGAAGATGTGCCATCGGGTTGGATTTACACTTTACAAACAAAATCTACTCATCCAGAACTTATATCAATTAAGGATCTTTACAAAATAGGTTTCTCGTCAATATCAGTTCTTGAAAGAATAAAAAACGCTAAAAACGAAGCGACCTATTTGTTTTCAGATGTTAAAAATTTAAAAGCTTGGAAAGTTTACAATCGAAATGCTGACAAACTTGAAAATTTATTACATCGCTTTTTCGCTAATGCTTGTTTAGATATTGACTTGTTCAATGAGAGAGGGCAACGACTAAATCCAAGAGAATGGTTTGTAGTTCCTTTTGAGGTAATTGAGGAGGCCATCCAATTGATTTTGAATGAAAATATAGTGAATTATGAATATGACACGGAATTAAAAAGAATAAAGTTGAAAAAATAAAAAAGTCAGTAAAATTGTCAATAAAAAATCTGTAACCTAAATCCTCTTAATCTGTAAACAATAACTCTGTCATTAAATGAAACGCTGTCAGGAATATCCCTGGATAGCTAATTTTCCAACAATCTATAGGATAATCTTCTTCCATACTGATCGACAACAATTACCTCACCGGGGAAACAAAAAACTTCTAGTATGAGGCGCTTCCCTTTATGAACAGCAAACCCATCCTCATATTTTGCGATATGATAAATCTGACTTAGTTTACTTAAGAACCCCGTTCTAAAAAATTCCATTTCAGTACTCGAAACCTTTTTGAATTGATGGTTATCTACTTCAATAATATCATCTCTCTTTACTATATTTTTCTTAAACAGTCCAGATATTTCATATTCTTGATCGCCAATGCGTCTTATAGTTTTATTGAAACCTCCATTCTGTTTAATAACATCTCCATCTGGAGAAAACTGAACTGAATACTTCGAAAGAAAACTTTCCTTTACATTTACACGATCTACTTCGTAGTCAATGGCAAACCGGGCTATATTAATTTTACTGTTGGGATTATGACCCTTATAGAATTTCTCTCCTCTTTTATAAAAATAATATACCTGCTTAAACAACCTAGATTCATCGGTTCTTTGGACCACAAAATTTCCTTCAACATCCACACTTAATAAGGCCAATATATCAAAACACAAATATCCATTGAGATCATAAAACAATCCATCACCTAAATCAAAACCCAAGACTTGATATTTGTCAGCGGGCTGGATGGTATCACAATCACTGTCGGGACAAAACACATCGGCCCTAATCAAGAATGGTTCCATTGTCGGCCGAAGATCAAATAACAATGCATCCTCTTGACTTTGATTGACCTGACCATAGACCAGATCCGACGCCAAGGAAACCAAGGACGATATCAAAATAAAAAGAACTAATTCCCTACCCATCTATATTGAATTTAAATAGAAAGTATAGTTATAACCATGATTCAGGCTAAAACGCTGCTATTTACTAGTGGTTTCTACATTTTTTTATAAGATCTGCAATAGTATTTACAACTATTCATCATAATTTACATGTATTTTCTCAGAAACAGGTAAACTCTGACAAGTCAATCGATAACCTTCTTCCACTTCACTATCTACTAAGGCGAAATTAGTCATCATATTCACTTCCCCTTCGATGAGTTTGGCTCTACATGTAGAACAAACACCTCCCTGGCAAGAATAAGGCACATCGATCCCTTGATTGATGGCGTGTTCAAGTATACTTCTATTGTCGTGTTTTACTTCAAATTCATGGGTTTCGCCCATAAGTGTCACTTTGAGTTGACTGATTTCAATCTCATCCTTCACCTCTGCATTCGGAGTTGGATTTTCAACCTTCTCTTCGATTTTCAACTTAGTATTGGGTTGGGTCGTAAACAATTCAAAATGTATCTTGTCCTTTGACACTCCTTCGGCTTTAAGTGCATCTTGAATAGTCATTATCATATCGTATGGACCACAAATCAAATATTCATCTGTATGATCTAAATCCAATAGGGGAATATCAATTAACTTTTTACATTTATCGGCATCGATTCTTCCCTTAAACAATCCTTCTTTTATGTTTTCTCTAGTAGAAAAGTGATACACATCTAGCCTATCGAAGTAATGTTTTTTAAGTGAAGCTAGGGCATCATTAAATATGGTAGAATTCAATGACTTATTAACGTAAAACAAAGATACCGTACTCGACTTTTCGTGATACAATACATCTTTGAGTAAAGAAATCACCGGAGTAATTCCACTTCCAGCAGCAAAAAAGGCGTAGTGTTTTTGATGGTTTGGATCTATATCCAATACAAAATTGCCATGAGGTGCCATCACTTCAATTTGATCTCCTACTTCAAAGGTTTCATGAGCTTTCGTAGAAAATACGCCTTCATCCACTCTTTTAATGGCTACCTGCCATTTGTTTTCATACGGAGCAGTACACAATGAATAGGCTCGCTGAATGTTTTTGCCTTCATCCTTAACTCTTAAAGTAAGGTATTGTCCTGATCTAAATGTTTTTAAATGTTCAGCATTGGCATCAAATTCGACAACAATAGCTTCGTCGGTTTCCTTAATTATTTTTGTAATAGTAGTCGGATAGAAAGTAGTATTCATAAATCAGTATTTCAATTTTACACAATATACAGTCTAAATGTCATATTTCCGGTGGTATACATCGATGTAAACCTTTATTTCACATTTGAAAGTACAGTAATTGAATGATAAAATATCACCAAAAACCAAGTCCATCTATTTGATACAAGTGTAATTTATCTCAAAAAGTTCATGCAATAAAAAACCCCAAACTATTTTCATAATTTGAGGTAAATAAATTAAATATAGAATAAATAACTATGGATTTTGCTCTATTTTATCGTTGGCATTGAGCTCTCTTCTAGGAAATAGCCATTGCCATTCTCTGTCGCCTGCCGCCACATCAAATTTCCCTGCCACCAAAGTATTGTCGTGATTGGCTCCATTTCTATCCAGAGCCTCATTGTTTCTTTTCAGATCAAAGAATCTAAATCCTTCTCCCCACAATTCTACTCTTCGCTGGATCGATATTTCATCTAACAATGCTTGACCGGTATTACTGGATAGAAGATAGGCGGTGTCTCTTGCCGATGCCAATTCGAACAATGCTTCTGCCGCCCCAGCATCATCACCCATTCTGGCCTTGGATTCCGCTTCAATCAATATCATCTCGGAAGCCCTCATATACATTAAATCTCCAATACTGCTCGATCCTCCTGCCGCCATAAATTTGCGATTCATATATGGTTTTGTAGTAAAGCTAGTCGATTGATCAAATCCAATCCCTTCAGGATCCCACAATCCTTTTCTATAATCCGTATCAGATATCTCATCATACAATAATGAGTTGATGGCCTTGGGATTGGAGCGAATATTGGTAGAGCTAAAGTTGTACGACATATAGGCAAAAAAGGAAGCAAAAAATGTATTGTGATCTGAGATTTGAATGCCTCCCCATATCCATTCAGGGTTGTCTATATTGTTGAAACCACTATAATACTCCTCTTCGTCCATTAAACTATATCCAGCCCTAGCTTCCGAAGACATTTGAGCCGCCAAACTATAATTTTGCATGGTGAGGGCGACCCTAGCTATTAAACCTTTGACTACATCGATATTGATATGGCTAATATTGAGACGTTCATCCGCTGTACTCAATAAATCCCTCGATGCGTTTAGGTCGGCTATAACTTGTGTATATACTTGCTCCACTGTTGATCTTGGTTGACCTTCTACTGTATTATCAATGAGAATAGGTACTCCTAAACCCGAATTACTACCGCTGGCATCATAACGCTGTCCAAAACTTTGAACCAACATAAAATGAGCCCACGCCCTATAAGCCAATGCTTGACCCTTGATACTGTTTTTCTCACTTTCATCCCCAGTGGCATTATCAATATTGTTGATGATCATGTTGGAATTGGAAATTATTTTATAGTAAAATTCGTACGTAAAATCTACCAAACTACTGGTTTCACTTCTCGATTCTATCCATTTATAAACACTATTGAACCATCCATTTCCGGAAGAAGTCATGACTAAATCTTCGCCCATCATGTCGTAATTGATCATCATGGCACCGAATCCGGCTTCATCTTGAGCATCCAATCTATAAAACATAAAACGATGAATACCATTGATAGCAGCTCTGGCATCTTTAACGGTTGCAAAAACAGAAGACTCCGACACGGATTCAGTGGGTGTGGTATCGAGATAATCTTTGTTACAAGAAGAAACTGAGAGAACGAAAATGATTATTATTGATTTTATAATTATATTTTTCATGGCTGTATAATTTTACATATTAATCTTTAATCCCAAAGAAATATTCCTCGCTGGTGCATACACATTACTGGTAGTTCCATTAAAATTTTGAACTAAATTCATACCCTTTCTTTTGGATAAAAAGGCTAGGTTTTCACCACTTAGATAAACTACAATGGATTGACCACCAATTCTTTCTAATATAGATTTTGGTAAGTTATAGGATAGAGATAGCGATCTTAAGTTCAAATAAGAAGCATCTTCTAACCAACGAGAAGAAGCCGCACCGAAGGTGGCAAGTTTATTGGCGTCCATACGAGGTACATCGGTCACATCACCAGGATTTTGCCAACGGTTTAAAATATCTACATGAATGGCATTGCCATAATCGCCAGAACTCATAAGGGATCCATATAGTCCATCATAGACTTTACCCCCTAATTGAAAGGAGAATAGGGAAGACAATTGAAAATTTTTGTAACGAAATCCTGCATTAAAACTTCCGTATACATCTGGGATAGCGGTTCCTGAATAATCATATTTGGCATTGTTTTGATCGATGGTATACTGAATGCCATTTATAGTCCGAATGTCATCTAATTCATTGCCATCGTCATCCATTATTTCTTCGGGAAAAAATAGGGCTGATCCATCAGATGGATCTACTCCTGACCATTGTCTCAACCAGTAATCATATATAGAATGACCAACACTCAACTTCTTAGTTCCTGTAATAATTTCCTCTTGAGGAAGTTTGGTGATATTATTCTTTATCGTAGTAATATTGATGCCCAAGTCAAGGCTAAAATCATTTTTGTCTATTAGTCTACCATTCAACTGGACCTCAATACCTGCATTGGACATTGTCCCTACATTTTGATCTTGGGTATTGATTCCACTTGAAACCGGCAATGGTACACTGAATAATAAATTGTCAGAAACTCGATAAAAATACTCTAATGAACCGGATAACCTATCGTCGAACATTACAAAATCAAAGCCTAAATCTAAACTGTTATTCGACTCCCAAACAAGACTAGTGTTGGACAAACTAGCCTGTAAAAATCCCGGTTCCAACGCATTGTTAAATCCCAAATCATAAAGGGCCTGCCAGGCATAATAAACCGTATTACCATCTGCATCTAATACACCATCATTTCCCGTTTCACCATAAGAGGCTCTAAACTTCAACATGTTTAGAAATCCTAGTCCATCCATAAACTTTTCTTCATCCAACCTCCATGCTCCACCCACGGACCAAAAATCACCCCATCGCGAGTCTTCATAAAACTTAGATGTTCCATCCCTTCGGTAGGAAGCCGAAAAAAAATACCTCGACAACAATGAGTACTCCAACCTCGACAAATAGCCTTCCGTTTTATACGTACGTTGATAAGAGGTTAAACTATTAATGGTAGTAAAATTAATAAGTTCAGTGTTGTTATCTACTATGAGGCCTTGTTTGAACCCGTATAGATAGTCCCTAGTAAAATTATAATTTTCATGACCCAGCAAAACATCAATGCTGTGAATGTCAAAGGACTTCTTATAGGTTAGCAATTGATTGAAATTAAAACTTTTTCTATTGATAGTCGATTTACTCGCTCTACCAGCTGGTGCTCCATCTCCTACTAAAGTATTGTCGTAATCAAAATTGAAATAAGAGTTTAAATCAGCACTTACATTGGCGGTAAAAGAAAAGTTTTGAAGAAAATCAAAAGTCAAATACCCTCTACCACCTAAAACATTTTGGGAAAACCCATCTTGATTTAATCTGGTCTCTGCGATCACATGTCGACCTGGACTAGCTCCACTAGGCCGGTTAGATAATCCAAGACTGGTAAGATTACCCAAATCGTATATTTTTTCTCCATTTTCATCATACAATAACTCCCCTGTATTGACATCGTGTGCATATACTGGGTAAATAGGCCCCATGTTGCGAGCAAAGAAAAATGGATTTACAAAAGAAGAACTACCTGTTGTTGAACCTTGATCTGACTTAGTTAAACTTCCAGATAAATTAATACCTGTCTTAAGCCATGTAAGGGGCTGAGAATTAACATTGATACGGCCATTGAATCGCTCATAATCAGAACGGATTAAATATCCTTTTTCATTTAAATACCCCAATGACACGTAATAGTCGCTTTCATCATTGCCTCCAAAATAACTCAATGAATAATTCTGTCTTTGTCCAGTGCGTTCTAATTCCTTGCCCCAGTCCAAATCATCGGCATACAATAGATTAGCTTGAGGATTAAATTCACCAGAAGTAGTTACCAATTGATCAGCCGACACATTAAAGGGGTTATAAACCAACAAATCCCCAATTCCATTTTCTCCATCTACCTGTCCTGAGGCTATGCGATTGGCCTCTTCCAACGGAATATCATCGGAATATGCCATACTATTTCTGTATGCCTCCCACATCAAAACATAATAGTCGTCTGGACCAACTCGATCGTATTCGGGAATAGCTCTATTGCTAAAACCTTGACTTACATGAAAAGACAGTTTACCTGTCCTTCCACTACCGCGTTTGGTATTAATAATAATTACTCCGTTGGCTGCCCTTGCTCCATAGAGAGCAGCAGAACTTGCATCTTTAAGAACCGATATAGATTCTATGTCATCGGCATTGATATTTGAGATATTACCATCAAATGGAACACCATCGACTACATATAGTGGAGAACTCGATGCATTGACAGATCCAAAACCTCGCACTCGTATATCGGGACCACTACCCGGTTGGCCACTGGTTGCATTATTTAACACTCCTGGAGCCAGTCCTTCTAATGCACCTATTGCATTGGTCAGAGGACGCAAAGCAATCTTATCGGATTTAATCTGCGCCACAGATCCTGTATAACTTCCCTTGGTCGACGACCCGTAAGCCGTGATCAATATTTCATCCAAACTCTGTGCACTCGGTTCCAAAGTTATCATATTGTTATTCAATTGACTGACCACCAATTCGTATGAAGAATAACCTATATAACTTACTACTAGGGTATCTCCTAGATTTCCATCCACTTCGAAATTTCCATCGAAGTCAGTAACCACACCTTTAAGGGTGTTTTTAACGAGAACTGACGCCCCAATCAAAACCGATTGATCTTTGGCATCAGATACATTTCCAGAAATAGTTTGACTCAATGCCAAAGTTGAAGTTCCCAGAATAAAATAAACAATCTGTAATAATCTTTTCATAAAAAACGATTTAATTGTTAATAATTACCGATACTTTACCTAATAATTATGCAATAGTCGATAAGGACACCATAATGCCATCATCATTATATTAACATAAGACGGAATTAATTAACATAAGTCACTTTAAATCAATAATTTATTTTATATAATAATGTGAATAAATGTTTAAAAAATTAGTCAATGCACTAAAAAGAAGCACGATCACACTAATACCTATGGAATAGGTACAACAAAAGGGGATGTAACGAGGATATATTTAATGAAATAAATTAAAATTTAAATTACTAAAAGGAAATCCCCTGTGTAATACCAAGTGATGATGAAGAAATCTCTATTTTAGGGTAAAGACGATCATTTAAGACCTTAGACTATGATAAATGGACTCCCACTGCCTACAGATTTGTTCCACACCAAATCTTCGATGAATACTGTCATGTAATTGGGAAGGTGAATACTGGTCTAAATTCTTGTAAACGAATATCATTGCTTCCGCTAGAGATGGTATATCATCCTGAGGAACAATCTGTCCACCGCCTTCTTCCAGTATTAGACGCGATCCGGCAGTGTCCGTAGCCACCACAGGTCGTCCACAAGACATAGCTTCCGCCATAGTCATGCCGAAACTTTCAAATTTTGATGCACTTACCAATACCGAGGATTGATGCAATAAATCGCGCACCTTCTCACGACTTACTTCACCGGTAAACACAATAGCACGTCCTAATTCTGATGGAATATCTAATTGGGCTTGAAAATCAGATAAATCATCGACCAAGTACAATCTAGCTTTAGGCAAGACTTTCAAGACACGATGAAATGCTGTTATTAAATTATCTAGACCTTTTATCTCAGCTGGTCTACCAATAGAAATAAATACTGGATGACTGTGTTGAAAGTCCATGGGATAGAAAACCTCATGATCTATATAGTTGGGAATATAGTGAAAGGGTTGTTCTAATATGGAAGACAACCGATGGGCAAACAATGGACTAACACCGCTGTTGTATTTAGATCCGAGGACTCCTTGTTTGGCCTTTTTAAGATATTGCTTAGATATCCGATTTTCCATAAATCCACCTAGGTGCTCGGTATATATATAGGGTATATTATGCACTTTTCCAAGGTGGCTGGCAGCTAACAGACCCAATATAGAATGTCCATGTATGAGGTCAGGTCGCCCATATTGAACTGTGTATTGTTTAAAAAGTATTTCATATTTCCACAACCAATATTTCCACAATATTCCCCTTTTCGGTGGACAACATTGTTTGAGTCCAAGGTAATTATAGGTAATATCATTATTATGGATAAAGTCAGTCGATCGATTCTTCCATTGAAAATCCCCGTATATCAATCCAATTTGCAAAGAAGTATGACTTTGCAAATCTTCGGCTAAATGATGAAACATTTTGGAAAATAAAGCCGAAAAATCCACATCGAACCAAGGTGGTATTATCAAGACATGTAGGTCAGATGTGGATTTATTTTTCAAAACAATATATTTCTAGACCAAAATCGGTTTATATTCCTTCATTTTATTTTGGGCCTCTATACACCACAACAATTCATTTACGAATTTCTTGGCTCTAGCATCTGACTTTTCTGCATCGCTAGCCTTTCCTTTCTCATCAAAAGTTTTTCCGACAAAAGGCACTGGGAATTGAGCTGGTATTACCCATGCTCCAATTTTCCACATCACAAATTCTAACCCCATTAATGCTTGACTCCCTCCAAACTGTCCTCCAGAAATAGCAACTATCCCAACAGGTTTCTTTCTCCATTCTGGATGGAGTAAATCGATGGCATTTTTTAAACTTGCAGGATAACCACCATTGTATTCAGGACACATAATAAGTACACCATCTGCTTTCTTTATCTTATCTGCATATTCTAAAATAGCTGGACTGGGTTCTGACATAAATGCCAACCTTTCTTCAAACAAGGGAAACTGATATTCATCTAGATCTAAAATCTCAACTTCAGCCACCCCATGGGTTTCTATAAACTGTTTAAAATATAAAGCTACTCGATGACTATTGCGTCCGGTCCTCACACTTGAGGATAAAATCTGGATTTTTGGCATATATTATCTGGTTTTGTAAATAATTCAAAATTACTATTTATTCTTCATTGGTATCGATATAAAACAAAATGTTTTCATCCTGAATCAATTCAACCAGTAATTTTATATATTTAAATTTTTTTTATAACTGAAATTTTCAATAACATGGAATCGAAACAAAAATGGGCTATATCCGATGACTGGGTTGTAGTTATACTAGGTTTTTTTATAATAACAGCCGTTATTTTAGGATTACAACTATCGTCGCCGAGTTACACTTGGGCCAACCTCAATGAATTTACCAACAATATACTTACTGGTGGAAATTTTGGTAAAATAGCCATGCAATTTATTGTTGGACTCATAGTTATCCTTATTGGAGGAGCTATTGCCAACAAACCTCTTTTCAATGTTGGAGCCACTTTTGCTGTTATCTTTTTTATCACTCAATTTGCTTTAATATTTGCTGGCAACAGTGCATTAAAATCCCTCAATCTAGAGGCGGTGATCTTTAGTTTAATTATAGGTATGCTCATCGGCAATATTTTCACCCTTCCAGATTGGATGAAATCGGTTTTGGATTCGGAATTCTATGTTAAAATTGGTTTAGTCTTATTAGGTACTGGCATTATCTTTAACGACATATTACAAGCAGGGGCCTTAGGTTTAATACAGGCGACCATAGTAGTAGTCAGTGTGTGGTACTTTTCTTTTTGGGTATGTAAACGATTGAAAGTAGAAAAGGATATGGCCATCATGTTGTCCAGTGCAGTATCTATATGTGGTGTTTCTGCCGCTATAGCTACAGCAGGGGCCATCAAAGGAGACTCCAAAAAATTGTCCTATGTTATATCTCTAGTCCTTATCATGGCCATCCCTATGATGATATTTTTGCCCTATATCGCTCAGGCCATAGGTTTATCTGAAATCCAAACAGGAGCTTGGCTAGGGGGCACGATTGATACAACTGGTGCAGTAGTTGCCTCTGGATCATTGGTAGGAGAGGAAGCGCTTAAAATAAGTTCTATTGTCAAGTTTTCTCAGAATGTAATGTTGGGAATAGCTGCACTACTAATATCCATCTACTGGTCGATGACCAATAAAGCCGATGTAGATGAAAAACCGACATTAAAAGTTATTTGGCACCGATTTCCAAAATTTGTAATTGGATTTATAGCTGCGTCTTTATTGTTTTCATTCTTTTTAAGTCCAGAAGTAGTCAGTGAAGCAAAATCAGATATTAAGGGGATGCGGACCATGTGGTTTGCCTTGGCATTTACCGGCATAGGATTAGAGACCAATATCAGTGATTTTTTAAATAAGAATAGGCTAAAACCATTTTATGCCTTTTCTATAGCTCAATTTTTCAATATCATTATTACATTGATCGTGGTATATATCTTATTTAAGTAAGGAGGGTTATACGAATTAGTTGTAAAATAAAAAAAGCTCAATGGATTTCATTGAGCTTTTTTTATTCTTTTTAATTATAATATCTGCTGTAGCTAAGAATTGGGAGCTTTGGTTTCTTTAAAATTATTTCCATCCCAGCATCCTAACCATTCAACATCTTTGCCTACCTTAAGATAATTATTAAAGGTGTTGACGGCAGTTTTCTTATCCTTCCTATAAATCGTAATCATCTGGTGCCCGCTCTTTACATTAAAGTAATAGTTGCCTTCAGCCATCGTGTAATTTTTCTTTCTCATTACATCTTTGATTTTGTTAAATAAATAAGTTGATACGCTTTATCAACGATTAAATTTGACCTTTTTTTTAAGCCGCTAAATAATACGAAAAAATATTTGGATAACCAAATTATTTATCATTATTTTAACGAGTTTGCAAAATTATCAGACAATTTATTAACATATTCTTGCTGAGACAGTTGATGTATTCGGGGCTGTGAGATAATTGGATAGTCAACGAGAATTTTATATAAATCTATATCCAGAGCAATATTTTTCTCTTTATCTGTCTCCATTATTAATGTTTGATCGATAGATATGGTTCTATATGCTTCATCTGAACCAGTGTGAAGAACAAAAGATTCTGATTCTCCACCATTTACCTTGAATTCACCCTCTATTTTTGCAAAAATATAACTCTGCCATGGTGTCCAATATTCACTGGTATAACTCAGAGGTTGCCCAGAACCATAATCAGTAGGAGATGTTCTATTCAGACTCGGACTTACCCCCAATCCAAAACGCAAACCTGAATACTGTTCCAAAGGAAGATTGCTAAATGGCAATATAATTTGATTGCTGTTGATTACGTCCCCCAATATTGTTTGCAAATAGGAAAGATGAATGATATCTGTAATCACTAAGTCTTCCACATCATTGGCCAAGGTAATATCTGACAAATAAAAACTAACTTTCGAAAATCTCAAATCAACACTATCAGACAAACTATACCAGTCTTGAGGAGAATTAACGGTACTTCCATCGTATTTAAGATTAAATAGAATATTTAATGAACCGAGTTCATCTTTACTGTCTTTGGAACAGCTCGCCAATAACAAAATTACAAATAAGCTTAAAATCCCTCTTATCATTATTATGATTTCATGTGTTTTAAAAAATACTATTGGGGCCATTCAAATGAATGCACCATGGTGTCCAGATCTCCTTTGATATATGATAGCATAGGAAATAGTGAATCGGGATTGGGTCTGGTATTAAAATATACAGAAGCTCTGAGGAAATGTTCTGTTGAATCCGTAATAAAAAATTGATAAGGACTGGCCACCGGACCGCTCAAATCGAATGCCATCCCTATGGGTTTACCTTCATTTGTTAACGGGATTTCCTCTATTCCAGTTGCCATCCCCGTGTGTTCGTAAGCCAGTTTAAAGGATTCATCAACCAAGCCCTCAAATGAATCATCGGCAGTAATGTCGTAATAAGTATAGTGAATAGTCACATCCCATATAGGATATTTGATATTAAACCAGCAGGGTTGTTCTATATCCTCATTAAAAAAAGTTGTTTTTTCAATCATTTGTGAAGCTTTCGATTTTTTAAAAGAAAAACCACAATCTTCTAATTTTACTCTTTCATACGATCTATCTGGAAATTCTACCTTTGGGTACATCCTCGGTCTTGGTGTGGTATAGACTTCCTCTTGACTACAACCCAATAAAAAACAACTAAATACGAACAACAGTAAGATGTTATTATGCATTATTTTTGGATACTTGTATTTTCTCAATCCTCTTCTTATTAACGGATATGACCTTAATTTTGTATTCATTAAACTGAAGTTCTTCATTTTTTTTAGGCATCCTACCTAAAACTTCTAGTACCATACCTGCAATAGAATCCGACTCTCCTTTATATAGATTAAAATAATCCAAGTCTATGTTCAAAACCCTACTTAAATCGTTAATCAAAAATTTACCATCAAACTCGTAAGTAGTTTTATCGATAATTTTATAATCTAAGGCAAGCTCTACATCAAACTCATCCTTAATATCACCGACTACCTCCTCCATAATATCTTCCAAAGTCACTACCCCTGCGCTGCCCCCATATTCATCTACCACAATAGCAAGGTGTTTTCTTTCGGATTGAAACTCTTTTAACAATTCACTAATCCGCTTTGTTTCTGGTACATACATGATTTCTTTGCGAATGATTTCCGACCATATAAAATTGTCATCATCCATAAATTGCAACAAATCTTTTACATATAGGATACCTTCTATCGTATCAAAATCTCCAGAATAAACCGGAATCCTAGAAAATCCACTATCTCTTACCGTATTATAGATCTCGTTAAAAGGTGCGGTAATATCTATGGCCGTGACATCTGTTCTGGAAGTCATAATTTGCTTTACCGATGTATCGCTAAATTTTACGATGCGCTTAAGCAATGAAATTTCTGCTTCTGCCTTATTACTGCGTTGTATGGTCAAATCAATGGCAGCATCAATGTCCTCTTTACTAGTAGAACTGCGAACCATTTTTCTATTGGCCATTTTCTTCTCCATACCCTGTGTCCACAAAACCAACTGATGACTAATGGGATATAAAATCTTGTTCACTATTATCAACGGTTTTGAAGTAAGACGTGCCAATCTAAGATTAAAACTATTGGCATAGATTTTTGGACATACCTCACCAAATAAAACCAATAATGATGTGACTCCAACAACGGTGATCACAAATTCAATAGACAGGGATATCGTTGCATAATTGTTACCAATAAATGGTATTGAATCACTAAGATATACCGACCAATGAAACAGGGTTTTGTCATTGAGTAGTATGCCTACCAAGTAATCAGACAATAAGACTATGGCAATATTGATAAAGTTGTTACTGATCAATATACTGGCCAATAAATGTCTAGGACTTTGTTTTAGCTTAATAATTCGATCGGAGGACTTTGATTTTTCATTTTGCAAAATCTCAATATCATTGGGACTTATCGAAAAATAAGCCACCTCACTTCCAGAAATTAAAGCGGAACAAATGAGTAGAAATATCAATGCTACTACTACAATAATCCACTCCCAATCCCAAACTAATGAAACCAGGGCAGAATGTGTAAAAGAATGAAGGAACAAATTACAATGCTCGATTTCCAAATTAGTGGATTTGCTTAATTAAAAGGGTAAATCGTCATCATCTGGAGCATCCGTATTCACCGAATTAGTCTTCGTTTGAGAAGGCGTTGTTGATCTTGATGGGCTTGACGGTTCATCACTTCGATCGGGAAATGAAGTCGATGGCCCGCTATCTCTACGCTCCAATAATCTAAAGGTAGCCGCAACCACTTCTGTGATATATCTATCTACTCCATCTTTATCTTGATACTTTCGATGAGTCAATTTCCCTTCAATATATACTTGGTTTCCCTTTTTCAGCTGGCGCTCTGCTCGTTCTGCTAAATTTCTCCACAAAACCACATCATGCCACTCGGTAATGGTCTGCCATTCATTTGATTTATCTAAATAACTCTCATTGGTAGCCACAGAAAATTTAGCGACTTTCGACCCATTCTCAAATACCTTTACTTCTGGGTCTCTTCCCAAGTTACCTATCAATATTACCTTGTTGATCATTATTTTCTTTTAGTCCTAAGTTACAAGAATTCTTATTTAGAAACAAACGCAATGGCCTAGGAAGTGCAAATTTCCTTAAATTTTCTGACTTTACTATTGTCCACCCTTGATTTTCTTCACAAAATAGACGGTTTTTATCAATTTTGTAAAAATACAAAGTTAGCTTTCGATGAGTCAAATTCCATTCCATAGTATCTAACAATTCATAGCTCTCGATATTTAGCTGTTGCTCAGCGGATAACATCGGAAAGGTATACAAACCCTTCCAAAACGACACAGAGTTCTCTTGGGTAATTACCCATTCTGTACCGTCGGTATACACAGCCATATGTATGCTCTTGGATTGTCTTTTTATTTTCTTGGCCTTGAATGGCAGGGTAGATACCATATTATTTTCAAAAGCAAAACAGTGATCTTGAAAAACACAATCGCCACATCCTGGATTGCGCGGAAGACAATGCATAGCACCAAAATCCATAATAGCTTGATTGAATGCAGAGGGAAGGACGTAGGATACCGCTTCGTGAACTAAGGTTTGGATTTCTTTTACCGTTGAGCTAGCATCAATATCATCGGTATAACCAAATATCCTAGCAACCACCCGCTTTACATTTCCATCTACTACTCCATAGGGAAATTCATATGCAAAAGAAGCGATAGCTGCAGCCGTATAGGGGCCCACACCTTTAAGCGATAGCAAATCTTTGTATGTTTTTGGGAAAACCCCTTTATAGCCATCCATGATTTGGATGGCTGCCTTTCTTAAATTCCTAGCTCTTGAATAATATCCCAGGCCTTCCCAAGCCCTCAAAACTTCGTCTTCGCTTGCAGCGGCTAGACTTTCTACATTGGGAAATCTCTCTATAAAAGATAAAAAATAAGGTAGGCCTTGATTGACTCTGGTCTGCTGTAAAATAATTTCAGAGATCCAAATCGAATAAGGATCTCTGAAATCTTTCCATGGTAAGGATCTATTGTTTTTTTTAGACCATTCCAACATTTTTTCCGAAAATGTCTGAATATCTAAATCGTTATTTTTGCGATACATCGGCGAAATATACGACTTTCGAAGCGGTCATGCAATCTACTTAGCCAACAGACTAAATCCATCGATATATCGCATTCTTTATATTTAGTTCTAACTAGCTCTAGATTCTAGTTCGTATATGTTACTGTACTGATGCTTAATCTTTTCCTTCAATTCTTTTCTCGCAAAATAAATTCTACTCTTCACCGTCCCCAAAGGCAAATCTAATTGCTCGGCAATTTCGTGATATTTGAAACCTTCATAATACAACTGAAATGGTTCCTTCAATGTATCAGGTAATTCACCGATAATATCCATCAACTCTTCCATAAATATATCTACTTCCCCTTTATTAAAGATATCGTCCTCACCGCTGTTGATATAATATAGATTATTGGTCTGATCTGATATAGTATTAAATCTCTTTTTACGACGGTAATTATTGATAAAAATATTTTTCATTATCGTCATCAACCAGGCTCTGAAATTTGTTCCCGGTTTAAACTTTTCTTTATTGCTAAAGGCTCTAAAAGCCGTCTCCTGAAATAGATCGTGCGCTGCTTCTTCATTTTTAGTTAATGAGAATGCAAAACTTCTTAAAACTTTGGTTTGTTCGTCAAACTTATTAGAAAATTCAAACTTAGACATAATTCCTCTTTTTTCTTGTGATAATACAAAGATACAAAACTGTTTAATTATTTTTCAACTTTTGTTAAACAAAATATCATTAAAAAATTTAACAAACTGCTTAATATTTACTTAACCTCTGTTATTCAATACTTTACGACATTTATAACGTTCATATTAAAATGAATATTGCCTAATATTATTCAAGAACTATTAAAATTTGGTTAACTTCTTTTGGACTTACAATCCAAATGGTGGTCACATTTAATCAAAGGATTAATTACTAGAAATCATTTTATCTTCCAATTCAACAAATTATCGTACCTTAATAATCGATATAAGTGAATTCTACCTTTAATACGAATTACAGTTTCAACACCATCTATTATGCAATTATGAATCAATATGAAGAAGGTCTGAAATTACTGGCATCTCAATTGTCTTGTCCTTCAGGCGATACGGGAATAGAAATAGGTCAGTTAATGCATGAATCCAATATCTTTATGACTTGGTCAACAGTTGAACAATTAAAAATTCAATCAAAGGACAAGGTATTAGAAATAGGTCCAGGCTTGGCATCTCATCTGGACAGAATTCTTGGAATTGCAGAAAATATAAAATACTACGGTTTAGATATTTCGCCTTTGATGATTGAAGAAGCCATTCGCATCAATCAAATCCATGTAAATCACCATCGAGCTTTCTTTCAATGGTATTCTGGAGAAAATATTCCCTATGATAACCATTACTTCCACAAAATATTTACAGTAAACACTTTGTACTTTTGGAAAGAACCACAGGTTTTTCTAGAAGAAATCTACAGGGTATTGAAACCTTTGGGAAGTTTAATCATCACCTTTGTACAAGCTTCCACTTTAGAAAAATTGCCTTTTACAAAGTACGGATTTAAAAAATACGATGATTCTTCCATTGAAGATCTAAGTTCACAATCTAAATTCAAAACCATATCCTTGGACAGTCATACAGAAATCATTAAATCCAAACTCGGGGAAGAAATGAAACGAGACTTCTACATATGGCACTTGCAAAAACCCAAAGAGTAGGATTAACCCTACAACACATTCGGTATTATTTCTGTGCTCGCCTAAATAAAATATAAGCGATAAAACCGAAGACAATATTGGGCATCCAAACACCCAAAGCTGGGGGCAAAACTGAAGAGTTGGCAAAGGTTATACTAAATTTGGATAACAAAATAAAGGTAGCTCCAATCAACATACCAGTGGCCAAATGCCAACCCAATCCTCCTCTCACCTTACGAGAAGCTACACAAACGGCTATAATGGCAAGGATAAAGGATGTTACCGCATCTGCCGACCGACGGTGGATTTCAATCCAAAATCTATCTACATTAGAAAAACCTTTTAGCTTTTGCTCTTCTATCTGATTTAAGAGATCTAAAGTGGTATAGGTCCGCTCAATCTCATCTATTTGAATAAAATCTGAAGGCTTAATATACAGTGTTGTATCCAACCATTTATTCTTAAATACCTCAATAGACTGTTCTTCCCCATCAAAGGTTCGAATGGAGTAATCATATATTTTCCAATGAAATGGGGCTTCTACAAACTCCATTTTATTGGCTTTTATGATTTCTACTAAGGCATTATCCTTCATCCTTTCCAATCGAATATTATATGCTGTAGTATCGTTGTGTCTGAAAGTCTTGATATATATCATAGACTCTGGAGTCAACATCTGTTGAATATTTGTCTCGCGAATATTTTTTTTGCTTTTAGCAATATATTCAGCTAAAAAAACAATTCTGGATTTTTCCCCATAGGGTATAATAATATGATTGGCCACTAAATGAATACCAGATACCAATAAACCACCTATAATATAGGGGAATAAAAACCTTTGAAAACTTGAACCCGCATTGAGAATACTCAAGATTTCACTGTTTTTCGCTAATCTCGAAGTAAAAAAAATAACGCTAATCAGTATAAATATAGGCCATATTGTACTGTCGATATACATGATAAATGGCAAAAAATAATCTACTAAGACCGTCCAAAAATCTAAACCAGAATTTAAAATCTTTTGACTCTTTTCACTTAAATCAAAAACCACCGATATCAACGAAGACAACAAGACAGTGAAGAAAAAAGTCTTCAAAAATATTCTCAGTATATATCGATCTATTATTTTCATAGTTATAATCTTTGACTATACTGGCGGATGGCTTGGTTCTTCCATTCCGCAAAATCTCCCAACAAAATATGCTTCCTAGCATTGCGAACCAATTGCAAATAAAAAGAGAGGTTTTGAATAGTAGCAATCTGCGGTCCCAACAATTCTTTACTTAAAAACAAATGCCGCAAAAATGCCTTGCTGTGAAATCTACTTGTATCCGCCGTACTTTCTTCATCGATGGCAGAGAAGTCTTCCATCCATTTTGCATTTTTAATATTGATTATACCTTCATGGGTATATATCAAGCCATGTCGTGCATTTCTTGTAGGTAGAACACAATCAAACATATCAATACCCAAAGCTATGTTTTCCAATAAATTTTCTGGTGTGCCCACACCCATTAGATAGCGGGGTTTTTCTTTCGGCAAAATGGATGTCACCACATCGGTCATGGCATACATATCCTCCTTGGGTTCACCAACTGACAATCCTCCTATAGCATTGATGGGTTGGTCTGTACCCGCAATATACTCAGCCGATATTTTTCGTAAATCTGTATATACGCTACCCTGTACAATAGGAGCCAATGTCTGAACCACTCCGTATTTCTCTTCAGTCTCATTAAACCTTTTTATACATCTTTCCAGCCAACGATGAGTTCGGTGCATTGAAGTATTGGCATATTTCCAATCGCATGGATAAGGTGTACATTCATCAAATGCCATGATAATATCAGCTCCGATTGAACGCTGAATATCCATTACAGATTCAGGGGTAAATATGTGTTTTGATCCATCGATATGACTCCTAAACTCTACTCCTTTTTCAAAAATCTTTCTACTTTGGCCTAAAGAATAAACCTGGTATCCTCCTGAATCGGTAAGCATAGGCTTTTCCCACCCACCAAACCGGTGTACTCCTTTTGCCTTTTCAATTAATGGAATACCTGGCCTAATATATAAATGATAAGTGTTGGCCAAAATAATTTCAGCCGCTATAGTCTCTTCTAATTCAGCCATGTGAACCCCCTTAACGGTGGCTGCAGTGCCAACCGGCATAAATATAGGTGTATTTATTACCCCTCTTCCGGTATGAAGCCTACCTGCTCTCGCCTGGCTTTTTTCATCCGATTTATCAATATCAAATTCAAACATGGAGTAGATTAGTATTCTTTACTTGAAATATTTAGAAACACTGCAAACATAAGGGAAAATCCTAACAAGGCAGAACCTCCATAAGAAATAAAAGGCAGCGGTATTCCAATGACTGGAACAAGACCAATAGTCATTCCAATATTAATAAAAACATGGAAAAATAATATACCTGCAAATCCATATCCAAAATTGGAAACAAATCTAATATTTGATTTCTCCGCTATATAAATTATCCGAAATATCATGATAAAAAAGATAGATAGAATCACCATTGACCCTATAAATCCCTGTTCTTCACCAACGATACAGAAAATAAAATCCGTGGTATGTTCTGGTACATAATTGAGCTTGGTCAATGTTCCCTCCATATATCCTTTGCCATTCATACCACCAGAACTAATAGCCATTTTAGATAAAATCACATTGTATAAACTTCCTCTTGGATCACAAAGCTCTGGATGTAACCAAGCGTTTAATCTATCTTGCTGATGGGGTTTTAAAACATTAAAAAACACAAAAGATGTGGCATAAGACAGGCCTGAAAACAAAACAAATATCGAAGATATAATGGATACCAATTTGAGCTGACCTTCTCTAATCGACAAGAATATAAACATTATGGCAATGCAAGCATCAAAAATCAATATTAGCACTTCCAATTCATTGTAAAAACAAACAATATTGGCAATGGTCAAAATAGATATACTCAAAAGCCAATATTTAAAAAACTTGTTTTGCGAACCCAATACCAGCATTAGAGTAATCATCAAGAAAGCCAAAGTGCTGTATACACTAAAGGATAATGTCATTATAAAGACTGCCCCCAATAATATAATAGCAATGAATGGCCAAATCGAAATACCATTTCTAAACAGGACAAAACTAAATGCAAAAAATACCAAAGCCGATCCCATATCTGGTTGTAATAAGATTAACAAGATCGGAGCGGAAATTATAATTAAGGATATAAATATAGACCGAAAATTATCCAGCTTCACGGAGGGATTCGCCAAAAAGTTACTCAAGGATAGACAGGTTGCAAATTTGGCTAATTCTGAAGGTTGTAAAGAAAATCCTCCCAAACTAATCCATGACTTAGCTCCGTTAATCTCCGAACCGAAGACCAAGACCAGTAATAGCAATAATAGACTCAGTCCATAAATGGGCAGAGAAAATATATTCCAGAATTTTTTTTCAATCAACAAGACCGACAAAAAAACCAAAATACAGGCAATGGTCCAATAAGTTTGCATACCTACTGTTGACCTTATATTGAAAATTTCTACATCGTAAAATGATGTAGCCGGTGTGGCAGCAACTTTAATAAACCAACCAACAATCAAGATACTGAAGAATACTCCACATAGAACCCAATCAAATGAATGTTTTCTAATCTTATTCAATATTACTGAATTTTTAATCTACTCTCATACACATTTTCCTTAGTCACTTTTGCATTGACCAATACGGCTGCAGGAAAATCTTCCCTCAATTGTGAAAGTAAATTCATCGCCTTATATTTGGACAGAAATGACCCCGCATAAAGGTTGTAATAAGGTTGATCGTGAACCCAATCATGAGGTATAAAGTCAAATTTTTCCACAAATCTTTTTTCCACCTCTTCCATTTCACGACGATCATTCGTGAAAAAATACAATATTCTATACCCCGACAATTCGGTTGTATTTTGCATAGCATTTATATAATTTTCCATGGCGCGATCCACCTTAGGAGATTCCTGAAATGAAACCTGCTGTGCATCCAATTTTGAAACCATTAAAAAAATGGCCAAAAATCCTATTTGAAAAATTGATATCTTCATTTTGGCTTTTATATTAATGAACTCGTTCCTATACGACTCGCTCCATTCTCAATCATCGCTATCGCTTCTTCTTTTGTAGATATTCCACCTGCTGCCTTTATCAACAAATCATCACCACATAATCTTTTTAATGAACGTATAAATTCTAGACTTGTTTTACCATTAACTCCGGTTGCTGTCTTTATAAAATCTACATTGTGTTTAATGCATAGTTTAACGATTTGATCTAATTCCTCTTCTGTCACCAATTGGTTCTCAACTATCAATTTTAACTTGGCATTTTTTAAACGACAAATAGAAGTCAAACTATCAATTTCGTTTTCCACATAATTCCACTTATTGTTTTTTACTGCACTTAAGTTCAATACTGCATCCATTTCTTTGGCTCCATTGGATACGGCTTCTTTAATTTCTTCCACCTTTCCTTTATACGACTCAAATCCATTGGGAAATCCAATCACCGTCGTTATAACTAAGTCCTTTTCATCGACTGCCCTCTTTACGCGGTCAATGAAATAAGGGGGGATGCAGATAGAATAATATTTATTTATAATGGCCTCAAAAACAACCTTATCTATTTGTTCAAAGGTCAGATCTGGTTTTAGTAAAGTATAATCAATATAAGTTTTTACATTCATGGGATATAATTTAATCCCAAAATAACACAATTATACTTTTCCATGACATTGTTTATATTTTTTTCCACTTCCACAAGGACAAGGATCATTCCTACCGACCTTCTTTTCTTCCCTCACAAATGTCTCCACCTTCTGAGGACTTCTACCCGCATTACTCGCAGCCTTTCTTGCAGCCAACTCTTCGGCTGATCTATTGGTACTTGTTCCACTCAAATCTGTACGCTCAACTCTCGCTTCTTTAACATCTCTAGGTGCGTCTATTAAAATCTTACCTCCTAATATCCACCCAGATACTTCTCGATTAATTTTATATATTAATTCTTCAAATAGATTATAGGCTTCCATCTTATATATCACCAATGGATCTTTTTGTTCGAAGGCTGCAGCTTGCACTGATTCCTTCAATTCGTCCATATAGCGCAAGTGTTCTTTCCAGTTTTCATCAATCAGCGCTAAGGTCACCGTCTTTTCGAGATCCCTCATTATGGACACACCTTCTGTTTTAACCGCTTGTTCTAAATCTGCTGTTAAATTTAAAGTTTTCGATGTTCCATCCGAATAGGGTAGCGCTATTCGCTTATACTTATTGCCTTCATTTTGATAAATGTTGGTAATTGTAGGCAAAAGAATTTTAATGATATAGGCTTCTTTTTCCTCGTAAAACTTCCATATTTCAGCTCTAAAAGTATTGGATACTTCATCTATAGATGTCGTATTAAAATACTCTTTATCCATTTGTGGATCATAACCTACTTCTCTGATTGATGCTTCTCTAAACGTTGAGTAATCACCCTCTGATTTATGTTCGTACACCAAACTTTCGATAAAGCCGTCCACCATATTTCTAAGATCGACTTCTAGCCTTTCGCCTTTTAGTGCATTCTCACGTTTTTTGTAAATGGCTTCACGTTGGATATTCATTACATCATCGTATTCCAACAATCTTTTACGGATACCAAAGTTGTTTTCTTCTACTTTCTTTTGAGCTCCTTCGATGGATTTGGTCATCATTCCATTCTGAATGACTTCCCCTTCCTTAAGACCCATTCTATCCATAATCTTAATCGATCGTTCATTCATAAACAAACGCATAAGATTGTCCTCCAAGGATACAAAAAATTGGGAGCTACCTGGATCTCCCTGTCGTCCTGCTCTACCACGCAACTGTCTATCTACCCTTCTAGAATCATGACGCTCAGTACCAATGATACCCAATCCTCCAGCTTTTTTAACCTCTTCCGATATCTTGATATCGGTACCCCTACCAGCCATATTGGTCGCAATAGTGACCTTGGATGGATATCCAGCTTCCGCTACGATTTCTGCCTCTCTTTGATGTTGTTTGGCATTTAATACATTGTGTGGAATACCGGCAATGTTCAACATCCTACTCAGTTTTTCTGATGTTTCTACCGAAGTAGTACCGACCAAGACCGGTCGACCTACTTTAGTCATTTCTGCTATTTCTTGAATTACAGCATTGTATTTTTCTCGTTGGGTTTTAAACAAGAAATCATTTCTATCGTCTCTTATTATAGGCTTATTGGTAGGAACTACCACCACATCCAATTCGTATATTTCCCAAAGTTCGTTGGCTTCTGTTTCCGCTGTACCAGTCATACCAGACAACTTGTGATACATTCGGAAATAGTTTTGCAAGGTAACCGTGGCATAAGTCTGGGTAAGATCACCAACTTTTACATTTTCTTTGGCTTCTAATGCTTGGTGCAGACCATCGGAATATCTTCTACCTTCCATCATCCGACCAGTTTGCTCATCGACTATCTTTACTTGACCGTCCATGACCACATATTCTGCATCCTTTTCAAATAATGCATATGCTTTCAACAATTGGCTAATCGAGTGAAGTCTCTTAGATTTTTCTGAATAATCTTGAATAAGTTCTTGTTTCTTCTCCCTGACTTCTCGAGGATCAGTATTTTCCTGTTCTATCTTTAATAATTCAGTTGCCAAATCAGGCATAACAAAGAAATCTGGATTTTCCTCGTACTTGGATAAAAATTCAACCCCTCTCTCCGTTACTTCAACATTTCTATTTTTTTCGTCTATGGTAAAATACAAAGGCTCATCTACTACATGCATATGCTTTGATTGTTCTTGCATATAGTGATTCTCCGCTTTTTGCAAAATAGCTTTTATACCATCCTCACTCAGATATTTAATCAATGGTCTGTTTTTGGGAAATGCCCGATAAGATCTCAACAGAGCCATACCTCCTTCATCTTCACCATAACCCAAAGAACCTGATTCAATCAGTTTTTTGGCATCGGTTAAATATTTTGTTGCCAATTTTTTCTGTTCCCCTACCAACTTACCCACTTTGGGATTTAATTCCACATATTCTTGTTGATCGGCATCTTTAGGTATAGGTCCAGAAATAATTAACGGTGTTCTCGCATCGTCAATTAATACCGAATCCACCTCATCCACAATGGTATAGTGATGTTTGCGCTGAACTTGCTCGCCTTTGGATCGAACCATATTGTCTCTCAAATAATCGAAGCCAAACTCATTGTTGGTACCAAAGGTTATATCACATAAATACGCCGCATCTCTATCTGGGGAATGCGGTTTGTATTTGTCTATACAATCTACAGTCAAAAACAAGAATTGATATATCGGCCCTACCCATTCGGAATCCCGTTTGGCCAAGTAATCGTTCACGGTTACCACATGGACACCTCTACCTGCCAATCCGTTTAAGTATGCTGGAAGTGTAGCCACTAAAGTTTTACCTTCACCAGTAGCCATCTCAGCTATCTTGCCATCGTGCAATACCATTCCCCCTATCAACTGTACATCGTAATGGATCATATTCCACTTAACTTCAGCTCCTCCTGCCAACCAACGGTTTTTCCAAATAGCTTGGTCTCCCTGAATGGTCACAAAATCCTTTTTGGCAGCCAAATTCCTATCCATGTCGGTAGCGGTAACCTTTATCTCCTCTTGAGTAGAGAATCGTCTCGCCGTTTCTTTTATAACTGCGAAAGCCTCTGGCAATATCTCCATAAGGATTTCTTCCAGATAAGTATTTCTATCATTTTCGAGTGCATCCACTTGATTGAAAAGCTCTTCTTTCTCTGCAAAATCTTTGATCGCTATTGCTTCCTCTCTTCTCTTTACAATCTCACTGTCAATATCCTCTAAATAGGTAGTTATTCTTTCTCTAAACTCCAAGGTCTTATTCCTCAATTCGTCATTGGTCAATGATTGATAAGCCTCAAAATGTTCATTGATCAATTCTACTTTTGGCAAATAATTTTTAACATCTCTGTCGTGTTTTGTACCAAAAATATTCTTTAGAAATTTTAACATTATAGTAGTGTTTATATTATAGTATGATGTTGACACAAAGTTAAGCAAGATATAACCTTCCAAAGAATAAGTTTTCAATAAAGATACAACTGCTTCTTATTCGTTTACTCCGCAAAAACATCCATTAAAGATCAAATCACGTCCTCATTATGTAACATATTCTATGGCATAACTATTATCCATTTTCTCCTTTATGAGGTCAATACTTGATAAGATTATCAATAATTATGCTATTCTATGTTTACATAACACAGGATTAACTTTCGGCAATGAATGAAATAGTATGTATTTCAACCCAAACACAGTATTTACAACACCTACATGGTGGGTAACTACTAAAATAAGGTAGAATAATTAATTTGTTTATAAATGGGTAAATGACGAATAGACAATAATTCAATGACATTCTGTCATTATAACACATTGTTTTTGACAATATCAAAACAAAGTTCTTTCACCTTATTCAATGGGTTTTACCTTGTTTTTCTTTATTTTATTCACTACATAACGGCTAGATAGGGTAGCTGCCGCAAATGAAAATATTTCTCCAAGTATATAACTTAAGAATCCAATATTTAACAACAAAAATCCTAGATCAAAAAGAATAGGTAAATACTCACCAGTTACTGGTCGTACTATTAGCAAATTTACTCCATATACCAAAGCGGCAACAATAACCAGTATTACACATATCCATTTGATATGTTGAAAACGATTTTCATTCCTCTTATAATATATTTTGCCCAACATGGCTTTGTATAGAGTAACGTTTGGATTTATTTTTATCAATTCTAAGATCACATATAGTGACTCATCTATAAATCCCGAGTGAAATAGGGCAGAAGCCTTTTTAAAAAGTAAGGATTCAAATACATTTTGTCTTTCTATATAGACTATGTTTTTATCTATTATCTCTTCAATTGTCTCATCCACAACCCTTAAAAAAATACCATAACTACCTACATTAAACAATGCCTCCAAATAAATATATTCCAATTGCAGCCTTTGCTCCAAGGCCATAATTTTTATTAATTCTTTATTGTTTTGATATTCGTGGATAATAAACTCGACATCCTGCCTATCGATAGACAAAAAATTTGAATAAAAATTTGATATATCTACATTGGTTAGAAATCGCATGTCTTTCAGTATATCATAAGAGACTAAAAACGTTTATTGCTATTAAAAATATAACTATTTCTATAAAGTATTGAAATTTTATAAACTTCAACACTTCTTTATCAATACAACTAGATTATAATTAAGAAAGTTTTATTTTTCTTAACTTTTTGTGTTTCTCAAATCTTTTCCCCACATCAATTTATTGCGCAAGGTTTTGAAATAAGATAAGTGTTCGAGTGAAACCAATTTAATTTTAAAATCTGCCTTCTTTACCTCAATACTGTGATGAGCCGTCATCACTTCATACCTTGAATCCAAAGTACAAAGAAAGTTTTCAGCTCTTCCTTCTACTTCAAATCGAAGAGTAACATCTTTGGACAAAACTACTGGACGCACATTGAGATTGTGTGGTGCCACAGGAGTTATTATAAAATTATTACTTCCCGGAGCCAAAATAGGACCTCCACAACTCAAAGAATATCCAGTGGAACCTGTTTGAGTGCTAACAATTAAGCCATCTGCCCAATAGGTATTTAGAAACTCTTCATTGACGTAGGTGTGCACGATAATCATCGAAGAATTATCTCTTTTGTGAATGGTAAAATCGTTTAAAGCATAATTCTCATCCTTAAACAACACTGGATTTGAATCCATCTGCAAAATCGTCCTTTCGTCTAGTAAAAAAGATCCTTGTATCAAATCATCGATGGCCTCTGAAATTTTAGATTTTTCAATACTGGACAAATACCCCAATCTACCTAGATTTATACCCAAAATTGGAGTATCAATATCTCTTACCAACAATGTGGCATTCAATATAGTACCATCTCCTCCCAAAGACAATAAATAGTCATATGGGTCTTCTCTCAATTGGTAGTAATCGTGAATTATATCAAAATCATCAGAAAATTCACCCCGGGTATGGATAAAATGATTTCTAATATCTTTATAAATACCGATCAATATATGATGGCGTTGTAGTTTCTCAATCAATTGAAAATAATATTGCTCATTTTCCTTCGATAGCACATTTGCATAGATCAGTATCTTCATTATAATGTATCATTAATGTGAAAAAATATTCCAAAATTATTTTCCCTATCCATACTTGCTTCAAAAATAATACCCAATTGATGATACAGTAAAAAATTAATGCCTAATCCACCTCCATATAGTGGTTTATTCACCCATTCACTGGTATAATAATAATTATCCCATACATAGCCGTAATCAAAATTTAAACTGAGATAAATTTTTGTATCCATCGATTTATAATTTACAAATGGCATTAGTTTACCTAAATTTATCGGCCTGTCTATTATTTTCTTCATCATAGAGGTTTTTCCTATGACCAAAGAACTCCCTTCTATTTGATAGTTTTCATAACCTCTAACATACTCTGCTTCTCCCCCCAAACGGTTCAAATTGTAATAGGGATACTTATCCCTCGGTAGTAAAGCTCTTACTATTAAACTCTTATTCCAGGTCCATCCCTTACCCAAATAATCGTGGACGTGTAAATCACCTTTTACATTCCAAGCTTGATAATCATCTTCGCCAAACAATCCATTTTTCTGTACTTTTATTTTGGAAAACCAACCCTGAGTTGCCAGATACTTATTGTTTCTTTGTTCAATACTATAACTTAATTCAATATCACTATATCGTTGATATTTTTTACCAGCCAAAAAAGTAGGTATAGTCTCCAATAGTTCTGAACTAATACCCTGGTAATTAAAACCCAATTTCACACTAAATGTATTGATATAATTGGGTCGATAATTCAATGAAAATCCTGATTCAAAACGATGGTGGAGATATTTATTATTATTGGATGCAAAAGTAGGTATTCCATCATCACCTATATAGGATACCTCCTTGTTGGAGTTGAGTAAACTGGTAAATTGAAAATTCCATTTCCTTTCCCTATCAAAATATGGACTTATATAATTCACAGAAAATTTTCTATCAAATCCGCCTTGAGCCAGTAAATTTAATTGATCCGCATTTCCTGTTAAGTTCTTTAATTTTAGATACAATCCAAGATTTAGAAATTTAATGTGACTATCGTACTCATTTATCCATACATTAAAATTTCTCGCCGCCAATTCAATGATAGGAATAGGGATGACAAACAATCCTTCTTTTACTGAAATGATAATACTTACATTTTTATAATTTTCTTCGTCAAAATATAAATTGGTAACTACATCGGTAAATAGTCCAGTATTTATGATCCTGTTTTTGGATAATTTAAGTTTTTTTTGAATACTGGTCAATGTGAGGGAATCACCTACATTAATTTCCATTTCCCTTAGTATTCTTTGCGGTTTAGTTTTTATGTTGCCCTCAAAACTAATTTGCCTAACCAATATTTTTTGTTGGCTTTGTTGTTGTGCCCATGCTTGTGAATAAGTAAAACACATACTTACCAATACCAAGAAACAAATCTTTACAATATTATATTTATTGATATTTATCTTCACTTAGTGGTTTTCTTATCTTTTGAAAGTTTAACTATTTTCATACCTCTGTTTTCTAACGATTGAAGAAATAGATTTTTTAATTCTCCAATAAGTTCTTAATATACTGATCTTCTTTAAGTAAAGAACGATTTTAAAATCATAATAATTCTTAATAAAATCATTTCAAAAGATAAGATCCATTCAATTGAGTCATTTATTATGGGTATTTATATTATTACTATCCCCCTTTATTAAGGAGGTTTATTTCCTTATGAATAGCCTTTATTTACTATAAAAATAAAGTATAAACGCATAAAATAACATACTAGTATACAGCTATTTATTATACTATTACAGTTAATTTTTATGAATAAGGTATGCTAAATTTAGAAAGGTATTTATATATTCCTATTAGAATGCTAGTAAGGTCTAATCGTTCTATTTTTTTTATTTTATTTATAGCCCAGCATTTCCCCCAATAGAATATGATTTCTAGTATTTTAATGTAATAACTAATTTTGTATTTTTAAATTAAACATTTAGATAAGACATCAAAGATTCATATCTATCTTTTAATTGATGGGAGTATTGGTCATTTTCAAAGTATGCTTTCACCTTATAAGAATATCTTTCCAATGTTTGCAAAATTGAATTTATGTCCTTGATATCTGTTTTTAAGGTTATTTCAATGAGGGGAAGGTAATTGAGGGAAACCAGAACAGAAAATAGATGAACATTTTCCAACTCCAATATTCTTATTAATTCAGACAATTGAAAATCTTGCTGTTGCATCTCAATGATCAATAGACTTCCTTCAGTGTTTAAACCAAATTTTGAAACAATTTCATTAAATAAATCTTCTACTTTTATCAGGCCTAAATAAGATTGATCCTGAGCCAAAACAGGTACAATAGACAATTCATTATCTACCATAACTTTTGCAGCTTCTAATATGTGGTCTGTATCGTTTACAAATTTTTTCTCCCCTTTGTTTACCAATTCCCTCATAATGGTGGATGGCGTTGTATTCTTCAAGGTAGTTTCATCGATTATGCCCATAAATGCCTTACTTTTTAGTAAAGGTATATGTCTAATCTTGTGATTATTTAAAAGATCCATGGCTTCCCCTACGGTATTGGTCATGGATACCTTTATATTGCTGTTTGCCATTATATCTACTGAAAGCATAGTTCTTCTTTTAATAATAAACCAAAAAATTAGGATAAGAGTTTTCTCCGCTGCAATTCAAATTCACTATCTGAGATAAGTCCCTTTTCTCTCTGTTCTTTTAATAGTTTCAAATTTTCAAACAGTGAATCACTATTGGGCTTTTCCTCATTGAAGGAATTAACTCCATTATCCACTTCAGTAATTCCTTCACTATTTGTATTTTCCAATGGATTGGTTTCTTCTTCATTTTCAATTTCTAATTGAAATCCATTGGCTTCAAAGCTTTCCCATTCCTTTTGTATCCTAGTCAGTGATAATTTTTCGTGTTTTTTTATTTTATCAAAATCTTTAAACCCATTTTTGACCGCTTTATCCAAATGAAAAATTGCCTTTGTAGTGTCTTCTATCTGAGAATATGCACAAGCTATATTGAAATGCGCGGCTACATTGCCAGAATCCAATTCCAAAACCTTGTTAAAATTAGCTATAGATTCTTCAAAGTCGTATTCTTTAAAATAAGCAATTCCAGCTGCCTTATACTTTTCAACCTTGGCCAACAATTCCTTGTAAGCTTCTTTTGGTTTATCTTCAGTTTTAGTTTTTTCAACCTTTGTGGTCTTAATTCTTCTACTCCTACCGGACTGCCTAAAATCCCTATGTTGACTTCTTTGAAAATCTGGTTTTTCTGATCTTATTTTCCTTCTGCGCTTTGTCTTATAATATGCAGCATCTGTTCTTCTTCTATTTTCTTCCTTGTTGTATTTAAGATCGAATATTTCATCATCCATGGTAAAAAATACAATGCTGTCAATTAATCCTATTAACGATGACAACATACCAAATGTAAATACCGATAGAAGTATCATAAATACACCTGTCTTTGTTTGTCCTAAATAAAATCTATGAAGGCCTGCTATACCACCAATAAAAGCCAATAGGGCCGCCAATGATTTATCTTTTCTTTGAGTCATAATATTTTATGTAATTCCGTTCGGCTTTATTTTACATAATAAAACAGTGATATCATCTAGTATTGGCTCATTTTCTTTAAAATTTTCGATAAACCCCTCTATTTTATCTCTTATCGCATCTATATTACCAAAACTAATATCTTGAAGGTTTTCTAAAATTTTGTCGTGGCCCATCATTTTTCCTTCACCATTTCTCAATTCTTCCAAGCCATCAGTATATGATAATATAACGGTTTCTTTATTGATTTCTTCTTTGCCCACGACGATTTCTGGTAGATCTCTAATTACACCTAGAGGAATAGTCCCTTCTTTTAAAAATTTAGTATATCCTTCTTCTTGTTGTAAAATAGGATAGTTATGTCCAGCATTGATATACAACAATTCATTTTTCATTACATCGTAGGCAGCTAAAAATATGGTCACTACCCTATCTCCCTCAGTGGTATCATAAACAGCTTCATTCAATCCGCGAATTAAGGAAACAATATCTGTAAAATTAATACTCAGTCTACGCAAACTAGCCTGTAAATTCGCCATAAGTATAGCCGCTGGAATTCCTTTACCAGCAACATCTGCTATACAAAAAATACTAATATTACTGTTTTCAATGTGGAAAAAGTCGAAGTAATCCCCACTTATTTCACTATGTGGGATGTATAGGGTCTCAAACTCCAGTTCCCTAGTATCCGACAGTTTTTTGGGCATTAATGACAATTGAATTTTCCTGGCCAAAGACAATTGGGTTTTGTAATGTTCCTTTTCCCTTTTCTCTTTAGACAATCTCTTATTCTCAATAGCAATGGCAATAAAATTGGTAATCGTCTTCAAAAACCTTATTTCTTCCTTGCTTTCTGGAAATAACTTATAAAAATGAGCCAAGGCTATCAACTGTTGCTTGTGGTAAACAGGGATATATATATCTCCGTAATCAGAAGTGTGTAAATTGTTTTTGCCTTTTGAGTAATAACTAAATTGATGTGAATAATCAATTGATTTTGCATTATCAATCGTACTATAAGTAAGCCATTCTTTATTTTCTTGAACACATAGAGTGATGCCTTCAGGACTGTAATGTTTTTGAATAGACTTTCGAAAAATATCAAAGAGATCTGTTACTGAAGCATTGTGATTGATGGCTTCCGTTATTTGCATTAAGCAGTGGATCTGTTGATCTCTTTTTTCTAGTTCCCTAGTAAATTTTTCTTGACTTATTGGTATATTCACGTAAAATCCTATCTTTTACACATTTATCTATTTAATTTATCATTTTTTTGGTGTCTTTCACTATCTCGCTGCGTTTTTTTTTGAATATTTTTATTTATAATATTTGTAATATCAATATCCATTTGATTGCATAAACATGTCAAAACAAAAAAGATATCAGCCATTTCATCTTCTATAGATGATTTGTCGGCAGTCATTCCCTGTTTAAAAGATTGCTCACCATATATTCTAGCTATTAAACGAGACAACTCTCCTACTTCTTCCATAAGAAGCAACATATTTGTTTTTTCATCAAAATATCGAACACCGTATTTTTGTATCCATTGATCCACTAATTGTTGATAAGCCTTGATTTCCATACTTATGACTTGAAATTATTTTATTCTCTGGCGTTAGAATCTATCATTATGGTTACTGGTCCATCATTGGTTAATGAAACTTTCATATCTCCTCCAAATTCTCCCGTCTTTATTTTGTTGGGATAAAGAGATTCCATAAAATCTATAAATTCCAAGTAAGTTTTTTCAGCAAGCTCAGGATTTTCCGATCCAATAAACGATGGTCTGTTTCCCTTTTTGGTACTGGCAAATAAAGTAAATTGACTAATGACTAGTATTTCACCAAATACATCTTGTACGGAAAGATTCATTTTACCTTCTTCATCTGAAAATATCCTCAATTGAAGAATCTTTTTTATCAACCAAGGAATATCTTCTTTATTATGATGTTTTTCAATACCCAAAAGACAAACAAGACCCTGACCTATCTCCGATTTGATTTTGCCATCTATTTTAACATGTGCTTTTGAAACACGTTGAATTAATGCACGCATATTATCTTATACTAAAATTATGTCGTGTAAAATTTCTACATCCACCTTCTTTTTTAAAAAATAATTTAATTCATTAATAATCTTAGTATCCTTTTTCAACCATGTAGCTATATCTTCTCTTGATGTTATAAACAAAGGGATTCTCCTGATTTTACTTGAATATTCTTCCGTTACATCTTTGGTAATAATAGCAAAACCAAGACTACCATCTTCATTCTCCTTCCATATACCTGCCATATAAAGAATATTGTTTTCCTTAGACCTAATTACTAACTCAGGTTTATATTCATCTTTGTTTTGCATGAGTTGGTTGACAGGTATTAGAATTCGATTGTTAACCAACAATTTTTTTAAACTGCTTTGTTTTTCAAACGACTTAAAATAAATCTGAGTCAGTGTTAATGACTGATTGTAATTGTCAATTCCCCATGACATCATGTATACCTTAGAGGTATGAGATTGTACAATTGCAGGAAAATATTCTCCTTTCGCAATGTTGAAATCCCTTAATAAATAAGGGGAAAAGTGAATACCATTTTCCAATAGTTCCACAATAGTTTTTTTGTCTGATTGATAATTTAATAGATCGCCCATGTTCATTTTGTTTAATTGCAAACAAATTAAGAAAAATTATAATATGTTTTAATTGTTACAAACATAACTTTTTATAATAATCTTTAAAAAACTAATATATAATGATTTATAAAAATGAAAAAATCTATGTTTTGTGGAGAGAAATGTGAATAACTTATGGCTTATTCACAATTTTGCCCTTTAGCAAATGAATGAACAATGAAAATGTGTAAAGAGGATGATCTCTTAAGTGCTTATCAACTTTTTTTCAATTCTTATTGATTCACTTTTTTCAATTTTTCTACCTTACCAACAGTTAACATCATTTTGTTGAAAAAGTCATAGAATAGGGTTGTTCAATTAATTCCCTATTATATTTGTGTTAATAATGGTGTTCAAAATTGTTAGTAGGTAAACAACAAAGTAATTTTCTAATTTTATACCAACATACTAACAGTACTAATGATGATATCAAATCTTTTTATTTTTTTTTTAGATCAATAATAAAAGAATGAATGTTCAAAAAGTAAATAGATCTGTCCTGGTTTGGTTATGGATTGGTTTTGGAATGATAGTAATTCAAATTTTAATTGGTGGAGTTACTAGATTAACGGGAAGTGGATTGTCTATTACCAAGTGGGACATCATTACAGGGACTATACCACCATTAAATGCTTCTGAATGGTCAGTAGCTTACGAATTGTATAAAGAGACTCCACAGTATCATAAAATCAATCATGGGATGTCTTTAGGCGAATTTAAATTTATATATTTCTGGGAATACTTTCACAGATTATGGGCGCGATTAATGGGCTTGGTATTTATAATTCCTTTTGCATTTTTTCTTTTTAAAAAATGGATTAATAAAACCCTGTTGAAAAGATTAATAACCGTACTGGTTTTGGCAGCTATTGTTGCTTCTTTCGGCTGGATAATGGTGGCCAGTGGGTTAGTCGATAGACCCTGGGTTAGTGCTTATAAGCTCAGCTTCCATTTAATTTTAGCTGTTATTCTTTTAGCCTATTTATTTTGGACCATTATGTGGGTTCAAAATAGAAATTATACCGTAGATAAAAAGGGCTTTTACCTATCTAGGATTTTGTCAATGTTATTATTTCTTCAAATTTTTATTGGTGGAATGGTTAGTGGAATGAAGGCAGCTTTACTTTATCCAAGTTTTCCACTTATGAAAGGGGAGTGGATACCTAGTATTGTTTTTAATACTTCGCTGTGGAATGTTGATAACTTTATTAACTATGAAAAATCAGTTTTATTTCCAACCTTAATTCATACTCTACATCGCTATTTAGCTCTGATTTTAGTAATTGTTTTGATTTATATATTTGTACGTTTTAAACATGTATGGTTGAGAACTATCCTAACTTTTACACATAGATTGTTTATAACTTTGTTTTTATTTCAAATAGCTTTGGGAATATTAACGGTAATTAATAGTGTAGGTATGGTACCTGTTGGTTGGGGTGTAGCCCATCAAATTAACGGTATTTTACTATTTATTGTGAGCCTTATGTATAGTTATACCTTTAAGAAAGTATAATTTAAATATATTTGAGGAATAATTGTGAATTATGAGTGTTTTCGAGAAAAAGAAGTTAGATAAATTTGAGTTTGTTGATGTAGGTCCAAAGGATGGGGAAGTACTATTGCTTTTACACGGACTTTTCGGCACAGCTAGTAATTTTGATGATACTATTACGGCATTTCAAGATAGGTATAGGATATTACTACCTATTCTGCCTATTTTTGAAATGAATGTTAGAAAGTTGTCAGTTTATAGTTTGACAGAATTCGTAAAGGAATTTACTGATTACCTAAAGCTAGATGAATTTCATATTATAGGAAATTCTCTGGGTGGCCATTTATCCCTGTTGTATGTATTGAACTTTGGCGATAAAGTTAAGTCTATGACACTTACCGGTAGTTCTGGTTTATATGAAAGTGCTTTTGGAAATTCTTTTCCTAGAAGAGGGGATAAGGTTTTTTTAAGAAGTAAAATAGATCTTACTTTTTATGATAAAAGTGTGGTTACCGATGAAATGGTTGAAGAGGTGTTAGATATAACTTCAGATAATATGAAATGCCTCAAAATGGTAAAAACAGCCAAGAGTGCTATTCGTCATAATGTTGGTGAAGATCTTCATAAGATTAAAATTCCAACTCTATTGGTTTGGGGGAATCAGGATACTATTACGCCTCCATTTGTAGCTAAAGAGTTTAATGAAAAAATTATAAATTCTAAACTGGTCTTTCTCGACAAATGTGGGCATGCACCTATGCTTGAATTACCTGAACAGTTTAATGCTGAATTAGATATTTTCTTAAAGGAAATTTAGTAAACTATATGTTTCACGTGGAACATATAGGATTGAAAGAATAATTGCAGTGTTTTGAATATATCCTAGGACTAAGTCAAAGTTAACTTTGATCTTTAGTCTAGATGTTGCAGTTATTCTTTCGAATTATATTGGTGTATATTTTCTTATTTTATATTAAATTTTTAATTCCTCATTTATTTCTTTTCTACCTATACTTCTTTAGATATTTTTCTATGTCTAATCTCGGGTTACTATAAATTACTAATTAATCCTTCATTGCCATTCTTTTTGTATTGATATATTCTCACTATAAAATAGGGTAGACTAAAGATTTTTGTTGACTTAGATTTATACTTTATATGGTTTTGTTTGAGTCTACTTTTATATTTGACCCTGTACCTGTTCTTTTTGTCATATTATTATTTTAGTTGCACTTTATAGAATTTCTTCGCAGTACATGAGCTAAGCCAGCCTAAATAGGAGGTCCACGCACCCGAAACACGGTGGTTTAGGTTTCCTCAATGCGATTATCTCTTATTGTAATATGAAATTTTAAACTTGTTAATTTTAATGCTGATTTGTCGCAGCACAGTGGCTCTGTGCTTCACTCCCCGTAGACCGATTAACGGTCAACGATGCTTTACACTTTGATCGTTCATATTAAGGGCATTTATTAGTCTTTTAGACTATTTCATTCGGTCGTGTTTCTACAAAAAGACGTGACCGTAACGTTGATCGTTAGGTATTAGAACGATGTTATTCGGCTTGGTATTAATATAATGACTGACTATAGACGCAAAATCTTGCGTCTCTACAAAATGGCGAGACTGTATTGTAAAACCATAGCGAATTAAAGAGGATTGATCTTGTTAATATATTTTAAAGACGTAGAGACGCAATGCCTTGCGTCTCCTAACACCACCTATTTCAGACGCAAGATCTTGCGTCTCTACGTCGAAGCGTGACTGCCCTGTATATCGTTAGATATTTAATTTATTATGTTGTCCCTTCAGGACTTATTTTCAATGCTACAATCAATTCATAGGGTTAATACCCTCTGCTGATACATGTCGTCCTTTCAGGACTTTTTTTATTGTGATTTTTGCATGACTGCAACGTAATTCGATAGTCAAATTCCACTCCAATGGAGGGGTGTCAGTTTACTGACGGGGTGGTTTGAGAATTCTGTAGGTATTATTAAAATTAAATTTTTTTCAATCAAGCAACCCGTCTGACAAGTTAAATACCTCTCCTTAGGAGGTGTATTTCGCCACTCTGCTCCGGCATGGTATTAATATAATCAACGTCGTGAGATCCAATATCTTACTCTCTACAAAAAGACCTGGTCGCAACGTATATCGACAGCGAATTTAAGAGGAATGATTTTGTTAATATATTTTAAAGACGTAGAGACATTACTGAATGATGCTCACGACCGAATGTAGTTCGAAGAACCGTAGACCTTATTTTGGTCTACGATGAGGGAGCCACGACCATAGTGTTGTGGGTGGGCGGGGAAAGACCGTAAATCGGTCAGTGATAAAGGAACCGAGGCTAGATGCCGAGGGTGGGTTGGCCTTGCGTCTCAAATAGGGGGTGTTAATAGACGCAAGACCAACCCACCCACGACACGGAGGTCGTGGTTCCCTCATCCAATCGACGTTAAGTCGATTGGGTACTTTGTACTTCATTCGGTCGTGTCTCTACGTCGAAGCGTGACTGCCCTGTATATCGTTAGATATTTAATTTATTATGTCGTCCCTTCAGGACTTATTTTCAATGCTACAATCAATTCATAGGGTTAATACCCTATGCTGATACATGTCGTCCTATCAGGACTTTTTTTATTGTGATTTTTGCATGACTGCAACGTAATTCGATAGTCAAATTCCCCTCCAATGGAGGGGTGTCAGTTTACTGACGGGGTGGTTTGTAAATTCTGTAGGTATTATTAAAATTAAATTTTTTTCAATCAAGCAACCCGTCTGACAAGTTAAATACCTCTCCTTAGGAGATGTATTTCGCCACTCTGCTCCGGCATGGTATTTATATAATCAACGTCGGGAGATCCAATATCTTACTCTCTACAAAAAGACCTGACCGCAATGTAAATCGGTAGCTATTTTGCCAATCTCCGGTGACTTGATTTTAATATAATCCATGACTGGATACGCAAAGCCAATCAATCCGAAACACGAAGGTTTGGGCTTCCTTAGCAGCTTCATTAATTATATAAACTGTTTTGATGTCATTATAGGCTAATATGTATTTGCTAAGTCTATATTTAAAATACTGTGGTATGGATAAGGATATAATTAGATATTTACTTGCTAGTTGCCGTATAATTTCTGTTGATTTATTCAAATAAAAAAGGGGATGCATCATTCATTATGCATCCCCAGAGTATTTTATTCTTAGATATCTATTGTAAAATAAAGTCTTTTAGAGCTTTAAAATCTGAAGATAACTTTGTTTTATGTCCTTCTTTTTTCAATATAGTATTTATACTACTAGGGTGGGGTATTGAAAAGTTAATACTATCAGCAACTTCGTTGGCAAATTTGATAGGATGAGCTGTACTTAGTATTATTTTTTCTTCGTTTTCGTGGTTGTAGTTTTTACTACCTAGATAACCTACAGCAGTATGTGGATCCAATACATATCCCAGTTTATTGTGTACTTCCACTATGGTTTCTACTGTTTCTTCATCTGAGATAGAGTATCCTAATATTTCTTCTTTAATATTGTTCCACGTGGAACCATAAAGATCTAAAATTCTATAGAAGTTAGAAGGATTACCTATATCCATAGCGTTGGATAGCGTTTCATATGCCTGTATTGGATTGTATTCTCCTGAAGCTAGATATTTGGGAAAAACATCATTTTTATTGGTAGCTGCTATAAATTTTGAAATAGGTAGGCCCATCTTTTTAGCCAATAAACCTGCTGTCATATTACCAAAATTGCCAGATGGTACTACAAAAGAAATAGGTAAGTCAGTTGTTAATTGCTTATAAGCTTCAAAATAATAGAATGATTGAGGAATTAATCTAGCTATATTAATGGAGTTAGCTGAACTTAAATTGCATTTTTCATTTAATTCAGGATCTAGGAAAGCCTGTTTTACTAGGGCTTGACATTGATCAAAATTTCCATCTATTTCTAAAGCCTTTATATTTCCTCCCCAGGTAGTCAATTGTTTTTCCTGTAATTTTGATACTCTACCTTTGGGATATAATATAACTACTTCAATATTTTCAATGTTGTAAAAGCCAGCAGCTACTGCGCCCCCGGTATCACCAGATGTAGCAACTAATATTTTAATTTTTTCATTGCTATCTTTTAGGAAATACTGCATTAGTCTAGCCATAAATCTAGCTCCGAAATCTTTGAAAGCTAGGGTAGGGCCATGAAATAATTCTAAGATGTGTGTTTTATCTTCAATAGTTACTACTGGAGCAATAAAATTGATGGAATCTTCAACTATGTTTTTTAGATCTTCCTTAGGTATAGTTTCACCAATTAGATTTTCGGCAACTTTAAAGGCTATCTCTTGAAAAGAATATTTATGTAGATTATTGATGAATTCATCGTCTAATTTTTTAATTGCAGTGGGCATGTATAAGCCTTTGTCTTTGGGAAGACTATGTAATACTGCTTCCTTTAAATCTACAATGTTGTTTTTGTCGTTGGTACTGTATAGTTTCACGTGGAACAAAAATTTATAATGTTATTTAGAATCTGTATGCACCTTCAGGATTAACTCTTGATACAATTACAGTGGATTCAATTTTTACGTTTTTAAACACTTCTTTCATTGCATAAGCGATGTTTTCAGCATCAAAACTATTTTCTGACAATGCAAAGATAGAAGGACCTGCACCTGAAATGCTACAGCCTATGGCATTGTTTTTTAGAGCAGCTGCTTTTACTTCCTCAAATTTTGGAATTAAATGTGCTCTTTGTGGTTCGATAATTATATCATTTAGACATTGCCTCATTAAATCAAAATTGCTTTGATATAGACTCGATACAAAACCAGCTAAATTAAAAGATTGGTCGATATGACTATTTAGAGAAATACTACTCTTTATAATTGATCGAGCATTTTTTGTCAATATTTCTATGTCGGGATGTATAATAGTAATGAATAAGCCTTCAGGAGTTGGAAGCCTTTGGTGAATTAGGTTTTCTCCGTTCTTTACCAAAATGATTCCGCCCAATAGGGAAGGAGCTACATTATCAGCATGGTATGATCCATCTGCTATATATTCACCTTGTACACAGAACGGAAGTAACTCTGCTTTAGTAAGTGGGGATTTAAGTATTTCATTTACTGCAAAAGCACCACCTACAGCAGATGCCGCACTGCTTCCCAATCCACTTCCTATAGGCATTTTCTTTATTATTTCTAATTCAATCCCTATATCAGTAATGTTGAGATGATCTAATACCGCTTGACCTGCCACAGAAGCGGTGTTTTTTTGAGCAGCCTTAGGAAGCTTTCCTCCGTCATTCCTAATATTACTTATTCTTACACCTGTAAAATCATTACTTATTTTGGCTATAATTTCATCCCCAGGAGATTCAAGAGCGAGTCCTAGTATATCATAACCTACCGCTAAATTGGCGATTGTGGCTGGTGCAAATACTTTTATTCCTGCATTCATATCTAAGATGGACTTATTTGACTTTCAATATTTATTATTTCCGCGAACACTCCAGCTGCAGTAACTTCTGCTCCTGCACCCGGCCCTCTAACGACCAATGGTCTTTTATTGTATCTACTGGTTGTAAATACAATCATATTATCACTTCCTTCTAAGTTGTAAAAAGGAGATGATTCGTTTACTGCTGATAAGGTTATATACACCTTGTCGGCTTCCATTGTAGCTATTACTCTTAGTCTTTTATTTTCTTTATTTGCTTCTACTATTAAATCAGAAAAGTATTTTTCATTGGATTTTAAACTCTCGAAAAATGCTGGAATATCTTTCGCTTCCATGCAATCTTGTGGAATTATTGGATCTACTTTTACCGATTCAGGTTCTATAACCATTCCCGCTTCTCTACTTAGAATAAGAATTTTTCTTTTTACATCCATTCCACTTAAATCAATTCTTGGATCAGGCTCAGTAAATCCTAAGGTCTTTGCTTCTACAACGATATCATGGAATGATTTTTTACCATTGAATTCGTTGAAAATATAGGATAATGATCCAGATAAAACTCCTTCTATCTTGAGAATTTTATCTCCAGAATGTATAAGATTTTGCAAGGTAGAAATGACGGGCAATCCAGCTCCTACATTGGTTTCGAAACCAAAAGTTACATTGTTCTTTCTAGCCAAATTTTTCAAATAGGCATATTGCTCATAGGAAGAAGAAGTGGCTATTTTATTCGGTGTTACAATATGGATACTGTTTTTAAGTATACCGTGATAAAATTCAGAAATGGAATGGTTGGCGGTATTATCTATAAATACTGAATTGATTAAGTTCATTTCATTCATGCGATGAGAAAATGTAGACATATCCATTTTCTCTGAATGATTAGCCAATTGTGATTGCCAATCATCCAAAGGAATACCATTTTCATTAAAGCACATTTTTTTACTATTGGCCAATCCAACAACTCTTATATCCAGTCCTCTTTCTCTCTGTAATAGATGGTGTTGATCTTTAATCTGTTGAATTAAAGTGCTGCCAATCAGTCCACTACCTACTATAAATATATTTAATACTTTTAAATTAGATAGGAAAAATCCCTCGTGCAATGCGTTTAAAGCTTTATTCTCATCGGCTTGACTAACAACTACTGATATGTTGCGTTCAGAACTTCCTTGAGCTATAGCTACTATATTTATACCATTATTACCCAAGGCACGCATCATTTTGGCAGCTACACCTGGAGTAAGTCTCATGTTGTCACCGATAATTGCTAGAATAGAGAGGTTTTCCTCAATATGTAAATGGTCTAGATCATTGCGATCAAATTCATTTTTAAACTCGCGTTTAATAGCGCCAACTGCTATTTTTATTTGTTTTGGTAAGATGGCAAAACTGATACTGTATTCAGAACTCCCTTGAGTAATCATCATTATATTGATATCAGCGTCTGCAAGGCATCTAAACAATCGAGCAGCTGTCCCTGGTACACCTACCATTCCATTACCTTGAAGGGTAAGAAGGGCTACATTATTGATAGAAGAAATCCCTTTTACAGGATATTCCGTAGCATAGGTTTGACCAGAAATATAGGTTCCTTCATGATCGGGATTAAAGGTGTTTTTGATGACCAAAGGAATATCTTTGTCCATGGCTGGCTGCATGGTTGGAGCGTAAATTACCTTAGCACCAAAATGAGACATTTCTACGGCTTCTAGGAAGGACATCTTAGGAATGGTAAAGGCTTGGTTAACCCTTCTCGGATCACTGGTTAGAACACCATCTACGTCAGTCCATATTTCTATGATTTCAGCCTGTAGACCCGCTCCGATTAAAGCAGCTGAATAATCAGATCCTCCTCTACCTAGGGTAGTACTTAAACCACCTTTGTTGGAAGCAATAAAACCGGTAACCACCTGTGTCTTATCGTTATTTGCATAATATTCGGCAATATTTTTATAGGTCAATTTTAAATTGACTTTTGCATTGCCAAAATTACGATTGGTTTTTATAATTTTTCTAGCATCCAAAAAATCGGCATCGATACCCAATTGACGTAAATATCGAGAAATGATAAATGCTGAATTTCTTTCTCCAAAACTCAATACATAATCCATGGTTCTTGGAGAAGCTTCCCAGACTAAGAAAATACCATATAAGAGATTTTCAAGTGTATTAATGTGTTCATTAATAACTTCGAGAACTTCTTGCTTATTTTCTTCTTCAAACAGGTGATCTATAGCTTCTAGATGCCTAGTTTTGAATATTGCTAATTCATCCTTGTACTCTTCATTACCAACACTGGCTTTCTCCGCCATTGATATCAACACATCAGTGATGCCGCCAAAGGCAGAAAAAACAACGGTATACTTGATACCTTTGTCTGAATAGCTTTTTAATATATTACCAACATTTTGTATTCTCTCGGCATTGGCCACAGAAGAACCTCCAAACTTTAATACCCTCATAAATGAATTTTATACAATAAAAATTTCTTCTTTCTGTATTTTATTTAATAAAAAGGCCAAATTATTAATAAATTTTAAAGGAAGGGAATAAATACCTGTATTAAATATTTTATATATGTCCAACTCTTAAGATGTTCAGATAGTAATCTTCCTTTTCACGCATAATTTTGGCGTCTTTTTCTGTTTTATCTTTATAGCCACAAAGGTGCAATATTCCGTGGATAATTACTCTATATAATTCATTTTCAAAGGGTATTTTCAAGGATTTTGCATTTTCTTCTACTCTTTCAATACTTATAAATAGATCACCTGATACTGGTTTATCTGTATATTGAAATGTGATGATGTCTGTCCAATCCTCATGGTTTAAATACTTTTGATTAATTTCAAGTAAATACTCATCATTGCAGAATACCGTACTGATTGAACTGGGTGGTAAACCTGTTTCTTCTATCACACAACTCTCAATCCATAAAACAAGGGATGTTTTATGTAAAAGTGTAAAGTCAATATTTTCTTCAAAAAAGTCGATTTCCGTGTGCAAGTCCATTCTAGTATTTTATACTAAAGTAAGGAATTTACGGATAAATGATATTGAAATTTAAGTCAATACCTTACAATTTGAATCTAAGTGTAACGCTATTGCCCTTTTCAGTAAAATGACAATCGTCAGAAAGATTTTTGATGAGATGAATTCCTCTACCTCCTGGATTGAGTATATTCTCAGATAGGGTAGGATCCTTTACTTCGTTGTGGTCAAAGCCACGACCTTGATCTAGAATTTTAATAACAAGAAAACCGTTCTCATTTTTCTCAGTAATAGAAACGGTTTTTTCGATGTCAAATTTGTTTCCGTGTATAATAGCATTATTGACAGCTTCGATAATTGATAGTTTTATATCAACAAATTTTCCAGGCAGGATATCGTAGTCTGTTTCCAATCTATTCAAGAAGGAATTTATTAATCTAACATTTTTTAAATCAGATGTAAAAGTTAAAGAAGATGCCAATTCTTATTAGTTTCTTTTAAGTTGTTCGTAATATTCTTCTACAAGTCTTTTATAATAAGGTTTTAAAGACGGAGAAAGTTTCTTAAATGGAGAAATATCTGCTCTTCTTTTTTCGAGATACTCCGCCAAATCAGGTGGTAAGGTCTTAGGAATTTGTTTAGCCGACTCTGACTTTCTCTTTTCATCGAGTTCTTGTTGCCTTTCGGCTTTTTCAGCTTCCAAGAGTTTGGTAAGGATTTCTTGTTGGCGTTTCATCATGGCATTGGTCAATTTTTTATTGACCAAATCGGTTTCCATTTGATCCATTAAATCGATCAATTCTTGTAATTCTTTAGAACCTTTGCCTTGTTCCATTAAACCTCGCTGTTTATCCTCAAGCATTTTTCTAAGAGCTGCTTGTTGGGCCGCTATTTGAGCAAATTCTTTACTCATACTTTCACCTTCACCCTTGCCCTTAACCTTGCCTTGTTGTTTTTCTTTAGCCAGTTTTTGCATTTCTTCAGACATCTTTTGTTGGCCTTCAGAAATTTTGTCCATAGGCATATTACCTTCACCACCAGGTTTATTGGGACTATTACAGTTGGCCGATGAAGATGACATACTCATTTGCATATTTTGCAGTGATTCGCTGAGTAATAGGGCGAGATCATTTACATTTTTCATGGTTCTACGCTGGTCATTGGAAGCGTTGGATTTTTCCCTTTCTTCCAGATAATCCATAGATTTATCGAGGTGATTTTCGATTAAATTCACTTTTTCGGTCACAGCTGTTTGGATTTGTGCATTTCTATTAGCCAAAGCCAATAAGCTATCTTGAATTAAACCAAAATCATTTTTTAATTTGAACTGTTCCTGAACCAACTGTACATATCTTGGTGTAGTCGTAGATGCTTGATTGATATCTTCTATAAGCGTTTCTTGATTAAATGACAATTTTACGAGATTATCTAAGATTTGACGCAATAATGCCATATCCTCCTGCATTTGTTCTTCCTGGGAATTAGCCATGCTGTTTTGCATCGATTGCTTCATTTCCTCCATTTTTTTAGCAGCATCTTTCTGCTTTTGGGAAGAGTTATTTTGGTCTCCTTTTTCTAGGCTCTCAGAAGCATCTTGTTGGTCTTTTTTAATTTCTTCAGATGGAGTCTTTGGATCCTCCATGTCCAATGGACTCTTAATCTCTTTATTTTTCTCAAATAACTTTTCTAACTCTTCACTCAGTTTTTCAAATTTTTCGTTTAATTTTTCTTGTTCGGCTTTAGGGCTATTTTCTTTATTGTCTTCTGTTTTTTCTTGATTAGAAGAATCGTTTTTATCGGATTCACTGTCAGAACTTTCTTCTGAATTTTCGTTTGAGTTTTCCTCATTCGATGAGTTTTCCTCACTTGATGAATTCTCTTCTTTCTCCTCGCTATTTTTCATCTCTTCTTCCTTAGATTGGTTTTCTTCAGCCAACTTCATTTGTTCTTCAGCTAACTTTTCCAATTTATCTATGGCGTCTTGAAGATCGCTTTCCATTTCCAATTTTTCATAGAGATCTTCTAATCTTTGCATATCCATTTCAGATTGGTTCATTTGCTGATCCATCTCCTGCAGCATTTCTATGGCTTCATCCTTTTTAAGCTTATCCATCAATTCCTTGATTTTTTCCATCAATTTTTCCATCTCAGGATTTTGGGCTTGTTCCATTAATTCCTGGATTTGTTGATTTTGCGGATCTTGCTCTTCCTTAAATTCAGATTGATTTTTCTGATTTTGTTCTTGTAATTTTTGTGTCTCCGAAAGAGATTTTTGAATTTCTTCTTGTTTTTTAATAAGGTTTTCCAATTCCTTTTTGTGTTGCCACTCTAGTTGCTTCTCTTGAAAAAGTTTATTTTTTAATTCCTCCGCTTCTTTTTTGAGTTGTTTTTGATCGTCTACCAATTTCTTAAGGTTTTCCTTAATGGTTTCTTCGGTGGCATCTTCCATTTCTTCAAATTCTTCTAAAGTCTTTTGAGTCCAACTCTGAATAGATGTTTTAGAAGCTTTGGGGCCATTGATTCTATCGTTGTCCAATACTTCAAAATAATATTGAAAGGTATGACCAGGGGGAAGAGAAATTTCTGACAAATCAATAACTTTTTGAAATGTAGACGCTCTATCAAGCGATTGATTAATAACTTCCTTTACAAATTTTGGGGACTCATTGGACGATGTGATAGCATAATTATAACTTAGTTCGGTTAGGCCATAATCATCTGAAACATCACCTAATATATATATTAATTCACTGTATTGTGAATCCAAATGTTTTTCAATTGAAATGCCTGGAAATTGATCTGGAATGGTTTCTATAAAATATTGAAGAGAGTCTGCATTGGGTAAACTAGAATTGTTAAAAGTCAATGCGTAGGGACTGCTCTTGTATATTCTTTTTTCAAAATGTGCTGTATTATTACTGGTATTTAATAATGTATCCAATTGATCATCAATAAATCTAAATTGTAAATTGGACATATTTTCCGTGTCAAAATTCCAGGTGATTTTACTTCCTTGAGGAATAGAAACATCGGCGGGATTCTTTAATACTTTATCTTCTACTTTGGTATAATCTGGGGCGTCAATGGTCATGGTCATTTCTATAAGGGCAGGCTTTTTGACCACTTTTATTTGATAATCAATAGATTGATACCCATTGGCTAAAAATGAGAAATCAACATCTTTACCAACATTTTTCAACGTATAGTTGTATATACCAGATTCATCTTTCGTCATTTTATACTGATATCCATCGAGTAAAATATCAATTGTACTGGGAGCTACTGAGCCAGAAGTAGATAATGATATGGTGATATCCTCAAACTGTGGAATCTCTAAGTCTTCGTTTTGTAAATCAAAACTAAAAGGAGCCTCTTTTACAAATTCGCGGTTATTGTGAATAAGACGATAAGAACTGTTGGTAATTAAACTGGGAGCACTAAATAATAGAGCTACGAGTACTAGAACAGGAGGAAGGGCGTATTTAAGATATTTTTTGTTCTTTTTTAAATCGATGGCTTTGGGAAATGGAACCCATTGAATTTCTTCTGTTTTTTGTTCAATACTGTGATAGATCAAATCGTTGTTGCTGCTATCATTTTGACGAGATAGATGTAATATGTTTAACAACTTGTCTTCCACTTCTGAAAAATGTTGACCTATAATGTTGGCTGCATCATCATAGGATAGGGTTTTCCCCAATTTCATCCATTTCAATAAAGGATCCAATACCCAAAAATAGGCAGAGGCTAAAAATATGCCAATCATTGAGTAAAAAAAGATTTTCCTTGTCGCTATCCCAAAATAAAACTGAGATTCTAAAAGGTTGAAAGCAATGAAGGCAAATAAATTTAGTCCTACCACCAATAGGGATCCTTTGATGATTTTATTCCAATAATATTTTCTAATAAATTGGTCAATCTTATGGATGAGGGATTGATAGGCTTTGGACTCTGTCATATACTTGTGTATCTTTCTTAATCTACTAAAATAATATATTTATAATAGTTGTTAGAAAATAGGGGACAATTATTGAATTTTTAACCGATCTAGCCCCCTATATGTTTACACATAAACGTTATTTTTTAATAAATATTGATTCAATTATATTGGTTTATAGCGAATTAGCCCAATCTTTTGAGACTTTGATCTATTTTCATTTCTGAAATCAATCAAATACCCTTCATTTTAGCCTCGGTTTATTTTAAGTTCAAGCTAAATAGCCTTGATTAACCTTAACATAAAAAGAGGGCATTAATGAAAATTTCATTAAAAATGGGAATATTTATTATTAGCTAGAGGTTATATTATAAACTTGAAATCACTTTTAAACTTAATTTGTTTGACACTATTAAGTATAACTCCTGTTAAATGCATTAACTTTTGTCAATTATTAGAATTTATTTAAACAATGACCGTCAAATTCTGTTTTAAATATAGAATCAGAAAATACTGATAGCTCAAACTAATAGAGGATTATAATTAGAAATAAAGAATAGTTTTAGAAAATACTAATATACGTTAAACTCTAAAATATTACCGATGTCTTTTTTAGCCAAATCATTGGTTAATAATTGTAATTCAATATATTAGGTAAATAGTTGTTGAGACAATATAGAAGGTTAAATTACATTAATAATAAAATTACATTATGGAAAAATTGAATGCCATTGGTCTAGAAGTTGGCCAAGCCAAAGAACTAGAGAAGAAACTTAACGTATTATTGGCCAATTATTCAATATTCTATCAAAACACTAGAGGTTTTCACTGGAATATTAAAGGAAATAAATTTTTCGAACTTCATGTCAAATTCGAAGAATTGTATAATGATCTATTGATAAAGATAGATGAACTGGCTGAGCGTATCCTTACATTGGGCTATACACCAGAACACAATTATTCAAGTTATGCAAAAATTTCTTCTATTAAAGAAAGTGGAAAGGTATCAGATGGATATGAGGCCGTTCAACATATTTTGGATGCATTTAAAATAGTCATTGTATTGCAAAGAGAGTTGTTGGATTTGTCGGGTGAAGCTGATGATGAGGGAACCAATGCATTGATGAGTGACTATATAAGGGAGCAAGAAAAATTGGTATGGATGTATTCTTCTTTCCTTAAGTCTGAGTAAGAACGGTGTATAGGAAAGGAAAATATTTTATAGGAAGTAGTATTGGTTAAATAGTTCGTCTCCTAATTGGATTTGAGTGAGGAGTGAATAGATCTAACTATTCGGAGTGGATGCGAACTATTTTTTATCAGACAAAATATTAAAAGAAGGGTCGATTTGTTCACAAATCGACCCTTCTTTTAATATGCTATTATTCAGTATGCTATAATTACTTTTGTTGAGATAAAAAAGCAACCAGAGAAGCGAATTCTTCATAACTCAATGCATTGGCCAAACCAGCAGGCATCATGGAAGATTCCATTTCTTTTCGTTGAGTGATATCTGCAGTCTTAATAGTAGTGGCTTGACCTACAATATTTCTAATGACCAATTCATCCGCCGATTCTTCAGTGACAAAACCGACATAGGAATCCCCATTTTTGGTGGAAATTTGAACGGTTGAAAAACCTTGAGATATAGATGCATTGGGTTTGATAATGGATTCAGCAATTTGCTGTCGATTCATAATTGAACCAATTTGACCCATAAAAGGTCCTTTCATTATTTCACCTTTATCAATGGCATGACAGGTAGGACATCCTTGCTTAGCAAAAAGTAGTTTACCCTGTTCAGCATCTCCTTTGAGTTTTTGTAGAGCCAACATAATGTCTTCAATAGATGCTTTACCAATTTGTCCTTTTTTATTTTTAAGTTTTTCAAGGTCAACGGCAGGTGCATCTTCTTTGGGTTGGTTGATTTCAATAATTCCAAAATCATCAATTCCCAATCTGTATTTAGTATTTAATTCGGTGTAGAAATCTTTATCTCCATCAGATTTCCAAGAGTTGACTAAAAATTCTCTAATTAAGGGACTTTCTTCCCACTCCATGGTCTTGTAGTATGGACCATGGGTATCCGGTCGAGTACTCCACCACCAAGAAGCATCATAGGGCTGCTCTTTGAAATATAGTCTAGCCAGAGTGTTTACAATCTTATGCTTGTCGATAATGTCGGCATCATCATAGGATTGAATTAATGCTTCTATTATTTTTTTATCGTGGATATACCGCATTGCCCATAATGCCAAATCTCGATTGTCAGTTTTCAATGATTGAATTATGGGATCAATCGCCCCTATTTTTACCAATGACTGAACGGCTAAATGAGCGGGGATCAGACTGGCATTGGGATTGGCGTGTTTACCTTCTGTACCTATGGCAGGAGCCACAAAACTTTGGTCTAATTCTGTATTTAACAATGGATTTGCAGCCTCGGGATTTCCAATTCTTCCCAGACCGATAATAGCAGCTAAACGACTGTGTATAGATTCGTCATTGAGGGCCGATAAAAATGGTTGAGGATCTAGGTCTTTGGCCCAATCCAATCGATCGGTCAATGTTCTGATAACATGTGGTTTTAATTCATTGTCTGCCAATAAAGTAGATATTTTTTCTTGACCATCTTTTCCCATTATTTGGCTATACGTATACAGAGCAGCAACGCGAATGGCTAAATCAGTGTTAGCGTTTTTTACTATTTTCCATATCGATGAGGTTGTTTTTTCCTTAGGGCGATTCAATAATTCGTATTGAGCGTACTGCCTTGTCTTAGCATTATTGGACTGGAGGTATTGAATCAGTTTTCTAACAGAGCTAGAACCCAAGTCAGGTAAGGTTTCATATTCCATAGATTTAGGGATGACTCTCACTACATAACCCTTGTTGGGACTTCCAGAATATCCGGCTCCATCCCAGGCAGACAAGTACATGGCTCCAGATCCATCTATGTCAACATCGGTAATTTGGGGCAGGGTGATAAATGGTTTTTCGGTTTGGGTAAAACTGCCTTGGTCTGGACTCACAGAATGTATATACAGTTGGTTTCGCCCCCAATCAGCCATTAGAGGTTGATGATTATAAGCAGCTGGCCATCTATCATCGTCGAGATAAAGCGCGCCAGTACCAGATCCTCCTCCAACATCAATTAAGGCAGGAATAATTTCTTCAGTAAAATGTTTAAATAGCATAGGATAGCCGTATTCTCCACTTTGGATTTGATGGGCAAAACGCACATTCCATCCGCCGCCATCATTGGTATTTCCCCGAGTAAATATGTTCATCAGCGGATCTATGGCTACATCGTAAATATTTCGGAGGCCATGGGTATATACTTCCATTTCAGTACCATCAGGTCGGACTCTGACTATACCTCCGCCTAACATGGTAAGCTGTTTACCAGATTTATCTGTCGCGTTGTAAAATCCAAAATCGCCTACAGCTATATATATCCATCCATCTATTCCCAATTGGATGCCATTGGTGGCATGATCGGTTCCTCGCTGTTGCAAATAAGCCGGATTGCTTAAGTCGCGAATCAATTCATCAGCTGGTCCATCAGCTATTCCATCTCGATTTAGATCTTCAAATACAATAAGATCCATATTTTCTGCTTTTTCAGTCTCTTTTGAGAATCGAGTATGTAAGACAAATACTTGGTCGCCGATGGCGATTATACCCCTAGGATTGTCCACTTGAGCAAAGGCAGTGTATTGGTCAATGATTCCGTCATGATTGCAATCGATAATTTTGACGATAGAACCCTGGTTCATTTCTTTACCCAATGAACCCATTTTGTCTACCCCTACAAATACTTCCCCAGTGGGTGAGACCGCTAAACAGGCCGGGCTAGGGGTAATATCTGAACCGGCAAAGACGGCTATATCTAAATCTTCTGGCCAGTTTAGTTTTTCTCGCAATGAGTCGGTTTTCGGAAATGATGACACATAATCTCCTCCATCACAGGGGGGACTTTCATTGTCACAAGCATAGAAAGCCATTATTGCAAAAAACAGAAAATTCCTTAATAAACTCATATATCCTTTTTTATTATTGTGATAATGAGATCAAAAATAAGATGAATATTTAAAAAATTGATATTAAATATTGTGTATGGCTATATTGTAGCCAATTATAAATGGGTGTTGTATTCATTTATCTATTCAAGTTTTATTTTATAGCTACGTAAGCGCCAAAACAAAGATTCTTGTGGAGGATATCTATGGTTGAAAAACCAGCATTGTACAGTGTTTTCATTTGAAAGTTGAGTGATCGTGGACTATCTTCTTTATCGATATAGGCCAAAACATCATCTTTGTAGGATTCTCCTCCCAAGTCGATTAAATATTCACCATATTGATTCCAAATAAATTGGCTAACCATACTGGATTCATGTTCTATTAAATCCACGACGAATAAACACCCTCCTGGCTTAAGGGCCTTGTATATTTTAGTAAATACGGTCTGCCAATCACCATCAGATCTAAGATGGTGCAATACGGCTCCAGCCAAAACGATGTCTAATTGAGAATCACCATAATGATATTGAAGAATGTCTTGTTGCTGAATGTTTACTTGACCATGGGTAATATTTTCCACCCTTTCCTTGGCTTTGTCCAACATGGCTTGACTGAGATCGACAAGGCTACAATTTAGATTGGGCAATTTTGATAACAATTTTACCGTATAGTTGCCAGCTCCACAACCTATGTCTAATACTTGATCGGCATTAGGGCAGAGGATTTGGGCTGCTGAAGTAATGAGTTCAAGAGTAAAAGGGGCATCGATGGTGGTCTTTTGTCCAGTATCGAGGTTGGAAAATCTTTCAACATCGTTGTCAAATCGCTGTCTTATTTCGTCGAGGCTAGATTTCTGCATAATTTAAGATTTTAGGAAAGATAAAATGCCTTGGACAAACAAAAAGACCTAATAACGAGTTAATTACGATTTTTAAATAGATAAATTTTTATCTATTATTTTGTATATTAACTAATTGTGATAATAAATTTTCCTTTCTTTTCAAATTTAAATACTAGTAATAAGAGGAATAATAATGAACAAAATTTACTATTTCGAATGATATTCCACAAGATAACAAGGTAATAAAATAGAATACAGTCAATATCCTCCCAAAGAGGTGGTCGATTCTCATAGATTGTTCTAATGCAATAGGATAGATTGGAAAATAAGTAAAAATTTAACTTTAGCGATGAAAAGGAAAATTGCCGTCAAAGGCAAAAATGCCAGTATTATAAATGCATTTTCTATTATATATAGATGGTTAAGTCTGAGAGAGAAGATTGATTTAATTATTTGGTAATGTATATTTTAAGGTAAAAATTTTAATATTAGCTGTTGTCATTCATAATCTTACATGGAATTTGTCCTAGTAGGCCGAAAAAATGAAAAAAATGGAAAGAAGAAGTTTTGTCAAATTTATGGTAGGCGGTATTGTAATGATACCTAACAGTAAATTATTAACTTCTGCCGATAAGCGTGAGGAATTGCGATTTGGAATTTGTACCGATGTTCACAAGGATATCATGCACGATGCCGATGAACGATTACAAGCTTTTATTGACGAGGCCAAAGAAAAGTCATTAGATTTTATAATTCAATTGGGTGACTTCTGTCGACCTTATGATTACAATCTGCCATTTTTATCGATTTGGAATCAATTTCCAGGTGATAAATACCATGTATTGGGCAATCACGATATGGATGGTGGATTTTCCAGAGAGGAAGTAATTCAGTATTGGAAGGCAAAAGGGAAGTATTATTCCTATGATGTTAAGGGCTATCATTTTGTGGTATTAGATGGAAATGATAAATCAGAAAAAGTACCCAATGGCTATGCCAGGTATTTGGGAAGGGAGCAATTGGAATGGCTAGAGAGAGATTTAGCTCAAAGTGATTTGCCCACTATTGTATTTTGTCATCAGGGATTGGACAATGACATGGGCGGGATATATAATGGGACGGAGGCGAGATTGGTTTTGGAAAATGCCAATCGACAATCCAGCTATAAGAAGGTTAGGTTGGTGTTTTCTGGCCACCATCATCAAAATTATCACAATGTGATCAACGACATTCATTATGTTCAGATCAATTCAATGTCATATCATTGGTTGGGAGGAGATTATTTACAGGTTAGGTATAGTGAGGAAGTAGATAAGAGTCATCCATGGATTAAGTATACGGTCCCATATCAGGATCCGATTTGGGCTTTAGTTGAGATATCATCAAAAGGTAAATTGACTATTATGGGTAGGGAGAGTAGTTTTGTGGGGCCAACACCGGAAGAAATGGGAGTAGATAAAAGCAGATATGGATATCCAATAGAGGCAAAGATTTCAGATCGAAAAATCAAATAGTAAATGGATGTTTTCGATTGATTATTTTGATTGACATTCGAAAGATGTATTTGATGTTGAGAAGGTTGGATGGATAAGGATGAACGAGCAAAGTGCGAAGCACCAGAGCCCGTAAATCGGGCTCTGGCGAGAACGACCGAATATAGTACAAAGTACCCAATCCATTAAATATGGATTGGATGAGGGAGCCGAGGTTACTGTACCTCGGGTGGGTTAGCCACTGCGCTGCGACGAGATTCCATGAAATTCCCTATCGACATACGGTGCAGTCACACCTCAGCACAGGTTTTTATCTGTAAGCGACCAAGCAACTACGTCTTTATGCAATAATCAATCGAGATGAACCTTTTGTAAAATGAACAGCTTAATTAATTAGGTTCTATCATAGAATACTCAGTCATACCCAGACATCTTTATAAATAAGTCCTGAAAGGACGTAGTCTAATAGCCGTGGGTGAAACCCACGGTATTGGCATCAAACAATGTTGATTTGGCGGACTTTTTGCTCTATAGGATTTCTTTGACAGATAATCATTGTTTTAATTCAATGATACTAGATATAATATGATTATTTCGGCAAAAAGTGTGACAAATCCATGAGCATAACCATTCATGGTATCATTCAATTCACGTCAAACTTTGATTTTAATAGAAAAATAATGTTTGCTGGGGATTCTCTCGGTAATTTAATATTAAAATATATTTCATGGCATTTCCACCCCCTACCCCCCGCCAGCGGGGGACATAAGAGATACTGGGAAAAAAATGTGACAAATCCAGAATCATCGTAATCTCCCTCCTTTCAAATTATTCAATCTGTTCATGTCCGTGATTTAAACTGAGGCATCGATGATTTCTGCCGACAGAAATGAATTCCTTCGTCCCTTCAGGACTTTTTCTAGGAAGGCATTCATTTCATAAGGTTTCACCCTATGCTATTAGACTACGTCCACTTCGACCAAGCTCAGTGCGCCGCTTTCAGTACTTCTTTATCAAGCTGGTTTGGCGTAATTACGCTTCAATTCGGCAGCGAAATACCCCTCCTAAGGAGAGGTATCTGACTTGTCAAACGGAAGGTTCAATTGAAAAAATTTAATTTTAATAATCCCTACAGAATTTACAAACCACCCCGTCAGTAAACTGACACCCCTCCATTGGAGGGGAATTCGACTATCGAATTACGTTGCAGTCATGCAAAAATCACAATATAAAAAGTCCTGAAAGGACGACATGTATCAGCATAGGGTGTTAACCCTATGAATTGATACTAGCATTGAAAATAAGTCCTGAAGGGAGGACATAATAAATTAAAGTAGAAACCTGATGAATTACAGGGCAGTCACGCCTCGACGTAGAGACGCAAGATCTTGCGTCTCTACGTCATTAAAATAAATTAACAAGATCATTCCTCTTTAATTCGCTGTCGATATACGGTGCAGTCACGCCGGAGCACAGTGGCTCCGGTTCCTTCATCCTTGGAAACCCACTCGATGCGCAGTGGCTCCGGTTAAATATCCTCGGCACAGTGGCCTCGGTTCCTTCATCCCCAGCCCTCCCGAAACGCGGAGGTTTCGGCTCCTTCATCAGATGGACATTTAGTCCATCTGGTAGACCTATTGGTCTACTTATTTCAGTCGTATTTAATCAATTGGGTTGCACATCGTGCAACTATATTCAGTCATTTTAAGAATCTAATCTTTCTATTTCTACGGTAAAAGGCAGGATTATGCGACCATCAGGACTCTTATAAAATGGGGTCAAATCAGTATCCATTTTGGGGAAGTCAATATCCATCCATTCAATGTAATTCCTGTCTTTTTTACTGTGCTTTTTAGTGTGAATAAAACTGTTGGCCTCCAATATCATTGAACCTCCCTCCTTGATCGGTTTCAAAAAAGTATATTTTATTTTATACCTACCGGCATTAGTGGAAACCCTCCATTGACCAAACGCCTCTTCTTGTCTCCAGATATTTCGTTGTCCACCTACATCGTTGCGATTTAATGTGACAGGATTTTCGTGTTCACTGCCTATGATTATTCGAGGTCCATCCAGTAAGTTGTCAGAAACCACCAATTCTTCGTAAATATTCGTCATATCTTCCTTTAGATCAGCTGCCTTTGAAGAATTGGAATGAATGATATTGTCTTTTTCATAGGGATCATTCTCAATATTATATAATTCAAACTCAGCCAATCTCGCATCATAGTCGGCATATGCTACCAATTTATATGGACCCTTTTGCAAGGCCATGTTTTGATATAGCTCGGGGTATTTTCTCGACCAATAAAAAAACAATGGACGTTCAGCCCAAGTATATTTAGCATCATTAATTAATGGCATAAGGGAACGACCATCAATGATGCGATCAGTAGGAAGTTGACCCCCACAAAGTTCTACTAATGTAGGAAGGACATCGATATGGGCTGTAGGAGCATCGATATCTCGATTGCCAGAAAATCCATCGGGGTAGCGCAGAAAGAAGGGTACTCTAACTCCACCATTGTAAACCGTAGTCTTTAAACCTTTCATACCAGCTACATATCGCATTTGTTGAGGACCATTGTCGGTCATAAATATCACTATGGTTTCACCCTCTATGTTCAATTCTTTTAATTTATCCAATACCCGTTTGACATTATCGTCAATGTTGGTCACCATTCCATAAACCTTGCGAGCGTCTTCCTTATCCTTTTCGGTCATTGGACGTCGGATTTGAACAGAATCTGGCCATCCAAGACTGACATCTACATCCTTGTACATCTGATAATATTTGTCTGGCACTTGTAGGGGAGTGTGAGGAGCGTTAAATGCCAAATAACAGAAGAAGGGCTTGTTTTTGTGTTCTTCGATAAAACTTATCGCTTGAGTAGTAAATATGTCTGAACAATACCCTTGGTATGACTTAGCTTTATTGTTGTCCCATAGTATGGGATCAAAATAGCTACTGTCTTTTCGATAATAGTTGGCATGGTCTCCGGGTTGGCCCATACCTCCTCCTTGGTGGATGACGGATTTTTGAAATCCTTGATCCGATGGCCTCATGGGATAATTGTCGCCCAAATGCCACTTCCCAAAAGCTCCTGTATGGTATCCGGCATCCCTTAGAATTTCAGCGATGGTTATCTCAGATGATGCCATCTGTGCTCCCCCATTGTTGGTGTCACGTACCCCTGTGCGAAGAGAATATCTTCCCGTAATTAAACTAGAGCGAGTAGGTGCACAAACTGGGGTAACATAAAATTGATTAAATCGTATGCTTTCTTTGGCCAATGCATCTAGATGAGGTGTCTTAATATAGGGATTGCCATTGATACCCAGATCTCCATACCCTTGATCATCGGTAAGGATGAGGATTACATTGGGTTGTTGTTGGCTGTAAATGGGCAGAACAAAGAAAGTATAAAGAAGGAGAGGTAATAGGAATTTAAAGTGCATGGTATCCGATAATTTAATATTATTTACTGCATAAGGTTGAGGACAAGTTACTGAAATACTGTAAAATTTTAATTTTTAAACAATTTATATTTAGTTCACGACTACAGATAAGAGAAGATGAAAATTTAATCCATTGTTAATCTCTTATATAATTGTAATACAAGGGATTTTTAATTAATTTAACAATTTATTCACAGAATTCATATCTAAACCTTTCACAATCAATTTTTATACTATGAGACTTATCATTTATATATCAGTACTGCCATTGTTGATATTACTAACTCAATGCCAAATGGAGGAAGAAGAATCTACTCAAAATTGGTATAAAGGAAATCTCCATGCACACTCATTATGGAGTGACGGTGATGATTTTCCTGAAATGATCATGGATTGGTATAAGAGAAATGATTATGAGTTCGCCGTGTTAAGCGATCACAATATATTGGCCGAAGTCGATAAATGGATTACCATTGGCGATAATAAAGGAAGACAGCAGGCTTATGAAAAATATAAAATGGCTTTTGATTCTACTTGGATTCAGACTAGGAGAGATAGCCTGGATCGCATCGAAGTTAAACTAAAGATGCTGTCTGAGTATAGAGGTTTATACGAAGAGGCAGATAGTTTTTTAATAATTAAAGCTGAGGAAATCACCGATTATCACGATGGCAAACACATCCATGTTAATGCGACCAATATTCAAGAGTTGATTCCCGCACAAGGTGGAGATAATGTGTCTGATATATTGCAAAATAATATTGATGCTGTAAATGAACAGCGAGAAAGACTGGGAGTCCCTATGATTCCCCATATTAATCACCCTAATTTTTACTGGTCTATTAATGCGGAGGATATTAAAAAATTGGACGGTGAAAGATTTTTTGAAGTATATAACGGTCATCCCGCGGTGTTTAACTTTGGTGATGAAACGCATCCAGGAATGGGTGAAATGTGGGATGATATCCAAACCGCTTATTTGACCAATGACAAACCAATGATGTATGGATTGGCTACTGATGACTCACATCGATATCATAATATGGAGGTTGGGCTGTCTAATCCCGGAAGAGGTTGGGTCAGGGTAGGAGCCGACAATTTGACGGCCAACGCTATTGTTGAGGCCTTGGAAAGGGGTGATTTTTATTCTAGCTCTGGGGTAGAATTGAAATCAATTAGTAATTCAAATGGAAAATTAGCTTTTACCATCGACCCTGAAGAAGGTGTAGAATATAAAATACAATTTATTGGTACTAAAAAATCAGATTTGGGACAGCCAGGTGTAGTTTTTGAGGAAGTTAGTGGAACTGAAGCTTCATACCATCTAAAACAAGATGATTTATATGTTCGGGCAGTGATTATATCCAATAAAATAAAAGAAAATCCATTTCAGGAAGGTGAAACGGAAATGGCATGGATACAACCGATAACTCATCCGTAAAATTTTGATATTCTATGGTATTTTAATAATATTGTTCAATTATAAATTAAAATACAATTTTTATGACGGATCAATCGAAAAAAATCTGGGGAAGGAGAAAGTTTATGCAATCGTCTCTATTAAGTGCGGGTGCATTGTATTTGCCTAATCAATTGGCTTCTTCACCCAATATTATCCAAAAGAGACAGAGCTCTGATGTTATTCGTTTGGGCTATATAGGATTGGGAAGACGTTGTATGAATTTATTGTATGGTTTTTTGCCTTTTGAAGGGGTAGAAGTGGTAGCTGGAGCCGATGTGTATGAAGTTAAGCGCCAACGTTTTAAACAAAGAGCAGATAAATACTACGAAGAACAGGGCAGTACACTCCGTGTTGATGTATATGAGGATTATCAAGATATATTGAGTAGGGATGACATAGATGCTGTAGTTATTGTTAGTCCAGATCATTGGCATGCCAAAATGGCCATTGATGCCTGTCGAGCCAAAAAGGATATTTACATTGAAAAACCTTTGACATTTACCATCTATGAAGGTCAACAATTGGTAAAAGCGGTTAGAGAGAATAAGATTATTCTAGCGGTAGGTTCACAACAACGATCATCCAGCAATTTTCAACATGCAGTAAAGATGGTTCAAAAGGGTATGATTGGCGATATTGAAAAAATTAATGCCTATGTAGGTGAAGGACCAAAACCATACAATTTGCCAAAACAACCAATTCCTCAGGGATTGAACTGGGATAAGTGGTTGGGGCCATTGGATACTGATATACATTTTAATGAAGAGCTCAATCCCCCTATTTCGCTCAATCCCAAAAAAGACGAAAAATTTTGGGGAGGATGGAGATGGTATAAAGAGACTGGAGGAGGTCTAACCACGGATTGGGGTGCACATATGTTTGATATTGGACAGTGGGGCTTGACCATGGATAGGGAAGGACCTGTAAAGATTATTCCCCCAGGTCATGAGGATTGTTCAGCCTTGACTTTTGAATATGCCAACGGTGTGCGTATGGAACAGTCGCCTTTTAATGAAAAACAAACCAAGGGTGTTAAGTTTACTGGAAAAGACGGATGGATTGAAGTAGCCCGCGGATATTATAAAGCATCTCATCCTGAATTGGATTTTGTGGAGGCGGAATCAACCAAAGGATTGCCATACAAAGAACAACAGCCACATTATTATGATTTTGTGCAGTCGGTTCAACGAAGAAAAGACCCATTTGTAACTGTGGAAATTGGTCATAATACCTGTACCACCTGTACCTTGGGAAATATAGCATATGAATTAAATCGTCCCTTGATCTGGAATGATAAGGAAGAGCGATTCGACAATGATTACGAAGCATCTACCTATTTGCATCGATCTTATAGACCGGGTTATTCCCTGTAAGCCTCTAGTTATATAGAACGTACACAGATTTTTTTAAATTATTTTAATATAAAACTGTGTACGTACACCCATGTGTGAATTATGCTTGTTATGCATAATTTTGTTTTTACATATATATAGCATTGACTTATAGTTAATCTATTTACAATAATATTTTTTGCAACTTTGTGTTTATTAGATTGTGTGTATCACACTAAACAACACAATTTGGACACATATGTGCGGAATATTTTGTTATATAGGAATGCAAGATGCCGTTGCCTTGGTAATGGACGGATTAAAAAAATTGGAATATAGAGGGTATGACAGTGCCGGAATAGCCATTAACAACAACGGTATTTTAATTCATAAACGCCAAGGTAAATTAGAAGCATTGTCTTCTTCTGTACCTCCCGCTTTTCGTGGTAGCAAGGTGGCTATAGGACATACCCGCTGGGCAACTCATGGATCACCAAATATTGTAAATGCCCATCCCCATGTCAGTGCAGATGGAAAAATAGCCATGGTTCACAATGGTATTATTGAAAATTATGAAACTTTTAGATCTTCATTTGGTGAAACTGATATCCAATGTGAAGGGGAAACAGATTCAGAAGTTTTGGTCAAATACATTGCCCTTCAATACCAAGAACCGTTTCAAAATCTGGAAGAAGTAGTCGCCAAAGTTCTCAGTGAAGTTCAGGGTTCTTATAGTTTGGTAATCATGGAAGAATCCAAGCCCCATAAAATTATTGCCGCACGACGAGGTAGTCCTTTAGTGGTCGGTAGATCTGATGATGGTTACTATTTGGCCTCTGATATATTACCGATTTTGCCTCATACTCGAAAAGTGGTTTATTTGGAAGATGGTGAAATTGTAGTCATTGAAAATAATCAATTACAGATTTTTGATTTTAGTTATCAACAAAAGCAAGCTGAATTCCAATACTTAAATATTGATTTGCACAGCGCCGATAAAACAGGTTATAAACATTACATGTTAAAAGAAATACATGAGCAACCCAAGGCATTGAGGCGGGGTCATGGTCAGCAAATGTCAAATGATAATTTATTGCCTGAATTACAACCTTTTATGGAAACAATATCTAAGGCAGGCAGAATAATTATTTTGGGTTGTGGTACTTCATGGCATGCGGGTTTGGTGGCAGAATATGTAATTGAAAAATTGTGTAGAGTGCCGGTTGAAGTTGAATATGCCTCTGAATTTAGATATCGCGATCCCGTTATATATGCCGATGATGTAATTGTCGCTTTGTCACAGAGCGGGGAAACTGCCGATACATTGGTGGCATTAGAAGAGGCCAAGAAACACGGTGCCTTATTGTATGGCGTAGTAAATGTGCCGACTTCGTCCATTGCTAGGTTGGTTGATGTTTATAGTAATATTTTTGCAGGGCCGGAGATAAGTGTGGCCAGTACTAAGGCTTTTATATGTCAGTTAAATGCCTTGTACCTTTTTGCTATAAAGTTGGGAAAGTATAATGGGAATTTGTCACCGGATTATTCTTTATCCGTACTTAAAGAATTGCGGCAAGTGCCAGATATCTTAAAAAATTATCTTTCATATATCGTTTATCGCATTAAGAACATAGCCATGATTTATAGTCATGTAAATCACACCTTGTTCCTCGGTCGTGGTTTACAGTTTCCCATAGCTTTAGAAGGAGCATTAAAACTAAAAGAAGTATCCTATATCCACGCTGAGGGTTATCCAGCAGCAGAAATGAAACACGGTCCTATCGCCCTTATTGAAAAAGGTTGGCCGGTTATTATTATTGCTTTAAAATCAGATCCACATTATAAAAAAGTATTAAGCAATATCGAAGAAATCAAGGCTAGAGGAGGATCGGTTATAGGTATTATTTCTGAAGGAGACGAATCCATCAAGGATAATGTAGAAAATTGGATAGAAATACCTCGTATATCGTTTCTATTGTCTCCCATGTTTACAGTCATTCCCATGCAGTTATTAGCCTATTACATAGGACTTCATAAAGGTTGTGATATAGATAAACCTAGGAATTTGGCAAAATCTGTTACAGTTGAATAAATCGAAATATGAATATTACAATAAAAAAACCCTTAACTGCTTTAGGTTATGGGTTTGTCCCTCATGGGGGTGATGCATCCCAGTCGCCTATTTATAAGGATGAATATTATTATAGAAAATCAGTAAATAAAGTCAGCTATAGATCTCTAACTGAAGATGAAATATCGTCTTTAATAAGTTGTGGAAATACAGCGGGTAATTGGGCTGATGTAATGGTTTCCAAAGAATTTTCTCCGCATTTAATACAGGACTGTCATTTTTATGGCCTGGTAAGAATTGGCAATTTAGCCCCGATGGCTTTGTCTCACAAAGATTTAGAATTACCAGTTGGACTCTATAATAGTACGATTGTCAGTTGTGATTTTGGCGATCACGTTAGCATTACCAATGTGCACTACATTTCTCATTACATTGTTGACAGTGAAGTGATATTGTTTAACATTGATGAAATGGTCACTACCTCTAATGCCAAATTTGGTAATGGGATGGTGAAAAAAGGAGAGGATAGCAAGCATAGGATAGTATTGGAATTGTGTAATGAGAAAGCAGGTCGAAGCGTCATACCGTTTGCGTCTATGTTGCCAGGAGATGCATATCTATGGACTAGGTATAGAGATGATGGTATATTTCAACAAGCATTACTTCGTATGACGGACAAGACTTTTGATATCTATCCAGGTCATTATGGGAGAGTGGGGAGTGGTACAGTAATCAAAAATTGTAAGATGATTAAGGACGCCAAAATAATGTCTTATGTCTATATCAAAGGGGTCAATAAGTTAAAAAATGTTACGGTAAAGTCATCTCAACAGGCTCCTACTCAGATTGGTGAAGGTTGTGAATTGGTCAATGGTATTATTGGTTATGGCTGTAAAATTTTCTATGGGGTAAAGGCGGTTCGCTTTATATTGTCTTCTCATTCTCAACTAAAATACGGAGCGCGATTGATCAACTCTTATTTGGGAAATAATTCTACGGTATCATGTTGTGAGGTGTTGAATTCACTAATTTTTCCAGGTCATGAACAGCACCACAACAATTCATTTTTATGTGCTGCTTTGGTAATGGGACAATCAAATATGGCTGCGGGAGCCACCATAGGTTCCAATCACAATTCCAGAGGTGCGGATGGAGAATTGATAGCTGGTAGAGGTTTTTGGCCTGGTCTCTGTGTAAGCTTAAAACACAATTCTTGCATTGCCTCCTTTGTTTTGTTGACCAAAGGCAATTATCCACATGAATTAAACATTAAATTGCCATTTACTTTGGTGGCCAATGACGAATCCAAGAATCGGTTGATTTTAATGCCGGCTTATTGGTTTATGCATAATTTTTATGCCCTGGCTCGAAACTGTTACAAAGCCTATGGAAGGGATGAGCGGCTGATTAAAAAACAAAGTCTAAATTTTGATTTTCTAGCGCCGGATACCGTTTATGAAATTGTGAACGGAATAGAGCTGTTAGAAAAATGTGTAGGGTCTATTTTTTGTGATCAATCAGCTTCAAATCAAGATCAACAAAAAGAAGGGAGAAGAATTCTTAATCATTTTCCAGAATTGACAAAGGAAATTGAGGTATTCAACAGTAAGTTTGAGAATGGAAAACGACCTGTGATTTTGCGTAAAGTAGGAAAAGCTTATGGAATTTATTTAAAATTACTGCGTTGGAATTTAGCTCAATCCATTTTGGAAAAGGATAGAAATACCTGGGAATATGAATGGAATAGATGTAAGGAACTTTCTAAGGAGGAGTTAGTTCTTCCAAAGTGGATGAACGTAGGCGGCCAATTGATACCTGAAGATTCTGTGTTTCGATTGAAAGAAAAAATAAAGACGGGGCTTATAGAAGAATGGACAGAAGTTCACGATTTCTATTTGAATGAAAGTAAATTTTACAATAAAAATAGATTAATCCAGGCAATTGTCGCTTATATGATTACCCATGATGAGGGAAGCAGCCCTCAAGTATTGACTAAAATATTGGAAGAGAGTAAAGATATTCACCGGTGGATGATGGAAGGAATAAAAGAATCTAGGCAAAAGGATTACGACAATCCATTTAAAAGAATGGTTTATGAATCTATGTCAGAGATGGAAACTGTAATAGGAGCCCTCGATCAGGACGGATTTATACAACAGAGCAGAGTAGATTACGAGTTGTATTGTAATAAAGTAGATGAATATTTAAACTCTTGATTATTAGGATTTATTAGAATTAGGGTGATTTTTGTACATTCGGAAAAATCAATTATGACCTTATGACAAGAAAAATGTTAATGTTCTGGATTATGCTCTGTATTGTCAACAGTGTAAGTGGGCAAAGTGAGATTAGTCAAGATGAATTATATGGCCATATTGAGTTTTTGACCAGTGATAAAGTTGCAGGCAGATTTCCAGGAACTCAAGGAAGTAAGAAGGTGAATAAATACATACGCAAAGAATTTAAGCGTGGAAATATTCAAAAACTAGGAAAGACATATTACCAAAAATTTGATGCTAAATTGAGATTGCCAAAGGGAGAGGAAGGTGAGGCAGTAGCTTCAACTTGCAATGTAATCGGATATATTGAAGGGCAGCATCCTATATTAAAAAATGAATATATAGTTTTAGGAGCCCACTATGATCATTTGGGTATGGGAAGTCCTTCTTCTAGAGCGGGAGATACAGTAGCCATACATTATGGAGCCGACGACAATGCCAGTGGAACAGCGGCTTTGTTGGAAATTGCTGAACAACTGGCCAATCAAAAGGATGAATTAAAACGCAGCATTATCTTTGTTGCTTTTGGAGCTGAAGAACAAGGTCTATTGGGGAGTAAATATTTTGTAGAAAACAGTGCTATTCCTTTATCAGACATAGTATTGATGATCAATATGGATATGGTCGGTAGACTCAACAATAATAACCACTTATATATGGGAGGTGCTGGTACTTTTCCCAATGGAGTAGAATTTATGAAATCTATGGGAGAAAATAGCGACCTGAATCTCATTGTCCATGCCGGTGGAGTAGGTGGATCTGATCATGTGTCCTTTTATAAAAAGCAGATTTCTGTTTTGGGACTCCATACAGGAGGCCATCCTCAATATCATAGACCAGAAGACACCATTGATTTGATCAATTTTTCTGGGATGGAAAAAGTGTGTCAATACATATATCAGACCATATTTACATTGGCCAACTCAGATGAAGACTTTAAATTTATCCCTAGGGATTGATTATTTAAAAAGACCTAGATAGTGTTTGGAATCATCAAAGATGCCACCGCTTTGTTTATAAAATTCCGATGACAAATTAAATACGCCATCTTTAACTTCAGTCCATGGAGCATGTCCCTGTGGGTGATAACCTCTTAGTTCTTCCCAACGGGCATAATTTTGATGACCATTGGTTTCCAACAATCCCGTATCCAATCCTGGTAACGGAAGTAATCTAGCAGCTACTGATTTATTCCAATCGACCAAAACTGGGTTTACGGTTAAGTCGGCACAAAGGCAAGGTATATTGCGCTCGTAGGCTAACTTGGCAATTTTTAAGGTCATGCTCAGAGTCTTGGCTATGGGTTTAAGTGCAATAGCTGTATATCCCATTTCTATCCTGCGCAATGCATCGCGATCGGTATGAGCACTTTCGTCGGCGGCTACCCTCAATCCCATATCAGACACATCAATGTCTAAGTTTTCATTAAAAGGTTCTTCCAGGATGGATATCTGATCTAAAGCGCCAATTTTGCGACAGTGATCCAATAATTTCATCATATCGTCCTTGGATTGATACCGTCCATTGGCATCAAAATAATATCTAATTTTTCCGTCCGCCGTATTGGGTGTTGAAAATTGACCAATGGTTTTGTGGATTAAGGTCATTCTCTCCATATCTCTGCGCAACATTTCCTCTTGGTTTCCGGGAGATCCTATTTTTACTTTTAAAAAGAAAAAACCATCGGTTACTGTATTTGCAATTTCTTGATCAGAGGTAGAAAACGATATAGAAGGTATACTTGCTACCTTTTTGTGTTGATAACTCAAAGCTTTGCGATAATCCTTGGGCAACATTTCGTCGAAGGAAGATAATTTGTTTTGAGCAGCATAGAGTAACCAAGCAGCATTGTCTACAGAGACTAAAGCATTGAGAGCGTATGTCATACGCAAATCCTTTTTCTGACTGATGGATTTGCCGTAGTCGTACACTTCTTCCAATATCTGATCTAACATATCAATTGGAGATTCAAAGCTTTGCTGCTGAATAAGTTGGGTGGCTTTGGCCGTCATGGCATACATTAAGGCATTGCTACCGCTTTCACCCCATTGGCCTGTCAGGGTAGAATCCGACCATAGAGGACTTTGAATTCCCAAACCTACTTTTTTGTGTGAACCCTGTGACAGTTGAGTCACTATCTGCCATAATGTGGTAATATATCCACCTTTAAAGCCATAGGAATGAATGAGGGGTTCTCTTTCAAATACCGCTTCCGCTTTTTCTATTTTCAATGATAAATTTTTATCCCTTGAAGGAGCAATGACAGGCAATCCTGTGGCTGAAATAGAGCCAAGTACAGCGGCAGATTTTACAAAATTTCGACGATCCATTTTATTCATAGAAGGTCAAGATATAATATTTTTTTGTATTAAAAAATGTTGACTTCTAAATGGATTTAGGAGTTATTGACTATGGCTTCAAAATTTATAAATAAAAAATGGATTTAGTCGAATAGATAAGTTGAGTTCTCTAGGTTCGAATAAATAAAAATTTGGATTCATCATGGTTAAGACCTCATAAAAAGGCCCTCGTGTTTTATTAAATATATTTATAATTGTCCTTCAAATGAATTGTTGAATACTGATGACCATTGTCTTTTAAATTGAGTATTTTGATATTCTAGGATATAAAATGCCTCTTTTAGTGTACTCCATTTAAATTTAATGGTATCTCCGGGACCCAGATATGCCAATTTGTAAAGATCAGCTTGGATGACTTGGGCGAGTCGTGGATATCCTCCAGAGGTTTGTGCTTGATTTAATAATAATATGGGTTGATTCCCCGAGGGCCATTGAAGAGTGCCAACTTGCACACTGGATGACAACATAATTGGTTTTAGAGTATCAAAATTTATATTCGTATCCAATCGCATACCCATACTATTGCTAGTTGGATCTATACTAAAGTTGTGATCTTCTATAGCCGACTTTTGAGAAGTTGTGAGAACTTCAGATTCAGGGGCGGTTAAGATTCTAATGGTTTGATGGTTATTCGGTTGAATGGTTGTGTTCTGTGGTAGTGATATATTCTGGAAGATAGGTTGTTGTGGAATGATGTTCACTTCATCGTCAACCATAAGACTACGACCTAATAGTCCCTCGAATGGTGTTAATAAGTCACTGGAATAGCTATTATAGATTTTGGGCAATTGCCATTGACCATCGATAGCCAAGTAGATAGTCCCGTTTCTAAACCGAGATTTGATTTCAAGTATTTGACCTTTTTTAACGTATAAGTGACCTTGTGTTTTTACTTCGAATTTATCTATGGTCAATATGGCTGGAGAGCCGGTAACAAAAATGCTGTGGTCTTCAGTAAACTCCAATTTGGGGCCAAGGGTTTGAATGCTGAGGATAGGCATAGATAAATCGTTGCCCAATAATCCATTGGCCCAATAATAGCGGTATTGATCTAAAACTCCTGACCTTGGGATACCAAATTTACGTAAGCCGGGTCGTCCGAGATCCTGAACTGTGGTTTGCCAACCCGGTTTAATTACTTTAAATCCCATTAGACGTTAGTTTTAAGATATTAATGCCTTTGGAGGCCTGAGATTTGAGTTCTAAAAACTGTGTTTTATCGATTTCTTTCCAGTGAATGATGTCAAGTGGATGAAAAACGGGAAAAGTATGTGGATTAAAATTATTGAGAACGACAGGTGTTTGACCAATAATATTCCATCCACCTGGACTGTCAATAGCATATATTCCAGTCTGTTGGTCTGCTATACCAATAGAACCGCCTAAAACTTTTGTCCTAGGTTTGTCTAGTCGTTTACACGACAATCGACTATCCATACCACCCAAATAGACAAAGCCCGGGATAAATCCCAACATATAAACTCGATATTCATTGTGACTATGAATTTGTTTGATAATGTTCCAGTTTAGGCCAAGTTTTTCTTCTAAGCGAACCTTATCTAAGGCATATTCCTCGTCGTAACAAATGGGAATAGTGTATTTTGAAATTTCATTTCCGGGAAAAGTAAACACAGATTCTTGAACTACCTGATTGAGTTTTTCTTTAAATGCTTTAAGACTTCCAGATTGAGGGCGAATGGTTATAGATATTTCGTGGTAAGTAACCATGGTTTCTCGGATGAGATCGGGGTATCGATTTAATACAAATCTTTCAAGACCATATAACCACTTGAGTTGATCGAGATCGATTTTTTCTTTGAGTTGCAATACCAAAGTCGTTTCACCAAAATATTTAAACCGGCATTCGTCAATCATAGTGCAAAGGGGATTCCATTGTAATATTCAATTCTGATAATCTATTTTTTACCGCTTTTGCCAATTTTATGGCATCGCTGTGATCACCGTGAAGGCAAATGGTTTGGGCCTGCAGAGGGATATAGCTTCCATCATCTACTTTTACCTTATTTTTGATTACAATTTCTTCTAATTGTTCCAATGCCTCTGACAGGCTATGGATGACACTTCCTATTTGATTCCTCGGTTTCAATTGGCCATTGGCAAGATATTTTCGATCGATAAATGCCTCAGCCATTACTTCTATATGATGGTTTTGGGCAATGTTATAGAGTAGGGAATGGGCTGGACAGTAAAGAGCTAACTCAAGTGGCCAATCGATTAGAGTCTGGACTACAGTTTGTGCAATTTCTTCAGAAAGGTTGGCATCATTGTATAAAGCGCCGTGAAGTTTTACATGTTGTATTGGAATTCCTTGTATCCAAGCCATACCGTACAGAGCGGATAGTTGATATTTTATAATAGCTTTGAGTTCCAAAGGAGGAATCTTCATTGACCTACGTCCAAATCCCATTAAATCTGGATATGAAATATGGGCACCAATTTGGACTTCATGTTGGGCTGCCAATGCAATACTTCGTTCAATGGTCAGGGGGTCTCCTCCATGAAATCCGCAGGCAATATTGCAACTGCTGATGAGGGACATCATCTCGACGTCATCGCCTACTTTAAAGTGACCATAGCTTTCACCGAGGTCACAATTGATGTCAATTTTTCTTTGGAGCATGGTCTGGTTGTTTCTGAGTGAGAAAGATATAAAAAAATAAGGCAATATCAATATCGCAGAAACCCCATTTAAAAACTATTTCATGCTTGTATATTACTGGCTATTTTAGGGAGAATAATAAGGTGTTTATGTAATTATAATATTGAATGTCAATGTTATAGGAGAAAGCTTGCCATCTATATTTGGATATAGCCTAGCTATTTCCCATCTATCTATGATTCAATAATTCCTTGGATTAGAAGGATATATCAGGTAGTAATTATTGAATTAGCAATAAAAAATTAATATTGAAGTCAATATATGTGAATTAAGTGTTTTGAAAAGAATGGAATCCTTCAATCCATTATTATATCTAGATTAAGTGAAAAGATAAAGGAGGGTTGTGGATTAAACACTGCTTAAGTGAGGAAGCATTACAATTTACCTCACTTAATACCTTGTATTTAACACCTACTTTTACTTAATCTTCGTAATAATTATTCTCCCTGACCAAATTCGAAAACAACTTTTTCTGACATTTTCTCACCTGGTTTTACGATGGTATTGGGAAAGCTTGGAATATTTGGACTGTTTGGAAAGAATTGTGGTTCCATACAGAAGCTACCCCATTTTTGGTATTTAACTCCATCTTTTGCAGGATTAGGATTATTTGAATTACAGGTATAAAATTGTAGTCCTGGCAATGTAGTATGGATTTTCAAAAAACGTCCGCTATTATTTTCTTTTACGGTTGCGGCTAAGAGTAATTTTCCTTTACTGTAGTCCTTTAAAATGTAATTGTGATCGTAACCGCCGGCCAATACTATTTGTTCATCGTCGGAAATAAGTCCTTGTCTGATAGATTTAGGTTGACGCAAATCAAACACTGTATCTACCACTGGACTTGCATTTTCACTTACCACCAAGTATTGGTTCATGGCCAGAATTTCATCGCTATTGATCTGAAAAACATGGCTGTCAACATTGCCAGCATCGTGACCAGCTAGATTGAAATAGGGATGAGAGGCTAGATTTATGGGACATGGTTGGTCTGTTTCTGCCTCCAAATCGAGGTGTAATGCCTGTCCATCTATTCGATAAGTTACTTTAATTTGAGCATTACCAGGGTAACCAGCGTCACCGTCAGGGGAAGCGTATGTGAAAATTATTTTGTCGTCAGTATGAGAAACTACATCCCATTGTTTGGTTTGAAACCCTTCCACTCCACCGTGGAGACTGGCTCCGGGTACATTTTCGGAGAGATTATAGGTTTTACCATTTAATGTAAATGAAGCTCCAGCAATTCGATTGGCCACTCTACCACATATGGCACCGTAGGCATTGGTAATATTGGCAAAATCTTCAAGGTTTTCATAAGCTTGCAATACATCTACTTTGTTACCGTCTATATCAGCAATCTCAGCACCTATCCATCGGGCACCTAAGTTGATAAATGTAAATTTTGCTAAATCATTTTCTAAGACAAACTTTTTAATTTCCATGTTAGTTTGGTATTGGCCAATAAAGGGTTCAAAAGTATTATTAAATTTTTAAGTGTGAAAAGAAATGCATAACTTATACAAAAGAATTTTTGACATGAAAAAGGAATATAAAAAGGACGATTTAACTGTTACTTGGGATGCGAAAAAGTGCATTCATTCCGAAAAATGTTGGCGAGGATTGAATGCTGTATTTCAGCCTCGTTCTCGACCATGGATTGTTGTGGATAATGCAAGTGCTGAAGCAATAACCCGGCAAATCGATCAATGCCCTTCTGGCGCATTGGGCTATTATTATGGCCAGGAAGAAGAGTCAAAGAAAGTGACTGAGGCGGAGGAGATTGTGATAGAGGTTATTTCCAATGGACCATACAAGTTAGTGGGCCAGCTTTCGATTACTAAACCCAATGGTGAAATTGAAAAAAAGGATAGAGCTTTTCTTTGTCGATGTGGTCATTCTGAAAACAAACCCTATTGTGATGGATCCCATAAGGGTATAGGTTTTATTGGTTAGCACATATATTTTAGAGAATAATAGGTGTTAGCATATTATAGTAAAAGTCATGTTGGCTATAGATAAATTATTGGCAAATGTCTTTTACATTAGACAGATATTGTACTATTCAATATGAATATTAGCTTATAGGGTATGAATCTATCAATAATCTATTGGTTAGATTTAACTGGGCTAGTTGATCTATTACCTAGATGAAATTAAAATAGTTCTTCAAATCCATACTTATCATAGGGACTTTAAGGGAATTGGATTTTATACCATAATAGGTTCGAGGTCAATGGAATGTCTTCTGGTGTATGTTTGGATATAGGGGCATACTGCTTTTACTTTCCAGCCCAATTTTGATGCCTCTTCCAAGGCAAATTGAGTTAATCGAGCTGCAATATTTTGCCCTCTTAATGCAGGGGGCACATAAACGTGGGTATAGGCGTACACTGAATCGGATAATGTAACATAATCTAAAATAGCAATTTGTCCATCAATGTCCCAGATAAATTGCTGCTGCTGTGTATCGTGTTTTATTTGATCTTCCCTCATCGGATTAATATTTGCTTAGTTAGTATAACGTAATTATTAATATTTAAAATTGTTCAAATACGTTTTTTTCTGCCAGTTTGAAAAATCCTATCTTTGTGATTTTGATTTCATTTACTTACTAATTAAGATCTATTATGGCTTCCATTCAATATTCTGAATATATTTCTCCTCTTTGCCAAATGGTAAGAAAGGCGGGAAGGGTTTTATTGGAAATCTATCACAGTGATAATTCCATTGACGTAGAAAAAAAATCCGACAATTCACCAGTTACCATTGCAGATTTCAAATCCAATGAAGTATTGATTGCTGGATTGACTGCGTTAGATTTAGATATTCCTATTATTTCAGAAGAGAATGTTGACATTCCCTATGAAACGAGAAAGGAATACGAATATTTTTGGATTATTGATCCTTTAGATGGGACGAAGGAGTTTGTAAAAAAATTGGATGAATTCACTATACATTTGGCTTTAGTGAAAAACAATCGGCCGGTATTGGGTATTATCTATGCTCCTATATATGACGATATGTATTATGCATGGAAAGATGGAGGGGCATGGAGAGAGTATGAAGGGAAGAAAACTCAGCTTTTTGGTCATGAGGTAGATTTAGATGACAATGGTTTGAGAGTTGTACGATCACGATCCAATTTAGATCCCAAAACTCAGGCTCAAATTGAAAATCTAAACAATCCAATTAGTTTGACTCTTGGCAGTGGATTAAAATTTATGCGACTGATCACTGACGATGCCGATTATTATCCTCGCGTAGCTACCAATATGAAGGAATGGGATGTAGCTCCTGCGCAAATTTTATTAGAAGAAGCTGGAGGTGGTTTATTGGATTGGGATACAAAATTGCCTTTGGTTTATAATAAGGAAGAGTTATCGGTTAAAGGTTTTGAAGCTGTGTCCAAGGTGTAGATATATTAATTGAGGAGTTGATTAATCTTATGGTTGAGATTCATTTAATTTAGATTGTGAATCTGAATTAAAACCCAAAGAATCCATTTTGCACTGAGTAGTGGATACTATATTTTCTAAGCACAGATCTTGTAAAAATTTCGAAATAGGAATTTCAAAGATCTGGAATTATGCCATTTTATCTTGAAGTGAGTGGAAATTTTTTGGTTTAGAATTTTGAATAAAAATGAAAAAAATCTGGAGTGATGTGGATTATAGGCATTGCGATTTTTAATATTTTATTTCAGTATTAAAGAGCATGTAGGGGGAATTTAAGTTATAATTTTAGTATTGTATTTTTTTATTTGCAATAATTTGGTGGATGATTTAGGATGAGTTGGCTGTGGGAATATTTCTCGAAATAGGCGCGTACGTAATAATCTCTTTGTAGGTTCTCGGGGGGTGATTTATCATGCGTTCAAGTAGGTGGTCAAAAATTTCTGCCTTCATACGATTTCTATTAAAACGATAGCAGTATTCGTCGAGGTAGTATTGCATTAATTCCGCATGGCCATGCATTCCTCGCAACCAAGCTTTCAGACCTTTTGATACTCGATTGGATAAGGGTAAAATCTGTCCTTCGCTTTTTTTCAAAAATTTTACATCGGTAAAAATATCGTTGAGTTTCCTGTAACCTGGATTACCGTAACATTTAATTGCGGTGTCCCCTTGAATATAAGAATTAGCAAAATTCAATATTTCTCTTCCGTTCTTTGATATAGTGACTTTGGCATAAATGTGAGATACACCCTTCTTCCATTTTTCAATCCCAATAATAACTTGTTTAACCAATGTCACGGTATTACCATTGATCGCAACTCTTTTGTGACCTAATTCAAAATCAGAAATTTCAACCCTTCCAAAGAGGCCAACATTTTTTTTACTTTTCATCGCTTGTAAAACCTTTACTCTAAATAGCCAACAGGTCTTTTGTCGTATTTGAAGTTTTCTACTTAGCTCTGTAGATGAGATACCCTTTTTATTAGTAGAGACAAAGTAAACTATTGTGAATGCCTTTTGTAAACTAAATTTCACCTTGTGAAATAAGGTGTTGGCCGTTGGCGATTCTTGGTATCGACACGCCGTACATTGTCTGTAATACTTTTTTCTTCCCCTGCAAAAATGTTGATGTCCACAGCGGTGACATTTAAACCCATTTTCCCATTTCTTTTCGGTCAAATACTTAAGACAACTTTCATCATCGGGGAATCGTTTTTGAAAGTCGGAAAGTGACACACTTTTGTATTTTGCTTCCATTTTTCAAACTATTTTCCCTAATATACTCATTTATAGGGTAATATCTATGCGCCTAATTAAGGAATTTTCCTTTCTCTCCCTCTTTTCCCCGCCTGTCATCCAATCTAATTTCCCCCTTTTTTTACAATTAATCCTTTCTTCCCTTACTAGTAAAATCTCTTTCTTCTCGCCAAAACTCTCAATTTGCCGATTGTAATTAGCCTGATTAACATATGTTAGTATCGTTTTGATTTTATTTGTCCAATTACCTTGCTCTAATTTGGTATTTTCAATTGTCAATGTTGAATAAATGGAAACAGGGTAGATTATAATTTATTGAGAACTGGTCACATTGATATCGATCTATAACTCTTCAAAAAAAAAAGAGTTTAGCAATACTGCTAAACTCTTTAGGTTAATCTGATTAAGTATTGTTATTCAAATTTTTAGATAGATATTTTTCTATTTCTAGCCGTTGTTTTCCAGTTCTCCGTCCACTTTCCATCTTCAATGATTAATAATTCATCATACATGGCAAGAGTAGGACAAATGTGAATGGGTAAGGCATAGAATATATCCCCTACACTATAGGATTCAGTGGAATCGACTTCTACCACCATGTGTTCTTCACTATGACCTACTAATTTGCCATTGGGCTCATTTAAAAAATAGACTCTTCTCTCGTATGGATTTTCCGATGCTATCGATTTATACCCTAAATCGATACATAATTTTTTATCGTCAATAATGCTAATAACTCGACTTAAAAGCACGGCAGCGGGTTGAAATTCTTGTTCTGGGCAGATCTCTAAATACCCTTTGTCCCAAAATATAAATGTACCTGGGCTGCATTCTCCATTCTCCCTTGCTGAGTGAATCGGAAAAGTAGGCGAACCTCCTATTACCCATTGCGTTCCTAGGTTTTCATTAGCTAAAATTTCACTAATCTTATTAATAGCTGGCATATAACCATCCACTTTTTCTTGTCTAATAGCCAAGTCAACATCGTGAATATGACCATCATACACGTGTATGCCCTTTACTTCTATGCCTTTAATTTTGGCCAACTCTGATGCCCATTCTGCATTTAAGCGATCCGCAGCAATCCCCGTTCTGTTCATACCGACATTGACATCTATGTATACCGACAATACTAGACCTTCGCTCTCTGCCAATTGCCCTAGCTGTTTGGCATTATCCAAATGGTCAATAAGACATGAAAAACTGGTATTGGGAAAAGTTTTTACTAGGGTTATAAACCTTTTCATTTTAGGCCCAACGGGCTGATATGCCAACAAAACATCTTTAGCTTGACAATTACCCAGCATTTCACCTTCTGCAATGGTGGCACATTTGAATTTTTGGATACCAGCTTCCATAATTAGCTTTATAGTATCTGCGGATTTATTGGTTTTTACATGGGGGCGAAGTCGCTCAATATCATCCACCATTGATATCAAATGTTTAATATTATATATGGCTCGATCTTTAAAGATCATCAATGCTGGACTATCAATTAGGTCGGTGTTTTCAACAGTATACCAAGGTGTGGCCATTAGTTTTTTTTTAAGAATAAATAAGAGTAATATTAAGAGAATTTTTTGATTAAACTAGCCATTATTTGTCGACTTTCTTCTTCTGCATTGGCTTCCATACAACTGTATCGACATCTCCAGGTTTCATAACCACCTTTTTCAATTTCGTGCTTGGGTGGTACATAACCGATGTTGTCATTGGCTAACCCTACAGTAAAATAATTCATCTCACTGCTTTGTTTTTTTAACCACAATCCCGTTTCTGCAAAATATTCTCCAGGAAGACCTCCAACTAGGGTTTTTCCTATTTGATGAAGTTGAAATATGGAAGTTCTGCTGTCTGGAAACTGATATAACATAGATTGTTCTCTAGCATACAATTTCCTTAGGTTGGCATCGTCGTAATTATAGGTTTCGTAATCACTTACCGCAATAATCTTTTCTGCCTCAGTTAATTCTTCTTTACTTGGTTTTCGCAAAGCAAAACTGGCTTCAACAGTCTGACTTCTCAATCTCGGTGAAGATTCCCATTCGAGGCTGTCCATAGACTGTATAAGTTTAGCAGCTAAGTCCTCGCCGATGAGGATGGATTTCTCAAATAATCCACTAGGGTGATTTTTTAAACCTTGAAAATCCCAAATATTGATATCTCCACTAGTACCATTGGACATCATAGCTACAAACTGGTCGGCAGTATTTAAATGGTTTTCTAAGTATTGAGCAAAATACCCATAATAATCTGCAGAGATGGTTCCATTTTCCCAGTCCCCTACATAGTGTAGTGAATAATTGGCGTAAATGCTAATACACTTTCCTTCTAAATTGTTGATGGCTAAGTAACTGAGCTGTGGATCCGGTTCGGCAATGGGTTCAATAATGTATTCCTCAATGCCAATGGGATTGGTTTTAATAGCATCGGTAGTATGAGATACCGGATTAATAGGCTGATATTCGTCCTTCATTTTATACCGTCTACACAATACGTGATCGGGAACATCGATGCGACCGCTGGCTAATACCGCAGGTTGTAAATTGGAAAAAGCTATTACTGCAGATTCGGCAATTTTTGGCGCGAGTGATTTCCTATAACCCACGTCCATTGGACTTAAATGTACTTCAGCTATGGATCCCGCAGCATGGGTATGAGTACTGGAAATTAAGATGTTCTGACCATCAATATCAATTTTCTCAGTTATTATCGATTTGACTTGATCTACAAATTCAATATCCATACTACAGATATCCACAACGATCATTAAAATTGAGGTTTCATCATTTTTAAGGAAGAGGGATTTTGCATATAAGTCATCGTGGATAGTGGTAGCATAATGAAGTACAAAGTCTCCATTAATACCACTGCCCAATGGGGGTGTAATATTGGTTTTACCCACACCAGCACTAAAATTGTTTGCCGTATTCATTACCTTGTATTATTTTGTATAATCAAATATTTATGACCAAGCGTTCTCTAGGAAACGCAGCCAGTTTTTATTAAAAATATTGTCGATATCGGTCTCACTATAGCCGCGTTTTCTCAGTATTTCTTCATATTTCTGTAAATCTGCTATAGAATTCATATCCCATGGACTTTGTTCAGTGCCGAAGATTCCATCTAAATCACTCCCTATAGCGATGTGTTCAGCATTTCCCGCAATTTGGCAAATGTGATCCCAGTGGTCGACGAGGTTTTCTAATTTTATATCCAGTTGCCATGGATCTGAAATCGTATCAATAAACCGAACATCCATGGCCCAACAATCCAACATACCGCCGATAACTCCTCCTCTATCTACCAAAGCTTTAATCTGTTCATCTGATAATTGTCGTTGGTTGGGTACTATTTTTCTCACGTTGTGATGACTTGCCCATATCGGTCCTTCATAGGTTTCCAAAGCTTGATCAAATCCCATATCAGTTAGGTGGGTCACATCTAATATCAATTGTTTATCCGTATTGACCAAACTGTTCATTTCTCGGATTAATTCAAATCCCATTGGAGTTATACTGCCTTGCTTTTTGGTGCCAGGTGCATATCTTCCCGGTCCAAAATGAGATAAATTAATGGCCTTTAATCCATATTCACACGCTCGGTGTAGGTAAGAGATGTCTACCAGTGAGTCGGCACCTTCCAAACTTAAAATATAGCCTATAGGTTTGTCGGCTGCGTCAATTTCTTCATTGGACCAGAGAGCTAAGTGATTTTTTAGACCTTGGAGATCGGTGATCTGAACCATTTCATTTAAAGCCTCCATTTCCCGATACCAAGTCAGCTGAGCTTGTGTCATAGCCCAAGCTTGTTGCGGTGAACGCCAGCCTGACAATGCACTGCCTTTGGGGCTGACTCTAGCCAATTGGGTGGCGACAACCAAACCAATATTGCCTTCTCTCAGAGCAGGTAAACAGACGGTACCCTTGCCTCTATCTGGCTTATCTGACATATTCATTTCTCGCTCTCGGATTTCTTCTAACGGAAGTCTGAGATCGCGATTCCATTCTATGGCATTCATGGATAGATCCAAATGAGCATCAAAAATTAGTCGTCGAGTCATGCGTTTATATTGATATTTTGAGATTTATGTATAATCTTATTATCCGTTGGATTTGCTTTTGTAAGGTCAAAGGGATATCGCTCCATGATATCTTTAATTTCACCACTAAAAGTTAGTGCTTTTTTCTCCCAATCGTATATTTCTTCTTGTGTATAAGAATAAAATCCCTGTTTAGTTTTCATACCCAGGTGATTGTTATCTACAATTTCCTTGAAGAAAACCGGCACTTCAGTAGACTTTGACAATTCTTTGTTTAATTCCTGCATCACTTTACCGTAGGCAAAGGTGCCCATTAAGTCCATGTATCGAAAATTGCCGGCAAATGGAAGATAAGTGCCTGCATCGTTTCTGCAAGCTCTGTCTATATCCTGCAATGAAGCATAGCCATTGCTTACCAAATAGAAAGCTTCTCTAATGAGAGCCGATATCATTTTGGATCTAATGCCTTGCTCCCCCGATACAATGTAGGGATCTTTATTCCACTTTTTAGACCCGTGTTCAGCTATGGTTTCCACTAGGCCTTTGGTAGTAGTTTGATTGTGTATGAGTTCTAGGAAGAAAGTGTGATGAGCTGGTAATACCCAATTCATTCCAAATATTTTTTCGGGATAGGTAGTACAGCACTGTATCTCATCGAGAGATAAGTAATCATTGGCTACTCCAATCCACTGAGGTTCTATCTCATTTTTTGCCAGAGCATTAAAGATAGATTTCAATTCAGTTTGGTCGCATTCTTTAGAAATGATGACCATAGTATTGTTACTTTTTATCTGATAATCTTCGGTTAGCTGTATGGTATTGATTTTACTTTTTTCATCCTTGGTTAAATGATTAATGTAGTGGTGTAAAGTCTCGGTAGTTGCACTGTAATTGTCCGACAATAACCTCACTTTTTCGTTGGCAAGTGTGAGATTAATGGCGATGGTACAGGCCAATCTATCCGATCCAATAACTAATATTTCGTTTACCAAAGATGTTTCAATATTCTTATTCATAGGCGATCGTTCTTAAAGAGATTTTAATACGCGATCGCTAGCTTGAATCGCAGTGGTAATATCTTTTTCTGTGTGGGCTGCACTGATGTACCATAGACCACGACCAATAATTCGAATTCCTTCTTGTTGCATTGCAACGATAAATCTTCTCAACTTGGCATTGTCAAAGGATAGGGTGTCTCGATAATCTTTGATTTCTTTTACATCAGTAAAATAACTACCTACCATTGGTCCAGGTCCTGCAACTAGTAAATTTTGACCGTATTTAGCGGCTACTTCCCGGAGTCCATTTTTCAACATATTTCCCAATTCAAACATTCTTTGGTGGGGTTTGTCCCGTTCCAATATTGAGATCGTTGCCAGAGCTGCCGCTACAGGGGCGTTGCCCGAGTTTAGTGTTCCTGCATGGATTACACTACCATCTTCCAATGATGCCATCCATGATTTTTTTCCTACTATAGCACTAATAGGATAGCCATTGGCGATGGCTTTTGCGAAAATAGATAGGTCGGGAGTAATGCCAAATAGGCTTTGTGCTCCACCCAAAGACAATCTAAATCCAGTAATTACTTCGTCGAATATTAAGGCGATTCCGTACTCATCGCAAAGTTCTCGCAAACCTTCTAAAAACCCTTCATTGGGTAGGATACAGCCTTTGTTACACATTACGGGTTCGGTGATAATAGCCGCTATTTCGTGATGTTGTTCGGCGAGGGTTTTCTTTACTAGGTCGAGATCATTCCATGGAAGTATGGTAAATTCTTTGCTAGTGTGTTCGGGCAAACCCTTGGTCCAAGGAAAAACATTGGGAGCCGATCGGTCCCCTAAATCTTCTGGACTAGGCTGGGATAATCCCCAGGTCACATTGTCCAACCATCCGTGATAATGGCCTTCGAAACGAATAAATTTATGTTTCCCCGTTTTAGCTCGAGCAATTCTAAATGCTGTTTGTACGGCTTCTGACCCACTTAAACTAAATCTTATTAGTTCAGCAGATGGGATGATGCTTTGTAATTTTTCAGCTAATTCAACTTCCTGGATGTGTTGTCCAGCGAACAACTGACCAGTGGCACTATAAGATTCAATGGCTTTAATGACTTCGGGATGTGAATGTCCCAAAATCATAGGGCCTTGGCTAAGGGTAAAATCTAAATATTCATTGCCGTCTACATCGTAGATTTTCGTGCCTTCTGCATGTGAATAAAACAGTGCATGTGGATAGTTGTATTTTCTAAATTCTGACGATACACCACCGGCCAACACTTTTTTGGAGCGTTCGAGTAAGGCGGCTGATTTACTATATTTATTTTCCATGGTTATCGTTTTTTGATTTAAATTCATAAGGGTATTTATTGGCTAAATGGTACATTTCATTATTGAATTCAGCAAATGATTCTTCCCAATGTTTTGCTTCTTCCGCTGTATATTCATAGAGTCCTTTTTGAGAGTAAATCCCTCTCGCTTTGACTTCTAATAGTTCGGCCATAATAGGCGGAATTTCTTCGCAATTCGAAAGGTTAGGCAGGTTTTTATCTAACATTTTTGAAAAATGGTCGATGCCTATGTAGTCCATTCTTTGAAAAATACCCATGAGGGATATCCAAGATCCTACATCATATCGGAAACATTTGTCTAAATCTTCTATACTGGCTTTTTTGTCCTGTTCGAGGGCTAGGCCTTCTCTGTACACGGCGTACATCAATCGATTGGTAATAAACCCTCGGATGTCTTTTCGCAATAAGGTCGGTTCTTTGCCCCAAGATTTAGCGGTGTTAAATAAAAAGTTAGCTTTTTCTAAATCCGTTTTTTCACCGCATATTATTTCTAGAAAACGGGTCGCATAAGCTGGTTCTGCCCAGTGTATTCCCACAAATCTATCGGGGTATTTTAGGTGCTCTTGCAGTGAACTAATGGGAATAGCTGATGTATTTGTGCCGATAATGGCATGTTCATCAACACATGCTTCTATTTTATTATAAATATCAACTTTAATATCAAAATCCTCAATTACACACTCCATTACCAAGAAGCAGTCCTTTAATTCGCTATAATCGTATGATATTTTAATTTCTTTTAAATATTCTGCTACCGGTTTATTGAGAAGACCTAGAGATTCGCTGTGGAACAGTTGTTTTTCGATCTGTGTTCGTGCTGTTTCAAAGTCTGATGGAATGGGCGCGATGGCTTTTACACTATAGTCAGACAACAACAAATTGGTGGCAATACTTGTCCCCATTAGGCCAAGACCAACCAGTCCAACACTTTTTGTAGATAAATGGGGATTTTCTGTTTTCTGATATTTATTCATCAGTTTTGATTTTCCTTTACATTTTTTAATTTGAGAATGTCTATTCAAACATCAATAAAATATCAGTTGATTATACCGTGTAAAACTGATCGGAAAGTAAGATAATTAGATCAATTATATAGGTAGAACAAAATAATAGACTTTATATTGATATCAAAATATTATACATCTCTTGCTATGCAAAAGTATATCTAAGCGTATTTTTTACCTACTACTTTTATTTATAATACTTGTACTATTTTTTAAGGGCAAAAAATATTAGTATTAAGTTAATCTGGCTATTTTTTGAGCAATATAGATTCCTAAGAATAATATTAGGCATATAATAGTCTAATTTACAAATAAATAAATACAATTGTTTTGTTATTTCTAGAACTATGGTAATTGTGTAGTAAATGAACGATTAGCCAATCTTTATTTTATAAAATGCGGGTAATGTGTCTAATTGATGTGGGGTTAATTGGTGTTTGAAAAATAGTATAAGTTTTCGAAATGAAAGTAGTAGGCTGATGGGAAGATAGTATATAATTTTGCTGAACACGATTTATTTCACAAACATCAAATCTTATCCTTATGGAAAAAACAAAAACACATCATTTTAATAAGAAGCTGTTGCTATTGCTTCTATTTTCCATCTTTACCTCCTTGGCTACTTATGGTCAGTCAACTAGCCAAGTGACTGGGAAGATTGTCGATGTATCGGGAGAGCCTCTCATTGGGGTAAACGTCTTGGTTCAATCAACCAATGTTGGTACGGCATCTGATTTCGATGGAAATTTTACATTAAGTAATGTAGACTTAAACAGTGCTGTATTAGTAGCTAGTTACATAGGTTATAAAACTCAAACACTAGCACTAGAAGGAAATTCAAATGTGACGATAACCTTAATATCTGATTCAGAAATTCTAGATGAATTGGTAGTGGTAGGTTATGGATCTCAATCGCGAGAAGTATTGACTACTTCAGTGAGTAAGTTAGATAATGCCGTATTGGAAAATGTACCTTTCGCCAATGCTGCTACTGCTATGCAAGGAACTGTGTCGGGAGTTAGAGTACAGAGTACGTCGGGACAGCCGGGTGCAGCCCCTCGAATAATAGTTCGTGGAGGTACTTCTATCAACAATCCCGATGGAGCGGCTCCACTGTATGTAATCGATGGAGTGATTCGACCCAATATGGACAATTTGTCTGCTGATGATATCGAAAGTTTACAGGTGTTGAAAGATGCTGCTTCTACTGCCATTTATGGAGCTAGAGGTTCTAATGGTGTTGTAGTGATTACTACCAAAGGTGGTCAAGTGGGACAAGCCAGTATAACCTATTCTTCGGATTTTACATTTTCTAGCGCCGAGAGATTGTATGACTTAGCTTCGGCCAGAGATTATATCTATTTTGGAAGAAGAGCTATGGTGGTCAATGATGCTTATCCCGACGCTTCTTTTCGATTGACAGGAGCTTCTGGATTTGGAACCGGTAATGATTTAACCAACAACACCGCCTATACAACGCAATATTTGACTCCAGAAAATCAACATAAATTGGACGAAGGATGGGAAAGTATGCCTGACCCTATCGATCCATCTAAAACGATTATTTTCAAAAATACGGATTATCAAGACGTATTATTTAGAGAGGCTTTTTCTCAAAATCACTATTTGTCGGCTTCAGGAGGAACTGAAAAAGCGACTTTTAGTGCGAGTTTGGGCTATCTCGAAAATCAAGGGATTGCCATCTCTACTGATATGTCTCGATACACCCTCAATGTGAATGGAGATTTTAAAATAAGTGATCGATTGAGCTTTTTTGGACGAACCAATTACGCTAAATCTAAAGATCATCAAGTAAATAATATTACTAATAATTTTGCTAGAGGACTTACCTTACCTCCAACAGCCAAATACTATTTTGAAGATGGAACTTTGGCTCCAGGTGAAAAAACAAGTGAGGGTAATCCTGAGTATTATTTGAACAATAGAGATGCTGAAAATACTTCGGAGAACCTAACTTTAAGTTTTGGTTCTAAGTACAATATCTTGCCAAATCTAAGCTTTGAGCCCCAGGTTTCAATCTATAATGTGAATGATGATTCTTATGATTTTCAGCCGGGATTTTTTGAAGGAGTATCCAATTTTGTCGACAGTAGAAGAGCTAGCGTGTCCAATTATAAGTGGCGACAAACTCAAGCAGATGCGGTATTTTCTTATTTAGAGACTATTCAGAATGTACATAATTTTGATATAAAAGCAGGTCTTTCGTATTTCGATCGTACCATTTCTACTTTTAGTGCAGTTGGTCAAGGAGCTTCTACAGATTTAATTCCTACCCTAAACGCATCGGCAGAACCCATATCAGTGAGCAGTTCTGTGTCTGATCAGGTCATCATGGGTTATTTTGGTAGAATTAATTATGACTTTGATAGCAAGTATTTGTTGTCTATCAATATGAGATACGATGGAGCTTCAAACTTGGGAGCAAACTATAAATGGGGATTTTTCCCAGGAGTTTCTGTAGGTTGGAATTTGCATAAAGAAGCCTTTTGGAGTAGTTTACCTGAAGACTTATTGACATTGAAACTACGTGGTAGTTATGGTGTGAATGGAAATATTGGAAATCTTGGTGATTTTACTTCACAGGGAGCATATGGTGTAGGAGCCATCTATTCGGGATTGGCAGCTATTCAAAATACCATTATTCCAAATCCCGAATTGCAATGGGAACGATCAAAAACCCTAAACATAGGAGCTGATATCGGATTGTTCAACAGACGGGTGAATGTAATCTTCGATGCATACCGCAGAGAAACGGATAACTTGATCACAAGTTTGGCCTTGCCACCATCAACTGGTTTTGGCAGTTCGTTGACCAACTTGGGAAGTTTGGAAAACAAAGGGGTAGAATTGGAATTGAACATCAATGTATTGCCCAATGAAAGTGAACTTCAATGGAATATAGGTTTTAATGCTTCTAAAGTGAGCAATAAAATATTGGCTCTTCCGGAAAACGGTGTTGAGAACAATAGAATTGGAGGATTTAATGTATGGGATGAAGCCAGTCAAGAATATGTATGGAAAGGAGGATTGCAGGAAGGTAGTCCAATAGGAGAATATTATGAGTACAGAAAATTAGGGGTTTATGCTACGGACGAAGAAGCAGCCAACGCTCCTTATGATAACATTCCAAGAGTAAAAGACGCCAAGTATGGAGGAGATGTGATCTGGGATGACATCGATGGAAATGGTGAAATTGATGGTAGAGACCGCGTATATATGGGTAATATTTATCCTGATTGGACGGGAGGTATGAGCAACTCTTTCTCTTATAAGAACTTATTTTTATCCTTTAGATTGGATTATACAGTTGGACATACCATCTGGAACTTTGCACGAGGATTTATGGATGGACAGTGGAAATTAAATATGAACCTGACACAGGACATGGTGGACAATGCATGGCAAGAACAGGGAGATATTACCAATACGCCAAGGTATGACTGGGAAAGTACTCGTGCTCAAGGAAATATTTCACCGGGTAGAGCTGGTCAAGATTATTATGAAAAAGGAGATTATCTAGCGGTTCGAGAAGTGACTTTTGGTTATGAATTGCCACAATCTATCTTGTCAGCGGTGAACATTAACAAACTTAGACTGAATGTGACGGGGAACAACTTACACTATTTCACCCAGTATAAAGGATTAAATCCTGAAGAAGGTGGAAGAGATTACGGTAGATATCCTGTACCCAGAAATTTAATCTTGGGATTAAGCATTTCTTTCTAATCTATTAAATCAATAATAATGAAAAAAATAAAACAACTTTTTATATTATTTACACTTTCTGTCGCGTCCTTTTCTTGTACTGATGTATTGGATGTAGAACCTACTAGTGTAATTACTACTGCTTCCTTTTGGCAGACTGAAAACGATGCTCAAGGAGCCTTGGTGGGCATGTATGTCAATTTGAGAACCATCGCTACCACAGATTTATACGTTCTAGGAGAAGCACGAAGCGACGTGTTGACGTTGGGTATTGTCGGTGGCGGAGGCTGGGATAAATACTATTTCAACACCTTACATGCCGACAATGCTGGACCTAGTTGGCAGAATTTTTACTCATTAATCAACAGTGCCAACTTGATTATTAAGTATGTACCGGATATAGATTTTGCATCAGAGGAAAATAAAAACAATATTCTTGCACAAGCCTATGCCATGAGAGCCTATGCTTACTACGTGATGACCAGAACATGGGGAGATCTACCATTGAGAATAGAGCCTACTGAAAGTACTGATGCTGAAGTAACTCAGATAGAGCGAAGTAGTCAAGCCGAAATATTCACTTTGATTAAGAGCGATATAGATCAAGCGAATCAGTTGTTTCCAGATAATTCGATTCATACTGATAGAAGCTTTTGGTCAAAGCCAGGAGTCAATGCTCTAAAAGCAGATGTGTATTTGTGGTCAGCTAAAGTATTGGGCGGAGGTCAGTCTGATCTTCAAACCGCATTGTCAGCGATTTCTGAAGTGGAGTCAGCTGATGTGGCCTTGTTAGATGATTATGCCAGCGTGTTTGCATATGAGAACAAAGGAAATGATGAGATCATCATGGCAGCACGTTTCGCAGAATTTGAAGTAGGAAACAACTATCACAAAGATCTTTACCTTATCAACAGTGCCATTCCATCTAATATTACTGCTGAAACCAGAGCCTTGATCGGACCAGTAGGAGGTGGGAACAACATTATTCGACCTACTGACTTTATGAAGTCTTTGTACGATGTGACCGATTCTAGAAAAGATGCTACTTTTTATGAAATTTTCACCTTGGACGACAATGGACAACCTACGGTATACTATACTACGATTGGAACCAAAGGTTCGGGAACCGTATCTGGTGGAGCGCGATTGTATGTAGATGATTATATTATCTATCGATATGCTGACATATTGTTGATGAAGGCTGAGATTAAAAATGCTTTAGATCAAGATCCAAGTACAGAAATCAATCAAATCTTAATGCGGGCCTACGGAGATAATTTTGCCGGCAAAGAATTTGTGTCTGGAACTAAGGCAGAAAACGATGCTTTTATTCTGGAAGAAAGATTGAGAGAGTTGGCATTTGAAGGTAAAAGATGGTGGGATTTGATACGCTTTGACAAAGTATTGGAAATGGTTCCTACTTTGAACAATGATAGCGACAAGTTATTGTGGCCTATTTCTAGTTCCATCCTTAGTTTAGAAACAAAAGTGACCCAAAATCCTGGGTATTAAAATTCATACTATGATTAATATTAAGAGTATTGCAATACTGTTATTGATAAATTTTGTATCCAACCTAACCATAGTTTCTGCTGTAACATCAGCAGAAACTCGGTTAGATACCATACCTGGAGTTACAAAAATTAAAGATGTTGTTATATATGAAGATGAGCAATATTTCTCTTCATTCCCTTCTGTTATTAAAAAGGAGGATGGAGAAATAATAGTTGCTTTTAGGAGAGCTCCGGATCGAAGAGAAGTATTTGGTGAAAAAGTGACATGGCATGTTGATCCCAACAGTTACTTGGTGTCGGTCAGATCGAGAGACAACGGCCTGTCTTGGTCCAAAAAACCCGACCTGATCTACGCCCATGATTTTGGCGGATCACAAGATCCATGTATGCTCCAACTGAAAGACGGTACGATAATATGTACGAGTTATGGCTGGGCTAGCGTGCGACCGAATGGTTATTCAAAACTGACAGAATTGAACGAAAAAAATAGATACGGCTCTGTCTTTTTAGGGGGTTACATTGTTCGTTCTACCGATGGTGGTGAAACATGGGACGGTCCAATTTATCCACCAAAAATGGCTAAAGATTTTAGGATTAATCCTATGAATAAGCCAGTGCCCGCCTATAATAGGGGAGCTTTGTACGAGGGTAATAATGGTGATATTTATTGGGTGGTTGCCGGTAAAACCGAAGAAAATCCCAAAAATATGTCTACTCATTTAATGGTGTCCAAAGATAAGGGCCTTACATGGGAATACAGTTCAGAGGTAGCTTCTGACAAAGAAGTGGTATTCAATGAAACCTCAGTCTACGAAACACCTAAAGGTGATATTGTAGCCTTCCTCAGAACAGCGAATTATGATGATCAAGCTTGTATAGCCCGATCTACTGACGGAGGAAAAACATTTCAACCATGGAAATCAATGGGATTCCAAGGTCACCCTTTGCAAGCTACTCGCTTACCCGACAATAGAGTGTTGTTGGTATATGGATATCGTCATGAACCTTTTGGAATTAGAGCTCGAATTTTGAATGAAGAATGTACTGATTATGAAACTGCACCAGAAACCATTTTGAGAACCGACGGTGGGGGCTATGATATTGGTTACCCTTGGTCAGTAGTCATTGATGAAAACAAAGTATTGGTAGTATATTATATGAACCACAATGATGGTACAAGATATATAGCTGGTACAATATTAGAAATCGATTAATACAATAAATATGGTTGTCAATAGAATATATTCAATATTAGTAATACTGCTAGCAATGTTTTCTGTATTCCCCAAGGCTAGTTTTGCTGGGATATTAGGAGGATTACCTCCGTGGGTACAGAATAATGATACTACAAAATATCAGATCATTTCAAAAGGTGGAGAAGCTGGGGAATATCAAGCTTTTCCCGATGCTTGTAAATTAAAAAATGGAGATATTTTAGCGGTGTTTTACGGCGGTTATGGACATGTTTCTTATCCCAATGAAGGCTATCCCAATGCCGGAAGAATCTGTATGGTTCGATCGAAAGACGAAGGTAAAACATGGTCCAAACCCATTACTATATTTGATGATATCTATGACAATCGAGATCCGCACATCAGTCAATTGAATGATGGTACTATTATGGTCAGTTTTTTCTCATTGAATCTAAAGTCCAATCCAAAATCAAGAACAGGTGTAGGAGTCCAATTTATACAATCTTTTGACAATGGATATTCATGGACGGAGCGACCGAGACAGGTTTCAATTACTGGAACGGATTGGTATTGTTCTGCTCCTATTCGCGAAATGTCAAACGGTACCTTGGTATTTCCTGTGTACAAACAAGTTCTGGGTTCAGAACATGCTTGGGGAGGTGTATTTTTGTCCTATGATAAAGGGAAAAGTTGGACTGACCCCATAGCCATTGGTGAAGAGGCAGAGTTGTTTTTAGCTGCTGAAACTGATGTGGTTCGATTGAATGATGGTACTTTGTTAGCTGCTCTTCGAGGTCAAAAAGAACTGCCCATGCATTATTCTATAAGTAATGATGTTGGGAAATCTTGGTCAGAAGTTCAGTCTATTGGATTCTTGGCACATTCTCCACATTTCAATAGATTGACCACTGGTGAAATATTAATGACTTATCGGGGAGTGGAAGGTAGCGAAACATTTGATTGGGACAAGGCTTATACCGCACTGCGGATTAGTTATGATGAGGGTAAGTCTTGGCAAGGACCATTTAAAATGGATGAAAGTCGGGGTGCTTATCCTGCTACGGTGGAATTAAGTGATGGTAATATTTTACTCATTTTTTATGAGGAAGGAGAAAACAGTGGTGTGGGTGCTCTTAAATTTGAGATGCCAGATAAATCCTATCATTTGGCGCCGGTGGCTCAACCGATAAATATATTAGAAAATTAGGGACGATATCGCAAGGTTAACTCGACATTATATGCCTTGCAAATGGATCTATATTATAAATGTAATTCGTAATAAATATAGAGAGGGGTTAAAAAGGAAAATGTAGTTGTAAAAGGAAATAAGGTAAAATAATATATAAATATTAACAGAGTATAGAGACCTAGAATAATAGATAGATATCATTGGATATGACTTAAATTGACAGCATTTGAGTTATGGTATTTTCGGGTAAATGAAGTCTGTTAATTGAATTTAAAATTTTAATATGAAAACAAAAAGTAGTAATTTATTAAGAAGTTTATGCGTAGCGTTGTTAGCGTTATCGATTACAAGTTTATACGGTCAAATAACACCACTGGAAGTCTCGGCGGTATCCTTTTCAATTTCGCCTAAGGTCGGTACCCCAAGTGGTCATTCAAGAACAGGACATAAAATTGAAGAAGTTCACGGCGATTTAATAAATACCCTAGTCTTGTTTAAACAAGGGGATGAAAAATATTGTATTATTTCTTCTCCGTTGGGTATAGAAAAAGGTACATTGAATGATGTTGCTGTAGCGGAATTGTCAAAAATTTTAAATATTCCGGCAACCAATATTACCGCTAATTCTTCCCATAATCACACCATACCCTATCTCGAAGTAAGAGATGTTGAAAGACCTGAGGAGGGTACACCTTATCTATTGTCTTGGGAATTGGGAAGAGAATTTTTAACAGAATTCAAAAAAGCGGCTCATGAACTAGAAAAGAATTTACAGCCTGTATCGGTAGAATGGGGAGTAGCAGAAGAAAAAAGAATCACCTATAATCGAAAAGGTGTTCATCTAGATGGAACGACTTATTTTATGAGAGAGCAGGATCGTTTGACTTTAAAGGGCGAAGGTTATACAGGAGTGATTGATTCCGATGCTGGTGTTGTAGTGTTTAGGAATGCAGCTGGAAAACCTGTTGCTGCCTTAAGCTTCTTTACTGGACATCCAGTAGGAGCTTACAGTCCTGAAAAATTGATTAGTTATGGTCAATTTCCGCAGGTCGGTTCGCAAATATTGTCAAAATATTTGGGTGATATCCCTGTAGCGTTTTTACAAGGCTGTGGAGGTAATATCAATTCAAAACATATGTTGATCGGAACATTTGAACAAGCCGAAGAATTGGGCGAGCAATTGGGAGAATCATTTATTATTGCCGCGAAATCATTGCAACCTTCTAAAAGAGTCGATATAGAGTGGAGTCGTGAAAAGGTAAAAATTCCTTTAGATGAATTACCTAGCTTAGAAAGCTTAGAGCAGGATTTGGCTACCATTGATGACTTTATTAAAAGAGGTAATGAAGGCGATGAAAATACCCTGTATTGTGTAGGTTTAAATTTCCCTAAAGCATTAACTCCCGCTTATCGAGCTAAATTAATTGATTTAATCCGTCCGTGGTATGTATGGGCAATTAATCAACATAAAACATATAATTGGAGAAATATTCCAACTCATTTACCCTTCGATATTTTAGTGGCTAGATTTGGAGATGTTGGTTTTGTGGGTATGCCTTATGAAACATTTGTTGAAACCGGTTTAAAAATTAAAAAGCACAGTGCGCTTCCCTTTGTTTTGACCTGTGGATATACTGATGGAATATATGGTTATATTCCAGATGCCAGTGGGGTAAAGGATATGGAGTATATGTCTAGTAATTATCGATATAGAGGGAAATATGGAGTTTTCCCAGAATGGAAAAACAAAAAAGATAGCGTTCCTGAAGCTATATATTCTGCATATGAATTTACTCCACCGTACAAAGCGCCGGCTGGTGATGCATGTGCTGATGTTGCGATTAAAAAATTAGCGGAATTTGCTAAGTAGGATATTTAAATAGAGGATTATGGAAAATATGAAATCCGGACAATTTGTTTTGGGTAAAGAAGCTGAAGTAGCTCCCAATGTAATATTGGGCTATACCTATAAAGATTGGCGGGAAAAACTAACCATTGGAGATTATCCTCGTATTCACAGTGGTAGTGTGATATATGCCGATACTACGATTGGACATAGATTTACATGTGGACACAATGTAACTATCCGAGCTCATTGTCAGATTGGAGATCGGGTAGTATTGCTCCACGGGACGACTTTGGAAGGAAATTTGAAAATTGGTAAGGGGGTAAAAGTCATGGCCAATGTATACATCCCAAGTAATACTAGTATTGGAGACATGGTATTTATTGGACCTGGAGTGAATATTCTCAATGCAAGATTGCCAATGAGAGTTTCTGGGCTTGCCAAAGTAGTCATAGGAAATCATGTAGTTATTGGAGGTGGCGTCACTATCGGCCCGGGAGTAAATATAGGTGATAATGTATTTATTGGTGCTGGTGCTGTAGTCCTTAAGGATATTCCTTCTGATTCTTTGGCCTATGGTAATCCAGCGAGATATAAACCATTGCCAGAAAAATTTGGTAAGGGCAATGATCCAGAACAGATATTTACCGGATTGGATCTATGGAATCAGGTAGAGGATGATGGAAGTTGGAAAGAAGAAGAATATCCGGGCAAATAAAGCCTTTATTACTGGATCGAGTTAAATTGATTAAACTATATAACGATGAAATATCTAGGATGTATTTTTGCTATAGTTCTATTGTTTAGTAGTTGTCAGGAAGATGATCCAGTAAGACGGCCCAATATTTTGTTAATTGTTTCAGAAGACAATAGTTCCGATTTAGGTTGCTATGGCAATTCCATTGTTCATACCCCGAATATTGATGAATTGGCCAAACAAGGTATGCGATTTACTAATGCCTATACTACCTATGCTGTATGTAGTCCATCAAGGGCCAGCATTTTTACAGGATTATACCCTCATCAAAATGGACAATTGGGCTGGGCTACCCAAGGGTATAGTATGTACGAAGGGATGAAGGTCTTGCCCAATTATCTCAATGAAGCTGGCTATAATACGGGTTGTTTAGGCAAAATTCACGTTAATCCTGATTCTATTTTCGATTTTAATTTGTCTGAATTAAATACTTCGAATTTTGCTAAAAAAGATTTGTCTGCCTATGCCCATGAAGCAAAAAAGTTTATAAGTAATAGTCGGGATCAGCCTTATTTTTTAATGGTTAATTTTCCCGATGCTCATTTGCCATTTCAAAATGATGTTGATGGTTTGCCAAGCATTAAAGTCGACACCAGTGAGATCACCACTACCTTGCCCTTTGTTGGTGTCAATACCGAAAGGTTAAGAAAAGTTACCCAAAAATATTACAACTGTATGAATCGCCTAGACGAGTCGGTGGGTATGCTGTTGGATAGTATTGGTGATCTGTCGAATACCATGGTGATTTATATGAGCGATCATGGGGCTCAGTTTAGTCGTGGGAAGTTGACCAATTATGAAGGAGGTTTAAAAATTCCTTTTATTGTTCATTGGCCGGATAAATATAAATTTTCAAATACGGTAAGTCATGCATTAATTTCTGTCATTGATTTACTTCCTACTTTTCTAGATGTTGCCGAGCAGCCAATACCTGAAGAATTGCCCGGAATGTCGCTATTGACTTTGTTGGATGAGGATGGTAGAGATGATCATTGGAGGCCTTATTTGGCAGCCGATGGTGAGGGAGCTTCTCCGGTTATGTATTATCCTCGACGAAGTATTAGAAATCGCCGTTACAAATTGATTCACAATATCGATGTAGGTCGACAGGATTTTCCCGCATATCATACCTATGCCAGCGAAAAGTTTTATTCGGGGGCCAATTACGATGAGATTCAACAAGCTGGTGCTGATGTGCAAGAAATGTATAAGATTTGGAAAAACCCACCTACCTATGAATTATATGATTTAGAAAATGATCCATGGGAATGGAAGAATTTATCTCAAGATCCTAAATACAGTGCAGTATTGCAGGAGTTACTGGCGGCCATGATTCAGTGGAGGAAAGACAGTAAAGATCCTTTTTTAGATTCTGATAAATTAGATCGTTATACCGAAGAGATGAATTATATAAATGAAACTTACCCTAACCATACATACAAACAAAATGGTATTACTCAATTGGATTATGTAAATTATTTAAAAATAAACTGATTATGATAAATACGGATATGCAACAACTAAAACAAGAGTTTGAAGATTGTGGATATTTACATCTTAAGGGTTTTTTTGACGGAGATGAAATAGCGGAAATTAAGCAACATTTAGCCGACTATATCGAGAATGTGGCACCAATTCTACCCCCAGAACACGTGTTTTATGAAGATGAAAAAGATAAATCTTCGATTAAGCAAATGTTCTATTTGTCCAATTACGATCCTTTTTTTGAAAAATGGTTGCGTGGTAGTAAAATTGAGAAAATGGCGGAACTGCTATTAGGGGAAAAAATGGGAAAAGGCTTTGTTGAATATTTTAATAAACCACCTAAAATTGGGAAACCCACCCCCCCTCATCAGGATGGTTATTATTTTATGTTGGAGCCACAAAGTGCTATAACGTTTTGGATACCATTAGAAGATGTAGATGAAGAGAATGGTTGTCTTAAATATGTGGCTGGGTCTAATAAATTGCCGATGAGAGAACATGGCAGAAGTGAAATATTAGGATTTTCGCAAGGCATTGTTGATTATGGCACTGAGGCGGATCTAAAGGATGAAGTATCTGTTCCCGCTGTTGTTGGCGATGTGTTGACTCATCATTCTATGACCATTCATAGCGCCAATGCCAATCAAAGTGAGACCAGATCTAGAACTGTTCTCGGTATGGTGTATTTTGGAGAGTCTGCCAAAGAAGATATCGAGGCCAAGAAAGCCTACCAAGAAAAATTGAAAAAGGAGACTATTAAATCATAATCCTTTAAAGAATTGATAGAGATATTTTGAAATTTACTTAAAATTATGAATAGTATTAATACATATATTAATTGTTTTTTTTGCCTAGTTTTTCTTTCTGTATTCCAAACTCCTGTCTGGGGTCAGGTAGAGGACAAAGGACATTCTGGTCTTTCCAAAATTGAGGATATTATTATTTATGAAGACGACGATTTTTTCTCTGCTTTTCCATCCGTAGTCAAAAAACAAGATGGCGAAATCCTGGTTGCCTTTAGAAGGGCACCCAATAGAGCGATATTCGGAGAAGGAAAAAATTATCATGTGGACCCCAATAGCTATTTGGTCTATGTAAGATCTAGAGACAATGGACTATCATGGACATCAGAACCAGAATTGTTATACGCTCATCCCTATGGAGGATCACAAGATCCCTGTATGTTGTTGCTCAAAGATGGGTCTATGTTGTGTACTAGCTATGGCTGGGCCGCTGTGCGGGATGATGGTTTGCCCAATTTAAAACAGCCCGTTTCACAAAATATAAAGGGAGCCATTGCCTTAGGAGGTTATTATCTGCGATCATTCGATGGAGGAGAAACTTGGAAGGGCCCATATTACCCACCCAGTATTCCTTCAGAAGTGCGCTATACCGCTAAAGGAGATCCTTTTCCTTCTCTCAATAGAGGAGCATTGACAGAGGGTAAAGATGGAAGACTGTTTTGGGTAGTAGCCACCAGTTATGACAAAGATAATATTGCTAGAAAAATGACGAGTCTTCTGATTTCTGAGGACAAGGGAATGACATGGGAATTGGCTTCAACAGTGGCCGTGGATGATAAGATAGACTTTAACGAGACTTCTATATATGAAACTCCGAAAGGAGATTTAGTGGCATTTCTGAGAACGGCCAATTTCGATGGTCAGGCTTGTATTGCACGATCTGTTGATGGGGGTAAGAGTTTTCAACCCTGGCAACCTATGGGTTTTAAGGGTTATCCACTTCAGGCATTGCGTTTGCCCGACAATAGGGTATTGTTGGTGTATGGTTATCGATCAAAACCCTATGGAATCCGAGCTCGAATACTAAATGCCGAATGTGATGATTTCGCAACGTCTAAAGAATTTGTTATCAGAGATGATGGAGGTAGTACTGATTTGGGCTATCCATGGGCTGTGATGTTGGATGACAATCGAGTTTTGGTAACCTATTACTACAATATCGATAATGGAACACGTCATATAGCTGGATCTGTACTAAAATTGGATTAATATTCCCCATTATTTAGTCTTTATTCTCAAGAGGCTTTAATACTGTAATTGTTAATTTCTACATAGATCATTTTTTATTCAGTCTTTATATGTGGAATTTTCGAATTGATAAAAAACCATAGTGGTTAAATATCTTAAATTCTTCAATTGGAATTTCTAGTGTGGCTAGGAATTCCATTTTTATTATATGCCAATCTTAAGTCTATCATTTTTTTTCTTCTCACTACAGTTTCTCTTATAGTTTATGGTAGTGTTCAGAAAAGTGTGTATTTATAGTTCTAGTGAATTCATGGTGCTAAAATAAAAATTTTTTAAAGTAACGCGTTTTCCATGGAAAATTTTTTAGACGTCAGCCCCTCAAAAGGCTAAGGCGTATAAAAAATTTTATGTGGTAAACATAATATAACAACTTCATTGATTATATCTTCCTAAATCCATTTAATAAAAATCAAGTTCAGATGATGTACTAAATTGATATATCGGATAATTATACTCGGGCCGATTCATTGCTGTACTACCCATTAAAAATAGTACTGCTTCTG